>NZ_ATTQ01000005.1 GCF_000419765.1 Rhizobium mongolense USDA 1844 | reverse complement strand
CCATGAAGATCGCTTCGGTTGAGATGCGCTTGCCGCCCCGGTCGCCGAGCGATTGCTGCAGCAGTCCGAAATCGGACCGGCCTTGCTCGTCGAGCACGACCGCCTCGCCATCCAGGATTGCCGTCGCCACGTCGAGCTTCTTTGCCGCTTTTGCGATGGCCGGGAAGCGATCCGTCCAATCGTGGCCGCCTCTGGTTACAAATGCGAACGCCTTTCGGCTCGATATGGATGGCAATGCGATACCCGTCCCATTTGATTTCGAAAGCCCACTCCGGCCCCTTGGGCGGTCTGGGTTTCAACAGCGCCAGGCACGGCTCTATGCGGTCTGGCATGGGATCGAGGGGAAGGTTCGGCTGCGCCGGATCGCGCGGCTTGCGTGCTCGGGAGCGAAGCGGCTTATCGGTGGCGAGCAGAGGCTTTGAAGGTGGAGGCTTTGCCATCCGATGATTACATCAGGGAATACTTAAAAAGAAAACGAAATTTGAGACAATGACGACGGAAGAGTATCAGCCGAAATACAAATGGCGGGAGACATGGCCAGGCGAAGGCCACCAAGACTTTGTCTCCGTGGATGGCGATTTGCAGTTCGGGCGCATCTATCTCGACCTTACCACCAGTTCGCGCGCCCGCCAGTGGCGATGGGCGATCAGTGCCATACCTGGGCAGAGGCAGAACATTCTGCCTCACAACGGCTGGCAACCCACGGCGCGGGAGGCGTCGAGAAAGGTCGAAGAGCTGTACGAGCAGATCAAAGCGCTGCATGGACACTGAGGGATTTAGGCCGGGGGGCTATTTCCACGTCACCCCGGCCAACCCCTGTACGCGGATATTGGCCTATTAACACTTAGTCGTCTTCTTCATTTGGCCGGGAGCGGCTGTGTTGGCGTCAGTGTCCTGCTGCCCAGGTGCTGCCTGCTTCGCGCTTCCGGGCTGTTGGCCAGGTGCGCAGTCCTTAGCCGAGTTCGAGTTCGTAGTGCTGCCAGTGGTAGTAGTGTCTGTTCCCTTATCGGTAGTGATTGGTTTGGTCGTCGTAGTCGTCGTCGTTGTTGTCGTGCCGGTCGTTGTGCTCGTCTGGGCAAGGGGAACGCCTGCCGACAGGGCCAGCATAGCCGAAGCAAATAAGATTCGTTTCATCGTGTTCTCCATTCTTAATGCTCGGTAAGCCTGACAACCTAATGGGAAAGTCGAAGAAGGGTTCCGACGCGCCCTTCAATTTTGCGGAATTATGTAGCACGTGCCACCAACGACCGCTTTCGGCCCACATCAGGCCCCCGCGGGCCCACTTCATGCTCTCCAGAATCAGGCTGGGACCAAGCCACGCACCACACGGAACATCATGGGAAATGACCGGGGTCCATCGGGCAAGCCAACCAGATACCCGGCACGAACATGCTGTTCGATCGAACCGCGGGCGTCGTCCGAAAGTGCCATCAATGTGCTTGTTGTGCTGCCTGGGCCGTCGGTGAACGTAGCCCAATAATCCGCGAAGGACGCATACTCGCAGTCCACGACAACGGGAATCTCCGTCACGTCGACGAGGCCGATCTTCCGCCACAACGTCGCCTGACCATCAGGCCAGAAGAGCTGGCGCCCCGCCCGCATGGACCTCAGTCTGGCGAAGTCGGTCTCAAGCACGGCGCCGGTGTTAATGACGAGATCGAAGGCGGGCATGCCGCCCAAGAACTGAGTAACGGCGGATGCGACCACGCCGCCTGGACGGGTCACGCGCTTCATCTCGGCAACTACCTGTTCAATTTCCGGGATAACGTCCAGGGCCAGCGTGGAAACGGCCGCATCGAAAAAGCTAGTGTCGAACCGCATGTGCCGGACATCGCCGTGTTCATATGCGATATTGGGGTGGGATCGTCGACGGCGGGCTCCTTCCAGGTATCCCTCCGATGCGTCAACACCGATCACATGCGCTCCCGCCTCGGCCAGTGCTTTCGACAACACACCTGTCCCACATGCTACATCGAGCACGCGACTGCCCGGAGCAATATTGGCACGTGTGAGAAATGGGCTTGCCAGATGTTCGCTCCAGCGCCCTATGAATGTCTCATAGACGTCGGGATCAGCCCAATTATATCGTAGTTCTACGGCTTCCATGGCTTGCCATCCTCTCTCGATCAAGAATGGACCGTAACACGGCCATTCGGGTCGCGCGTATCGCCGTCACACCGGGCAATCCAGCGGAACCTTTTTAGCGCTTCTCAAGAAAATATGACACAGCGGGAACCCCTGAAATCAGACTGGCCGCCTCTCGGGGGTGCTCCGAGGTACCGCTTGGTTGGTTTGACTAGTGTGATCCGCGTAGGTCGCACGGTGGAAGCCCGCTTCGCTCGCTAACTGCAATCGTTCACCCCGGCCCGTGGTCAAAAGGATCAATTGCCAGCCAAGAGCTGCGGATCGGTGGACAACGTCCGCTATCAGCGCGAGAATCCCGTTGCTGAACGACGGCTAAGAGGCGCAAAGGGAGCATCGTTATCGGGTGGCATTTGCTCCATAATACCGCAATTTTGCGGACCGCGAATGGTTATGTAGATCCTATGAGGAGGGTGGACCAGCACTGTGGCAAATGCCACCAGCCGATAACGATGCGGCGTTGTCAGCTTTGCGCCAACACCGGCCATTGGAAGTCAGAAGGAAAGAATAATTTCCCCCATCGGTCGGCTTTTAAGAAGGACCGCGTCATTGCCTGGCTCGTTACCTTCCGCCACCTGGAACCTCAGGAGCTTCCCGGTCTGTCGCAAGTCAATATTCTCAGACCTATATGAAATGAAACAATTCCTCACCCCACAAAAGACAATTGGACGCACGAAAGAGCCGTCATCGCTGCTAAGCGAAAGCTTGATATCGGGTGCCTTGTGATCAACCAATTGGCATGGATATTCCGCACATCCCACCTCGCCGTAAATTGGCTCTTGTTGGTTGATCAGGATGGCGTACCGAAACGTTCTAGCGGATGCAGTTTCTTCGGCAGAAGCCACGCCTCCAATGACCACCAGACCTGCACATAGCAGAATTGCGTTACGAAGCATGGCAATCTCCGATTGGCCGAATTCTCGGTTCCATGAGAAGTTAACCAAAACGGCGTATTGTCCGCAATGGGCCGACATGCGACGAAAGCTTGGTTAGGATCGCGCCAGCTGTGGACATGCACCGGTTCAACCACGCTCACCTAATGATGAGGATGAAGGTGTGCTCAGTTGGGTTGCTTCGCGCGGCCGCTCACGCCGACTTGTGATCGTAACCAAAGAGCGTCGATCTAGGGATTCAAATCCCGGTGCCGCCCCTGATCAATTTGAATTTTAGCTTCGGGAAATACGTAGGCTATGATGGTCCGCTTTCGATTGGTGACGTTCGCCCATGGCACTTGAGTAGTGGACTTCTCCAAGAACCGACGCAATTTCTTCCACCAAAGCTTGGCCTCTGGGTTTGCTGGTTTTCCGACAGACTTGTAACGATCTTCAAGCCAATAGAAGCCTGATCTGGCGAGGCTACCCGGCGCTTCGCGGCCAGACTCGGCGAACGTGAACGAATAAGGTCCCGGCAAATTGCCACCAAACCATGGCGACGTAGCGCCGCTATGCTGCATTGTCTGGGACCAACCGGCAAATGGATCGGCAACTATCGCATCAGGGACATTGCGGTCGCAAGACGGAATGTTGAGCGGCCCGCTCCTGGTGTGCCATAGCGCGTACGTCTGCTCTTCGAGGGCTTCAATCGCGCTAATTGCCTTCCAGTGGCAGGTTTGGTCCTGTTCTGCGACCTTAACGATCCAAGCGATGTCCGGCTCGTCGTTTATCCATTTTCGAATCACATCGGCGTCATGCTTGGTCGCATAGATGATCATACTTGGACCTTTGAAAGATCGGAGAAACCTTGGCGACAGATATCTGCGATAACCCCCGAGTCCGCAATGGGCCGACTGCGGACCGGGAAAGCCCCACCTGCGGTGATAGACGTGTACACACAGCTTCAAATCGAACAGGTAAAACCCACAACGGTTGTTTTTTTGCCGCGAGTTTCATATGAAATCTTCAAGCATCGGTGAAAGCAACAGTCGCGCTCATATAGGTTGGGCAAGGATCGGTTACCCTGACCAGATATATTCCGCTAGACGTAGGGATCGCTGTTCGGGCCACTTCGAGCGACCTTCATGCCTTTCGGTGGCAGGGCGACCAGAGTGTGTCAGTGGACTTCTATGTGGGCGATCCTGAGCACATGCTGAGAATCGCATTTGATGGTCCCTGCATCGTGCGACTAGTCGATGAAATGCCACTGAGCACCGAGCACGAGGATAGCGCTGACGAGGGTTTGGTTCGTGAACATTTCGCGTATCGCGTTGAAGAAGCTGCGTTTGATAGGTCGCAATCTGAAATCTGGAAGATCGCCGTTAGTGGCCGATACGGCCCAACTTCCCACTATCGTTTCATAACCGGCGCAACGTGCATGGATGTGGTGACCCCCGCCAAACCAGTGTTCACACTCATTCCGGCCGAAATCAAAAGGTGACCAGCCGCCGCTGAAGCCGATAACCGCTTCGGGCCGACTGTGGAAGCTTTGCCTTGGCCGGATGCGCCAATTGCGGTCATAGACGCACTCTACACCCTCTGATCTCGGGGCCAGTGCAGCGGGATGGTCCGATTTTCCGTGACGTCAACAGCCAGGGCCGCATTCGCCTCAACAAATCTCTGGGCTTCGTTCAGCGTGGTTGGATACGGCACTCCAAGTCTGTAGTACGGAAAGCCTTTCAAGATAAGGAAACTTGCGACCGCCCAACCCTTCTTATCGTTTGCACGGGGCGGCCTGAAGTCTGAACCCGTCCGGTAGGTAACGCCCGAGCAGCGTGGGCAAACCTTCTGTGTGCAATCGGCAGGTCGCTTGAACACTCGTTGGCAATCGAGGCAGGCGAATTTCGTAAGTTCCGTAAACGCGAATGGACTACGCCGAAGGGCGAGCAGAAGTCGGCTTGGGTTGTCGATTATACGGACACCGCCGGAAAGAGACGCCTAAAGACGTTTCAGAGGAAAAAAGAGGCCGACGCCTTTGCCGCTACGGCAAGCGTTGAGGTGCGCGAAGGTACGCACGTGGCCGATCGGGAGACAGTTACTGTTGAGGTTGCGGGGAAGCTGTGGATCGCCTCGGCGAAAGCGGCCGGCCTTGAGCGATCCTCGATCGAGGATTACGAACGCACTCTCCGCCTTCACATCGTGCCGCTGATCGGAAGCCAACGCCTCAATGCGCTTACAAGGGCGCGGCTGCGAGCGTTCGAGGATGAGTTACGGGAGAAAGATCGATCCGCCTCGATGACGAAGCGGGTGCTGACGACCCTCGGGACGCTGCTGGCGGACGCTCAGGAGAGAGGGCTCGTAGTGCGCAATGCAGCGCGCGAGATGCAGGCCCGAAGGGGAACTGGCACAACACGTCAAGAGAAGCGCCAGAAAGGCCGCTTAAAGATTGGCGTAGATATTCCCACCCGTGACGAGGTGAAAGCGCTGGTCGGCTTGCTGAAGGGCCGCTGGCGGGGTTTGCTGCTCACAGCTACCTTCTGCGGCCTACGAGCATCAGAACTGCGCGGTCTTCGCTGGAACGATATTGATTTTGATCGCAAGGAGGTTCGCGTCCATCAGCGCGCCGATCGCTTCAACGACATCGGCCGACCGAAGTCCATATCGGGAGAACGCACCATCCCTGCCCCACCCATGGTGATTAATGCGTTGAAGGAATGGAAACTTGCCTGTCCGAAGCGAGACACCGGCAAAAAGGATGCAGAGGGTGAAAAGATCCTCGCGCTCGATCTGGTGTTCCCCAACGGGACCGGGAAGGTCGAGCAGCTTAATAATATACTGCGTCGGGGTCTGAACCCGTCGTGGATCGCTGCGGGCGTCGCCGTAGAGACTGGGGAGGTGGACAAGAAGGGCAATTCGGTGCTGGCTCCGAAATATACGGGCCTGCACGCATTGCGCCATTTCTATGCGTCGTGGTGCATCAATCGGCGTCAGGACGGCGGCCTCGAACTTCCTCCGAAGGTCGTTCAAGAGCGGCTGGGTCACAGCACTATCGCCATGACGATGGACACCTATGGCCATCTATTCCCACGCAACGACGATGGCAACGAACTGGCAGAGGCCGAGCGCGCTTTCCTAGCCTGAGTGCAACATGGATGCGACATGGATTGCAAAAACCCTTGCAATGCAGCGAGTCGGACTTGATTTGTAATCAGGGGGTCGCGGGTTCGAACCCTGCCGGGGGCACCATATATAGTTAATGAAATCAGTGACTTGATGCTATCCCCGCCCTTTGTTGGCGGGTTTTTCATGCGCCAATGATTTAACCAGAATTGCCATGTTTTCCAAGCATTTCCCGAAAGTAGCGGGGACTCGTTGGAACATGAATGGCGCATGGCGGCGCATAAGAAACAAGGCGCCGCATACCAAGGGTCTAGCTTGAGGCAACCAACGTATAATGTCGGGAGGCGCGGTCCATTGCTATGTTGCGCTATCGCCTCAACACCCCAACCATAGAGGCGATCAGCTGCGCCAAGCTGCTATCGACTTCGGTGTCCCTCACCCCTCTCTCACCGTGGTCGCCGGATATCGAATCCGCATTAACCGCCTCGCAGATCGGGGCGGTCTTTTTTTGATGAGGCTATAAAGAAAAAAAACCGCCGGCTGGTCGGCGGGCGCGCCTTGGTAGTCTTCGGATAAAGCGCCGGGATCGAAACACGCCGCTCACCGGCCGGCGCGCAAATTGAGCCGAGAAAAGAACCGTCGGCCACTCGAGAGTGAGCGTATCGACGCCTACAAGAATGAGGACACAACGAAGTCCTTGTCATCGGCGATGCTGGCCGAGCTGCGAAAGTAAGACGCGGCCAAGAACTCCGAAGCTGATGACCTTGTGCAAGAACGTTCCAAAGCGCGAGTCCCGGCCGCTCCTCGCCGCTGCCGCCAGCAAGGCAAAGGACGGCAGGAAGTTTAAGACCTTCAACTGGCACGCAATCCGCCACTTCGTGATCAGCACATGGATCGAGCCGGCATGAAACCGAAGACTGTCCAGACGTCGCCGGTCGCTCCTCACTGGCCGTCACGATAAGCCGCTGTGGCCAGATGTTTCCAAGCGGCCCGTAGAGAATTGGATCAGATTTCGTCCTCTATTTTCGGCGGTGGGGCACCAATGGCGCATGACACCGTAGAGGCACTGTAGAATAAGGCTTTCCATCCTGATTTGTGACAGGGGTCGCGGGTTCGAACCCTGCCGGGCACCACTTGCATCACCATTTTTTGGCGCACGGTACCACTCGCCCGTGCTAGCCGGAACCTCCCGATCGCATCGTCTGCCCAGGGCAGGTTTCCATACACTTCGTCAGTTGCTGCCGTCGTTCGAGCGTGACTTGCGCGCCTCGCTGTTGGTCGAGGATGCCGTCTTTCCGTCTGGTTGCTGGCCGAAATAGGTGCCGCCGAGATGGCCGCCGGCGCTGGTGTTTTCGACTTGGCGTTCGGCCCGCTTCACTAGCTTTTTGACGTCCGTCTTGCTCATTTCGCCGCTCCATTGGCTGGTGGTGACATGGGAACAACGACACGCGGCCAAGAGAGTTCCGTCTCCTCGGGGAACCCGGCGCAACCGCACCGCGGCGTTGCTTTGAATGGCTGTTTCCTTGACAAATCCACCAGGCGCACGTGAAAGTACCTCGCTCGTGTACGCTATGACAATTATGGATTGCGATATCGAATGCCTAAAAAGCCGAAACTCGAATACTCGGAACTCGCCGGCGAATTCACCGAGGACGGCGTTACCGTGCTCGTCGATATCTTCCGGACAGCCGGCTCCAACGAGGACTGGTCGATGGAAGTCGTGACGCAGGAGGAAGACCTCATCCGCTGGGACGAACCGTTCGCGACCGACCGCGAGGCGTTTGACGAATTCCTGGCGACAATCGCCCGCGACGGCATTCGCTCGTTTCTGGACGACACCGAGCAATCCGTGCATTGACCGGCCCTGCATTCGCTATCCACCGATTGACCAGGCGTATTCGCGCTCTTGCTAAACTATGATATGGTCGCCACGGGAGAGAGGTGATGCGACGGTATAATCTCCGGCATGAAGCCGATGATCGCTGGCTTGTTGTTGATGGAATGACAATGCAGCCAGCCGCCCTGGACGGTATCCCGATCTGCGGCATGCAGTGGGCGGAGGCCTGCGATATGGTCGATCTCATGAATACCCTCGACAGCATCGAACGCGCAGCGGATCGCTACGCGGCTTCGTTCCGCCGGAGCGCCTGACGGCCGCCTTTCCGTTCCCGAAAATCTGCAGCCGCAGGCAAAGCCGGCCGGTCCCTTCCGGTCTGGCTTTTGCCGCAACGGAACAAATCCGCCGTCCACCGGTTCGAATCGTCAAGGAGGATCGAAGCATGGTTGCGGAGTATCTTTGGCTCTTCGCTATCGCCGGGGGCGCCTTCCTTCTCGGCTGCGCGATCGCCTACGGCATGCTCACAAACCGCAAGCTCTCGCGCAGTGAACAGGACGCGCCGGACAGCAAGATGCGGAAACTCTACGAGAAGCCGCATGAGGCATCGCGATGAGCCGGCGGTATGCTTGGGCGGTCGCCATCGCGCTGGCGCTTGCCGCGGTTCTTGCCGCCGAAAGCGCCGGCTATTTCAAGCCGTCCGAAACGCCGGGCCGACCCGCTCCCCACGCCATCGACCAGTCAAAGTAGGAGCCGGTCACAGTAGGAGCCAGTCACAGTAGGAGATCGACATGCCAGGTCAGGACAATAGCTTTGATTCCGGCACGGATGATGCACGCTGCTCGGACACTGCGGCCGCTGCCCAGCGTCGCGAGGAAGCCAAATTGCAGGCCGCGCGCGGGCTTGCTTCCGGAATGGGCCATCCGCACGAGGGCTCGCTCAATATCAAGCCGGAGGACATCAATCGAGCGCGGGAACGCCGTTTTGGGGAAATCGAGCCCGATGAAGGCGCGAAACAGGCCGCCCTGAAGGAACAGGCCCGCCTCCACGGCGATGTCCACATCGTCGAATCCGACCTGGAAGACAGGGATCAGCGCGAAGCAGCGCCGGGCACGAGAGAGCAGAAATAGCAGCCGCCATCGCCTCTTCGGCAACCCACAGCGGAGGCGGCAGAGCCTGCTTGCGCGCAAAACACCTTGTCGCATAAGCCCTTTATCCTTTAGCTAGGCGAAGATCATAAGGGCATCACATGGGCCGTTCATTTCAGACGCTTTGTTTCCTCGCTTCCTCGGCAACAGAGGCGCTTGCCGCGCGGGAAGAGTTGATTCGTCTCTATGGGGAGGTTCCCGCCGATGAAGCCGATGTCATCGTGGCGCTCGGCGGCGACGGCTTCATGCTGCAGACGCTGCACAGCACCATGAACTCCGGCAAACTCGTTTATGGCATGAACCGCGGTTCTGTCGGTTTCCTGATGAACGATTATCGCACCGAGAAACTGCAGGACCGCATCTGCGCGGCCGTCGAGAATGCCTTCCATCCCCTGCAGATGACGACGGCCAACGCCGACGGCACCAATTCCACGGCACTTGCCATCAACGAAGTCTCGCTCTTCCGTCAGTCCTACCAGGCCGCCAAGCTGCGCGTCGAGGTCGACGGGCATGTGCGTCTCGCGGAACTGATCTGCGACGGCCTGATGGTGGCAACGCCCGCGGGCTCCACCGCCTATAATCTTTCGGCCCACGGCCCGATCCTGCCGCTGGAAGCGCCGCTGCTTGCCATGACGCCGGTCAGCGCGTTCCGCCCGCGGCGCTGGCGCGGCGCGCTGCTGCCGAACAAGGTAACGGTCGACATCCATATTCTCGAGGCCGAAAAGCGGCCCGTGAATGCGGTTGCCGACAATGCCGAGGTCAAGTCCGTGCTGCATATCCGCATCGCCCAGTCGGAGCACATGACGGCGCGCATTCTTTCCGATCCGGACCGCTCATGGTCGGATCGCATTCTTGCCGAACAATTCGAGGATTGAGGCCATGCAGCTTCGAACCGCTCTTCTTGCCGCAGCGCTCATCACCGGCCCGGCAGGCCTTGCGAAGGCTGTTACGCCGGCCGACACGATCCTTCCGCCCACCGTGATCTTTGCAACCAGCACCGGCTATTGGGAGGAAAGCCGTGCGGATATCGCGATCGAGCGTGCGCCGGGCGCAGCAAGCGATCCGGCAAAAGCGGAACCTCAGCCGCGCCGCGGCTATTACAAGCTCTTTTCCGTCCGCCAGCCGGACAAGACGTCCAAAATCTACCTGCAGCAAATCGCGCAGACCGATAGCGGCCCGGAAATCGTCTCCAGCGTCGAGCTGCACGAGTTTACGCAGCTCAAACCCTATGTCACCGATATCCGTCCGGAAAGTTCCACGGGCATGGGAAAGCAGCCCGGCCTCTTCGCCACGGTCTACCTGAAGACCGATCCGGATGCCGAATCCGAGGGCTGGACCGTATTGATCGACGAATTCGGCGAGATCACCATCGAGAAGGCGACGAACTGACTGCTCGAACCGGCGGCCTGCCCGCACAAACCTCCCGAACGCACTCGCGCAGCCAGCGATGTGCCGGATCGACGTCCGTCCGCGGGTGCCACAACAGCGAGATCGTAATGTCCGGCGGCGAAACCGGCAGGGGGAAAGAGAACATCCCGTCACGCAGGTTTCCCGTATAGCGTTCGGGGACGCTGGCGATCAGCTCCGAGGCACGCGCCAGAGCCAGAGCTTCCGAAAAGCCGCCAACGACCGTTACGATCTCCCGTTTCGGGCCGAATGGCTCAAGCGCGTCATCGATCGGTCCCCTGCCGAGCCCGCGTCGCGAGACGAGGATATGCCGACCGGCAGCGTAAACCGCAGGCGTGATCGCAACCTCGCACAGCGGATGCCCCATGCGGACAACGCCGACGAAGCGGTCTCGGAACAGCGCTTGCGCGCGCAACTCCGGCCCCATGGCTTTTCCGACGACACCCGTTTCCAGGTCAACGCTGCCGTCGCGCAGCGGCGCGCTGTCCCTGTCCGGCTTTGGTACGAATCGTAACTGCACGCCCGGCGCCTGTTCGCCGACGCGTGCAATGAGATCAGGTCCGAAATTCTCGACAAAGCCATCCTGGTTTCTGAGCGTGAATGTCCGCACAAGCCGTGTCAGGTCGAGGGTCTCGACGGGACGCAGAACGGCTTCGGCGTCCCGCACGAGCTGGCCGACGCGCTCGCGAAGCTCGAGCGCCCGCGGCGTCGCAACAAGGCCGCGTCCGGCCCGAACCAGCAGCGGATCGCCGGTCGCTTCCCGCAATCGCGCCAGCGCGCGGCTCATCGCGGACGGGCTTAGCCGCAGCCTTTTGGCGGCGCCGGCGACGCTGCATTCCGTCAGAAGCACATTCAGGGTGATAAGCAGATTGAGATCAGGATGCGACATGCAGCGACCATAGCACGGCCGGTGCGAGATCACATGGCGTCAAACGCACGAATGAAATGCATATGATGCACCTTCCGCCCTATCAGGCCGCGAGCTATCTCTGTCCGAACGCAAATTTTGGAGTAGCTCTTCATGATATCGGGCCGATTTGCCTCTGCTGCCTTTCGTGGTCGCACCTCTCGCGCGCCGGGGGTCAACAGCCTCGTAAAAGCTGGAGGGAAAGGGCGATGACCTCCTGCACAGATGACGCCGCCAACGATGGCATAACCCCGGCAACCTCGGTCCGATGGGCGCTTGCCGGCCTTTGCCTATCCATGCTGCTATCTTCGCTCGGCACCAGTATTGCCAATGTCGCCTTGCCGACTTTGGCTCAGGTGTTCGCCGCACCATTCCAACAGGTGCAGTGGGTCATCCTTGCCTACCTCCTGGCGATCACGATCCTGATCGTCGGCGTCGGACGGCTGGGCGACATTGCCGGGCGCCGACGGGTTCTCCTGGCGGGGCTGGTCGTGTTTACCGTCGCCTCGGTGCTCTGCGGCCTTGCGCCCTCGCTCTGGTGGCTGATTGCCGCCCGGGCCGCCCAGGGCCTCGGCGCCGCCGTCCTGATGGCACTCACCATGGCGTTCGTCGGCGAGACGGTCCCCAAGGAAAGAACCGGCAGCGCCATCGGGCTGCTCGGAGCGATGTCGGCAATCGGCACCGCGCTCGGTCCGTCGCTTGGCGGCATTGCGATCGCCTGGCTCGGCTGGCGGGCAATCTTTCTCGTCAATATCCCGCTCGGTCTGCTGGCCTTTTTTCTCGCCCACCGTTTCCTGCCCGTCGACCGCGATACGACGAAAACGGACCGCCCTGGCTTCGACGCTCTGGGTACGCTGCTGCTTGCAGGCGCTCTCGCCGCCTATGCTCTCGCCATGACGATAGGGCGCGGCCATTTCGGCACGCTGAATGCGACGCTCCTGATGGCTGCACTCACGGGCATCGTCCTCTTTGTTTTCACTGAGGCGAAGGTGGCTTCGCCCTTGATCCCATTGGCAGCATTCCGCAATTCGGAGTTCAACGCCAGCCTTGCCATGAACGCCCTCGTTTCGACGATAATGATGGCGACGTTGGTGGTGAGCCCGTTCTATCTCTCCCGTGCGCTCGGGTTCAACGCGGCGTTTGTTGGAATAATCATGTCGATTGGCCCGGTTGTCTCGGCGCTGACGGGCGCCCCGGCTGGCCGTCTTGTCGACCGTTTGGGCGCATCGTTCGTGGTCATCGTCGGGCTCATCGAAATGGCCGTCGGTGCAGTTGCCCTATCCGTGCTTCCGGCAATGTTCGGCCTTGCCGGCTACATTGCCGCCATTGCCCTCCTGACCCCGGGTTATCAGTTGTTCCAGGCAGCCAACAACACCGCCGTCATGATGGACATCCCCGCCGATCGGCGGGGCGTCGTTTCGGGCCTGCTCAGCCTGTCGCGCAATCTCGGACTCGTCACCGGCGCTTCCCTCATGGGCGCCGTGTTCGCCTTTGCCGCGATGACGGCCGATATCACGACGGCACGTCCCGAAGCCGTTGCCACCGGCATGCAGGTCACCTTCGCCGTCGCGGCGGCTCTGACCGCCGTCGCGATCGCCATCGCCGTCCAAGGCCGCGCCCTTGCCATGCGTCCCTCGCCTCGTGGAGACAGGCCGGCAAGACGGCCTGAACCCGCTCCGTCCGCTTGACTTCTGGCCCGCCACCGTTGCGGCGCGCCGGTGGTCAAATGCTTGCCTGCACGCTGTGCAGGTTGGCATAGACGCCTTCCTGCGCCATGAGGTCGTTATGGGTGCCCTGTTCGATGATGCCATCGCCTGTGAGCACCAGGATGCGGTCGGCATGGCGGACGGTGGAGAGGCGATGGGCGATGACCAGGGTGGTGCGGCCGTTCGCAAGATTGAGCAGCGCCTTTTGAACCGCCCGTTCGCTCTCGTTGTCGAGCGCGCTGGTTGCCTCGTCGAAGATCAGGATCGCCGGATCCTTGAGGAAGGCGCGCGCTATCGTGAGGCGCTGCCGCTGGCCCCCCGAAAGCTTGACACCGCGTTGGCCGATATCGGTCGCGTAGCCATTCGGCAAAGCCGCGATGAAGTCGTGAGCGTTGGCGGCACGGGCGGCGGCCTCGACCTCGGGATCGGTCGCGTCGGGCCGGCCGTAGCGAAGATTGTCCGCCACGGTGCCGGCAAAGAGATAGACGTCCTGCTGCACCACCCCGACATGTCGCCGCAGTGAGGCCAGCGTCACGTCGCGAATGTCGGTACCGTCAATGCGGATCGCC
Source organism: Rhizobium mongolense USDA 1844 (assembly GCF_000419765.1). Classification (GTDB taxonomy): domain Bacteria; phylum Pseudomonadota; class Alphaproteobacteria; order Rhizobiales; family Rhizobiaceae; genus Rhizobium; species Rhizobium mongolense. The sequence goes on along the minus strand of NZ_ATTQ01000005.1, from coordinate 407,985 downwards.
CCCGCCTGCACATCGTAGAAGCGCGGTATGAGCGCGCAAAGCGTGCTCTTGCCCACTCCTGAAGGACCAACCAAGGCCACGAACTCGCCCGGCGCAATGGTGAGCGAGAGCCGCTCGAGCACCTTGGGGCCCTCGGACTCGTAGCCGAAGACGACGTCGGAAAAAATGATCTCACCCCTTGGAGCCGGCATGGGACGGGCGGACGGGCGGTCGAAGACGTCCGGTTCAATCTCCAGGATCTCCATGGCCCGAACGAAGCCGGTGTAACCCTCCTGCCAGAGACGCACGAAATTGGCGAGACGCTGCATCGGATCGACCAGCACCGCCACGCAGAGCAGAAAGGTGAGGATGTCCGCCACGGACAGCTCAGCCGCCAGAATGCGCAGCCCCCCGATCACGATGACAAGTATGGTGATGAGTTGAGCGAAAGTTTCGGTGCCCACCGAAAACCAGGCCTCGCTGCGGTAGCCGTCGGCGCGCCCTTGCAGGAACCGCCGGTTCAGCTTGGCAAAGCGCTCCTGCTCCAGCGCCTCGTTGGCGAAGGACTGGACGACGCGAATGCCCGCCAGTGCGTCCTCCACGCGTTCGTTGACGGCGGCGATCTGCCGCTTGCTCGCTTCAAGCGCGCGGTTCATGCGCCGGTTGAAATGCAACGCATAAGCCGCCGCCACCGGCGTGAGCAGCAGGATGAGGCTGGCCAAAGGCGGATCGATGAAGAACAGCACCAGCATGGCGCCGCCATATTTGAGTACGGCGATGGAAAGGTCCTCTGGGCCGTGGTGGAAGAGCTCGCCCAGCCACAGGGAATCGTTTGTGATGCGGCTCATCAACTGCCCGGTGCGTTGGCGGTCGAAAAAGCTGAACGAGAGTTTCTGGCAGTGTTCGAAGAGCTCCTGCCGGACGGCGGCCTCGATACGGGCGCCCATCACGTGCCCCTGATAGTCGACGAAGAAGATGGCAACGGTTTGGATCGCCAGGATGGCAAGCATGAAGGCGCCGACGGCAAGGATCTGCTCGTAGGCCTCGGGCATGTTGGGCAGAGCCAGAAGGCGGCTCGTGACAAAATTGGCGCAGAGCGGCAGCGCCACCGCCGTACCGGCGACGAGGATCGCGCAGAGCAAATCCGCCAGCAGCAAAGGCAGGTGCGGGCGATAGTAGGAGAGGAACTTGCGCATGCGCAAGCGGCGCCGGTCGCGGTCGGCGTTGCTCGGATAGTCGCGGAAGAATTTCAGGAAGCGGTTATGGCGCGGCGGGCTTTTCCTCGCGCGGGGGAACAGAGTGTGCATGAAGCAGAATGTCCTTGTGGGCTATGTTTCCTTTCTGGTTGGACAGGTTCGCTTTCATGTCAGTCTCCCCGGGGATCGGACCAATTAGAGCTTAAGCATCGCCGACAACCGCGACCGATTCAACCCGGCAGCGGAAAGAGATCAGCCGGTGTTGTCGCCATGCAACAGCCGCTGGCCGCCACTGGCGCTAAGCGCATGGCTGGATTCAGTATGGATTTCTATCGCGAAATGAGCAGGCTCTCGCTGCAAATCTCCGACCTGATCGAACTGAACGGAATTGCCTCCGATCTGCCTGAAACCCCTCCACATCACTTCAGAGCATCTGACCGAGACTTCAGAGCATCTGACCAAGATCCCCAATCATCCGTCGCAGCAGGTCGGGGTGCCGAAGGCCTTCCAGCTCATCAAAGGCTCGAGCGCTGGACCGGTTTGGTCGTAAGGCAGGATTTGCGCAAATTAATAGAACTCGTCCAATACCATATAGTAGGCGACTTTCGCGTCGCTGATGCCGGAAAGCCCATAACAATCGAGGAAATGCCGAACCCACGCTTCCCCGACATTGTATCGGATGCTTCGCAGTGCCAACGCAATATCCTGGTATCGATCCGCAACGCCCAGACGGCCGCAATCGACATATCCACTGAAGTGCCCTTCATGCGTCATGAAGTTCGGCAAACAGGCGTCGCCGTGGGCAACGACGGGATCGGTGACGTAAGGCTGGTTGGCTTCCAGGTATGCAAAAAGGCTCGCGGCGGTTGCATTTTGCCGCTCTTCATCAAAATCACTCTCGTCTACGGCTCCCGCTTCCATCCGCGCCTTGGCAAGCCTCAAACGAGCTGTCAGCCTGTGGTCGAAAGGGCAGGTTTCCGGATCAAGTTCGTGCAATCGACGTAAAGCGGCCGCCAGGATCTCGATGCGCTGCCTATCTGTGGTCAATTTGGACGAAGCCAGGTCGCTGCCCGGAAGCGCGCTCAGCAGCAGCCAGTTTCTGCCCTCATGGCTTTCCAGGGCGACGACGCTGGGGCACTGCAGTCCTTGCTCGCCAAGCCACAGCAGACGCTCCGCCTCCAACGGCAATTCCGCAAAAGGACCAGCAATTTCGCCTTTCAGGAAAAACCGCGTCCGGCCACCTTCTGCGAGCCTGAATACCTCTGCAGACGAACATCCCAGATCGTCCTGCTTCCACTCATGTTGAGATAGCAGCGCCCTTAGATTGGAAGGTAAGGCAGTGTATTCCATCGGCGCATCACCTTGATGAAATCGTTTGCCCTAGGCTTGGCGCGCGCGCACCACGCCGCTTGCAACCACCTGCTGCAAGCGGATTTTGGTGCTAAGCCGGGCTCCACACGTTAAAGTCAGGCTCACCGTCTCTGACGGTTCTCCCTTAAATCTCAATCAACGTCTTCGAGGACAGCGTCCGGCTTGCCGCTGATACGGTGCGCGAGCGCTGCTTCCATGAACTCGTTGAGGTCGCCGTCGAGCACGTCGCCTGGTGCCGTGCTCGAAACACCGGTGCGCAGGTCCTTGACCAGCTGATAGGGCTGCAGCACGTAGGAGCGGATCTGGTGGCCCCAGCCGATCTCGGTCTTGGACGCCGCTTCGGCGCTTGCTGCCTCTTCGCGCTTCTTCAGTTCCGCTTCATACATGCGGGCGCGCAGCATGTCCCAGGCCTTGGCGCGGTTCTTGTGCTGCGAGCGCTCCTGCTGGCAGGCGACGACGATGCCGGTCGGGATGTGCGTGATGCGCACTGCCGAGTCGGTCGTGTTGACGTGCTGGCCGCCCGCGCCCGACGAGCGGTAGGTGTCGATGCGGCAATCGCTTTCGTTGATCTCGATGTTGATAGAGTCATCGACCACCGGATAGACCCAGATCGACGAGAAGGACGTGTGGCGGCGCGCATTGCTGTCATAGGGCGAGATGCGCACGAGCCGGTGCACGCCCGATTCCGTCTTCAGCCAGCCATAGGCGTTGTGTCCCTTGACGAGCAGCGTCGCGGACTTGATGCCCGCCTCTTCGCCGTCATGGACTTCGAGAAGCTCGACCTTGAAGCGCTGGCGTTCCGCCCAGCGGGTGTACATGCGAAGCAGCATGTTCGCCCAGTCCTGGCTTTCGGTGCCGCCGGCGCCCGAATGCACTTCGAGATAAGTGTCGTTGGCATCGGCCTCGCCGGAGAGCATGGCTTCCACCTGGCGGCGCGCGGCCTCGGCCTTCAGGCTCTTCAGCGCATCCTCGGCCTCCTTGACGATGCTTTCATCGCCCTCTTCCTCACCCATCTCGATGAGTTCGACATGGTCGTTCAGCTGCTGTTCGAGCTGCTTCACGCCGTTGATGCCGTCATCAAGCTGCTGGCGCTCGCGCATCAGCTTCTGAGCTTCGGCAGCATCGTTCCACAGATTCGGGTCCTCTGCCTTGTTGTTTAACCAGTCCAGCCGTCTTATCGCCTGGTCCCAGTCAAAGATGCCTCCTCAGCAGGGTGATAGCCTGCTTGGTTTCATCGACTACGTTTTCGATTTCCGCTCGCATTTTCCTGCTTCTTTGCGTTGGTCTTGAGTTGGTCCGTCAAATAGTTGCGGCGGCCGCGGATGTAAAGAGCCGCGGCCGCCGCATCATACGGGGATTGTTCAGTAGAGGCCGCCTGCGCCAGACTGCACGGCCTGATTCGCCTGCGGCGAGGTCTTCAGGATTTCCTCCGGCGCCATGGTGCTGTCCATGCCGATGACGGACAAGCTGTCGGCCGGGCCGGTGCCGGGCTTGAAGGCCTCGATTATGGTGTTCGGATCGCCCTCCATCGCCGCCATGCCGGTCTTGCGGTCGATCGGGATCAGGTTCATGCCCTGCGGGATGACGAATTTCGATTCCGGCATGTCCTTGACGGCTGCCTGCATGAATTCGTTGAAGATCGGGGCCGAGAGGCCGCCGCCCGTACCGCCGCGACCAAGCGGCGCCGGATTGTCGAAGCCCATGTAGAGGCCGGCCACGAGGTCGGGCGTGAAGCCGACGAACCAGGCATCCTTCTCGTCGTTGGTGGTCCCGGTCTTGCCGGCCACGTCGCGCCCGCCGAGGTCGATCTTGCCGGCCGCAGTGCCGCGGGTGATGACGCCCTGCATCATCGAGGTGATCTGATAGGCCGTCATCGGGTCGAGAACCTGCTCGCGGTTGTCGACGATGTTCGGCTCTTCCTGGTTTTGCCAGTCGCCGGCATTGCAGCTGTCGCAGAGGCGTTCCTCATGCCTGAAGATCGTCTTGCCGTAGCGGTCCTGGATGCGGTCGATCAGCGTCGGCTTGATCTGCTTGCCGCCGTTGGCGATCACCGAATAGGCCGAAACCATGCGCAACACCGTGGTCTCGCCGGAGCCGAGCGACATGGCAAGCAGCGCCGGCATCTTGTCGTAGATGCCGAAGCGTTCGGCATATTCGGCAACGATGTTCATGCCGAGGTCATTGGCAAGGCGCACGGTCATCAGGTTGCGCGAGTGCTCGATGCCGGAGCGCAGCGTCGACGGACCGTTGAACTCACCGCCGTAGTTTTCCGGCCTCCAGACCTGGCCGCCGGAGAAGACCTCAATCGGTGCGTCCATGATCACCGAGGCCGGCGTATAGCCGTTGTCCATGGCCGCAGCATAGACGAACGGCTTGAACGAGGAGCCCGGCTGGCGCATCGCCTGCGTCGCGCGGTTGAATTCCGATTGCCCATAGGAGAAACCGCCTGCCATCGCAAGAACGCGGCCGGTCTTCGGGTCCATGGCAACGAGGCCGCCCTGAACCTTCGGCGGTTGGCGAAGACGGTAGGAGGTCGAGCCTTCGCCCCCCAGCCGCTCGACATAGACGACGTCGCCCGGCGAAAGCACGCCTTCCGGCGACTTGGCCGACTTGCGCTCGCCGCTCGAGGAGCGGTAGGCCCACTGCATGTTCTTCGCCTCGATCGTGCCATGCTCGCGCTCGGCGGCAGCCTTTCCGGCGCCGTCCCTGGCAGGCTGGAGGCCGATGTCGACGCCTTCGGTGGAAACGGCGAGCACGACGGCGAGGCGCCATTCGGGCACGTCGGAGAGTGCTGGGATTTCCGCGAGCGCCTTGCCCCAATCGGCGGTGGTGTCGATCGTCTTCAGCGGCCCATGGAAGCCGCGGCGTTCGTCGTAGGTCGTCAGGCCGTCCTGCAGCGCCTTGCGGGCGGCAAGCTGCATCTGCGGATCGAGCGAGGTGCGGACCGAAAGTCCGCCTTCGTAAAGCGCCTTTTCGCCATACTGGCCGATGAGCTGGCGGCGAACGGCCTCGGCGAAGTAATCCGAAGCAAACAGCGAGGGGCCGTTGCTGCGGGCCGTCACGCCGAGCAGCTGCTTCTTAGCTTCCGCCCCGTCGCTCTGGCTCACATAGCCGTTTTCGACCATGCGGTCGATGACCCAGTTGCGGCGCTCCACCGCGGCATCCGGATGGCGGAAGGGATGATAGTTCGCCGGGCCTTTCGGCAGCGAGGCGAGATAGGCGGCTTCGGCAACGGTGAGTTCGGTGACCGACTTGTTGAAGTAGGTGAGCGCTGCCCCGGCGATGCCGTAGGAGTTCAGGCCGAAGAAGATCTCGTTCAGATAGAGCTCGAGGATCTTGTCCTTGCTGTAGGCTTGCTCGATGCGGAAGGAGAGAATCGCTTCCTTGATCTTGCGGTCGATCGTCTGGTCGGATGTCAGGAGGAAGTTCTTCGCCACCTGCTGCGTGATCGTCGAGGCGCCCACCGGACGGCGGCCCGAACCGAAATTCTGCAGGTTGACGACGATGGCGCGCGCAAGGCCGCTCAAGTCGACGCCGGGATGGTTATAGAAATTCTTGTCTTCGGCCGAAAGGAAGGCCGCCTTGACGCGATCCGGGATCGCCTGGATCGGCAGGAAAAGACGCTTCTCCTTGGCATATTCGGCCATCAGCGCGCCGTTTCCGGCATGAACGCGGGTGGTGACCGGCGGCGCATAGCTGTTCAGGACGGCGTAATCGGGGAGATCCTTCGCGACGTTTGCCAGGTAGACGGCAACGACGGCAGCGGCGCCGAGAAACAGGACGCAAGCAATTCCGAAGAAATATCCAAGAAGTCTGATCATATTGAGCTACCGGTATTCCAAATCTTCAATCGGCGCAGGCGCTATATTTGCATGGAAGCGGGCGACTTGCACGTCGCGCGGGCTTACTCCATGAGCGCCATCGCGACAAGCCGTCCAACCCGCCTGTCGAAAACATAGCGGCGAGTAACGGCCTGAATGTGAGCAAAATAGGGCTCCCCTGCCCCATTCACATGCTCCGCTTTGCTTTCGCCGCGGGTGTCACATCTCAGCCACGGCCTCAGCCGCCATTGGCAACCACGGAGGAGCGGTAGCGCTTGACGGCGTCGGTCAACAGCTCGGCGATCTTCACCCGCCATTTCTCGTCGAGCAGCAGCTTTTCGTCTTCCGCGTTGGAGAGGAAGCCGAGTTCGAGCAGGATCGAGGGCACATCCGGCGCCCGCAGAACCTGGAAGCCCGCATGCCGATGCGGATTGTTGATCGTACTGATCTGATCCTTGAAGGAGCCGAGCACACTTTCGGCCAGCGAGATCGAGAAGGCCTGGGTCTCGCGGCGCGTCAGGTCAAGCAGGATATCGGCCACTTCCGGCGGTTCGGCGGCGGTTTCCTTGCCGGCGATCTGATCGGAAAGGTTTTCGCGTTCGGCAAGATCGGCTGCAAGCTTGTCGGAGGCCTTGTCCGAGATCGTATAAACCGTCGCGCCGCGGATATCCTTCTGCTTCAGCGTATCGGCGTGCAGCGAGATGAAGAGGCCAGCATGGTTCTGCCTGGCGATCTGCACGCGCTCGGCAAGCGACAGGAATTCATCCTCGCTGCGGGTGAGGAACGCCTTGATGCCATGCTCGCTGTTCAGCCGGTCGGTCAGCGCCTTGGCGAAGGCGAGCGTCACCTGCTTTTCCTCGGTCTTGGTATCGACGCCGATCGCGCCGGTATCGATGCCGCCATGGCCGGCGTCGACGGCGATGATGAAATCGCCGGGCTTTGCCGCCTCGGGCGTCGGAATGGCGTTCGCCGGCTGCGGACGGTCTGCCGGATCACTCCAGGACTGCGCCTTGACGAGGGCCGCGAACTCCTCCTTGCCGGTCATCTCGGCATCGAGCACGAGGCGGTAGCCCCTGCCACCCTCATCCGCCTGCACCCTGGCCGTCGCCAGCTTCACCGGCTTGACGGCGCTCAGCACGATGCGGGCGCTGCCTTCGTCCATCGTGCCGTAGCGGATGTCCTTGAAAAGCCCCCTCGCCGCCAGATCCTTGGCCTGGAATCCGAAAGCGGTCGCCGGCAGATCGACGACGATGCGCTCGGGATTGGCGATATAATGGACCGAAAAACTCGGCTGCCGGTCGAAATCGATGACGACGCGGGTACGGGCGTCGTCGCCGATGATGCGGGCCCCGTAGGCAAGCAACGCCTCGGGCTTCTTCGGATCGGCGGCAAGCGCGATGATGGCCTGGAGCGAAACCGCCGCCGCCGCGAGCACGCCTATGAATCTCATCTTCCGCTTGCTGGATTCCCCCGCTGCGGGCCGCACCCTCTTAAACAATCGACCGCACACCCTATCTGTCATTGCAATGAATCCTTGCGGCCTAATGCACGCACCGCCCGGCTTTCAGCACTTGTACGCCGCCGCCGAATCAGGACCGCTAATTCCCCCATTGTCTATGCGTTTCGAAATCCATCAATATTATGGCGCATTTGGCTTTTCCCTTGCTATTGTGACAGAGAAACCATACAACGATTTTCAGGTTAGAAAGTGTTGACGGGATAGAGTCGCCGCGCGGCTGCCAACCCCACGAGGACCTGGCGCCACAACCGGCAATCGTCCGCCGTCTTACGCGCTTCTCTCCACGGTAAACTGGATCCTGAATTTTCCGGCGTATGCGGAAACTTCATCGGTGGATAGCCACCAAACGCTCTGAGGAGCAAACTCATCGGACCCCAAGGGGTCTTAAGTATTGTCGATCTCGCTTGGTCATAATGGTTTCGCAGCAGGTTTTATCCAAAGTCTACAGGCCCCGGGAGAATGATTTCCCCGCTGTTGCCTGGCTGCTGCTGTCCCACCCGAACCAAGCGCGACTTTCATTATCCGGCGCACCCACGTTCGACCGCATGCCCGCTGTTATCAATACAGGCGGGAATGCGCGTCTGCGGCTGCGCCGAGGAGCACACCTTACATGGCAGACAAAATGCTTATCGACGCGTCTCACGAGGAAGAGACACGTGTCGTTGTCGTTCGCGGGAACCGTATAGAAGAATTTGACTTCGAGTCGCAGCACAAGAAGCAGATACGCGGCAACATCTATCTCGCAAAAGTAACGAGAGTCGAACCCTCGCTGCAGGCCGCTTTCGTCGATTACGGCGGCAACCGGCACGGCTTCCTGGCCTTTGCCGAAATCCATCCCGACTATTACCAGATCCCGCTGGCCGACCGTCAGGCTCTGCTTCGCGCCGAGGCCGAGGAGCACCGCCGCGACGACGATGTCGAGCATGTCGAAACCGCGCCGGTGAGCGACCTGTCGACCCAGGAGCAGCCTGACATCGGCATCGTGCCGAAGCAAGAGCCGGCCGCCGAAGAGGTTTCCCAAGACGCCGCTTCGATTGAAGCAAGCGCTCCGGCCGCCGAAGAGGCTCCGGCCAAGAAGGCCAAGCCGCGCCGCAGCCGCAAGAAGGCCGTCGAAACCACCGCAACCGAAGATGCCGTCCCGACCGATGTCGAAGCACCTTCGGCCTCCGTCGTCAACAATGATGACGAAGGCCCTGCCGGCGGCAGCATGGCTGCGGCTGTCGAGACCGACTCGATCTCCGAAGACGTCGATTCCCGCCGCCGCGGCAATGACGACGATGATGATGACGACCATGAAGAGGAAGTGATCGAATCCGTCGGCGCCGAAGATGCGATGGAAGAGGTTCCCGACCGCGTGCAGCGCAAGCCGCGCAAGCAGTACCGCATTCAGGAAGTCATCAAGCGCCGCCAGATCCTGCTTGTGCAGGTCGCCAAGGAAGAGCGCGGCAACAAGGGCGCGGCGCTCACCACCTATCTCTCGCTCGCGGGCCGCTACTCGGTTCTGATGCCGAACACGGCTCGCGGCGGTGGCATTTCCCGGAAGATCACCAATCCGCAGGACCGCAAGCGTCTCAAGGAAATCGCGCGGATGCTCGAAGTCCCGCAGGGCATGGGCGTCATCCTGCGCACGGCCGGCGCCAACCGCACCAAGGTCGAGGTCAAGCGCGACTTCGAATATCTGATGCGCCTGTGGGAAAACGTCCGCACGCTGACGCTCGCATCCACCGCCCCCTGCCTCGTCTACGAGGAAGGCTCGCTCATCAAGCGCTCGATCCGCGACCTCTACAACAAGGACATCAGCGAAATCATCGTTTCCGGCGAGGAAGGCTATCGTGAAGCGAAAGACTTCATGAAGATGCTGATGCCGAGCCACGCCAAGGTGGTTCAGCCCTACCGCGACATCCATCCGATCTTCTCGCGCTCCGGCATCGAGGCGCAACTCGACCGCATGCTGCAGCCGCAGGTGACGCTGAAATCCGGCGGCTACCTGATCATGAACCAGACGGAAGCGCTCGTTTCGATCGACGTCAACTCCGGCCGCTCGACGCGTGAACATTCGATCGAAGACACCGCACTCCAGACGAATCTCGAGGCTGCCGATGAAGTCGCCCGCCAGCTTCGCCTGCGTGACCTTGCTGGTCTCATCGTCATCGACTTCATCGACATGGAAGAGAAGCGCAACAACCGCGCCGTCGAGAAGAAGCTGAAGGAATGCCTGAAGAACGACCGTGCCCGCATCCAGGTCGGCCGCATCTCGCATTTCGGCTTGCTCGAAATGTCCCGCCAGCGCATCCGCGCTTCCGTGCTTGAATCCACGACCCAGGTCTGCTCGCATTGCGGCGGTACCGGCCATGTGCGCTCGCAGTCGTCCGTCGCGCTGCATGTGCTGCGCGGCATCGAGGAATACCTGCTGAAGAACACGACGCACGACATCACCGTGCGCACCACGCCGGAAATCGCGCTCTACCTGCTCAACCACAAGCGCCAGTCGATCGTCGATTATGAAACCCGCTTCGGCGTCGCGATTGTCGTCGATGCCGATAGCGCAGTCGGCTCGCAGCATTTCGCGATCGATCGCGGCGAACCGGTCGAAAATCCGGTCAAGATCGAAACCCTCTTCAACTTCGCTGCCATCCCTGACGATGACGACGAAGATATCGTCCTTGAGACAGAGGAGGAAGAAGAAGACGAGCTTGAAGAAAAGCCCGCAGCCCCCGAGCGGGCGCCGCAGCTGCGCGCCGAAGGTGATGGCGAAGGCGGCCGGAAGCGCAAGCGCCGCCGCCGCCGCCGTGGCCGCAATGGTGCCGGTGAGCAGATCGCCGCCCAGGATACCGTTCCCGGCGAAACCGGCAACGAGGATGAAGGCGACGAGGAGGGTAGCGAGGGCGATGATACAGCCGCCGCAGCAGCAACCTCCGAAACGGGAGCTGAAAGCGAAGAATCCCAGCGCCGCAAACGCCGGCGCCGCGGCAAACGTGGCGGGCGCCGCAACCGCGAGGAAGGCGAAGAACTGAGCGCCGGCGCAGAAGCCGTCGACGAAAACGTCGCTGATGCCGGGGATGGCACCGAGGCCGAAACGCAGGCTGAAACCGTCGAGGCCGTTGCTGAAGAAGCCGGCGATGGCCAGCCGGCGATGGCAGCCGTCGAGTCCGGCGCTTTTGTCACGGAAGCAAAGCCCGCGAAGGGCCGCAGCCGCCGCAAGGCCGCCGCGTCTCCCGTTGAAGAACCGGTTGCCGAAGCCGTACCTTTGGAAGCGGAAGCCGAAACGGTCGAAGCCTCCGCCGATCTCGCGACTCCGGCAGAGGACGAAGCCAAGCCGGTCCGCGCCAACCGCGAATCCAACATCTCCTCTTCGCCGACCCCGACGGTCAAATCCACGCGCAGCGAGCCCGCCGAGGCCGACAATGACGGCAAGCCGAAAAAAGCCGGCTGGTGGCAACGCCGCGGCTTCTTCTGAGAAGCCGATCCAGGATCATGAAGCGACAATCCGGCTGCGGCAACGCGGCCGGATCTTTTTTTCCGCTCGTCTGGTTGCACGAAAGATGTAGCAACAGACTCTGGCGAGGTTTGGCAGTTTGTATGATCGTCAACATCCGCCACGCCCGACGCGAAAAACGCATCCGTGCGGGCTCCTTTTAAGCATTGCCTTATTTACCTTGTTGATTGATGCAAACTTCGATTGCCGCTGTCACATTTCCTTCATAAACATTCTCTGATCGGGGGAGGTGTCGGAAAGTGATTCAATCTATTTGGCCGTATCGGCTGTTGGCATTTACAGTATTTGTATTGGCCTGCGCCGACGCATTTTTCAAAAACACGGTCCTATGTATCAAGCCAGCAAGCTGCTTTGGTATAACGATGCCGTTACGCCGATCGCGGCTGCGCTGCTGCTATTTTCGCTTATAATGGTGATTAGCGGTCGGGTTTAGAGGCTCCTGCCGGCTGTTCAAGGCAATAACCAGTTGCCAATTCTCGAATGCGCAATGGCAGGTGCGAGCGTTATTCTCACGACTGCCGCCGAGCATCATATGGGCATGTCGCTGGATGCGATCGTGGGTGACGGGCAGATATTCGAAGAAGCCGTTGAGCTTGCGGCGAGCTTGTTTCTCCTGAGCGCGCAGCAGCGAGTTCGGATGGGCGGCGGAGTGCGTCCGGCCACCCTATTGTCAACACCAGCTTGGCATTAAGGGGCGTCGCCTGACGTCTCGACGCCCTGCCGCTCCCCTCATGGGAGAGGTAAAGAACCTGGTGGGAGAGGTAAAAAATCTTGCCCTTTGCCCTCGGCCAGGCTTAGATTTTATTGGTGAGGGAGCGCCACCCGCAGAAATGATCCCCTCCGGGCGGCGGTCGGGCAGAAAATGTCGGCCTGGCGTTACCGGACATTCCTGTGAGGCACACAGACGGACCCCGGCGGCTGGCACGGGGCCTTCCGCAAGGAAAGGAAAGTGCGGCCGCTCATCGCAAAGCCTTGCGCCGCAAGGAGGCGGCGGTATTAGAGCAGAGAGAGCGAGTTGCCGATAAAAGCCGCCGAACGGGCGAACGGGCGGTGGAAAGCGCCATATACTTCACTTCAACGCGGCAAATTCCACCGCCCCGTCCGAGTGGAACGCGAGACGCAAAACACGGGTGAAGCCCAGCGCGTGAACGCGAGACCATGATTGCGAATATTTTGATTCAAGTCCTTTCAAAAATCCTTTCGAAATCCTCGGCAAGCATCGGAAATCAGACTCTATTTCAGCCAGACGGCAATGCGCTCCACCGCCTCGGCGATCTCCGCCTCGGAGCCCGCATAGGACATGCGCATCGTCCGGTTTCCCTCCAAGGGATCGAAGTCAAAACCGGGCGTGGCGGCGACATCGATTTCCGCCAGCATGCGTTTGGCGAAGGCCATGCTGTCATTTGTGAAGCGGGTGACGTCGACATAGGCATAGAAGGCGCCGTCCATGGGCGAAGCGATCGAAAGCCCGATCTCGGGAAGACGCCGTATCAGGAAATCGCGGTTCCTGGCATAGCTTGCCCTATAGACATCGAGCTCCGCCGTTGCGTTGAGCGCCGCCGTCGCGGCGATCTGGGAAAGCTCCGGCGGCGAGATGTAGAGGCTTTGCGCCACGCGCTCGATCGGCCGGACCAGACGCTCCGGCAGCACCATCCAGCCGATGCGCCAGCCGGTCATGCAATAATATTTCGAGAAGGAGTTGATGACGATCGCCTCGCCGGCTAGCTCCAACGCACTCGTCTCCTCGCCGGCGAATGTCAGCCCGTGGTAGATTTCGTCGGAGATGAAGGCGATCGAGTTGGCGGCGCAATAATCGGCGAGCGCCTTTAGCGCCGCCCTGCCCGTCACCGTGCCCGTCGGATTGGCCGGGCTTGCGAGCAGCACGCCTTTCAGCCTGACGCCGCCTTCCCGCTGCGCCGCCTCCAGGCTTTCCGGCGTCAGCGTGAAATGCGTCTCGGCCGTCACCGGCACTTCAATAATCTTCAAGCCGAGCGCGCCGAGGATGTTGCGATAGGCCGGATAGCCGGGCCTGGCGATCGCCACGGCATCGCCGGCATCGAAGAGCGAAAGAAAGGCAAGGTTGAAAGCCGCAGACGAGCCGGTGGTGACGGCGATCCGCAGCGGGTCGATGTCAAGCCCGTGCCGGTCGCGGTAATGCACAGCGAGCGCTTGCTTCAGCCGTGCGGTGCCGAGGGCGTCGGTATAGCCGATCCTGCCCTTGGCGAGCGCTGCGCGTGCCGCATCGAGCGCTGCCTGCGGGGCTGGATGGGAAGGCTGGCCGACCGCCATCGAAATGACCGGATGACCGCTTGCGCGCCGTCTGGTCGCCTCGGCGAGCACGTCCATGGCGTGGAAGGGTTCGACTTCGCTGCGTCTCGATATGGAAAACAAGGCTGCATATCTCCGGAAGTTCACTTGCGGCCAGACAATTGCCGCAATAATCGGGTCATCACAATCCCGCGATTGCGTCGCGCCTGCGAAAAATCCTGTTTGAGGACGGGACCATGCGCCGTAATTTGGTGCTTCGCAGTTCTACCTGTTAACACGGCGATGATAAGATGCAGCAAATATCGCGCCCCATCCGCCGTAGACGAGGATAAAATGACCTTCTTCCCGAAAGCCTTCACCGCCCTTGCGCTCGCAGCGAGCGTTGCCCTGCCCCTTCCGGCGGCAGCCCTCGATGATGCGCAGAAGAAGGAGTTCGGCGCGTTCATCAAGGAATACCTGATCCAGAATCCCGAGATCATGATTGACGTTCAGAATGCCCTGCAGAAGAAGCAGGAAGAGGCTCGCCTCGTGAAAGCCAACAGGGCGATCGAAGACAACGAGAAGGAAATCTTCGACGCGAAATACGACGCGGCCATCGGCAATCCGAAGGCCGATGTGACGATCGTCGAGTTCTTCGACTACAATTGCGGTTATTGCCGCCACGCTCTTTCCGACATGCAGACCATGCTCGAAAAAGACAAGAACGTCCGTTTCGTGCTGAAGGAACTTCCGATCCTCGGGCCGGAATCGGCCGCCGCCCACAAGGTCTCAGACGCCTTCCGCAAGCTCGCGCCTGAAAAATACGGCGAGTTCCACATCGCCCTGCTCGGCAGCGGTGGACGGGCTGATGAGGAGAAGGCTCTCGGCGTTGCGGAATCGCTCGGCGTCAGCAAGGAGCAGATCCTCGCGGAGATGAAGAACAGCCCGAGTGACGAGAGCGTTCAGAAGACCTATCAGCTTGCCCAGGACCTCGGCATCACCGGCACGCCGTCCTACGTGATCGGCAACGAGCTGGTGCAGGGCGCGGTCGGCTTCGAGGACCTTGAGGCCAAGGTCAAGAACATGCGCACCTGCGGCAAGACGAGCTGCTGAGGCCCCGCCCATCAATTCGCCAAAATCCAAGTGTTTCAGCCATGTGGACAAATATGGCACGATTCCGGCTGCCTTCCCCAAAGGGCTTTCAATCAAGGCATGGGGAGTCTATAGGTGGCCCTCGTGCTTTTGACGGATCATTCGATGACGCAGACCATTTTCGTCCTGAACGGACCTAACCTGAATTTGCTGGGCACCAGAGAGCCCGGCATATACGGCGGAAAGACGCTCGCGGATATCGAGACGGATTGCAAGGCGGCGGGCAGCGAGCTCGGCTTGGAGATCGACTTCCGCCAGAGCAATCATGAAGGCGTGCTCATCGACTGGCTCCACGAGGCAAACAACAAGGCGGCGGGCGTCATGCTCAATGCCGGCGCCTATACGCATACCTCGCTCGCGCTGCACGATGCAATCCGCGCTATTTCCATTCCGGTGGTGGAACTCCATATCACCAACGTTCACGCTCGCGAAGAATTTCGCCACAAGTCGTTGATTGCGCCCGCTGTGAAGGGTGTCATCTGCGGTTTTGGCCCCCATAGCTATATCCTGGCGCTCCACGCGCTGAAGAACCTCACGGCATAAGAAGAAGACAGGGCACACTCATGGCTGAGACGAAAAAAGGTATCGACCAGGCGCTGATCCGCGATCTCGCAAACATCCTCAACGACACGGACCTGACTGAGATCGAGGTCGAGCAGGACGATCTGCGTATCCGCGTCTCGCGCGCCGGCAACACGCATTATGTCCAGGCGCCGATTGGTGTTCCTGCCTATGCTGCAGCCGCGTCTTCCGCAGCCGCACCGCAGCCTGCTCCCGCTGCTCCGGCCGCCGCAGTGCGCAACCCGGCCAACACCGTCAACGCGCCGATGGTCGGAACTGTCTACATGGCTCCGGCTCCCGGCGCCCGTGCCTTCATCGAAGTCGGCGCGACCGTCAAGGAAGGCCAAACGCTTCTCATCATCGAAGCAATGAAGACGATGAACCAGATCCCATCGCCGAAGTCCGGTAAGGTCACGGAGATCCTCGTCGAGGATGGTCAGCCCGTCGAATACGGCCAACTCCTCGTCGTCATCGAATAAGGCAGGCGTCATGGTCTCCAAAATCCTCATAGCCAATCGCGGGGAAATCGCACTGCGCGTGCTGCGCGCCTGCAAGGAGCTCGGCATTCCCTGCGTCGTGGTTCACTCCACCGCCGATGCCGATGCCATGCATGTGCGCCTTGCCGACGAGAGCGTCTGCATTGGCCCGCCCCCCTCGCGCGATAGCTATCTGAACATCCATCAGATCGTTGCCGCCTGCGAAATCACCGGTGCGGATGCGGTGCATCCGGGCTATGGCTTCCTTTCGGAAAATGCCAAGTTCGCGGACATCCTCGATGCCCACGACATCACCTTCATCGGTCCGACGGCAGACCATATCCGCATCATGGGCGACAAGATCACCGCAAAGACGACCGCGCTGGAGCTCGGCATCCCGGTTGTTCCAGGCTCGGACGGCGAAGTGAAGACCGAGGAAGATGCGATCAAGACGGCAGCCTTGATCGGCTATCCGGTGCTCATCAAGGCAACGGCAGGCGGCGGCGGCCGCGGCATGAAGGTCGCGAAATCCGAGGCCAACCTCATCGAGGCTTGGTCGACGGCACGCGCGGAAGCGGCGGCAGCCTTCGGCAACGACGCCGTCTACATGGAAAAGTACCTCGGCAAGCCGCGCCACATCGAAATCCAGGTGTTTGGCGACGGTGAAGGCAATGCGATCCACCTTGGCGAACGTGACTGCTCGCTGCAGCGCCGTCACCAAAAGGTCTGGGAAGAGGCAAACTCTCCGGCACTCAACGTCGAGCAGCGCATGAAGATCGGCCAGATCTGCGCCGACGCCATGAAGAAGTTGAAGTATCGCGGCGCCGGCACGATCGAATTCCTCTACGAAAACGGCGAATTCTATTTCATCGAAATGAACACCCGCCTGCAGGTGGAGCATCCGATCACCGAAGCGATCACCGGCATCGATCTCGTGCACGAGCAGATCCGCGTCGCCTCCGGCCGCGGCCTCTCTGTCACGCAGGAAGAGGTCACCTTCGAGGGTCACGCCATCGAATGCCGCATCAATGCCGAGGACCCGCGCACTTTCGTGCCCTCGCCCGGCACGATCACGCATTTTCATGCGCCCGGCGGCCTCGGTGTGCGCATCGATAGCGGTGCCTATCAGGGCTACAAGATCCCGCCCTACTATGATAGCCTCATCGGCAAGCTCATCGTGCATGGACGTACCCGCGTCGAATGCATGATGCGTCTGCGCCGTGCTCTTGACGAATTCGTCGTCGACGGCATCAAGACGACGCTACCACTGTTCCAGGATCTCGTGTCCAATCAGGATATCGCCAACGGCGACTATGATATCCACTGGCTGGAACACTACCTGGCCAACCATCCGGCATAACGGAAATGGCAGGCTCGCGCAGGAAGTCCCCAGGCATTACCCCGGAGATTCTCCTGCGCGCCTATTCCATCGGCCTCTTCCCGATGGCCGAATCCGCCGACGATCCGGAAATCTTCTGGGTCGAGCCGGAGCTTCGCGGCGTGCTGCCGCTCGACAACTTCCATGTCTCGAAAAGCCTTGCGAAGACTATTCGCAGGCAGCCCTTCGATATCCGCTTTGATCATGATTTCGACGCCGTGATCGCGGCCTGTGCCGAGGCGACCTCCGACCGGCCGAGCACCTGGATAAACCATACGATCAGGTCACTCTATTCGACGCTCCACCGCATGGGCCATGCCCATTCCGTCGAAGCATGGCACGACGATCAATTGGTCGGCGGTCTCTATGGCGTCTCGCTCGGTTCCGCGTTCTTCGGCGAGAGCATGTTCTCCCGCCGCACCGACGCCTCCAAGATCTGTCTCGTTCATCTGGTCGCGCGTCTGCGCGACAGGGACTTCACCCTGCTCGACACGCAATTCACCACCGAGCATCTGAAGACCTTCGGCGCCATCGACGTGCCCAAGGACGACTATGCGGTCATGCTCGCCGCGGCGATGGATTCACCGCACCTGACATTTTGAGGCCTGCGGCAAGCGTCTTTGCCGCGCCCGCCCCGCCTTCGAGGGTCGCTTCGCTCCCGCCCCGGCGTGAGGGCTTCTTAACGCGTCGGCGCTTGGCAAATATCGGTGCTGCCCCATCCTCATCCTGAGGCGCAAGCCGACACGCCGTAGCCTCGAAGGACGGGGATGGCCACGACGCTGCTATACGATATGGGACGCTACTTCGCCGCGCCTTCGGGCGCCGGCACCTCGGACTGCGCCTTGCAGTCCTTCAGCCAGACGTCGTAAATCGGGTGTTCCACAGCGTTGAGGCCGGGGCTGTCTGCGAACATCCAGCCGGTGAAGATGCGGCGAATCTTTCGGTCGAGGGTGATCTCGTCGACTTCGACGAAACCGTCGATCTTCTGGGCTTCCGCCTGGTCGCGCGAATAGCAGGCCTTCGGCGTAACCTGAAGTGCGCCGAACTGCACGGTCTCGTTGACATAGACATCGAAGGTGGTGATGCGGCCGGTGATTTTGTCGAGGCCGGAGAAGACGGCAACGGGATTGTCGATGCGTGCGGCAGACGCCGCCTGCGGCAAGAAGGAAGAACCAAGCGCCAGGGCAAACCCGGCAGCACGCAGGACATGATTCCGCGTGAAAAGCTTCATATCTACCCGTCTCCAGCGCATTTCAGATCAAGACCGCAGCTCCTGCGACCAATCTGCGGGTAAAGGTCAATTGTGGCCAAAAGCGGGGCCGGACGGCTCGCTTGGCAGAGCGATATCAGGTGCCGGGCGTCCAGGCGTCGTAGTCGCCGGTCACCCGCGGGCGTTCGCCGGCAACGGCAAGCGAGCCCGGCGGGCGGTAAGCCTGCGCAGAGCCGGTGAGGTTGGGACGGTGCGCCTTCTGCCATTCCTTGGCGACGTAGTTTTCCTTCGACGGCGGAACATCGGTGCGGTGGTGCATCCAGCCGTGCCAGCCCGGGGGGATGGCGGAGGCTTCGGCATATCCCTTGTAGATCACCCAGCGCTTCGGCAGGCCGTAGGAGGACATGCCGCCTTCATAGTAGACGTTGCCGAATTCATCCTCACCGACGCGCTTGCCAAAACGCCAGGTCGCAAAACGCGTGCCCAACGTCTGGCCGTTCCACCAGGTGAAGATTTGCAAAAGAAGGTTCTTCATGTCTTTTCCTTGTGCTTGCCGAAGGCGAGCGGGACTGGAATTCGTTCCTTCGCTTATGCCGCCGGAACGCTGGATTGTCCAGCGATTCCCATCGGGCCAAACCTCATTTCAGGGCCATCTTGAAGCCCAAACGCGACGGATTGAAACTGAGGCGCTCGTAGAAACGGTGCGCATCCCGGCGCTTGGCGTTGGAGATCAGTTGCACATGCGAAAGGCCGCGGCTTTTTGCCTCGCCGACGTAGAATTCGATCATCTGCAGACCAATTCCGTTGCCACGCATGTCGCCGTCTCAAAGGCCGCCTTGGCGTGCTTCGCGGATCTCAACTTTGGCCATCGGTGCCGGTTCAACGGCGTTCGAGCGGCTTTTCGAGGATCAGCGTCGCGATCCCGGATTGGCCCGGTCCGTCGTTTTCGTTGCGGCCGGCATCGGTAAATCCGTGCGCGTGATAAAAGGCGATCGCCTTTTCGTTCCTTGGCTCGACCTCGAGACGCATGATCTCTGCATCCGGAAAGCAGGTCTCGAGCTCGGCAAAGATTTCGCGTCCGATGCCCTGGCGATGCAGCGACGGCCGCACGTAAAGCAGATGCAGCATAACCGTCTTCGTCATCTCGTCCGACATGGCGGCATAGCCTATGCCGCCCACGGCCTTGCCGTTGTCGGCGACGAGGAATTCCGCGTTCTTCTTCGCCAGCCGCGCCTGGAGCGCTGCCGGAGAAAACAGGTGCGCGATCAGCTCGCTCACCTTCGCCTCGCCGTAGAGATCGGCATAGGCGGAACGAAACGCCTCGACCAGCAGGACGCGGACCTTGTCGAGGTCCCGCTCGCTTGCCGTGCGCACGAAATACACGGCCCTTACTCCTCGATTCCGAGCTTGGCCTTGACAAGCGCCTGGACGGCCTGCGGATTGGCCTTGCCGCCGGTTGCCTTCATCACCTGGCCGACGAACCAGCCGGCAAGCGTCGGCTTTGCCTGAACCTTGGCCACCTGATCTGGGTTGGCGGCAATGATCTCGTCGACGGCCTTTTCGATGGCGCCGGTATCGGTCACCTGTTTCATGCCGCGGGCTTCGACGATCTCAACCGGATCGCCGCCTTCGTTGAGCACGATCTCGAAGAGGTCCTTGGCAATCTTGCCGGAGATGGTCTCGGCCTTGATGAGATCGATGATCGCGCCCAGCTGAGCCGGCGAAACCGGCGTCTCTTCGATGTCCTTGCCGGTCCTGTTCAAGGCGCCGAGCAGGTCGTTGATGACCCAGTTTGCAGCCGTCTTGCCGTCGCGGCCTTCGGCCACGGCTTCGAAATAATCGGCAATCGCCTTTTCGGAGACCAGCACCGAAGCGTCGTAGACCGAAAGACCGAGTTCGCGGACGAAGCGCTCCTTCTTGTCGTCCGGCAGCTCCGGCAGGTGGGCTGCAAGATCCTTGATGAAGCCATCGTCGAATTCGAGCGGTAGCAGGTCCGGATCGGGGAAGTAGCGATAATCATGCGCTTCTTCCTTGGAACGCATGGAGCGCGTTTCGCCCTTGTTCGCGTCGAACAGGCGGGTTTCCTGATCGATCGTACCGCCGTCCTCCAGGATGCCAATCTGGCGGCGGGCTTCATATTCGATCGCCTGGCCGATAAAGCGGATGGAGTTGACGTTCTTGATCTCGCAGCGCGTGCCGAAGGGCTCGCCGGGGCGGCGGACGGAGACGTTGACGTCGGCGCGCATCGAGCCCTCGTCCATGTTGCCGTCGCAGGTGCCGAGATACCGCACGATCGAACGCAGCTTCGTCATGTAGGCCTTCGCCTCGTCCGACGAGCGCATATCGGGCTTCGAGACGATTTCCATCAGCGCGACGCCGGAACGGTTGAGGTCGACGTAGGACATCGTCGCATGCTGGTCGTGCATCGACTTGCCGGCATCCTGTTCCAGATGCAGGCGCTCGATGCCGATCTCGATATCCTCGAACTGGCCTTGGCGGTCAGGACCAAGCGAAATGACGATCGTGCCCTCGCCGACGATCGGATCCTTGTACTGCGAGATCTGATAGCCCTGTGGCAGGTCGGGATAGAAATAGTTCTTGCGGTCGAAGACCGAACGCTTGTTGATCTGAGCCTTCAGACCGAGGCCGGTGCGCACCGCCTGCTTGACGCATTCCTCGTTGATGACCGGCAGCATGCCGGGCATGGCGGCATCGACGAGCGAGACGTTCGAATTCTGCGGCTTGCCGAATTCCGTCGAGGCGCCGGAGAAGAGCTTCGCATTCGACAGCACCTGCGCATGGACTTCCATGCCGATGATGACTTCCCAATCGCCGGTGGCGCCGGGAATGAAGCGTTTCGGATCAGGCGTGCGAACGTCGACAATGGTCATTTGATGCTCTTTGGAGGCTGTTCTTTTCAACTGGTGAGGTAACGGAAATGGTTTGCCGGTGCAAGGCTTTCGGCGCGTCAGTCAGAAGCTAGAGCCAGGCCCGTAGCTGCCGTCGCCCTCGGTTTCGAGGTCCTTCGCCAATCCGACCGATGGTACGTCGCGGTCGAGCTTCGGATTATAGGCGATTGAAAGCCAGTGGATGGCGTAACCGTGCTTCTGGAAAAAGCTGATCGCCTCGGTATTTCCCGAATGCGTCTGCATTGCCGCCTTCGCGAAACCCTGCTCGGCTATGTCCTTTTCGATCTCTTCGAGAAGCGCCGAGCCGAGGCCCTGGCGGGTATAGGCCGGATCGATCCAGAAATCGGATATTGTCTCGTCCAGGTGTTCGCGCGCCGCCCAGCCGGCAACGATACCGTTGAGCTCGATCACCGTGATCGTCAGCCATGTGCCTAGCGTAAAATTGACGAAGGCACTGCGCGCCGCATCCAGCAGCGCGTCCGACTCGCCCATTGCCGTCATCGCCTTTTGCCAGGCTCTGAGGCCGATCTCACTCAAAAGGTCCGCTTCGCCCTCGCGGGCATTGCGAATGTGGATCATGGCACCTCCGCTCAACGCTTTCAGTAGAACACCGAATCGGTGGTTTATCCAATGATTTGCGCGCTCGCGCCATCGTTATCAGCCGATTTTCGGAAGCCCGGCGCCTGCTTGACCTCCTGTTCGAGGCGAGCTACCAAGTCCTTATGTTGAGCCATTCTCAGACCCGGTAAAGGCCCTGCCTGCAAGCCTGCTTGCGCGCATGGGCCAGAAAAAACGAAGCCCCGACGCTCGCCCTCGAACGCCGGATCGTTTTTTTACGCGCCTTTTCGGCGCGAAGACCGGATCAACATTCAAATGGACATTTCCCGCACGGAGCAGCGCATCCTGCACCTATTGGCCCAGGGCGGCCGCATCGAAATCACCCGCGACGAAAAGAAAAAGATCGAAAAGCTACGGCTCTATACCCGCGAAGGCTGGGTGTTCTCCGGCGTTGACCTGATCACCTTCCGCAAACTCAAACAGAAGAAGGCGATCAAATCTTCGAGCGGTAAGCCCTACCGCATCACGGAGCGAGGTTTGGTGCTGGTAAGAGCCGAGCAGGATAATCGATAGTTTCGTAGCATCATCCAAGCCGCGTGTCGTGATCGGCGCGCGGCCCTGGGGGCGATGTCAGAGCTGCGTCGAAAGCTCGGCCTTCATCGCCGACCACTCTTCAGCCACGGTACCGGCGGCGCGCTTCTTACCCGCGCGTCGGTACCAGTAATCAGCATTCCAGTCGTCGCCTTCGATGCGATGGCAA
This sequence comes from Rhizobium mongolense USDA 1844, assembly GCF_000419765.1. Lineage (GTDB taxonomy): Bacteria > Pseudomonadota > Alphaproteobacteria > Rhizobiales > Rhizobiaceae > Rhizobium > Rhizobium mongolense. The sequence goes on along the minus strand of NZ_ATTQ01000005.1, from coordinate 385,352 downwards.
AGGCCATGACCCCAGTCGAAGGGCTTTTCACCCTCGTGGGCCTGACAGATTTCGTGCACGGCCTGCCAGTCTGCGCCGATGTGAAAACCGCCGGCCGCGAGACGCTCGAATGCCTCGATCAACGGCGCGAGATCTGTCTTGTCCATGAAGCCTCCTCGCGCCGCAGCGATTGACGACTGAGCACCATCTCTAGATGCATCTTATCTGGAACGATACCAAGGCTCAAATCCCGTCCTGCATCGCGCAGACGATTGAAAATCCCGACCGCTCGCAAAGGCAGCTTGCGCCGTGGTTGGTGGCGCAAGCATGGATTTTCGTGGCTTTGAGGCCGTCGAAGGCGAGATCGATCCATATGCCGGAATATACTCAGGCTTGCCCTCGCGGGCGCCCGCTCCGCGACTGCGACGTCGCCCTTGGCCATGACAGGATAGTCGTGGCATCGGGATCATTTAAACCGGGCTCACCTTCGCCGCTGGATTTCCATGCCGCGAAACCGACCGTGCCTCATAATCGGCAGCCGTCATCTTGCAGTGAGCCCCTTACCACCACTTCACCGGCGTGAACTTGCCCGCGGCCCGTTCGATGACATGCGCAGTCTTGAAGAGGGTCTCTTCGTCGAAGGGTTTGCCGATGAGCTGGAGGCCGAGCGGCAGGCCGTTGTGGTCTAGGCCGGCAGGAACGGCGATGCCCGGGAGGCCCGCCATGTTGACCGTCACGGTGAAGATGTCGTTCAAGTACATCTTCACCGGGTCGGAGGCGAGGTTCTCGTCGGCGATGCCGAAGGCCGAGGACGGGGTGGCGGGCGTCAGGATAGCGTCGACGCCGGCGTCGAAGGCGAGTTCGAAGTCGCGCTTGATCAGCGTGCGGACCTTCTGGGCGCGCAGGTAATAGGCGTCGTAGTAGCCGGCCGACAGCACGTAGGTGCCGATCATGATGCGGCGCTTGACTTCCTTGCCGAAGCCCGCGGCGCGGGTCTTTTCGTACATGTCGACGATATCCTTGCCGTCGACGCGCAAGCCGTAGCGTACGCCGTCGTAGCGGGCGAGGTTCGAGGAGGCTTCGGCCGGAGCCACGATGTAATAGGCCGGGAGCGCGTATTTGGTATGCGGCAGCGAGATGTTGACGATCTCGGCGCCGGCGTCCTTCAGCCAGGCGATGCCCTGCTGCCAGAGGATCTCGATTTCTTCCGGCATGCCGTCGACGCGGTATTCGTTCGGAATGCCAATCTTCATGCCCTTCAGCGACTTGCCGAGCGAGGCTTCGTAATCCGGCACCGGCAGGTCGACGGAGGTCGTATCCTTAGCATCGACACTTGCCATCGACTTCAAGAGGATCGCGGCATCGCGCACGTCGCGGGCGATCGGGCCGGCCTGATCGAGCGAGGATGCGAAGGCGACCGTGCCCCAGCGCGAGCAGCGGCCATAGGTCGGCTTGATGCCGACGGTGCCGGTGAAGGCAGCCGGCTGGCGAATCGAACCGCCGGTGTCGGTGGCGGTGGCGCCGGCGCAAAGATGGGCCGCAACGGCCGCCGCCGAGCCGCCGGAAGAGCCGCCTGGGACGAGCTGCTGGTTCGAGCCCGCCGCACGCCACGGATTGATGACCGCACCGTAGTGCGAGGTCTCGTTGGAGGAGCCCATGGCGAACTCGTCCATGTTCAGCTTGCCGAGCATGACGGCGCCGTCGTCCCAAAGGTTCTGAGTGACGGTCGATTCGTAGCGCGGCTCGAAGCCGTCGAGGATGTGGCTGCAGGCCTGGGTGTGGACGCCAACGGTCGCAAAGAGATCCTTGATGCCGAGGGGAATTCCTTCGAGATCGCCGGCCTGGCCTGCGACGATGCGCTCGTCGGATTTCTTCGCCATGACGCGGGCGAGATCGGGCGTGACTTTGATATAGGCGTTCAGTCGGGCATTGGCCGCATCGATAGCCGAAATATAGGCTTCCGTCAGTTCGGTCGCGGTGATCTCCTTGGCGCGCAGCTTCTCGCGGGATTCGGCAATGGTCAGGCTGGTGAGTTCGCTCATCGTGTTCGCTCGGATTTTTGAATTGGCAACGGGGTCGGAAAAAGCGCTGGGCTTATTCGACGACTTTCGGCACCAGGAAGAAATTGTGGTCGCTGACCGGCGCATTGGCGACGATGTCCTCGGCCTTGCTGCCGTCGGTGACCTTGTCCTTCCGCTTTTTCATCGCCATCGGCGTGACGGAGGTCATCGGCTCGACGCCTTCGACATTCACCTCGGAAAGCTGCTCGACGAAACCGAGGATACCATTCAGCTCGCCGACCATGCGATTTGCCTCTTCTTCCGAAACGGCGATACGGGCAAGGTGCGCAACGCGCTTAACGGTGGCAAGATCGACGGACATGGCATTCTCCGAATGGGAAATTTCCCACCCGCTATAAAGGCCATATCCGCCCAGTGCAACGGCGTTTTCTTTAGAGGGACAGCGTCTCGCCCTGCTTCGGCGCCTTCACTTGCGTCTTCGAGCCTTCCATACCGGACACGAATTTTTCCGGCGTCTGGTCGATGATCGGGAAGGTGCCGTAGTGGCAGGGGATTGCGGTCTTGAAGTTGAAGTAACGCCGGCAGGCGAGTGCTGCGACGGCACCGCCCATGGTGAAGCGGTCGCCGATCGGCACGATGCCAATGTCCGGCTGGTGCAGTTCATTGAGGAGCGCCATGTCGGAGAAGATGTCGGTATCGCCCATATGGAGCAGGCTCGCCTCGTCGTCGAAATGCAGCATCAGGCCGTTCGGATTGCCGAGACAATGGGAGACACCGTCCTCGGTGATCTGGGCGGAGGAGTGCAGCGCGTTGGTAAAGGTGGCGGTGAAACTTCCGAGCGAAACCGTGCCGCCCGTGTTGCCCACCTCGATCCTCTCGACGCCTTTGGAGCCGAGCCAGGCGGCGAGATCTGCATTGGCGAGCACAACGGCTCCCGTCTCGCGGGCAAGCGAAATGGTATCGCCGACATGGTCGCCATGGCCGTGCGTCAGGAGGATATGGGTGATGCCGCTCGCAACCTGCTTAATGTCCTGACCGGCGAAAGACGGATTGTGGGTGAGAAACGGGTCGATCAGTATCTTTGCCGCATTCGTCTCGATGCGGAAGGCGGAATGGCCGAGCCAGGTGATCTTCATGGAATCGCTCCTCAATACGTGATGCAAAAGCGGAATTGGATGCTAAGGACATATCCGGTATGGCCACAAAGAAAAGCGGCCAATGCTTCAATTTCTTTTGACGGGATGAACGACGATGACGGTGCTGACGATCGAGGAACTAGCGGCTGTGTTGCGCTCCGGACAGGCGATCGCCGGGCTCGATCTTGGCACAAAGACGATCGGCCTTGCGATGTCCGATCTCGGGCGGCGCTTCGCAACGCCGCGGCCGGTCATCAAACGGCAGAAATTCACGATTGACGCCGAAGTGCTGCTTGCTTTTGCCGCGAAGGAAAAAGTATCCGGTTTCGTCATCGGGCTGCCGATGAACATGGATGGCTCGGCCGGTCCGCGCGTTCAGGCGACGAGAGCCTTCGTGCGCAACATGGAGCAAAAGACAGCCCTGCCTTTTGTCTATTGGGACGAGCGGCTTTCGACGGTTGCAGCAGAACGCGCGCTGATCGAGATGGATGTGTCGCGCGCCAAACGTGCCGGGCGGATCGATTCGGCCGCCGCAAGCTTCATTCTTCAGGGGGCGCTGGACAGGCTCTCGTTGCTCGCCAGATCGGACGATCTCGAGGCCTGACGCGCCTTCCACCAGGCAATGAGCTTCCTGCGCTTGCGAAAGCCTATGATAGCGAAAACAATGAGGCTGTCGACAGCGATCGCGCGCGCAACAAGCGGCGGGATGGTTTCCGGCGGTACGCCGAGTACATTGCCGTAGATCTGGAAGGTCAGGTCATGAACCTGGCGCGTCAGCATGAAGATGCCGAAGTTCATGTCGTAGTAGGAAAGCCAGTACCAGCCGCCCAGTAAGGCGATCGGTCCCAACCAGAAGACCAGGAACCACTTCATGCGGTCTCCTCTTCCTGCCGGCTCAAAGACGCGTTGGGAGTGACCGCCCATGTCGACAATGCCATGACGCTCAAAACGAGTGCAGGCGCGGCGATATCCAGCGCAAGCACCGCGAAAAACATCATCGCGGCAAACAGCAGCATGGCTTTGGCAGCTTTGGTTCCCATGATTCCGCCAGCTAAGATTTAGACTGCCGATACCCTGTCCCGTTAACCCGCAGGGTGCAATGTAAACCATTCGTTAAGGTTAACGGGCGGGTCGCCGCCTGTGGATGACACGAAGCCGCGTCAGCCATAAACGCCGCGAACGATGCGCTTCAAAGCGGTTGCGGCTTTTTCCCAATCCTTGGCGGTCTTCAGCGCAAGGCCTGCACACTGGCCGCCTGCCGAAGCCGAGAGCACGAGGTGCTGGATCGCGGCAATGAGAATTGCGTTGACGGCGGCGGCATCGACGCCCTTCGGCGGCGCCAGCGAGCCCTTCATGCGCTCCAGCCATTGCGACAGCGCCTTCGAGCGGGATTCGGCAAGCCGCCTCACCTGCTCCGTATTCTCCGAGACTTCCCAGGCGACGATGCGGCGCATCAGCGGGTCGTCGCGAAGCGCCTCGAGGAAAAGCAACGCCAGGCGCTCCATGAGATCGCCGTAGGTGAGCAGAAACATGCCGCCGGTATCTTCCGGAATGCGGTCCCTGACCCAGGTGCCGAGATCGGAGCCGATCGCTTCGACAAGGCCGTTCAGGCCGCCATAATAGCGATAGATCAGCTGCTTGTCGCATCCGGCCCGGCGGGCAACCGCGTTAATGCCGAAATTCTGGAACCCCTCCTCCGAGAGCAGCGCCTTGGCCGCCCTGAGGATCGCCTTTTCGGTCGCACCGCGGTCGCGGACGCGCTTTTCGGCTTCGCTTGCAGCTTGCGGAAGAGCTTCAAGAACCGCGGATTCATTCAACATATCGGATCGCCCAGCCTGTCACTATGCGGTGAGTAGCGAAGCCTTTGCTTGCCGACAATGGGCAGGCCCGGAAAGCCTGGGGATATTGTTTGAAATGGACGAACGTGTAAGCCGGCCAAAAATCACATGCGGACCAACATCAGGACCAATGTGGATCTTGACGACGAGCTAAGGGAACAGGCAATGCGCCTCAAAGGCTTGCTGCCGAAGGAGGCGACCGCCGAGGAAGCCCTGCAAGCTCGCATCCGGGGCGCAGTGCACAGCGCAAAGCTATTGACGAACCTGGAAGCGGTCACAGCCTGCTGCATCACGATCGCGACTTCGAACCCATGCGCAAGCACCTTTGGCTGCGCGTTGACCTAACCTGCCGGCGGATAGAGCAGGTCCACGATGTAGGTCGCGTCGAAGCGGGAATCGAGCATGCCGTAGGTCGCGCGCCAGCCGCCTGCGAGGCGAGTTTCGATGAAGGCATCGGCGATGCGGCCGGCACCGAGGCGGTAGAGCTCGGCAGCGGCGGCGGCGAGCGCAAGCTGTTCGACCAGCAGACGGGCCGCGCCCTCGTCCCGTTCGCAGAGCGCCATTGCGGCGCGAAGGACGTCAATCGTCTTCTTCCCGGCCGGGCCGAGATCGCGGGCAAGGCCGGTGAACACCGTTTCGAAGAGATCCTTGCCGCGCGTCAGCACACGCAGCACATCGAGCGCCATCACGTTGCCGGAGCCTTCCCAGATGGCGTTGACCGGGGCTTCACGGTAGTGGCGGGCGATCGGGCGCTCCTCGATGTAGCCGCTGCCGCCGATGCATTCCATCGCCTCATAGATCAGCGCCGGCGCGATCTTGCAGCACCAGTATTTCGCAACCGGCGTCATGACGCGGGCGTAAGCAGCCTCTTCCGCATTGCCGCGGGCCTTGTCGAAAGCATCCGCGAGGCGGAAGGACAGAGCCGTTGCGGCCGCGACGTCGAGCGCCATATCGGCCAGCACGCGGGTCATGATCGGCTGGTTGACGAGCATCTTGCCGAAGACGCTACGGCCGCGGGTGTGGTGCACGGCTTCGGCAAGCGAGGCACGCATGATGCCCGACGAGGCAAGCGCGCAGTCAAGACGCGTCAACGTCACCATGTCGAGGATCGTGCGGATGCCTGCATCCGGGCCGCCAAGCAGGAAGCCGAAGGTGTCGCTGAACTCGACTTCGGAGGAGGCGTTCGAGCGGTTGCCGACCTTGTCCTTGAGGCGCTGGAATTGCAGGCCATTGGCCGAACCGTCTTCCAATAGGCGCGGAACCAGGAAGCAGCCCATGCCTTCCTTCGTCTGCGCCAGCATGATGAAGGCATCACTCATCGGCGCCGACATGAACCATTTGTGGCCCGACAGGCGGTAAATTCCTTCGCTGACCTTTTCGGCCGTGCTCTTGTTGGAGCGGACGTCGGTGCCGCCCTGCTTCTCGGTCATGCCCATGCCGATTGTCACGGCAGACTTCTGCATGGCGGGCTTGTTCGACGAATCATATTTGCGCGAGAGGATCTTCGGCGCCCAATCCTTCTGCACGGCAGGCGAAGCGGACAGTGCTGCAACCGAAGCGCTCGTCATCGTCAGCGGGCAAAGGTGGCCGGATTCGAGCTGGGCAGTCAGGTAAAAGCGGGCCGCACGGATCTTGTGCGCCTGATCCTTGGCGTCGGCATCGGCTTGTGGATCCCAGACTGAGGAATGCAGGCCGACGGACATCGAGCGGCGCATCAGTGCGTGCCATGCCGGGTGAAACTCGACGACATCCAGACGCTCGCCGCGCGGGCCATGGGTGCGAAGCTGCGGCGCGCCCTGGTTTGCCATGCGCGCCAGCTCCTGCGCCTCCGGCGAGGTCACGTAGCGGCCCATGTTTTCCAGGTCCTCGCGCGTGCCGCGCGGCAGCGCAGCCGTCAGGTCGACGATCAGCGGATCGGACCGGTAGGCATTGATGCCGGACCAGAGACTTGGCTGGTTCAGCTCGGCGAGTTTTTCTTCAGCGGATGTCATGAGTCGCTTCTAGTGCAAGAGGCAGGCAAAGGGAAAGCGGAAGTTCGAGCTTTTCCGCTTCAGCTCTAGCGGATTTACGACAAAATTGCATGGGGACGTAAGCCTTTGTCCGCAGCACATGCTTGCCCCTCACCGCGCCACTCATTATAGAGCGCGTGACACAGCAAGAGGCAGGTTCATGGTCTTCTTTCCCCACCGCCACCTCATCGGCATAAAAGGCCTCACGGAGCAGGATATCACCTACCTGCTCGACAAGGCGGATGAGGCCGTCAAGATCAGCCGGCAGCGCGAGAAGAAGACATCGACCCTTCGCGGCCTGACACAGATCAACCTCTTCTTCGAAGCCTCGACACGGACGCAAGCCTCCTTCGAACTCGCCGGAAAGCGCCTCGGCGCCGACGTCATGAATATGTCGGTCGGCAATTCCTCGGTGAAGAAAGGCGAGACGCTGATCGATACGGCGATGACGCTGAATGCGATGCGGCCGGACGTGCTGGTAATCCGCCATTCGAGCGCCGGTGCCGCCGCACTCCTGGCGCAAAAGGTCTCCTGCTCGGTGGTCAATGCCGGCGACGGACAGCACGAACATCCGACGCAAGCGCTTCTCGACGCGCTGACGATCCGCCGCGCCAAGGGCAGGCTGTCGCGCATCATCGTGGCCATCTGCGGCGACGTGCTCCATTCGCGGGTTGCGCGCTCGAACATCCTGCTTTTGAATGCCATGGGCGCGCGGGTCCGTGTCGTCGCACCGGCGACGCTGCTTCCGGCCGGCATCGCGGAGATGGGCGTCGAGGTCTTCCACTCGATGAAGGAAGGGCTGAAGGACGCCGATGTGGTTATGATGCTGCGCCTCCAGCGCGAGCGGATGTCCGGCGCCTTCGTGCCTTCGGTGCGGGAATATTTCCATTTCTATGGGCTTGATGCGGAGACTCTGAAAGCTGCCAAGGACGACGCGCTGGTGATGCATCCGGGACCGATGAACCGCGGGGTGGAAATCTCATCCGAAGTGGCGGATGGACCCCAGAGCGTGATTGCCGAACAGGTGGAAATGGGGGTCGCGGTGCGCATGGCGGTGATGGAGACTTTGCTTGTGTCTCAGAACCGGGGGCCGCGCGCATGACGAACTCGATCGTTCTCAAGAATGTTCGCATCATCGATCCTTCGCGCAATCTCGATGAGATCGGCATGATCATCGTCAAGGACGGCATGATTGCGGCAGCCGGAAAGGATGCGCAGAACCAGGGGGCGCCGGAAGGGGCCACGGTTCGCGACTGCAGCGGCCTCGTCGCCGCGCCGGGCCTGGTCGATGCATGCGTCAATATCGGCGAGCCGGGCGCCGAACACCGCGAGACGATCGCTTCGGCGAGCCGGGCGGCGGCCGCAGGAGGCGTCACCTCGATCATCATGATGCCAGACACCGATCCTGTCATCGATGACATCGCGCTGGTCGAATTCGTCAAGAAAACGGCGCGGGACACGGCGCTCGTCAACATCTATCCGGCTGCGGCGATCACCAAGCATCTGGCCGGCGAGGAGATGACCGAGATCGGCCTGCTGATGGAAGCCGGCGCCGTCGCCTTCACAGACGGCCGTTCCAGCATTCACGACACGCAGGTGCTGCGGCGGGTGATGACCTATGCGCGGGAATTCGGCGCCGTCATCTCCTGCGAGACCCGAGACAAATATCTCGGCGCCACCGGCGTCATGCATGAAGGATTGCTTGCCAGCTGGCTCGGTCTCGGAGGCATTCCGAAGGAAGCGGAACTCATTCCTCTTGAACGAGATCTTCGCATCGCACAGCTGACGCGCGGCACGTATCATGCGGCGATGATCTCGGTACCGGAGTCGGTCGAGGCGATCGAGCTTGCAAAGAGCCGCGGCGCCAAGGTGACCTGCGGCATCTCGATCAATAACCTGACGCTTAACGAAAACGACATCGGCGAATACCGTACCTTCTTCAAACTCTATCCGCCGCTGCGCTCCGAAGACGACCGCGTGGCGATGGTGGATGCGCTGGCGAGAGGCGCAATCGACATCATCGTTTCTTCGCATGATCCGCAGGATGTCGATACCAAACGCCTGCCTTTCGGCGAAGCGGCTGATGGCGCAGTGGGTCTTGAGACGATGCTTGCAGCGGCCCTGCGCCTCTACCACAGCGGCCAGGTGAGTCTGATGCGGCTGATCGATGCGATGTCGACGCGCCCTGCGCAGATCTTCGGCCTGAAAGCCGGCACGCTAAAGCCGGGTGCCAAAGCCGATATCGCGCTGATCGATCTCGACGAGCCTTGGCTTGTCTCGGAAGACATGCTTCTCTCGCGCTCGAAGAATACGCCTTTCGAGGATGCGCGCTTCAGCGGACGGGCTGTCGCGACCTATGTCGCGGGCAAGCTGGTTTACGGATTGGAATAAAGTGGGAGTTGTCCCTCCCGCCCCGCCGGGCGCCTTCTCCCCGCAGGCGTGGTGAAGGTCACTCGCGGCGGCGTTTTGTCCTTCGCAAAGGGTGCGCTGTGCAGGTTCCCTCGCCCCGCTTGCGGGGAGAGGGTTGAGGTGAGGAGTAAGTCCATTGGACGAAAGGGATGGAGTAAATGATCTCTGACTTGATGACCTGGCAGATCACACTGCCGCTGGCGTTCGCAGCGGCCGTCATCGGCTACCTGCTGGGCTCCATCCCGTTCGGTCTCATCCTGACGCAGGCGGCGGGGCTCGGCGATGTGCGCAGCATCGGCTCCGGCAATATCGGCGCGACCAATGTGCTGCGCACCGGCAACAAGAAGCTTGCGGCTGCGACCCTGTTGCTCGATGCATTGAAGGCGTCGGCCGCAGCCTGGATCGTCGGTTATTTCCTTGGTGAGGAAGCCGGCATCATTGCCGGCTTCTTTGCCTTCATCGGCCACCTCTTCCCCGTCTGGATCGGCTTCAAGGGCGGCAAAGGCGTTGCCACCTATATCGGCACGCTGCTTGGCGTCGCGCCGATCATGGTTCTGCTTTTCGGCGCCGTATGGCTCGCGGTTGCCTTTACGACCCGTTACTCCTCGTTGTCGGCGCTGGTTGCGATGCTTCTCATCCCGGTTGCATTGTGGATATTAGGGGCCGAGAAGATTGCAGCCGTCATGGCCGTGATGTCGGTCATCTCCTATTACAAGCACAAGGCCAACATTTCCCGCCTCATGAGTGGGACGGAGAGCAAGATCGGGGCAAAGGGATAAGATGGACGCGGCAACCGGCATCCCGGCTGCCTCATCTCCCTTGCGACAGCGATTGAGCTTCCTACATGCGGTTGTGAAACTCGCCGGCCTCGACAATAGGCCATCTCGATCAGACTTTGCGGACCGCTGCCTTGCAGGGAGCCCTGGCCGCACTTGAAAAAACGATAACCCTAGCACCTTGACTTGCAATGCGTTCTTAATCTCTCTTTGGTTGTATTACGTTGTAACACCTAAAATTCAGCAAACCCCTTGACCGGAACGATTTCCCTGTCCATGTCGGAGGGCCGGTAATCTTCGAGCGGCAAGTATTACGCTCTTCTCCTCGCCGGGCGCGGTAGCTTTTTAGAGAATCATGATGAATGTTGTAGTGGTGGAATCGCCTGCCAAGGCCAAGACGATCAACAAGTATCTGGGCTCCGGATACAAGGTGCTCGCCTCCTTCGGCCATGTGCGCGATCTGCCTGCCAAGGACGGCTCTGTTCTTCCTGACCAGGACTTCGAAATGCTTTGGGAGGTCGACAGCGCCTCGGCCAAGCGCATGAAGGATATCGCAGATGCGGTGAAGTCTTCCGACGGGCTCATCCTCGCAACCGACCCGGATCGCGAGGGCGAAGCGATCTCCTGGCACGTGCTCGACGTCCTGAACAAGAAGCGCGTGCTGAACGGCAAGTCGGTGAAGCGCGTCGTCTTCAACGCCATCACCAAGAAGGCGGTTCTGGACGCGATGGCCGAGCCCCGGGACATCGACGTACCGCTCGTCGATGCCTATCTCGCACGCCGCGCGCTCGATTACCTCGTCGGCTTCAATCTCTCGCCGGTACTATGGCGCAAATTGCCGGGCGCCCGTTCGGCCGGCCGCGTGCAATCGGTCGCGCTGCGTCTCGTCTGCGACCGCGAAACCGAGATCGAGCGCTTCATCTCGGAAGAATACTGGAACATCTCGGCCCTCCTGAAGACGCCGCGCGGGGATGAATTCGAGGCCAAGCTGGTTGCAGCCAATGGCAAACGGTTGCAGGCGCGATCGATCTCCAATGGCGAAGACGCCAGCAAGCTGAAATCCCTGCTCGACGGTGCGGCCTATGTCGTCGACAGCGTCGAGGCAAGGCCCGTCAAGCGAAACCCGGGACCGCCGTTCACGACTTCGACGCTGCAGCAGGCGGCCTCCTCCAAGCTTGGTTTCTCTGCATCACGCACGATGCAGATCGCCCAGAGACTGTATGAGGGTGTTGATATCGGAGGCGAGACGGTCGGTCTCATCACTTATATGCGTACCGATGGCGTGCAGATGGCACCCGAAGCGATCGATGCGGCGCGGCGCGCCATCGTCGATCAGTTCGGCGAGCGCTACATGCCGGAGAAGGCCCGTTTCTATTCCACCAAGGCGAAGAACGCCCAGGAAGCGCACGAAGCAATCCGTCCGACGGATTTTTACCGTTCGCCTGACCGCGTGCGGAAATTCCTCGATGCCGATCAGATCAAGCTCTACGACCTGATCTGGAAGCGCGGCATCGCGAGCCAGATGGCCTCAGCCGAAATCGAGCGCACGACGGCCGAAATCACTGCTGACAACAATGGCCAGAAGGCCGGCCTGCGCGCCGTCGGATCCGTCATCCGGTTTGACGGCTTCATTGCGGCTTACACCGACCAGAAGGAAGACGGCGAACAGAGCGACGAAGGCGACGAAGGCGGCCGCCTGCCGGAGATCAATGCGCGCGAGAACCTCGCAAAGCAGAAAATCAACTCGACGCAGCATTTCACCGAACCGCCGCCGCGCTATTCGGAAGCGACGCTGATCAAGAAGATGGAAGAGCTCGGCATCGGCCGTCCCTCCACCTATGCCGCGACGCTCGCAACGCTTCGCGACCGCGAATATGTGACGATCGACAAGCGCAAGCTGATCCCCCATTCCAAAGGACGGCTGGTGACGGCGTTCCTCGAGAGCTTCTTCACCAAATATGTCGAATACGATTTCACCGCCGACCTGGAAGAGAAGCTCGACCGGATCTCGGCGGGCGAGCTCAACTGGAAACAGGTGCTTCGCGATTTCTGGAAGGATTTCTTCTCTCAGATCGAGGATACAAAGGAACTGCGCGTCACCAATGTGCTCGACTCGCTGAACGAACAGCTGGCGCCGCTCGTCTTCCCGAAGCGGGAGGACGGGAGCGATCCGCGCATCTGCCAGGTCTGCGGTACCGGCAACCTGTCGCTGAAGCTCGGAAAATACGGCGCCTTCGTCGGCTGCTCGAACTATCCGGAATGCAACTACACCCGCCAGCTCACCTCCGAAAACGGCGCAGAAGCCGAAGGTGGGGCACAAAACGAACCGAAGAACCTCGGCACCGATCCGGTGACCGGCGAGGAGCTGACGCTGCGCTCCGGCCGCTTCGGTCCTTACATCCAGCGCGGCGACGGCAAGGACGCCAAGCGCGCTTCGCTGCCGAAGGGCTGGAAGCCGGAAAACATCGACTACGAAAAGGCGATGGCGCTGATCTCGCTGCCGCGCGACATCGGCAAGCATCCGGAAACCGGCAAGATGATCTCCTCCGGTATCGGGCGCTACGGGCCATTCCTGCTGCATGACGGCGGCTATGCCAATCTGGAAAGCGTCGAGGACGTGTTTTCGATCGGCCTCAACCGTGCGGTAACGCTGATTGCCGAGAAGGCGAACAAGGCCCCGGGCGGCCGCGGACGTGGAACACCGGCGGCGCTCAAGGAGTTGGGCGAGCATCCGGATGGCGGCGCGATCACCGTTCGTGACGGCAAGTATGGTCCCTATGTGAGCTGGGGCAAGGTGAACGCCACGCTGCCAAGGGGCAAGGATCCGCAGGCAATCACGGTCGAGGAGGCGCTGGCGCTGATCGCTGCCAAGGCCAGCAAGGCGCCGGCGGCCAAGGGCAGAGCAAAACCGAAGGCAAAGGCTGCCGCTTCCGAAGGCAAGGCGACGAAAAGCGCCGCCAAGCCCAAGGCTAAAGCCGCTGCGAAAGCGAAAGCGCCCGCGAAAACGAAGAAGAGCTGAGAGTGAGTAGGAATCCGCGCGAAAGAACGAAGACCATGGGCAAGCGCCCGGGGAAGATCGGCCGCGCGAGCCGCGATGCCGCTCCCGTCGAACCGCTGAACATCGTGCACGGCGCATTGCCGTCGCGCGAAGTCATTTTGCGCTTCATCGCCGAACATCCGCAAAAGGCGTCCAAACGCGAGCTCGCCAAGGCCTTCGGCCTCAAGGGCGACAGCCGCGTCGAACTCAAGCACATGCTGCGGGACCTCGAACAGGAAGGCATGCTGCAGAAGACACGGAAGTCGCTGATCCGGCCGGGCGCACTGCCGCCTGTGACCGTTCTCGACATTACCACACGCGATAAGGACGGCGAACTGATCGGCCGGCCGGCGGAATGGCCGGAGGATCAAGGCGTTGCGCCTGCAGTCGCGATCCGCCAGACGTCGCCTGCCGGCCGTCAGGGGAAGGGCAAGGCACCCGTTGCCGGAATGGGCGACCGCGTCGTGGCGAAGATTTTCCCGGCCGCTGACCGTGGCGGACCGGCTTATACCGCGCGCATCATAAAGATCATCGACAAGCGCCGCGGCGCGACCATGGGTGTTTTCCGCACCGCCCCCGGCGGCGCTGGGCGGCTGCTGCCGATCGAACGGCGCGGCGAAGAAATGCTGATCGATCCGGACTATACCGGCGACGCCAAGGACGGCGACCTCGTCGAAGTCGAGATCGCGCGCCTCGGACGCTTCGGCCTGCCGCGTGCAAAGGTGCTGTCGGTCGTCGGTTCCGTCGCCTCGGAAAAGGCGATCTCGATGATCGCGATCCACGCGCACGGCATTCCGCATGTCTTCCCGCAGCCGGTGATCGACGAAGCCGATGCGGCCAGGCCCGCGACGATGTCGCATCGCGAGGATTGGCGCGACGTGCCGCTGATCACCATCGACCCCGCCGATGCGAAGGATCACGACGACGCGGTCTATGCCGAACCGGATCCCTCCCCCGACAACCCGGGCGGCGTGATCATCACCGTGGCGATCGCCGATGTCTCCTACTATGTGAGATCCAATTCGGCACTCGACCGCGAAGCGCTGAAGCGCGGCAATTCGGTCTATTTCCCCGATCGCGTCGTGCCGATGCTGCCGGAGCGCATCTCCAACGATCTCTGCTCGCTGAAAGAAGGCGTCGACCGACCGGCGCTTGCCGTGCGCATGGTCTTTTCGAAGGAGGGCCGGAAGGCCGGGCATACGTTCCACCGCATCATGATGAAAAGTGCGGCGAAGCTTTCTTACAGCAACGCGCAGGCGGCGATCGACGGCAAGCCAGACGACAAGACCGGGCCGATGCTGGAACCGATACTGAAACCGCTCTGGCACGCCTACGAAGTGATAAGGCGCGGCCGTGACAGGCGCCAGCCGCTCGAACTCGATATGCCCGAGCGCAAGATCCTGCTGAAACCGGACGGCACGGTGGACCGCGTCGTTGTGCCGCCCAGGCTCGACGCGCACAAGCTCATCGAAGAAATGATGATCCAGGCCAATGTCTGCGCGGCCGAAACGCTCGAGAAGAAGCGTCAGGTGCTGATCTATCGCATTCACGACGGCCCGACGCTCGCCAAGCAGGAGATCCTGCGCGAATTTCTGGCAACGCTCGGCATCTCGCTTGCCAAGGGCGGCAATGTGCGGGCGAACAGCTTCAACGGCATCCTGGCAAAAGCCGAGAACACGCCGCATCAAACGATGGTCAACGAGATGGTCCTGCGCTCGCAGAGCCAGGCGATCTACAGCCCGGAAAATATCGGCCATTTCGGGCTGAACCTGATGAAATATGCGCATTTCACCTCACCGATCCGCCGCTATGCGGACCTGATCGTTCATCGTGCGCTGGTCGGCTCGCTCGGTCTCGGCGAAGGCGGCATCACACCGGAGGAAGAAGCCGCGCTCGACGACATCGCCGCTGAAATCTCCACCTTCGAGCGCCGTGCAATGGCCGCGGAGCGCGAGACGGTCGACCGGCTGGTCGCCCATCATCTCAGCACGCGTGTCGGGGAAGAGTTCAAGGCGCGCGTATCGGGCGTCACGAAATCGGGACTATTTGTCGCCCTCCCTGACTATGGAGCCGACGGCTTCGTACCTATATCTACGCTCGGCACGGACTACTTTATCTACGATGAGGCGCATCAAGCACTGTCGGGTGAGAGGACCGGGCTGGGGTACCGTCTCGGAGACGATGTCACCGTGAAGCTAGCCGAAGCGATCCCACTCGCCGGCGCGCTTCGCTTCGAGATGATAAGCGAAGGACGCAACATGCCGACGGCAGTGCGCTCGTTCCACAAGGCAGGCCGCCGTGACAACCGGCAGGCCCGCAAGATGGCCGGGACAAGGCCGCCGAGGGGGCGGCTATAGGGCATCCTTTTCGGGATGCTCTGCATTTGAAGAAAGGAGCGTCCCTTCTCCGCCAAGAGGCGGATTGCGGCGCTCCATGCGTGTAGGGACGCTCGAAAAGGAACGACCATGACCACTGCCTCCACCGAACAGCCGGTCCGCTATGGGGACGCAGGAAAGACCGAGCGTCCGCTCGGCCGCTCCATCATGCGCGGCATGCTGAACCGTTGTCCGCATTGCGGCAGCGGCAAGCTTTTCAGGGCTTTTCTGAAGCCCGTCGACCATTGCGCCGCCTGCGGCGAGGCCATGCACCATCAGCGCTCCGATGACCTGCCGCCCTATCTCGTCATCCTCGTTCTCGGCCACGTCGTGGTCGGCGGCTACATGATGACCGACATGATCTGGCCGCTGCCGCTCTGGCTGACGCTGGCGATCTGGGCTCCCATCACCGTTCTGACCGCCCTCGTCTCGATCCAGCCGATCAAGGGCGGCGTGATCGGCCTGCAATGGGCGCTTCGCCTGCATGGTTTCGGCGACCAGAACGACGATCACGACGACTACGATATTCCCGGCCGCAGGCGCTCATCGTAAGCAGTCCTGCACCTTCACCGTCCAGACATAATTCGCGTGTAGTGGGCAACGCTCGCCGGCGCTGCAGGATTGCAGCGCCAGTCCTGAGTGAACACGAGCTGGATTATTTGATCTATTGCCATCGGCACCGGACTTTCCGTAAAGCACAGCCCGTCACTTGGATTTGGCACGCGTGTGCCTTTCTATGTGCCACAAAACGGGCGATTCGTTTCAGTCATTCAAGGATGGATTCATGTCTCAGCCGAGAAACGGCACACCGGGCGATGTCGAGGAAATCCATTGGCCGTCGCTGGTTGCCGCCGTCTCGTCGATTTCCGCTGTCGGCATCGCGATCGGCCTCGGACTTCCGCTTCTCAGTATCATCCTGGAAAAGCGCGGTATCCCCTCAACGCTCATCGGCCTGAATACAGCCATGGCGGGCATCGCCGCCATGGCTGCCGCCCCGATCACCACA
The DNA here is from genome assembly GCF_000419765.1 of Rhizobium mongolense USDA 1844. Classification (GTDB taxonomy): domain Bacteria; phylum Pseudomonadota; class Alphaproteobacteria; order Rhizobiales; family Rhizobiaceae; genus Rhizobium; species Rhizobium mongolense. Next base: position 368,766 of record NZ_ATTQ01000005.1, on the reverse strand, counting down.
AAGCTCGCGCATAAGTACGGGGTCGCCCCGACAATGCTCTGGGCGGTGGTGATTTCGGCGCTCAGCTCGCTCGGATTTTACTACGCCGAGAATTTCTGGCTTTGGTTTCCTTTGCGCTTTGCATTCCACGGCGCGACGACGACACTGTTCATCCTGTCCGAGTTCTGGATCAATGCCGCCTCACCGCCTACGAAACGAGGCTTCGTGCTTGGCATCTACGCGACAGTGCTATCGCTCGGTTTCGCAGCGGGCCCCCTGCTCTTCTCGATTCTCGGCAGCGACGGCATACTGCCGTTTCTTGTTGGCGCAGCCGCGATCCTGCTTGCGGCCATTCCGATCTTTATCGCGCGACACGAAAGCCCGATCCTAGAAGAGAAGCCGGAGCTGCACTTCATGCGCTACGTCTTCCTGGTCCCGACGGCAACGGCCGCAGTCTTCATTTTCGGCGCGGTCGAGGCGGGCGGCCTTTCACTGTTCCCGATCTATGCAATCCGCGCGAACTTCACCGAATCGCAGGCGGCACTGCTGCTGACGGTGATGGGTATCGGCAATGTGATCTTTCAAATTCCGGTCGGAATGCTCTCCGACCGGATTGCCGACAAGCGCCCACTGCTTGCCGCCATGGCCTTCATGGGCCTTATCGGCTCGCTGATGCTTCCGCTGCTGTCCCACAGCTGGATCATGATGGCAGGGGTCCTGCTTTTCTGGGGCGGTTGCGTTGCCGGCCTCTACACCGTCGGCCTCAGCCACCTCGGTTCCCGGCTGACAGGTTCAGATCTTGCAGCGGCGAATGCCGCCTTCGTCTTCTGTTATGCCGTCGGCACCGTTGCCGGCCCGCAGGCAATCGGAGTTGCTATCGACGTTGCCGGAAACAATGGTTTTGCATATGCGATTGCCTGTTTCTTCGGGCTTTATGCCTTGCTGGCGGGCATAAGACTGCTTTTCCTCCGAAAGCGGGCTTGACTTTTCGGGCCGGATTCGTAGTTTCGCGCCAGAATTTGCCGTGGAGCCCATCCGGCTTTCCACGGCTTTCATTTTCGTAAAGGCAGGACAACCATGGCCAAGGCTACCACAATCAAGATAAAGCTGCTGTCGACGGCCGACACCGGTTTCTTCTACGTCACGACGAAGAACAGCCGTACGATGACGGACAAGATGACGAAGACCAAGTATGACCCGGTCGCTAAGAAGCACGTCGAGTTCAAGGAAACCAAGATCAAGTAAATCTTGATCTCAGGTTGTTTAAAAAGCGCGCGCCGTCTGGCTGCGCGCTTTTTTCATTCCTGGATTGTGTTTTGCCACTGTCAGCGCAAACAAAAACGCCGTCTTTCTCCGTGATGGGAAAGACGGCGTTTTTCCGGCAAAGGGGGTCGGCCAGCAGGCAAGGCGGCACGAGGAACCGCGAAAAGTTGCGAGCTAGCCGACCGGACCCCACGACCCAGGAGATGCGGCGGACCTGAGCATCATGGGGTATGCAGACTCCTCAACAGGGAGTGCTTTTCTCTTATGAGCCAATAATTTGCGCATAAATGAAAGAAAATCAACAAATTCTTAATGATGAGAAATTCCTGCCTGCTCCTATGGTTAAAAGTCCAATTTTGGGGCAGGTGGAGATCAGCCTAACGACTTAGGCCCTCAGGAAATGAACCAGCTTTGCAAAGAAACCAATAGGCACATAGCAGTAACTTTGCCGCATGTTGACGTTACGTAAGGTCGCAACATTTCCGTTCGGGAAATAGCACTGCCCGCGTAGCGGCCTGCCGCTATCCGTGTATTCTTTAACAGAGCCCCTTTGTTCTTCCCGCCGCAGCAGATGCACCCTAAGACGGTCACCGAAGGCTGTGATCCATTTCCGCGTCTTTTCCACAAAAGAAGCGTGTCCTTTGCCAAAGCCACGATTACAAATTTGTAATATTCGGCGTTCTCCGGTGGAAAACGATGTCCTGCACCGGTCCTGAGACAGTATTGCCGTCAGGCTGCAGCAGCAACGACGCGGTTCCTGCCGGTGTTCTTTGCTTCATAAAGAGCAAGATCGGCCTGCTTCATAAGCTGGTCCGGCGTGATGACCGAGGATAGGCGCGAAGAGATACCGAAGGAAGCGGTGACTTTCAGCTCCTGCCCTGCCGTTTTCAACCCAAAAGGAATGCTTTCGACGGAGGCCCGCAGACGCTCGGCAACCGCGGCAGCCACCTCAGGCGATGTATCCGGCATCACCACGACGAACTCCTCGCCGCCATAGCGGCAGGCGAGATCGGCGCCGCGCACGGTCGAGCGGATGCGGTTGGCAAATTCCTTGAGCACTTCGTCGCCGGCATCATGGCCGTGCGTGTCGTTCACCTGCTTGAAACGGTCGATGTCGGTGATCAGTACGGATAGTGGCCGCCCCCGGGCCATCGAGCGGTTGAAGAGAACCTTGAGATGATTGTCGAGGTAACGGCGGTTGTTGAGACCCGTCAGCGGATCGGTGACGGCAAGCTCGATGGTCTGCTTGACGCTGGCGCGCAGGCGGTCGTTGAAGCGCTTGCGGCGAATCTGCGTCAGGCCGCGGGCGACGAGTTCGTTCGTATCGACCGGACGGACGATGTAGTCGTTGACGCCGAGATCGAGCGCCCGGATGACCATGTCGTCAGCGCCCTGCTCCGTTATGATCAGGATCGGCAGAAAACGGGTACGCTCCAGCGAGCGGAATTGCGAGCAGAGCCGCAGGGGATCGTAATCGTCGAAATTGGCATTGACGATCACGAGTTCGAAAGCATTCTCAGCAGCTTCGAACAGGGCTGCCTGCGGGTCGGAGATGGCCGTCACATCGGCGATCGGCTTCAGCGCCTTGATGATACGCTCCTGCGAATTGGCGCGGCTGTCGACCAATAGAATCTGTCCGGCCTCTTCCGAGCGCCCTTCGCCGGCACGGAGCAGATCGTCGATCCCCATCGTCTCGGCCGTTTCGGCGCGGATGCGCAGTTCATCGCTCAGCGTCTTCAGGCGCAGAAGGCTCTTCACGCGGGAGATGAGCTGCAGGTCGTTGACCGGCTTGGTCAAGAAATCATCCGCGCCCGCCTTCAAGCCGCGCACGCGGTCAGCCGGCTGGTCCAGCGCCGTCACCATCACGACGGGAATATGCGAGGTCTTCGCGCTCGCCTTAAGACGCGCGCAGACCTCGAAGCCGTCAAGTCCCGGCATCATCACATCGAGCAGGATGAGATCGACCTGGTTGCGCTCGCAGATCGCCAGTGCCTGATAGCCGTCCGCCGCCGTCAGCACGTCGAAATATTCCGCGAGAAGCCGCGCTTCGAGCAGCTTCACATTCGCCGGAATATCATCAACCACCAATATGCGCGCAGTCATAAACGTCTTTCAGATGCGCTAGGCATCACCGAGATAGGTCTTGATCGTTTCTATGAACTTCGGAACCGAGATGGGCTTGGAGACATAGGCTTCGCAGCCGCCCTGGCGGATACGCTCCTCGTCGCCCTTCATTGCAAAGGCCGTCACCGCAATCACCGGGATGACATGCAGTTCGTCGTCTTCCTTCAGCCATTTGGTAACCTCCAGGCCGGAAACCTCCGGAAGCTGGATATCCATAAGGATCAGGTCCGGCTTGTATTTTCGAGCAAGATCAAGCGCTTCCATCCCGTTTCGGGTCTGAATTGTCGTATAGCCGGACGCCTCGATCAGGTCGCGAAAGAGCTTCATGTTGAGCTCGTTATCTTCTACAATCATCACCTGTTTGGGCATGGCACGCTTGTCCCTACGTCTCGTCCCTGCAGCCGATCGCGCCGTGACAGAAGACTGCGCACACGAATCCAGGAAACCGATAGTGGTAAACTACCGGTATTTGGTTGAAGAAAAGGTAACTTACCCAGCGAAATGCAAAGCAACTTCAAGACTTCCAAACAATTAGCCGCAGACCCCCAGGAAACGGCGATTGCCGTTCTCAGCTGGCTGGCGAACGAACCCGACATGTTCTCGCGTTTTCTGGCGCTGACGGGTGTGGAGCCTGCCCAGGTCCGCAACGCCGTCCACGATCCTGGCTTCCTTGCCGGCATGCTGGATTTCCTGATGAACCATGAGCCCACGGCGGTGGCCTTCTGCGAGGCGACCGGCACGATGCCCGATACGCTTGCTGCCGTATGGCGGCATTTCTCCTCTCCCGGCCTCGATTCCGGAGAATACTGAGCGCAATGGAGACCGGGACCTTCGACATCTCGCATGTGCGGCTCGGCGACCGGCCGCTGATCGTCTGCGACGTCGACGACGTCGTGCTGCAGTTCATCGATCCCTTTCAGCGGTTTCTTCTCAGCGAAGGGCATGAGCTTTTGCCGCGTTCCTTTCATCTTCATGGCAATATCGTTTCTAAAGATGGGGTTGCGCTCGAGGTTATCCATGTCAGCCGGCTGATCGAAACCTTCTTCGAACGGCAGGAGGAGTGGCAGCTGCCGCTTTCGCTGGCTGCGGAGACGCTCGGCAGGCTCTCCGCCACTGCCGATATCGTTTTCCTGACCGCAATGCCGCCGGTCTATGCGGATCAACGGCGGCGGTTGCTCGACCGCTTCAGCCTCCCCTACCCGCTGCTTGCGACCCGTCAGCCGAAAGGGCCGGTCGTCAAGGCGCTGCATGGCGTGCGCCCCCTGCCCGTCGCTTTCATCGACGACATGGCGGTCAATCTTCATTCGGTGCGCGAACATGTCGATAACTGCCTTCTGCTGCATCTGATGCCGGTCTCCGAAATTCACCGTTTCGCACCTGCGGCCATGGACGACATTCAGCGGATTCACGACTGGAACGAGGCTGCATCGCTGATCGGTAGTCATTTCACTGAAGCCGACGCGGCTCGGAGCCTCACTGCAGCAAATCCAACCGCATGAGCGGCCGCCCCTCCTTTCGCCGTGCCACCGGCTCGAAGCCCGCCGCATCGAAGATCGCGGTCGAGCCGATGCAGAGCGTGACCGACTTCGACTGCTTCGTATGGTCGATGGGACAGCCTTCGAGACAGCGCGCGCCGTTTTGCCGCGCGTGATCGATCGCGCCCTGCAGCAGGCGATGACTGAGACCTTTGCCACGCAGTGGCAGCGAAAGAAAGAAACAGCTCACAGCCCAGATCGACGGGTCCAGCACATCGCCCTCCTCCAGCGGCCGGGAAACCGTGCGCGGCGAGTTGAATTGGGCAACATCTTGGCGCGGTCCCACCTGCACCCAAGCGACCGGCCGGTCATCCGCATAGGCGAGAATGCCGGGCGGCGGACCGGCGGCGATGCGGTTTTTGATATACCCTTTCCGCTCATCCGGCCGCATTTTGGTGCGCACTGCATGCGGCAATCTGAGAGCCACGCACCAGCAGTCACAGAAGGCACCGCGCGGGCCGAAGAGCGTCTCGAAATCCGTCCAGCGCTCCGGCGTCACCGGCTCAAAACGCAGATCGATATCCAAAGCCAAACCTCTCCTGTCTCTTGAGACTCGGAAGTTTAAGGCGTAGTCTCACAATGTTCAATCTTTGTTCTCGCCCCGATGACGCCCACCCCTGACAAGACACCCGGCTTCTGTCGAGACTGCCTTGCCGAGCAGAAGGGCGAGGCACGCCGCTGCATGGCCTGTGGCAGCCCGCGCCTCGTACGGCACAAGGAACTCTATGATCTGACCCTCGCACATATTGATTGCGACGCGTTCTATGCGGCGGTGGAAAAGCGCGACAATCCAGAGCTCGCCGACAAGCCGGTCATCATCGGCGGCGGCAAGCGCGGCGTCGTGTCCACCGCCTGCTACATCGCCCGCATCCACGGTGTTCGCTCCGCCATGCCGATGTTCAAGGCGCTGGAGGCATGCCCGCAGGCGGTCGTCATCCGTCCCGATATGGACAAATACGTCAAGGTCGGCCGCGAGGTCCGCACCATGATGCAGGAGCTGACGCCACTGGTGCAGCCGCTTTCGATCGATGAGGCATTCCTCGAACTCGGCGGCACCCAGCGCCTGCACCATGACCCGCCGGCCCGCACGCTCGCGAAATTCGCCCGCCGAGTGGAAAAGGAGATCGGTATCACGGTTTCCGTCGGGCTGTCCTACTGCAAGTTCCTCGCCAAGGTGGCCTCAGACATGCAGAAGCCGCGCGGCTTCTCCGTCATCGGCCGCGAAGAAGCGGTCGAGTTTCTGGCGCCGCGCCCGGTGACGACGATCTGGGGCGTGGGCAAGGCTCTCGCGGCAACGCTCGAAGCGGACGGCATCCGCACAATCGGGCAATTGCAGACGATGGAGGAAACGGACCTGATGCGCCGCTACGGCAGTATCGGCCAGAGGCTTGCGCGCCTTTCGCGCGGCATCGACGACCGCGAGGTTCACCTCAACGATCCGGCAAAGAGCGTCTCCTCGGAGACCACCTTCTTCGACGATATTTCACGCTATGACGAGCTGGTGCCGATCCTGCGCGGTCTCTCCGAGAAGGTCTCCTGGCGGCTGAAGAAGAGCGGCATCGCCGGGAATACCGTCGTCTTGAAGATGAAGACGGCGGACTTCAAGTCCCGCACGCGCAACCGGAAGCTGGAAGACCCGACGCAGCTTGCCGACAGGATTTTCCGGACCGGCATCGAGCTTCTGCAGAAAGAAACGGACGGCACGAAATTCCGCCTGATCGGCATCGGCGTCACCGACCTTTGCGACCCGGCGCGGGCTGACCCGCCGGACCTCATCGACCAGCAATCCACGCGGCGCGCGGCGGCGGAAACCGCGATGGACAAGCTGCGCGAGAAATTCGGCAAGAAGACCGTGGAGACCGGCTATACCTTCGGCAGCGGCAAACGCGACGGATAATCGGGCAATCGCAAGTACACGGCTGTGCTACCCAAAGATCACCATTGCGTGAGCGCCGATCCAACGACGAATGCTCAAGCCTTCCTTAAGCATCGTGCCGTAACATGCCGGACAAGTATTGCGTATTGGTTGGCTCACATGTTCTCGCGTTTTGTTTTCGGCCTCGGCTTGCTGTCGGCGACCGCACTCGTCAATCACCCGGCCTTTGCAGTGGATGCCCCTACCCTGCAAATCTTCGTTTCCAAGGACAAGCAGTCGCTTGTCGTCTATGACGGCACAGAAGTGATCGCGACCTCGAAAGTCTCGACCGGCAAGGCAGGTCACACGACACCGAACGGCATCTTTTCCGTTCTCGAAAAGAAGAAATACCACGAGTCCAACCTCTACTCCGCAGCTCCGATGCCATGGATGCAGCGACTGACCTGGTCTGGCATCGCACTTCATGAATCGAATTCCGTGCCGCGCTATCCGGCCTCCCACGGCTGCGTGCGCATGCCCCCCGCCTTTGCCAAGCAACTCTACAGGATAACGGATCTCAGCGTGCCGGTCATCATAAGCGATGCCGAAGTGGCGCCCGAGCCGATCGCGCATCCAAATCTCTTCCGTCCCGATCTGCCGGAACCGCCACTGCTGCTTTCGGATGCGGAACTGCGCCCGGCGATCGGCGAAAACCGCGGAGAGCCTGTTCAGTTGGCGATGAACAGCGCCGCGCCATCGCCTGTCGCGCAGGTCGCGGCACCGGAAAACACCGATCCGATCCGCATTCTCATCACCCGGCGCACCGAGCGCGAGACGGTCATCGATATCCAGACCTATCTCAACCAGCTGGGCTTTTCGACGGGCACACCCGACGGCCTTGTCGGCACGGCCACCATTCAGGCCATCAACACCTTCAAGGCGCTGCGGCCGGCGCAATTCAAAGGTGACAAAGCGCTCGTCAGCGAAACTCTCCTTAGGGAAGTTTACGCTGCGGCGGGCAAAGGCGAGCCGCCGAACGGCATCATCATGGTCCGGCAGGATTTCATGCCGGTCTTCGAGGCGCCGCTGACGATCGACAACCCACGGCAGGCACTTGGCACGCATTTCTTCGCGCTGCACGCCGTCGACGCCAAAAACGGCAAGGCCGACTGGCTCGGCGTGACGCTCAAGAACGATCTTTCCAGGCAGGCAATGAAGCGGCTCGGGATCGTCGCCAACGAGAGTTCGATCGTAACCGGCACGCCGATCGCCAACGCGCTCGACCGCATCACGATACCCGACGAAATACGCCGCCGGATCGGCGGCATGCTGGCGGCGGGCTCGACGCTGACGATTTCCGACACCGGGATCGGCCCAGAAACCGGCGCCGGCACGGATTTCATCACAATTACGCGCTAGAGCGCAAAGCCATCGACGGCAGGCGGCACGGCCGTCGTACCGGGAGCCCTTTTGCAGTTGGTTCCGATTTCGCAGGCCTGGCGCATAGCTTCTAATTGCAAGCTCGTCGCAATCAATGAAATACTGGTTGCATGATAGAGCGATTCATTCTGAACGATCGAACAACCAAGCGGTGGGCCTGATCGAAAATGGAAATGCTCACGCATGTATGTCCTAAAACACGGCATCAAGAAAAATCCTGAAAAGCGGTGGGCGCTGCCTGACCGTATCTTCTTTGGCTATGGCGCCTGCCACATCCTCGCCGGTGTCTTCCTTCAGCGTCCGCCGCTCGAAGGCTTCCATGCTGAGCGGATTATTCCGAACGAGGGTTTTGCAGGAGGTCATATGTATGTGACGAACGGCATCATCGCCTTCGATCATCACGGCTATTGCGGGCGCGAACAGCTTCTGGAACACCATCGGAAGGGGTGGGCATCTCGCAATCCCGGGTGGGGCTGCGCGATCGAGGGAGTCGATTTCGATCCGCTCAGCACGGCCGAGCTAAATCAACGCAAGATGCTGGGTCCCGATCAGTATCTGCGTGACCCAATCCCTCGGGCGCGCAACTTCATTGATCGCAGAGACCACACGCAACATGCGGCTAAGGCGCTCAAAACAACCTTCGCTCTTAGTTGAAAGGCAGCGCAAGAAATCTTGATTTATGCGCGTGGTCCTGATGATGTTCACCATGAGCAAACGCCAGCCATTCAATCTCGATGCCTACCTGGGCGATATAGCGACAAGACCCTGTTTTATCTGCGGGCTGGTGAGCGGAGATCCTGCGTTCTTCCATCATCGCATTTTCGAGGATGAGGAGACGATCATCTTTCTCAGCAAGTATCCAACGCTGCCCGGATACTGTTTGGTGTCACCAAAGAAACACCGCCAAGACTTGGCTCAAGATCTCTCGACCGAAGAATACCTGCGATTGCAAGGGCATGTACACCTCTTGTCTCGGGCACTGAAAAAAGCATTCGAGGCTGAAAGAATCTACGTTCTTTCACTCGGCAGCCAGCAAGCCAACAGCCACCTCCATTTCCATGTGGTTCCACTGCCCGCAGGCGTACCCCTCGAAGCGCAACAGTACCACGCGCTCATGGCCGAGCATGGCGTGCTGCAGATTCCCGCCGGCGAGATGGCACGGCTAGGGGAGCAGATCACCCAAGCCTTTCTTCAGGAACGGGCGTTCCGTGATTCTGGTTCAGGCAGTTCCTGACCTAGACAAGCTCGACATCGACGATGCCGGGGGCGGCGCGCAAGGCGGCGGCAATTTCCGGTGTGATGCGGTATTTTTGCGGCAGCTCGACCTCGACCTCGCGCTTGCCGTCCTCCTTGATGACGATGAAGGAAACCAGGCCGTCGCCCTTGGCGTTCAGGTGGGCCGCAACGGCGCGCAGAGGTCCGGAATCGCGGACATAAACGCGCAGCGACTTCTGCATCTGCAGCGACTTTTCCTCGAGCGACTGGATCGTCTGCAAGCGCAAACCGACGCCTTCCGGCCGCTCCTCGCCGGTGGCGGTTAGCACAAAGGACTTCCCGGGTTCCAGCACGTCGCGATACTGGCTCAGCATTTCGGAGAACAGCACAGCTTCGAACTGTCCGGACGAATCCGAAAATACGATGATGCCCATCTTGTTGCCGGTGCGCGTCTTTCGCTCCTGCTTCGAAATGACAGTTCCGGCAAGCCGGGCATTGGTTGCGCCCTGCTTCACGGCCGCGGAGAATTCCGCAAAGGTCTGGACCCGCATCTTCTGCAGGATGTTGTTGTAGCTGTCGAGCGGGTGCGCCGTCAGGTAGAAGCCCAGCACCTGGAACTCCTTGAGCAGCCGCTCGGAAGCGAGCCAGGGCGAAAACGGCGGCAGCGCGATTTTCTCCGGCCCGGACAACAGCGCGCCGCCGAAGATATCCGACTGGCCGCTCAGCTTATTTTCCTGCGCGCGCTGGGCATAGCCCAGAATGCGATCAAGGCCGGCTGCGAGCTGGGCGCGATCCTGGCCGAAGCAATCGAAGGCGCCGGCATAGATCAGGCTTTCCAGCACGCGTCGGTTGACCTGGCGCGGATCGATACGCAGGCAGAAATCCTCGATGCTGGCAAAAGGCTTGTCACCGCGAACCTCGACGATGTGATCGACGGCATTTTCGCCGACGCCCTTCAGCGCCGCCAATGCGTAATAAATGCGGCTGTCGCCGGTTTCAAATTGGCGGAACGAGCTTTGAACCGAGGGTGCGATGACCTCGATGCCGAGGCGCTTGGCATCCTGCCGGAAATCGTTGACCTTATCGGTGTTCGACATATCGAGCGTCATCGACGCGGCCAGGAACTCGACCGGGTAATGCGCTTTCATGTAGGCCGTCTGATAAGAGACGATCGCGTAGGCGGCGGCATGCGACTTGTTGAAGCCGTAGTTTGCGAACTTTGCCAGCAGTTCGAAGATGTTGTCGGCTTGCGGCTTCGACACGCCGTTGCTGATGGCACCGTCGACGAAGCGTTCGCGCTGCTGGTCCATTTCTGCCTTGATCTTCTTGCCCATGGCGCGGCGCAGAAGATCGGCTTCGCCGAGCGAATAGCCGGACAGGACCTGGGCGATCTGCATCACCTGTTCCTGATAGACGATGACGCCCTGTGTCTCCTTGAGCAGGTGATCGATCATCGGATGGATCGACTCGACCTCTTCTTCCCCATGCTTGCGGGCATTGTAGGTCGGGATGTTTTCCATCGGGCCCGGGCGATAAAGGGCGACGAGGGCGATGATATCCTCGATGCAGTCCGGCTTCATGCCAATCAGGGCCTTGCGCATGCCGGCACTTTCGACCTGGAAGACGCCGACCGTTTCGCCGCGAGAGAGCATCTCGTAGGTTTTCTTGTCATCGAGCGGTATCGCGGCGAGGTCCACCTTGATGCCGCGCTTGGCCACGAAATCGACCGCAACCTTCAGTACCGTCAGCGTTTTCAGGCCGAGGAAGTCGAACTTTACGAGGCCGGCCTGCTCGACCCATTTCATGTTGAACTGGGTGACCGGCATATCGGAGCGCGGGTCGCGATACATCGGGACCAGCTTCGAGAGCGGCCGGTCGCCGATGACGATGCCGGCGGCGTGCGTCGAGGCGTGGCGGTAAAGGCCCTCGATCTTCTGGGCGATATCGAGCAGGCGCGCCACCACGGGCTCCTTCGCTGCCTCCTCCTGAAGCTTCGGCTCTTCCTCGATCGCCTTGGAGAGCGGCGTCGGATTGGCCGGATTGTTCGGCACCAGCTTGCAGATCTTGTCGACCTGGCCATAAGGCATTTCCAGCACACGGCCGACATCGCGCAGGGCAGCGCGCGCCTGCAGCGAACCGAAGGTGATGATCTGCGCCACCTGCTCGCGGCCGTATTTCTGCTGCACGTAGCGGATCACCTCTTCGCGGCGGTCCTGGCAGAAGTCGATGTCGAAGTCGGGCATCGAGACGCGTTCCGGATTGAGGAAGCGTTCGAAGAGCAGCGAAAAGCGCAAAGGGTCGACGTCGGTGATCGTCAGCGCATAGGCGACGAGCGAGCCTGCACCGGAACCGCGGCCGGGGCCAACAGGGATATCATGCTGCTTTGCCCATTTGATGAAGTCCGCAACGATCAGGAAGTAGCCCGGAAACCGCATGCGCTCGATGACGCTGAGTTCGAATTCCAGCCGTTCGCGGTAATCCTTCTCCTCATAGCCGGGCGACATGCCGAGTGTGGAAAGGCGCATGGCGAGCCCCTCCTCCGCCTGGCGGCGGAGCTCCAGCGCTTCGGCGCGTTCCGCCTCCTCGGGATCGTCAGTGGCGCCGGTAAAGCGCGGCAGGATGGGCTTACGGGTTTTCAGTACGAAGGAGCAGCGGCGGGCGATCTCGACGGTGTTTTGCAGCGCTTCCGGCAGATCGGCAAAGAGCTTCGCCATCTCCGCGCGGCTCTTCAAATAGTGATCCGGCGTCAGGCGGAAGCGGCTGTCGTCCGAGACGATGGCGTTATGGGCAACGGCCAGCAGCGCATCATGGGCATCATAATCGTCGCGCGTCGGGAAGAAGGCCTCGTTGGTCGCCACCAGCGGCAGATCGTGCTCATAAGCAAGCCCCACGACCTTCTGCTCATGGCGCTTGTCATAGGTTCCGTGGCGCTGCAATTCGACATAGAGCCGGTCTGGGAAGAGGCGCTTCAGGGCAAGCAGCCGGGTTTGCGCCTGCGCGGCATGCCCCTGCTTCAGTGCCATGTCGACGGGACCGCCAAGCGCACCCGTCAGCGCGATCAGCCCCTCGGTTCCGGCCTCTTCCAGCCAGGATGCCCTGATATGGACCGCCTGGTGGTCTTCGCCGCCGAGATAAGCGCGGCTGACGAGATCGACGAGCCGTTCGTAGCCTGCCGCGGTCGCGGCAAGCACGACGATCGAGGGCAGCTTGGCCAGCGCCTGCTGACCGCCGCGCCTTTCTGTCTCCAAGCCGTCCATATCGATGGACAGCTGGCAGCCGATGATCGGCTGCAACCCCTCTTCCATCGCCTTTTGCGAAAATTCGAGAGCGACGAACAGATTGTTGGTGTCTGTGACGGCGATTGCCGGCTGGCTGTCCCCCGATGCCTTGTAAAGGATCTTCTTCAGCGGCAGCGCGCCTTCAAGAAGCGAATAAGCCGAGTGGACACGCAGATGCACGAAGCCCGGCGTACCGCCGACGAAGCCGCTCTGCGCATCCGCCATCTCATACCCTTCCAATCGCCCGAATGAATCGGTTTGCATTGTCGGTGTTGATGACGGCGATGTCCAGAAGCAGTCCCTTGTGCGGACCGCATGAAAGCGATGCGGTCCCCTGAAAAATTACATTGCCATGAGGATCAACGAAAAGCTGGCAACGAACATTGCAATGGAGGTGAATGCTGCGATATCACGGATCATGTCAGTCATCGGGCTCTCCTTTACTCGTTATGTTTCCACTTTGTTCCGCTATTGTTCTGTTGTCAACAGGAATCATTTGCGCATAGTTAACGGCGGAATCGGAGGAGAATTATGAGGGCTGTCATCGCATTGATCGCCATTCTCGTCGCAACGGCGACGTCGGCTGCGGACATAGACCCTGGTGCCATCGTCGATGGCGCGACCGGAGATTGGAACGGCGACGGCAAGCTGGATCTGGCCATCCTCGTCGCACCGGCCGACGCCGAGAGAAAAGAGCAGATCGGCATCTACATCTATCTGCGTGACACCGACCACGAACTGCTCAGGCTTTCGGCAAGCGCGCCCAGCAAGATCTGGGGCATCACGGATGCAGACGGCGCCTTTGGCCAAGAGCCCACGATCAAGGCTGCCGGCAAATCCTCCATTGCCGTCCATGCCCAAAACAGCGCGATCGGCCGCGAGCGTTGGGACCTGACGCTGACGCTTGCCTACCGCAACAAGCAATTCGTTGTCGCGGGCTACACCCACAATCACTACGACACGCTCGATCCCAGTGCCGGCGGTTCATGCGACTACAATGCGCTGACCGGCAAGTTGCAGAAGAACGGAAAGGACGTGAAAGCCGCGCCTCGCGTGATCACCATCGAGCAGTGGAGCGACGAAACCGGTCGATCGATCTGCGGCCAATAGTCGCCAGTTCTTCTTTTGTTCTTTACACGCAAGCGTTTTTGGGCGAGCTTCAGCGCGGGAGGCCGAGAGCCATGAATCTTGCTGCATTGAACGGCTTCATCGTCGAAGCGAAGGCAAATACCTATGTCGGCGGCGGGAAAAAATTAGACGCCTGCCGCAGCGGATCGCACGACATCGGCTACGAGCGCGGAGAATGGCGCTATCTTGACAGCTATTTCGGCGGAACGGATTTCGCCGGACAAGAAGTCGTGTGGCTGGGCGGCGAGCCCGTCTGGGTCATGAACTATTTCGGCCGCATTGTCGAGCCGATGCTAATCGATGGAGAGAAGGCAGGCGCCGTCATCAAGGCCGCGCTTTCGACGATGTATGCCGAATACAGTCGCTTCCTGGGCGGCATGGAGTTCGAGCATGCATTCGGCTTTTATGCCGACCACAGCACCGGCGATTGCGATCACTTCAGCGGACGGGAAATGATCATCGTTGCAGAGCGGAGAGCCTACGAGCTGGACTACCGAGGCGGCCTCATCCGCCCCTAATCAAAACTCGACAACCTTACCGTCGCTGATGGTCACGCGACGGTCCATGCGGCCGGCGAGTTCGTGGTTATGAGTGGCGATGAGCGCGGCAAGACCGGACTGGCGGACGAGCGCCTCCAGCGCATCGAACACGTAGCTGGCGGTCTCGGGATCGAGGTTCCCGGTCGGCTCGTCGGCGAGAAGCACGGTCGGCGCATTGGCAACCGCGCGCGCAATCGCGACCCGCTGCTGCTCGCCGCCCGAAAGCTCGCCGGGACGATGGCTCGCGCGGTGGCCGATGCGCATGTAGTCGAGCAGCTGCTTTGCGCGTTCGCCGGCCTCCTTTCGCGGCAGACCGGCAATCATCTGCGGCATCATGATGTTTTCGAGGGCCGAAAACTCCGGGAGGAGATGGTGGAACTGGTAGACGAAGCCAATCTCGCTGCGGCGGATCGCCGTGCGCTTCTCGTCGGACAGCCCTTCGCAGACTTGACCGTTGACGATGACTTCGCCGCCGTCCGGATGCTCCAGCAGGCCGGCGACATGCAGCAGCGTCGATTTGCCGGTACCCGAAGGAGCGACCAGCGCGACGATCTCGCCGCTGTGGAGGGTAAAATCTGCGCCCTTCAGAATGGTGAGCACGGTATCGCCCTGGCCATAGTGACGCTCGACGCCGGAAAGCTTGAGAACGACGTTCCGTTTCATTGAAATCAGCATTCCTTATTCGTAGCGGAGCGCCTGCACCGGATCGAGCCGCGAGGCCCGCCAGGCGGGGAAAATGGTCGCGAGAAAGGAGAGCACCAGCGCCATGACGACGACAGACACCGTCTCGCCGAGACTCATCTCGGCCGGCAGCTGGCTCAGGAAATAGAGTTGCGGATTGAAGAGCACAGTGCCCGTGACCCAGGAGAAGAACTGGCGGATCGATTCGATGTTGATGCAGACGACGACCCCGAGCAGCACGCCGGCAATCGTGCCGACGATGCCGATCGCAGCACCGGTCATGAAGAAGATGCGCATGATGGCGCCGGACGTCGCGCCCATGGTGCGCAGGATCGCGATATCGCTGCCCTTGTCCTTCACCAGCATGATAAGGCCGGAGATGATGTTCAGCGCCGCGACCAGAACGATCAGCGTCAGGATCATGAACATCACATTGCGCTCCACCTGCAGGGCGGAGAAGAAGGTCTGGTTGCGCTGGCGCCAATCGGTGATGGCGATCTGACGGCCTGCCGCTTCCTCCACCTTGGGGCGGAGATTGTCGATATCGTCGGGATTGTTGGCGAAGAGTTCGATCGACTGAACGAGGCCCTCGGCATTGAAATAGAGCTGCGCCTCTTCAAGCGGCATATAGATGATCGCCGCGTCATATTCCGACATGCCGATCTCGAAGATGCCGGAGACCGTGTAGGATTTGACCCGCGGATTGATGCCCATCGGCGTCACGTCGCCTTCCGGTGAAATCAGCGTGATGGTGTCGCCTGCCTGCAGACCGAGCTGCTCCGCCATGCGCGAACCGACAAGAACGCCCTGCCCCGAAGCGAATCCGACGAGGTCTCCCGACTTGATATTGTCGGAAACCGTCTTGAGCTTGGTCAGGTCTTCGGCGCGGATGCCGCGCACCAGGGCACCGGTTCCCGCACCTGCCTGGCCCGACGCCAGAGTCTGGCCCTCGACCAACGGCAGCGCCATCCTGATCCCGGGCACCGCCGCGAACTTGTCGGTCAATGCCGCATAGTCAGTAAAAGGACCGTCCACCGGCTGCACGATCATATGGCCGTTGATGCCGAGAATGCGCGAGATCAGCTCGGTGCGGAAACCGTTCATGACCGCCATGACGATGATCAGCGTCGCGACGCCCAGCATGATGCCGACGAAGGAAAAGCCGGCGATGACCGAGATGAAGGCTTCCTTGCGGCGGGCGCGCAGATAACGCCACGCCACAAGGCGTTCGAAGGCGGAAAATGGCCTGCCCGCCGGACCGAAGCCGGATTTTGAACCCCGCTGGTCCACCGCCGCATCTGCCATTTCGCCTCCGTTCGGCCTTACGCCAAGAGCTTGTTGATCGCCGCGTCGATCGTCATCGTTTCGCGGGCACCGGTCTTGCGGTCCTTGAGTTCCACTTCGCCGTTCGCGACCGCGCGCGGGCCGGCGATGATCTGCATCGGTATGCCGATCAGGTCGGCGGTGGCGAATTTCGTTCCGGCGCGATCATCGGTATCGTCATAGAGAACGTCCTTGCCTGCCTTCGAAAGCGCCGCGTAGATCTTCTCGCAAGCTGCATCGCAAGCGACATCGCCCGCCTTCATGTTGATCACGATCGCATCGAACGGCGCAACAGAAGCCGGCCAGATGATTCCGTTGTCGTCATGCGATGCTTCGATGATGGCGGGAACAAGGCGTGTCGGCCCGATGCCGTAGGAACCCATGTGAACAGTGTGTTCCTTGCCATCTGGCCCCTGCACCTTGGCGCCCATCGGCTCGGAATATTTCGTGCCGAAATAAAAGATGTGGCCGACTTCGATGCCGCGCGCCGAAAGACGCTCGGTTTCCGGGATGGCGTTGAACGCTGCTTCGTCGTGCATCTCCGAGGTGGCTGCATAGACAGAGGTCCACTTGTCGAAAATCGCATTCAGGCCGGCGGCATCGTCGAAATCGGTATCGGCCGGTGGGATATCGAAATTGACGAAATCCTTGTGGCTGTAAACTTCGGATTCGCCGGTCTCCGCGAGGATGATGAATTCATGGCTGAGATCGCCCCCGATGGGACCGGTGTCGGCGCGCATCGGAATGGCGCGCAGCCCCAGGCGGTCGAAGGTGCGCAGGTAGGCCGTGAACATCTTCTTGTAAGAGTGCTCGGCGCCCTCACGCGTCAGATCGAAGGAATAGGCATCCTTCATCATGAACTCGCGCGAGCGCATGGTGCCGAAACGCGGGCGGATCTCGTCGCGGAACTTCAGCTGGATGTGATAGAGGTTAAGCGGCAGGTTCTTGTAGGACTTGACGTAGGAACGGAAGATATCGGTCACCATCTCCTCATTCGTCGGTCCATAGAGCATCGGCCGGTCCTGGCGGTCCTTGATGCGCAGCATCTCCTTGCCATAGGCGTCGTAGCGCCCGCTCTCCTGCCAGAGCTCGGCGGACTGCAGCGTCGGCATGGAAAGCTCGATCGCGCCGCTACGATTCTGCTCCTCGCGGATAATGGAGTTCACCTTGTCGAGAACGCGCTTGCCGAGCGGCAGCCAAGAATAAATGCCCTGCGACTGCTGGCGGATCATGCCGGCGCGCAGCATCAGCCGGTGAGAGACGATTTCCGCCTCCTTGGGGTTTTCCTTGAGGATGGGCATGAAATAGCGGGACAGACGCATGACGGATTCCAGAGCAGTTGGGATTCCGCTCTCATGCGGAATCGACGGCAATCGTTGATATCGGGGCGTTCATAACCGCTTCGCGGCCGGAAAGAAACCCGCGTGACGCGCGAGCAGCCTATCGTAGACGCAAGTTTGCGGCCGAAAAAAGCCTATGCGAAAAAAAGCGGGCATTTCTAAAGGTTTGCATCAAAATCTTGTCAACAGGTATTTTTTTCTCAGGTGTAGCAAAAATGCAAAAAAAGCTGATGACAAAGCTTAATCTTTGAGCTAGCTTTAGCTCACAAAACAGGCAGGGAGATTAAATTCCTGTCGAATTCGCGGTCAAGTCTTGGGAGGATCAGATCTTAGGCGCGCTCGTCGCAGCCCCGGCAACGGTTACAGATCACGCGATACTTAAAACAAGGCTTTCAGCCTTGTTTTTTTTTGGTTTTTCCAGCCTAACTCGACGCAGAAAGGCACTTCGTCTTACCTAACGGCAAGCGATCTTGCTGTTGCGTGAGTTCTCTGCGTCATTTCCATGACGCCCGTACGTCAGCTCCGGCTTTCCGGCAAGATTACATATGCTCAAAGATTGAGCAAAAGCTCCATTTCATCGGAAGCTCGGGCCGATCTGCGGGAGGGCGTCGAAACCCCAGCCGAAATAGGTCGAGGAGATATACCAGGCGCCATAGACGAGCGCCGAAACGACGGTCGTCAGTGAGAATGTGAAGAGCGCCCGAAAACGCGTCGGCGCGCTCGGAACGGTGCCAAGAACCACGTCATTGTCCTCCGCCTGCGTGCGGAGGCCGATCGGCAGCACGGCAAAAAGCGTGATCCACCAGACGATGAAATAGACGGCAAAGCCCTGTAGAAAAATCTGCAGCATGTCTGTGTCCTAACGCCGTTTGCAAACATTGCAACAGGCGCGCTTATAGAGCGGAATGGTGGATAGCTCAAATCCCATATCCGGACCCTTCCGCAGTCAGGTCACTCTGCCGCAGCCTACCTCAAACCTGTTCCAGCTCGATCAGGGTGCCGAAGAAGTCCTTCGGATGCAGGAAGAGCACCGGCTTTCCATGGGCCCCGGTTTTCGGCTCGCCGCTTCCAAGCACCCTCGCGCCCGATTTCGCGAGTTGATCGCGCGCCGCAAGGATGTCCAAAACCTCGTAGCAGATGTGATGCATGCCGCCGGAAGGGTTCTTTTCGAGGAAGGCGGCGATCGGAGAATTTTCGCCGAGCGGCTCCAGCAGTTCGACCTTGGTGTTCGGCAATTCGACAAAGACGACGGTGACGCCAT
The DNA here is from genome assembly GCF_000419765.1 of Rhizobium mongolense USDA 1844. Classification (GTDB taxonomy): domain Bacteria; phylum Pseudomonadota; class Alphaproteobacteria; order Rhizobiales; family Rhizobiaceae; genus Rhizobium; species Rhizobium mongolense. The sequence continues at coordinate 349,805 of NZ_ATTQ01000005.1, read as the reverse complement.
GTTCAGGTAAAGCTTGCGGCTGCGAGACCCTGGCACCCAGCGTATCGCGGTAGCCTGCCGTTGCTGCGGCAAGGTCGGGGACGGCAATGGCGATGTGGTTGACGCGGCCGAGCATCGATCAGACCTTTGTGATGAACGCCGTGACTATCGGCTTCTTGCCCCAGGTCTGGTTTGCTGCAGCGCGGACCGCGCGGCGCACCGCTTCCTGCATCATGTCAAGGTCCTTGCGGCGGGCGCGAGGGATGCTCTCGATAGCGCCAACGACGGCGTCGAAGAGCGTGTCCTCCATCTCGTCGCCCTCGTCGTCATAGACCGGTAGGCCGATCGCCACGAGATCGGGATCGCCAACGATGTCGTAACGGCTGTCGATCACGAGGCTGACCGCGACATGGCCGACATAGGAGAGCTTCTTGCGCTCGCCGATACCCATCTCGTCGAAATCGCCGATGAGCATGCCGTCCTTGTAGATGCGTCCGTGCGGCGCCTCGTCGATGACCTCGACCGGACCGGGCGCAAGCCGCAGAATATCGCCGTTGCGCACGCGCGGCACGATGCTGATACCGGATTGCTCCGCCAGTTCCTTGTGAGCTGTCAGATGCGTCGCTTCGCCGTGCACGGGCACGACGATCTTCGGGCGTGTCAGCTCGTACATCTTCTGCAGCTCGTTGCGGCGCGGATGGCCGGAGACGTGAACCAGCGCTTCGTTGTCGGTGATGACGTGCACGCCCTGCTCGGTAAGGCCGTTCTTGATATCCTGGATCGCCTTCTCGTTGCCGGGGATGGCGCGGGAGGAGAAGACGACGATATCGCCGGCGGCGAGTGCGACGTTGCGCATCTCGTCGCGCGATAGCTTGGCAAGCGCCGCGCGCGGCTCGCCCTGGCTGCCGGTCAGGATGACCACGACCTTGTCGCGCGGGATATAGCCGTATTCGTCCTCGGAGATGAAGGGTTTGACGCCTTCCATCAGTCCGATCTCGCGGGAGACATCGACGACGCGCTTCAGCGAGCTTCCGAGCAGCAAGACTTCGCGGCCTGCGGCTTCAGCGGCCTCGGCAATGGTGCGGATACGGCCGACATTCGAGGAGAAACTGGTGACCGCCACGCGGCCTTCAGCATTCTCGATGATCCTGCTCAGGCTTTCCGAAACATCCTTTTCGGACGGCGAAACGCCGTCGCGAAGCGCATTGGTGGAGTCACACATCAGCGCTAACACGCCCTCGTCGCCGAGCTGGCGGAAGCGGGTCTCGTCGGTCAGCGGTCCGAGCGACGGCTCATGGTCGATCTTCCAGTCGCCGGTATGGATCACATTGCCGAGCGGCGTGCGGATCATCAGCGACATCGGCTCGGGGATCGAGTGATTGACAGCCACGCCTTCAATGCTGAAAGGACCGGCATTGATCGTATCGCCTGCCTTGAAGATCGTCACCGGCACTTCGCCGATCGCATCCTTCTCGAAATTGCGCTTGGCTTCCAGCAGGCCCGCGGTGAAGGGCGAGCCGTAGACGGGAACATTCAGGCCCGGCCAGAGGTCGGCCAGTGCACCGTAGTGATCCTCATGCGCATGCGTGATGATGATCGCCTTGAGGTTCTTGCGCTCGGCAGCGAGAAAGCGGATGTCGGGCAGCACCAGATCGACGCCCGGAAGATCCGGACCCGGGAAGGTGACGCCGCAATCGACCATGATCCACTGGCGGTGATCTGCAGGGCCGTAGCCGTATAGCGCGAGATTCATGCCGATCTCGCCGACACCGCCCAAAGGCAGAAATACCAGTTCGTCCTGCTTAGCCATAAGCTCCACTATCCAAAAAATACATCCCCGGCGGCAATCTGCATCATCTTGCCCGTACCGGTTTCGAGCATCAACAAGCCATTATCATCAATCCCAGCGAATTGTCCGGAAATCGAGCGGTCCGGCAGATTGACCGTGATCTTCTCGCCGATGCCGCAGGCGACATCCCGCCAACGGGCGGTGATCTCGCGAACGCCTCGTCCTTCGTTCCAAATATCGAGCACCTCTGCCATTGAAGCGAAGAGATGGGCAAAGAGTTCTTCGGGGGCGGCAGTACTTCCCTCTTGGCGCAGACAGGTCACCGGGTAGAGCGGATTGTCGGGCATGAGGGAGACGTTGATGCCGATCCCGATCACCAGCGCGTAGCGCTCATCTGCAAGCTTTTCACCTTCGACGAGGATTCCGCAGGTCTTCCTGCGGCCGATCAGGATGTCGTTCGGCCACTTCACCTCAAGCGGTGCTGCGCCAGGCGGCAGAACCATGCGGATTGCCTGATGCACGGCAATGGCGATTGCCAGCGGAAGCGACGAAACGCGCTCCATCGGCGCCGGATCGATCAAGAGAAGGGAAGCGTAGAGATTGCCGCGTTCCGAAGCCCAGGCGCGGCCGCGGCGGCCGCGGCCACTGGTCTGCTTCTCTGCAGTCACCCACAGGAAACCATCGTCCCCTGCCCTGGCGCGGGCAAGGCATTCACTGTTGGTGGAGGATGTTTCCGACAGCGCCTCGTGCCGGAAATCGCCGAGCGATATCCGGCGCCGCACGGGAAACATCATCAAAAGAGCGTCGCAGCCGCGAGTTCGGCCGCACCGCCGATCGGGCCACCGATGACGACATAGGCAAGAACGAACAGGCCGGAAAGGCCGAAGACGAGGCGAAGCGGGCCGGAAACGCGGGCAAACTCATCCGTCGCTTCATCGAACCACATCAGCTTGATGACACGCAGATAATAGTAAGCGCCGACGACCGACGCGAGAACGCCGATGATGGCGAGCGCATAGAGCTTGGCTTCGATGGCAGCGACGAAGACAAAATACTTCGCGAAGAAGCCTGCAAGCGGCGGAATGCCGGCGAGCGAGAACATCAGGATCGTCAGCACCGTCGCCATGAAGGGGTTCGTGCTGGAAAGACCCGCGAGATCGTCGACAGCTTCGACGACCGTGCCGTCCTTGCGGCGCATCGACATGATGATCGCAAACGAGCCGAGCGTCATGACCATATAGATGACCATGTAAAGCATCACGCCCGTCACGCCTGTCTGGTTGCCGGCGGCAAGCCCGACGAGCGCATAGCCCATGTGACCGATCGAGGAGTAGGCCATCAGGCGCTTGATGTTCCGCTGGCCGATGGCGGCAAAGGCGCCGAGCAGCATCGAGGCAATCGAGATGAAGACCACGACCTGCTGCCAGTCGGCAATGACTGGCTGGAAGGCGGTGATAACGATGCGCGTCATCATGGCCATGGCCGCAACCTTCGGCGCGCTTGCCAGGAAGGCGGTGACCGGGGTCGGCGCGCCTTCGTAGACGTCCGGCGTCCACATGTGGAAGGGGACCGCCGAGATCTTGAAGGCGATGCCTGCGAGGATGAAGACCAGACCGAAGACCAGGCCAAGCGAGCGGGCACCTTCGGCGGAAAGCGCCTGGGCGATATCGTCGAAATGCGTATGGCCGGTGAAGCCGTAGACCAACGACATGCCGTAAAGCAGCAAGCCCGAGGAAAGCGCGCCGAGAACGAAATACTTGAGGCCTGCTTCGGTGGACTTCAGGTTCTCCCGGTTGATCGCCGCCACGACGTAGATCGCCAGCGATTGCAACTCGAGACCGAGATAGAGCGCGATCAGGTCGTTTGCCGAGATCATCAGCAAGATGCCGAGGGTGCAGAGCACCAGCAGGACCGGGAACTCGAACTTGTCGAGCTGGTTTTCCCTGGCAAGGCCGATCGACATGAAGAGCGCTGCGAAGGAGCCGACGAGCGCGGTGATCTTCATGAAGCGGGAGAAACCGTCCGCCTGGTAAACGCCGCCGTAAGCAAGGCCATCGCCCGGCACGAAGATCAGCCATAGCGCAGAGGCCGCAAACAGGATCAGCGCCAGAACGCTCACCATACGGCCCGACCGCTCGCCCGCAAAGACGCCGATCATGAGCAGGACAAGGGCGCCGACCGCGAGGATGATCTCCGGCGCGGAAAGATGCAGGCTTGCAAGAATGGTTTCAGCGGTCATGTCCAAAAAGTCCCGTCATCAATTCATCGACAGCGCAACGTCGTGCGCAGCGTTTACGGCGGCCGTATAGTTGTTCACCAGCATATCCACCGAGGCGGCCGTCGCATCGAAGACCGGCGCCGGATAGACGCCGAAGAAGATCGTCAGTGCCACCAATGGATAGAGGATCAGTTGCTCGCGCGGCGAAAGATCGAGAAGCGCCTTCAGCTTTTCCTTTTCCAGCGCGCCGAAGATCACGCGGCGATAAAGCCACAGAGCGTAAGCTGCCGACAGGATCACGCCGGTTGCGGCAAAGAGCGCTACCCAGGTATTGACACGGAAGACGCCCATCAGCGTCAGGAATTCGCCGATGAAGCCCGAGGTGCCCGGGAGGCCGACATTCGCCATGGTGAAGACCATGAAGGCGACGGCATATTTCGGCATGTTGTTGACGAGGCCGCCATAGGCCACGATCTCGCGGGTATGGGTGCGGTCATAGACGACGCCGACGCAAAGGAAGAGCGCGCCCGACACGATGCCGTGCGACAGCATCTGGAAGATCGAGCCCTGCACGCCCTGCATGTTCGCCGCGAAGACGCCCATGGTGACGTAGCCCATGTGGGCAACCGACGAATAGGCGATCAGCTTCTTGATGTCGTCCTGCATCATCGCGACCAGCGAGGTGTAGATGATGGCGATCACCGACAGGGCGAAGACCAGCGGCGCGAAGAAATCGGACGCGACCGGGAACATACCGAGCGAGAAGCGGATGAGGCCGTAACCGCCAAGTTTCAGCAGCACGCCTGCCAGGATGACGGACCCGGCCGTCGGTGCCTGGACGTGCGCATCCGGCAACCAGGTGTGAACCGGCCACATCGGCATCTTCACCGCAAAGGAGGCGAAGAAGGCAAGCCACAGCCAGGTCTGCATCGCGGGCGGGAACTTGTAGGCGAGCAGCGCGGAAATATCCGTCGTGCCGGCCTGCCAGTACATCGCCATGATGGCGAGCAGCATCAGTACCGAACCGAGCAGCGTGTAGAGGAAGAACTTGTAGCTTGCGTAAACGCGGTCCCTGCCACCCCAGACACCGATGATGAGGAACATCGGAATGAGACCCGCTTCGAAGAAGACGTAGAAGAGCACGATATCGAGCGACACGAAGACACCGACCATCATCACTTCAAGGATGAGGAAGGCGATCATGTATTCCTTCAGGCGCTTTTCGATGGAGAGCCAGCTCGCCAGAATGCAGAAGGGCATGAGGACCGTCGTCAGGATGACGAACAGCATCGAGATGCCGTCGACGCCGACATGATAGCCGATGCCCGTGCCGAGCCAGCTATGCTTCTCGACCATCTGGAAGCCCGGATTCGCATTGTCGAAACCGATCCAGATGAACAGCGAAACGATGAACGTGACGATGGTCGTGATCAACGAGATGTTGAGCACGTTGCGCCTGCCGCTTGGGCCGTTTTCGCTCATCAGCAGCAGAAGCACCACGCCGACGAGCGGCAGGAAGGTGACCGTTGAAAGAATAGGCCAATCGGTCATCAGAGGGAACTCCCGAGCATCATCCAGGTAACGAGTGCGGCAATGCCGATCAGCATCGCGAAGGCATAGTGATAGAGGTAACCGGTCTGCAGGCGGACGACGCGATTGGTGACGTCGACGACGCGGGCGGCAACGCCGTTCGGGCCGTAAGCGTCGATGACGCCGATATCACCCTTCTTCCAAAGGAAGCGGCCGAGCGCCTTGGCGGAACGGACGAAGAGGAAATCGTAGAGCTCGTCGAAGTACCACTTGTTGAGCAGGAACTGGTAAAGCACGCGGTGCTGCTGCGCGAGAACGCGCGGCGTCGAGGGCGACTTGATATACATGTACCAAGCCGTCACGAAGCCGAGAAGCATCGCGATGAACGGGCTCAGCGCCACCCAGGCCGGCACGTGGTGGAATTCTTCCAGCAATTCGTTCTCGGCGCCGGTGAAGAGCGCGCCCTTCCAGAACTCGGCATAGTGGTGGCCGTAGAAGTAGCCCTCGAAGAGGACACCCGCGAGAATCGCGCCGGCCGCCAGAAGATAGAGCGGCACCAGCATGACCTGCGGCGATTCGTGGACGTGGTGCATCACCTCATGCGAGGCACGCGGCGTGCCGAAGAAGGTGAGGAAGGCAAGACGCCAGGAATAGAAGCTTGTGAACAGGGCCGCGATCACCAGAAGCGTGAAGGCGAAGCCTGCAACCGGCGAATGCGAAGCGTAGGTCGCTTCAATGATCACGTCCTTCGAGAAGAAGCCGGCGAAACCGATCGGCGTGAACGGAATGCCGACGCCGGTCAGCGCCAGCGTGCCGATCGTCATCATCCAGAAGGTGACCGGAATGTGCGTACGAAGACCGCCCATGTAACGCATGTCCTGCTCGCCATCGACGGCATGGATCACCGAGCCGGCGCCGAGGAAGAGCAGCGCCTTGAAGAAGGCGTGTGTGAAGAGGTGGAAGATCGCCGCACCGTAAGCCCCGACGCCGAGCGCCACGAACATGTAGCCGAGCTGCGAGCAGGTCGAATAGGCGATGACGCGCTTGATGTCGTTCTGCACGAGACCGACGGTCGCGGCGAAGAAGGCGGTGATCGCGCCGATCATGGTGACGAAGACCAGTGCATCGGGCGACAATTCGAAGAGCGGCGACATGCGGGCGACGAGGAAGACACCGGCGGTGACCATGGTCGCGGCATGGATGAGTGCCGAAACCGGAGTCGGGCCCTCCATAGCGTCCGGCAGCCAGGTGTGCAGCAGGAATTGAGCGGACTTGCCCATCGCGCCCATGAAAAGCAACAGGCAGATGCCGGTCAGCGCATGCGCCTTGTCGAGCTGCATGCCGAAGAGGTTAAGTACGACTTCACCCGCAGCTTCGGCTCCTTCATGCGGCGCGAAGCTCGAGGCATTGGCGAAGATCGTGTCGAGGTTGATCGAACCGAATAGAACGAAGATGCCGGCAATACCGAGCACGAAGCCGAAGTCGCCGACGCGGTTGACGACGAAGGCCTTGATTGCGGCGGCGTTTGCCGACGGTTTCTTGTACCAGAAACCGATGAGCAGATACGAAGCCAGACCCACGCCTTCCCAGCCGAAGAACATCTGGGCGAGGTTGTCGGAGGTCACCAGCATCAGCATGGCGAAGGTGAAGAGCGAGAGATAGGCGAAGAAGCGCGGACGATGCGGATCATGGTGCATGTATCCGATCGAGTAGATATGCACCAGCGTCGAGACCGTGTTGACGACGATCAGCATGACGGAGGTGAGCGTGTCGACGCGCAGCGACCAGGAGACGTCGATGCCGCCGGACTGGATCCAGCGTAAAACCTCGACCTTGATCGGCCCGCCTTCGAGATGCCCCATGCCGACGGTGACGAAGACGTACCAGGACAGGACCGCAGCGACGATCATCAGGCCGCAGGTGACGTATTCCGATGCCTTGGCGCCGATCGCACGGCCGAAGAGGCCGGCGATGATCGCGCCGATCAAGGGAAGAAAGACGATAGCCTTATAGAGGAACATGAGCCACTCAGCCCTTCATCATATTAACGTCTTCGACCGCGATCGAGCCGCGGTTGCGGTAGAAGACAACAAGAATTGCAAGACCGATCGCTGCCTCAGCCGCAGCGACCGTCAAAATGAACAGTGCAAAGACCTGGCCGACGATATCGTTCAGGAACGACGAGAAGGCGACCATGTTGATGTTGACCGCAAGCAGGATGAGTTCGATCGACATCAGGATGACGATGACGTTCTTCCGGTTGAGGAAGATGCCGAAAATGCCGATCGTGAAGAGGATGGCGCTAACCGTCAGGTAATGGGAAAGACCGATGACCATGTTCTTTGTTCCTTGTCCCTGCCTTTAGAGGCCCTGCCCCGGCTTGACCGTGACCACCTCAACGGCAGTTGCGGGCGTGCGGGCAACCTGTCTTGGAATATTCTGCCGCTTGATGTTGGTACGGTGCCTCAGCGTCAGAACGATCGCGCCGATCATCGCGACAAGAAGCACCAGGCCGGCGATCTGGAAGAAGTAGACGTAGTTCGTATAGAGCACGTCGCCGAGGGCGGCGGTATTAGTGCGCTCGGTAATGGCCGGGATGGGCATCGCGACGGTCTTTGCGACTTCCGGAGAGATCACGCTGCCGCCGACAACGACGATGAGTTCGGCTGCAAGAACCAGACCGATCAGGCCGCCGATCGGGGCGTATTCGAGAACGCCCGCGCGCAGCTCCGTGAAGTCGATGTCGAGCATCATGACCACGAAGAGGAAGAGGACCGCGACTGCGCCGACATAGACAACGAGCAGGATCATCGCCAGGAATTCGGCGCCGAGCAGCAGGAAGAGGCCTGCGGCATTGAAGAAGGTCACGATGAGGAACAGAACCGAATGGACCGGATTCTTCGCCGAGATGACCATGAACGCCGACGCTACCGCGACAAAGGCGAAAAGATAGAAAAATAGAGCCTGCAGACCCATGTTGGTGCCTTTTTCATCTTCCCCCGGGCAGCCGGGAGTTTCCCTGCCCGAATGGAGCTTGGCGTGACGTCAAGCCCGCAAAGCTCCGGTGCATGTTGACCGCGGGAGGCGGGTGCCCGCCGCGCGGCATTTCAAATTCCATTCAGCGGTACGGTGCGTCGATCGCCATGTTGCGGGCGATTTCGCGCTCCCACCGGTCGCCATTGTCCAAAAGCCGCTGCTTGTCGAAATAAAGCTCTTCGCGGGTTTCCGTGGCGAATTCGAAATTCGGGCCTTCGACGATCGCATCGACCGGGCAGGCCTCCTGGCAGAAGCCGCAATAGATGCACTTCACCATGTCGATGTCATAGCGCACCGTGCGGCGCGTGCCGTCATTGCGGCGCGGTCCAGCTTCAATGGTGATCGCCTGAGCGGGACAGATCGCTTCGCAGAGCTTGCAGGCGATGCAGCGCTCTTCGCCGTTCGGATAGCGGCGCAGCGCATGTTCACCGCGGAAGCGCGGGCTGACAGGACCCTTTTCGAAGGGGTAGTTGATCGTCGCCTTCTGGCGAAAGAAATAGCGCATCGACAAGAAGAATGCGCCAACGAATTCCTTGAGGAAAAGCGAGCTGACGGCGTTGGACAAGCTTGCCATCTTCAACCTCCAAAATTGCTGAAAACCAGGAGGGACATCATCATGCCCATCCCATCAGCTTCAGCACGAATGCAACGATGACGACCATGGCGAGCGACAGCGGAAGGAAGACCTTCCAGCCGAGGCGCATCAGTTGGTCGTAGCGGTAGCGCGGCACGAAGGCCTTGACCATCGCGAACATGAAGAACACCAGGCAGGCTTTCAGCGTGAACCAGATGATACCCGGTACCCAGTTCAGGAACCAAACGTCAACCGGGGGCAGCCAGCCGCCGAGGAAGAGGATCGTCGTCAGCGCGCACATCAGGCAGACGGCCGCATATTCGCCAAGCATGAACATCATGTACGGCGAGGAGCCGTATTCGACCATGAAGCCGGCGACCAACTCCGATTCGGCTTCCGGAAGATCGAAGGGCGGGCGGTTGGTTTCGGCAAGCGCGGAAACGAAGAAGACGATGAACATCGGGAACAGTGCGAGCCAATGCCAATCGAGGAAGGACGCCGGCAGGCCGAGCATCGTTCCAAGGCCGTCATGCTGCGCATTGACGATGTCGGTCAGGTTCAGCGAACCGACGCAAAGGAGGACGCAGACGATGACGAAGCCAATCGAGACTTCGTAGGACACCATCTGTGCGGCGGAACGGAGAGCGCCGAGGAACGGATACTTCGAATTCGAAGCCCAGCCACCCATGATGATGCCGTAAACCTCGAGTGAGGCGATCGCGAAGATATAGAGGATGCCGACATTGATGTCGGCAATCACCCAGCCGTCTGCGAGCGGCACGACCGCCCAGGTGGACAGCGCCAGAAGCACGGCGACGAGCGGCGCGATCAGGAAGACGACCTTGTTGGCACCCGCCGGGATGATCGGCTCCTTGAAGACAAACTTCAGAAGGTCGGCAAAGGACTGGAACAGGCCGAAGGGGCCGACGACGTTCGGGCCGCGGCGAAGCTGCACCGCCGCCCAGATCTTGCGGTCGGCAAGGAGCACGTAGGCGATGAAGATCAGAAGGCAGACCAGCAGGAGAAGCGACTGGCCGACCATGATGATCCCCGGCCAGACATATGTGGAAAAGAAAGAGTCCATAGTCCCTGCCCTTACTCTGCCGCGACTTTGAAGTTGTTGCGGGCCAATGCCGAGCATTCGGCCATGACAGCCGAGGCGCGTGCGATCGGGTTCGTCAAATAGAAGTCTTTGACCGGTGACGCAAACCCGGATTTGTTCATCTTCCCGGCTTTTTTGGCCAGTGCGGCAATTTTGGCGCTGTCGCCTTCCGCGATCTCGTCGACGGCGGCGAAATGCGGGAACGCCGCATAGAGTTTCGAGCGCAGTTCAGCAAGCGAATCAAAGGGAAGCTTCTTGCCGAGGACGTCGGAGAGCGCACGCAGGATCGCCCAGTCTTCGCGGGCATCGCCCGGTGCGAAACCGGCGCGGCTGCCCATCTGGACGCGGCCTTCGGTATTAACCCAAGTGCCCGACTTTTCAGTATAGGCGGCGGCCGGCAGGATGACGTCGGCATGGTGCGCGCCGTTGTCGCCGTGCGAGCCGATATAGATCGTGAGCTTGGCCTTCTTGGCGGTGAAGTCCAGTTCGTCGGCGCCGAGCAGGAAAAGCACGTCCATGGAGGCCAGCATGGCAGCCCCGTTGACGCCCTTAGCGCCAGGCACGAAGCCGAGGTCAAGACCGCCGACACGCGATGCGGCCGTGTGCAGGACGGCAAAACCGTTCCAGCCTTCGGCCACGGCACCGACATTGACGGCGAGCTTTGCGGCGCTTGCCAGAACACCCGCGCCATCCGTGCGGGAAAGCGCGCCCTGGCCGATGATGATCAGGGGCTTTCTGGCCTCCGCCAGAACCTTGGCGAAGGCATGGTTGCCATCCACCAGATCCTTCAGCGTATCCGGACCAGAACCGAGATATTCGTAATCATAACGCAGGTCACCGCCTTCGCCGATCACGCCGATCGGGAAGCCGCCCCGGCGCCAGCGCTTGCGGATGCGGGCATTGAGCACGGCAGCCTCGAAGCGCGGGTTGGCGCCAATGATGAGCAGCGCATCAGCCTGTTCGATGCCTTCGATCGTCGGGTTGAAGAGGTAACTTGCGCGGCCGAGCGACGGATCAAGTGCCGTCCCATCCTGGCGACAGTCGAGGTTATCGGAACCGAGCGACTTCACCAGTTCGGAGAGCGCGTACATTTCCTCGACCGAAGCGAGGTCGCCGGCGATCGCGCCGATCTTTTCGCCGGTCGTCTTGGAAACTGCAGTCTTGATCGCGCCGAAGGCCTCCGCCCAGGTCGCGGGCTGCAGGCGACCACCCTTGCGGACATAGGGTTTGTCGAGACGCTGCGTCTTCAGGCCGTCCCAGATGAAGCGGCTCTTGTCGGAAATCCACTCCTCGTTGATCGCCTCGTTGACACGCGGCAGGATGCGCATGACTTCGCGCCCGCGGGTATCGACGCGGATGGCGGAGCCGAGCGCGTCCATGACGTCGATCGATTCCGTCTTGTTCAGTTCCCACGGACGGGCCGTGAAGGCGAAGGGTTTCGAGGTCAGCGCGCCGACCGGGCAAAGGTCGACGACGTTGCCCTGCAGCTCGGAGGTCATCGCCTGTTCGAGATAGGTGGTGATTTCGGCGTCCTCGCCGCGGCCGATCAGGCCGAGTTCCGAGATGCCGGCGACTTCCGTCGTGAAGCGGACGCAGCGCGTGCAGTGGATGCAGCGGTTCATGACCGTCTTTACGAGCGGACCGATATACTTGTCTTCGACGGCGCGCTTGTCTTCCTGATAGCGCGAGGTGTCGATGCCGAAGGCCATCGCCTGGTCCTGCAAATCGCATTCGCCGCCCTGGTCGCAGATCGGGCAATCGAGCGGGTGATTGATCAGCAGGAATTCCATTACGCCTTCGCGGGCCTTCTTGACCATCGGCGTGTTGGTGAAGACTTCCGGCAGCTCGCCATTCGGGCCGCCGCGAATGTCGCGAACGCCCATAGCGCAGGATGCCTGCGGCTTCGGCGGACCGCCCTTCACCTCAACAAGGCACATACGGCAATTGCCGGCGACCGACAGCCGCTCATGGAAGCAGAAGCGCGGAACTTCAGCGCCGGCTTCCTCACACGCCTGGATGAGCGTGTAATGATCCGGGACCTCGATCTCGTTGCCGTCTATCTTCAGTTTTGCCATCGTCACTCAGTCCTGTTTCCCGTTCGCCGGATGGCGGCAAACAAACCTATTCTGCAACATGACCGCTGCCAGGCAGGATTTTACCCCCGCAGGCACCGGTGTCGCCCAAATTGTCCTTCCAGGATTCGGGGAACCCGAAACCCGATCGGCGCGCAGTTCGCAGGCCCCTGCCCGCTTGCCGCTTCGCCATTCCTCTCCGGCTGCTTGGGTCAGCCGAAAAAATCACGTCCGCTTGCGGCCCTTCGCAGAAAGCGCCTTCGCCTGACCGGTCCAATCGTCGCGAGCGACGCGGCCGTTGAAACCAAGTTCGGCGTCGAGCTTTGCGATTTCCGCATCCGTCCAGGCGGCAATCTCGGCGAAGGTCCGAATGCCCTTCGCGTTCAGCACCTGTTCGAGCTTCGGACCGATGCCGGCAATCAGCTTCAGGTCGTCTGCCTTCTTCGCGCGTGCCGCCGCCTTCTTCGGTGCCGTAGGCTTTGATCCCGTTGCGCCGACAATGGAAAGCTTGGCCTTCTCCAACGCTGGCGGCCGGATATTCCCCGGCTTGATGCGCACTTCCGGCCTTGGTTCTTCCGGAGGCGTGTCGTCAAGCGCTTCCGCCAGCCTGTTGGTCTCCTCGAACACTCCCTGCAAAGCGCCGAAGAAAGCGCCGGCAAGCTGCGTCGAGAAACCAAAGCCGATCACAGTTGCCGCAGCCATCGCCGCGACCGGCGGCGCCATCAGCGGATGCATCGGCAAAGCCCGCTCCAGCATCTCGGCTGCAAGACGGCCGAAGTCCGCCGGGAAATCGGCCACTCCATCCTTCCCTGTGCTGCCAGATGCCTTCGTCATCTTCCTACTCCGCTGCCTCGAGAACCGCACCGTGATCCATGGCGCTCGCCGTGTACTGATCGATGCGCGCTTCGATCTCCGGACGAAAGTTACGGATCAGACCCTGCACCGGCCATGCGGCAGCATCGCCGAGCGCACAGATGGTGTGGCCTTCGATCTGCTTGGTGACCTGGAAGAGCATGTCGATCTCGCGCTTGTGGGCATTGCCCTTGGCCATACGCTCCATCACGCGCCACATCCAGCCGGTGCCTTCGCGGCACGGCGTGCACTGGCCGCAGCTCTCATGCTTGAAGAAAGCTGAGATCCGGGCGATCGCCTTGATGACGTCCGTGGACTTGTCCATGACGATCGCGGCCGCCGTGCCGAAGGACGAACCGACAGCGCGCAGGCCGTCGAAATCCATCGGGCAATCGATGATGTCCTTGGCGGGCACGATCGGGCACGAGGCGCCGCCCGGGATGACGGCGAGCAGGTTGTCCCAGCCGCCGCGAATGCCACCGGCGTGACGATCGACCAGCTCGCGGAAAGTAATGCCCATTTCCTCTTCGACGGTGCACGGCTTGTTGACGTGGCCGGAGAGCATGAAAAGTTTGGTACCGACATTGTTCGGACGGCCGATCGAGGAAAACCAGCCGGCGCCGCGGCGAAGGATCGTCGGGGCAACGGCGATCGACTCGACGTTGTTGACCGTCGTCGGGCAGCCGTAAAGACCCATATTGGCCGGGAACGGCGGCTTCAGGCGCGGCTGCCCCTTCTTGCCCTCAAGGCTTTCGAGCAGGGCGGTTTCTTCGCCGCAGATGTAAGCGCCGGCGCCGTGATGGACATAAATCTCCATGTCCCAGCCGAGCTTGTTGTTCTTGCCGAGCAGGCCGGCATCATAGCATTCGTCGATCGCCGCCTGGAGTGCCTCACGCTCACGGATATATTCGCCGCGAACATAGATGTAGGCTGCGTTCGCGCCCATGGCGAAGCTTGCAACCACGCAGCCTTCGATCAGCGTATGCGGATCGTGGCGCATGATGTCGCGGTCCTTGCAGGTGCCGGGCTCAGACTCGTCGGCATTGACGACGAGATAGTGCGGCCGGCCATCGCTTTCCTTCGGCATGAAGGACCATTTGAGACCGGTCGGGAAACCTGCGCCGCCACGGCCGCGAAGGCCGGACGCCTTCATCTCGTTGACGATCCAGTCGCGGCCCTTTTCGAGGATCTGCTTGGTGCCGTCCCAGTGGCCGCGGCTCATCGCGCCTTTCAGGGACTTGTCCTTGAGGCCGTAGATGTTGGTAAAGATGCGGTCCTTATCTTGTAACATGCTTTACACCTCTTACCGCGGCTTCTTGCCAAAGACCTTGATATATTCCGCTTCGCCGCCCTTGGCGAGCGCCTTGGCCTGCTTGGCCCAGTCGTCGCGCTCGATGCGGCCCTTGAAATTCAAGTATCCATCGACCCACTCGCGTTCGGCCTTCTTCCAGCCTGCGACCTGCGCGTAGGTGAAGATGCCGAGTTCGTTCAAAATCGCCTCGATCTTCGGACCGACGCCCGAGATCAGCTTGAGATCATCCGGAGCCGTCGGCTTTTCGATGCCGACCGGGCGGTTCTTGTCGGCCAGCCCCTTGCTAGCGGCCGGAGCAGCGGCTGCCTTTGCAGGCTTTGCGGCCGGTGCAGGCAACGGCGCAGCCTCGACGGCCTTGACGTTATTAGCCGCGGCTTTCGGCGCCGTATGGGGCGTCTTCAGCGCCGGATTGGTTTCAGCGTCCGCGCTCTTTGGACGGCCGGCCTCGGAAGGCGGAAGGCTGACGGCATCGCCGACGGCCTTCTTTGCGGAAGCCTTCGGCTTGGGATCCGGCGCCAGAAGCGTCGTCGGACCGCCTTCAGGCGAGGAAAAATGACGGTCGATCTGCGGGCCGGGCTTGATGCTCGCCCCATTGCCGGCATTGAACGTGTCGATGATCTCTTCCAGGCGCTCCGGCGTCAGGTCTTCGTAAGTATCCTTGCCAATCATCACCATCGGTGCGTTAACGCAGGCCCCGAGACATTCGACCTCTTCCCAGGAGAGCGTGCCTTCGGCATTGCGCTCGAACGGATGATCGTGGATCTTGCTCTTGCAGACCTTCATCAGGCCTTCAGAGCCGCGCAGCATGCAGGGCGTGGTGCCGCAGACCTGGACGTGTGCACGCGTTCCGACCGGACCCAGCTGGAACTGGGTGTAGAAGGTCGCGACTTCGAGCACACGGATATAGGCCATGTCCAGCATGTCGGCGACTTTCTCGATCGCCGCGCGGGTGACCCAGCCGTCCTGCTCCTGCGCCCGCATCAACAGCGGGATGACCGCCGACTGCTGACGGCCTGCGGGATATTTCTTGATCGTTTTGTCCGCCCAAACCGCGTTTTCGTCATTGAAGGCGAATGCGGCAGGCTGGAATTGATCTTCGGCTAGTCGACGAACGGACATTCTTCCTCACGCCTTGTCAGTTTAGGGTCCCACACTGCGAGGCTGTCAGAGACTGCATCTCGCAAGCATAGGCCGACTGGTCTTTCTGCATAAATACAACGAACTTGTTGCCGTTCGGAACGGCAGCTTTGATTTCATAGCCCCTGGACAATAGCTCGCCCATGGAGGCCTGGCCGCCCGGAGGCGCTACATCCTGCGCGCCCAGCTTCTGGCCGAATCCCTGATTGTCCTGAGCGAACGCTCCGGATGCCATGAGGAAAACGACTGCTGAAAACGCGGCAAGCTGCATCAGCGGTCCACCTCGCCGAACACGATGTCGAGCGAGCCGAGAATGGCAGCGACGTCAGCCAACTGGTGGCCGCGGCACATGAAATCCATCGCCTGAAGATGGGCATAGCCCGGAGCCTTGATCTTGCAGCGATACGGCTTGTTGGAGCCGTCGGAGACGAGATAGACACCGAACTCGCCCTTCGGCGCCTCGACGGCGGCATAAACTTCGCCGGCCGGAACGTGGTAGCCTTCGGTATAGAGCTTGAAGTGGTGGATCAGAGCTTCCATCGAGCGCTTCATCTCGCCGCGCTTCGGCGGCACCACCTTGCCGTCGACCGACGAGAACGGTCCAGTGCTGGCATCGCCAAGCAGCCGGTTCACGCACTGCTTCATGATGCGGACCGATTCACGCATTTCGATCATGCGGATCAGGTAACGGTCATAACAGTCGCCGTTCTTGCCGATCGGGATATCGAACTCGAGATCGGAATAGCATTCGTAAGGCTGCGCACGGCGTAGGTCCCAGGCAGCGCCCGAACCGCGGACCATGACGCCCGAGAAGCCCCAAGCCCAGCAGTCCTCCAGCGATACCACGCCGATATCGACGTTACGTTGCTTGAAGATGCGGTTGCCGGTCAGAAGATCGTCAATGTCATCCAACGCCTTCAGGAACGGATCGCACCAGTCGCCGATATCCTGAACGAGCTTTTCCGGCAGATCCTGATGGACGCCGCCCGGACGGAAATAAGCCGCATGCATGCGCGAGCCGGAAGCGCGCTCATAAAACACCATCAGCTTTTCGCGCTCTTCGAAGCCCCAGAGCGGCGGCGTCAGCGCCCCGACGTCCATGGCCTGGGTCGTGACGTTGAGGAGATGCGACAGGATACGGCCGATTTCCGAATAGAGAACGCGGATCAGCTGACCGCGAATCGGGATCTCGATGCCGAGCAGCTTCTCGACGGCCAGCGCGTAGGCATGTTCCTGGTTCATCGGCGCCACATAATCGAGGCGATCGAAATAAGGAACGGCCTGCAGATAGGTCTTGGTTTCGATCAGCTTCTCGGTGCCGCGATGGAGCAGGCCGATATGCGGATCGACGCGCTCCACAATTTCGCCGTCAAGCTCCAGGACAAGACGAAGAACGCCGTGCGCCGCCGGATGCTGTGGTCCGAAATTGATGTTGAAGTTGCGGACGTTATGTTCGGTCATGCTGCAAACTCCAAGCCAAACGCGCCGCTGGTTAGGCGAATGGCGAATGGCGAATAGCGAATAGCTTCGTTCCGTTTCATTGTTTCTCCTGGAGACTCCCTATCAGCGCTCTGATCATCCCTCTGATCTCGTCGCATTTTCGGTCATCTTCCTGAATTCAATCTCGCCGAGCAAACCGACGCGGTGAGAAATGAATATCCGTTTCCAATTCCGTCAACGAATCTGGGACATGCGCAGATCATGATAAAGCGTCCCATGACTTCACGTCCGTGCCCTTCAGCAATATTGGCAGCAATCGAATTTGCTGCCCTGCATCTGGGGTCGTCAGACCGTAAAACCTCCGACTTGGGAAAATCCTTGGTCATCGGATAACAGTCCACGAGATCGATCGCCAACTGCCAGACCTTGAGATCCTTGTCGAAGTTTATCGTCTGCAACCCCTTCCCAACTCGTCGCTGTTCACTATTCGCTTCTACTGCTTCGCCTTCTCATCGCCCGGCAGCACGTATTCGGTGCCTTCCCAAGGCGACATGAAGTCGAAGTTGCGGAATTCCTGCTTCAATTCCACCGGCTCGTAAACGACCCGCTTTGCCGCATCGTCGTAACGGACTTCGACGAAGCCGGTCGTCGGAAAGTCCTTGCGAAGTGGATGTCCTTCGAAACCGTAGTCAGTCAGGATGCGGCGGAGATCCGGGTGGCCGGTGAAGAGAACGCCGTACATGTCCCAGGTCTCGCGCTCGAACCAGTCGGCGCCGGGATAGACCGCGCAGGCCGACGGAACCGGCGTATCCTCGTCGGTCGCGACCTTCACGCGGATGCGCAGGTTCTGCTTCGGCGACAAAAGATGATACACAACGTCGAAACGCTTTTCGCGCTGCGGCCAATCGACGCCGCAGATGTCCGTCAGGTTGACGAAACTGCACTTAGCGTCATCGCGCAGGAACGTCAGAAGCGCGATCAGGTTTTCGCCCGTCGTAGTCAGTGTCAGCTCGCCGAATTTCAGTTGCGTCGCGGCAATCAGGCTGCCACGCGCTTCCGAGAGATAGGACGAAAGCTCAGTGAGGGCTTCGCTCATATGTCTTGTCCTTAACCCTTACCGCTCGATCGTGCCGGTGCGCCGGATCTTCTTCTGCAGCAGAAGCACGCCGTAAAGCAGCGCCTCCGCTGTGGGGGGACAGCCCGGCACGTAGATGTCGATCGGCACGACGCGGTCGCAGCCGCGCACCACCGAATAAGAATAATGATAGTAGCCGCCGCCATTGGCGCAGGAGCCCATCGAGATCACGTAACGCGGCTCAGGCATCTGGTCATAGACCTTACGGAGCGCGGGCGCCATCTTGTTGGTGAGCGTGCCAGCAACAATCATCACGTCCGACTGGCGTGGCGAAGCGCGCGGCGCAAAGCCGAAACGCTCGACGTCGTAACGCGGCATCGACAGCTGCATCATCTCGACGGCGCAGCAGGCGAGACCGAAGGTCATCCACATCAGCGAGCCGGTACGCGCCCAGTTGATCAGTTCGTCGGTCGAGGTGACGAGAAAACCCTTGTCGGCCAGTTCGTTGTTGATCTCGCCGAAGAACGCGTCGTTGCTGCCGATCGGCTTGCCGGTTGCGGGATCGATGATCCCCTTCGGCTGCGGCGCCACGAGCGCGTGATTGCTTGAGGGGGTCACTGCCATTCCAGGGCTCCCTTCTTCCATTCATAGATAAAGCCGACGGTGAGCACGAGCAGGAAGACCATCATGGACCAGAAGCCGAACCAGCCGATGGCGCCGAAGGAAACGGCCCAGGGGAAGAGGAAGGCGACTTCGAGGTCGAAGATGATGAAGAGAATCGACACGAGATAGAAGCGGATGTCGAATTTCATGCGAGCGTCGTCGAAGGCGTTGAAGCCGCATTCGTATGCGGAAAGCTTTTCCGAATCGGGCGCCTTGAAGGCCACGGCAAACGGCGCAATCAGAAGCGCCAGGCCGATGACCAGGGCAATGCCGATGAAGATAGCGATCGGAATATAGGAACTGAGCAGTTCAGTCATCATGTTCATCCCTGCTTGCCGAATGCGCCAGGAAGCGCAACGGGCAAATGCCCGGCAAGCGAACGTGCGTTGCAACAAGCCGTGGTTAGCGCAGCCGGAGCCATGGCGCAAGACTTTTAGAAAGCCAATTCCACCTGTGAGGATGCGACATTATCAAGCAGATGCAACGATGTCGCGACAAATACGCACAAGTTGCGAGAGGCTGCATGGCAGCCAACCAAAAACTGCATGGCTCGGAGAAAAGAATGGCGCGAGTGACGGGGCTCGAACCCGCGACCTCCGGCGTGACAGGCCGGCACTCTAACCGACTGAGCTACACCCGCGCATCGTGAAGGAAAGGCCGGAAAGCGCCTTGCGGCACATCTTAAAATGGCGCGAGTGACGGGGCTCGAACCCGCGACCTCCGGCGTGACAGGCCGGCACTCTAACCGACTGAGCTACACCCGCACTTCATTTCAAGTCATCCGGAGCTTTCGCATCCTTGTCAAAACGGACAGGCCGCTTCGATGAGCGGCTAACTAAGGGGTTCGCATTTGAGTGTCAAGCAGGTTTGGAGACAAAACCATGACAGTCCGGAAATTGTTTTCAAAGCGAAGTCCAGTCGCCGCACAAGAGCTTAGCATCGACAGGACTTCCGACGCATTTTCTCGCGTCTGAAGCCGCTTCAGGCCTTTCCCGCATATTGCTCGTCGCTGACCTGCTCCAGCCAGTCGGCGACGCTGCCATCCAGTGATTCCTGGATGGCAATATGCGTCATCGCCGTTTCCGGGGCTGCGCCATGCCAGTGCTTTTCGCCAGCTGCGAACCAGACGGTGTCGCCCGGCCGGATTTCGCGGATTTCGCCGCCCCAGCTCTGCACAAGCCCCTTGCCGGACGTGACGATCAGGGTCTGGCCCAGAGGATGCGTGTGCCACGCGGTGCGCGCTCCCGGCTCGAATGTCACGTGCACGACCCTCACGCGGGCCGGATCCGGCGCTTCGATCAACGGATCAAGCCGCACGGTGCCAGCGAAATAGTCCGCCGAAGCCTTCGCTGATGGCCGGGAACCGGCTGTCTTGATTTCCATGCTATTGCCTCTTCGTTGTTTGATCCGGCGCGTCTCCTGCAGAAAGTAGGTCATCGATCGGCCCATTTGAAGTGGAGCGGGAAGATATGCCAGACGATCAGGCACCGTTCTCGAATAAGCAACGTCTGCGCCCTATTTCCCCCGCAGGCGCTTGTCCGCCCGGTGCCTGGCTGATAGTCGCCGTGCGAGCTTTTTCATCACGAATGGAGGATTCCCATGAAACAGCATTCTTTCGGCCGCATGCCGTTTTCAGTCACCAATGTCGGGTTCGGCGCATGGCAGATAGGCGGTTCCTGGGGCGATGTTAGCGAGGCTGACGGCCGGGCGGCCCTCAATGCGGCGCTCGACGCCGGCATCACCTTCATCGACACGGCGGACGTTTATGGCGACGGCCGATCGGAAAAGATCGTCGCCGACGTGCTGAAGAACCGTGGCGGAACGCGCCCGATGGTCGCCACCAAGGCTGGCCGAAGGCTGAACCCGCATGTCGCCGGCGGGTACACCAAGGCCAATCTCGAAGGCTTCATCGACCGCAGCCTGAAGAACCTGCAGGTCGACAGTCTCGACCTCGTCCAACTCCACTGCCCGCCGACGGAGGTGCTTTACCGTTCGCAAGCCTTCGACGGTCTCAACGAGCTGCAGAAGGCCGGCAAGATCAAGGGCTATGGCGTCAGCGTTTCGACGGTGGAGGAGGGCTTGAAAGCAATCGAGTTTCCAGGCGTTGAAAGCATCCAGATCATCTACAACATCTTCCGTCAGCGCCCCGATCGCCTGTTCTTCCAGGAAGCCCGCCGCAGGAACGTCGCCGTGATTGCCCGCGTGCCGCTCGCAAGTGGCCTGCTCTCCGGCAAGATCACCCGCGACACCAAATTCGCAAGCGACGACCACCGCAATTTCAACCGCCACGGCGAGGCTTTCGATGTCGGCGAGACCTTCGCGGGCGTTCCCTTCGAGGTCGGCCTGCAAGCGGTCGAGGAGGTGCGCAAGCTGGTGCCGCAGGGTGCCACGATGGCGGCCTTTGCGCTGCGCTGGATCCTGATGAACGATGCCGTGACCGTGGTCATCCCCGGCGCGCGCAACGCCGAACAGGCAAGGGCCAACGCATCGGCTGCCAATCTCGCGCCGCTATCCCACGACGTGATGGACGCGACCCGCGAGATCTACGAGCGGCTGATTGCACCGCATGTGCATCAGCGCTGGTAAGCGTATCCTTTCAGAATCAAAAATGGCCGGGTTTGACCCGGCCATTTCTTTCAGTTCGGGAACCTCAGTTCGTGCCGACCAGGTTGACCGGGAAGAACAGGGTTTCACCTGAGGAGTCGCTCACCCCGTCGTTGTCGGTGACGGCAAAGGCCTTGCCGCCGGCGTCGAAGGTGAAGCCTTCGATCTTGTCGAGCACGTAGCCGTTTGTGGCCGTCTTCAGCTCGTTGACGAAGTCGTAGGCTTCGGTCTTCTTGACGGCCGGCAGCTCGCCGCCGAGCTTGGCGGACTTGAGATCGGCGATCGCCACCTTATAGAGCTTCTTCAACTTCGCTGCATCCCCCACGAGGTTGTCGCGCTCGATGATATAGACGCTGTCGCCATGGGCAGAGATTTCCGAAAGACCGACCCAGCCGTTGTCGGACTTGTCGAGCGGGTAGCGCACGGCGCCCCATTCCTTGCGCTTCGGATTGTAGCAGACGAGCTTGACGAAGCCCTTCTCGTCGTCCTTCCATTCACGCTGAATTGCCATCCACAGCGTGGCATCATCGCCGGAGCCGATGATCGTCACGCCTTCGAAACCGTAGCGGATTTCGTTGGCCGTCAGTTCCTTCGGCAAGGCGACCTCGGCCTTGATCTCGCCCTTCGGATTGACATGGTAGAGCGCGTGCGGCAGCAGCTTTTCGCTGTTGCCTTCGGAAGCAAGCCAGAACCAGCCCTGCTCATCGACCGCGATGCCCTCGATGTCGAGCTTCTGGGCGGCAGCACCGTCACGCTTGACCGTCAGCGTCTCGGTGATGACGGCGGGCTTCTGCGTCGCGTCGACCGTGTAGATCGTCGGCTGCATGCCGAGCACGCTGTCGCTGACCGCAAAGAGCTTCCCGGGCTTTTCCGGAACGGCAGCAAGGCCCGAAAGGGCGGCAAAGCCGACCGGGTTGCCATCCTTCTCGGCCGCGACGATCTGCGGATAGGCCTTCTCTCCTTCGGCAAGCTCGTAGATCATCACATGCGAGCGCGGGCCGCCGTCCTCGCCGAGATCGACTTCGTTGGCGGTCGCAAAGAGATTGCGCGAGGGGATCGCGACAGCGCCTTCCGGCGAAACGCCCGATGGCAATATCTGCGAGAGTTCCGGGTCGGCGCCCGTGTCCTTGTAGACGCCGACAACAGAAGAGCGCTCGGCAAGCACGAAGAAATATTGCTGGCCTCCGTAGGTGGCTGCTTCCAGTCCCTCCGGTTCGACGCCCTTCGAGGAAGAGCGGCCGTCCGGATAATGGCCGAGATCAGCCACGGCGCGCTCGAAGGAGCTGCCGGATTCGTAGAGAACCTTGCCGGTCTTGTCGAAGATCGTGAACCCGCGCGAGCCGCCTTCGTAATCGCCTTCGTTGGCGACGACGAGACGGTTGTCGTCCAGCCATTTCACAGCGTCAGGTTCGCGCAGAACACCCTTCAGTTCGCCAGCAAACTTCAGCGCCCCGTCCTTCTTCGTGTCGATACCGGAAAGGTTCGTGCTGCCCGCGGAGAAATGCGTCGTCACCTGTGCGGTTTTGGCGTCGATGATGACGATCTCGTTGTTTTCCTGGAGTGTCAGTGCGATCTCATCCTGGCCGTTGAAGGCGACGAACTCCGGCTCCGGGTCCTCCGGCGCGACGGCCGAGAGGCCGGTCAGCGCAACGTGCTTGATCGTGCCGCAATCGACCGCTCCGTCCTTGACCTGGAAGATAACGAGATCGCCTGCCGGCATCTGCGGGATCTTGCCGTCGTTGACGTCTTCGTCGCGCTCGTTCTCGATGGCGATGGTGCCGAGTGTCTTGTCCTTGTTGAGCGCGATCGAATCCGGCTGACCGCCGAGATCGCAGGTGTTCTCGATCTTTTTGGTGGCAACGTCGACGATTGCCAGACGGCCGGAAGGCTTCTGCTTACTCTCGCCGGTGTTGACGGCAACGAGCGCCTTGCCGGCTGCCGACGCAACGGATGTCGGCTCGCCATCCATTATCAGCGCGCCCCCGGCCTTGGGGGCCTTGGCATCGATGATGTCGACGAAGCCGATCGCGCCGAGCGGGCTGTCGCTGTAAATCAGCGTCCTGCCGTCGTCGGTGGCGGTGATGATTTCGGCGGAGGTCGTGGAAAGCTTGTCCTTGCCGGCGGGCAGGTTTGCGGCAACCGGGAAGGACGCAATACGATTGAAAACAGGCTCCGCAGCGGCCGGGAAAGCAACGGACGCGAGAAGCACGGCAGCCAGTGTTGCCTTGCGCGATGAAATGGTCATGAAATCCCCCATGTGTCGAATATTCGAAACGGGCGATTTTTGAGGGACTCTGATGACAGACACATGACATGCGGCGCGTTTTGCACCGCCCTGTCTATGCAGCCGTCTGCTCGCGGCGCAGTTCGTTGCGCATGATGAAGAGGGAGGCGCACAAGATCAAGGCCGCGCCGAGCCAGAGGTAACCGGTAGGTGCATAGCCGAAGACGAGCCAACCCGCAAAAACGTTGAGCGGCAGCTTGAGATCGTCGAAGGGCTGCACGTAGGCAGCATCGGCCACTGTATAGGCAAGCGTGAGAAAGTACTGCGCGAGCACGGTCAGCAGGCCGGCGAGTACGAAGAGCCCAAGCGTGACGCCCGCCGGAACCGCGAAGCCGGCCGCCAGCGCAAGCCCGCCATTGATGGGCGTCAGGAGCACCAGCAGCCAGACCGTGATGGTTTCGGGCCGCTCGATGCCCGTTAGATTCTTGGTGATCAGCGAGGATGCGCCCCACAGCAGCGCCGAAAGGACCGGAAGCAGGGCCGCCCAAGTGAAACTGACCGACCAGGGCTGCAAGATGATCATCGCACCGGCAAAGCCGGCGACCGTTGCCGCCCAACGCGCCGGACCAACGCGTTCCCCGAGCAAGAGTCGCGCACCGAGAATGATGAAAAACGGCGATGTCATCACCAGCGCGATCGCCTGCCAGATCGGCACGGAGGCGAGCCCGGTGACCCAGGCTTCGACGCCGAGCGCCGCAAAGGCGACGCGCACGACATGGCGCCAAGGATAATTGGTGCGCATCGCCGAGAAGCCGGCCCGGTAGAGGAACGGCAGCGAGAAGACGAGCGCGAAGGCATATTGCCAGAAGGCAATGGACGCAGCCGGGAAGGTAAGCTTCATCGCCACCCATTGCGTGACGACGTTAAGTATCGCGAAGGCCACGCCGGCCAGCACCATCCAGGCGGCACCTGCCATGGCACGCGACGTGGAAATAGTGAGGGAAGTCTGATTCATGTCATTTCATCGAGATAAAAGGACCAACACAAATCAGGACGTATGAGCGCAACAACACCTGCGGGCAGTTCCCTGCCCCTCCGTGTATGCGCCCATTCTCTTTCATCCGGACTATGACCGTCGGCTCCGGCATCGCACCGGATCTGCTGACCCCTCCCCGCCATGGGCGCGCGGAAGGCGCTCGCGGGCTCGGGCCGAGGCCATTACCGCCGGTGGGGACTTTCACCCCGCCCTGAGAACAGAAAAGCCGTAGATGAAACTTGAAAAACCCGCAAGACCTGCGGAATCGGGGAGGAGGGAGCCTTGCGGCGTCCCTCCTCCCACACCACCGTGCGTACGGTTCCGTACACGGCGGTTCATGAGGCGTGGTTTAGACGTCTGAGCTCCTGCTGAAGTGAAATCAGCCCGAGTTGGTCAAAGAAGGCCTTGCGGAAGGCATCGTTCATGTGGCTGGCCCCGGCATTCCACCAGGGCCATGGCCGTTGCCGGCCGAGTCCCGTGCCCGTTGCTCTGTCAGGCCTCGCTGCATCAGTCGTGTCACTCGCGTATCTGGTCGCTTCCATGCCGCCACAGGATGCAGCGCAGTCTGCGCCGCAGCCAGCCATCCAGTTCCTCCAGGACCCCTTTTCCTTCGGTCAGCCGGAAGTAGGCAATCCAGCCGCGTAGGATCGGGGCGAGGTCTTTGACGGTGGTGGCAAGGGCGCGCGACCGCGCCCTGCGCGAAACGCCCCTTTCAACCTGTCCCGCAGCCGCTTCACACTCGGCGCCGCAATCAGTAAGCGCGGCGCTTTATGGGCGGTCATGGTGTAGGCGAGAAAGGCGCGCTTCCACGGTCGGTCCACGGCGCTTTTGGCGCCGTTGACCATGAGCTTCAGCCGTTCGGCGAGGAAGCGGGTAAGCGAGGCCATGACCCGCTCACCGGCACGGAGCGACCGCACATAGACATTACAGTCGTCGGCGTAGCGGCAAAAGACATGGCCACGCCGTTCCAGTTCCTTGTCGAGGTCGTCGAGCAGAATGTTCGATAGAGCGGCGAAAGCGGCCCACCTTGCGGGGTGCCCTCGCTGCGTCTCGTTTCGATCCCGCCCGTCATCAACCCGGCCTGCAGGTAGCGGCGGATCAGCCGCAGCACCCGCTTGTCGGTGACCTTGCGCGCCACGCGTGCCATCAGCACATCGTGGTTCACCCGGTCGAAGAACTTCTCCAGATCAAGATCGACCACAAAGCGGTGACCGCCGGCCACATGTGACCGGGCGGCAAGAACCGCATCATGGGCGCTCCGCCCCGGCCGGAAGCCGTAGGAGGAGGCAGAAAAGTCCGGGTCGAAGATCGGCATCAGCACCTGATGCATCGCCTGCTGGATAAGCCGGTCCAGAACGGTCGGGATGCCCAATTGCCGCATCCCTTTGCCGCCGGGTTTGGGGATTTCCACCCCGCGCACCGGCGCCGGCCTGTAACGGTCCGCCAGCAGGTCTTCCCTGATGTGTGGCCAGTGCGTCGCGAGGTAAGGTTTCAGTTGGTCCACCGTCATCTTATCGATGCCCGGCGCACCCTTGTTCGCTACCACCCGGCGGTAAGCCGCCATCAGGTTCTCGCGGCTGAGGATCGTCTCCATCAGTCGCTCATTCGCCTCCGGTCGAGAGGATGACGGTCCTGCCGTGGTGTCTGATGCACCCAATGCCTGCCCTCGCGGCTTCCGGCCGCTGCTCTCAGCATGGGCACGGAGCCTCTCAGCCCCGTCTTCTGCGTCTGTCTTCACCATCGAAAAACCGGCCTCCGTCCGGCACTCCATGTTCGGCCCTTCGCCGCTTGGTCCGGCTACTACGGCCTCGGCTGACTTCTGCCGCCCCATCCCGACGCCTTTCGACGCCGGTAGCTCACCTGAAACCAGGGGCAGGTCGGCAGACCTCCCAGGGTAAAACGCGTGACCTTCGTGCCATATGCCCGGCGCATCTACGTCCGCACCCTCCGGGTGATATCGGGCTTCGGGCACACTTGCTCCCTCGCCCGGATGCGGACGCCTCATCTGCGCTTCCTGTTCGTCAGGCCGGCACTTTGCCTGCAGCTTCCTTCAGACCCCGCCTCGCGGCAACGCCCTTGCTGTTCGGCTAACGGTTCCCATCACCAGGGCCCGCAGAGGACTCTCACCTCCAAGTCATCGGCCGGATACCATCCCGGCCAAACGGTGTTCGCACACCACGCGCCATGCCTGGCGCACAAGTGCAAAAGGGTCCGGCTTTCGCCGAACCCTTCCAAACCTGGGCTGCCAGTCTCGTTATCCGGCGGCCAGAAATCTCATTAGCCGTTAACGGCATCCTTCAGGCCCTTGCCGGGCGTGAACTTCGGCACGTTGCGAGCCGGAATATTGACTTCAGCGCCGGTGGACGGATTGCGGCCCTTGGTGGCAGCGCGATGAGAAACGGTGAAGCTGCCAAAGCCGGCGAGACGGATGTCGCCCTTCTTCTTCAGTTCAGCCTGGACAACGTCGAAAACAGCGTCGACAGCAGAAGCAGCGTCAGCCTTGGTGAGGCCAGCCTTTTCGGCAACTGCGGACACGAGTTCATTCTTGTTCATGTTTCCACCCCTTTCAATGGTTCGAAACGACTCAAATCTGTAAGCCAGGCACAGAATAAGTTTCATCAGGCCCGCCGCAACCCAAAAGCCCTGCAAATCAAGGAAAAGCAAGCGGCTCTGTGACGTTTTCACAAAAAAGGCTGGCGTTTTAAGCCAGCCTTTTCCGAGTTTTGCAGCATTTTGACATAAATGTGGCAAGCACCGCTCAGTGAGCGATGGCTGCACCTGTCTCATCGAGACCCTCGACCGTCGCGATGACCGGCGTTTCAACCGTTCCATCCCATTCGATCGGTTCGGGCCTGCGAACCAGCGCATGCTTGATCACCTCGCCCATGCGGGATACCGGGATAATCTCCATGTTGTTCTTCACGTTGTCCGGAATCTCCGCCAAATCCTTGGCATTTTCTTCCGGGATCAGCACCTTCTTGATACCGCCGCGAAGCGCTGCGAGCAGCTTTTCCTTCAGGCCGCCGATCGGCAG
Organism: Rhizobium mongolense USDA 1844; assembly: GCF_000419765.1. Classification (GTDB taxonomy): domain Bacteria; phylum Pseudomonadota; class Alphaproteobacteria; order Rhizobiales; family Rhizobiaceae; genus Rhizobium; species Rhizobium mongolense. The sequence continues at coordinate 322,128 of NZ_ATTQ01000005.1, read as the reverse complement.
AACGCGGCCGCGAAGGGTGATCTCGCCGGTCATGGCGACATCCTTGTTGACCGGAATGCCGGTCATGATCGAGACGATCGCGGTTGCCATGGCGACACCAGCCGACGGGCCATCCTTCGGCGTCGCGCCTTCCGGCACGTGCACGTGGATGTCGCTCTTGTCAAAGCGCGGCGGCTCGATGCCGAAATCCACAGCGCGCGAGCGAACGTAGGAGGCCGCGGCGGAGATCGACTCCTTCATGACTTCCTTCAGGTTGCCAGTGACCGTCATGCGGCCCTTGCCCGGCATCATCACGCCTTCGATCGTCAACAGCTCGCCGCCGACTTCGGTCCAGGCAAGACCGGTGACCACGCCGACCTGATCCTCGCGCTCGGCTTCGCCGTGGCGGAAGCGCGGAACGCCCAGATAGTCGTCGATGTTGGCAGCCGTGACGGCGACCGACTTTGCCTTGCCCTTGATGATCTCGGTCACCGCCTTGCGGGCGAGCTTCATAAGTTCGCGTTCGAAGTTACGCACGCCTGCTTCGCGGGTGTACTGCTGGCTGATCGCCATCAGGGCATCGTCGCTGACCGAAAATTCTTCCGGCTGCAACGCATGTTCCTTAATGGCCTTCGGCAGCAGGTGCCGCTTGGCGATTTCGCGCTTTTCGTCTTCAGTGTAGCCGGCGATACGGATGATCTCCATGCGGTCCATCAAAGGTGCCGGAATGTTCAGCGTATTCGCCGTCGTGATGAACATCACGTCCGACAGGTCGTATTCGACTTCCAGGTAGTGATCCATGAAGGTCGAGTTCTGGGCCGGGTCGAGCACTTCGAGCAGGGCCGAGGACGGATCGCCGCGGAAATCCATGCCCATCTTGTCGATCTCGTCGAGCAGGAAGAGCGGATTGGACTTCTTCGCCTTCTTCATAGACTGGATGACCTTGCCGGGCATCGAGCCGATATAGGTGCGGCGGTGACCGCGGATTTCGGCTTCGTCGCGAACGCCGCCGAGCGCCATGCGGACATACTCACGGCCGGTCGCCTTGGCGATCGACTGCGCAAGCGAGGTCTTGCCGACGCCCGGAGGGCCGACGAGGCACAGGATCGGGCCCTTGAGCTTGGCTGCACGCGCCTGCACGGCGAGATACTCGACGATCCGCTCCTTGACCTTGTCCAGGCCGAAGTGATCGGCTTCGAGGATCTGTTCTGCGTGGTTGAGGTCCGACTTGATCTTCGATTTCTTGCCCCACGGAATGCCGAGCAGCCAGTCGAGATAGTTGCGTACGACGGTTGCTTCGGCAGACATCGGGCTCATCTGGCGCAGCTTCTTCAGCTCCGCGTCGGCCTTCTCGCGCGCTTCCTTGGAAAGCTTGGTCTTGGAGATGCGCTCTTCCAGTTCGGCCATCTCGTCGCGGCCTTCCTCGCCGTCTCCGAGCTCCTTCTGGATCGCCTTCATCTGCTCATTGAGGTAGTATTCGCGCTGGGTCTTCTCCATCTGGCGCTTGACGCGTGAGCGGATGCGCTTTTCGACCTGCAGGACCGAAATCTCGCCTTCCATGAAGCCGAGCGCCTTTTCGAGACGAGCCTTGACGCTTGTGGTTTCCAGCATCTCCTGCTTTTCGGTAATCTTGATCGACAGGTGCGAAGCAACCGTATCGGCGAGCTTGGAATAATCGTCGATCTGGCTGGCAGCGCCGACCACTTCAGGCGAGATCTTCTTGTTGAGCTTCACATAGCTCTCGAACTCCGAAACGACGGAGCGCGACAGCGCTTCCAGCTCGACCGGGTCGTCATGCGGCTCGTCGAGCACATGGCCGAGCGCCTCGTAGAAATCCTCACGGCTCGTATAGGCATCGATCTCGGCACGGGCGCGGCCTTCGACAAGAACCTTCACGGTGCCGTCGGGCAGCTTCAGGAGCTGCAGAACGTTGGCAACCGTGCCGACATTATGAATTGCTGAAGGATCCGGATCATCATCGCTTGCATTGATCTGGGTGACCAGCATGATCTGCTTGTCAGAACCCATGACCTCTTCAAGCGCACGGATCGACTTTTCCCGTCCGACGAACAGCGGCACGATCATGTGGGGGAAGACCACGATGTCGCGCAGGGGCAAAACAGGATAGGCAGTGCTGCTCGCTACAGACGTTTTCTTCGTCATTTTATTTCCTTTCCATCGTCCCGTTTCCGGGCTCTTTGCGCGGCCGCATGCGATCGGCCGGCACTCTCACTTGGGCTACAAGTGGAGGTTCTGACTATGCATTTCAAGCCACGCTAACGCCCGCGTTCCACGGTTGTGACAGCTTTATTACAACGGAACGCTAGTACAATGAAGCGCCTAACTGGATCGGCGCTGACCGCTTCCGAACCGGCTAAAACACAAGGCCGGAAAACCCGCTCTGGAATCATTCCATCATCGCCAAGGACGGAACATTCCGCAACGTCAGCAATAGCGTTTTCCCAGTCTTGCCAGCCATTATTAACAGGACCATTCACGATTTTTCAAATAGAAAGGGGCCTGCCTTCGGCAAGCCCCTAAATCTAACCATACGAGAACCGGCATCAGGCCGAGGCGTTTGCCTTTTCCTCCTGACGGTCCGCATAGATGTAGAGCGGACGGGCAGAACCGCGGGCAACTTCCTCGGAGATAACGACTTCGCGAACGCCTTCCAGCGCCGGCAGTTCGAACATCGTATCGAGCAGGATCTTCTCCATGATCGAGCGAAGGCCGCGGGCACCCGTCTTGCGTACGATCGCCTTGCGGGCGATTTCGCGGAGCGCATCCTCGTGGAAAGTGAGTTCCACGTCTTCCATCTCGAACAGGCGCTGATATTGCTTGATGAGCGCGTTCTTCGGTTCCGACAGAATCTGGATCAGCGCATCCTCATCGAGGTCTTCGAGCGTTGCCAGAACCGGCAGACGACCGATGAATTCCGGAATGAGGCCGAACTTCACCAGATCTTCCGGCTCGAGTTCGCGCAGCACTTCGCCGACGCGGCGGTCATCCGGCGCCTTGACGGTCGCACCGAAGCCGATCGAGGTCTTCTCGCCGCGTGCCGAGATGATCTTGTCGAGACCGGCGAAGGCGCCGCCGCAGATGAACAGGATGTTCGTCGTGTCGACCTGAAGGAATTCCTGCTGCGGATGCTTGCGGCCGCCTTGCGGAGGAACGGAAGCGACCGTGCCTTCCATGATCTTCAGAAGCGCCTGCTGCACGCCCTCGCCCGACACGTCGCGAGTGATCGAGGGATTGTCGGACTTGCGGGAGATCTTGTCGACCTCGTCGATATAGACGATGCCGCGCTGGGCGCGCTCGACATTGTAGTCGGCAGACTGCAGAAGCTTCAGGATGATGTTTTCGACGTCTTCACCGACATAGCCGGCTTCGGTCAGCGTCGTTGCATCGGCCATCGTGAAGGGAACGTCGATGATGCGGGCGAGCGTCTGGGCGAGATAGGTCTTGCCGCAGCCGGTCGGCCCGACCAGCATGATGTTCGACTTCGCCAGTTCGACTTCACTGTTCTTGGTGGCATGCGCCAGGCGCTTGTAATGGTTGTGGACGGCAACCGACAGTATCTTTTTCGCCTGCCGCTGGCCGATGACGTATTCGTCGAGAACCTTGATGATGTCCTGGGGCGTGGGAACGCCGTCGCGGGACTTGACCATCGAGGACTTGTTCTCCTCGCGGATGATGTCCATGCACAGTTCGACGCATTCATCGCAGATGAAGACGGTCGGCCCGGCGATTAGCTTCCGGACTTCGTGCTGGCTCTTTCCGCAGAACGAACAATACAGGGTATTCTTGGAGTCGCCGCCGTTGCTGCCGCTGACCTTGCTCATATCACTTTCCTTCCAGCACGCCGCATTTCAAGGTGAAATCGCGGTCCACTCAATGGCCCGCCGGCCTGCTCCCACCGGAGCATCAGCCGGCCAAGGCTTTAAGGGGTAAAAACCGGTACCCAACCAAAACATGCCCGGGTTCCGGCGGCAACGAACTCCCCTTCGAATGCCGAATGCTATGTCATACAGATTCAACATAGCATTAATAGTTACTATTAGCGTCTTCGCTACCGCATTAAACCCCTTGTTCAATCACAAATGGGATAGAACTGTGGCGGCAAAAACACCATCCCTATTAATTACTAGCCTGATCGCCTTCCATTTCGATGCGCGACGTCAGGACCTTGTCGATCACGCCCCAGCTCTGGGCCTCGTCGGCATCCATGAAGTGGTCGCGGTCGAGGGTCTTTTCAACTTCTTCGTAGCTGCGGCCGGTATGCTTCACGTAGACCTCGTTCAGCCGGCGCTTCATCTTCAGGATATCCTTGGCGTGGCGCTCGATGTCGGATGCCTGCCCCTGGAAGCCGCCGGAGGGCTGGTGAACCATGATGCGGGAATTCGGAGTGGCAAAGCGCATATCCTTGTGGCCGGCGGCCAGAAGCAGCGAGCCCATCGAGGCCGCCTGGCCGATGCAGAGCGTCGAAACGGCGGGCTTGATGAACTGCATCGTGTCATAGATCGCCATGCCGGCACTCACGACGCCGCCCGGCGAATTGATATAGAGCGCAATTTCCTTCTTCGGGTTTTCGGCCTCGAGGAAGAGAAGCTGGGCGCAAACGAGCGTCGCCATGTGATCCTCGACGGCGCCCGTCAGGAAGATGATACGTTCCTTCAGCAGGCGGGAATAGATGTCGTAGGAGCGTTCACCGCGATTGGTCTGTTCCACGACCATCGGCACGAGGGCCATAGCGGTATCGACTGGGTTTCTCATGTGCGTCCTTTGCCAACGTCTGCCGGCTGCCGCCGGGAATCAAAGAAAATGCTTCATCCCTACATAGAGTGTCACCGCCCTCTTCTTCAAGACACGCATAAGGATAACGTTAAGAAGCGGAGCCCGGCGCAGGATGAACCTCATGACAGGGCTATCTCCCAGCTGCCGCCTGACCGGGAGGGGCCATCAAGGGCGCTCACAGCTTTTCTCCGCGACAGGATGAACGAACCCTAAATACATTCGGATGGTCCTGAGGCGGTTTACCTTGTGGAAAGCCTAATGGCGAATATAGGGCAGAAGGCGTTCCGGCATTAATCGACTGGAGAATTTCGGCGGCGAAAATGCCCGCATTCCAAGGGGTGTTGCCGTGTTTAATATTACTACAGGATTAGCCATCTGGTGTTCGGAAGCCATGACGCTCGCGTTGCTGCTGTTCATGGCCTGGCGCCATAACGTCCGCAACAAGGCCTTTCTTTATTGGGGTCTCGGCTTCCTGTTGAGCGGCACCGGTTTTGCCATGATCGCACTGCGCAGCCAAATCCCCGATATCCTGTCGATCGAGGCGGGCAACGCGACCGCACTCCTCGGCCAGAGCGCCTGGGTCGCGGGCTTCATGGCGCTCGATCGCCGGAAGATCGAATGGTGGGCGCTACTGCCGCCGGCGATATGGCTTGCCGGCGTTTACCTGCCCTGGGTCAACGGCGACTATGGCAACCGCGTCATCCTTTACAATCTTGCTTCGGCGACCGGCGCCACCGGCCTTGCCATGGCCGTCTGCAGCGCCGGCGTGCGCCGCGAACCGACGCGCGGCAAACTTGCCGCCGTCTTCATCGTCCAGGCATGGCTTTGCTTTGCCGTGGCTCTGACGATGGCCGTGACCTTGCCGAGCGACGCGGAAGCGACCAACTACAGCGGCGCGGCTGCCATGGCGAGCGCCTTCCTGCTGACGATCGCCTTCGCATTCACCTGCCGGATGATCATGGAACGTTCGGAAAAGCACTTGCGCGCCTTGAGCCTTACCGATTCATTAACCGGTGTCTGGAACCGCCGCGGCCTTTTCGCCCGGTTCGATGCAATGCATGAGAAGGCCTTCGACGACAAGCGGCAGATCGCAGTCCTGCTTTTCGATCTCGACCATTTCAAACGCGTCAACGACCGTTTCGGCCATCAGGCGGGCGACGCCGTTCTTTCGGCTTTTGCACGGACCGCGCGCCAGTTCGTGCCGGACAACATCTTCGGCCGCATGGGAGGCGAGGAATTCGCGGCCTTCGCGATCGTTGCCGACCAGATGGAGGCAGAGGCGCTTGCCGAATCGATCCGCACTGAATTCTGCCGCGTGCCGGTCGCAACCGGCGAGGCGATCGTGCCGGCTACCGTCAGCATCGGCATTGCGCTGAGCTCTGCGGCCGAAACCAATATGGGCAAACTGATTTCCGCAGCCGACCGGGCACTCTATGCGGCAAAGGCCGCTGGCCGGAACTGCAGCGTCATTTTCGGAGCGGAAGAAGCTGCGGCCCCCGCACCTGCGGTGATGGACAAGAACGCCGGCGAGCTGGTCCCGACGGTTGACGATCAGGTCGACGCGCTCCGGCGGATGGGCTCGCTGTCGCGCGCCGGCTGACCTTCCGATCCATCTTTTCGGGGCCAGTCAAATCCGCTAAGCCTCCATACATGATGATAGCGCCTTTTTTTTCGATCGATCCCGCCACCCGCCGCGTTTCCCTCGACAGCAGCGATCCGGCTTTCTACGGCAATCCGAACGCCGTCTATGCGGCGCTGCACTGCCATTGTCCGACCTTTTACTGGGAACAGCAGAAGCAGTGGTTCTTCACCGGCTACGACCATGTGAACGGATTGCTGCGCGACCGGCGCTTCGGCCGCCAGATCCTGCATATCGCGACCCGCCAAGAGCTGGGCCTTGCCGAGCCGGAGCAGCATCTGGCGAATTTCGATCTGGCCGAGCGCTACTCGCTGCTCGAACTCGAGCCGCCGGAGCACACGCGCCTGCGCACTCTCGTCAACCGCGCCTTCGTCTCCCGCCATGTCGAGAAGATGAAGCCGGAGCTTGTGGAGCTCGCGAACAAGCTCATCGACGGCTTCGAGGACAAGGGCGAGGTCGAACTGCTTTCTGCCTTCGCCGATATCATCCCGGTGACGATGATCGCCCGCATGATCGGCATTCCGGAACAGATGGGACCGCAGCTTCTTGCCTGGTCACATGCCTATATCCGCATGTATCTTTTCGGCCGCACGCGCGAAGACGAGGACGGCGCCGAGCGAGCCGCAAGCGAATTTTCCGATTATGTGAAGACGGTGATTGCCGAGCGCCGCGCCAGCCCGCGCGACGATCTGCTGACGCACATGATCCACACGGAGCACAAGGGCCAGTATCTGACCGATGCCGAGCTGGTCTCGACAACGATCGTGCTCCTCAATGCCGGCCACGAGGCGACCGTGCACCAGATCGGTAACTCGGTCCGCGTCATCCTGGAAAGCGGCTGCAATCCCGCCGAACTGTTCAAAGACGAAGCGGCCACGGAGCGCACGGTCGAGGAAACGCTGCGTATCTGCGCGCCGGTGCATATCTTCCAGCGCTGGGCCCTGGAGCCCGTCGAGATCGATGGCATTTCCTTCAAGCGCGGCGACAAGGTGAGCCTGATCCTTGCCGCCGCCAATCTCGATCCAGCGAAATTCACCGATCCGCTGAAGTTCAGACCCGACCGCAACGAAGCGCCGAACCTTTCCTTCGGGGCCGGCATCCACTTCTGCATCGGCGCGCCGCTCGCCAGGCTCGAACTCAACGTCGTCCTGCCGATCCTCTTCGAACGGCTGCCGGGCCTCGAGTTGGCGAAGACGCCGTCTGTGAAGGACGTCTACCACTTCCACGGGCTGGATGCGCTCGATCTGGCGTGGTGACGATTGTCCGCCAACGCTCAGCGATGCCGGGTCTTATCGCCGATCGCTGCGATTTCGCTCATGTTGGAGATTTCGCGCAAAAGCTTGCGATAGATTGCCGGCGAATATTCTTCTGCGACCGGCTCAGCAAAGGCGTCTGGTCCGCCGATCACCTCGCTCCGGAAATAGGCAAGCAAATTTTCGGGCGATATGGCTTCTTCTTCATCGCCCAGCAATCCGCCGTACACAACGGGTAAAGCATTGATGGTGATGCCGCGGGCAAAAACGCCGGCGCGGACGGGCATGAGATCACGCCCCTTGTTGTTGACGCCGTCGCCGGAGATATTGATGAGCGAGCGCGTCGCCTCATAGCCGCTGGAGCGGATCAGGTAATCGGCATAGGAAAGTATGCCGCTGATGGACGTGCCCCGGTGTATCTTTGCCGGTAAACTCACCTCAAGCTTCAGCGAAAACAGCCAGGAATCCGTCTTGGAATGACCAGCCTTCCCTGTCCGTCGCCACCCCATTCGACATAAGTGACGGCAATCCGGCCGTTCCTGCCTGCTGCAATCGCCTCGATGATTTCCGGGCGCCGGAACGCTTCGACGAAGCCCCGCTGCTGCAGCGCCTTTTCCTGCGCATCCATTGATGTCGATACGTCCGCCGCAATCACCAGCTGCATATCCACAAGCTCGCCGGCCACGGCGACATCGAATATTGTCGCAGCCATAAAAAGACCGGCAAGCAATTCAGCGATATGGCGGTGCCCGCTGGATGTTTCCCTCCACACCTGCATGTCACCCTCCCCAAAAAGAGTTGATTGATTGAGTGAGTTGTTTGATTGCGTGAAAAGAGGCGTGCGGACGAAATTGCCCGAGCGAAGATCGGGCCGGATGACGGTTCAATAGTGGAACCCAAGTAAATTTAGCTAATTATAATATAATGAGCGAACGTGATTTGCTCGCAGTCAGCTGTAGTAATACTTCCGAATTAGCGCCTCGATCGAAACGGAACGCTAAACTCGTTCAAAAAGAGGCACTTGGGACTGCGTTGGTTCGCCGCAGTCCCACGACAGGCGCGCCGCCTCAGGCCCCCGGGACACCATAGCGGGCGGCCGGGTGGTTGTGCGAGAGGTTGGGGCCAAGCGCCGAACGGGCAGCGGTGAACGCGTTCCAGTCGGCATTGTCCGGAAGAGAGGGAATGGTGATGAGTTCGCCTTGATCGAAGCCTGCCAGTGCCGCATCCACCATGTCCGTCACGTCCATGACCATCGTCGGCGGGAAGCGATCGAAGGAGCTGCCGACGCGGTCGAAAATTTCGGTCCGGGTCAATCCGGGAAGCACGGCCTGGACCTTCACGCCCTTTGGCCCCGCTTCGGCGTTGATCGCCTGCGTCAGATTGAGCACGAAGGCCTTGGTGGCGCTGTAGGTGCCGTTGAAACGCTCGGCGATCAGCGCTACGACCGACGCGATGTTGACGATGGAGCCCTTGCCGCGTTTGGCGAATGTCTGCGCCGCGGCGATGCCGAGCCGGTTCACGGCTACGACATTCAATTCGATCATCGTTTCGAGATAGTCGATATCATCCTCCAGCAGCGCGCCTTTCGGACCGATTCCGGCGTTGTTGACGAGAAGCGTGATGTCTTCATCTATACGCAGCCGTTGTTCGACCTTGCGGACATCTTCGCGCTCCGTGAGATCGGCCGGCAGCACCTGTGCCTTGATGCCCTGCTCTGCCGTCAGCTTTTCGGCAAGCGCATTCAGGCGACTGGCATCGCGGGCGACAAGCAGGAGATCATAGCCGCGTTTTGCCAGGCGATCGGCATAAGTCGCGCCGATCCCCGAGGAGGCGCCGGTCACGAGTGCAGTTCCAAGAGACGAGCGAGACATTGATCAATCCTTTCCGAGATGAAAATTTAGTGGTATATGCCACTATAATGACCGAAACCTGGTTTTCCGCAAGAGCAACCGATGGAAAAATTCAAGAGTGGCGATTGACTGATCGTCAACAATCCGCAGACATCGCCTCAGGAGAGCGACTATGGACGGGAAGACAGAAGGCTTTGAAAGCTGGGCCTATTGCAGCAACAGCGCATTACGCCGCGCCACCCGGCAACTCGGCCAGCTCTATGACGATGTGCTGGCACCAAGTGGGCTCAAGGCGACGCAATACGGCCTGCTCAGCCAGATTCACTTCAACGGCAACCCTTCCCTGAAATCCCTGGCCGATGGATTGGTGATGGATCTTTCCGCACTCGGACACACACTCAAGCCCCTCATCCGCGACGGGCTTTTGGAACTCGTGCCTGACGAGAAGGACCGCCGCGTGAAACGGGCAGGATTGACGGAGATCGGCGTCGAAAAGTGGCAAGAGGCGCATCTGCTTTGGCGCGAGGCGCATTCGCGTTTCGACAACGCCTTCGGCGAAGAGGAATCGGCAGCGCTGCGCAATGCGATGAACCGCATCGCTTCGCCGGACTTTGCAAAGACATTCGTCGCCGACCCTGCAAAGGGCGGAGGCTCTGCGTCCTAAACCCGGATCACATAATCCTTGCGAGTCGTTTCAACGACTTCCCAGGTTCCTTTGAAACCGGGCTTTAGAATCATCCGGTCGCCTGCCTTCAGATGCACCGGCTCGCCGCCGTCCTCGGTGACGATCGAGTGGCCGCAGAGCACGTTGAAATATTCCCACTCGTCATAGGAAATGCGCCATTTGCCGGGCGTCGCCTCCCAGATGCCCGAATAGAGGCCGCCTTCGGCCTCCTCCAGGTTCCAGGTGCGGAACCGCGGATTGCCGGAAACGATGCGGTCCGCATCCGGGGCGCCGAACTCGGGCTCCCGTCCGTCTATGCTGAAGGTGATGTGGTTTGCCATGGGATCTCAGTGTCCTTCGCAGCAAACGTCTGCGCGCGATTGATTGAAATCTTTGGCGATTTTGTATCTGTTCGCAGGATACGTCCAGCACATTCGCAGCATACCCATGCTCATCTAATGGCCGATCGCAGCATGCCTATGTTCAATTTTGCAACCAGAGAAAAGCGTGCATTGCGACCAAAGAAATCATGCGCGTGTCGGCTGGAGCGGGGCTGGCGTTCAGGATTCGGGAGATCGACCCTTCTGCTTCAAGGCTCGCTCATCGTGGTGTTGTGCGCAACTGAAAAACGCATCTCATGCAGCTATCGGCCTTAGCACTTCTTCCCGCTCGCCGGATCGTTCCATCCTTCGGTGATCGCCTTGACCCGATCAGCCCTCCCTGGATGGGATTTCGACGGGCGCTCATCGAGGATTGGAACCGCACTAAGCGCGGCATCAAGGCTCATTTTAGATAGGCGCATCGCAGGTCCGGCGAAGCGGGCCGCTGCTAGCTCCTTGAGCGGATCACCGGACGTCCCCAGGTGGTGACAATAATGATGGCCAAGCTCATGGGCCTTCATCGGGAGTCGAGTCGGTACGCCGACCACGTTGACACACCATCACATCGATCAGAACATTGGGCGAACACAGGAGCGATGGAATCATGTCATTTTCTGAACAACAGTTTGTCGAACAGATAATGAGAAACGAGACAAACCGTTGGCTTCTGGAAGTTCTCCCGATCTGGGACTGCCTCAGGGTACTCTGACCGCAGGCTGTTTATTTCAAACCGTATGGAATCTCAAAAGTGGGAACGAGCCGGGGAACCAGGCCCGTGTTCACCTCTGGTATCAACAGAAATTCGGTTCCCTTTGTCCGCCGCTGACGCGAGTTGAAGACGGGATTGACCGCTACCTGATCGCCTGCACGCAATGCGGGATCGGCATCAGGAGTGGCGAGGTCTATGCCCCGGATGGGCTCGGCGACATGCGGAATGGCATTCTGCGCATCAATCCAAACAACCCTCAAACGGACCTATTTCTCAGGAAATGTCAGGACTACAAGACTTGATGGCCATGGCTCTCCGTCGCTCCTTGAGCCTGGATTTTGGCGAACGTCCATCTTTGTGGGACTTGCTCCATTATCTCCTGCCATTCAGTGCGAGGATCTCCTGCCATTCAGTGCGAGGTGATCGCCCGACCGCTGGACGCGAGATGCTCTGTAATGGCGCGCCGGATTTCGGCAACCGTGTCGAAGAGCCTGTTGTCCAAGTCGATGATATTGAAGCGGACAGCGATGAATTTGAGGCGGTTTTCGACAGGGACCGCGATCCCGACTTCCTGACCGTTGAATACGACAGCTTGCTTTTGCATAACAAACCTCGGGCGCGCCACACGGGAGCACCATCTTAGAAAAGTGGAACAAAGGGTTTATGACGCGTCAGATTGCCGTCGTAGTTCGGTATCGGATCGAGACGAGATCACGCACTCGCTGCACCATTGCGAAGAAACGAAGTCGGGCAAACAACGTCATCATCCTCCCTCAAGCGACGTCAAACGACCACTGAGTATCGCCGGCGAGGGCCGGTATTTCTGAACTCTTCTGTAAAAAACGTAGTCGAGAAACTTCGAGCAAGCAACTGATTTTTGTGGTTATTTAGCGTTTTGAATCGTATGACAATTACCGCAGGTGCGAAGTAACAAATGATGTACGTTCGTCGGGGCAATCAAACGGTCACTTCTACTTTTAAACCTAGATAGCCTTTGTTGCACGTCCTTCTCATCGAAAGGACCACGGACCTGAGATGTTAAGGGACCGATAAACTCGAGGGTTTCGCAAGTTGCGCCCGGACGTCTAATTACTTCAAAATCGAAATCGACGCCCCCGGGCTCTCGTCAGATACGCATCAAGCCCCGGCAATGGCGATCTGGGCGATGGAGCGGGCATTGGCCTCGCAAACCCCTGGATCGGCGTTCCCGATAGCAGGTGGTCGATCAAGCTCTGCCGGAGAACGGGGATCACGATCACTCGCTCGCGTGGGGAACGTAATTCAGCAGCCAGAGCACTCCCGTCGCGGGTAGCCAAGGCATTGGAAATTCCGCGTCACCAAAATCCAGGAACAAGGGGCGGCTCCCTCCCCGCCAACGTTCGATGATTGCTGTTGCGCGATCCCACAGGCCATGCCCGAGTTTTAGTCTCGGCCGATGGGGAGCAGGTCGAGATTTCCTGGCGGAACGACGACAGGTCTCGTTTGGGACGCGTGCCGTCCACAATCCAGACCATGGGATCGTAAAAGGCTTCTCGCGATCCCCTCTCTTGCGGCGAGACCGTCGAGTGCTGGAATTCGATGACGGTACCGCTCGCTGTTTTCACGTCGGCAATGTGAATTTCGCCGTCTACGGCAACGTGACGGATTTCCTGCCATTCTGAGCAAGCTACGGAAATCGTGTTCGAGGGGAAGATTCCGGACGATCGGCCGGAGGATGGCCATGACGTCCTGGGGACCTACCTGCAACTCGTCGAGCGCGTTGAACGACCTCCGTCGCGCACGAGCTTTGAAGAATTCAAGGACGAGATCAGAACACGGCACGGCCGCCTGATCGAAAGCCGTCCCGGCATCAAGCCAGGACAGTTCACGACGCAGGCCAACCGCGCGGGCGACACATCCTTCGTCACTCCCGATCTCCTCGAAGGAACTTTGAGGGAGGGCCACGCCATGATGGCGAGCATCCAGGACCCTTTCCATAGATCGCTCTTCCTTCATTATATGATGGCGGAAGTCCATCCCTTCAATGACGGCAACGGGCGCATCAGCCGCATATTGATGACCCGCGAGCTTCTGTCGGCCAACCTGTCCCGTATCGTCGTACCTACCGTTTTCCGAGATGACTATGTGGATTCGCTGCGCGCTCTTTCGCGACGAGACGAGCCGTCGATCTTCGTCCGAAACCTGGAGTTCTGCCAGCGCGTGTCAGCGGCGTGCTCAGCGTCGACGGCCGCAGCGGCCATCGACCTTTGGGCCAAGACCTACGCCTTCTGCGAAGATTCCCGTGAAGCCCGGCTGACGATGCCAAATGCCCCTCTCAAGATCACCAACAGAAATGGCGTCTATGCGCCCGACGACTATTGGCAAGCACTCGCCAACAAGAACGGCTTGGGTCTCTGACTTGGCCTGATCTAAAAAATGGAGCCTTACCGGACAGCTACGAGTGGGATGCACGCCGTGCGTGTTAGCTTTCATTCGTCCGAGAAACTGTCCCCGTGGCATTTGCTACATATGGTCAATCCTGAATTGCATCGGGTGAACGTCGTGAAACTACTTGGTATTCACTAACTCTGTCAGGAAAATATCGTGTCTGCCGCGCAGTGATCGATTTACGAAAACGGGGCGGCACCCAACCTGAACTCTTACGGGAATCGAGCCAGCCGGCAGCGGAGTAGCCCGAATGCGCGTGGCGAAAATGACAATTCCAACAAAGCCCCCCAGCTCTCCTTGGTCGCGGGGTATACACTGAAGGGCCGCGATCCGGAAGTAACTCCGATTGATGAAAGAAACTCTAGGTTTATTCACCACTAGATGGGGGCGCGCGGCGTCACGCCGCACAATGCATCTGGAATCGCGGGGCGACGGCGGACCTAGACTAGCGCTTCTGGAGTCGCACCATGACCACCTTCGGGTGCTCTCCCGTTCGCTCGACTTCAAGGATGCCCGACGCCTTTACAAGGTCGGACAGTCGCGCAAATCCGTAGTTGCGGGCATCGAAGTCGGGGGATTGCTTGGCCAAGTGGTCACCGACACGCGCAAGATTGGCGCGACCGTCTTCATCTGCCGAAGCTTCCACGGCCTTTTGAATCATGCTTAGTGCGACGCCATCAAGTTTGCCACTTGCTGCTCCACCCTGCGCAGGTGGAAGTTTGTCCGGCACGACTTTCGTCGGGCCACAACGGATTTACTGGGCGTGTCCGTAGCCTTCGTCTTTGCCGGCGGCCTTCCTTGCGGCGGCTCTTCGGCTGCGCCACCGAGGACATCCACGTACACGAACTTGTCGCAGGCCGTGATGAAGGGTCGGGGCGTTTTCCGCTCTCCGAAACCGTAAACCGTTATTCCCTGCGTGGTTTCCTCGATGTCGAACTGGACGAAACCCTGATTGGCCCGGAGACCTCGATCCGACGGATACGCTGACGGCCATCCCTGCCCCGGCTCCCATCCTATTCGAGGTTTCCATGCGATATATCCGAAATTCCGCGCTCGAACGTGTCCCAGCCTCGTTCCCGGTTCAGTCCGTCGCGACAGCCCCACTTTTTCGAATTCTCCCGTCCTTCCGAAACGAAATCAGCGCTCGACTCTGCTCGAATCGGACGCTGATCCTGTGGTTGTATTAGGCAAACGTAGTCTGCGAAATTGCAAACGTTTGCTGCGAAGGAGACTCAGATCTTCGAAAGCGACTGTTCAAGGTCGGCGATGATGTCCTTTACGTCCTCGATGCCGATCGAGAGGCGGACGACATCGGGACCGGCGCCGGCGGCGGTCTTCTGTTCGTCGGTCAGCTGGCGATGAGTGGTCGAAGCCGGGTGGATGACCAGAGAGCGCGTATCGCCGATATTGGCGAGGTGGGAGAAGAGCTCCAGTCCTTCCACCAGGGCCTTGCCCGCCTCGTAGCCGCCCTTGACGCCGAATGTGAAGACCGAGCCTGCACCCTTCGGCGAATAGCGCTGCTGCAGGGCGTGGTTCGCATCGTCTTCGAGACCCGCATAATTCACCCAGGCGATCTTGCTGTGTGCTTTCAGCCATCTGGCGACCGCTATGGCATTGTCGCTGTGACGCTGCATCCTTAGCGGCAGCGTTTCGATGCCGGTGAGGATCAGGAAGGCGTTGAAGGGCGAGATTGCCGGGCCGAGGTCGCGAAGTCCGAGCACGCGTGCGGCGATCGCGAAGGCGAAATTGCCGAAGGTCGAATGCAACACCATGCCGTTATATTCCGGGCGCGGGGTGGACAGCATCGGATAGTTGCCGGACTTTGACCAGTCGAAGGTGCCGCCATCGACGATGATGCCGCCCATGGAATTGCCATGGCCGCCGAGGAACTTCGTCAGTGAATGCACGACGATGTCGGCGCCATGCTCGATCGGCCGTATGAAGTAAGGCGTCGCCATCGTGTTGTCGACGATCAGCGGCAGGCCGTGCCTGTGGGCCACTTCGGCAATCGCCGCGATATCGACGAAGGTGCCGCCGGGATTGGCCAGGCTCTCGATGAAGATCGCCCGCGTCTTCTCATCGATCTGGCTTTCAAAGCTTGCCGGATCGTCGGAATCGGCCCAGCGCACCTGCCAGCCGAAATTCGCGAAGGCATTGCCGAACTGATTGATCGAGCCGCCGTAAAGCTGCCTGGCCGCGACGAAATTCTCGCCCGGACGCATGATCGTATGAAAGACGATGACCTGCGCCGCGTGACCCGAAGCCACGGCAAGCGCTGCTGTACCGCCCTCAAGGGCTGCAACGCGCTCCTCCAGCACCGCCTGCGTGGGGTTCATGATGCGCGTATAGATGTTGCCGAAGGCCTGCAGGCCAAAGAGCGATGCCGCGTGATCGGAATCGTCAAAGACGAAGGCTGTCGTCTGATAGATTGGCGTTACCCGCGCGCCCGTTTCCGGATCCGGCTGCGCACCGGCATGGATTGCCAGCGTGTTGAAACCCGGATCGCTCGTCGCCATGTCGTCCTCCCGTCGCTATCGATGGCGGGAGCATAGACTACGATCCGCAAATGTTAATCGCTTTGCGTTTCAACCATCGGGCGTTGGGAGAAAAATCCGTGCACTCACGCGGCAAGGCGCGGGATTTCGATTGCCGGGCAGCGGTCCATCACAACTTTTATGCCAGCCTCCTCCGCCTTTGCTGCGGCAGCATCATCGCGCACGCCGAGCTGCGACCAAATCACCTTCGGCCGCAAGGGAAGGGCCAAGGCCTCATCAACGACGCCATGGAGATATTCCGAGGCGCGGAACACATCGACCATATCGACCGGCACCGGGATATCGGCAAGCCGGGCATAGACGAGCTGGCCCTGGATCTGCTTGCCTGCCTGCCCGGGGTTGACGGGAATGACATTGTAACCGCGCGACAGGAGATAGCCCATCACGCCGTTGCTCGGCCGGGCCGGATTGGGCGACGCCCCCGTCAGCGCGATCGTCTTCACGGAGTTCAAAATTCCGGCAATGTAATCGTCCGGATAACGGTCGTGATTCATCAGCTTTCCTCCAGTCGACATTATTTGCAGAGAGTTGAAACTGACAGTTCCTTCGGGCGTATATATAGGCATCCGGGTTCCCAAGGAGGAATAACCCATGAAAAAACTCGCTCTCGCTGCAGCACTTTTCCTTGCGGCCTCACCATCGCTGGCGATCTCCCGTTACAATCCGATGTCCATGACCTGCCAAAGTGCCCGCGCCGCCATCCACAATCAGGGCGCCGTCATCTTCCGCTGGACCTCGCCGCGCGGCCTGCCGCTTTACGATCGCTACGTCCGCAACAGCCGGTACTGCGACGCTAACGAATATGCGGAGTGGAAGAACATACCGACCAGAGACGACCGGTCCTGCCCTGTCCTCAACTGCCAGAGTATCGACAATCTGGACGGGATGTTCTTCATACCAAACCACTCCCTGTAGCAAGGGATCGGGACGCGAAAACGATTTCGCAAGAGCCGGAAATACGCAGCTTCCGGCCTTTGTATATCAGAAGCGGCTCGAATTGCTACTTGGGTTTGCATCAAAATCGATATAGCAAAATTATAGAACAATCTCTATATTACAGAAGTATAAATCGAAAATGGACTAAGCGGAGAAATATTATCATCTATTAAGCTTCTTTTGTCTTCGTTTTGTTCCTTTTTCGTTCTTGGGTCTATTAGAAACACCTCATAGTTGAGTGGGAGCAGCCAAAATAAACGTATTTCGAGCGCGCGCACTACGCCCCGATGTTGCTGCAGGTGAACGCCGGAACCGAGCATGACAATTCTCATTTTCAAGCAGGAGACCAGCCACCGGTTGCAAAATCCGCTCGCAAGATTGATTTTCGCGTCAGCACGGCCCATACCCATTCTCCCCAGATAGCCTTCCCTTTCTCCCATTCCGGTCCGCATCGTGCCCCTCGACGTCATTCTGCTCGTTCTTTTCGGTGCATTCCTGCATGCGACATGGAACGCGATCATCAAGGCGGGGACCAACAAGTCGCTGGACGCGGCACTTGTTTCGGCCGGCGGGGCAGTGGCGGCGCTGCCGTTCCTGCCCTTCCTGCCGCTGCCGCAGCCAACGGCCTGGCCTTTCATCGGCGCGTCTGCCGTCCTGCAATTTGCGTATTTTCAATTGGTCGCGGCCGCCTACCGCGCAGGCGATATCGGCCTCGTCTATCCGCTGATGCGCGGCTGCGCGCCGCTCCTCATCACCGCCACAAGCGGCTTCGTGTTGAACGAAAGCCTTTCGGGCGGCGCGCTCATCGGCACGATGACGATCTGCGCCGGCATTCTGACCCTTGCCTTCGAGGCGCGGAGCGGCAGCAAGCATGCCATCATGCTCGCGCTCGTCAACGCCTGCGTCATCGCTACCTATACCTATGTCGACGGCATCGGTGCACGCGTCTCCGGCAATGCGGTGTCCTATACGCTGTGGATGGCGCTGCTGCCGCCCGTGCTGCTCTTTGCATGGGCGATCTCGCGCCGCGGCCTTCTCGCGGTCGCGATTCATGTCCGCTACAACTGGTGGCGCGGTCTGATTGGCGGCACCGGTTCGATCGCCTCCTACGGGGTCGCCCTCTGGGCCATGACCAAGGCGCCCGTCGCCACCGTCGCCGCCCTGCGGGAAACGTCGATCCTCTTCGCGCTCATCATTTCGGTGCTGGTCCTGAAGGAGAAAGCCAGCCCATGGCGTTATCTCGCAGGCGTGATCATCGCGAGCGGCGGACTGATCCTGAAGCTCGGGTAAGACCTACGCGGCAGATTGCGCTGGAATACCTCGTTTGAAATCCGCTCGCCGCCCTCACGTTTTGCAACAGCCAGTCGAACGCAGATTGCAGATTGAGCCAAAACTGGGATTGTTTCCCGTCTTCGAAGCGAAAGCACCGATGCCAATGGCCATTGATTGTCATTGCCCACTGACCTTTCCGATCGCCGCTCAACGCAGCACGACTCACCTTTTGGCCTTGTCTACTCGTCCCGGAGAGTATCGAGCGCGCTACTCGCCGGTCCAACGCGGCATCCGTTTTGCAAGAAACGCGCCGATGCCCTCTTCCGCGTCTGCAGTCAGCATGTTTTCGACCATCACCTGGGCCGCGTGGCTGTATGCCTCTTCCGTCGGCATTTCGAGCTGGCGGTAGAAGGCCTCCTTGCCGATCTTCAGCGTCAACGGTGATTTCGAAGCGATGACGGAAGCGTATTTGGTCACGACCTGCGTCAGATACTGCTTGGGTACGATCCGGTTGACGAGGCCGAAGTCCTTGGCGGTCGAAGCATCGATCGTTTCGCCGGTCAGCAGCATTTCCATCGCCTGCTTCCGGTGCGCGGCGCGTGTAACGGCGACCATTGGCGTCGAGCAGAACACCCCGATATTGACGCCAGGTGTGCAGAAGGTCGCGGTGTCGGTACAGATCGCAAGGTCGCAGGAGACGACGAGCTGGCAGCCGGCTGCGGTCGCAAGCCCGTCGATCTGCGCGATCACCGGTTTCGGCAGGCGGATGATCTCCAGCATGAGATCGGCTGCAAGTGCAAATGTCTCCTCGAAGAAGGCCACCCCGCCATCGGCATCGGCACGATGCTCCGTCATCTCCTTGAGATCGTGCCCCGCAGAGAACACGTCGCCGGTCGAAGCGATGACCACTACGCGGACTTCGCTGTCTTCAGCGGCTTTCTGAAGCTCGCCCATCAACAGTTCCATCACCGCGATCGAAAGCACGTTCGCCGGCGGGTTGTTGAGCGTGAGCCGCAGCACGCCATCGGAAAGCGAGCGGGTAACGAGGACGCTCCCATCCTCGTTTGCGCCCTTCCGGAAGGATACGACTTCGGCCATGGTCTAACTCCTTACATTGCGTTTTCGTGCTAACAGTTCTGTCACAAGCTATCGGCAATTTCGAGGAGAAGCGATGCAGCCGGTCATGACGATCGAGGAGGTCCACCGGTTTCTGGAGACCGATTTCCCGCAGATCCACACGGACGGGCGCGTCTTTACCGTGACGGACATTGCGCCCGGCAGTGTCTCGACGCGATTTGATCCGTCCGAAAGGCATCTGCGCCCTGGCGGCACCGTGTCCGGTCCTGCCCTCTTCACGCTGGCGGACGTCACCGCCTATGCCGCGGTGCTTGTCCATGTCGGCCCGGTTGCACTTGCCGTCACTACCAGCCTCAACATCAATTTCCTGCGCCTGCCGAAGCCGCAGCCGACAACCTGCACCTGCCGGATCCTCAAGCTCGGAAAGCGGCTCGCAGTTATCGAAGCCGCCATCTTTCAGGAAAATCCGGCCGAGTTGGTGGCCCATGCGACGGCAACTTATTCGATTCCACCGCGATAAATTTACGGTATCATATTACCTCATCATCAACATATTGATTTTGTTTGGTATTTTTTACAGCGTCTCAGATAGGTGATGTTGACCGCTAAGGCCTTTCCCTCTATACACCGCGCCAGAAACGCAGCCTTTCCGGGCTGCTTTCTTTTTGGCACGCTTTCGGGTGCGTCAAACCAAGCAACAAGAAACGCCCTTGGCCCTCAGGCACAGGGATCCAGAAGAGAGAATTACTATGGCAACCTTCTCCCAGAAGCCTGCAGAGGTGGAGAAGAAGTGGGTGATCATCGACGCCGAAGGGCTTGTCGTTGGCCGCCTCGCTTCCCTCATCGCCATGCGTCTGCGCGGCAAGCACAAGGCAACCTTCACGCCTCACGTTGACGACGGCGACAATGTTATCGTCATCAATGCCGACAAGGTCGTTTTCACCGGCAAGAAGTATTCCGACAAGGTCTACTACTGGCACACCGGTTATGCCGGCGGCATCAAGGAGCGCACCGCTCGCCAGATCATCGAAGGCCGCTTCCCGGAGCGCGTCCTCGAGAAGGCCGTTGAGCGCATGGTCCCGCGTGGTCCGCTCGGCCGTCGCCAGATGAAGAACCTCCGCGTCTACTCCGGTTCCAACCATCCCCATGAAGCACAGCAGCCGACCGTCCTCGACGTCGCCAAGCTGAACAAGAAGAACGTAAGGAGCGCCTGACAATGGCTGACCTCTCTTCCCTGAAGGATCTCGGCACGTCGTCGGAAGCAGCTGCTCCGGTTCACGTCCGCAAGGTCGACTCGCTTGGCCGCTCCTATGCGACCGGCAAGCGTAAGGATGCCGTAGCCCGTGTTTGGCTCAAGGCCGGCTCCGGCAAGATCACCGTGAACGGCAAGGACTTCACGGCATACTTCGCCCGTCCGGTCCTGCAGATGATCCTGCGCCAGCCGATCGTCGCTGCAGCCCGCGACGGCCAGTTCGACATTGTTGCAACGGTTGCAGGCGGTGGTCTCTCCGGCCAGGCCGGTGCCGTTCGTCACGGTCTCTCGAAGGCCCTCACCTATTTCGAGCCGGGCCTTCGCGGCGTGCTCAAGAAGGGCGGCTTCCTGACCCGCGACAGCCGCGTCGTCGAGCGTAAAAAGTACGGCAAGGCCAAGGCCCGCCGTTCGTTCCAGTTCTCGAAGCGCTAATCGCTCCAGAATACGGATTTTGCGAAGGCCGGGTTTTTCCCGGCCTTTTCTTTTTGCCATCGCTCGCGCCCGCCCTCAGATCGGCAGCTCTGTCGTCGACTTCAGTTCGCGCAGGACGAAGCTCGAAACCACATTGCGCACATGTGGATTGCGCATCAGGTAGCGTGTCATGAAGGCCTCGTAGGCCTCGACGTCGCGCGCCCTGATCTTCAGCATATAGTCGAACGTCCCCGATAGCGCATAGCATTCCATGATCTCGGGCCGGTCGCGCACTACGGCGGCAAAGGCTTCGATCGCCTCTTCGTGGTGGTCCTCCAAGGTTACATGGGCGATGATGCAGAGCTTGAGATCGAGCTTTGCCGGATCGAGGAGCGCCACACGCTTGCGAATGACCCCTTCCGTCTCGAGTTCCTGCATCTTGCGCCAGGCGGTGCTTTGCGACATGCCGGCCTTTTCCGCCAGCTCGGCGAGCGATAGACTGCTGCCGGCCTGCACAAGCTGCAGGAGCTTGCGGGCCCCCTTCAAATTTTCTTTCATTCTTTCCCCTCCTCACGGATTATTCTCCCATTTTCCAACCATAATCCGGCAATGCTGAAATGTTTACCCGCGTTCCCAGGGATATAATGGTGACATGATAGTCGGGGGTTGAAATCGCCCGGCTCATTGGATCAGAGGACGGGAGGTCGCCCATGACCAAGGAAAGCACCTACACGGCGAATTTGCCGGATGCGGACGGCATCTATCACTACACCGCTGAGGAAGACCAAATCTGGAGCGAGCTCTATCAGCGCCAGATGACGCTGCTCGCCGACAAGGCCTGCCGGGAATATCTCGACGGCGTGAAGACCCTCGGGTTGAAGCCGGAAAAGGTTCCGCAGCTTCGCGACGTCAATCGGCGTCTTAACGAAACCACCGGCTTCGGCGTGCAAGGCGTCCCTGCCCTCATCCCACCGTCGCGCTTCTATGAATTGCTGTCGCAGGGCAAGTTTCCGCTGGCGACGTTCCTCCGGCGCCGCGAGCATATCGATTATATCGAAGAGCCGGATATCTTCCACGAGGTCTTCGGCCATTGCCCGCTGCTGACCAATCAGAGCTACGCCAATTTCGTCCGCCGCTTCGGCGAGAAGGCCGTCGGCCTCGGAAAGGGGTATTCCTGGCATCTGTTTCGGATTTTCTGGTTCACTGTGGAATTCGGCCTCATCAACACGCCGCAGGGACGCCGCTGCTTCGGCGCCGGCATCGTCTCCTCGCCCAACGAGACGCGGGCGGCAATGGAAGGCAAGGCATGCGAATTCCGGCCCTTCGACCTGATGACAGCGCTCAGAACGCCCTACCGGATCGATATCGTCCAGCCGATCTACTACGTGATCGACAGCTTTTCGCAGTTGGAGTCGATCATCGAGGAAGATATCGGTGCCCGCATCAACGAGGCCAAGGCTCTCGGCGACTTTCCGCCGGCATTCGAAGCCAAGGCGTCCTGAGCGACGGGAATTTAGTTTCGTTCGGGGCTTGCCTTGTCGGCCCTGATTGTCCAACGTCCCGCCAACATGTGGAGGGACGCCATGGCAGAGAAGTCGATCGATCACGCCTTTATGGCGACCAGCCTCACATCCTCGGCCACTGACCCAACCTTTGCCGGAGCGCTCTCCTTCATGCGGCGTCGATTCACCAAGGTTCTGACAGGCGCCGACGCCGTCGTCTGGGGTATTCCCTTCGATGCGGCAACGTCCAACCGGCCGGGAACGCGTTTCGGGCCGCAGGCGATCCGCCGCGCCTCGGCGATCTTCGACAACGATCCGCAATATCCCTTCAATCGCGATCTCTTCGCCGAAATGGCGGTAATCGACTACGGCGACTGCCTGCTTGACTATGGCAATCACCAGGAGACGCCGGCGGCAATAGAGCGGCAGGCAAATACGATTCTTGACAGCGGCGCCTTCCTGCTCACGCTTGGCGGCGACCACTATGTCACATGGCCGCTCCTGAAGGCACATGCCGCCAGGCACGGTCCCCTGGCGCTGGTGCAGTTCGACGCGCATCAGGATACCTGGCTCGATGATAACCAGCGGATCGATCACGGCTCCTTCGTCGCACGCGCGGCCCGCGACGGCATCATCGACCCGGACCGCTCCATCCAGATCGGCATCCGCACCCACGCGCCGGAGGATTTCGGCATTCGCATTCTCTACGGCCATCAGGTCGAAGAAATGAATGCCCCTGAGATCGCCTCGGCAATCGTCTCGCACACCAAGGACGCTCCGGCCTATCTGACCTTCGATATCGACTGCCTCGATCCGGCCTATACGCCAGGCACCGGCACGCCAGTTGCGGGCGGGCCGTCGAGCGCCAAGATCCTTTCGGTCCTGCAGCGCCTGCAGCAGCTCGATATCCGCGGCGCAGACGTGGTCGAGGTCTCGCCGCCTTATGATCACGCCGATATCACCGCCATTGCAGGGGCGACGGTCGCGATGTATATGCTGGGGCTCCGCGCCGAGAGGCACGCAGCGGCACGCTAGGCCGTTATCAAACTGATTCAACTTCATGGCACACTGATTCCGGAAGCAATCCGAACTCATTGAAAGCGCAGGATTATCATGGCACCGAAAATCTTCATCGATGGCGAACACGGCACAACGGGTCTGCAGATTCGCACGCGCATGGCCGGCCGCCGCGATGTCGAGCTTCTATCCATTCCGGAGGCTGAACGCCGCAATGCCGCGATGCGCGAGGACATGCTGAACAGCGCCGATATCGCCATCCTCTGCCTGCCCGACGATGCGTCGAAGGCAGCCGTCCAGATGATTTCGGCGAACAACAATGTGCGCGTTATCGACACGTCGACCGCCTTCCGCGTCAATGCCGGCTGGGCTTATGGCTTTGCCGAAATGGACAAGGAGCAGGCCGAAAAGATCAGGGCCGCCCGTTTTGTCGCCAACCCCGGCTGCTACCCGACGGGCGCCATCGGCCTCATCCGGCCGTTACGCGCTGCAGGTATTCTGCCGGACGGCTATCCAGTCACCGTCAATGCGGTCTCCGGCTATACCGGCGGCGGCAAGCAGATGATCGCACAGATCGAAGACCAGAGCCGCGACGATGCAATCGCCGCGCCGCATTTCCTCTATGGCCTACCGCTCACACACAAGCATGTGCCGGAGATGAAAATCCATGGCCTGCTCGACCGAGCGCCAATCTTTTCGCCTTCGGTCGGCAAGTTCCCGCAGGGCATGATCGTCCAGGTGCCGCTGCATATCGACGATCTCTCGGGCAATGCGACGCTTCAAAGCATCCATGCGGCCCTGACAGCGCATTATGTCGGTCAGGATATCGTCACGGTCGTTCCGCTCGAGGAAAGTCGTACACTTGCCCGTATCGATGCCGTCGAGCTTGCCGGGAAGGACACAATGAAGCTCTTCGTGTTCGGCACGCCGGGCGCCAGTCAGGTCAACCTCGTCGCTCTGCTCGACAATCTCGGCAAGGGCGCCTCGGGTGCGGCCGTCCAAAACATGGACCTTATGCTCGCCTCCTAAACCTTCCGGAGCCCCGCGGACATGCCGATCGATACGCTTTCGGCCGGCGTTGCTGAATGGCTTTCCGCTGCGCTGCCGGATCACGGCATCTATGCGCTAATCTTCTTCGCCTTCATTGCCGGGCTCGCGCGCGGCTTTTCGGGCTTCGGAGCGGCGCTGATCTTCATTCCGCTTGGCGGCGCGATCGTCGGCCCGAAGCTGATTTCGCCCGTTTTGCTTCTCATCGACGGGCTTGCGACACTTGGGATGATCCCGCCTGCCTGGCGCAGCGCCAACCGGCGTGAAGTCTTCGCGATGGCGATCGGCGCGGCTCTCGGCGTTCCCGCCGGCACAGTTGCACTTGCGCTGATGGATACCTTGACGCTCCGCTGGATTATCACCGCCGTCGCTATCTCGCTGCTGGCGCTCCTCGTGTCCGGCTGGCGCCATCACGGCGAGCCGCGCGCGCCGCTCAGTGCCGGCGTCGGCCTCATCGCCGGTCTTTTCAGCGGCGCGGCACAGCTTGGCGGCCCGCCGGTCGTTGCCTATTGGCTCGGCGGCACGAGCGACTTCACCCGCGTCCGGGCGAATGTCATCCTCTACTTCTCGGTCTCCACCTGTTTCAGCGCAATCAGCTATTATGCCGGAGGGCTTTTCGTGCAAGCCGTCTTTGCTCTGACGCTCGTCATTCTGCCGGGCTATGCGCTCGGCCTCTATGGCGGCTCGAAACTGTTCGGCTTGGCGAAGGAGAGCACGTTTCGGCTGATCTGCTATCTGCTCATCGCCGCGGCCGCCATCATCGGCATGCCAGCGCTCGACGGGATTTTACGGTAAACGCCTGACGCAACCTCCTGCTCAGTCCCTTTCCGCAATCATCGTGTCGTGCGCAAACTCACCGTAGAAGCCGCGCCAGTTGGCGACCGCGAAGCCCAAGACGATCAGTGCGCCTGCCTGATGTAAGACACCCCAATGAAGCGGGACCTGCAGGAGGAGCGTGGCGATGCCGATTGCGGCCTGCAGCGTGACGAGCGCGAAGAGGACGACCGCGCGGCGGGCATGCGTGCTTTGGGGAGCTGCGCGGAGCGCAACCACCATATTGATGAAAGCGAGCCCGAAGAGCACGTAGGCGCCGGCGCGATGGATGAATTGAACGGTCTTCGGGTTTTCGAAGAAATTGATCCAGGCGGGCTTTTGGATGAGAAGATCGGAGGGGATGATCGCGCCGTCCATCAGCGGCCAGGTATTGTAGGCGAATCCGGCATCAAGACCGGCCACCAGCGCGCCGAGATAGATCTGGAAGAGCGCAAAAATCGCAATTATCGCGGCCCATGCCCGCGAGCTTTCGGTAGGCGCGGCGTCATTCGAATGCGGGGAAAGGCCGCGCATGATCCACATGCAGGCGGCGAAAATCAGACAGGCCATGACGAGGTGCGCCGCGAGGCGATACTGGCTGACGTCGGTCCTCACCGAAAGACCGGACGAGACCATCCACCAGCCGATGAAACCCTGCAGGCCGCCGAGCGCCAGGATGCCGGCGAGCGGCCAGCGCAGCCGCCGTTCGACCATGCCCGTCAGCCAGAAAAAGACAAGCGGCACAGCGAAGATGACGCCGATCCCGCGGGCGATCAGCCGGTGGGCCCATTCCCACCAGAAGATGGTCTTGAAGTCCTCCACCGTCATGTCGCTGTTTAGCTGCTGGAATTCGGGGATGCGCTGGTAGAGCTTGAATTCTTCCTCCCATTCAGCGGCAGTGAGCGGCGGAACGACGCCGTGGATCGGCTTCCATTCCGTGATCGAAAGGCCCGAATTGGTAAGTCGCGTCGCGCCGCCGACGAGGACGAGACAGACGAGCGCGAGGAGCACGAAACCCAGCCAGATGCGCAGTGCGCGGCGGTTCCGGTCCAACCTGCGGACCTCGCTCAAGATCGCCCGTTGTGTGGTCAAGTTCGCGACGGCCATGATTGTTCCTTCTTTCCGGCAGTTGATTTGCCCCAACGGCTCATGCAAAACAAGCCCCGAACCTTTGCGGCATGCCGTCGCGCGGGTCCACATACGCCGGAAAGAGAATTCATGCCCGTCCGCTTGCGCAAATTCATCGGCACGATCCTCATTGTCGTTCTCGTGCTTCTTTATGCGCTTCTGGCGAACACGATTGCCGTCGCGACGCTTGGGGAATCGTCGTGGTGGGTCCACCTCCTCTATTTTTCGGTGACGGGCCTTGTCTGGGTCCTGCCGGCGATGCTGATCATCAAATGGATGGCCGGTCCGCGGCAGAAGTGAACGCCGTTAACGCCGGAATAACCGTGATCCGCGGAAAAGACGGTCTGCCCTCTTGCATTTAAGCCAAATGAAGGCGCTCGCCCTTTATGCTTCAGGCCAAGCCATCTTGACCGGAGAAGACCCGTGCAGACGCAAAAGCTCGATGCCCATCAACAACCGCTCGACAAAGCGGCGAAAGCCGAGGCAGGCATTGCGAGCCTTCGCTCGTTGAGCGCGGAACTCGATGTCACGGTCTTCGACACGATGGCGCCGCTCGAAAAGGATTGGCGCGCCTTGGAGCGGGACAATCTGACGTCTCTCCATCAGGGCTATGACTGGTGCCATAGCTGGGTCGGCGCCTATCGGCGGCCGCTCGCCATTTTGCGGGGCGTCTGCGGGCCAGAAACGGCCTTTATCCTGCCGGTCGAAATCGAGCGCTCCCATGGCGTGCGGATCGCGAAATTCATCGGCGCCAGTCACAGCAATATCAATACCGGACTTTTCACGGAGCGATTTCTCCACTGCGCCGTTGACCTCGATGCGCATTGCTTCGCCGAGAGCCTTCGTCACGCCCTTCGCGACAAGGCCGATCTGCTGCTCTTGCAGAACATCCCGCTGGAATGGCGCGGCCGGAAGAGCCCGCTCGGTCTGTTGCCGTTGGTGCAGAACCAGAACCACGCCTATCAGCTGCCGCTGCTTGAAAATTTCGAGGTGACGCTCAAGCAGTTGAACTCCAAGAGCCGCCGGAAGAAGTACCGGGTGCAGTCGAAGCGGCTCGAAGCCATCGGCGGCTTCGACTATGTCGCTGGCGGGACGGCCGTCGAGCAGCACGCCCTGCTTGACCAGTTCTTCGCTCAGAAGGCCGAGCGCTTCAAGGCACTCGGGCTGCCCGACGTGTTTGCCGATGCCGAAACGCGGACTTTTCTCCATGGCCTGATCGATATCCGCGGCGGGGACGATTTCGGGCTTGAGATGCATGCGATCCGCCTCAAGGGCGAAAACGAAGGGCATATCGCTGCGCTATCCGGCATCTCGCGCAAGGGCGATCACGTGATCTGCCAGTTCAGTTCGATCAACGAAAGCATTGCCGCAGATGCAAGCCCGGGCGAATTCCTCTTTTGGCAGATGATTTCCCGATTGCACGGGACGCGCGCCGCCCTCTTCGATTTCGGTCTCGGCGATCAGGTCTACAAACGTTCTTGGGCACCGATCGAAACGGATCATCACGATGTGGTGCTGCCGCTGTCCTTCGTGGGACGTATCGCCGGGCTTGCGCACCGGGCCATCACGCGGAGCAAGGCCCACATCAAGGCACGGCCCGGCCTCTATAAATTCGCGCAGCGCGCTCGTTCAAAGATTGGCGTCTGATCAGGCCGCGCGGCGCGGGAGGTCCTCCGCGATTGTCTCGTCGCCGGACATCAGCACGACGCGCTGATAGCCCGCCTTTTCGAATTCCGTCATCGCGAAGACGAATTCCTCTTCGATCACGTCCGGCATCGAAAGGATGATCTCGACATCCTTGCTGTGCGTCAGGCGGGAGACCCCGGCAACATCGGCTGCGCCGCACTCGACAATCACGAGATCATAGGCTGAGGATAATGCGTCCAGCAGTAGCGAAAGCCGGTCTGCGCCGCGCATCGCCTGGCGGATGTCGCTGATGCCCTGCGGGATCAGGTGAGCGTCTGAATCGCGGTCGCCATGGATCGTTTCGCCGAAAGCGGCAGCACCGCAGAGCAGATCGGTGACGCCCGGTGCGTTCGGGTCGTCGCCCATCAACTCGGTCGGGTAGCCGGAGCCGGTCATGTCGACCAGAACCACGCGCTGACCGACGTCGGCAAGTGCGCGGGCCAGCGAAACGGTCGCCGCGGAACCATCGTCGCCAGTCGGCGATATCGCGACAGCGAGCGTTGCCCGGCTGCTCGTGAGATAATCGGCGACAGAGCTGATCGAGAATTCGTTTTCTTCTTCCAGAGGTGCAGGCGCCTGCTGCGCAGGCTCCTCTTCCACCGGTGCTGAAAGCATGCTGGGCTTGACGTCACGCTTGGCTTTCGGCGCGGCGGCGGCCTGCGTTTTTTCTTCGATCGGCGCAGCAGGCTCGACACTGCCGTCGACCGGACGCAGTGCCCGGCCGCTGAAAAGTTCGGCGAGCATGATGACGATCGCGCTCATGATCAACGTCGCGACGGCAGCGACGGCAACGATCGGCACGACCTTCGGGAAGTACGGATCGACAGGCTCGATGGCGCGCGAGACGATGCGCGCATCCGCCGGACTCGAATTGCTGTCGGCGCGGGAAGCAGCTTCCCGGTAGCGGGCGAGGTAGGTTTCGAGCAGCTGGCGCTGGGCGTTCGCCTCGCGCTGCAGGGCATTGAGGCCGACCTCGTCTTCGCCCGCCTGGGCGCTGTTTGCCCGCAACGTGCCGGACTGGCGCTCGAGTTCGGCAGCACGAAGGCCGGCGACCTTCGCCTCGCTCTCTACGCTGGCCAGGATCTTTTGCGTTTCCTGGCGGATCTGCGTCTTGATGTCGGCAAGCTGCGCCCGCAGGCTCTTCAACTTCGGATGGTTGTTGAGCAGCGACGTGCTGAGATCGGAAATCTGCGACTGGAGGCCAGACTCAGTGGCTTTTAGCCGCTGCATGGACTGCGAGGACATGATGTCCGGCAACGTATCCGACGCCTCACCGGAGGCGAGCGCGTTGCGGACGGACTGGGCGCGCGCCTCGGCATTCGCCTTTTCGCCGCGTACGCGGGTCAGCTCAACGGAGATATCGTTCAGCTGCTGCTGCGGAAAGTTGCTGCCACCGTTCGTCGGCAGGAGGCCGTGCTTGGCGCGGTATTCGGCAACCTTCTGCTCGGCATCGTTTACCTTCTGGCGAAGGTTCTCGATTTCCGGCTCGAGCCAACGGGTGGCCTCCGAGTTCGTATCGAGTTTGGCGCCGCTTTGCGTCGCGAGATAGACATTCGCCATGGCATTCGGAATGCGCGCAGCAATCTTCGGATCCTTCGACGTGAAGGTGATGCCGATGACGCGCGAACCGGGAACCTGGTAGACCTGAAGGCGCTTGATGAACGCATCGATCACGCGCTCTTCGGGCGGATTTTCAAGCGGGTTCTTCTTGATATGCAGTGCCACAAGGATGTCGCTCAGCGCAGAGCCTTTGACGGCATCGTCGAATTCGGGCAGCTCATAGAGCTTCTCGCTGTTGATGACCTGCTTGATGATATCGGCGGACTGCAGAAGCTGAACCTGGCTCGCAATGTTCAACTCGTCGAGCAGCGGTCCGGCATTGCCGTCGTTCGATTGGGTGTTGGCGAAAGCCGGTGCACGCTGCTCGATCAGCAGACGCGTTTCGGCACTGTATTTCGGCGAGATCATCTTGGCGCCGGCAAAGGCGACCCCTGCCCCGATCAGCGTGACGGCGAGAACCTTCAGCCGGCGGGCCCAGACGGCTCGAACGAGCTGGCCAAGGTCGATGTCCACATCCTGATTACCCGTTACGCCGGACATACTCTCACTCCGAGAACAAACATGGCCCGAAGTGTAAACGACTATAGTAACCTGACGGTTAATGTCGCCGCCATAAGCAAAGCGAAGCGTGACCGGGCAAAAAGCAAAAAATGCGGCGCAGTTTTTACCAGCCATTAACCCTAACGGATCGATAACGGCAGCACCGAGTTCGTTTCCTGTGAGCATAACGCGGATGCTTTTCGTCCAGCCCAAGACGCTTCTGGCTCTGAGCCTTGTCGCCATGACGGCGGCATTGAGCGGTTGCAACACCTATAAGCCCGCGCCGAGAGCTTTCAATCAGGCAACGATCCAGCCCTATACGCTCGACAGCGGCGACCGCCTGCGCATCACCGTTTTCGATCAGCCGAGCATGACCAACACCTATATGGTCGATCAGGCAGGCTACATCGCCTTCCCGCTCGTCGGACAGGTGCCGGCGCGCGGACGCACGCTGCAGCAGCTTTCCGGCCAGATCGCCCAGAAGTTGCAGCAGGGCTATCTGCGCGATCCCGA
The DNA here is from genome assembly GCF_000419765.1 of Rhizobium mongolense USDA 1844. GTDB lineage: Bacteria > Pseudomonadota > Alphaproteobacteria > Rhizobiales > Rhizobiaceae > Rhizobium > Rhizobium mongolense. The sequence continues at coordinate 291,124 of NZ_ATTQ01000005.1, read as the reverse complement.
TGTGACGATCGATGTCGACCGCTACCGTTCCATCTTCATCATGGGTGAAGTCGGCCAGCCGGGCCAGTATTCCTATGTGCCGGGCATGACGGTGCAGAACGCGATCGCCGTTGCCGGCGGCTTCACCTCCCGCGCCAATCAGGGCACGGTCGACGTCACCCGCAAGATCAACGGCCAGGTGCTGACCGGGCGCGTTAACATTTCGTCCTCAATCATCGCCGGCGACACGATCTATGTCCGCGAACGGCTGTTCTGATCGCTGATGGCAGAACAGCGCCCCCTCCGCATACTCCATTGTTTCAGATCGCCCGTCGGCGGGATATTTCGCCATGTCCGCGATCTGGTGGAAGAACACAGCACGGCCGGGCATGAGATCGGCATCCTCTGCGACAGCTCCACTGGCGGCGAGCACGAGGACCGGCTATTCGACGATATCCGTCCCTTTCTCTCGCTCGGGCTGACGCGCATACCGATCCGGCGTTCCGTAGCGCTTTCCGATATCGGCGTGATATGGGAGACATACAAGAAGATCAAAAGTTTGCGGCCGGACGTGCTGCACGGACACGGCGCCAAGGGCGGCGTGCTCGCGCGCCTTGTCGGCTCAGCCTTGCGGGTGAACAGGTATCGCGTAGCCCGCCTCTATACCGCCCACGGCGGAAGCCTGCACTATTCCCGCTCGTCGCTCACCGGACAATTCGTTCTGCGGATGGAGCGGTTGCAGGAATATTTCACTGATGCCCTCGTCTTCATCTGCGAATACGAGCGCGACACCTATGCGAAGAAAGTGGGCCGGCCGAGACCCATGACGCGGCTGATCTACAACGGGATCGGGGAGCGGGATTTCCAGATCATTCCCACACGATCCGATGCCGTACATTTCATCTATGTCGGCATGCTCCGGGACCTTAAGGGTCCCGATCTGTTTGTGGATGCATTTGCCAAGACCGAGCGGCTGATTGGTCGCCCTCTTTCCGCGCTGATGATCGGCGACGGCCCGGACCGGGAGAAATACCGCGACATGATGGTCGAGCGCGGCCTCGGCAAGCGCATCGGCATGCTGCCGCCGATGCGTGTGCAGGAAGCCTTCGCGATGGCGCAGAACCTGGTGGTGCCATCCCGCGCCGAAGCCATGCCCTACATCATCCTTGAAGGGCTCGGCGCGGGAAAGACAGTCATCGCCAGCCGCGTCGGCGGCATTCCGGAAGTGCTTGGCAGGAGCAGCCCCGCCCTCGTCGCGCCCGACAACGCGGATGACCTTGCCCGCGTCATGGCCGACGCGCTGACGACACCCGGCTGGCATAATGCCGTGATGCCTTCGGTCGACTCGGTGAAGTCCGTTTTTTCCTCTTCCGTGATGGCAAGAGATGTCCTGAAACTGTACCACGCGCTCGCGGATGGGTCTTCAGCCTCCGAAACCTATGAAGCATCCGTAAATCTTTCTTAGGGCCTTTCTGCTAATGCCGTTTGAAACAACGAGCGGCTGAAGCCCCATGAACAAAGCAGAAAAGAGCGATCAGTTCGACGTCGAAGCCCTGCGCAAGCGGGTTTCCGCTGCCAATGCAGACGGCGGCGGGAAGGAAACGCCGGGAGAGATCAACGCCTATGCCCGGCAGATCGCCGAACAGTTCCGCGAGGGAACGCGTTCGCCGTCGATGGTCATCGGCCAGCTGCGCCTCTTCGAATTCGTCTCGCAATTTGCAATCGGGCTGCTCGCCTTCCTGATCTGGCCCGGAGACGGCAGTGAAAGCCTTGGCGCGCGGGCGGGCATAGCGGCCGCCGCGGCGGCGTTGGGCGTCATGGCGCTGCAGCTTGCGGATACCTATTCCATTCCGGCGCTGCGGGCCCGCATTCGCCTTTTACCGCGCATCTTCGGCGCCTGGACGGCTGCCTTTGCCATAACGGAAGTGATCTTTTCGCTCTTCCGCGACCTCGCATGGGCCCAGATAGACCTGCATGTCGCCTGGTTCTCGCTTGCCTCGCTCTTCCTGCTCGGCTCACGCTTCCTGGTCGCCTACGGCATCCGCAACTGGGCGCGCAACGGCGTCATGGAGCGCCGCGCCGTGATCGTCGGCGGCGGCGAACCCGCCAAGGATCTGATCCGCGTTCTCGAGCAGCAGGCGGACAACGACATCCGCATATGCGGCATCTTCGACGACCGGGGCGAGAAGCGCTCGCCGGTCATGGTCGCCGGCTATCCGAAGCTCGGCACCGTTGCCGAACTGGTCGAATTCGTACGGCTGACCCGGATCGACATGCTGATTATCGCGCTGCCTCTCAGCGCCGAGGCCCGCATCCTGCAGCTTCTCAAAAAACTTTGGATCCTGCCGGTCGATATCCGCCTTGCGGCACATGCCAACCGCCTGCGGTTCCGGCCGCGTGCCTATTCGCATATCGGCTCCGTGCCGATGCTCGACATTTTCAAGAAGCCGATCCGCGATTGGGACTCGGTCGCCAAACGCGGCTTCGACATCTTCTTCGCATCGCTTGCGCTTGCCTTGCTCTGGCCGGTGATGATCCTGACGGCCATTGCAATCAAGCTGACGTCCAAGGGTCCAGTCTTCTTCATGCAGAAGCGGCACGGCTTCAACAATGAGGTCATCAACGTCTTCAAGTTCCGCTCGATGTATACCAACATGAGCGATCACAACGCCAAGATCGTAGTGACCAAGGGCGATCCGCGCGTGACGCCGGTCGGCCGCTTCATCCGCAAATCCTCGATCGATGAATTGCCGCAACTGTTCAATGTGCTGAAAGGCAATCTCTCGCTCGTCGGCCCCCGGCCGCACGCAGTCCTGGCGCAGACCAAAGATCGCGCCTGGGGCGACATCGTGGAAGGCTATTTCGCGCGTCACCGTGTGAAGCCCGGCGTGACTGGCTGGGCGCAGATCAACGGCTGGCGCGGCGAGATCGACAATGACGACAAGATCAAGTTCCGCACTGCCTACGACCTCTACTATATCGAGAACTGGTCGCTCTGGTTCGATCTCAAGATATTGTTCCTGACGCCGGTGCGGCTGCTCAACACGGAAAACGCCTATTGAGCGCGATCGAGGCGGCATATTCGCGCGTCGCCCAACCGCAGCGTGCAGCACTGCGCTTCATCGGCTCGGCGATGGTTGCCTTCGGCGTCTTCCTCGCTGGCTTCGTCATCAATGAGCCTGCGCCTTACGAACTGTGGATGGCGGGGCTCGTCGGCATCTGGTTCATCCTCGGCCTCCGAATCTCGCGCTTCACAGCGATGCTTCTGACCCTGCTCCTGACTTTCAATGTCGGCGGCATGCTTTCACTGACGCAAATGAAGGACATGACCGGCGGACCGATGTATGTCGCGGTCTCGACCTTCCTTGCCCTGACCTCGGTCTTCTATGCGGCCATCATCGAAGACAGCGCCAAGCGGCTGCCGCTGATCTTCAATGCCTGGGTCTTTGCAGCCGTCATCACCTCGTTGCTCGGTATACTTGGATATTTCCATGCCTTTCCCGGCGCCGAGGTCTTCACGCTCTACGACCGCGCAAAGGGCGCATTCCAGGATCCGAACGTCTTCGGACCGTTCCTCGTCGTACCGTCCCTCTATCTCATCCACGGCATTTTGACGCGCGACCTGAAGACCTCGCCGTTGCGCGCCGCCGCGTTACTGATCGTTGCGCTCGGCGTATTCCTGTCCTTTTCGCGCGCCGCCTGGGGCCTCTTCCTGCTCGGTGTGGTGCTGCTCATCTTCCTGATGCTGCTGAAGGAGCGAAGCGGCGTTTTCCGGCTGCGCATCCTCATCCTCTCGCTTCTGGCGATCGTTTTGATGGTCGCAGCCCTTCTGATCGCGCTTCAATTCCCGCAAGTCAGCGATTTGTTCAGCGCCCGCGCACAACTCGTCCAGGAATATGACGGCGAATATCTCGGCCGTTTCGACCGCCACCGCATCGGCTTTCAGATGATGATGGAAAGGCCGCTCGGACTCGGACCGATGGTGTTCGGCACTATCTTTCCGGAAGACGAGCACAATATCTGGTTGAAGACGCTGACGACCTATGGCTGGCTCGGCTTCGTCTCCTACGTGTCGCTACTCGTGTGGACGCTTTACCTCGGCCTCAAGAACCTTCTCAGGGATCGGCCCTGGCAACCTTATCTGATGATCGCATGGATCTGCATCATCGGCCACGCGGTGATCGGCAACGTGATCGACATCGACCATTGGCGGCATGTCTATCTTCTCTTCGGCATCGTCTGGGGGTGCGCTGCGCTCGAACATCGCTGCCGGCAGAATTTCCCCGGCCAAAGTGCGGCTTAAGTACTTGAGAACGGCGGCATTCGCGCTAAACTTCCAAGCATGATCACAGGTATGCAGATACGCGGCGCGCGCGCCATGACCGGGATGAGCATCGATGAGCTTGCCTCTGCGGCGGGCCTGACGCCGGAAGCTATAGAGGCACTCGAAGACGGCGACGGAATGGGCGAGCCCGGCGCATTCCTTGCCGCCAAGCACGCGCTGGAAGCAGCCGGCGTGATCTTTATCGCAAGCGGCAATCAGGACGAAGGCGGCCCCGGCGTGCGTCTGCGGGCGCGCACGTCAAGCGACGACGGCATTCGCCCCGAAAACCTCAACGCCGCCAACGACGACTGACGGTGGCCCGCACACGGAACCAAAGGGATCTTCACGCGTTTTTCCTTCGATATCAAAATGTTGGGGAAAACATCTTGAACCGCAGCAATGGTCTCTATTTCGTCATCGGCGCCTTGGTCGTCGTCATCATCGGCCTTGGCGCCTATATTTTCAATGAGGAACGGAAGCCCGATGGCATCGAACTCCGCATCGGCCAGAACGGCATTTCCGTCGAGGAGAAGTGAGTGCTAGAAATAGGCTTTCGCGAGGGCGGCGAGTTTCGTGCTGTCCTTGGCGCCCTGGCGATAGAGCTGGATGATCAGCGCGCCGAGGTGCAAGGCTTCGGGCGTGTTGCGACTTAGTCCCCTCGCCTTGCAGACGACATCCAACACTCCGGAAATCACATCCAGGTCCTCCGAAAAGAGCGGCAGATCACGGGGATGAAAAGGTGTATCGAGCATCGAGCGGCACTTCCCATGAGGGCGAAAGCACAACCGCATCATTCGCCAGCCGCCCATCCATGGCCGACGATATAGATAATATGCGCGCCGATTTCCGGCTTGGCAACTGGAACAAATGTCTCGGGGTCGCAGGCTGGTTTCCGGCGCGCCTGCGCCTGTGCCGGCCCCCTGACTGGCGGTTCTGCCTGCCTTTTTTGCATGCCAGTCGAGCTTATGCTTTCCCGCATAAAACAGAGCACCATTTTCTTCTTGCACCAGAGGCGCGCGACACGGAAACGTTGCGCCGTTACGCGACAAAACATTTGAAGGCTAACAGGAATGGGAATTCGACGGACGATTTTGATAGCTTCACTGGCATTATCCGGCTGCACCAGCGGCTCCGAAGGAATCGAGCCGATACGCGGAAGCATCACATATGGAGGCCAGCCACCGGCGCGGCTTAGCAAATCGCCGCCCGGCTCTGTTCTGCCCCATCAGTTTATCGACCCGACCGGCCGATGGGTGGAAGAAACCTACATCATTCAACCGGACAGAAGCCTCAAGCTCGTAAGACGGCGTGATGTGGTCGACAGCGCCGATTGAGTAGACACCAGCAAAAGGAAAGGCCGGTGCGATACCGGCCTTTCCTTGGAAGCACATCGGCTACTTGTTACCACATAGTTCTGCCATGTCGGTCTGGTCGTCGCCGCGGCCAGGAGAGGTCCGCGCCTTATCGTACGCAGAGCAATTGCTTTCCATGGAACCTCCCCGTGTCATGGTCGTGCTGCCAGTTACATTGGGATCAACCGCAGTAGGCGCATTGCCATTGTCGCCGAAAGGATAGTCTTCCCCTTCCTGCACCGATGGCGGCGAATTCGTTGAGCCGGCCGGAGCGCCTTGGCTCTGGGCATAGGAAGCCGATGTTGCCATGCCGAGGGCCAGAATGGATGCTGCTAAAAGTTTAATACGCATAATGTCCTCCAGTGTTGCGTGGGTGACGGCAGGCTAACCTGGGGGGACGGGGCTTGTTCCGGGAAAAACCGGCACTGCATGATAACAACTCATCACACTTTCGCGAGCGGCCGGTTTCTTCCGGCTTCGCTTCATGAGGAGCTCTCGCTCAGGTTTTTCCTGAAATTTCAATGTGATAAATGGTGGGGGCGACTGGACTTGATGGAGGCTCCGGGAAGGGGGATTTCGCAATCGCGACGACTGAAGCGTGACCAGATATCTGCGTCCTTTCAACCGTGCAACGCCCGCGACGATGGGCATTCGCTGCCAGCTGGCCCTTACGCGAGCGAGACGTTTTCGAAGCGGACTCGGACGAGTTCTTCCACAAGCGCTGGATTTGCACCTGGGGTCGACTGCGGCGTTCCGAGCCAGGTGACGCCACCGTCATCGATTTCGCAAGGCAGCCAGATCCTTCTGCGCGTGCACCGACACCAGAACAGCCTTGATGATGAACATCCGTAAATTGTTGAATCTAATGCCTTTTAACTTTGTTTAGAGCCCAAAGTCACTGTTCCAGACAGAAATAGCGGCCAGTCGGGACCTTGCCCCACCAGCCGCCTTTTCGGATGCCCAATAATAACTCGTTGGATTAACGAGTAAAAATCTCGGAATGGCCGGATTTGAACCGACGACCCCTTGACCCCCAGTCAAGTGCGCTACCAGACTGCGCTACATTCCGTCACATGCCTCATTCGGTAGGCCTCAACAACTTCGCTGGTCTCATATCGAACCAGCGCCCCTTGATCCAGTCAAGTGCGCTACCTGGTTGCGCTACGCCTCGACCTGCCGAAACAGCTTGTTTCGTTTAGTTTTTCGTGTCGCCCAATGCAAGCGGAAAAAGCCGTACTCCGCGCAAAAAGGCGATGTGCCACTTAGGCTCCGACAATTCCGATTCCGATGCCGCCGATTGTCGTCACGGTCCATGCCTCGTAGTCCGCAATCGAGAAATGCGGTGTTTCGAAGGGCGTGGCATGTGTCGTGGTAATGACGGTGACATCGGCTCCTGCACCTTCTCCCGCAAGTATGCCCGCAACCGCGTCTTCGAAGACCAAGCAGCGTTTCGGATCGACGCCCAGGCGGCTGGCGCCGAGCAGGTAGCATTCCGGGCTGGGCTTGCCTGCCTGGACTTCCTCGCCGGTGACGATGACCTTCGGCATCGGGATGCCGGCGGCGGTCATGCGTCGCTTGGCGAGTTCAAATGGGGCGGAGGTGACGATCGCCCATCTGTCGGCGGGAATGCCGTTCAGAAAGCGGATTGCGCCGGGGATCTGCACGATACCGTCGACGTCTTCCATTTCCTCGATCAGAAGTTTTTTCGCTTCAAGCACCGGATCCACACCGGGAAGTGCCAGTTGACGGATGGTGTCGCTGGCACGGACGCCGTGTATCGTCTTCAGGAACACTTCCGGCTCGAGGCCGTGATCCTTTGCCCAATCGCCCCAGATGCGCTCGACGACCGCTATGGAGTTAAGCAGCGTGCCGTCCATGTCGAAGAGGAATGCATCATAGGCTTTGCCGGGTACATTGGGAGAGGACACAGGGGAATTCCTTGTGAAATGGGGCTTCGTAAGCGGAAAGGCGGACGGAGATCAGGATCGCTCTCCCTGTTTCTCCTGGCGGTTCTCAACGCACGAGTCCTTTCGTGCGATCCTCTCTAAACAGATGCCGGCGGCTTTGCCAAGGTCAGTGCCACGGCAGCGCAGAAGCAGCAGGCGGCTGTGACGTTTCCGGAACAACGGTTCCGCGGGACGTTTTTTCATCAAGGCTGGGTAGGAAAAGGAGATTTGTCCTATGCGCAAGACCATGCTGGCTACGGCCGCCGTAACGCTGACGGTCTGCTCTGCCGCCTTCGCGCAGAGTACGGTAATCGTCGACCCTGCACCCACCGGCTCCATCGTGTTGCCGGGCGAAGTTCGCACCTATGTGATGGAGCAGCAGGTACCTTCTGTCGTCTATGAGGGCGACGTCGTCGTCGGAACGACGCTTCCGGAGACCGTCGGAATCCACGAGGTCCCGGATATGGACGGTTATGCTTATACCGTTGTTAACAATCGTAGAGTGATCGTCGAACCTCAGACGCACCGCGTCATTCAAATCCTCGAGTGATCCGATCAGGCGCGAAGCTCAGAGCTTCGCGCCCATGTTCCTCCCCAGGCCAGCAGACGGCACAGGCTTTCCATCCTCAGGGAGCCTTCTCAATGCTCTGTCCGCATCCGGCGATGAATAGCCATTCCCGGCGCATGACGCGTGCTGTTCCGCCAGCCGCAAGGCGAGCGCTACCGCTGGTAGTGTTGGATTCGCCTGCCCTCCCATCGGAAAGACGCTGCTTCCGGGACATTCCATCGGACGCGGCAATCGGGTGTCGATACCGCCTGGTGAGCTGCCCGTAGGCCGATCTGGTGATAACCGTCCAGTGACTGGCCACGGACCGCATTCCTCGGGCGCATAGATTTTTAGCGCACCTGATCGAGAAGGCGCTTGCATTCCAGAAGATCGTAGAGCGCCTCCTGCAGAAGCGCCCTGTCCTCCTTGCTGACGCTCGACTTGCCAATTGAGACTTCAGACTGATCGTCGTCGCCGGCGACGAAATTGAAGAAGCGGCGGGTAATCGGCGGCTTTGCGCGGCCGACCAGCTGATCCTCCTCCGAAATGCCGACGCGCGGCTCACCCGGGGCGCTGTCCCTGCCACCCGCGGCAAGCGCCTCGACGCTGGCGAGATCGCCTTGCGCGACAGCGACGACGAATTTGTTGCCGTTGGTCTTCAGGAGCTTCTGAACGCCCTTGATCGTGTAGCCGTGGTCGTAAAGGAGATGCCGAATACCCTTCAGCAGATCCACGTCTTCCGGCCGGTAATAGCGGCGCCCACCGCCCCTCTTCATCGGCTTTATCTGCGGAAAGCGCGTTTCCCAAAAACGCAGAACGTGTTGCGGCAGATCAAGGTCGTCAGCGACTTCGCTGATTGTTCGGAAGGCATCGGGGCTCTTGTCCAAGGTCGTACTCCCTACGCGATCACCGGTGGCGGTCCAAACCGCGACTCATCATATTTCAACGGTTTGCGGCGTTGAATTCAAGTCATGTCTTCGCATAGCCCACAAGCCGGAAAGCGCGATTGGAGGAAAATGATCAGGAGGCAGCAATCGGGGACAGGTATTCAACTTATCCTTTGACCCTTACATCGCCGGATTTGCCGGCTTCTGCTTGACCTTGCGCAGGGTGTGCGCCTTGAGAATACGGGTCTTCAGGACGTTCGAAGCCTTGAAAGTCATCACCCGGCGGGGCGAGATCGGCACTTCTTCGCCCGTCTTGGGATTGCGGCCGATGCGCTCGTTCTTATCGCGGACCTGGAAGGTGGCGAAGGAGGAAAGTTTGACGGTTTCGCCACGGACGATGGCGTTGCAGATTTCGTCGAGCACGGTCTCGACGAGTTCGGCGGATTCGGTCCTGGAGAGACCGACCTTCCGGAAAACCGATTCCGCCAGGTCTGCTCGCGTCACTGTCTTTCCGGTCATGGTCTCCCCGCCAATTCTACAAAATATTTTTTAAAAGCGAGCAAAGACTATTTGTCTTGCGCCTTACGGTCAAGCTCTTGTTCGTCGCCAGTTTTTTGCGATTCTTCGCCGTCACCAGCGCAGCAGCAAAGCACCCCAGGTGAAGCCGCCGCCCATCGCCTCCAGCATCACCAGATCGCCTTTCTTAATGCGTCCATCGCCTGCTGCAGTGGCAAGTGCGAGCGGGATCGAGGCGGCTGAGGTGTTGCCGTGCAGGTCGACAGTGATGACGACCTTCTCGGGAGCGATATGCAGCTTCTTGGCGGAGCCGTCGATGATGCGGCGGTTCGCCTGGTGCGGCACAAGCCAGTCGAGATCTCCGGCGGTCGTACCCGTCGAATCGAAGGCGGCCTGAATCACGTCGGTGATCATGCCGACGGCATATTTGAAGACCTCGCGGCCCTCCATGCGCAGCTTGCCGACGGTGCCGGTGGTGGACGGGCCGCCATCGACGAAGAGTTTCTCCTTGTGCGAGCCGTCGGAGCGAAGATGCGCCGTCAGGATACCGCGATCGGCTGTCGTACCCTCGCCTTCGGCAGCCTCGATCACGATCGCGCCGGCGCCGTCGCCGAAGAGCACGCAGGTGGTGCGGTCGTTCCAGTCGAGGATGCGCGAGAAGGTTTCCGCACCGATCACGAGGGCACGCCTGGCGAGGCCGCCACGGATATAGGCGTCGGCCGTCGTCACGGCATAGACGAAGCCGGTGCAGACCGCCTGAACGTCGAAGGCGAAGCCGTGGTGCATGCCGAGACGGTTCTGGATATTGACCGCCGTCGCCGGGAAAGTGTTGTCCGGCGTCGAGGTGGCACAGATGATGAGATCGATATCGGCAGGCGTCAGCCCTGCCTTGTCGAGCGCCGCACGCGCAGCCCGCTCGCCGAGCGAAGACGTGGTCTCGTCGTCGCTTGCGATATGTCGCTGGCGGATACCGGTGCGCTGGACGATCCACTCGTCAGACGTATCGACGACATCCTCCATCTCGCGATTGGTCATTACGCGTTTCGGAAGTGCGGCTCCGAACCCGCGAACCACTGAACGGATCATTCTGGTTAAACCTCGTTGCTCATGCGGCTTCCGGCCCCATCGGGGGTAACCGCTTGGCATGATATTTCTTGAGATCGTTTTCTATTTTCTGATTGAGGCCATTCTTGGCCATATCATAGCCGACCTCGATGGCAGCAGCGATGCCGTCTGCATTGGCGCCGCCATGGCTCTTGATGACGATGCCGTTGAGACCAAGGAATACGCCGCCATTAACCTTGCTCGGGTCCATCTTTTCGCGAAGCATGTCGAAGGCGCTCTTGGCAAACAGATAGCCGATCCTGGCAAGCAGCGTGCGGGACATTGCGGCACGCAGATATGCGGCGATCTGTTTTGCTGTACCTTCAGCCGCTTTCAAGGCGATATTGCCCGAAAAGCCTTCGGTCACGACGACATCGACGGTGCCTTTCCCGATGTCGTCGCCTTCGACGAAACCGGAATATTCGAGCGAATCGATATTGGCCTCGCGAAGCAGCCGGCCTGCCTCCTTGACTTCTTCCTGGCCCTTCACCTCTTCGACGCCGACGTTCAGCAGTCCGATCGTCGGCCGTTCGAGTTCGAAGAGCGCGCGCGCCATAGCGCCGCCCATCAGGGCGAAGTCCATCAGTTGCTGAGAATCAGCGCCGATCGTCGCGCCGACATCGAGAACGATGCTCTCGCCCCGCAGCGTCGGCCAAATGGCCGCAATCGCCGGGCGCTCGATATTGGCCATCGTACGCAGACAGAACTTTGCCATGGCCATTAGCGCGCCGGTGTTTCCCGCGGAAACGGCGACATCAGCGTCGCCCGTCTTCACAGCCTCAATCGAGCGCCACATGGTGGAAATATAACGGCCGCGGCGCAGCGCCTGGCTGGGCTTCTCGTCCATGCGAACGGCAAGTTCGCAATCGTGGAAGACGGACTTTTCCCTCACCTTCGGAAACTTGGCGAGAACCGGATCGCACTGCTCTTTCAGTCCAAAAAAGACGAAGGAGATATCCGGATGCCTTTCCAATGCTTTCGCGGCACCGGGGATGACAACCTGGGGACCAAAGTCGCCACCCATGAGGTCGAGAGATATTCTGATCACGCGTCCCTGATCCTTTTCTTTCGCCTGAGGGGAGCGAAAATTTCGGCCAAAATACCGGTTTTCCTATCGCTTACAACTGAATTGTGTCAAATACCCCACGGGTTTTTCAGTCCTTCTGCCAATCCTTGAGCACCGCAAAGGCAGAAGGCTTCTTATCGTTTTCCCCCGTATCCTCGATATGGCCGGAGAACTCGACACCCTTCTTGCGGGGATAGGGATCGATCGCCAGCGCGGCGAATTCCATCACCACTTCTCCCGCGTCGATCGTGTCGCCGGAGAAGGTTTCAGGCAGGTCCGGCCCGTCAGGATCGAGAACCATTTCGCCAGCATCATTGGCCGGGTGCCTGGCGAGCTTCGAATTCTCGGGCACGTAGATCTGCTCGAACTGCTCGTCGATATCGGCAGGTACCGGGTCGAGTGTCACCACGCAGGCCTGAACGATCTTTGCCTGCACCCTGCCCTTCACGCGGATGCCATCCTTCTTCCAGCGATTGATCTGCAGGTCCGCACGCAGATCGTCGACGGACAGTACATCCCAGCGTTCGGCAAGCGCCTTCCGCTCCTTCTCGTCTGCTTTGAGGTGCACTTCGACAGGGTTTGCGGAGATATGGCCGACCTTGACGAGGTAAGAAAATGGAATGTCGTCGTTGCGATGCTTCATGGCGTCCTCCTTACGCTGCCTGTGGCAGCGTCGCCGAGCCGGTGGCGATCCGGTCTTCGGACTGGGCCGACAGATCGGCTTCGGCGTCAAACATCCAGTTGGCAAGCGCCGTCATGTCGTAAGCGTCGGAGGCTTGCGGATGGATGTTGCGGTTAAGGGCTGCGGCAAGGGCCGCGCGGTCGCCGGTGTCCATTGACGCCGAATAGGATTCGAGACGTCCGTAGAACATGCCGGCAAGCTTCTTCATGCGTTTCGGCACTCCGTTGTCGCTGATGCCGAGTTCGCGGATCGAATGGTCGATATCCTCAAAGAAGGCATCGACGATCTCCTGGGCAATCTCCTGTCCGCTGGATCCGGATGAGCGTGTGCGGCGGAAGAAGAGGATCATCACCAGCGACAGCATCTCGAAACGGCCCATCACGGTGTCTGGAACATGCATGGTCTCGTAGAATTCCGGCATACGGGCTGCGGCAGTCAGTACCGAGTACTGCCGTTCGACGATCGCCTGATTGTTGTTTTTCTTGCGAAAGAGCCCGAAGATCATTGTTTCTTCCGGAAAAGCCTCGTTCTTCACGCGGAGTTGCGTGGCCTGTGTTGCATGATTTCGAAAGCTGGTTTACCGAAGCAGGCGCGAATTGCAATGCCGAAGGTGGCCACTTTCGGGACAGTTCCCTTGTCGGCTCGATCTCGGCGAATTGGGAGTATTCGACCCCGGAAAGGCCACAAAGGTTTTGCATCAGCGGTGATTGCAGGGCCGGAAAGCTGCCTATCGATACCTCAAGGGAGTAGATGTCGTTGAAGAAACGGTATTTCAAGTCTGACATAAAATTCTTCAGCAGCGCAGCCATCGCCATCATGATTGCCTCAGCAGGCCTCACAGGTTGCCAAACGGGAACAGTGCTTAACGGCGGTTATATTGTCGACGAGCAATCCCTCAATCTCGTTCCGGAAGGCTCTAGCCGCGAACAGGTGCTTCTGTCGCTCGGCACGCCTTCGACGACGGCAACGTTCGACACCGAGGTCTTCTATTACATATCGCAGAAGCGCACGCGCTCCGTCGCCTTCCAGAAACTGAAGGTCGTCGACCAGAGCGTGCTTGCGATCTACTTCGACAAGGACGGCGTCGTCACGCGCCGCGCGAATTACGCGCTCCAGGACGGCAAGGTCTTCGACACGATTTCGCGCGTGACGCCGACCGGCGGCCGCGAACTGACCTTCCTGCAGCAGATTCTGGCAGGCGGCGCGGGCGGTGCAGCAAAGAGCCTGTTCGGAACGCCTTCAGGCAATCCGCAGAATCCTGCAAGTATCCGATGAATATCCGACCCAACAAAGAAACCCGCCGGATCGCTCCGGCGGGTTTCTTCTTTGTCTCAATGCGTTCGATCAGGCCAAGACCGCCAAGAGCAGCAAGGCGACGATATTGGTGATCTTGATCGCCGGATTGACGGCCGGACCTGCGGTGTCCTTGTAAGGATCGCCGACCGTGTCGCCGGTGACGGAGGCCTTGTGTGCGTCCGAGCCCTTCATGTGGCGGACGCCGTCCTTGTCGACGAAGCCGTCCTCGAAGGACTTCTTCGCGTTGTCCCATGCACCGCCGCCGGACGTCATCGAGATGGCGACGAACAGGCCGTTGATAATGACACCGAGGAGCGATGCGCCGAGTGCGGCGAAGGCCGAGGCCTTGGAGCCGGAGACCAGCAGAACACCGAAATAAACGACGATCGGAGCAAGGACCGGCAATAGCGAGGGGATGATCATCTCGCGGATTGCGGCCTTGGTCAGAAGGTCTACGGCCTTGCCGTAGTCCGGCTTTTCCGTTCCCTGCATGATGCCCGGCTTTTCCTTGAACTGACGGCGCACTTCCTCGACGATTGCGCCGGCGGCGCGGCCGACGGCCGTCATGGCGATACCCCCGAAGAGGTAGGGAATGAGCCCACCGAAGATCAATCCGGCCACCACATAGGGGTTGGAGAGATCGAATGAAATCTCCCCTATGCCTGCGAAGTAGGGAAACTTGTCGCCATTTGCCGCAAAATATTTGAGGTCATAGGAATAGGCCGCAAAAAGCACCAGCGCGCCGAGACCGGCAGAGCCGATCGCGTAGCCTTTGGTCACGGCTTTCGTCGTATTGCCGACGGCGTCGAGCGCGTCCGTCGACTTGCGGACTTCCGGCGGCAGATGGGACATTTCGGCAATGCCGCCGGCGTTGTCGGTCACGGGACCGAAGGCATCGAGCGCAACGATCATACCGGCAAGGCCGAGCATGGCGGTGACGGCGATGCCGGTGCCGAAGAGGCCGGCGAGCTGGTAGGTGCCGATAATGCCGGCGACGATGACGATCGCAGGCAGCGCCGTCGATTCCAGCGAGACCGCAAGGCCCTGGATGACGTTAGTGCCGTGGCCGGTCACGGATGCCTGGGCGATCGAGTTGACCGGGCGTTTGTTGGTGCCGGTATAATATTCGGTGATGACGACAATGAGCGCCGTTACCAAGAGGCCGACGAGGCCGCAGAAGAAGAGATTGGTACCGGTAACGTCCACACCGCCGGCCTGTCCGAGCGACCCCCAGCCCACCGTCAACGATGTTGCAGCGCCTAGACCGACGATCGACAGGAGGCCGGTGACGATAAGGCCCTTATAGAGTGCGCCCATGATCGAGCCGTTGGTTCCAAGCTTGACGAAAAAGGTACCGACGATCGAGGTGAGGATGCAGGCGCCGCAGATTGCCAGCGGATAGACCATCGCCGACTGCAGGATCGGTGCCCCGGCAAAGAAGATTGAGGCGAGAACCATGGTTGCGACGACGGAAACGGCATAGGTCTCGAAAAGGTCTGCGGCCATGCCGGCGCAGTCGCCGACATTGTCGCCGACATTATCCGCGATCGTCGCCGGGTTGCGCGGATCATCTTCCGGAATGCCTGCCTCGACCTTGCCGACGAGATCCCCGCCGACATCGGCACCCTTGGTGAAGATGCCGCCGCCCAGACGAGCGAAGATCGAGATCAGCGAGGCACCGAAGCCGAGCGCGACAAGCGCATCGATGACTTCGCGCGAACCGCTTTCATGGCCGAGCACGCCGGTCAGGATGAAATAATAGATGGATACGCCGAGCAGCGCCAAACCGGCGACGAGCATGCCGGTGATGGCACCGGATTTGAAGGCGATATCGAGGCCGGCCGAGAGGCTGTGCGATGCGGCCTGCGCCGTGCGGACGTTGGCGCGGACGGAGACGTGCATGCCGATAAAGCCGGCGGCACCGGAAAGCACGGCGCCGATCAGAAAGCCGATGGCGGCCATGCCGGAGAGAAGCAGCCAGGCTGCAATGAAAACAACGATGCCGACGATCGCAATCGTCTTGTACTGGCGCATGAGATAGGCCTGCGCGCCTTCACGGATATAACCCGCGATTTCCTGCATGCGGCTGTTTCCCTGATCGGCCGCCAGCACCGAGCGGGTTGCCCAGATGGCATAAACCACCGAGAGCAGACCGCATGCAATTACGCATAAAAGAATTATCATTTCGCTCTTTCCTCCAAAAGTGCCGGAGCACTCCTCCCTCCGGCCACGAACGCAGCCGAATCGTCTTCTCTCCACAGAACGCTCTAGCTTTGCGTGCGGAGATTGCGGGGTGGGAAACACGACGTCAAGACCGCAAGGGACGAAAACCCTTGCAGTGCAGCGTAAAGCGCGAAATGGTCGGATGGCGGACGAAAGGCTTACTTCTTCATTTCGCCGCGCACCTGTTTGGCGATGCGGTCGAGCACGGCATTGACGAGCTTCGGCTCGTCATCCTCGAAGAAGGCCCGGGCGATCTCGACATATTCCGTAACGATCACGGCCACCGGCACGTCTTTGCGGTCGAGAAGTTCGAAAACGCCGGCGCGCAGGATCGCGCGCACGGTGCTGTCGAGGCGCGACAACGCCCAGTCGTCCTGCAGGGCAGAGGCGATCAAAGGATCCAGACGAAGCTGCTCGCGCACCACGCCGGAAACGATGGAACGGAACCACGCGGCATCGGCCTTGAGATAGGTCTCGCCGTCGATTTCTTGACCGAGGCGGTGAGCCTCATATTCGGCGACGATTTCCAGAACACCGGTGCCGCCAATATCCATCTGGTAGAGCGCCTGAACAGCAGCCAGACGCGCAGCGCCGCGCTGGTTTGCCGTCTTTACCTGACGCTCCGGATTTTCACTAGTCATTCGTATGCACCCAGTTTCTTCTTCAGCTCGATCATCGTGAGAGCTGCGCGAGCGGCAAAGCCGCCCTTGTCCTTGTCCGAGCGGCGGGCGCGTGCCCAAGCCTGCTCATCGTTTTCGACCGTCAGGATGCCGTTGCCGATGGCAAGGGATTCGCTGACGGCGAGATCCATCAATGCGCGGGAGGATTCGTTCGACACGATGTCGAAGTGGTAGGTCTCGCCGCGGATGACCATGCCGAGAGCGACATAGCCGTCATATCGCGTGCCGCCATTGTCAGCGCCGTCAAGCGCCATGGCAATCGCCGGCGGGATCTCCAGGGCTCCTGGAACGGTGATGACATCGTAGCTCGCGTCGGCTTCCTTGAGCGCGAAGGTTGCCCCTTCCAGAAGAGCGTCGGCCATGTCGTCGTAGAAGCGGGCTTCGACGATCAAAATATGGGGAGCGTTATCTCGCGCCATGCATCACCTTCGGTTTCTGAGGACTTTGCCATTTGGCAGGCCGCGGTCAAAACATGCCTTTCGATGAATGGCAAGCAAATTCGGATCATGGCCGGAAATCTCTGCAACAGGATAGCAGAAATATACGCCCCCCATTTGCCGTGCATGCTCGCGAGCACCTTGAAAACGGCAAATCGAAGGCAATCGTTATGAACAATTTGTAATGTTATTTCAGGCGTTTAGCTATTGAATCCACGCTGCGGTCGACCCAACTCAACAAGCGTAACGCCGACGATCCCCTGCACGACAGCCGACCGTCATAGCAGATGAAAGGATACCATCATGAACCGCGTTGCCACAATCGCCATCGTTTCCGCCTTCTCCTCCCTCGCGCTTGCCGGCGTCAGCCGTGCGGAAAGCTTCGGCATGAACAGCCCATCGGGCATCGAACAGACGCTCCGCAATTTCCGGGGTAACGACTTCACCGTAAAGCATTTCTACAACTGGCACGACGTAAGCCCCGAAGCAAATGGTCCACGCTCCGCTCCGCCACGCTCGGCACAGGATGTGCGCCAGATTCAGGCATCGATCGACGCCAACAGGATGCTGACGCGCAAGCTCGGCAATGACGGCGTCAATGTCCGCAACGTCATCAATGCCGAACAGGCGGCCGATGGCAGCATTACCTTCTATACCGACTGATCGGCGCAGGGCGGCGCAGATCGCTGCGCCGCCCTCCCCGACAATTCCACTGACACCTATTGAAAACCATCCCGGATTGATGGTCTGTTCGTACCTGCAAAAAGGGGACAAGACATGCCACGGGAGATTAAACCGGTTCTCAATATTGCCGACCTGACGCTGGATCGGTGGCAACAGGGCGCGCTCTACGAGGGCGCCGACGCATCCTTCGGCCGCCTGCTTGGCCTTTCCAATCTCGGGATCAGCTACAACGAGGTGCCGCCCGGCAAATCGAGCTGTCCGTTCCACAATCACCATGTCGAGGATGAGCTGTTCTTCGTGATCGAAGGGACAGGCGAATACCGTTTTGGAAGCGAACGTTACCCGATCAGGAAAGGCGATACGCTCGGCGCGCCTGCCGGCGGGAAGGAAACAGCACATCAGATCCTCAATACCGGCAAGACGACGCTGATCTATCTCGGCATCTCCACGATGGCGAAGACGGAGATCGTCGAATACCCGGATTCCCAAAAATTCCTCGTCAAGACAAATCACGACGTCGGGCGCTTCCGCTTCATCGGGCGCGCCGAGAACGATCTCGACTACTGGGACGGCGAAGCAGGCGCGTGAGACAGGTGTTCAGAGAAACGATATCCATGATGATCAATGTTCCGACCATCGAAACTGAGCGGTTGGTTCTGCGGCCGCACCGGCTCGACGATTTCGATGCCTACATAGACTTATGGGCCGATGAGGACGTCGTTCGCTATATCAGCGGCGTGCCATCGACACGCGAGCAGACATGGTCCCGCCTCATAAGGGCGAGCGGCATGTGGCATCATATGGGTTTCGGCTTTCTGATCATCGAGGAAAAGCAAAGCGGGCGGCTGATCGGCGAGGCAGGGTTCCACGAAGCCCGACGTGAGATGTCTCCATCCATCGAGGAAACACTGGAAACCGGATGGGTGTTGCTGCCTTCCGTACACGGACGGGGCTATGCGACAGAAGCGCTCACGGCGCTGATCGCATGGGCTGACTGTCATTTCCCCGGCAAGGAGATGACCTGCATCGTCAGCCCGGAAAACGCAGCGTCGCTACGCGTCGCGGAAAAGCTCGGCTTCCGCGAGGTGGCACGTACCGATTATCACGGCGAAATCATTCTGCTCTCGCGGCAGGGAATTCAGCCAGCCTAGCTGCATAGCGCGCCATCGTATCGACCTCGAAATTGACGAAATCGCCGGCCTCTCGCTCGCCCCATGTCGTGACTTCCAAAGTATGGCGAATGAGAAGCACGTCGAAATCCGTGCCTTCGACGGCGTTGACCGTCAGCGACGTACCATCGAGCGCTATCGAGCCTTTGGGCGCCACGAACTTCGCGAGATGCTCCGGGGCGCGCAGACGGAAGCGGGTCGCATCCCCTTCCGTAGTCACCGACAGGATTTCTGCCTTGCCGTCGACATGCCCTGAGACGATGTGGCCGCCGAGTTCGTCACCGATCTTCAGAGAACGCTCGAGATTGACGCGGGTGCCTTCCTTCCAGCTTGCAAGCGTCGTGAGCCTTAGTGCCTCTTCCCAGGCCTCCACCTCGAACCAACGCCCGTTGCTGCCTTCGTCCGGCAGGCCGGTCACCGTCAGGCAGATGCCCGAATGGGAAATCGACGCGCCCATATCGATGGACTTGGGGTCGTAATTGCTCGCGACGCGGAGCTTCACACCCTCGTTCATGGGAGAAATGGATTCGATCGTGCCGATATCGGTGACAATTCCGGTGAACATCAAAATTCTCTTTCGTATTCGTCCAGCCGGTCGTCGCCGAACATGAACGTGCCTCTATGGGCAAAACCGGATGGCATATCGGTCTTCGTCAAAGGCGATTCAATACCGCCCTCGCCGATGATGAGTCGGCCCTGGTAAAGCTGGATTCGATCGACGAGACCGGCGTCGAGAAAAAGCCGCGCCGTCTTCGCACCGCCTTCGACAAGCAGCGAGGAAATGCCGCGCGAGGCGAGCGCCGGAAGCAGCACTTCGGGATGGTAAGGATGGCAGTAGAGGATTTCGACGCCTGCAGCCCGCAGGGCTTCGGCGCGGGCCTCATCCCCCTCTGCCCTGCCGGGCATCTCCCCCGCTAGGGGAGGGATCGGCAGGTTGCCGCAGCTCGCCTCTGCTGGCACCTTGTCAGTGGTGGCGTCGGTCGCAGCGGAAGAATGCTGGCGATCGCTCACCCCATCTATCTCGCCCCTTGTAGGAGAGATGTCCGGCTGGATAAAGGGGGGTGCCTCGCCTGCAACGGCAATGGTCGGCACCTCTCGTGCTGAACGTACAAGTTTACTGCCGAGCGGCAAATCAAGCCGCGGATCAAGCACGACACGCACCGGCGACAGCGATTGCAGGCCCGGCACGCGCACCGTCAGTTCCGGGTCGTCGGCGATCGCCGTGCCGATGCCGACAAGGATGGCGTCGGTTTCGGCGCGGAGCGCCTGGACCTGTGCGCGGGCGAGAGGACTGGTGATGGCGATCTGTCCCTCGCCTTTGCGGCCGATCATGCCGTCGGCGGAAACGGCAAGCTTCAGAGTCACATAGGGCCGGTTCTTCGTCTGCCGGGTGAGATAGCCGGCGAGCGAGCGCCTGCCCTCCTGTTCCAGCACGCCGGTATCAACCTCGATGCCGGCTTCGCGCAGAAGCGCAATGCCGCGGCCAGAGACGCGCGGATCGGGATCGGTCACACTGATGACCACGCGCGCGACACCAGCGGCAATCAGAGCTTCGGCGCAGGGCGGCGTCTTGCCGTGATGAGAGCAGGGTTCGAGCGTCACATAGGCGGTGGCGCCGCGAGCCAGTTCGCCTGCCTCGGTGAGCGCCTGCGGCTCGGCATGCGGGCGCCCTCCGATCGCCGTCGTGCCGCGGCCGACGATTTCGCTGTCCTTGACGATGACGCAGCCGACGGAAGGATTTGTGGAGGTCTGACCGAGATGCAGAAGGCCAAGACGGATTGCCTCGGCCATGAAACGCTTGTCATGCAGCCCGGCGCTCAAGGCTCAGGTCTCCAAAGTGTCGCGGCTGATCTTGGCGTTGATTTCGGAGATGACCTTTTCGAAATCCTCGGCATGCGAGAAATCCCGATAGACCGACGCATACCGAACAAAGCCAACGTCATCGAGACTCTTGAGAGCTTCCAGCACCTGAAGGCCGATGGCCTCTGAGCTGATTTCGACTTCCCCGGAGCTTTCGAGGCGGCGCACAATGCCGGAAACAGCCCTTTCGATGCGGTCACGGTCGACCGGACGCTTGCGCAGCGCGATTTCGAAGGACCGCACCAGCTTGTCACGGTCGAAAGGCACCTTGCGGCCGGTCTTCTTGACGACCATCAGCTCGCGCAGTTGCACGCGCTCGAAGGTCGTGAAGCGGCCGCCGCAATCGGGACAGATCCGTCTGCGGCGGATGGACGTATTGTCCTCCGCCGGACGTGAATCCTTGACCTGGGTGTCTTCCGATCCGCAGAATGGGCAGCGCATGCGCTATCCTTAGCCGATGTAGTCGTACATTGGGAAGCGGTCGGTAAGGTCGACCACCTTGCCACGAACGGCTGCTTCGACTGCAGCGTTGCCTTCATCGGAATTGGCGACCTTCAGGCCGTCGAGAACCTCAACGATGAGGTTGCCGATTTCCTTGAATTCCGCTTCCTTGAAGCCGCGCGTCGTGCCCGCCGGAGCGCCGAGACGGACGCCGGAGGTGACGAAGGGCTTTTCCGGATCGAAGGGAATGCCGTTCTTGTTGCAGGTGATGTAGGCGCGCCCGAGCGCTGCTTCGGCGCGCTTTCCGGTCGCGTTCTTCTTGCGAAGATCGACGAGCATCAGGTGGTTGTCGGTACCGCCGGAGACGACATCGAGTCCGCCTGCCATCAGCGTCTCGGCAAGCGCCTTAGCGTTCTTGACGATCTGCGCGGCGTAGTCCTTGAATTCCGGCTGCAGCGCTTCGCCGAAGGCAACGGCCTTGGCGGCGATGATGTGCATCAGCGGACCACCCTGGAGGCCTGGGAAGACAGCCGAGTTGAACTTCTTCGCCAGATCCTCGTCGTTCGTCAAGATGACGCCGCCGCGCGGGCCGCGAAGCGACTTGTGAGTCGTGGTCGTTGCGACGTGGCAGTGCGGGAACGGCGACGGATGCTGGCCGCCGGCAACGAGGCCGGCGATATGAGCCATGTCAACCATGAGATAGGCGCCGACGGAGTCGGCAATCTCGCGGAAACGCTTCCAGTCCCAGACGCGGGAGTAAGCGGTGCCGCCGGCGATGATCAGCTTCGGCTTGTGCTCTTCGGCCTTGCGGGCGACGTCGTCCATGTCGAGCAGGTTATCGCCTTCGCGAACGCCATAGGATACGACGTTGAACCACTTGCCGGACATATTGACTGGCGAACCGTGCGTCAGGTGACCGCCCGAGTTGAGGTCAAGGCCCATAAAGGTGTCGCCTGGCTGCAGCAGCGCCAGGAAGACCGCCTGGTTCATCTGCGAGCCGGAATTCGGCTGGACGTTAGCGAAGTTGACGCCGAAGAGCTTCTTGGCGCGTTCGATCGCCAGTTCCTCAGCAATATCGACAAACTGGCAGCCGCCGTAGTAGCGCTTGCCCGGATAACCTTCCGCATATTTGTTCGTCATGATGGAGCCCTGGGCTTCCAGCACCGCGCGGGAAACGATGTTCTCCGAGGCGATCAATTCGATCTCATGCCGCTGGCGGCCGAGTTCCTTTTCAATCGCGCCGAAGATATCCGGATCGGTGTCGGCAAGCGAGCGATTGAAGAAGGTCTGCGTGGAAGCATTTGTCATGGGCGGGCTCCTCAACTGGAATGCGCGAAGGTATTAGCGTTCCGCCCTGCCGAGAGCAATACGAAGAACGACATTTGCTGAGCAATCTACGCGCAGGAGTGTCGTGGGCTTGGCATGTTGTCGTGGGATGCCCCTCACCCTAATCCTATCTGCGCCAGCTTGGAGGGGACGTGCCTCACAAAACTTAGAGATTAATCGAAGCGTTGCGACATATCCCCTTCGCCTCGTTTAAGGAGGTGCCGGCAAGCGGATGAACGGCAACCGCTGGCAAAGAAAAAACCGCGCCTTCCAGCGCGGTTTCCCAATTCATACGCAGGAAGCTTACTGAACCGGCTGTTCCATTCCAGCGGTCGTGTCGAGCGCAAGCTCGGCGTTGCCGTCCATCTGGTAGATGTCGTCGCGGAACTGCACGAGGCCGTCCGGCATGCCCCAGGCCGAGATGTAGACGAAATAGACCGGGATTTCCTCGGCGAGCGTGATCGGCGTGTTGACCCGGCTGGCGATCACCTGCTCCATCTGCTGGCGCGACCACGGTGGGGTGTCGCGCAGCAGCCAAGTCGTCAGGTCACGGACGTTCTGGACGCGGACGCAGCCGGACGACTCAAAGCGCATCAGCTTGTTGAACAAGCCCTGCTGCGGCGTGTCGTGCATGTACTCGCCGTTCTTGTTATGGAAATTGATCTTCGCCGAAGCCATGGCGTTGATCTTGCCCGGATCCTGACGGAACATCAGGTTCGGCGCCTCGCCATTCCAGTCGATGGTTTCCGGGGCGACTTCGTTGCCCTTGCCGTCAATCAGGCGAATGGCGTTCTTCTCGAGATAAGTCGGATCCTTGCGCATCAGCGGCATGATGTCCTTCTCGACGATCGAGCGCGGCGCAGTCCAATAGGGATTGAGTATGACCTCGTAGATCTTCGAGTTGACGATATGCGTCGGGCGGCTGATACGTCCGACGACGGCCGCATGACGTGTCGCCACGCTGCCGTCCTCGACCGCCTCCACATAGGCGGCCGGAATATTGACCATGACATGGCGACGGCCGAGATCTTCCGGGAAGGTCTGCAGGCGGATGAGGTTGGTGTTCAACTGCTGCAGGCGCACGTCAACAGGAATGTTCATCGCCTTCAGCGTAAATTCGCCGATGACGCCGTCTGACGGAAGGCCATGACGAGCCTGGAAGCGCTTGACCGCACCATCGACATAGGAATCGAAGGCGGAAGACATGCCTGCTTCGCGCGGCAGGTCGCCGGTGATGGCAAGGCGCTGGCGCAGAGCCTGAACGGAAGGATCCGTCACGCCGAGCTGGAGACGCAGGCCAGCCGGATTGACCTCAGGCCAACCGCCTGCGGAGGCGATCTGCTGATACTCCATGATCGCCTGCTGGATGCTCGGAACCGATTGCGGGCTGAGGATCGGGGTATTGGAGACGGCAGCACTCGCCGTACGCGAGGCAGCCTTGGCATCGAACTGGTCATCCCAGGCGCCGCGGCGCGGTGCGTTGATCAGCGCATCGAGCGCGGACTGCGCAAATGCCGGGGCGGCGATTGCACTGGCGCCGACGGTTGCCGCAGACGCAAGAAAGGCGCGGCGCGAAAGAGCTTCAATTCGGTTTTTCTTCGACATAATCCCAACCACTCAATGCCGCAGCTTGAAAGGAAAACCGCGGGCTTTGCGATTCACTGCGCCACGGCGCAGATCACTACCATTCCGTTTTCCGGCGCATCACAGATTTTCCGCGCCTGGCCATCACAAGATTGCGAGCCGGAAGCGCGGACGACTTTGAACTACCATATGAAAAGCGCCGCTTGCCGTGCATGTCCGCTGTCATACCAATATGGCCAATTCGTGTCGCCGACGTCCAATATGCCTACCGATGGTCGGGAGCGGCACGGACGAAACCATATCGATCCGTCGTAAACGGTGCTGGTTAATAACGGCTAAAAAACGGCCTGAATACGGGCCGCTGTGCTTGGGTGCGATGCGTTGCAAAGATGACACGCTTGGCCCGGAACGGCAAAACCGGACGCGCAGGGACGCATCCGGCTTTCTTCGACCTTGGAGGAGGTCTGTTACCTTAGAGCCGGTAAAGGATCTGGTCGTTCCAGAAGCGGTCGAGGCGCTGCAGGAGCTTGTTCATCTGGGTGAACTCGTCCGTGCCGATGCCGCCGACCTTGTCGATCGAGGCGATGTGGCGCTCGTAGAGCTTGGCGACTGTTTCGGCGACCTCAGTTCCGGTTTCCGTCAGGCTGATGCGGACGGAGCGGCGGTCGATGCGCGAACGCTGGTGGTTGATGAAGCCGAGATCGACCAGCTTCTTGACGTTGTAGGACACGTTCGAGCCGAGATAGTAGCCACGCGAGCGCAGCTCACCGGCGGTCAGCTCGGAATTGCCGATGTTGAAAAGGAGCAGAGCCTGGATGGCGTTGACGTCGCTGCGGCCCTGACGGTCGAACTCGTCCTTGATGACATCCAGAAGGCGGCGGTGAAGACGTTCAACAAGGTGAAGGGATTCCATGTAAAGATCACGGATGTCCTGGTCCTGCTGATCACGGAAGTTCGATACCGCCTGCGGCTTGATTTTCGTATTCATGATGACTGCCTCACTGTTTTGTTTGGCGGTGTTGGTTTTCTTCCCGCCTTGAGACAGACCCTATCGAATACAAATAAAATTCTACTTAAACTGCAGGCTTAACAGCACCTTACCGGAAACCCCGCGTTGTATCAGGGTAAATCAACGCTTACTTTGCGGCGCTGGCGGCGTTTCTCCAGCCAGAGCGCCAGGCGGAAAACCAGATAGACCAAGGCAACCGCGCCATGCATCAGAAGGATGAGCCGGTTGGAGCCAAAGGTCTGCGGCAGCAGGCCATACATCAGGATTTGTCCGCCTGCGGCGAGCACCCAAACGACCGGGCCCCAGGATACCGTCAGCCAGAGGCCGAGCGAAGCGACGGGGAAGAGAACGGCAAGGCTGGTGGCTGCAACCTTCCACGGCAAGCTCAGAAGATCGAAGCGCCCTGCCCCCACCAGTGAATAGCCAACAAGCATCGCCCAATATTGCAGGCCGAACCAGAAGCAGGAGATCGCGACCAGCCTCAGGAAGAGGATGAACAGGATGTCTATCAGCGTCCGCTTCGGCATCGTCGGAGAATCGTTTTCCATGGCGCAGACCTTAGGGTTCCCGTTGCGGCTCCACCAGCGGCTGATCCGCCGCGGCCAATCGCCCGGTTTGGTTTTCCGGTCCGTCATGATAATGAGCGGACCAAGAAATGGAATGGCCAGGGACGAAAGACAATGCAGGACAAGACGCACCTCGTCGACGAGATCACCGGACACCGCCGCATGCGCCGCAACCGCAAGGCGGACTGGACGCGCCGGCTGGTGCAGGAAAACCGGCTGACGGTGGACGACCTGATATGGCCGGTCTTCGTGATCCCCGGTTCCGGCATCGTGGAACCGATCCCCGCCATGCCCGGCGTCAACCGCATGAGCATCGACAAGTTGGCGGATGCAGCCAGGGAAGCGGCTGACCTCGGCGTCCCGGCAATCGCCACCTTCCCGAACATCGACATGGCACTACGTGACGAAACGGGCTCGAACAGCCTGGAGGCCAACAATCTCATCAATCAGGCGACGATCGCCATTAAGAAAGCCGTTGCGAATATCGGCGTGATCACCGACGTGGCTCTCGACCCTTTCACCAGTCACGGCCATGACGGTATCCTGCACGGTGGCGAAATCGTCAACGACGAGACTGTCGATCAGGTGGCGCGCGCCGCCGTCATGCAGGCTGATGCCGGTTCCGATATCATTGCCCCGTCGGAAATGATGGACGGCCGCATTGGCGCGATCCGCCGGGCGCTCGATGCCGCAGGCCACCAGAATGTCGGGATCATGAGCTATGCGACCAAGTTCGCGTCGGCATTCTACGGGCCTTATCGCGAGGCGATTTCAACCGGCGGCCTTTTGAAGGGTGACAAGAAGACCTACTATATCGATCCTTCCAATGGCACCGAGGCGATCCGCGATGCAGCACTCGATGTCGAAGAGGGTGCGGACATGCTGATGGTCAAGCCCGGTCTGCCCTATCTCGACATCTGCTGGCGGATGAAAGAGGCCTTCGGACTGCCGACCTTCGCCTATCAGGTTTCCGGCGAATATACGCAGATCAAGGCTGCCGCGATGAACGGCTGGATCGACGGCGAACGGGCGATGCTGGAAACGTTGCTTGCCTTCAAGCGCGCCGGCTGCGACGGGATCTTGACCTATTTCGCGATCGAGGTCGCCAGACTGCTGGCAAAGCGCTGATCTTCACGCATTATTGTATCTCCGGCGGCCGACCCCATATCAGTGGCATCGATTTCCAAAGGAGACCGCAGATGAGCCTTAACCCGAAACCGCTTTATGCCGCACCGGAAGACTGGCGCGCCTATAGCGGCACGCTGAGCCGGCGAGTCTTCGCGTTCATTCTCGACTACATCATCGTGCTGCTGCTCTGCATTCCCGCGGCCGTCGTGCTGTTTTTTCTGTCGATTCTGACGCTCGGCCTCGGCTTCTTTCTCTATCCGGCGCTCTTCGTGCTGGTTGCCGGCCTTTATTTCGGCTTGACGGTCGGCGGGCCGAGCCAGGCTTCGCCCGGCATGCGGGCGATGGGGATCGCAATCGTGCGCGTCGACGGCCGCCCGATGGATTTCCTTTTGGCGATCGCTCATCTGGCGCTATTCTGGATCCTTAATTCGCTCTTGACGCCGCTGATTCTGCTTGCTGGTCTTTTTACCGAGCGCAGCCGGCTGATTCACGACCTGCTTGTCGGCACGGCTACCGTTCGCACCGACTGAGGCGGCAAATAAAATCCGCCGCCGGCCTTTGCCGGCCGGCCCGCGGCGCCATATCAAAAAAGAACAGAAAATTGATAGCGCGGATAGACCAGCCGCGCTGTTGACGTTTTCTATTCTTAGTTCATGCTGTCATAAAATAGTCAGTGCGAAAGGACATTTCCCCGGCAGATGAATACGCAGGCCTCGCCATCACCGCAGTTTTATCTGACGGCTCCGGCTGCATGTCCGTATTTGCCGCATGAGATGGAGCGTAAGGTCTTCACGCATCTCGTCGGTCCGCGCGCTGCAGAAATGAACGACATCCTGACACAAGGCGGCTTCCGCCGTTCGCAGAACATCGCCTACCGCCCCGCCTGCGAAGCCTGCCGTGCCTGCGTCTCGGTGCGTATCCTCGCGCAGGAGTTCCAGCCGACGAATTCGATGAAACGGGTGCTCGCCCACAACGTCGACGTCATTGCGACCGAATTTCCGGCGCAGCCTTCTAGCGAGCAGTATTCCCTCTTCCGCCGCTATCTCGACGACCGTCACCAGCAAGGCGGCATGTCCGACATGACCGTGCTCGACTATGCGATCATGGTGGAAGATACGCATGTGAACACCAAGATCATCGAATACCGCAAACGCGAGGAAGGTTCGGGCCTGGAGACCCGTCCGCGCGGCGAGCTCCTGGCCGCCGCGCTGACCGACACGATGAGCGACGGCCTTTCCATGGTCTATTCCTATTTCAATCCCGAATATGACAAGCGCTCGCTCGGCACCTTCATGATCCTCGATCATGTGAAGCGCACAAAGGCGCTCGGCCTTCCGCATGTCTATCTCGGCTACTGGGTTCAGGGATCGCGCAAAATGGATTACAAGACGCGCTTCCAGCCGCAAGAGCACCTGACGCCGCGCGGCTGGGAACGCTTCGATCCCTCCACGATGCCCGAAAGCACGCACGACTAAATGTCCCTTCCTACCCTTTCCGGTCACCGGAAAGGCCTTGCCCTGACGGCAATCGGTGGCCTGGCCCTTTCCATGGACATTCCGCTCGTGCGACTCGCCGAAGGAAAGATGTGGCCGATCCTCGGCCTTCGCAGCATCACGACGGCTCTGGTGACACTGCTTATCATCGCAGCGATCCGCATGCTGAAAGGGAAATGGCCGATCCTGATCCCGGGCCGGCACGGCATCGCTGCGGGACTACTTTACGGCCTATCCACGCTGACCTTCCTGCTTTCTGTTTTCAACACGGCGACGGCCAACGTCGTCTTCATTGTTGCCTTCAATCCGATGTTCGGCGCGCTGCTTTCGTGGATATTCCTGAAGGAGCGGCCGCCCGTTTCCACCTTGCTGGCGATGGCCGCCATGATCGTCGGTGTCGGGCTGATCGCGCATGACGGAATTTCGAGCGGTCACACCTTCGGCGACGCGATGGCGCTGCTGAGTGCGCTCATCCTTGCCGCGGCAATCACGGTCGGCCGGGCCTCTCGGCGCAACATGGGTTTCGTGCCGCTCCTTGCCGCGATGTTCCCGGCAATCCTCGGCTTCGGCATGGCGCTGCCTGCGGACGTTTCAATTGATCATCCCGGCTGGATTATATTCAACGGCGCCATCGTGATGCCCGTCGCCTTTTGGTGTCTGGCAACCGGCCCGCGCTATCTCTCGGCCCCCGAAGTCGGCATGTTCTACCTGCTCGAGACGGTGCTTGCCCCGATCTGGGTCTGGTTCATCTTCGCCGAAATTCCGACCGCGATGACACTCATCGGCGGCGCGATCCTCATCATAGCGATCATGACGCATTCGCTCTGGATGGCACGGGCAAGAGGTGTTCGGCAGCGACGATAAGCGTAGGGCGAGGACGATATCTTTGTCCTCGCCGTCGCATATCTTCATGGGATGGTCCGAAACCATCCTTTGATCGACGGCAACAAACGGACTGGCTACCTCGCTGCGTTCACCTTCTTATATGTAAGGGCTATCTCATTGATGCCGAGAACGCACAGATTGCTGCCTTCGTCGCCTCCGTCGCCGCCTGCGAAATAGACGAAGCGGACGTGACGCGCTGTGTGCGCGATTTCAGCGTGTCCTTAGCTTGCTAGCCGGTCCGTCTGTTCCAGCACCCGTTCCAGGCCGTCCATCACACGCGTCCAACCCTGACGGGTCTTTTCTTCGAAGGCCCCCCATTCGGCGCACATTTCGTGGGACAGCGTCAGGCGGCTGCCGTCACCCAGCGGCTCGATGTCGATCTCGACGCGGTCGGGATTGTGGTCGTGCTCCTCCGCCGAGAAGCTGAAGGCCATGTGCCTCGGCCTGCGAAGTTCGAGAAATATGCCGCAGTGGCATGCGTCGCCGGTTGGGCGCCTGTCGATGATCAGAAAGCGGCCGCCGACATGGGGAGCGATTTCGGCGCGGATAACATGGCCATCCTTCGCCGCGAAAAGGAAGCGCCTGGCGATTTGCGGGTTGAGCCATGCGTCGTAGACGACGGAAGGCGGCGCATTATAGGTGTGATCGACATGCAGCTTGATGGTATTGGCAGACATTGATGCTCCTCCGTGTGAGGGCTGCGCTGCGAGCGCAATGCCCAACGGCCATTCCGTCCGTCCTCGGAATGAACCTGTTCCCAATTTTGATAACAGGAATGAGATAGAGGATGCGACCCGCTCGCCAAGAGCGGATCGCCAATTTGTTATCGCCTCAGCCGGCAAATTTGCCGCTGCGCGGGAAGCCCTTCGGAACCGTGCGGCCCGCAGAAGCGCGGTCGCCAAACCATTCGGCCAGTTCTTCCTTGTTTTTTGTGAAAGTACGGCCTGCGCTGTCTTCCCAGACGAGACCGTCGGCGATCGCGAAGCAACGGACGTCGGAAATGCCGCCATCCTTGTATCGCTGCAGGCGCACGCCCTTGCCGCGGGCCATCTCGGGAACCTGGGCCAGCGGGAAGACCAGCATCTTGCGGTTCTCGCCGACGACAGCGACGTGATCGCCGCTGACGGGCACGATCAGCTTGGTCTCGTCCGGCATCGCAACATTCATGATTTGCTTCCCCTTGCGGGTGTTGGCAGCCATTTCGGATTCCGCCACAACGAAACCGTTGCCGGCCGTCGAGACGATCAGCTGCTTGCGCGCCGGATCGTGGACGAAGGCCGTCAGCACATCCTGATCGTTATCCATGTCGACCATGATGCGCAGCGGCTCGCCATGGCCACGCCCGCCGGGCAGCTTGTCGCCGCCGAGCGTGAAGACCTTGCCGCCGGTGGTGACGACAAGGATCTTGTCCGTCGTCTGAGCCGGGAAAGCTATCTTCAGCGCATCGCCTTCCTTGAAGGTCAGGCTCGCGGTGTCCGAGATGTGGCCCTTCAGCGCACGGATCCAGCCTTTTTCGGAAACGACGACGGTGATCGGTTCCTTTTCGATCATCGCGTGCTGGATGGCTTGTTCGTCGGCTTCGGGCGCCTCGGCGAACTGCGTGCGGCGGCGGCCGATTTCGGTTGCCTTGGCGAACTTCTTCTTCACCTCGCCAATTTCCCAGGCGACCGTCTGCCACTGCTTTTCCTCGGAAGCGAGCAGCGCCTCGATGCCGGTCTTCTCCTTGGTGAGTTCGTCAAACTCAGTTCGGATTTCGAACTCTTCGAGCTTGCGCAAAGAGCGCAGCCGCATGTTGAGGATCGCCTCGACCTGGTTGTCGGTCAGTCCCCAGCGGGCCACCATCACCGGCTTCGGTTCGTCCTCCTCGCGGATGATGCGGATCACCTCGTCGATGTTCAGGTAGGCAATGAGCAAGCCACCGAGGATTTCGAGGCGTCTGTCGATTGCGGCAAGGCGGAAGCGTGAACGGCGCTGCAGGACCTCGCGGCGGTGATTCAGCCACTCCTTCAGCACCTCGTTCAGCGCCATGACGCGCGGAATGCGTCCCATGGACAAAACGTTCATGTTCAGCGGGAAGCGGCTCTCCAGCTCCGTCAACTTGAACATCGATTCCATCAGGATCGTCGGATCGACGGTACGGCTCTTCGGCACCAGCACGACACGGACGTCTTCGGCAGACTCGTCGCGTATGTCTTCCAGCAGCGGCAGCTTGCGGGCGATCAGCAGCTCGGCGATCTTTTCGATCAATCGCGACTTCTGCACCTGGAAGGGGATTTCGGTGACGATGATCTGATAGCCGCCGCGACCGAGATCTTCGATCTGCCACTTGGCGCGTACCCGGAAGCCGCCGCGGCCGGTGCGGTAGCTTTCGATGATGCTTTCGCGACCGTCGATGATAATGCCGCCCGTCGGAAAATCCGGCCCCGGAATGAACTCGACGAGCTTTTCGACGGTCGCATCCGGATGCTTGATCAAGTGCAGTGCCGCATCGCAAAGCTCATGGGCGTTATGCGAAGGAATGGAAGTCGCCATACCGACGGCGATGCCGGAGGAGCCGTTCGCGAGCAGGTTCGGGAAGGACCCCGGAAGAACGGTCGGTTCCTCGTCTTCCTCGTTATAGGTCAGGCGGAAATCGACGGCATCCTGCTCGATGCCTTCGAGAAGCAGCGCCGTGACCTCCGTCATGCGCGCTTCGGTATAACGGTAGGCGGCGGCGTTATCACCGTCGATATTGCCGAAGTTTCCCTGCCCGTCGACGAGCGGATAACGCTGGGAGAAATCCTGCGCGAGACGCACCAACGCATCGTAGACGGACTGGTCGCCATGCGGATGGAACTTACCAATGACGTCGCCGACGATGCGGGCGCATTTCTTAAAGGCCGCGTTCGGGCGTATGCCCATCTCGCTCATGGCATGAATGATGCGCCGATGAACCGGCTTCAGGCCGTCGCGGACGTCTGGAAGCGCGCGGTGCATGATGGTCGAAAGTGCATAGGCCAAGTAACGCTCCTCGAGCGCGGCCTTCAGATCAACCGGGTGAATGCTGTCGTCGTCTCCGCCGGAAGGCGGCAAAATCTCTTGTCCCATGAGCCTTGCCTAGCCCAGAAGGCGATTCACGGCAAGGAATGAGGGGGGTGGCCCTGTGGATGACGTCATGGAATGACATGAAAAGGTCATCAAGCATCGCCACCAATTTGGACTTTGTTTGCTTTCCCCTTCAACAGAAATTTAGAAACCTGCAAATATAAACCGCGTTCGATCCGCAGTAATTTCGCTGCAATTCGCAACCGCCACCAAAGGACTTACCCATGACCTTTTACCGGACAACCCGGCTGATGCTGTCTGGCGCCGCATTCCTCTCACTCGCCGGCTCCGCGTTCGCGCTCGACGGGCAGGATCTCCTGAAGAAGCTGAATGCTGCCTATAGTGCCCAAGGCGGAACGGTCACAGCCGAT
Source organism: Rhizobium mongolense USDA 1844 (assembly GCF_000419765.1). Classification (GTDB taxonomy): domain Bacteria; phylum Pseudomonadota; class Alphaproteobacteria; order Rhizobiales; family Rhizobiaceae; genus Rhizobium; species Rhizobium mongolense. Next base: position 258,485 of record NZ_ATTQ01000005.1, on the reverse strand, counting down.
GGTGTCGATGTCAACTACACGACGGTGACACTGAAGAACGCGAGCTTCAAGCCGACTGGCAGCGATGCTCTCCACATTGGCGACATCACGATGACCGGCGTCGAGGAAGACGAAGAAGGCGGTTACTACATCGAGGAAGCAGCCTTTCCCGACATCAACATCACGCAAGACGGCGCGACCGTCAGCGCCTCCGAAATGACGCTCGGCGGCATATCCATTCCTGCCGATGTCAACGGTGACGGCCTCGACTCCATACTGCTTTACGAAACGGCGCATGTCGGCCCGTTCAAGGTCACCAAGGATGGCAAGGAAGTCTTCTCGCTCGGCGAAACGCAGATGAACCTGTCGCTTCGTGAAGACGAATCCGGCTTCGACTTCGACGGCGCATTCAAGAGCATGAAGGCGGACCTCAGCGATGCTCCGGACCCGCAGGCGAAGGAAGCGATCGAGAAGCTAGCCCTGCAGCACGTCAACGGCGACATCACGATGAAGGGCGCCTGGGATCTCGGCCCCGGCACGATTGACATCTCCGAATTTGCCTTCGACGTGACAAATGTCGGCCGCCTAAAGCTTGCCTTCAAGATTTCGGGATACACCCTGCCCTTCATGAAGTCGCTGCAGGAAGCGGCGAAGGCCTCCGAAGCGAACCCGAACAAGGAAGAAGCGCAGCAAGCGCTTGGCCTTGCCATGCTCGGTCTGATGCAGCAACTTTCGTTCAACGGCGCCGAAATCCGCTTCGATGACGCATCGATCACGAAGCGTGCGCTGGAATATGCCGGCTCCAAGCAGAACATCTCGGCGCAGCAGATGGCGGATGCGCTGAAGGCTATGGCGCCGATTGCGCTGGCGCAGCTCAACATCCCGGAACTACAGAATGCGATTTCGGCAGCGGTCAACACCTATCTCGACGACCCGAAAAGCTTCGCAGTCAGCGCCGCACCCGCCCAGCCTGTCCCCTTCCCGACCATCATGGGTGCTGCCATGGGCGCTCCAAACACGCTGCCCGGCGTGCTCGGCGTGAAGGTGACGGCGAACCAGTAAGATTGAACTCCACCAACAAATAAGCCCGGTAACGCACCGGGCTTATTACATTGGAAAACTCAGTCTTTGTTGACCGGCGGGATCGGGCGGATCGCCAGTTCGCGCAGCTGCGCAGGCGTTGCCGGCGACGGGGCGCCCATCAGGAGGTCCTGGGCCTGCTGGTTCATCGGGAAGAGCGAGATTTCGCGCAGGTTCTTCGCGCCAGCGAGCAGCATCACGATCCGGTCGATACCGAAGGCGGCGCCACCATGCGGCGGTGCGCCATACTGGAAGGCGCGATAGAGACCGCCGAAGCGATCCTCGACGTCCGCCTGGCTGAGGCCCACCTTTTCGAAGGCCTGGACCATCAGTTCCGGCGACTGGTTACGGATCGAGCCCGAAGCGATTTCGAAGCCATTGCAGACGGCGTCGTACTGGAAGGCCTTAATCGTCAGCGGATCCTGGTTCTGCAGCGCCTCCAAGCCGCCTTGGGGCATGGAGAAGGGGTTGTGCGCGAAGTCGACCTTCTTCTCGTCCTCGTTCCATTCGAAGAACGGGAAGTCGACGATCCAGCAGAGTTCGAACCGGTCGCGGTCGATGAGGTTCAGCTCGTCGGCAGCGCGGTTGCGTGCTTCGCCTGCGAACTTGTAGAACTTGTCCGGCTCGCCGGCGACGAAGAAACAGGCGTCGCCGTCATCGAGGCCGAGCTGGGTGCGGATCGCATCCGTGCGCTCTTCGCCGATGTTCTTGGCGAGCGGACCGGCTCCTTCGAGCTTCTCGCCTTCCTTGCGCCAGAAGATGTAGCCGAGGCCGGGCTGGCCCTGGCTCTGCGCCCAAGCGTTCATGCGGTCGCAGAAGGCGCGGGAGCCGCCGGTCTTTGCCGGGATCGCCCAGACTTGGACCTTCGGGTTGGACGCGATCATGTTCGCGAAGACCTTGAAGCCGGAGCCGGCGAAGTGCTCAGTCACGGCCTCCATGACGATCGGGTTGCGCAGGTCCGGCTTATCGGAGCCGTATTTGCGAATTGCCTCGTCATAAGGAATGCGTGGCCATTCCTTGGTCACCGGCTTACCTTCGGCAAACTCCTCGAACACCTTGGTCATCAGCGGACCCGTGGCGTTCCAGACGTCTTCCTGGGTCACGAAGCTCATTTCGAGGTCGAGCTGATAGAATTCGCCGGGCAGGCGGTCGGCTCGCGGGTCTTCATCACGGAAGCAGGGCGCGATTTGGAAGTAGCGGTCGAAACCGGCGACCATCAAGAGCTGCTTGTACAGCTGCGGCGCCTGCGGCAGGGCGTAGAAGGTGCCGGGATGGATGCGGCTCGGCACGAGGAAGTCACGCGCGCCTTCCGGCGAGGAGGCCGTCAGGATCGGCGTCGAATATTCGGTGAAGCCGATATTGCCCATTTCACGGCGCATGGCAGAGATGATCTGCGTGCGCTTGACGATGTTCTTGTGCAGCGTCTCGCGGCGAAGGTCGAGGAAGCGGTACTTGAGGCGGACGTCTTCCGGATAGTCCGGCTCACCGAAGACCGGCAGCGGCAGTTCCTTGGCGGCGGAGAGGATTTCGATCTCCTGCGCGTAAAGCTCGATCTCGCCGGTCGCCATCGCCTTGTTCACGGTGTCTTCAGTACGTGCTTTCACGAGGCCGTCGATGCGGATGACCCATTCGCCGCGAACGGTTTCAGCGATCTTGAAAGCCGGCGAATCCGGATCGGCAACAACCTGCGTGATGCCATAATGGTCGCGAAGGTCGATGAAGAGAACGCCGCCATGGTCGCGAACGCGGTGGACCCAGCCGGAAATCCGGACATTCGAGCCAACATCCGACTTACGGAGGGCTGCACATGTGTGGCTGCGGTAGCGATGCATAATGTCTAATCCTGGTATTTTGGCTTGAGACGGCAGCAAGGGGCTCGAATGGCTCTCCGGTGCCGACAAGAAAATCGGGCGGAAAAGCGCATGGACGGTCTGATTTGTCAAGGCTTGGGCCGCATTGAGCACCACTTTGGCGCGGTTTATTCGGGCGCCTGATGCAAGGCAACTGCGGCAGTTTGGCCTCACTTCCTTATTGATGAAAACCGCAGTCAACTTTAAAGATGGCGCCATTGTTGTTGCCGGAGCGCCAGATGCCCCTACTCACCCGCCGCAATCTGTTGAGGGCGTCCGCCGTCGCCGGCGCCTACAGCGCCGGCATGGGCATTGCCGGCAAGTTCGGCTTTGCCGGCTCGGCGCCCGAACCGCAGGTGCTGAAGGCGGTGAAGACCGAGGCTTCGCTCACCGCTGCCGGACCGACGAGGGATGTCATGACCTGGGGCGATGGCGGCCCGCCGCCGGTGCTTCGCATGACCCGTGGCAGGCCCTATGCCGCACGCCTGACCAATGCTCTCGACGAGCCGACCACGATCCACTGGCATGGCCTTCGCATCGACAACAGGATGGACGGCGTGCCCTTCATGACGCAGCCCTACGTCTATACGGGCGACAGCTTTGACTACGCCTTCACGCCGCCGGATGCCGGCACCTTCTGGTATCATCCGCATTGCAACACGCTGACCCAGATAGGCCGCGGCATGACCGGCGTTATCGTCGTCGAGGATCCTGCCGATCCGACTTTCGATGCCGAGATCGTGCTCAACCTGCGCGACTGGCGGCTCGGCGGAGACGGGCAATTCATCGCGCCCTTCCGTCCGCGCGACGCGGCAAAGACCGGCACCTATGGAACGGTGCGCACGGCGAACTGGCAGCAGGAGCCGCAATATGATGCGCCGGCCGGCGGCCTTGTCCGCCTGCGCATCGCCGTGACGGATGTCACCCGCATCTTCTCGCTGCGGATCGAAGGCGCCGAGGCGACGGTGATCGCCATCGACGGCAATCCGGTGCCGCAGCGCTTTCCGCTTGACCTGTTCCAGATCGGTCCCGGGCAGCGGCTGGACCTTGTCGTGCGGATGCCGGACAGCGAAGGCGGTGTAGCGATACTCGAGGATATCCGGGGGACCGCGCCGAAAACGATCGCGAGCCTGCGCGCCGTCGGTCAGTCCCTGAAACGCAACGCAGGCGACCTTGCCCCGCTTGCCGCCAATCCGGTCCCGCAGGCCGATATTTCCGCCGCCGAAAAGATCCCGCTGGTGCTCAGCGCCACAGCGGAAAACGTCTCCGTCGACAGCATATGCGGTACACTCGGCTACAGTTTCTGGGCGATCAACAGGCTGCCGTGGCCGGGCGACATTGCCGATCCGACCGCCCCACTTGCCGAACTGAAGCTTGGCAAAAGCTACATCTTCCAGCTCCAGAACGTGACACCGCACCTGCATCCGATCCATCTGCACGGCATGGGCTTCACGGTCATTTCGTCGTCGACACGCGAGGTGATGCCGCTCGTTTCCGACACTTATCTCGTCCAGCCCGATGAGAAGGTTGAGCTTGCCTTCGTCGCCGACAATCCGGGCAACTGGGTGCTTCATTGCCATATCATCGAGCATCAGAAGACCGGCATGACGAGTTATGTGCGGGTTGTTTAAGGTGAGCTAGAGCCCTCATCGGCCTGCTGGCACCTTCTTCCGGCTTTCACGGGGAAAAGGTGATATGCCGCAACCTCTCCGTCCTTCTCAGCCATTTCGCGAGGCCAGCCCCTCGCCCAGCTTGCGGGGAGGGAGTTAGGGTGAATGGTTTTGGCATGACGCAGCCTCCTGTATCTAGTTCCTTGCCGATTGCATAACATTTGGCAGGAGGACGTGCACTGAGAGGGCCCACCGCCAATGAATACAGCAATCGTGCGAAGCGCCCCCATCGATCCCGGCGAATAACCCGCCGGCCACGCCGGCATAGGCACCTTCAACGTATTGACATATCGAGCGTAAAGGAGAAGGAAGGTTAACCGACCTTTTTCCTTGCGAATGAATTGACATGATAGAAACAACCGCCGAATTGGCGGCCGCCTGCAAAGAGCTGGCCAAGTCCGACTTCATTACAATCGACACTGAATTCCTGCGTGAGACGACATTCTGGCCGGAGCTTTGCCTGATACAGATGGCGAGCTTGACGACGGAAGTCATCATCGACCCACTTGCAAAGGGCATAGACCTTGCACCCTTCTTCGAGCTGATGGCCAACCCGAAGGTGCTGAAGGTTTTTCATGCAGCGCGCCAGGACATCGAAATTATCTTCCACCGCGGCGGGCTGATCCCGCATCCGATCTTCGACACGCAGGTCGCCGCCATGGTCTGCGGCTTCGGCGACAGCGTCTCCTATGACCAGCTCATCAGCCGGACAAAGGGCGTGCAGATCGATAAATCCTCGCGCTTCACCGACTGGAGCCGCCGGCCACTTTCCGAAAAGCAGCTCGATTATGCGTTGGCGGACGTCACACATCTGCGCGACGCCTATCTCTACCTCAAGGCCGAACTGGAGCGCGAAGGCCGCTCGTCCTGGCTCTCGGAGGAGATGGATATTCTCGAATCGCGCGAGACCTACGACATGCATCCGGATGACGCCTGGCAACGTTTGAAGATGCGGCTGCGCAAACCGCAGGAACTTGCGACCCTCAAATATGTCGCGGCCTGGCGCGAGCGGGAGGCGCGATCCCGCAACGTGCCGCGTTCGCGCGTCTTGAAGGACGATGCGATCTACGAGATTGCCCAGCAGCAGCCGAAGGACACCGAGTCCCTGAGCCGCCTGCGCACGATCCCGAAGGGATGGGAGCGTTCTGCCGCCGGTACGGCGGTTCTCGAAGCCGTCAATACGGCCCTTGCCCTGCCGAAAGCAGAGATGCCCCATGTGCCCCGCCACACGCAGGCGCCTGAGGGTGCTGCCGCTGCGGTCGAATTGCTCAAGGTACTGTTGAAGCTGATTTCGGAAAAACACGGTGTCGCGCCGAAAGTCATCGCCAACAGCGAAGACCTCGACAAGATTGCCGCGGATGGCGAGAAGGCGCAGGTCGCGGCACTCAGCGGTTGGCGCCGCGAATTGTTCGGTGCGCCCGCGCTGCAGCTTATCAAGGGCGAGATCGCGCTTCGTTTCGTCGGCAAGAAAGTCGATACCGTTCCGCTTTGATGGCCCTCGCCCCTTGAGCCGGCTTGCGAAATCGCTTGACCGAAGCGTCTCGCGTGGAAAAATGCGCGCGGGTGCCAACACAGGGCAGATGTCATGAATGAGATTTCTCCAGCGCAGAACTGGCTTCTCTTAACGGCCGTGATGGCTGCAAGCGGCGTAGCCTATAGCCTGGTGGTCTATCCCGACGAACCGGTCATCATCGGCGCGGTCTTTGCGGTCTTTATCGGCATGCCGATTTTGGCCTTCGAGCGGAGAGCCTTCCTGCGCCCGCTCTACCGGCGGCTCCAGAAACTTCCGACGGCGGCGTTCATCATTTCAGCCTTGCTGATTTATGAAGCCCTCATGAACATCGGCTATGCGCTGGCCGCCTCGCTGCTGTCGGCGGTCGGGCTGATCAAGCCTGAGTCGCTCTTGAACATCCTGGTGATGCCGTTCAACGTCTTCATGTATGCGCTTGGGGTCTGCGCCGTCGTCATCTTCGTGTTGCGCGTGCGCGAACTGCTCGGCCGCGACGTTTTTCTCAGCATGTTTTCCGGCCGCTACCGGACCCCCGTCCAGGAGGAGCGCATCTTCCTCTTTATCGACCTCGTCGATTCGACCCCTTTTGCCGAAAAGCACGGAGATCTTCGAGCGCAGCAATTGCTGAACTCGCTGTTTGCCGCTTTTGCCGAACCGGTGCGGCGGAACAAAGGGGCGATTGATGATTACGTCGGCGATTCCGCGATCATAACCTGGCCGCTCGCGCGCGGGCTGAAGGATGGCCGCTGCGTGCGCTGCATCTTCGACATCCTGAACGACATCGAAGCCGATGCGGAAAGCTGGCTGAAGCAATATGGGCAGGTGCCCCGCCTGCGCGCAGCACTTCATGGCGGCTTCGTCATCACAGCGGAAATCGGCGTCGATCACCACAAGATCACCTACTTCGGCGACACCGTGAATACAACTTCAAGGCTTGAGTCCCTTTGCAAGACGCTGAACCGGCCGGTGCTGATCTCGAGCGAGCTTGCCCGACGCCTGACGCTGCCTGAAAGGATCAGCGCGCAGGACCTGGGTGTTCACGCGCTCAAGGGCCGCGGCCAGGGACTCGGCGTCATGACGCTGGCACAAGCCCTGCCCACATCGGCAGCGTCACCAAAGCTTCATTCAACCTTCAATTAGGCGCCATCAATGGACTGCTAAGCGAAACCGCCATTTCATCTACTGGAGGTTTCCATGAAAGCTGCGCTTTTCAGTTCCGTCTCCCTCTTCTTCCTCATCACCGCCTCCGCTTTTGCCGACCAGCGGGCTTTTCCGGCCAAGCTCGCCGGCCAGGCGATCCTGCCTGCCAACACGCTGGTTCCGGCACCCGCCGACGCGCCCGAATTCCTGAAGCACGCCGGCAAGTTCACCACTCCGGATCGCAAGCGCACCGAAGCGCTCGGCTCCGTTCCCGGCAAGGACGGACAGCGCGTCACCGACATCAAGCTGCCGCTCGACGGCCAGCCTGTCCAAGGCTTTTCCGGCATCAAGACGATGGAAGACGGCACGTTCTGGACGCTCTCCGACAACGGTTTTGGCTCCAAGGGCAACTCCAGCGACGCCATGCTCTTCCTGCACCAGATGAAACTCGACTGGACGACCGGCAAGGCCGACGTCGTCAAGAACATCTTCCTCTCCGATCCGAACAAGATCGCGCCCTTCCCGATTACTCTCGAAGGTGCCGAGAAACGCTATCTGACCGGCGGGGATTTCGACATCGAATCCATCCAGCCGGTCGCCGACGGTTTCTGGCTCGGCGATGAGTTCGGTCCCTATCTTTTGAAATTCGATACCGAAGGCCGGTTGACCGACGTGATCGCCACCACGGCCGATGGCAAGCTGGTGATGTCGCCCGACAACCCGCTGCTCTCGGTTCCGGCAAATCCGGCCGCCAAGATGCCTGCCTTCAACCTGAAGCGCTCCGGCGGCTTCGAAGGCCTTGCCATGGCGAAGGACGGAACCAAGCTTTACGGCCTTCTGGAAGGCGCGCTCTACCAGGATGACGGCAAGATGGAATCCGTTGACGGCCACACCGCCATCCGCCTCATCGAGTTCGACGTCGCCTCCAAGAAATGGACGGGCCGCAGCTGGTTCTATCCATTCGAGGACAAGGGTGCCGCAATCGGCGACTTCAACATGCTGGACGACACGACCGCCCTCGTCATCGAGCGCGACAACGGCGCCGGTACGAAGGACAAGGTCTGTGCCGATCCCAAGGAGCCCAAGCCGGACTGCTTCCAAGCCCCGGCGGAGTTCAAGCGCATCTACAAAATCGAGCTCGACGATGCCAACGCCGGCAAGGCCGTGCGCAAGATCGGCTACATCGACCTGATGCATATCGAAGACCCGGACAACAAGAAGAAGCGGGGCGGCCGCGAAGGCTTCTACGACATGCCCTTCGTGACGATCGAGAATGTCGACCGCGTCGATGCCACGCACATCATCGTCGGCAACGACAACAACCTACCCTTCTCCGCCGGCCGTGCCGTCGACAAGGCAGATGACAACGAGTTCAGCCTGCTGGAAGTGGGTGATTTTTTGAGTGCGAAATAGATAGAGACGCTCTTTGGGATGGAGGTGGCGCGTGAGTGCCATCTTCCCTTGCGGCTGACTGCGGATGAGGCGTTGCTCGGGCAGACCGTTTCCTCGTTCTCCCGCCTCATTCCTGTGCCTGCCACAGGAATGAGGTGCGCCCAAGGCCTTGAGGCGCGGGAGAGTCATTCACGGCGCAGACGCGTCGTGAATTCTTGTGACGCACAGGAATGACGGCGCCCAGAAGCGCTTCACCGCAGAACAAAATCCACGAATGCCCCCTATTCGAACCTGAACGCCAGCCGTCTGTTCGTCAGCCGCGAGAGCTGCTGCAGGCGGCCGTCGAGGCGTTCTCCGGCGAAGTCGCGATATTCCGATGGCACGACGAATTCGAGGTCGATGCTTGGATTGGAGGACTTGCGGAACGTCAGGTTCTTCACCAGGCCCGGCATGGAGGCCGAGAAGAGATAAACGACGCGCAGCATGCCGCCGAGCAGCTTGGCGCGTTCGACATATTGCGGGCCGGCGATCGTGGCAAGCGGTGCCGTCGAGCCGTCGTCATTCAGGCCTTCGAAGCGGTAGTAATTGGCGAGCGCGATGAAGGCCCGGCCGGGATGGCTGATGCCGACGAAGGATGAATGGGCAATCAGGTTCAGCGCCTGCAGGCCGCGATAGTCCGGATGCGCGCGCCAGCTGATGTCGGCGAGCAGGCACGCCGCCTGGCGGTAGCGCGCTTCCTCTTCCGTTTCCACAACGCCGAAATACGGCATCATGTAGCCGGTCCATGCCGCAAGCTCGCGCGCATGCTCAGGGGAACGCGCGCGCAGGATGGCAAGCTCGCCGGCCGCCGAAAGCAGCGGATCGGCGCGGCGCTCGCCCTCCGACAGCAGCGAGTAGAGATAGCCTTCGCGGACGCCCTGCGCCGAGAAGGAAATGACGCCGGGATTCATCGCGCTCAACACTTCCTTCATGGCAACGGCGCCGAAGGGCAGCAGCGCACGGCGATGCTTCGAGACCGCCTGGAAGGCCGGATCCTTGGAATCCCTGGCTACTTCCACCTGATCGAGGAACTGCATCATCCCTTCGAGAGAAACCTCGTACCCCTGCATCATGTGAAGCGGATATTGGGTAAGTTCCATGTGCAGCTTGGCGATGTTACGCCAGGTGCCACCAACCGCGTAGAAGGTCCGCCCGGCCCCCTTTTCCAGGATTTTCGTGGCGCTTCGAACATGCTTGCGAGCGAAAGTGCGGGCTCTCGCGAGGGAACCGCCGGCATATTCCGAAAGGCGAAGCCCTCCGAGCGGCAGGGTGATCCCCCTGCCGATCTCGCGCTCCTTGATGTCGATGAGTTCCAGCGAGCCGCCGCCGAGGTCGCCCGCGATGCCGTCCGGATGGAAGAAGCCGCTGATGACGCCGAGCGCGGAGAACTTCGCCTCCTCCTCGCCGGAAAGCACGCGAATCTTGCGCCGGAGGATCGTTTCGGCCTGGTGGATGAAATCAGGCCCGTTGGAGGCTTCGCGCGCGGCAGCCGTCGCCAGCACATACATCGTCGCCGCGCGAGCCTGGTCGGAAAGGGCCTTGAACCGATGCAGGGCGGCCAGCGCGCGGGCGACGCTTTCCTCATCCATCCTGCCGTTCAGCGCGATGCCCTTACCGAGGCCGCAGAGCACCTTTTCGTTGAAAAGGATCGCCGGCGACCGGGACATGCCTTCGTAGATGACCACTCGGATCGAATTCGAGCCGATATCGACGACGGAGACCGGGGCAATCCCTGGCAGGCGCCCCTGGGCTTCTGATTCAACCATGCAGGTCCAGTTTTATCTCTTGGTCCAGCCGGAAAGCAGGCCGGCAATCAGCTTGGGCGCACTGGATTTCAGGGCCTCACCACGGCCGGAAAGGCTGGGATTGGTCATGAAATACTGCTGCGCATTGAACGGCTCTTCGCCTTTGCGCACTTCCATGCGCCGAGACGTGCCGTCGGGCAATATCTCGTAGCTCTGCTGATTGTCAATGATATTGCCTAGCATGATCTGTGACAAAACCTGCTCGTGCACAGTCGGATTGATGAGCGGGACGAGCGTCTCGACGCGGCGATCGAGGTTTCTGGGCATCATGTCGGCGGAGCCGATATAGACGAGCGCCTTGTCGGACGGCAGGCCGTGTCCATTGCCGAAGCAGAAGATGCGGCTGTGCTCCAGGAAGCGGCCGACGATCGACTTGACGCGAATATTGTCGGAGAGGCCCGGCACCTGCGGGCGCAGGCAGCAGATACCGCGAATGACCAGGTCGATTTCAACGCCTGCCCGGCTTGCCGTATAGAGCGCGTCGATAATTTCCGGATCGACGAGCGAGTTCATCTTCATCCAGATCGCTGCCGGCGCACCGTTCTTGGCATGTTTGATCTCCTCCTCGATGTGACGGAGGATGCGCGAGCGCAGCGTATAAGGCGAGACGGCGAGCTTCATGCTCTCCTCCGGCTCGCCGTAGCCGGTGATGAAGTTGAAGATGTTCGCCATATCGTGGGCAATCACCTGATTGCAGGTGAAGAACGAGAGGTCGGTATAGATCTTCGCGGTGACCGGATGGTAGTTGCCGGTGCCGAGGTGGCAGTAGCTGCGGAGTCTGCCTTCCTCGCGGCGAACGACCAACGACATCTTTGCGTGTGTCTTGAGCTCGATGAAGCCGAAGACGACCTGCACGCCGGCGCGTTCGAGGTCGCGTGCCCAACGGATATTCGCCTCTTCGTCGAAACGGGCCTTGAGCTCGACGAGGGCAGTCACCGACTTACCAGCTTCGGCAGCATCGATGAGAGCCCGGACGATCGGGCTGTCGTTCGAGGTGCGGTAAAGGGTCTGCTTTATCGCCAGAACGTCAGGATCGCGCGCAGCCTGGAGAAGAAACTGGACCACCACGTCGAAAGACTCGTAGGGGTGATGAACCACCATGTCCTTTTCGCGAATGGCCGCGAAGCAGTCTCCGGCATGCTCGCGAACGCGTTCGGGAAATCGCGCATTGTAGGGCTGAAACCGAAGGTCGTCGCGCGGCGCCTTGGTGATCTCGGAGACCGTATTGAGCGCAAGCAGGCCCGGCAAAACGGCGACACGATTGTCTGGAACATTCAACGCCTGCACCACGAACTGGCGGAGCGATGCCGGCATCTCGGAATCCGTCTCGATGCGGATCACCTTGCCGCGGCGGCGGCGCTTCAGGGCGGTTTCAAAGAAGCGCACGAGGTCTTCGGCTTCTTCCTCCACTTCGATATCGCTGTCGCGGATGAGGCGGAATGTACCGGAGCCCTGCACCTCGTAACCGGGATAGAGCCGGTGAATGAAGATGTTCGCGACATCCTCCAGCGTGATATAGCGGATCGTACCGGCGTCATCGGGCAAGCGCACGAAGCGATCGAGCGCAGGCGGCAGGCGAAGCAGCGCCGTCATCGGCTCGCGCCCGTGCTTGCTGGTAAGCTGCAGGCCGATCGAGAAACCGAGGTTCGGGATGAACGGGAACGGGTGAGCCGGGTCGATCGACAGCGGCGTCAGAACCGGAAAGATCGCCTGCTCGAATTCTGCCGCCAGCCACTGTCGGTCGGCGTCGCTGAGAGCGCCGGGACGGACGAACAGAATGTCTTCCTTCGCGAGATACTGCTGCAGGACGGCGAGCGAAGCCTGCTGCTCCATCTGCAGATTGTCGATCTCCTGCAGGATTGCATCGAGCTGTTCGGCGGGCGTCTTCCCGTCCGGCGTGCGAACCACGATGTTCTGGCGTACCTGGCCTTCGAGGCCAGCGACGCGCACCATGAAGAATTCGTCGAGATTGGCCGCTGAAATCGACAGGAACCGGACGCGCTCGAGCAGCGGGTGCTCAGTGTTCAGCGTTTCCTCGAGAACGCGACGGTTGAACTGCAGCCAGGAAAATTCACGGTTGATGAAACGTTCGGGACTAGTTAGCAGGTCTTCCAGCGGCGGGACTGCTGCCGCTGTTTGCGCAATCGGTTCCTGATGCTCTGCTACCGCACTGTCCATGTTCCGATCACCCCGTTTCACTCGTCCATGCGCAGTATATCAGTTTCACGACGGAACTGTGACAGTCAATCGGAAGACGCCGAATTACCTAATTCATTCAACACTTCGGCAGCAAGAGACCGGGTGATTTTCGTGCCCCGCGCAAGGGCCAGCCGGTCGAGCCTTTCGACGATCGTCTGGGCCGCGTTCAGCGACCGCTCCATCCGGTTCACGACATAAAGAACAAGTTTGTCATCTATATTAAGCTGCCGGTCGGAGAAGAGCTTGACGATGACCTGCGACAGCAATTCCTCGTCCGGCTCGCCGATTTCGACGACGGTCGCAGCCTTGAGCCTCGAGCGCAGGTCCGGGAGCTCCACCGGCCACGACATCGGCCACAGGCGGCTCGTCATCAACAGGCTGTTGCCGTTTTCGCGCACGCTGTTGATGACGTGAAAGAGTTCGGTGTCATCGAAGCCGAGGCGGTCGACATCCTCGAAAAGGACAGGCCCGGTTGCCGCAGTGACGGCGGCATCCGAGCCCCGCTTAGGATGGATGCTGGCGGCACCGCTATGCTCTTTCCAGATGCTTGCAAGATGCGACTTTCCGGAACCGACCGGCCCGGCCAGAATGACGACCGGCGACGGCCATTGCGGCCAGGCGTCGATGATGGTCACCGCAGCGCTCAGCCGGTCGGAGACCAACAGGTCGTCTCGGCCGCTTGCCGCATCATGGGAAAAGACCAGCGGGAGCTGTTCCCCCGCCTTGCGCTTCACGTCGTTCATTTGGAATCGGCTTTTGTCTTCCGGGCCTCGGCAGGTTGCGAACGGCCCGCATAAAGATCGCTCTGAAGGTAGCGCGAGAGCGCAAAGCGGACAAGGACGCCGACGGCGGCAGCGGCCGGCACGGCAACGAGCAGGCCGACGAAGCCGAAGAGCGCGCCGAACGCAAAGAGCGCGAACATCAGCCAGACCGGGTGAAGTCCGACGCTGTGGCCGACGAGTTTCGGCTGCAGGATATTGCCTTCCAGGAACTGGCCGCTGAAGAAGACAACGAGCACGGCGCCGACCCAGAGATAATCCGGCCAGAACTGAACGAGCGCCACGCCGACCGCAAGGACCAGTCCGACCAGCGAGCCGACATAGGGGATGAAGCTTATCATGCCGGCAAAGAGGCCGATGAGCAGGCCGAAGTTCAAGCCGACGAGCGACAGACCTACGGCGTAGAAGATTCCGAGGATCAGGCAGAGTGAGCCCTGCCCGCGAATGAAGCCGGCGATCGCCTGATCGATCTCATGAGCGATCTGGCGAACGTCGCTGACATAATCGCGCGGAATCCACTGATCGACCTTGGAAATCATGCGGTCCCAGTCGAGTAGGATGTAAAAAGCAACGACCGGCGTCACGACCAGCAGCGAGATGACGTCGACGATGGCCTTGCCGGAATTCCAGATCTGGCCAAAGAGGCCGGTCAGGAAGCCCATGCCTTCCGACAATATGCCGGAGAAATTGTCCTTGATCGTGCCGAGCTGGTTCCTGATCCAACCCGGCAGCACGGAATCCTGCACATTGGCGATGAACGCCTGCAGCTGGCTGATATATCCGGGGAGCCGCTGGGCGAAATCGTTGAACTGATTGATCAAGACTGGAATGAGGATCATCAGCGCCAGCGCGAAGATGATGACGAAGGCGACCAGGATGCCGATTGTTGCCATCAGGCGGCTGAGCCCCAGACGCTGCAGACGGTCGGCCACGGGATCGAGGAAATAGGCGATCGCCATGCCGGCGACAAAGGGCAGCAGGATGGAGCTGAAGATATAGAGAAAGACGATGAAGAAGACGAGCACGCCCAGCCAGAAGAAAACCTGCCGTTTGAGACTTGCTCCGCTGACCTGATGTGGCATCGCTTTCCCCGTTCGTCCGCCCGTGACGCAATCTTTTCGCGCCGCTACTCGAAGCACATAGGATGCAGGCCGGAAGATGGTCAACCCTGCGGCGGAAAATCCAACCCTCCCCTATGGAAAGAGCGGGAAATTGGGGCTTTTCTCCATCGCCGCCTTGCATAAAGCGCACTCTCATGCAATTGCGACCCGCATGTGACGCGGTCCATTATACCGCCCGAACCAGCCATCGGAGATCAGCATGAGCCAGTCTGGAAGAAACGGCCTGACCTATAGCGACGCAGGCGTCGATATCGATGCCGGAAATCTTCTGGTTGAGAAGATCAAGCCTGCCGTACGCTCCACGAGGCGGCCTGGTGCCGATGGCGAAATAGGAGGCTTCGGCGGCCTGTTCGATCTCAAGGCTGCCGGCTTCACCGATCCGGTTCTCGTCGCCGCCAATGACGGCGTCGGCACCAAGCTGAAGATCGCCATCGACGCGGATTATCACGAAACGGTCGGCATCGACCTCGTTGCCATGTGCGTCAACGATCTTGTCGTGCAAGGTGCTGAGCCGCTCTTCTTCCTCGACTACTTCGCGACCGGCAAGCTCGATCCGGATCAGGGTGCGGCGATCGTCGGCGGTATTGCTGCCGGCTGCCGAAAGGCGGGCTGTGCGTTAATCGGTGGCGAGACGGCGGAAATGCCGGGCATGTATTCTTCCGGCGATTACGATCTTGCAGGCTTTGCCGTTGGTGCCGCCGAGCGCGGCCAGCTTCTCCCGGCAGGCGATATTGCCGAAGGCGATATCATCCTCGGCCTCGCCTCCTCCGGCGTTCACTCGAACGGCTTTTCACTGGTGCGCAAGATCGTTGAGCTTTCGGGGCTCGGCTGGGAGGCGCCGGCGCCTTTCGCTGAAGGCGCGGCTCTCGGCCAAGCGCTGCTGACGCCGACCCGCATCTATGTGAAGCCGCTTCTGAAGGCGATCCGCGAAACCAGCGCCGTCAAGGCGCTGGCGCACATTACCGGCGGCGGCTTCCCCGAAAATATCCCGCGCGTGCTGCCGAAGCATCTTGCCGCCGAGATCGATCTTGCCGCGGTCAAGGTTCCGCCGGTGTTCTCCTGGCTTGCCAAGACGGGCGGCGTCGAGGCGAAGGAAATGCTGCGCACCTTCAACTGCGGCGTCGGCATGATCGCCGTCGTCTCGGCTGAAAATGCCGTTGCGGTGACCGCCGTCCTGGAATCGGAGGGCGAGAAGATCATCACGCTCGGCCGGATGATCGCCCGCGCAGAAGGTGCGCCGGGAACGGTTTACAAGGGCACGCTCGCTCTATGACCATGCCGCGCAAACGCGTCGTCGTCTTCATTTCCGGCGGCGGCTCCAACATGATGGCGCTCGTCGCGGCAGCGAAAGCTCCGGACTTTCCCGCTGAAATCGTCGGCGTGATTTCCGATAACGCGGATGCGGGCGGTCTTGCGAAAGCCGCCGCGGAAGGCATTTCCACGTTCGCTTTCGTTCGCAAGGATTATGCCAGTAAGGAAGCCCACGAGGCGACGATCTTTGAAGCGCTCGACCGGCTCTCGCCGGATATTCTCTGCCTTGCGGGCTATATGCGGCTTCTGAGCGCGAAATTCATCCAACGCTACGAGGGCCGGATGATCAACATCCACCCTTCCCTTCTGCCGCTCTTCCCGGGCCTCCACACGCATCAGCGCGCCATCGACGCCGGCATGCGAATCGCAGGGTGCACAGTGCATTTCGTGACCGAAGGCATGGATGAGGGGCCGGTGATCGGACAGGCCGCCGTACCGGTTCTGTCCGGCGATACCGCCGAGACGCTCGCCGCGCGCGTCCTCACGGTCGAGCATCAGCTCTATCCGCAAGCGCTGCGGCTCTTTGCAGAAGGCAAGGCGCGGATGGAAGGCGGCAGGGCGGTTGGCGCAGAGACATCCGCCCGCCCCAATGCCAATCACATCATTTCCCTGATCGCCTGATCCTTCAGGCAACGAGCGCCCGTAGCTGATGCAAGGTTCCGTCGCTGTAGACGAAGCGTCCGCCGCAGAAGGTGGCGCGGATGCGGTGCACATCGCCCGGCTCGACGACGACCAGATCGGCGCGCTGACCGACGGCGATCTCGCCTCGGTCCGTCAGACCTGCGGAACGGGCGGCATTCCTGGTCGCCATGGCGACCGCGGCCGGCATTGCGGTGGACTCGGCGATCTTGAAGATGCCGGGCACGAAAGCTGCCGGGTGATAATCGGCAGCGATCACCGTCAGTAGCCCGGCCTTGGCGGCATCGAGCGCACTCAGATTGCCGGACATTGACTGGCCGCGAAGCGCATTAGGCGCGCCCATAAGCGTCCAAAGCCCACGGCGGCGGGCCTCCACGGCAGCTGGTAGCGTGACCGGAAACTCGCTGATCGTCACACCGAGATCATGCATCTCGGCGACCTTTTCAGCACTATCGTCATCGTGGGACGCAAGCGACAGCTTCCACTTGAGCGAGAGGGCGACGATCTCCTTCAGCGTTGCCTCGATCTCCGGATTGTTGCGCATGGCAATGCGCTTTGCGACTATTTCCGCTGCCATTTCCTCGGAGATCGCCCGGCGCTCGGCGATGCTCAATATGTAGCTCTGGATGTTGTTGTACTGCCCCTGCCCCGGTATATGGTCGGTCAGCGACACCATATCGATATGACCGGCTTCAAGCAGCTTTTCGAGCGCGGGCGCGGCACCCAAATTGGTGATCTCATAGCGCGCATGAACGCGATGGTCGATCAGCAGATCGTGCTTGAGCCGGTTGATCCCCTCGATGATCGCACCGGTTGTTTCGAGTGAGCGGACGTGGCCGTAGACGCTCTCGGTTGCAAAGGAAATCGCCGCAAAGGCCGTCGTCACGCCGGCGGCCGCGAGTTTCTTGTCGAGTTCATGGATGCCGAAATCAATCGGCATTATGGCGTTCGGACGCGGCGCGATCTCGCGCTCGATCATGTCGCCATGCAGATCGACGAAACCCGGCATCAGCAACCGCCCGCCGCCGTCGATCGCGGCATTGCCGACCGGCTCCGGCCGTATCTCCGCAATCGCCCCGTCCTCGATCCGGATTGCGCCCCGGCTCACCACCTCTTCGGGAAGGACGAGCGTGAAATTGCTGAGCCACATGGGCAATCTCCTGACGGCATTTTATAATTTGATAAACCGCAGCGCTTAGGCGGGATTGGTGACAACGATATGAACTTTGGTGCTGCTGCGACGATCAACCCAAAGCACTTTCACAATACTTGCTAAGCTGCATGAAAAATATGCCGGCCTGCTCGTGCCGTTCTTTGCCCATCGTGCGGAAACGGCAATCAGTCTCGTACTCTGGAAATGCGTATCAGGTGAGGGTCATCGCTCCAACCGGCCGACTGCCGAAAGATCAACGATCCTGGGAAAAAATGCCGATTAGATCAAGCTACCCCTATTCATCGCCGCCCATTGCAGCAGGATAATCGTCTTCATGTCGCGGATATCGCCGCTTTCGATCATGGCGGTTGCCGTGTCCAGCGGCACGTCCAGCACTTCGATATCCTCATGCTCCTCGTCCAGGCCGCCGCCGTTCGAGACGCGGTCGGACGTATCGATCGGCGCGGCGAAGAAATGCACGACTTCGCTGTTCGAACCCGGCGAGCTGTAGGCCTTGAAGAGGAAACGGACGTCGCGGACGCGGAAGCCCGTCTCTTCCATCGCCTCGCGGCGGATCGCTGCTTCCGGCTCCTCGCCGTCGAGAAGACCGGCCGGCGTTTCGATCATGAAGGCGGGCTCGCCCCGAAGATCGGGCGGCAGACGGAACTGTTTGACGAGGACGACGGAGCCGCGTTTCGGATCGTAGAGCAGGATCGTTGCGGCCGGCGTGCGGTGATAGACCTCGCGATGGAGGCGATGGGTGAGGCCGTTCGAATCCGTGTAATCGAGCTTATAAACGCTCAGCCGCGTCCAGCCTTCCGCAAGCGTCGTTTCCTCGACGATCTTAGCCCTTGCCTTCGCGAACTTCGTCATGCGGCATCCTTGCGCAGCCAGACTTTGTTGTCGTGGACCGCCGCACCGCCATAGGGCGCGACGGGGTCTGCGCCGGTAAGCACATTGATACCCTCGCCGTCGACATGCGCCTTGTTTGGCCACAACCCTTCGGCGATCAGAACGCCCGGCTTGACCTCGGCCGTGACGTGGGCGTGCAGGCGCACCTCGCCGCGCCGGTTTCCGATCTGGACGAGATCGCCGTGGGCAATGCCGTTTATCTCGGCATCCTGGGGATTGATCATCAGTTCGGGACGCCCCTCCTTCTGCCGCGACGTCTTTGTTTCGGAAAAGCTGGAATTCAGGAAGTTGCGCGCGGGCGAGGTTGCCAGCCGGAAGGGATGTTCGGCATCGGCCACTTCGATGACATCCACCTGATCGGGAAAAGCCGGCAGCTCGGGATGCGGGCCGAGCAGGCCGACGGATTCCGGTGGACGGTTAGGCGCCGGCTGGTTCGCCCAATCCGGCCGAAAGCGGAACTTGCCGTCCGGATGCGCGAAACCGTTGAGGAAATGCGCGTCTTCGAAGTCAGGCTGGCGGTCGAACCATTTATGTTCGAGGAAGTGGTCGTAGTCCGGCAGGCCGCTTGTTTCGAGAATGCGGTCAACCATTTCCCGGGCGCTAAAGCCGAAGCCTGGCTGATCCGCAACGCCGAGGCGCTTTGCGAGCTCCTCGATGACGAAGAGGTTGGTGCGCACCGTCGGCGGCGGTTCGACGAGTTTCGGGCCGAGCAGGATATGGTTCTGCCCGCCGGCGCGGTAGATGTCGTCATGCTCGACGAACATCGTGGCGGGAATGACGATATCGGCCATTTCCGCCGTCTCGGTCATGAACTGCTCGTGTACGGCCACGAAGAGATCGCCCCGCGCAAAGCCGCCCTTCACCAGGCGTTGCTCAGGCGCGATGTTTACCGGATTGGTGTTCTGAATCAGCATGGCGGTGACCGGTCCGCGATGGCGCAGTGATGCCGCATCGCCCGTCAGCACGCGGCCGATCTGCGACTGGTCGAGCATGCGGATATCCGGATCCTTCATCGATTTGCCGGTCAGCTCCGCGTTGTTCATGCGGAAGATGTCACTGTTCGAATGGAAGGCGCCGCCGCCCTCATACTGCCAGGAGCCGAGCACGGTGGCGATCGAGGCTGCGGCATGCATGGCGACCGCGCCGTTGCGCTGGCGGGTGAAACCGTATCCGAGGCGGAAATAGGTTTTCTTCGTCGTGCCGACGAGCTGTGCGAAGGTTTCGATCTCATCCACCGAGAGACCGGTGATCGCGGCTGCCCATTCCGGCGTCTTCGCCTTGAGGTGCGCTTCAAGACCTGCCGGATCGTCGGCATATTTTGCCAGATAGGCCCGGTCGGCGTAGCCGTCGCGGAAGGCGATGTGCATGACGGCGCAGGCGAGCGCCGCATCGGTGCCAGGCTTGACGATCAGCGCCATGTCGGCCTGCTTCATCGTCGGATTGTCGTAGATATCGACGACGACGATCTTCGCGCCGCGTTCCTTGCGCGACTTGATCGCATGCGTCATCACATTGACCTGCGTCGCGACCGCGTTCGTACCCCAGATGACGACGCAATCGGTGCGGCCCATCTCGCGCGGATCGGGGCCGCGGAGCGTGCCCGTCGCCATCGTGAAGCCGGTCCAGGCCGGGTTGGTACAGATCGACGAGAAGAAGCCGGAATAACGTTTGGCGTGGCGCAGGCGCTCGATGCTGTCGCGCTGCACCCAGCCCATGGTGCCGGCATAGTAGTAAGGCCAGACCGCCTCGCTGCCATCCTTCCCTTCGGCCTTCATAAAGGCTTCGGCGATCTCGTCCAGAGCCTCGTCCCAGGAAATCTGCTGCCAGCGCCCCTCGCCTTTCGCGCCGATGCGGCGCAGAGGGTGCATCAGCCGGTCCGGATGGTAGAGGCGTTCGGCATAGCGCGCGACCTTGGCGCAGATGACGCCGGACGTATAAGTGTGGTCGTTGGCACCGCGCACACGGCCGATGCGTCCGTCCTGCGTGATCTCCACTTCCAGCGCGCAGGTGGAGGGACAGTCGTGCGGACAGGCGGTGTGCCCGACCTTCTTGCCGGGATCGGCGGATTTGGCGTGAATGGGGGTCGCAATGTTCATGGCTTTTCTATATTCCAAGCCGTCATCCGCCAAAAGCCGGAAATGACGGCTATGACATGAATTCATAACAGGCATCAGCGAAAATGAACTACCGCCACATCTATCACGCGGGCAATTTTGCCGATGTGCTGAAGCACGCCGTTCTGGCACGTCTCATCCGCTATCTGCAGAAGAAGGACGGCGCTTTCCGAGTGCTCGACACCCATGCCGGCGTCGGGCTTTACGACCTCTCCTCGGAAGAGGCGCAAAAGACCGGCGAGTGGCAGGACGGGATCGGCAGGATCATGGAGGCCGATCTTGCGCCGCAGGTGGCCGGACTGGTCGAGCCCTATCTTTCCGCGGTCCGGGAACTCAACCCGGATGGCGGTGTGCGCTATTATCCCGGTTCGCCGAAGCTTTCGCGCATGCTCTTTCGCCCCCAGGACAGGCTTTCGGCGATGGAACTGCATCCGGAGGACTATATCCGCCTTCACCGGCTGTTCGAAGGTGATCACCATGCCCGCATCACCGAGCTCGACGGCTGGCTGGCGCTCGGCGCGCATCTGCCGCCGAAGGAAAAGCGCGGCATCGTGCTTGTCGATCCGCCGTTCGAGGAGGACGGCGAATACGAGCGTCTGGTCGACGGCCTGGCGAGGGCCTACCGGCGGTTTCCGGGCGGCACCTATTGCCTCTGGTATCCGCTGAAGAAGGGCGCTCCCATCAAGGAATTACACGAGGCGCTGCAGGTGACCCAAATTCCGAAGATGCTGTGCGCTGAACTCA
Source organism: Rhizobium mongolense USDA 1844 (assembly GCF_000419765.1). Taxonomy (GTDB): domain Bacteria; phylum Pseudomonadota; class Alphaproteobacteria; order Rhizobiales; family Rhizobiaceae; genus Rhizobium; species Rhizobium mongolense. The sequence continues at coordinate 237,048 of NZ_ATTQ01000005.1, read as the reverse complement.
GCGTGCGCAGCGACCGCGGCGTTACCGGGTTGACGGGCTCCGGTCTCATCATCGTCAACCCGCCCTTCACGCTGAAGGACGAGTTGCACGCGCTGCTGCCGGCGCTCAAGGATCATCTCGCCCAAGATCGGTTCGCATCACAGCGCGCCTTCTGGCTGCGTGGCGAAGTCAGGACCGGAAACGCCGATTGACCGCTTGCTGCACGTGCGAAATAGTCCGCGCCGAAACCGCTTTGGAGATGAAACATGAAGCTGCTTTGCTCCCCGACATCGCCCTATTCCAGCAAAGTGCTGATGGCCGCGCATTATCTGGAACTCGCCGTCACCGAAATCCGCGTCGATACCAATGCCGGCCCGGCGATCCTCGTCGACAACAACCCGCTCGGCAAAATCCCGACGCTTCTGACCGACGAAGGGGTTTCGGTCTTCGACAGCGTGGCGATCATGCATTATTTCGGGCGGCTCAAGAACAGGAAGCTCTACCCTTCGAAGAACGGCAAGCGAACCGATGCTGAAATTCTGGAAGCACTCTGCGACGGCATCTGCGACTGCCTGCTGGCGATCATTTACGAGCGCCGCTTCCGCGACGAGGAGAAGGTGCACCAGCCCTGGATCGACCGGCAGTGGAAGAAGGCCGTCAGCGGCCTGAACCACATCAGCGCGCATCCACCGAAGATCGGCCGGAGGCTGAATGGCGCTCACTTCGCGCTTGCTGCGACGATCGGCTATCTGGAACTTCGCTTCAAGGGCCAGTGGGAAGCCGAGCATCCGGAACTGATCGACTGGGCACGCAAATTCGAGAAGAAATTTCCTGCCTATCAGGAACTCAAGCCGCACGGCTGAGACAAAAAAGCCGGGCGCGAGGCCCGGCTTTCAACAGGTGTGTTCGGCAGACTTAGAACTTGACGCCGATACCGACCTTGACGCTGTGTTCGTCATAGCCGCGGGATACGTTCGTGGCGCCGAGATCGAAGTCCTTGTTCTGATAGTCGCTGAAGCGATATTCGACACGTGCCGTGATGTTGTTCGTCACCATAGCTTCAGCACCGGCACCGACGGTGTAACCGAAGGCCGTATTGGTATCGGATTGACCGAAGCCGCTGACCTTGTTGTTCGCCGCAGCGGCACCGGCCGTCGCGTAGAGCAGGAACGGGTTCAGGTCGTAACCGACACGGCCGCGAACGGAGCCGTTGAAGCGGTTCTTGTTGGTGATGCCGTTAGACGTGCTGTCGAGGCCGGAATAACCGAGATCGGCTTCGACACCGTAGACGATCTGGCCGCTCTGCCAGTTGTAGCCCGTGTAGAGCTGGCCGCCCATCGCGTAACCGTCACGGTCCGAACCGAAGTTGCCCTTGTTATAGGTGCCCGCGCCGCCGAGGTAAAAGCCTTCCCAGTTACCTGCCGGTGCGGCCGGTTCGGCCTGTGCTACCGGAGCTTCCGGAACCTGGTCGACTGCGTCGGCGGCGTTGGCGGCAGAAAAGCCGGCGATCACGAAGGCGGATGCCATCAGACTAGCAATAAATGTACGCATACTCATTTCTCCTTTCGATCTCGCGCCCTTCGTAACTGTCCTACGCCGAAGCATTCGCGAGAAATTACTAGATGTCCCTCTCGGATCGAGGTCGAAAGTGGAGCGCAATTGCGGATTTGAGAGAGCCAAATTGTGAAATGATTGAGGCAGGGAAGCGGCTGAAATTTGATGTTGCTATAGAGCAACAGAATATTTGTTAACCATAACGATGGGTTAAATTGTCAATACTTATTCTAAGAACTTTATTTCTCAAATAATACATAGAATAGGTCTGCCACAAAGGCAATCGTGACACCCTATTTATATAGTCTGTGCCTGCCCCTATATAGAAACGCACTTAGACTCGCGGGACCAGAAGGCACGCTTTTGAACGAGAAAAGACTTAAGGCCGCGCTCATAACCGGGGCTGCGAAGAGAATAGGCCGGGCGATAGTCGAGGATTTGGCGGGAAACGGCTTTTCCGTTGCCATTCATGCCAATAGCTCGATCGACGAGGCGGAGGCGGTTGCGGCGAAATTGCGGCAAGAAGGCAAATACGCCGTCGCAGTGAAAGGCGACCTCACGAAAATAAACGAGACGGAAGCCCTGATAAAAAGGGCCGCAGACCTGCTTGGTCCCATCGATCTGCTCGTCAACAATGCCTCGATCTTCCGCGAAGATTCGGTGCGAAAGATGGATGCAGGTGTCTGGGACGAGCATTTCGCCGTGCATGTCCGGGCGCCTTCGATCCTCGCCGCCCAATTCGCCGCCCAGCTACCGGAAACGTCCACTGGCCTCATTGTCAATGTCATCGACCAGCGCGTCTGGGCGCTGCGGCCGAGCTTCTATTCCTACACCTTGTCGAAGTCGGCGCTTTGGACCGCAACGCAGACGATGGCGCAGGCGCTTGCTCCGAAGATCCGGGTCAACGCCATCGGGCCTGGCCCCTCGATTCCAAGCGAACGGCAGTTGCAGGAAGACTTCCAAGCGCAGGTCGCAGCCCTTATCTTGAAGCAAGGACCTGCGTTGGAGGAATTCGGACGAACGATTCGTTTTCTGTTCGAGACGCCTTCGATCACGGGGCAGATGATTGCACTCGACGGCGGCCAGCATCTCGCGTGGCAGACGCCGGATGTGCTGGAGATCAAGGAATGAATGCCAAGAAGCTGCCCGATGGCGGTGTTCTTTATGATGAAACCGATGAAAACGAAGACGATGTCGAGGTGGAAAGCGACCTTTCCGCCTCGCCGCTTCCGGCTGCGATCGACTGGAATGAAGGCGGCGGCAACGAGAGCGGGCTTGCCGGCGCCGAACTGATCGGCGAATTCGTCAAGCGGCTGCCGAACAGCCCCGGCGTCTACCGCATGTTCAATGCCGATGGCGACGTGCTCTATGTCGGCAAGGCGCGCAGCCTCAAGAAGCGCGTCGGCAACTATGCGACGGGCCGGGTTCATTCCAACCGCATCGCGCAGATGGTCCGCCTGACCTCGCATATGGAATTCGTGACGACACGCACGGAGACCGAGGCGCTGCTTCTGGAAGCGAATCTGATCAAGCGCTTGCGGCCGCGCTTTAACGTGCTTTTGCGCGACGACAAGTCGTTTCCCTATATCCTCATCACCGGCGATCATCGCGCCCCGTCGATCTTCAAGCATCGCGGCGCCCGCGCCCGCAAGGGCGATTATTTCGGTCCCTTCGCTTCGGCCGGCGCAGTCGGCCGCACGATCAATTCGCTGCAGCGCGCCTTTCTGATCCGCACCTGCACTGACAGCGTTTTCGAGACGCGCACGCGCCCCTGCCTGCTCTATCAAATCAAACGCTGTTCTGGCCCCTGCACCCGGGAGATCAGCGACGAAGGCTATGCGCAACTGGTGCAGGAGGCGAAGGATTTCCTTTCCGGAAAAAGCCAGAAGGTGAAGGCGCATATGGCGGAGGAAATGAACGCCGCCGCCGAAGACCTCGATTTCGAGCGTGCGGCGATCTATCGCGATCGCCTCGCCGCGCTGTCGCATGTCCAGAGCCATCAGGGCATCAATCCGGCAGGCGTCGAGGAGGCGGATGTCTTCGCGATCCACCACGAGGGCGGGATTTCCTGCATCCAGGTCTTCTTCTTTCGCACCGGCCAGAACTGGGGCAATCGCGCCTATTTCCCAAAGGCCGACCCGCAGCTTTCGGGCGCCGAGGTTCTGAATGCCTTCCTCGCGCAGTTCTATGACGACAAGCCGGTGCCGAAGCAGATCATGCTGTCGGAAACAGTCGAGGAAATGGAGCTGCTAGCGGCAGCGCTCGGCGAAAAGACCGGACACAAGGTTTCGATCCTGGTGCCGCAGCGCGGCGAAAAGCGCGATTTAGTCGACCATGTCGTTGCCAATGCCCGCGAGGCCCATGGCCGCAAGCTCGCCGAGACCGCTTCGCAATCGCGCCTGCTCGAGGGCTTCAAGGAAACATTCGGTCTACCCTATGCGCCGCAGCGGATCGAGATCTACGACAACTCGCATATCATGGGCACGAATGCGGTGGGCGGCATGGTCGTGGCGGGGCCAGAAGGCTTCGTGAAGAGCCAGTACCGCAAGTTCAACATCAAATCGACCGACATCACGCCCGGAGACGACTTCGGCATGATGCGCGAGGTGATGACCCGGCGCTTCTCGCGGCTGATCAAGGAGGAAGGCATTCCGGACCGGGCGCAGACGGTATTAAGCACTGAGGCCGCCGATCTGCCTTTCCCTGCCTGGCCGGACGTGATCCTGATCGACGGTGGCCAGGGTCAGATGACGGCGGTGCGCGCCATCCTCGAGGAACTCGCCATCACGGACAGCGTCATTGCCATCGGCGTTGCCAAGGGCGTCGACCGCGATGCGGGGCGCGAGCGTTTCTTCCCGCCGGGACGCGAAAGCTTCACACTGCCGCCACGCGATCCCGTGCTCTATTTCATCCAGCGCATGCGGGACGAAGCGCACCGTTTCGCCATCGGCTCTCATCGCGCGCGACGCAAGAAGGAGATGGTGAAGAACCCGCTCGACGAGATCGGCGGCATCGGCCCGTCGCGCAAGCGGGCGCTGCTGCAGCATTTCGGCACCGCAAAGGCCGTTTCGCGAGCAGCGCTTTCCGATCTCATGGAAGTCGACGGCATTTCCGAAACGGTCGCAAAGCAGGTCTATAACCATTTTCACGACGATGCCGCGAAATAGGCGGCTACGGTCGCAAATTCCACGCAAAGGCGGCAGAAAAAAAGAAAGAATGTTGACGGCCTGCGGTCAAACCCGTCATCTACAAGCACATAAATTCAGAGAACGGTTTCATGGCATCGCGCGCGTATAATATTCCCAATTTGCTGACCTACGGCCGCATTCTCGCGGTACCGCTGATCGTCCTGTGCTTCTTTGTCGAGGGACGACTTGCGATCAGCAACACGGCGCGATGGGTGGCCCTTTGGATATTCATCATCGCTTCTCTCACCGATTTTTTGGACGGCTATCTGGCGCGCATCTGGAACCAGACTTCGAATATCGGCCGCATGCTCGACCCGATCGCCGACAAGCTGCTGGTCGCCTCGATCCTGCTTCTGGTTGCCGCGGATCAGACAATCGCCGGCTGGTCGATCTGGGCGGCAATCACCATCCTCTGCCGCGAAATCCTCGTTTCGGGACTGCGGGAATATCTCGCCGCCCTCAAAGTCAGCGTTCCCGTCACACGGATCGCCAAATGGAAAACGACGCTGCAACTGGTGGCTATCGCGTTCCTGCTTGCCGGTCCCGCGGGCGACGAGATTTTTCCCTATACCACGCAGATCGGCATCGGCCTGCTTTGGATCGCGGCCATTTTGACCATATATACCGGCTATGACTATTTCCGCGCCGGCTTGAAGCATATCGTGGATGACGAAGAATGACGCGTCTCGTCTATTTTGCCTGGGTGCGGGAACGGATCGGCAAGAGCGAGGAAGACATCGCCCTTCCCGCCTCCGTCGTCACCGTTGCCGATCTTCTCGGTCACTTGAAGACCCTGGGCGAGGAATACGAGACGGCGCTCCAATACGAAAACGTCATCCGCGTTGCGCTCGATCAGGAACACGCCGAACACGACGAACCGATCGGCAATGCCCGGGAAATCGGGATTTTTCCGCCGATGACGGGCGGGTGACGGATGACGGACGCACGCTCGCGTTTCCGAGAAGACGAATGGAAACACTGCCTATAGAGACGGCTGCCCCGCGCTTGTCCGTCATTCCTGTGCTTGTCACCGGAATCGAGCCACGGCGCGTCTACGCCGTGAATGACTCTCTTTCTCTTGCAAGAACTTCTTTCGCGGCCAAGGCGTCGGGCGCACCGGCTCCCTGTGAAAAGCACAGCGATGAGGGAATGCGTTTTGAGGTCATTGCACATCAGCAAAGGGGAAGCATATCGTGAGCCCAGCCCCCACCATCCGCGTCCAGCGCGAAGATTTCGACCTGCAGACTGAAGTCGACCGGCTGAAAAAGGCGGCGCCCGGCATTGGAGCGATCGTGACATTCTCCGGCCTCTGCCGCGACGAAGGCGGCATATTGGCAGCGCTGGAACTGGAACATTATCCGGGCATGGCGGAGGCGGAGATGACGCGCATCGCCGAGTTGGCGATCGAGCGTTTCGGCCTGCTTGGGCTCACCGCCATCCACCGCTTCGGAAAAATCGCAGCAAGGGAAAATATCGTCCTGGTGATTGCCGCCGCGCCGCACAGGCAGGCGGCATTCGACGGCGCGAACTTCGTCATGGATTATCTGAAGACCTCCGCGCCCTTCTGGAAGAAGGAACATGGCACGGATGGCTCGGCAGGCGATTGGGTCTCTGCCAAGGACGCAGACGACGCTGCGCGCGATAAGTGGAAGTAGTCACGGAATGGCGCGCTCGCGCCGGCTCAGCACCAGCAGGAAGACGAGCAGCGAGAAGATGACGAAATCCCGCCAGAGGAACGGGCCGTAGGCGGTCCAGAGGGTTTCGGCAAAACCGATCCCTGCTGCACCGCCTGCGGATTTCAGCGGATCGGAATAGCCGCCGGCAGCGGCGATCATCAGCACCTTGAGGCCGAAGAGCAGCCCCGCACCGAAATCCATTGAACCGTAATAGAAGGTCGTTAGGATGCCGCAGCAGGTGGCGATGAAGACGGCGGCCACATAGGCAGCGAGGAACACGCGGATTGCGCTGACGCCGCAGAGTTCAGCGGCGAGCGGATCGTCCGTCACTGCGCGCCAGACGCGACCCCAGGCGCTGCGTCGGAGCACCAGGCCGCCGACCCCGATCAGCGCACACATGAGCCCGGTATTGATAAGCTGGATATAAGTCAGCGTCACCTTGAAGGATGCGTCGCTCCAGAAAACGACGGTGCGGTTGAGGAAGGGCGAGAGCCAGAGCTCCCTTGTATCGGAGGCCAACCGCGCCGTCTCCATGAGCAGGATGGTCACGCCGAGGGCTGCGACGATGACCGTGTTCGGTGAGCGTCGCACGAGCGGCTGCATGACGGAGCGGCCGATCCAGAAGCCGGCGCCGAGCGAATAGGTGAAAGACATGACGGCGCCGATCGCCAGCGATGCGGGCAGGACCAGCCAGAGGCGGTTATAGGCGAAATCGGTGAACAGCAGCAGCATCTGTCCCGCGAAAGCGAAGACCGCACCATAGGTGATATCGGCGCGCTTGGTGACGCCGAAGGCAAGCGCATAGCCAAAGGCAAGCGCCGCGTAGAGCGCTGCCAACGGCACCGCGTTTGCCAGCTGCTGCAAAAGATAACCCATCAGGAAACTCCGGATCCTCTGCAAATAATAACTGGCAAACCCTATTTTACCAGTTATATTTTCTCTATGAACTTTGCCTGGACCGCACATCGTTTTTCTGGTGGCGCGCTGGCGCTGGATGTCGCCAACAGCGTCATTCTGCGTCATGATATAGCGCGCAGCATCGACCGCTTTGCGGCGGATGAACAGTTCACGAGCTTTCCGCACGCGGCGGCGGAATTCTGCGCCGAGCGTGCCCTTTTCAGGGACGTTTTGCCGGTGGCGCCAGAAGACAAGTCGAACTTCATCGCGCTGCGCGAGGCGACGGACCGCTATTTCCGGCAACGGGTTTTGACAGGCAATGACGATCTACTCCTCGCGGACCTGCTTGGGAAACTTGCCGGAACCCTTAGCAATGCCAAGCCCAATGGGCTCGACGCCGCGACCGCGCATTCGGTGCTTCGCCTGATCGCGATGCCTGATCCGGAGCGCTTGAAGATATGCCGCAATTGCGGCTGGCTGTTCGTAGACCGCAGCAAGAATAAAAGCCGTGCCTGGTGCGACATGGGGGTCTGCGGCAACCGCGCCAAGGCAAGCCGGCACTACCGCCGGAAGAAAGGGGACGCGATATGAAGATCAAGGTTATCATCGCGCTGGCGCTGAGCGCCGCGCTGCTCGCCGGCTGCCAGCGCGAGATGGAGAAGTTGGTCGAAGTGAGCGGCCATATTTTCGTGTTCAACTATCGCGTCGCAAGCGCGACCTACCTCGTCACGTTGAAGAAGACCGCAGCCATTCCGGATGGCGCAGTGGCGATCGCGGAATTCGAGAACCCGGCCGGCGGCGACCCAATCGTGCTCACCGAGAAGATCTATCCGGCCTGGGACAAGATCACCCTGCAGAGCCCAAAAGTACACTGCATCCGCAAGGATAGACCTTATTCCGTGAAAATCCGTCTCGTCGATGCCGAGGGCGCAACGCTGCAGGAGTTGAAGACACAACTGGTCTCGGACGTCGATCAATCGATCCTGCCGAGCAAGCCGCTCGTCGTTGGGCCGCTCTATACGCAGAACCCGGATGTCTTCAAGCCGGACGGAACGACGGACTTTAGCAATACAGACAAATGCCCTGCCGCATAACGAAAAAGCCGGAGCGAAGCCTCGGCTTTCAGAGTCATTTCAAAGGCTTCAGCCTCCCGGCTGAAATTCCGATTCAGCCGACGATTTCGGTGTCGGAGAACCAGTATTTGATTTCCTGCGCAGCCGTTTCCGGAGCGTCGGAGCCGTGAACGGAGTTTTCGCCGATCGAAAGGGCGTGCACCTTGCGGATCGTGCCTTCGTCAGCGTTTGCCGGGTTCGTCGCACCCATGATTTCGCGGTTCTTGAGGATTGCGTTTTCGCCTTCGAGAACCTGAACGACGGTCGGGCCGGAGGTCATGGTGTCGACGAGTTCGCCGAAGAACGGACGCTCCTTGTGAACGGCGTAGAAGCCTTCAGCTTCACGCTTGCTCATCCAGACGCGCTTGGAAGCAACGACGCGCAGGCCGGCATCTTCCAGCATCTTGGTGATAGCGCCCGTGAGGTTGCGCTTCGTTGCGTCCGGCTTGATCATCGAAAAGGTGCGTTCAATCGCCATTGGGTCAAATCCTCTGGTTTAGCGGGAAAAGTGGGCGGTCTTTACCCGCCCCTAGCCCCGAAAACAAGGGGGACGCGGCAATTTCACGCCGCTGTCATAGTGCGGCCCCTGCCTTCATGCAGATCAAGGCAGCGCTCGAACCAACTCAGATGCGGGCCGCGATCAAATCAGGAAATTTCTGGGCGCAATCGTTTCAAGTTACGACGATTCAAGGTTGCATTAACCGAATTTGAGCGTTCCATGATAAACGAGGCAGAGGCGCTGAAATTTCAATACATTTTATAGTATTGACGGCATAGCCTAGCTCAAGCCGCAGCTGGATAGAGCTGACACAGCGAGGGACCGTCATGCAGACTGCAACTAGAAATGCAATGCGGCACACGAGCGCGCCCGCTTTAACCGAAGCCCAGAAGATCGCGCAGCACATGGCGCGGCTGAGCATTCCCGGCCTACCGCGGAACTACGAACTGTTCCACGAAGCGGTCGCTGGTCATAATGCGGCGCTTGCCAGCGACATCGCCGGGCTCGGGCCCCATCCTCAGCAAGCGAAGCTCGACGCACTCGGGCTGCAACATCGCTTGGTCAGCCATTGTGGGATTGCCGCGGAAGCCTCCGGCGGCGAGGCGGGGAAACTCCTGCGCGAAGCCGCGGAACGGCTGTCCGAAGGCATCAGGCAGAAACGTGCCTTTTCGCGCGCCGCGGAGGCCTTTGTGAAATCGATCTCCGGCAATGGCGACCAAGGTCTTGCATCATTCTTGAGCGAGATGGAATTTCTCGCGGAATCGCTCGCGAGCGTGCTTTTGGCCGAAACGGAGCTCGAAGCCAAGCTGCTTGCCGATGTCAAACGGATCGAGACGCTGGAACGCGGGATATCCGCCGTGCAATCGGCATCGGTGACCGATGCGCTGACGGGCCTGCCGAACCGCATCGCGCTGACCAAGGCGATCGGCGAACTTTATGAGCGCGAGGCAGGAGCGGCCAGCAGTGCGCTGATCATGGTCGATATCGACGATTTCAAGCAGCTGAACGAAAAATACGGCGTGCAAGGAAGCAACAAACTCATAAAGAAGCTCGCCGGCCTCTTCCGCAAGTCCATCAAGAAGAATGATCTCGTCGCGCGGACAGAAGGCGACGAGTTCGGCTTCCTGTTTGCCAATGTCGGGATGCGCGACGCGCTGGCAATCGCCGAACGGCTGCGCAATTCGGTGGAAGACAACATGGTCTTCGCAACCTCCGACAAGGGCGATCCTGGCAGGCTCACGATTTCGCTCGGCATCGCGCTGAGTTGCGATGCGGCAACAGCCGCGCAACTACAAGCCAATGCCCGCGCAGCACTTCTTGCAGCCCAGTCCAACCGCCGCCAACCGGTGCAAGCTTTCGGCCGCTAGCATCGGCATGGTCTTGCCTTGATCGCGGCTTTCGGCCAAAACGCCGCGCATGATCACGATTACCGACATTTCTGCCCGCATCGCCGGGCGCCTTCTCCTCGACAATGCCAGCGTGACGCTTCCGGCGGGCACGAAGGCTGGCCTTGTGGGGCGGAACGGCGCGGGCAAATCTACGCTCTTCAGGATCATCACCGGCGATCTCGGCGCAGAAACGGGCTTAGTTTCCATACCGAAGAACGCCCGCATCGGTCAGGTGGCGCAGGAAGCGCCGGGGACGGAAGATTCGCTGATCAAGATCGTGCTTTCCGCCGACAAGGAGCGCGCGGCGCTGCTTGCCGAATCCGAGACCGCGACCGATGCGCACCGGATTGCCGAAATCCAGATGCGCCTTGTCGATATCGATGCGCATTCGGCAGAGGCGCGTGCGGCAAGCATTCTTGCCGGCCTCGGCTTCGACCAGGATGCCCAGCAGCGCCCGGCCTCGGCCTTCTCCGGCGGCTGGCGCATGCGCGTGGCCCTTGCCTCAGTGCTCTTTGCCGAACCCGATCTGCTGCTTCTCGACGAGCCGACGAACTATCTCGACCTCGAAGGTACGCTCTGGCTGGAAGACTATGTGCGGCGCTATCCACACACGGTCATCATCATCAGCCATGACCGCGACCTTCTGAACAATGCCGTCAATTCGATCATCCATCTCGATCAGAAAAAGCTGACCTTCTACCGGGGCGGCTACGACCAGTTCGAGCGGCAGAAGGCGGAAGCCGACGAGTTGCAGACTAAAGCGAAGGCCAAGAACGAGGCCGCGCGCAAACATCTGCAGAGTTTTATCGACCGCTTCAAGGCAAAGGCGTCCAAGGCGCGCCAGGCGCAAAGCCGCGTCAAGGCGCTGGAACGCATGGGCACGGTCGCCGCGGTGATCGAAAATCATGTGCAGCCGATCACATTCCCGGAACCGGAAAAGCAGCCCGCATCGCCGATCGTCGCCATTCAGAGCGGCGCCGTCGGTTACGAACCGGGCAAGCCGATCCTCAAGAACATCAGCCTTCGTATCGACAACGACGACCGCATCGCGCTGCTCGGCTCCAACGGCAACGGCAAGTCGACCTTCGCGAAATTCATCGCCGGCCGGCTTTCAGCCGAAAGCGGCGACATCAAACTCGCACCGAGCCTGAAGATCGGCTTTTTCGCCCAGCACCAACTCGACGATCTCGTCCCCAACGAGTCGCCGGTGGAGCATGTGCGCCGTCTGATGCCCGCAGCGCCCGAGGCCAAGGTCCGCGCCCGCGTGGCGCAGATGGGGCTTTCGACGGAAAAGATGTCGACCGCCGCCAAGGATCTTTCTGGCGGCGAGAAGGCCCGCCTGCTGATGGGGCTTGCCGCATTCCACGCGCCGAACCTTCTCATTCTCGACGAGCCGACCAACCACCTGGACATCGACAGCCGCCGCGCTTTGATAGAAGCGCTTAACGACTACGATGGCGCCGTCATCCTCATCTCGCACGACCGCCATCTCATCGAGGCGACGGTCGACCGTCTCTGGCTGGTCAACAACGGCACGGTTTCGAATTTCGAGGGCGATATGGAGGAATACCGCAACCTCGTCGTCTCTTCGGGCAAAAAAAAAGACGAAAGGCCTGATCTGAGCGAAGAGCCCTCCTCCAAGGCGGATCAGCGCAAGGCGAATGCCGGCAAGCGCGCCTCGCTCGCGCCGCTCAGGAAAAAGATCAACGAAATCGAATCTTTGACGGCGAAGCTGGAGAAACAGATTCAGGAGCTCGATGCGCAGCTTGCCGATCCGACGCTCTACGAAAAGGCGCCGACAAGGGCAAGCGAGAAAGCCAAGCAGCGTGGCGAGGCAGCCGCAAAGCTCGCAGCCGCCGAAGAACAGTGGCTGGAGCTTTCGGCCGAATATGAGGACGCCATGGCAGGCTAGGTGTCGCGCCTTGTCGATCTGCACGTGACAAGGCCGCTTGCCCGGCGGTAACATTCTGATAAAACACCGCCCAATAAATCATACTTTTGAGCGAAACACCGAACGCGAGCTTCAGCCATGTCACCCATCAACCTCGCCATCGTCGGCGTCGGCAAGATCGTCCGCGACCAGCACCTCCCCTCGATCGCAAAGAACCCGGATTTCAAGCTTATCGCGACGGCAAGCCGCCACGGCACCGTCGACGGTATCCAGAGCTTCACAAGCATCGAGGCCATGCTCGACGCCGTGCCTGAGATCGATGCCGTGTCGCTTTGCATGCCGCCGCAATATCGCTACGAGGCAGCCCATAAGGCGCTTTCTGCCGGCAAGCACGTCTTCCTCGAAAAGCCGCCGGGCGCGACCCTGAGCGAGGTCGCCGACCTCGAAGCGCTGGCCGCCGAAAAAGGCGTCTCGCTCTTTGCAAGCTGGCATTCGCGCTATGCGGCTGCGGTCGAGGCCGCGAAGGCCTTCCTCGCCTCGACGAAGATCGAAAGCGTCCACGTCATCTGGAAGGAGGACGTGCGCCACTGGCATCCGAATCAGGACTGGATCTGGCAGGCGGGCGGGCTTGGCGTTTTCGATCCGGGTATCAATGCGCTGTCAATCGTCACCCATATCCTGCCGAAGGCGATCTTCCTGACGAGCGCCACGCTGGAGTTTCCGGAAAACCGCGACGCGCCGATTGCGGCCGACATGCATTTCAAGAATGCCGACGATATTCCGGTTCACGGCGAATTCGACTGGCGCCAAACCGGCAAACAGAGTTGGGACATCATTGCCGAGACGGCAGCCGGCAAGATGGAGCTTGCGGAAGGCGGATCGAAGCTTTCCGTCAACGGCGAGCTGAAATTCTCCGCTCCGGAAGAGGAATATCCGGCGCTCTACCGGCGCTTCGCAGAGATCATCAAGGCAGGCAAGTCGGATGTCGACCTCGCACCGCTACGTCACGTTGCCGACGCCTTCATGCTCGGCAAGCGGAAGTTCGTGGAAGCATTCCACGACTGACCGACGGATCGTCGGCCGGCTGCCAGTGCGACCGTTGAAATGTTAGAGTGGCAAGATCGACCCTCGCCAAGGACGTCCAATACCATGCCGCAGGAGCAAGAGGAATCTTTTGGGTTGGGCGTGCGGCATCTGACCGTCACGCTCGCCGCTCCCGACGCGAGATGGCCGGAAGCCTATGCGCTGGAAGAGGCTAGAATCCGAGGCGCGCTCGGATCTCTGGCGCTCGACATCCAGCATTTCGGCAGCACCGCCATCCCCGCGATCAAAGCAAAACCAATCATCGACATTCTGATCGGCGTCAGACGTTTCGAAGACGGGGCAACCTGTATCGGCCCGATGGAACAGATCGGCTACGATTATGCTGGAGCCGATATCGTGCCCGACGACTACATCTTCGGGCGCGGCATCAAGGGCGAGACGCGCACGCACCTCGCCCATATCGTCGAACATCAGGGTCACAATTGGAAGCGGAACATTCTTTTCCGCGATAGGCTTCGGAGCGATCCCACCCTCGTCCAAGCCTATGAAGAGCTGAAGATCGATCTTGCGCGGAAATATGCCCAAAATCGCGCCGCCTATACCGCGTCGAAAAAGGCTTTCATCGACAAAGTCGTGACGGACGGCGGTCTTGCCTGACCTTGGCGGTCAGGCCTTCTTCTCCCAGCGTCCCTCTGGCGTCTGCTGCCAATAGGTGAGGCTGTGCCCCTCACTCTTCAGCCTCTTCCACTGGGCCCGCGCGGCTTCGAGCTGGTCCTGATCGTATCCGTCGAACATGAAGACAATGCGCTCATAGGTGTCCACCGACGGCGGGTCGGCGCCGTCGACGACGAAACGCACGGTCGCAGCATTGGCGTTTCCGGCCGATGCCGTCAACAGGACGGGCTGGTCTTCGGCGAATTCAGCCTCGTCCGTACCGTGCGGCAAAAAGCTGTCTTCGCGGAAAGTCCACAGATGCGCGTCGAGCGCATCCCTTCGAGCCGTTTCCTTCACCTGGATCGCGACACGCCAGCCGCGCCCGACGCTCTTGTCGACGAGCGGCGGCAGCGCGTCCTCCAGCTTGGATTCGGTCAGATGATAGAACAGGACTTCCGTCATTTGCGCGATCAGGCTTCGTAGTGGTCGCGCACCAGGCGATCCAGCAGGCGGACGCCGAATCCGGAGCCCCAGGACTGGTTGATCTCATCCAGCGGCGAACCCATCGCGGTGCCCGCGATATCGAGGTGCGCCCAGCGGGTGTCCTGCACGAAGCGCTTGAGGAAATGCGCCGCAGTGATCGAACCTGCATAGCGGCCGCCGGTGTTTTTCATGTCGGCGAACTTGCTGTCGATCATCTTGTCGTACTCCTTGCCGAGCGGCATGCGCCAGACCTTCTCGCTTGTGGAGAAGCCGGCCTCCGTCAACTGGCCGGCAAGCGCGTCGTCGTTCGAGAACAAGCCGGCATAGACGCTGCCGAGCGCAACGACGACAGCGCCTGTCAGCGTTGCAAGGTTGACCATGAACTGCGGCTTGAAGCGGTCGTTGCAGTACCAAAGCGCGTCGCAGAGCACGAGACGGCCCTCGGCATCGGTGTTGATAACCTCGATCGTCTGGCCGGACATCGAGGTGACGATATCACCCGGGCGTTGGGCATTGCCGTCCGGCATGTTCTCGACAAGGCCGATGATGCCGACCGCGTTGACGGCCGCCTTGCGCGCCGCAAGCACATGCATGAGGCCGGTAACGGCCGCCGCACCGCCCATATCGCCCTTCATGTCTTCCATGCCCGCTGCCGGCTTGATCGAGATGCCGCCTGTATCGAAGACGACGCCCTTGCCGATGAAGGCGACGGGACGCTCCTTGGCCTTTCCGCCCTTCCACTGCATGATGGCAAGGCGTGGCGGACGGACGGAACCCTGGGCGACGCCGAGCAGCGCCCCCATGCCGAGGCGCTTCATCTCGCGCTCCGTCAGGATTTCGACCTCGACACCGAGCTTTTCCAGTTCCTTTGCCTTCGCGGCGAACTCGACGGGGCCAAGTATGTTCGGCGGTTCGTTCACGAGATCGCGCGCCAGGTTGACGCCATCGGCGACAGTTTCGGCATCGGCAAAGGCCTTCCTTGCGCCAGCCGCATCGGCGGTAATGATCGTAACCTTGGCCTTGCCGCTCGCCTTGTCCTCGTCATCGGGCTTCTTCGTCTTGTAGGTGTCGAAGCTGTAACCCCGCAGCAGCATGCCGAGCGCGAAATCGGCCCCGGCCCTGGCATCGACGCCAACGCCTGGCGCGTCGATGAAGACCGTCGCCTTCTCGGCTCCCTTGATCTTCGAGGCAGCCGTACCGCCAGCCTTCAGCCAGTCATGAGCCGTTAGTTCTTCGGCCTTGCCGAGACCAACCACGATGACGCGTTCGGCCGGCGAGCCTTCGGGGGCGACAAGATCAAGCGTACTCACCGGTTTTGCCGAGAATCTCGCAATTTTCGCGGCCCTGGCGATGACATCGGCCGGGTCGGCGATCTCAGCTCCCGCAGCCAAATCGGCGTCGCTTGCCTTCAACAGAATGGTCAGTCCGCCGCCGATCTTGGCCGACTTTGAAAATGAGATATCGAATTTGGCTGCCATGTTTTCTCCATTCGGATTCTACAGAATCCAACTGGCGGTGATAATTTCGGGTTTCAGCGCCGAAAACAAGGCGTGATCGGGAAGCCATGGACAAATCCGCGATACCGAGTCAAAAAGCAGCTGTCCTTGAAATGCGCCGAAAACCACGAGAAGAATGCCCTGACGTGACCGCTAGTCTTGCAGACAAATTATCCGGCTCCCAAGTTCGCTTTCCGCTCAGCGCGGGCGGTACTTTCATCGGCCTCTTCTGCCTGTGGTGGGCGCTGCTTCTGATATTCCATACCTTCCCGCAGGTCGACATCGTAGCGTCGTGGCATTTCTTTCTCGTCGATACTTGCAAAGCCTCGGACGCAGCGGCACAGATTTGCGGACGCTTCCCCTCCCGTCAGACAGCCTTTCTGGATACGCTCAGAACGATTTTCTTTAGGCTGCCGTATGTTGTGGCGGCCGTTCAACTCGCCATGCTGATCGCGTGCTACTGGCATTACGGTGCAACGTTCAACGCGCTTCGGGCCCGAAATCTCAAGATCGCTCTGGCATCGTTGCTGCTCGGACCCGGCCTCATCGCGAACGTCATCCTCAAGGAGCATTGGGGCCGGCCGCGGCCGATCGAGACCCTCAATTTCGGCGGTACCCTCGATTTCGTTCAGGCGGGATCGATTGCCGGAAAGTGCATTTCGAACTGCTCGTTTGTCTCCGGCGAGGCGGCAAGCGCCGGCTGGCTGCTCTGTCTCGTCATGCTGATACCGCAGCCGGCACGAACCGGACTATTCCTGCCGATTCTGGCGATCTCTTTCCTCACGCCGCTGATGCGGCTTTCCTTCGGCGCGCACTACCTTTCCGATATCGTACTCGGCTGGCTATTGGCGATTGTCGTTTTTGCTGGCGTCTATGCGTTTACCGAATTCATCACACCGACCAAAAAATTCTGAATTTTGAATGAAATTTTGACACCTGCTTGTCGCAAAAGCGCAGCAAAGAGCTTAGATGGTTCCTGCTGCGATGCTTCCGCTTCGCACGTGCGTTCAAGGGCAGGCATGAAACTACTTGAAATCTACATATTGCGGCGCGTCGGCCAGATGTTTCTCGTAGCGCTGCTGCCGGTGCTCGCGATCATATGGACGACCCAGGTCCTGCAGCGCATCAACCTGGTCACCGATAGCGGTCAGTCGATCGGCTCGTTCGCCAAGCTTGCGACGCTGATCCTGCCGTCGATCATTCCTGTCGTCTTGCCCTTCGCCCTTGTGATCGGCGTCACGCAGACGCTGACAACGATGAACAACGATTCGGAGCTGACCGTTATCGATGCGGCCGGAGCCAAGCGAAACATCATCATTCGGCCGATCCTGCTGCTTGCGGCTGTCATCAGCGCGTTCTCCTTCTTCGTCGACAATGTCGTCGAGCCGAAGGCAAAGACCGGTGCGCGCCAGATGATTGCGGCGGCCTATGCCGATCTTCTATCCACCGTCATCGAAGAAAAGAACTTCCGCAGGATCGATGAGGGTCTCTATGTGCAGATTTCGGAGCGGCTGGCCGGTCGCGTGCTGAGGGGCCTGTTCGTCGTTGACGAGCGCGATCCTGCCTTCGACATGATCTATTATGCGCGCGAGGGCGCCGTCGACGATACGGGAACATCGCTCATCATGCGCGACGGCGAGGTTCAGCGCAAAGCCCGTGACGGCAACGTCTCGATTATCAAATTCGACTCCTATTCTTTCGATCTCTCCGATCTGACGCAGAACCGCGGACAGGCGACGCTCCGCGCCAGCGACCGCGACCTGGGCTTCCTGCTCAATCCGGATCCGGCCGACAAGGATTACATCGCCAGGCCGCAATCATACCGCGCCGAACTTCACAGACGGCTGACGGACTGGGTTCTGCCTTTCGTTTTGGCGCTGATTTCACTGGCGATCGCCGGTGACGCGCGTTCGCATCGCGAGGCGCGCCTGCACCCGATGGTCACGGCTTTGACCATTTCCTTTGCGCTGCGCTGGGCGTCGTTCTACGCCGCGAACCAGATCGACACCAATCCGTTTTACATCGGCGTGCTCTATGGGATTCCGGTCGTGGCCGGCGTCGCGGCGAGCGGCTTCCTCAACATGCACAAGCGCCTTTCGATTCCGGCCGCCGTGGGCGAACGTGCCGCCGGCATCTGGCACGGGATCGAGCGGCGACTGCCTTCTGCGCTCGGAAAGACGCCCGGAGGCAGCGCATGATCTTCGGCACCTTGGGACGCTATTTCTTCCGCCGCTATCTTGCGATAACGATCTGGTTCTTCCTTGGAATCATCTCGATTGTCTTTCTTATCGATTTCAGCGAGACGGCAGGCCGAATGTCCGGGCTTCCGGGCTATACCGTTGCCGGTGGCCTGTTGATGACGGCCGTCCGACTGCCGCTCATCATCCAGCAGACCGTTCCGTTCATTGCCCTCTTTGTCGGAATGACGGTGCTGATCGGGTTGAACCGCAGGTATGAACTCGTGGTGGCGCGCGCAGCCGGCATCTCGGTATGGCAGTTCATGTCGCCCTTCATCGCCGGTGCCTTCCTGCTCGGCATCCTGACGATGGCGGTCATCAATCCGCTCGCGGCCTGGGGCCAGCGTCAGGCCGCACTGGTGGAGACCGATTGGCGCGGCCAGGAGAAGGCCACAAGCAGTAAACCGCAGGTTCCCTGGCTGCGCCAGATCAGCGGAAAGGACGACGTCATCATCGGCGCTCGTACGATTCAGGAGAACGGAACGCTGCTTATCGATGCCGTTTTGATCCACTTCGATTCGAACGGCCGCGTGATTCTGCGCCAGGATGCAGCTTCCGCAAAATTGGAAGATGGTTACTGGCTCCTTAAGAACGTTACCGAGCGCCGGCCAGGCGAAATCGCGGTCCGCAAGGATACGGTCCAGCTTCGCACCAATTTGAAACAAGACTTCGTCCAGGAGCGCCTGACATCTCCTGAAACCATTGCTTTTTTTGATCTTTCCAATCGAATAGCAATTGCAAAATCCTTCGGTGTTCCGACGAAGGCGCTGGAAACGCAATTTCACTCATTGCTGTCTCAACCACTGCTGCTTGTCGCGATGACTCTCATTGCTGCAACAGTGTCTTTAAAATTTAGCCGGTTCAACCAGTCGAGGTCGGTGATTCTAGGTGGAATCCTTTCGGGCTTCGTGCTTTATGTCGTCAACGTGCTTGTAAAAGCATTTGGAAGCAGCGGAGTCGTGCCGCCTTTCGTGGCGGCGTGGATTCCGGTCGTCGTCGCGCTGGCTCTGGGCGCAACGATTCTGCTTCATCAGGAGGACGGCTAGTGGCGGCAGGCGACCGCAAGACTTTTAGTAAACAGTTGGTTGCCCTGCTCGCAGGGGCGACTCTGCTTGGCTATTCTGGAAGCATTCCTGCTGTGTTCGCGCAGGAGAATTCGACGTTGCAGAAGCTGCAGCCGAAGATCGATCCTGACTCGAAAATGATGCTTTCGGCCAACGAGCTCGTCTACAACAGGGACCAGCAGATCGTCTCCGCAGTCGGGGGCGTCCAGATCAACTATGCGGGCTACAGAATGGTGGCCCAGCGCGTGGAATACAACCAGAAGACGGGCCGCATGATGGCGGTCGGCAATATCGAGCTGATCAGCCCCGACGGCAACCGCATGTATTCCGACAAGCTCGATGTGACCGACGACTTCGCCGAAGGCTTCGTCAATGCGTTGCGTATCGAGACCACGGACAACACACGCATCGCGGCCGAAAGCGGCGAGCGCGTCAACGACAACCTGATGATCCTCAACAAGGGCGTCTACACCGCATGCCTTCCCTGCGCCGAACGGCCGGAACGACCGCCTTTCTGGCAAGTCAAGGCCGAGCGCGTCATTCAGAACGGTGAAAAACATACGATCCGGCTGGAGAAGGCACGCTTCGAGTTGCTCGGCCATCCGATCGCCTTCCTCCCCTGGATCGAGGTCCCGGACCAGACGGTCAAGCGGAAGTCCGGCTTCCTGTTTCCGAGTTTCAGTACGTCGGAGAACCTCGGCTTCGGCGTTACCGTTCCCTACTACTATGTCTTCTCGCCAAGCATGGACCTGACGGTCAGCGGCACCGGCTACACGAATCAGGGCTTCCTGCTCGACGCGGAGTTCCGGCAGCGTTTCGAGAACGGCACGCATACCCTGCGCGTAGCGGGCATCAACCAGATGCAACCGGAGAGCTTCACCGAAGGAACAAGCGACCAAGAGGCCGATGACCGCGGAATGATCGGATCCAAGGCAGAGTTCAAGATCAATCCCCGCTGGGCATTCGGCTGGGATGTCATGGTGCAGAGCGATAATAACTTCTCGCGTACCTACGAACTCAGAGGGTTCAACGAGACAACGCATGTCAACCAAGTCTACTTGACCGGCCTCGGGAAGCGGAATTACTTCGACATCAGATCGTTCTACTTCGACGTTCAGGACTCCGATCCGGATAGCGAGGAAGAAAAGCAGCAGGCGATCGTCTATCCCGTGATAGACTATCATGCCGTGGCTCCGCAGCCGCTGGCCGGCGGCGAACTGTCACTCGACGTCAACTTCACGAATATTTCGCGCACGCATGACAGTTTCTTCGACAATCCGGTAGGTGATGATCGCTTCTCACTGAAGGGGCAGACATCGCGTCTGACCGGGGAACTCGAGTGGAAGCGAACTTTCGTGACGCCGCAGGGCGTACTCATCACGCCTCTCCTCGCCGCGCGCGGCGATGCACTGGCGCTAAATGTGGACGATCCCAACTCCATCAGCGCGACGTCCGTATACGACGGCGACTTCGAAAACGGTGATGGCGCAACGCGCGGGATGATCACCGCCGGCCTGGAAGCGCGCTATCCGATTTTGATGACGACGGCAAACAGCACGCATGTCTTCGAGCCGATTGCCCAAATCTACGCCCGTCCCGATGAGTCTCTGGCGGGCGCCCTGCCCAACGAGGACGCGCAGAGCTTCGTCTTCGACGCGACCTCGCTTTTCGAGCGCGACAAGTACTCGGGTTACGATCGCATCGAGGGCGGCACGCGTGCCAATATCGGCTTCCAGTATACCGGCACCTTCGACAACGGCTACAAACTTCACGGCATTTTCGGCCAGTCCTATCATCTTGCCGGCCAGAACTCGTTCGCCACAGACGATCTCGTGAATGCGGGAGCGAATTCGGGTCTTGAGACCGACCGTTCCGACTATGTCGGGCTGGGCGGCATCGAGACGCCGCAAGGCCTTTCCCTCGCCGCCTCGTACCGTCTGGACGAGAAGGATCTCTCTTTTCGCCGCGGCGATCTGACCGCCGGATTCCAGACCGATACATTCCAGAGCCAGCTTCTTTACACCCATATTTCGCCTCAGCCGGATTACGGGTCCGCCGAAGGCGGTGATGAAATCCAGACCAAGGCAACGGTCAAGTTCAGGGACTACTGGTCCGTCTTCGGCGGCATTGCGTGGGATCTCAACAACGATGTCATCAGCAGGAAGACGCTCGGGCTCTCCTATGAAGACGAATGCACGATCTTCACGATCGCCTATACTTCAAAACGCGATACAAGCGACGAGTCGGCAAGCGACTGGAGCATTGGCGCCAGACTTACGTTCCGCACGCTCGGCGATGTCAACGTCGGATATTCTGACGATATCGAAAAGAATATCTACAATAATTGATTGCGATATTGGACGGCGAAAGAAAGAGAGCCTTTCTTTCGCCGCAACACTATGCAGGACATTGCCGTCAATCGGGTTATGAGGCATAGGAATGTCGCTTGGGGGCGGCTCCGACCTCGGTAAAGCTGTGTTCACGCGCACTTGCTGCCGCAGCGTCTATGGGAAGGATCGACACATGATTGGCGCGAGAAAGACTGTCACGACTCTGTTTGCCGGCGCTGCGTTCTGCATGCTCGCGGCGCTTGTTCAGCCACAAAGTGGTTCCGCATTTGCAGCCAGCGAAGTCAAGGCCGTCGTCAACGGGGTGGCACTGACCACGGGCGATGTCGCAAGGCGCCAGGCTTTCCTGCGTCTCCAGCACCAAAAGGCCGATGCGAAGACGGCGGAAGAATCTCTCGTTGAGGAGACCTTGAAACGTCAGGAAATCTCGCGAGTGCGCATGTCCGTCTCCAAGGATGAAGTCGATGCGTCCTTTGGGCGTTTTGCGTCCGGAAACAAGCTCTCGACCGAGCAGCTTACGCAAATTCTCACTCAGGCCGGGGTCGGGGCCGATCATTTCAAGCAATATATTGCCGTGCAAATGAGCTGGCCGCGCGTCGTCAATGCGCGCTACGGGTCGAGCGCCCGCATGTCGAGCAGCGACCTTGTCAGCCGCATGATGGAAAACAATAAGCAGAAGCCGGTCACGACCGAATATATGCTTCAGCAGATCATCTTCGTGGTGCCGCAATCGAAAAAAGGCATTACGGGCAAGCGCAAGAGCGAGGCGGAGGCCTCCCGTTCGAAATATCCGGGCTGCGAACAGGCAAAGGTTTTTGCAGCAACGATGCGTGACGTTTCGGTCCGCGAACTCGGCCGCGTGCTGGCACCGGAACTTCCGGCCGAATGGAAGCCGTTGATCGAGCAGGCCAAGGGCAATACCACAGCGACCCGCGTGACTGAAAAGGGCGTGGAATATCTTGCAATCTGCAGCCAGCGCGACGTATCCGACGACACGGCCGCTGAGATCGTGTTCCGCCAGGAGGATCTCAACAAGGCCAAGGCTGGCAAGAGCGCGCCGGAAAACGAAAACGCTACCAAATATCTCGAAGAGCTGCGCAAGAAGGCGCAGATCATCTATCGCTGACCGCCGTGGCTACCCCGTTTTCGCGCCCGCTTGCGCTGACGCAAGGCGATCCGGCCGGCATCGGCCCGGACATAACCCTGATGGCCTGGCTGAGGCGGCGTGAGCTCGGCCTGCCGCCCTTCTTTCTGATCGGCGATCCTGACGTGCTGGCGGTAAGAGCACGGCAGCTCGATCTTTCCGTCGCGATAGCCGAAGCGAACGCCGCAACGGCCGCGGATGTCTTTATCAATGCTCTCCCCGTCCTGCCCGTTCCTGCCGGCGTCGAGGTGGCTGCCGGCGAGCCGCATGTCGCAACCGCAACGGGTACGATCGCTGCGATCGAAACGGCCGTATCGCTGGTCTTCAAGGGCGAGGCAGCCGGTGTCGTCACCAATCCCATCGCTAAAGCCATTCTTTACGAGGCCGGCTTCCAGTTTCCGGGCCACACCGAATTCCTTGCCGATCTCGCGAGCCGCGCGACCGGCAATCCTGTCAGGCCGGTTATGATGCTTGCCGGACCGAAGCTGCGGGCGATACCGGTTACCATTCACATCCCGATCAAGGACGTGCCGCAGGCTTTGAGCGGTGAATTGATCGCAGAGACCTGCCGTATCGGGCATTCCGATCTCAGGCACCGCTTCGGCATCGAAAGACCGCGCCTTGCTGTCGCCGGTCTCAATCCGCATGCTGGCGAAAGCGGAACGATGGGGCGCGAGGACGAAGACATCATTCATCCCGCCATACAGCTTCTGCGCTCCGAGGGCATCGACGCGATCGGCCCCCTACCCGCCGATACCATGTTCCACGACGAGGCTCGCGCCCGGTATGATGTCGCGGTCTGCATGTATCACGATCAGGCCCTGATCCCGGTCAAGGCGCTCGGCTTCGACGATTCCGTCAACGTGACGCTCGGCCTGCCTTTCGTGCGGACATCGCCGGATCATGGCACAGCCTTTGGCATTGCCGGCAAGGGCATCGCGCGAGCAAACAGTCTGATTGCCGCCCTCAAGCTTGCAGCCCATCTCAGCCGTCCCGCGGAACACCGCTGATGGCCGCGCTCGATGGTCTGCCGCCGCTTCGCGACGTGATCCAGCGTCACAGCCTCGATGCGCGCAAGGCGCTCGGGCAAAACTTCCTTCTCGACCTCAACCTGACGCAGAAGGTCGCCCGCACGGCAGGATCGCTGGAAGGCTGCACCGTCTTCGAAGTGGGACCTGGACCCGGCGGGCTGACGCGCGCCATCCTGGCGCTGGGTGCGAAGAAGGTGATTGCCGTCGAGCGTGATCCGCGCTGCCTGCCAGCATTGGCGGAAATATCCGCTCATTATCCGGGCAGGCTCGAGGTCATGGGCGGCGATGCGCTGAAGACCGATTTCGAGGCGCTCGCGCCTGAGGGACCCGTCAAGATCATCGCCAATCTTCCGTACAATGTCGGCACGCAATTGCTGGTGAATTGGCTGCTGCCAAAAGAGTGGCCGCCGTTTTGGGAATCCTTGACGCTGATGTTCCAGAAAGAAGTCGGCGAGCGCATCGTCGCCGAACAGGATGACGACCACTATGGCCGCCTCGGCGTACTGTGCGGCTGGCGCGCCGACGCCCGCATGGCTTTCGACGTATCGCCGCAAGCCTTCACGCCGCCGCCGAAGGTGACGTCGACGGTGGTGCATCTGACGCCGAAGGCAAACCCCATCCCCTGCGCCGTCGCCAATCTTGAAAGAGTAACGCATGCGGCCTTCGGTCAGCGGCGCAAGATGCTTCGCCAGAGCCTCAAGCCGCTCGGCGGCGAGAGTCTGCTCAACAAGGTAGGTATAGACTCGCAGCGCCGCGCGGAAACGCTTTCCGTCGAGGAATTCTGCCTGCTTGCTAATTCGCTTTAAAGAACCGGCGTCTCTTCCAGCAGTTTGGTGACGAAATCGTAGATGCCGTGCCGCCGGTCGCGGCGCAGGCGCTCGGCCTTCACGATCGACTGCACGGCGTCGAAGGCAGTATCGAGATCGTCGTTGACGATGACATAGTCATATTCCCGCCAATGGGCGATTTCGGCGCGCGAATTGGCAAGCCGCTGGGCGATGACCTCTTCGGAATCTTCCGCACGGCGGTGAAGCCGTGACTGCAACTCGGTCATCGTAGGCGGCAGCACGAAGATAGATACGACATCTGCCGACATCTTCTCCTGCAGCTGCTGGGCGCCCTGCCAATCAATGTCGAAAAGCATGTCGCGGCCTTCGGCCATCGCTGCTTCCACCGGTTCGCGCGGCGTGCCGTAGAAATTGCCATGCACTTCGGCCCATTCCAACAGCGCATCGGAATCGCGCAGTCGCTCGAATTCGCGGATGCTCTTGAAGTGGTAGTGAATGCCCTCGACCTCGCTCGGGCGCCGCTGGCGGGTCGTCACGCTGACGGAGAGGCCGATCTGGCTATCCTGTGCAAGCAGTGTCCGCGCAATCGTCGACTTTCCCGCACCCGAGGGCGACGAGATGACGAGCATCAGACCGCGGCGAGCGATCGGAACGGGCGAAGCTTTCGCCGGTTTCATGTCCTACTCCAGATTCTGGACCTGTTCGCGGAACTGGTCGATGACGACTTTCAGTTCGATGCCGGCGGCCGTGACCGCCGAGGCATTCGACTTCGAACAGATGGTATTCGATTCGCGGTTAAATTCCTGTGCAAGGAAATCAAGCTTGCGGCCGACCGGACCGCCGCGGCCCAACAGATCCCGTGCGGCCGCGACATGCGCCTTCAGCCGGTCGATTTCTTCGCGCAGGTCGGCCTTCGTCGCAAGAAGAGCCGCCTCCGCATGCAGCCTGTCGCGGTCGAGCGCGCCCGCTCCGTCCATCAGCAAGGCAACCTGCGCCTTGATGCGCGCGGAAATCTCCTGCGGCGTGCGCGACGGGTCGCGTTCGATCCTGTGCGTCAAGTCCTCAATCGTCGAGACATGATTGAGCAGCACGCGAGACAAAGCAGCCCCCTCCTGTTCCCGCATGAGCTTGAGATCGGCAAGTGCAGCCAGCAGGCCCTTGGTGACGTCCGCATCGCGGGCGGCGATTTCTTCTTCGCTGTCCTCCGTCTCGCGAAATTCGACGAGTCCGCGGATGGAAAGCAGCGTATCGAGGGTCAGAGGCGCCGGATCGATAACGCCTGCAAGCTGGTCACGCATTGCAAGCACATTGGCCAGAGCGTCCTGATTGAGAACCGTTTCGAAGCGGTTTTCGGCTGCCGAAACCGAGAGGTTGGCCTGCATGTTGCCGCGGCTGAACTGTTCACCCGTAATGCGGCGAACGTCTGTTTCCATGCGCTCGAGGCCCGGCGGCAGGCGAAGGCGCAGGTCGAGCCCCTTGCCGTTGACCGACCGCAGTTCCCAAGCCCAGCGCCAGCGGCCGCTCGTTCCCTCGCGCCGCGCAAAACCGGTCATGGACTGCAAAGCCATCCGAGCCTCCGAAATTAGTTCGTCTTCTTTTTCTTCTGCTGAGCCGCCGGATCGGCCTGAGCCTCCGGCTGGCCGTCAACCACGATATTCGGATCGGCGCCCTTGTCAGCTTCGAGCTTGCGCCAGCGCTTGACGTTGGCATTGTGCTCTTCGAGCGTCGCCGCAAAAACGTGGCCGCCGGTGCCATCGGCGACGAAATAGAGGTCCGCCGTCTTCCAGGGATTGGCCGCCGCTTCCAGGGCATCACGGCCGGGGTTTGCGATCGGCGTCGGCGGCAGGCCCTTGATCACGTAAGTGTTGTAAGGCGTTTCCTTCTTCAGGTCCGACAGGAAGATCGGCCGGTCGGCAGGCTTGCCGTCACCACCGAAGAGCCCGTAGATGATCGTCGGATCGGACTGAAGCCGCATGCCTTTGGCGAGCCGGTTGAGGAAAACGGATGCGACATGCGCGCGCTCGTCGGGAATGCCAGTCTCCTTCTCGACGATCGAAGCAAGCACCACGAACTCTTCCTTGGATTTCAGCGAGACCGAAGGATCGCGTTTTTCCCAGATCTGGTCGACGAGCTTTTTCTGCTCTGCAGCCATCTGGTCGATGATCTCGGAGCGTTTCGTGCCGCGGGAGAACTTGTAGGTATCGGGGCGCAGGCTGCCTTCGGGCGGCAGCGCCGTCGGCAGCTCGCCTTCGAGGACGGTATCCCCGTTCATGCGGTTGAACATCTGGCGCACCGTCAGGCCCTCCGGGAAGGAGATCGAATAGAGGATCGATTTACCGGACTTCAGCAGTTCCATGATGTCGTTCATGGAAGCTTTCGCCTTGATCTCGTATTCGCCGGCCTTCAGGCTCTCCCCCTCGTTCAGGTACGTCGCCGTGAGATAGCGGAAGATGCGAGCGTCGGAGACAATGTTGTTGCGCTCAAGATTGGTGGCGATTTCCGAAAGGCCCGCGCCGCTGCGCACGATGAAATTGGTGTTCGTCTCCAGCGGACCAGGCTCCTGGTAGCTGGAGATCGCGTAATAGAAGGCGAAGATGCCGGCGGCGCAGGCAAGCACGACCATCGTCATCAGGAAGTTCAGGAAGATGACGACCTGGCTGCGCGCCTTCTTTGAGCGCTTCGGCGGCTCCGGAACGCGTTCCGGGCGCAGCGCTTCATTGGGCGACTTCGGAATGATCGGCCCGTTCTGCGCCGGATGGCCGTTGTGGCCCGCCGCGTCGTTGCTCTGATTCGTATCGCTCACCGGCAATCCTCTAAACTTGGCCCTGTCCGCTGTTTTAAGAAGCAATACGGCAAAAAACAGGTAGGCCACCCTCCCGAAAGGTACTGGCCCGTCCTCCCGTCGTGTCAAAAGCCGCCTTCAGGCAGTATAGCGGCGCAGCACCAGCGATGCATTCGTACCGCCGAATCCGAAGGAATTCGAGAGCGCAACATTGATTTCTCGCTGACGAGCCTTGTGCGGAACAAGATCGATCGCCGTTTCGCGCTCGGGATTATCGAGATTGAGCGTCGGAGGAGCGACATTGTCGCGGATCGCAAGCGTCGCGAAGATCGCCTCGATGGCACCGGCTGCGCCCAGCAGATGGCCGGTCGCCGACTTGGTCGAAGACATCGAAATCTTCGATGCCGCATTGCCGACCAGGCGCTCGACGGCGCCAAGCTCGATCGTATCGGCCATCGTCGACGTGCCGTGCGCGTTGATATAATCGACATCTGCAGCCGTCAGTCCGGCGCGCTTCAGCGCCATGGCCATGCAGCGCTGCGCGCCGTCACCGTCTTCCGCCGGCGCAGTGATGTGGTAGGCGTCGCCCGAGAGGCCGTAGCCGACGATTTCGGCGTAGATCTTCGCGCCACGCGCCTTGGCATGTTCCAGCTCCTCGAGAACGATGATACCGGCACCTTCGCCCATGACGAAGCCGTCGCGGTCGCGATCGTAGGGACGCGATGCTTTCTCAGGATCGGAGTTGTGCTGCGTGGACAGCGCCTTGCAGGCAGCAAAGCCCGCAAGCGAGATGCGGCTGACCGGCGATTCCGTACCGCCTGCGACCATGACATCGGCATCGCCGAGCGCGATCATACGGGCAGCATCGCCGATGGCGTGCGCGCCAGTCGAGCAGGCGGTGACGACCGAGTGGTTCGGCCCCCTAAGCTTGTGGCGGATCGAGACCTGGCCGGATACGAGGTTGATCAGGCGGCCGGGAATAAAGAAGGGCGAAATGCGGCGCGGGCCCTTGTCGCGGAGCGTATAGCCCGCCTCGACGATACCCTCGATGCCGCCGATGCCGGAGCCGATCAGCACGCCGGTCGCGATCTGGTCCTCGTCGTTCTCAGGATGCCAGCCGGCGTCGTCCAGCGCCATGTCGGCAGCGGCCATGCCGTAGATGATGAAGGGATCGACCTTGCGCTGTTCTTTTGGCTCCATCCAGTCATCCTGGTTGAAGGTGCCCTCCGTGCCATCACCAACCGGAATGCGGCAGGCAATCTTGGCAGGGAGATCATCCACCTCGAATTCGGTGACAAGGCGGGCGCCGCTGCGGCCGGCGAGCAACCGCGACCACGTCACTTCAGTTCCGCATCCCAAGGGTGATACCATTCCGGTACCGGTGATGACGACCCGTCTCATCGACAGCTTCCCCGCCTATTCTTTCGCTAAAGCAATGCACAAACAAAAAGGGCGGACTCATGGCCCGCCCTTTGAAAATCACACAGGATTAAGCCTGGGCCTTTTCAATGAACTTTACTGCGTCGCCGACCGTAAGGATCGAGTCTGCTGCGTCGTCCGGAATTTCTACGCCGAATTCTTCTTCGAAGGCCATGACCAGTTCGACCGTGTCGAGCGAGTCAGCGCCCAGATCGTCGATAAAGCTGGCGCTCTCGACAACCTTCTCGGCGTCGACGCCAAGATGATCAATAACAATTTTCTTTACGCGTTCTGCGATATCGCTCATGTCGGTTTCCTCGACCTTATATCCTGATGAGAATGCCTTCCGGCATCCCTACCCTGGTTCAGCCTTCGGCGCCCTCTCGGCACTTTCAGCAAACTCGTTAGCCCGGCTCTCTAAGATGTTCCCCGCTGGCAAAACGCCCGCCGGTCCGCCTTGTTTCCCGGAACGACTGTGACAGTCATGGCCCGCTTAACACGGTTTATGTCTGCCGCAAAGCCTGAAAATCAACCCTGTTCCATTGCTCAACACGCTATTCCATCGAAAAACGCAAACAGGGCCAGTTTCTGTTTCAGATCATGGCCATGCCGCCGTTTACGTGCAGCGTCTGACCCGTCATATAGGCGGCTTCCGAGGAGGCGAGATAGGCAACGGCGGACGCCACTTCGCCACCCGTGCCCATGCGCTTCATCGGGATTGCCCCCATGATCGCTTCCTTCTGCTTGTCGTTCAGCTTGCCGGTCATGGCGGATTCGATGAAGCCCGGCGCGACGCAATTGACGGTCACGTTGCGCGTCGCGATCTCCTGGGCGAGTGACTTGGTGAAGCCGATCATGCCGGCCTTGGAGGCGCAATAGTTAGCCTGGCCCGGGTTGCCGGTGACGCCGACCACCGAGGTGATGTTGATGATGCGGCCGTAGCGGCGGCGCATCATCGGATGCGTCAGTTCGCGCGTCAGGCGGAACATCGCTGTCAGGTTGACCTCGATGACGTTATCCCAGTCCTCGTCGCTCATCCGGACAAAGAGGCCGTCCTTGGTGATGCCTGCGTTGTTCACCAGAATATCGACGCCTTCGAGTTCGGCTTCGGCCCCGACGCCGAGTGCCTTGACCTCGTCACGGTCGGAGAGGTTCGCCGGGAATATCTTGACGCGGTCGCCAAGCTCGTTTGCCAGCGCTTCGAGCTTTTCGACGCGCGTGCCGTGAAGGCCGACGACGGCGCCCTGTTTGTGGAGAATGCGGGCGATTTCCTCGCCGATGCCGCCGGATGCACCGGTAACGAGCGCCTTGCGGCCGGAAAGATCGAGCATGGATGCGTTCCTTATATCTGGTGAAACCAATCAGGCCATGAGGGCGGCGACGGCCGCGTCGATATCGGCGGGCGTATTGACGGCAATGCCGTTCACCGTCTTGTCGATGCGGCGCGCAAGGCCGGTCAGCACCTTGCCGGCGCCGAGTTCATAAAGCGTCGTGACATTGTTTGCGGCAAACCATTCTACCGTTTCGCGCCAGCGGACCTGGCCGGTGACCTGCTCGACGAGGAGCCTGGCAATCTCATCGGCGTCTGTCACCGGCGCGGCGCGAACGTTGGCAATCAGTGGCACGACCGGGTTGGACTTCGAAACGCCCGCGAGCGCTTCGCGCATCGCCTCGGCAGCCGGCGCCATCAGCGAGGAGTGGAAAGGAGCTGAAACCGGCAGAAGGATCGCACGCTTGGCGCCCTTCTCGGTTGCCAGTGCCGCGCCCTTTTCGACCGCGGCCTTTTCGCCGGAGATGACGATCTGGCCGCCGCCGTTATCGTTGGCGATCTGGCAGGCACCAGCGGCCGAAGCAGCTTCGCAAACGGCCACGACATCGGCATGTTCCAGCCCGATGATCGCCGCCATGGCACCAACGCCGACAGGAACGGCAGCCTGCATGGCGTTGCCGCGAATACGCAGCAGACGCGCGGTTTCGGCGAGTGAGAAGGTGCCCGCGGCACAGAGCGCGGAATATTCGCCGAGCGAATGACCGGCAACATAGGACACCTTCGACTTGAGATCGAGACCCTTCGCCTGGAGGACACGGACCACCGCAAGCGATACCGCCATCAGCGCCGGCTGGGCATTGGCCGTCAGCGTCAGCGTATCTTCCGGGCCTTCGAACATGATTGTTGAAAGCTTTTCTTCGAGCGCATCGTCAACCTCTTCGAAGACGGAACGGGCCTCGGAAAAATTTTCCGCGAGTTCCTTGCCCATGCCCACGGCCTGGCTTCCCTGGCCGGGAAATGTGAAAGCGACGGTCATCTAATGTCCCTTATTATGTCAATTTGGACTATTTCGCCTCCAATTGACGTTCTTGCGGGCAGAGTCAATAGCGCTGCCAGGGACCTCAGAGCCTTTTGCAGGCGCGAAAAGCCGCGATTTTTTTCTTGCGCTTGCGCAATTCACGCCTAAATTTGCGCCGCCCTCCCCGGCTACGTCCGCTCATCCGTTTTCAAGGTTCCAATGAAGTTTAACAGATTAGGCCGCACCGATATTTCCGTTTCGCAAATCTGCCTCGGCACCATGACGTGGGGCACGCAGAACACCGAAACCGAAGCGCATGAGCAGATGGATTACGCCGTCGAGAACGGCGTAAATTTCTTCGATACCGCCGAGCTCTACCCGACAACTCCCCTTTCAGCGGAAACCCAGGGGCGCACCGAGGACTATATCGGCAGCTGGTTCGCAACGACGGGCAAGCGCAACGACATCGTGCTGGCGACAAAGGTCGCAGGGCCTGGACGTTCCTATATCCGGGGCGGCCAAGGTGCCGACGCCAAGAATATCAAGCATGCCGTCGAAGCAAGTCTCAAGCGGCTGCAGACCGATTACATCGATCTCTACCAAATTCATTGGCCGAGCCGTGGGCATTTCCACTTCCGGCAGAACTGGCACTACGACCCCTTCAAGCAGGATCGCGCAAAGGCGGTCGCCAACATCACCGATATCCTCGAGACGATGGATATGCTCGTGAAGGAAGGCAAGGTGCGCGCCGTCGGCCTGTCCAATGAAACTGCATGGGGCACGCAGAAATACCTGACGCTCTCCGAGCAGAAGGGCCTTCCACGCGTCGCCAGCATCCAGAACGAATACAGCCTGCTCTACCGCCACTTCGACCTGGACATGGCGGAACTGTCGCATCACGAGGATGTCGGCCTGCTCGCCTATTCACCGCTTGCGGCTGGCCTGCTCACCGGAAAATATCTCGATGGCGCCAGGCCAGAAGGATCGCGCGCGACGATCAACGGCGATCTCGGCGGCCGGTTGCAGCCGCTGCAGGAAGCGCCCACCAGGGCCTGTGTCGAGATTGCAGCGAAGCACGGGCTTGATCCGGCAGCCATGGCGCTTGCCTTCTGCCTCACCCGCCGCTTCATGACCTCCGTCATCATCGGCGCAACGACGATGGACCAGCTGAAGATCGACCTGAGCGCCGTCGAGGTTAAACTCTCGAGCGACGTCCTCTCCGAGATCGAAAAGGTCCACCGGCGGTATCCGATGCCGCTGTGACGAGTGCTCCGGGCTTCGGATAAACCAAGCGCGGAACATCTGTTTCCAGCGCTACGGTGATGACCGCTTCCAGGTCGGTGTCTGTCGCATCCCTTCGGCCAAGCGCTCATAGAAAGCCGGAGCGGGTTCAATGCCGGAGCAGGTTCCTGGCCTGTCGGATCTCATCGAATTCCAGCGCGCCCACGACTGTATCGCGATAGAACGGTTTTGACGGCGCGCAAGCCTGTGGGCGAGATCATTGCTGGGCGCTGCGAACGAAAAGCCCGACGTTCGGCCATGGACAACTCCTTTCTGACATGTGCAGAATTTGCCCTCAAGATGACTGCAAACGGCAGATGGCCCTGCTTAATTGCAGCCGAACCCTTGCCTTACGCAGAAAAATCCGTATAAGCGCCCCTGTTCGCAAACCCGGTCTTCTGGCTGGTGGCTGAACGGAGGGCCGGTTTCCTCGGAAATCGTTCGGAACGGAAGCGTTCCAGCCTCCCGTGTCTCCGCTCTCGACCGTCTCGGAAACGCTTTTCTTGCCTGGGTTCAGCCCAATCAGGAGCAGTCGTTGAGGCTTAGCCGCCGAATATCGGGTTGAACCAACGCAAGAAAGGCAAAGCTGTCATGGCTCTTTATGAACATGTATTCCTTGCCCGGCAGGATATTTCCGCTCAGCAGGTCGATGCCCTCGTAGAACAGTACAAGGGCGTGATCGAAGCTAACGGCGGCAAAGTCGGGCGCATCGAAAACTGGGGTCTTAAGTCCCTCACCTACCGCATCAAGAAGAACCGCAAGGCTCACTACGCCCTGATGGACATCGATGCACCGGCAGCGGCCGTCCAGGAAATGGAACGCCAGATGCGCATCAGCGAAGATGTTCTGCGTTACATGACGCTCGCTGTCGAAAAGCACGAAGAAGGCCCGTCTGCCATGATGCAGAAGCGCGACCGCGACGACCGCGGCCCGCGTGACGGCGCCCGTGGCCCGCGCGAAGGCGGTTTCGACCGTGGCCCGCGCCCGCCGCGTGAAGGTGGCTTCGGCGACCGTGAAGACCGTCCGCGCCGTCCGCGCGAAGACCGCGTATAAGGAGATTTGAGATATGTCTGAAGCTTCCTCCGCTCCGGTCCGCCGCCCGTTCCACCGCCGCCGCAAGACCTGCCCGTTCTCGGGCGCGAATGCTCCGCGGATCGACTACAAGGACGTCCGTCTTCTGCAGCGTTACATTTCCGAGCGCGGCAAGATCGTTCCGTCCCGCATCACGGCTGTGTCGCAGAAGAAGCAGCGCGAACTCGCCCAGGCGATCAAGCGCGCCCGCTTCCTCGGCCTGCTGCCTTACGTCGTGGCTTAATTTGCTATCGCGACCCTCTGGTCCCAAACCAGAGGGTCGCGTCCCTTCCGCGATGGGCGCGGATCGGAATCGTGAAAACCCATGTTGAGGCGGTGTTCTGAATTTGATTCAGGATACATCCTCTAACTGCTTGATGAAGCAGGACAGCGACGTGACCAAAATGAACTTCAAGAGGCTGCTGACCGGCGCGCTCGCCGGATTGACCGCCGCGCTCCTGGCGCTCGGCGCGAGCGTCCAGTTGTCGTTCAGCGCCCTGCTCTACGCCGCTTCCGCCCTTCCCATCCTTCTCGTGGGTCTCGGCTGGGGCAATGCCGCGGCAATCTCTGCCGTCGTCACCGCTGCCGCCTTCGGTGCTGTCGCCGGCTCTCCGGCTTTCGCGCTGATGATGACGCTGGTGACGCTGATTCCCGCCGGCTGGATCAGCCACCTGGCAAACCTTGCCCGCCCCGCCGCCGAGCTCGGCGGCCCGGAACACCTGACGGCCTGGTATCCGCTCTCCGACATCCTGCTGCATCTCTGCGGCCTGGTGACGCTCGCCGTCATCGTGACCGGCTACATGATCGGCTATGGCCCGGAACTTATCGGCCAGATGGTCGACGCACTTTTCGGTTCCTTTGCGCAGCAACAGCCGGATTTCACTTTCAATGACACGGCCACCGCGCAGACCAAGTCGCTGCTGCTCCTGATGCTGCCAGCCATTCAGGGCGCGATGTGGGTGCTGATGCTGTTTGCGGCCTACTATATCGCGGCACGCATCGTGAATGCGTCGGGCCGCGCGCTTCGCCCGCGCGAAGACATTCCGTCGGCGCTGCGCATGAACCGCAACGCGATCTTCGTCTTCCTCGCTGGTCTTGCCGCCACCTTCTTCGGCGGCGTTCCGGCGATGATCGGAGCAACTGTCGTCGGCACCTTTGGCGCCGGCTTCCTGCTTTCCGGCTTCGCCGCGCTGCATTTCCGCACGCGCGGCAAGGACTGGCGCCTGCCGGCGCTCGTCCTCTGCTACCTGGCATCGCTCGTTCTGATGCTGCCAGTTTTTTTCATTCTTATCGTCGGTCTGTCCGATACGCGCAAGGCGATTGCCCTGACCCCGAACAAGAATGCCGATGCCCCTCAATCCACAGACAAGAAAACCTAGAGACACGAAAGGAAAACGAAGATGGAAGTCATTCTTCTCGAACGCATCTCCAAGCTCGGCCAGATGGGCGAAACCGTCAAGGTTCGCGACGGGTTTGCACGCAACTACCTCCTGCCGCTCGGCAAGGCACTGCGCGCCAACGCCGCCAACAAGGCCCGTTTCGAATCCGAACGCGCAACGCTCGAAGCCCGCAACCTCGAACGCAAGTCGGAAGCCCAGAAGGTCGCCGATGTCCTCGACGGCAAGTCCTTCATCGTCGTTCGTTCTGCCGGCGAAACAGGCCAGCTCTACGGCTCGGTTGCTGCCCGCGACGTCGTTGAAATCCTGGCCGCCGAAGGCTTCAACATCGGCCGCAACCAGGTTCACCTGAACACGCCGATCAAGGCGATCGGTATCCACAAGGTCGAACTGCAGCTTCACGCCGAAGTCGAAATCCACGTCAATCTCAACGTTGCCCGCTCCGCCGACGAAGCCGAGCGCCAGGCAAAGGGCGAGACGCTCACCTCCGTCGACGCCATCTACGGCGTTGATGAAGACGCCCTTCGCGCGGAAGACTTCTTCGATCCGGATGCCGACGGCAACGCCGAAGACGAAGCATAAGCTTCGCAAGCATACTTCACAAAGCAGAAGCCCGGCTCCAGGCCGGGCTTCTTGCATTTGTCAGTTGGCGGCGGTTCTCATTGCCCCCGAACTGCCAGGAGGTTTGCCTGCATGGCGCGGATGACACTCAGCGTCGTCCTCAAGTCACTTTCGGAAATGCCGGCGACGACCCGGGCGCGCACCTCTGCGGCGAGATCCTCGACCTCACCGGCGACGGCCCTTCCCGCATCCGTTATGTAGATCTCCTTGGCGCGCCGATCGGAACCGGCGACGCGGCGTTCCACGAAGCCTTGCGCCTCCATTGCGTCCAGGATCCGGACCAGCGTCGGCGTTTCGAGTTCCAGCCGTTCGGCCAGTTCTCGCTGATTGATGCCGTCCTTCTTGTTGAGCGTAAAAAAGACTCGCGCGCGCGGCAGTGTCATGTTTCTCTCACGCACGAGGGAATCGAACGTCGCTCTCAATTTTCGGGTAAACGCAGCGATGTCCTCAATGAGTTCCCGCCTGAGAAGCATATTCGCCATAGATTCCCCATTATTTAGTTAGCGCACTAATTATATTTCCTCTGTCTAATTGAGTTCAGACGTCTTTTCAAGTGCCACGCTCAAGGCATCCAGGCTAAAATATTATCGGTTGGAATGAGTCGCGGTCTTTATGCCGTGTCCTCAAGGTGACATCGGCAATATTTTCTCCCTGGCGGCCATCAGCGCTGTGGAGAAGTCGAACAATGTGCAAAGCGTTACGGATTTCACGACAGGCCCAAGGCTGTTGCTGAGCTGCACTTGCATTTGCCTTGGCGAGCCTTCAAATCCGGGAACGGAAAAGACAGAACGGATCAAGATGAACGACGCCGCGCGAAAGATTACCGCCGTTGCTGCAGCGGAGCAGCATTACCGCGAAGCACCTAACAACATCGAAGCCGAGCAGGCGCTTTTGGGTGCCATCCTGATGAACAACGACGCCTATTACCGGGTGTCCGACTTCCTGAAGCCGATTCATCTCTATGAACCGCTCCACCGCAAGATTTTCGAAGTCGCGGGCGACATCATCCGTATGGGCAAGATCGCCAATCCAGTGACGATCAAGACCTTCCTGAAGGCCGACGAGAAGGTCGGCGACATGACTGTCTCCGAATATCTCGCGCGCCTTGCCCGCGAAGCCGTGACGATCATCAACGCCGAGGACTACGGGCGCGCGATCTACGATCTGGCGCTGCGCCGGGCGCTGATCACCATCGGCGAGGACATGGTCAACATCGCCTATGACGCGCCGCTCGACATGCCGCCGCAGACGCAGATCGAAGATACCGAGCGCCGCCTCTTCGAGCTTGCCGAAAATGGCCGCTACGACGGCGGCTTCCAGGCCTTCAACGACGCCGTGGCGCTGGCGATCGACATGGCGGCAGTCGCCAAGGAACGCGACGGCGGCCTCTCGGGCATTTCGACCGGCATTCATTCGCTCGATTCGAAGATGGGCGGACTGCAGCGCTCCGACTTGATTATCCTTGCCGGACGTCCGGGGATGGGCAAGACCTCGCTTGCGACCAATATCGCCTACAATATCGCCGCCGCCTATGAGGGCGAAGTCCAATCCGACGGCAGCATGAAGGCGAAGAACGGTGGCGTCGTCGGGTTCTACTCGCTCGAAATGTCGTCGGAGCAGCTCGCCACCCGCATCATCTCCGAGCAGACGGAAGTCTCCTCCTCGAAAATCCGCCGCGGTGACATCAACGACGCGGACTTCGAAAAACTCGTCGCCTGCTCGATGATGATGCAGAAGGTGCCGCTCTACATCGACCAGACCGGCGGCATCTCCATCGCCCAGCTTGCCGCCCGCGCCCGGCGGCTTAAGCGCCAGCGCGGCCTCGACGTGCTGGTCGTCGACTACGTGCAGCTGATGACCGGCTCGGGCAAGTCGAACGAGAACCGCGTCCAGGAAATCACCCAGATCACCACCGGCCTGAAAGCCCTCGGCAAGGAACTGAACGTTCCCATCATCGCGCTCTCACAGCTTTCGCGTCAGGTCGAAAGCCGCGACGACAAGCGCCCGCAGCTCTCCGACCTGCGTGAATCGGGCTCGATCGAGCAGGACGCCGACGTCGTGCTCTTCGTGTTCCGCGAGGAATATTACGTCAAGAACATGGAACCCCGCGATCCGGCTGATCCGAAATATGCGGAGTGGGAAGCGCTGTTCGACAAGGTGAAGGGCACGGCGGACGTCATCATCGCCAAGCAGCGTCACGGACCGACCGGAACAGTAAAGCTTGCCTTCCAGGCGGAGTTCACGCGCTTTGCCGACCTCGCCGACCCGTCCTTCATTCAGTACGAGGAACACTAGCAATTCCATTTCTTGCTGCAGTGCGGCGGCGGACTTCCTATTGACCAAATTGACCTTTAGACTGGCCGGAGACTCATCTCCGGCCGTTTTTTTAATGTGGATTCATGACTGAAATTTCCGCCGCCTCCGAAGAAGACAGGTTTGCTTCCGCCGGCGTGCGTCTGACTGTCGACCTGACTGCGCTGACGGAAAACTGGCGGGACATGGCACGGCGCTCCAAAAGGGCGCGCGCATCCGCGGTTGTGAAGGCGGACGCCTATGGCATGGGCATCGAGGACGCTGGGGAAGCGCTCTACATCGCGGGTGCCCGCGACTTCTTCGTCGCAACGGTCGATGAGGGCGTGACGCTGCGCCTCTACGCGCCCGATGCACGCATCTTCGTGCTCGCCGGCGTCTGGCCAGGCACTGAGCGACGCTTCTTTGAAAACGACCTCGTGCCGGTCGTCTCCTCCGAGGAACAGCTCGCCTTTTGGATGGCGGTGCTTTCGGAGTATGGCGACTACCCTTGCGCGCTGCATGTCGACACCGGCTTCAACCGGCTCGGCCTTCATATCGACGAAGCGCTTGCGCTGGCTGATGACGTCTCCCGTCCGGCCAGCTTCGCCCCGGTTCTAGTCATGAGCCATCTCGCCTGCGGCGACGATCCGTCATCGCAGATGAACAAGCAGCAGCTCGAATCATTCCGCAAGGTTAGCGCCGCATATGAAGGTATCGAATCAAGCCTCGCAGCATCCGGCGGCATTTTTCTCGGCGAGGATTATCATTTCGACCTGACGCGCCCCGGCATTGCCATCTACGGCGGCGAAGCGGTGAGCGGCATGGCCAACCCCATGCGGCCGGTTGCGACCGCGGAGGCCCGCGTGATCCAGGTCCGCACCGTGCGCGCTGGCGAATCCGTGAGTTACGGCCGGGCGCTGAAGCTTGACCGCGATAGCCGCCTCGCCATCGTTTCCGCCGGTTATGCCGACGGCTACATGCGAAGCCAGTCGAGCGGCGGCGTCCCGCTTCGCCAAGTCGTGCCGCAGGGCGGCCAAGGCTTCTTTGAGGGCTACACCGTGCCGGTCGCCGGGCGCATCACCATGGATCTTTCCATCTTCGATGTGACCGACCTACCGGAAAACCTCATCCGTGCCGGCGATTACATCGAGCTCTTCGGCAGGAACATCCCCGTTGACGATGCGGCACGGGCGGCAGGCACGATCGGCTATGAAATGCTGGCAAGCGTCGGGTTGCGGTATGAGCGAAAATACGTCAGCGAAGAATGAGGTCCGGCTCAGCGGCTTGTCAGGGCCAGCCGCACGCCAAGGGCAACGAACAGCGCGCCAAGCCCGCGATCGAGCCAGAGGCCGACCCTCCTGTCGCGTTTGATCAGATCGGCAAGCCGGCCTCCGGCCAGGATGAGCGGCGGCTCGATGAAGGCAGCCACGACGATAATCAGCCCGCCGTGCACCGAAAGCTGTAGCCAGGCAGGCCCGGCGCCTTCGACGACGAACTGCGGCAGGAAGGCGAGAAAGAAGATCGCAACCTTCGGGTTTAGCAGCGAAACGAGCACGCCCTGCCGGTAGATCCGTCCTGAGCCCAGCCTTTCGCCTTCCGCCTTGACGAAGCCGCCCTCGCCGCTCGACCGCAGGACCTGGATGCCGAGACAGACGAGGTAGATCGCACCGAGCCACTTCACTGCCGAGAAGGCAATGGCAGAGGCGGCAAGTACCGCCGAAAGGCCGAAGGCTGCGAGGAGCGCGTGCAGGCAGGCGCCGGTCCAGATGCCGAAGACAGCCGAAAAGCCGGCACGCGTGCCGCTTTTGATCGTATGGCCGAGGATAAAAGCCATATCCGGACCCGGCGACAGGTTCAAAAGCACGGCGGCGGTGAAGAAGGCGATCCAGTGGGCGAGCGAATAATCGAGCATTTGGCGATCCGTCGGATGATCCTTCCATGCTGCCACTTGGGCGCCTGATGGGAAAATCATTAGTTTTGATCGGTCCCGCAAGCCATTATCTAGGGCAAATCTGATTCGGGCGCGCCGGCGCTCATGGACGAAAGCATCATTGATGGCGAAGGCCAGGACACAATTCATCTGCCAGAGCTGCGGTACGATCCACAACCGCTGGGCGGGCAAATGCGAGAACTGCGGCGAGTGGAACACCATCGTCGAAGAAGACCCGATGGGCGGGATCGGCGGCGGACCGGCAAGGACGCCGAAGAAGGGCCGCCCGGTGACGCTGACGGCGCTTTCCGGCGAGATCGAAGAAGCGCCGCGCATCCATACCGGCATCTCGGAACTCGACCGGGCGCTCGGCGGCGGTTTCGTGCGCGGCTCGGCGGTGCTCGTCGGCGGCGATCCAGGCATTGGCAAGTCGACGCTGCTGATGCAGGCGGCAGCAGCGCTTTCGCGCCGCGGCCACAAGATCATCTACGTCTCGGGCGAAGAGGCCGTGGCGCAGGTGCGGTTACGCGCCCAGCGCCTGCGCGCGGCCGATACTGACGTGATGCTTGCCGCGGAGACCAATGTCGAGGATATCCTCGCGACGCTCGCGGACGGCAAGCGGCCCGACCTCGTCATCATCGACTCGATCCAGACGCTCTGGAGCGAACTGGCGGAATCGGCGCCCGGAACGGTCACGCAGGTGCGCACCGGCGTGCAGTCGATGATCCGCTTCGCCAAGCAGACGGGAGCGGCCATGGTTCTCGTCGGCCACGTCACCAAGGACGGCCAGATCGCCGGTCCTCGGGTGGTGGAACACATGGTCGACGCCGTGCTCTACTTCGAAGGTGACCGCGGCCATCACTACCGCATCCTACGCACGGTCAAGAACCGCTTCGGGCCAACCGACGAGATCGGCGTCTTCGAAATGTCCGACGGCGGCCTGCGTGAAGTCGGCAATCCATCTGAACTTTTCCTCGGCGAGCGCAATGAAAAGTCGCCAGGAGCGGCGGTCTTTGCCGGCATGGAAGGAACACGCCCGATCCTCGTCGAAGTGCAGGCGCTGGTGGCGCCGACATCGCTCGGAACGCCGCGCCGCGCCGTGGTCGGCTGGGATTCCGCCAGACTTTCGATGATCCTTGCGGTGCTCGAGGCCCATTGCGGCGTTCGGCTCGGCCAGCATGACGTCTATTTGAATGTCGCCGGCGGCTATCGTATCAGCGAGCCGGCGGCTGATCTCGCTGTCGCATCGGCATTGGTTTCCTCGCTAGCCGGTATTGCTCTCCCGGCCGATTGCGTCTATTTCGGCGAAGTCAGCCTGTCGGGGGCCGTCCGTCCGGTTGCGCATACCCCTCAGCGCCTCAAAGAAGCCGAGAAGCTGGGATTTTCTGCAGCGCTGCTTCCGTCAGCCTCCGTCGATTTGCCGAAGGGTTCGGGCGGACGCTGGAGCGAGATCGAGAGCCTGCCGGATCTGGTCGTGCGCATTGCCGGATCCAAAGGTGCGCTACGACGTGTGGAAGACGAGGTTTGATCCTTTCATTGCCATGAACGGTGATGATATAGGATGCACACGAATGAGGCCCGACCGAACCGCATCACCCACGCGGCGGTCCTGGAGTTGAATTTATATGCCCATCACGATTTTCGACGGTATTGTCATCGGCGTCGTCCTCTTCTCCGCCGTTCTGGCGATGGTCCGCGGCTTTTCGCGCGAAGTGCTGTCGATCGCAAGCTGGGGCGGCTCGGCTGCCGCTGCCTACTACCTCTATCCGCACCTCGTGCCTTACGCGAAGAGGTACACCGATGATGATCGCATCGCGATCGTCGGCTCCGCCGCCGTCGTGTTCCTGATTGCGCTGATCGTCATCTCCTTCATCACCATGAAGATTGCCGATTTCATCATCGACAGCCGGATCGGCGCGCTCGACCGTACTTTGGGCTTCCTCTTCGGCGCGGCACGCGGCATACTGCTTCTCGTCGTGGCAGTGGCCTTCTGGAACTGGCTCGTCGATGCCGATCACCGGCCCTCTTGGGTGAACAACGCCAAGTCCAAGCCGTTCCTTGACTCGATGGTCGTAAAGCTGCAATCGGTCCTGCCTGAGGAATTCGCACAGATGGTGAAAGCCAGCGTGCTCGAGAAGGTTCAGCCGCCGACCGAAGGCACGCAAGGCAGCAATGCACCGGCCGGCGAACAGGCCCCGGCGGATGATACAGCGCCTGCAGGTGGCGCAGCCCCCTCGGGCGGCGCGCAGCCGCAGTCGAATTGACACAGTGTTCAACAGCTTGACCTGCCGCGTGGCAATTGCCATTTGAGCGGGACGTGACATAAGGGTCCGGCCGGGCATTTGCTCTGCCGGGCCCCCGCCGTTTAAAATGCCTGAATCCGGCATCATGCTATGGAAAAGCCGATCCATTCTTGTGAGAGCAAAGGCCCGCATCAATGAACCAGTCCCATTCCTCCACGCTCAACGATGAACTCGATGGAGATACACTCCACGAGGAATGCGGCGTCTTCGGCATTCTCGGCCATCCCGATGCAGCAACGCTGACGGCTCTCGGGCTTCACGCCCTCCAGCACCGCGGACAGGAAGCAGCCGGTATCGTCACCTTCGACGGCCGCCAGTTCCATACCGAAAAGCGCATGGGGCTCGTCGGCGACCACTACACCGATCCTGCAACGCTCGCGAAGCTGCCAGGCTTCATCTCCATCGGCCACACGCGCTATTCGACCACGGGCGAAGTGGCGCTCCGCAACGTCCAGCCGCTCTTTGCCGAACTGGAAGTCGGTGGCATCGCTGTCGCCCATAACGGCAACTTCACCAACGGCCTTACGCTTCGCCGTCAACTGATTGCCGATGGCGCCATCTGTCAGTCGACCTCGGATACCGAAGTCGTCCTCCACCTGATCGCCCGCTCGAAACAGGCCTCCTCTTCTGACCGCTTCATCGATGCGATCCGCCAGATGGAAGGCGGCTATTCGATGCTGGCCATGACCCGCACGAAGCTGATCGCCGCGCGCGACCCGATCGGCATCCGTCCGCTCGTCATGGGCGAGCTCGACGGCAAGCCGATCTTCTGTTCGGAGACCTGTGCACTCGACATCATAGGCGCGAAATACATCCGCGACGTCGAGAACGGCGAAGTTGTCATCTGCGAAATCCAGCCAGACGGCTCGATCACCATCGACGCCCGCAAGCCCGAAGCGCCGAAGCGGGAGCGTCTCTGCCTCTTCGAATTTGTTTACTTCGCTCGCCCTGATTCCGTCGTCGGAGGCCGCAGCATCTATGTCGCCCGCAAGAACATGGGCATCAATCTCGCCAAGGAGGCCCCGGTCGATGCCGATGTCGTCGTGCCGGTTCCCGACGGCGGTACGCCGGCAGCGCTCGGTTACGCTCAGCAGAGCGGCATTCCTTTCGAATACGGCATCATCCGCAACCACTACGTCGGCCGTACCTTCATTGAGCCGACGCAGCAGATCCGCGCCTTCGGTGTCAAACTGAAGCATTCGGCCAACCGGGCGATGA
The DNA here is from genome assembly GCF_000419765.1 of Rhizobium mongolense USDA 1844. Lineage (GTDB taxonomy): Bacteria > Pseudomonadota > Alphaproteobacteria > Rhizobiales > Rhizobiaceae > Rhizobium > Rhizobium mongolense. The sequence goes on along the minus strand of NZ_ATTQ01000005.1, from coordinate 193,973 downwards.
TCCAAGGCAAGCGCGTCGTCCTCGTCGACGATTCGATTGTGCGCGGCACCACCTCTCTGAAGATCGTCCAGATGATCCGCGACGCAGGCGCCAAGGAAGTCCATATCCGCGTCGCAAGCCCGATGATCTATTTCCCGGACTTCTACGGCATCGATACGCCGGACGCCGACAAGCTGCTTGCCAACCAGTACAACAGTCTGAAGGCGATGTGCGATTACATCGGCGCCGATTCGCTCGAATTCCTCTCGATCGACGGGCTTTATCGTGCGGTCGGCGGGGAAGACCGCAACAACGAGAATCCGCAGTTCACCGACCACTATTTCACCGGCGACTACCCGACGCGGCTGCTCGACAAGGAAAGCACGAGCAACGTGCGCAAGCTCGCCGTGATGGCCAGCAACGGTTAAGGGACTTCATAAATCTGAATGAATGCCGGCGCCTCCTCTTTTCCTCATTGCATTGGGGTGGGATGCGTTTCCGCGCAACCGACACGGACGACACGATCATGACCATCGACCTCAAAAACCGCATCGCACTCGTCACCGGTGCATCGCGTGGCATCGGCTATTTCACGGCACTGGAATTGGCAAAGGCCGGAGCCCACGTGATCGCCTGCGCCCGCACGGTCGGCGGCCTCGAGGAGCTTGACGACGCGATCAAGGCTGCGGGCGGCAGCGCCACACTCGTACCTTTCGATCTTGCGGATATGAACGCCATCGACGCGCTCGGCGCCTCGATCTTCGAGCGCTGGGGCAAGCTCGACATCCTCGTAGCCAATGCCGGCGTGCTCGGTGTCGTCTCGCCGATCGGCCATATCGAGGCGAAGACCTTCGAGAAGGTGATGAACATCAACGTCACGGCCACCTGGCGGCTGATCCGCTCCGTCGATCCGCTGCTGACGCGCTCGGACGCCGGCCGCGCCGTGATCATCTCTTCGGCTGCCGCTCACAAATGCCGGCCTTTCTGGGGGCCCTACTCCGCGTCGAAAGCCGCGGTCGAAGCGCTCGCCCGCACCTGGGCCGGCGAAAGTCGGTCGACGGGTCTTCGCATCACCAGCGTCGATCCCGGCGCCACCCGCACCGCCATGCGCGCCCAGGCCGTGCCCGGCGAAGATCCCGCGACGCTGCCGCATCCTTCCGAAGTCGCCAAGGCGATCCTACCGCTCGTCGGCCCGGATGTAACCGAGACGGGCAAGCTCTTCATCGTCCGAAAGAACAGGCTCGTAGATTACCGGCTGCCGGAATAACGACTACCGGCCGGCTGTTTCAGTGAACAGCGCCGCAAGGCCCGTTTCTGTGGGGCAGAGCGCGTTGAGGTCAACCGGTCCCTCGATGCCATCGACTTTGCCGTTGTCGGCAAACTGCCATATCGACCAGCGGCCGCATTTTTCCTGCTCAGGTTCTTTGAATACGCTGCGCAGCCAGAGATAATGATCCGGGAAGCTCGATTCGTTGCCTTTCAGATATAGGTCGAAGAATTCCTGCGTGACGTAGAATATCGGCTTTCCCGGATGTGTGCTCCTGATCTCGGCCAGGAAGGCGTTGACCTCGGCGGTCAGCTGCTCGACCGTCGGAATTTTGTCGCAGTTGCCGACAAATTCGAGATCGATCGCAATGGGCAGCGTGCCCTGCTCGTTGGGAACTGTTTCCAGTACGTTCTGCGCCTGCTCACGGCCCGGACGGCAAAAGGTGAAGAAGTGATATGCCCCGCGCACGATGCCGGCCTCTTTTGCGGCCTGCCAGTTCCGGGCAAATCGCGTGTCCTTATGATCCCCGCCCTCTGTCGCCTTCATGATGGCGAAGCGGACATTCAGTTGAGCGGCGAGCTTCTTCCAGTCGATGTCGCCCTGATGGTGGCTAACGTCGATGCCCTGGATCGGATAGTCCTTGATGGATGGATGATTGAAGCGGATCATGCCGAAATCGTAAGCCAAATAGGAAGCGGATGCGACCGCTAGAATCGCCGCACCGATGACGGCTCGTTGCACTGCTTTCTTCACTGATGCTCTCTCGCTCCACCGCTTCCGTCTTTGGCTAGAAAAGGCTTGCACTGGAAAGATGGCGGATGATTTGCCATGCCAGCCCTGCACTTGCGTTCGCGACGCTCGTCGCTTACGCAGCACTTGACCAAACATCGTTCCCGCGCCATAAAACCCGCCATGAAAACGGTTACCTGCATTATCTGCCGGAAGATTATTCGCTAGCGCGCTCGCTGGCCTGGCCGTTTTCGTCTCCCAAATACCCAAAGATGAGAAACGCCCCGGCCCGCCGGCGGCGGTATTTTTCGGATCATTGCATTTTGGGAGAATAAACATGGCCGGCCAGCCGGAACTGAAGAAGCCGGAAATCAAGCTATACAATACGCTGACGCGCGAGGAGACGGTCTTCAAGCCCATCGATCCGCTAAACGTCCGCATGTACGTCTGCGGCCCGACGGTTTATGACTACGCCCATATCGGCAATGCGCGACCCGCCATCATCTTCGACGTGCTGTTCCGGCTGCTTAGGCACGTCTATGGCGCCGAGCACGTTACCTATGCGCGCAATATCACCGACGTCGACGACAAGATCAACCTGCGGGCTCTGCGCGACCACCCCGGCTTGCCGCTGAACGAGGCTATCCGCCTGGTCACCGAAAAAACCGAGACGCAATATCTCGAAGATGCCACGGCTCTCGGCTGCCTTGATCCGACCATCCAGCCGCGCGCGACCGAAAACATCGCGCAGATGATCGAGATCATCGAAAAGCTGATTGCCAAGGGCCACGCCTATCAGGCGGAGGGCGAAGTGCTGTTCGACACGAAATCCATGGCGGATTACGGCGCACTTTCGAAGCGCAATCTCGATGAGCAACAGGCGGGCGCGCGCGTCGCCGTCGATGCGCACAAGAAGAACCCCGGCGACTTCGTTCTCTGGAAGCTTTCGAGCCATAACGAACCCGGCTGGGAAAGCCCTTGGGGCCGCGGCCGTCCGGGCTGGCATATCGAATGCTCGGCGATGAGCCAGCGCTATCTCGGCGAGGTCTTCGATATTCACGGCGGCGGGTTGGACCTGATCTTCCCACACCACGAAAACGAGATCGCCCAGTCTCGTTGCGCCCACGGCACGGATGTGATGTCGAATGTCTGGATGCACAACGGCTTCCTGCAGGTCGAGGGCCGCAAGATGTCGAAATCCGAGGGCAACTTCGTCACCATCTACGAGCTGCTGCACACCGAAAAATTCGGCGGCCGGAAGTGGCCGGGCGAAGTCTTGCGGCTTGCGATGCTGATGACGCATTACCGCGAGCCGATCGATTTTTCGATCAAGCGGCTAGAAGAGGCCGAACGCCTGCTGGCGAAGTGGCCAGCGGCGGATGCCGGCGACGCGTCGCCGGACGCGGCAGTACTGAACGCGCTTGCCGACGACCTGAACACCGTCGCCGCCGTTCAGGCGCTTCATGCCCTGGCGCAGTCCGGCAACGCCGCCGCCTTCGCAGCGAGCGCTGCCCTTCTCGGCGTGGAGCCGAAGGAAACGGAAGTGGATGAGGCGGTCGCCGCCGAGATCGACAGGCGGGTGCGCGCCCGCCTTGAACTCTTGAAGGCGAAAAACTTCACTGAGGCCGACAAGATCCGAGAGACACTGCTTGCCGAGGGCATCCAGCTCAAGGACGGCAAAGATGCCGTCAGCGGCGAGCGCGTGACGACCTGGGAGGTGAGGCGGTGAGGTCAGTGTTATCGGGAAATGCCTCTTCCAAACCCCTCCCCACAAGTGGGAGGGGTTACTGCGCCATGCCGCTTCGCAGCAACACCCCTGTCGAGCATGCAGCATCCACCGAGGTTGCCGCTGAGAATGACCGCGGCGGCGCGAACCAGCCCTCCCCCTTGTGGGGAGGGTTGGAAGGGGTCTTTTCACCACCCATGCCAAACGGGAGGAAGTGTCGATGACCGTCTACACCGGCGGCTGCCAGTGCGGTGCGATCCGATTCCGGGTGGAAGGCGAGCTTTCGCATTCGTCGATCTGCCATTGCCGCATGTGCCAGAAGGCGTTCGGCGGCTATTATGCGCCGCTTGTTTCCGTGCGCGGGGCTGATTTCGAGTGGACGCGCGGCGAGCGGAAGACATTCCGTTCCTCCAATTTCGTCGACCGCGGCTTCTGCGGCGATTGCGGCACACCGCTGACCTATGAGGCGCCGGATGGGATAGCGATTGCAGCTGGCGCGTTCGATGATCCGGCTCTTCTGCCGCCGACGATCCAGTACGGCATCGAAGGCAAGCTGCCGTTCACGGACAAACTGCACGAGCTTCCCGGCACACGTACGGAAGACGACGTCGAGACAGCCCCATTCATCAGTGAGATCGTCTCCTATCAGCATCCAGATCACGACACGACAGAATGGCCAGAGGAGCGCAAGTGACGGCGGGAACAAGCCATAGCGGCGGATGCCAATGCGGCGCAGTGCGCTATCGCGCGGCGGGCGAACTCGGCTATCCGCATATCTGCCATTGCCGCATGTGCCAGAAGGCGGCGGGCAACTATTTCCTGCCGCTCGGGGCGGTCATGCGAACGGATTTTGCGTTGACGCGCGGAAAACCGAAGTGGTTTCGCTCTTCCGATCTCGTGCGCCGCGGCTTCTGCGGCGATTGCGGCACGCCACTCTTCTACGACATACCGAGTGCCGAGTCCGTCAACATTACGCTCGGCTCGCTGGACGATCCCGATGCGGTCAGGCCGGTGATGCAATCGAATACTGATCGCAAGATGAGCTGGTTTCACGCGCTGGACGCCCTGCCGGTAGAGCCCGACGCCGGGAGCTCGGAGCGCGAAGAAGCGATCGCGGCCAGCAATCATCAGCATCCCGATCACGATACGAACCACTGGCCATTCGGAGCACAGACATGAGCGAACCTATCAGAACAGGCGGGTGCCAATGCGGCGCCATACGCTTTCGTATCAGCGGCAAGCTGGGGCGTCCGTCTATCTGCCATTGCCGCATGTGCCAGAAGCAGTTCGGCGGCTTCTTTTCGGCGCTCATTACCGCGCCGGAGGAGGGCGTGGAGTGGACGCGTGGCGAGCCGAGCTATTTCCAGTCCTCGATCAATATCGACCGCGGTTTCTGCAGCAGTAGCGGCACGCCGATGACCTACCGGCATCCCGGCGGGCTGGAGCTTGCGATCGGCACCTTCGACGACCGCAGCGATCTCGCGCCGCAGATCCAAGTGAATTACGACTGGCGTCTGCCCTGGGTCGAAACGATCTTCGACACACCGGTTCACCGGGATCCCGATTACTATGCCCGGCAGGAGCAGATCATCTCCTTCCAGCATCCCGACCACGACACCGACGTATGGCCCGCGAAAGGCTTGAAGATATGACCGAAGTGCTGCGTACCCTCTATCCTGAAATCGAACCCTATGCTTCGGGCCATCTCGATGTCGGCGACGGCCATGTGATCTACTGGGAACGCTGCGGAACGCCGGGCGCCAAACCCGCCGTTTTCCTGCACGGCGGCCCTGGCGGCGGCATTTCGCCCGTGCATCGCCGCCTCTTCGACCCGGCGCTCTACGACGTGACGCTGTTCGACCAGCGCGGCTGCGGCAAATCCACGCCGCATGCGGATCTGAACGCCAACACGACGTGGCATCTCGTTGCCGACATCGAGCGGCTGCGCGATATGGCTGGGGCCGAGAAATGGCAGATCTTCGGCGGCTCCTGGGGCTCGACACTGGCGCTCGCCTATGCCGAAAAGCATCCCGAGCGGGTCTCCGAACTCATCGTGCGCGGCATTTATACGCTCACGAAAGCGGAACTCGACTGGTACTATCAGTTCGGCGTTTCGGAAATGTTCCCGGACAAGTGGGAACGCTTCATTGCGCCCATTCCGCCGGACGAGCGTCACGAGATGATGCAGGCCTATCACCGCCGCCTGACGAGCGACGACAAGGCAATCGCGCTCAAAGCCGCGCATGCCTGGAGCATCTGGGAAGGCGAGACGATCACGCTGCTGCCCGAGCCGTCGACTAGCGGCAAGTTCGAGGAGGCCGAGTTCGCCTATGCCTTCGCCCGCATCGAGAACCATTTCTTCGTCAATGCCGGCTGGCTGGAGGAAGGCCAACTCATACGCGAGGCGCACAAGCTCAAGGATATTGCGGGCGTCATCGTGCATGGTCGCTACGACATGCCCTGCCCCGCCCGCTTCGCCTGGGCGCTGCACAAGGCCTGGCCGAAGGCGGAATTCCACCTGATCGAAGGTGCGGGCCATGCATTTTCCGAACCCGGCATCCTGGATCAACTGATCCGGGCAACGGACAGGTTTGCAGGGAAATAAAGGCCTATGATGCGCGTCGTGGATACCCCCCTCTGCCCTGCCGGGCATCTCCCCCACAAGGGGGAAGATCGGCTGTCCGCACCCGCTCATGCAACCATCGATGCAGCGGGCGAGAGACGCCGCATATTCTCAATCTTCCCCCTTTTAGGGGAGATGTCGGCTCTGCCGGCGGAGGGGGATGAGCCGCACGGCATAAGATCAAATGCTTCGGAGGCACCTCGGTGACCAGAGAAAAAATCTACCTCTTCGACACGACGCTCCGCGACGGGCAGCAAACGCCCGGGATCGACTTCTCGGTCGAGGACAAGATTGCGATTGCGACCATGCTGGACGAGTTCGGCCTCGATTATATCGAGGGCGGATATCCGGGCGCGAACCCGACGGACACCGCCTTCTTCGCAGAGAAGCGCACCAGCCAAGCGGCATTCGTCGCTTTCGGCATGACTAAGCGGCCGGGTGTTTCAGCCTCCAATGATCCGGGCCTCGCAGCGCTGTTGCAGGCAAAGAGCGATGCGATCTGTTTCGTCGCCAAGAGCTGGGACTATCACGTCAAGGTCGCGCTCGGATGCACCAACGAGGAAAACCTCGCATGCATCGCCGAAAGCGTGAAGGCAGCCGTCGCCGCCGGAAAGGAGGCGATGGTTGATTGCGAGCATTTCTTCGATGGATACAAGGCCAATCCAGCCTATGCGCTCGCCTGCGCCAAGACCGCCTATGAAGCGGGTGCCCGCTGGGTCGTGCTCTGCGACACCAATGGCGGCGCGCAGCCGCCCGAGATCCACGCGATCGTCGATGCCGTGATTGCGGCAGGCGTTCCCGGTCACTGTCTCGGCATCCATGCGCATAACGATACGGGCCAGGCGGTCGCCAATTCGCTTGTGGCCGTCGAGGCCGGCGTGCGCCAGATCCAAGGGACGCTCAACGGCATCGGCGAGCGTTGCGGCAATGCCAACCTGGTGACGCTGATCGCGACGCTGGCCCTGAAGGACACCTACAGCACCCGCTTCGAAACCACGATCGATGCCGAGCGGCTGGTGAACCTCACCCGGCTTTCCCACGCCTTCGACGAGCTTCTGAACCGCTCGCCGGACCATCAACTGCCCTATGTCGGCGCTTCGGCCTTCGCCACCAAGGCGGGCATCCATGCCTCCGCTCTGCTCAAGGACCCGCGCACCTACGAGCATGTGCCGCCGGAAAGCGTCGGCAATTTCCGCAAGGTCATGGTCTCCGACCAGGGCGGCAAGGCGAATTTCATTAATGCTCTGAAACGCCGGGGCATCGAGGTCGCCAAGGACGATCCGAAGCTCGACCGGCTGATTTCCATCGTCAAGGAGCGCGAAGCTTCCGGCTACGCCTATGAGGGGGCGGATGCGAGCTTCGAGCTTTTGGCCCGCCGCACGCTTGGCACCATCCCGGAATTCTTCTCGATCGAAGGATTCCGCGTGATGGTCGAGCGCCGCTTCGACTCGCACGGGCGGGTGAAGATCGTCTCGGAAGCCGTCGTGAAGATGGTGATCGACGGCCACACGATCATGTCGGTGGCGGAAGGCGACGGCCCGGTCAACGCGCTCGACCTGGCGCTACGCAAGGATTTCGGCAAGTACCAGCACGAAATCGACGACCTGGTTCTCGCCGACTTCAAGGTGCGTATCCTCAACGGCGGCACCGAAGCCATCACGCGTGTACTGATCGAATCCACCGACAGCGACGGCCTGCGCTGGTGGACGGTGGGCGTGTCGGAAAACATCATCGACGCCTCGTTCCAGGCGCTGATGGATTCCGTGATCTACAAGCTGATGAAGAACCGGCAGCTGGCGGGCAAGATCGCGGCGGAGTGAAGATCACGGCTCCTCGAAAGAGAGCCCCCACTCCTGTTCGCCGTAACACTCTTCGCCTTGGGGGGCGGTCCGCCAGCGGAAACTGCGAACCTGCAACAGCCGGCGGCTGCGGAAGGCTTCCGCCAGACCGTCATGGCGACCGGCCGGCGGAGGTTCTTGGCCCTCCGCCCAGACGAAGGAGACCGGCTGGATGAAGCGCGCGCCAAAACCTCTGGCGCGCCGCTCTATAAGCAGGAAGCCTGCCGAACGGGTGAAGCCGGTCGCTCTGCCATTTTCGACCGCGGGGATTCCGAGCGGAAACAACAACCGCCCACTCACGCCCAGGTTTTCGATCCAGGCGGCCGGCGGATGGTCGAGCGCGAAATTGGCGTAGATGACGTCGGCGTCTTCCTTCGGCCATTTGGCCGCATCGCCCTGCACGACCTCGATATTGGGATAACCGGAAAGGTTTTCCCGCGCCTTTTCGGCCAGCGCTTCGTCGTATTCGACGGCGACGACCTTGCCAGAGGAGCCGACGAGTCCGGCAATGATCGCAGTGTAATAGCCCGTCCCGGCACCCAGATGGGCAACCGTCTCGCCCTCCCGAATTCCAAGCGTATTCAGGGCGGACGCGTGAAGGGAGGGCATGCCGTTGTTGACCCCACGCCTGGTATTGAGACCTATCAACAAGTCCTGATAAAGCACGACCGGATCGGTGGAAGCCATTTCCCGATAATGGCGGAAGTCGTTGTAGAGCCAGGGCGGCGGACCGACGAATTTTTCACGCGGCACTTTGGCAAGGGCTGCAAGTAGCCTGTCGTTCTTCGCAACACCTGCCTTCGCCAATATCTGGCGGGCATAAATCTGCCGGTATGGCGGCTCATCCTCGAAAGCCATGCGTCCGCCTCAAAAGCGCTGACAATCCATTCACCGAAATGAATTGGTCTATTCACGGCACTTAAGCTAATCGAGATCGGAAGAAGAACAAAGCTGGAAACACCTGATGTCTGCCGAAGCGAGCCCTCCCGCCATCAAAAACGAAGATAGTGCGCGCGGTTTCGCCTTTGCGCTGACGGCTTATCTTCTTTGGGGATTCCTGCCGATCTACATGAAGGCGCTGGCGCATATTTCGCCGGCCGAGGTGATTGCGCATCGCGTTCTCTGGTCTGTTCCGATCGCCGGCCTCGTGCTGTTCGCGCTCGGACGTACGCAGGAAATCCGTGACGCGCTGCGCTCGCCGCGCATGCTCGCAATGGCTGCGCTGACGGCGGCACTCATCACCGTCAACTGGGGTACCTATGTCTGGGCGATCGGCGCCGGACATTCGCTCGATGCCGCCATGGGCTATTTCATCAACCCGCTGATCAGCATCTTCATGGGCTCGGTGCTGCTCAAGGAGAAGCTGCGCCCGGCTCAGATCGTCGCAATCGGCCTGGCGGCCATTGCCGTTGTCGTTCTCGCCGTCGATGGCGGCGGGCTTCCGTGGGTGGCGCTGACCCTCGCCTTCAGCTGGGCCTTCTATGCCTTCTTCCGCAAGACATTGCCGCTTGGCCCCAACCAGGGCTTCCTGCTCGAGGTACTGATTCTCAGCGTTCCGGCCGTCCTCTACATCGTCTATCTGGAGTTCTTCAGTGGCGAAGGCCACTTCGTTCAGACCGGCTTCAGCGATACAGCACTGCTCTTCGGCTGCGGTATCGTCACTGCCGCACCGCTGATGATCTACGCCAACGGCGCAAAGCTTCTGAAGCTCTCGACGATCGGCATCATGCAGTACATCGCGCCGACGATGATCTTCCTGATCGCGATCTTCGTCTTCCACGAACCGCTGGATACAGCGCGCATGATCGCCTTCCCGCTCATCTGGGCAGGCCTCGTGCTCTATACGTGGTCAATGCTGAACGCAACGCGCGGGCGCTGAGCGCCCGCCTCACATCTTCGAAATCACTGCATCCTCGCCCTCACGGTCGGCAGCGAGTTCCGCTGCCTGCGCCATGATGGCTGGAACGATGCCGGAGACGTCGTCGATGACGAGCGGCTGCACGCGATGGGCGGTGTGCACGAAACCCTCATCCGTCATGTGCTTCATCAGTTCCATCATCGGGTCCCAGAAGCCTTTGATGTTGGCGAAGACCATCGGTTTTTCGTGACGGGCAAGCTGCGCCCAGGTCATGATCTCGACGATTTCCTCCAGCGTGCCGATCCCGCCCGGCAGCGCCACGAAGGCGTCGGAACGCTCGAACATCAGATGTTTGCGCGCATGCATGTCCGGCGTTACAATGAGCTCGTTGAGCTGGCCGAGGGAATGGCGCGTCGCCTCCATGTCGATCAGGAATTCGGGGATGATGCCGGTCACCTGCCCCCCATTGGAAAGCACGCCGCTCGCAACAGCACCCATGATGCCTTTGGTGCCGCCGCCATAGACGAGCCGCAGGCCGTATTCGGCGATTTCTTTGCCGAGCGCGCGCCCGGCGGCCATGTATGCCGTATCCCGTCCGGGCCTCGACCCGCAGTAGACACAGATGGACTGAATTGAATGAGATTGATCGCTCATATGGGAAAACAACTATTCCATGCCTGCGCAGTCAAGGAAAATGACAGAAAAGCTGCGCGTTGAGCCTGCGTCATTGCTTTGAATGCTTGTGAAAAGCAACGGGAATCGCTAGCAATTTTTAGTACTACGGCACATTTGCCGTCTGGGGAGAGTGAATGATGAGAAATCGTGCCGGCTTGCTGGCTTTCGCAGTGCTTGCAGTTGCGATCCTTCTGATGGTCTTCGTGGTCATGCCCCGGATCGGCGAAGACCCATCGAAAATCGGCGATGCCATCAATCAAGCAGGCTCCGAGGTCAAGAACACGGTTGAAGAAGCCGGCAAGAGCGCACGGAACGCGGCTGCCGACACGGCGGCTACGACCGAGAAGCTCGGCCGTCTCTCGGCCGATGCAGGTCAGTCTCTCACGCAACTTAAGGCGCTCTTTGCGGACGGCAAGGGTCCGGCGACCGAAGCATTCGATGCCGCCAAGACGAAGGCGGCGGGCTCGCTGAAGGCGCTCGCCGACTTCGCAGTCCCCGAAGGCATCGATCCGGCGACCGCAGCCGCCGCCACGAAAGCCAAGGACGGCGCGGCAAAGGCGCTGGCAATCGTCCAGGCCCTGCCGGAAAACATCGCCGACGCGCTTGCCGCCATTAACAAGGCCGAAGCCGAGCTGTCCGGCGCGATGGGAAGCCAGCCCGCGGCAAGCCCACCGGCGACCGATGCGAATATCGGATCGATGCTCCCGGCTTTCGACGTCCTGCGTGTAGAGCCGGACGGGTCCACCGTCATCGCCGGGTCGGCCACGCCCAACAGCAAGCTCGAAGTCATGGACGGCGACAAGGTCGTCACTACGACGAATGTCGGCCCGACCGGCGATTTTGCCGCCGTCCTCGACAACCCGCTGCCGCCCGGCGACCACCAGCTCGTGCTCAAGGCGACCGGCCAGGACGGCAAGAGCCTGACTTCCGAAGAAGTCGCAACCGTTTCCGTGCCGAAGGACGGCAGCGGCTCCGAGCTGCTCGCCATGGTTTCCAAGCCAGGCGCAGCGAGCCGCATCATCACGGCGCCGACGGCCGGTACGCCTGCTGCTCAGCCCGCAGCAGGCGAACAGGCTTCCGCTCAGCCCGGCCTGCCAGACGGCTCGCCCGAGATTGCCAATACCGCACCGGCAGTTCCGGGGGCACCGCAGGCAGGCGCAAGCGATGCAGCTTCTTCGGCACCGGCCGAGGTGATGGTCAACGCAGTTGAAATCGAAGGCAAGAAGATCTTCGTCGCTGGCACCGCCAAGCCGAATGCCAACGTGATCGCTTATGCGGACGACGCCCTGATCGGCAAGGCAACAGCAGGCGCCGACGGCCATTTCGTTATCGACGGCGTAATGGACCTTTCGGTCGGCGACCACAAGATCCGCGTCGATGTCGTCGACGGCAGCGGCAAGGTGCTCATTCGCGCCTCCGTCAACTTCACCCGCCCGGCAGGCGACCAGGTCACCGTAGCGGCGCAGCCCGGCAACCCGCCCGCAAACGAGGCTGGTGCCGCGATGGTTCCCCTCGATGAAGGTGAACTCGGCAAGCTGAGAGCCGATGCGGGTAAGGCATTTGGGCTGCTGAAGGGCCTTTTTGCCGATGGCAAGCTTCCCGGCGCCGAGCAGCTTGCGGCAGCGCGTTCGGCAACCGAATTCGCGCTTCGCTCGATCGCCGAATTCCGTCCGGCAGCAGAAGCAACGCCTGCCTTCAAGCAGACGGCGGGCGCAGCCTCGCAGTCGGCCTCAAGCGCGCTCGCCATGCTCCAGGCACTGCCGAAGGATACAAAGTCCGTAGGCGACGCTCTCGGCAAGCTTGGGACGGCGATTGATGGTCTTACAGCCACGCCAGCGCCAAAGGCAGCCGGTGCACCGGCTGCAAACGAAGCAGCGGCCGACGCGAGCCAGCCGAAGACGATCGAGCAGGCGCCACTGACGGCGAACAACACCGCCGTCATCATCCGCCGCGGCGACACGCTGTGGCAGATTTCGCGCCGCGTCTATGGCCTCGGCGTCCGCTACACGACGATCTACATGGCCAACGAAACTCAGATCAACAATCCGGACCGCATCCTTCCCGGCCAGATTTTCGGCCTGCCGAAGGAAGCCCTGCCGAACGCCGAAGAGCTTCATCGCAAGCGCCTTTCAGGCGGGCACCTCTAAGCCGAACCAGGTGACGGAAAGGCCGGGCCGATATAGCGCCCGGCCTTTGTCTTTCCCCGGCTTTTCACATGTTGCATTCGCACGCCGCGCACCCTATGTGGCGGAGACGGCGATCCTGTCTGCGGAGGCTCAATCGGGCATCTCCGCTTTTTGCACTTTTGCCGTATCGAAACGCCGCATCCGCGGCCGAGCCCGACCGGGCTGGAGATAGGCATGGCAAACGGCAAGACGGTTTCGGAATCCAACCTCCTGCGGACGCTCTTCAATCTTTGGCCCTACATGTGGCCTTCCGGCCGGACCGACCTGAAGATGCGCGTCGTCTGGGCAACGGTCTACCTGCTCGTCTCCAAGTTTGTGCTGCTGCTCGTTCCCTATTTCTTCAAATGGTCGACCGATGCCCTGAACGGCCGCGTGGATCTCGCCGGAACCCTGCCGCCGCTCCTCGTCGGCGCGACCGTGCTGGTCATCGCCTATAACCTTACCCGCCTGATCCAGCTTGGCCTCAATCAACTGCGCGACGCACTCTTTGCAAGCGTTGGCCAATATGCGGTGCGCCAGCTCGCCTACCGGACTTTCGTGCATATCCACGAACTCTCGCTGCGTTTCCATCTGGAACGCAAGACCGGCGGCTTGTCGCGGATCATCGAGCGCGGCACGAAGGGCATCGAGACGATCGTGCGCTTCACGATCCTGAACTCGGTTCCGACCGTCATCGAATTCCTGCTGACCGCCGTGATCTTCTGGTGGGGCTACGGTTTCTCCTATCTCGCAGTGACCGCCTTCACCGTCTGGGCCTATATCTGGTTCACGATCCGCGCGTCGGACTGGCGCATCGCCATCCGCCGGACGATGAACGACAGCGATACCGACGCCAACACCAAGGCGATCGATTCCCTCCTCAACTTCGAGACCGTCAAATACTTCGGCAACGAGGAGATGGAGGCCAGACGCTTCGACATGTCGATGGAACGCTACGAGAAGGCTGCGACCGATGTCTGGACCTCGCTCGGCTGGCTGAACTTCGGCCAGGGGATCATCTTCGGCCTCGGCACAACAGTCATGCTTTTGCTTTCAGCCTTTGCCGTCCAGCGCGGCGAGCAGACCATCGGCGACTTCGTCTTCGTCAATTCCATGCTGCTGCAGCTTTCCGTGCCGCTGAACTTCATCGGCTTCGTCTATCGCGAAATCCGCCAGGGGCTTACGGATATCGAGCAGATGTTCGACCTGCTCGACGTGACGCCCGAAGTAACCGATGCGCCGGACGCCGCCCCGCTCAAGATCGGTCAGGGCGCGATCAGATTCAAGGACGTGCATTTCTCCTACGATCCCGCGCGCCCGATCCTTAGGGGAATTTCCTTCGAAGTCCCGGCCGGCAAGACCGTCGCGGTCGTCGGCCCGTCCGGCGCCGGCAAATCGACGCTGTCGCGCCTCCTCTACCGTTTCTACGACATCCAGAGCGGCGCGATCACAGTCGACGGCCAGGATATCCGCCATGTCACGCAAAAGAGCCTTCGCTCGGCGATCGGCATGGTTCCGCAGGATACCGTGCTTTTCAATGACACAGTCGCCTACAATATCCGCTATGGCCGCCCGTCGGCCGGCGATGCCGAGGTGAAGATGGCGGCGGAAATTGCCCAGATCGCGCATTTCATCGAGCTGCTGCCGGAGGGCTTCGAAACAAAGGTCGGCGAGCGCGGATTGAAGCTTTCGGGCGGCGAGAAACAGCGCGTCGCCATCGCCCGCACGATCCTCAAGGCGCCGCCGATCCTGATCCTCGACGAGGCGACCTCGGCGCTCGACACAACGACGGAGCGGGAAATCCAGGCGGCCCTCGACGTCGTTTCCAAGAACCGCACGACACTCGTCATCGCCCACCGCCTGTCGACCGTCATCGGCGCGGATGAGATTATCGTCTTGAAAAGCGGCGAGATCGCCGAGCGTGGAACGCATGCGGCGCTGCTCGAGAAAAACGGCCTCTATGCCTCGATGTGGAACCGCCAGCGCGAAGCAACGCAGGCGGAGGAACACCTGAAGCAAGTGCGCGAAAGCGACGACCTGGGCATTGTTGCCCGTCTCGCGCCGGCAAGCTGAGCGTTCGAACCAAAAAGCCGCTCTGTCGTTTTGCTGTTTAGAACCACGCCATAAGGTCGGGCGGAAGCGGCACGGCATTGCTCCCGCAGGACTTTTTCTATAACCAGCGGGAACGAAAAAGCGCGAGGAGACCAGCGTCGATGAGCTTGCTCAATACCGTTCGAAACACCATCGTTCCGGTGCACAAGGAAGGCTATGTATTCGTCGCCGCGTTCTTCGTAGCTTCGCTGATCCTTGGCTGGATATTCGAGCCACTCTTCTGGGTCGGCCTCGTCCTGACGCTCTGGTGCGCTTACTTCTTCCGTGATCCAGAGCGCATGACGCCGCAGGATGATGACTTGGTGATCTCGCCGGCCGACGGCAAGGTCTCTTCGATCCAGATGGTGACGCCGCCCGCCGAGCTCAACCTAGGCAACGAGCCGATGCTGCGCATCTCCGTCTTCATGAACGTCTTCAACTGCCATGTAAACCGCGCGCCGATGCGCGGCCGCGTCGTGAGCATCAACTACCGGTCTGGCAGCTTCGTGAATGCCGAGCTCGACAAGGCCAGCGAGGACAACGAGCGCAACGGGCTGGTGATCGAGACCGTCCACGGCCAGATCGGCGTCGTGCAGATCGCGGGCCTCGTCGCCCGTCGTATTCTGTGCTGGGCCAATAACAACGAGCCGCTGGATGCCGGCGAGCGTTTCGGCCTTATCCGCTTCGGCTCCAGGCTCGACGTCTTCCTGCCGGCCGGCGCGGCAGCACGTGTTTCGCTCGGGCAGACAGCGATTGCCGGCGAAACGGTACTTGCTGAATTCGGCTCCCCCAAGGGACCCGTCATCAGCCGCCGCAGCTAGAACGAATGGAGCGTGCTATGGAGACGCCTTTTCCGCCCTTCGAACCGAACGGTCCGAACGATTCGGCGCGCGGTCCGCGGCTCCGCGAAATTCCGCTACGCCTCGTCGTTCCCAATCTCATCACGATTCTGGCGATCTGCGCGGGCCTCACCGGCATCCGCCTCGCTTTCGAAAGCCGCTACGAGCTGGCGGTGATAATGGTGCTGCTGGCCGCCTTTCTCGACGGCATCGACGGGCGCATCGCCCGCCTGATGAAAGCAACCTCCAAGTTCGGCGCGCAGATGGATTCGCTCGCCGACATCGTCAATTTCGGTGTCGCGCCCGCTCTCGTCGTCTATGTCTTCGCGCTGGACAGCGCGCGCTCCATCGGCTGGATCGCCGCGCTGATCTATGCGATCGCCGCAGGCCTCCGCCTCGCCCGCTTCAACGTCATGGCGGAACGGGAAAACCGCGCGCCTTGGCAATCCGAATATTTCGTCGGCGTGCCTGCCCCCGCCGGTGCCATGCTAGTGCTGCTGCCCGTCTATCTCGGCTTCCTCGGCCTCACCGAAGACCGCACCTTCGCCTATATCTCTTCGGCCTATACGGTTCTGATCGCTTTCCTACTCATCAGCCGCCTGCCCGTCTGGTCCGGCAAGTCGGAAGGCAGCCGCTTGCGGCGCGATCTGGTGCTGCCGCTGATGCTCGGCGTCGTGCTCTATGTCGCTCTCCTGATGAGCTTCACCTGGGAAGTCATGGTGTTCACCGTCATCGTCTACCTGCTGTCGCTGCCCTTCGGAGCACGTAAGTGGCGATTAAAGTACGGCACGCTCACGATCGAAGAACCGGGCGACGGCGACGACGATATCGGCCGCCACATCTGATTTCGTACTTCTCCCGGTAAGCCCCGACGAACACCAGGCTTCGCATCAAGCCTCGCGCAATGTGCATTGCGTACACAATTCCTGATAAACCATGCCTCTATTTTGTCGTTATTGGCGACAAAAGAGCAGAACAATAAGAAGTCTAGGGAAGCGCGTAAGGAGAGTATCGTGACCTCGAAGAAGACAGACCAGGCGGAACAAGCGGCAAAGCCGGATCTGAGCACACATTACCGCCCGCTCGGCCTCAAGGCGGTTCTGGCCGCCGCGCTGATGCTGAAGAGCAAGCCGGCCCTCGTCAAGAAGATCGCCTAAGCCGGACGGAAGATGCGAACGAGCAGGCTGATCGCCGGCAGGCTCGGGACGATACCGATGATGACATCGAGAACCCGCCACGCGGCGGGGCGAATACCAGCTGCAGCAGACGCGCCAAAAAACCAGAGGAACGACGCGACGGCAGCCCGTAGGCGATCCTGTCCGAACCCAAACCCGAAAGGGCAGCCGTGATCGAGAACATTGGGTTTCAGGAAAATGCTGAATGATATGGGGTTTCAGAAGAAGCTAAGCTGGCCGTCGCCAGCTTTCTTGCCGGGCGATTTCGGCAGCGTCTCGATCACCACGGGCGTCTGCAGATCGGCTCCCATGTTGGCGACCTTGTTGACCTTGTCTGCGACGGGGATCGCTTCGAAGAAATCCTCGTCCGCCGGCTGCATCAGACCGGCGACATCGCGCGGTTCCTGCGTCTTGCAGTCGAGCCAGCCGGCGAAATCCTCCGGCTTGATGACGACCGGCATGCGGTCATGGATGGTTGCGATGGAAGCGTTGGCCGCCGTGGTCAGGATCGCGCCCGTATCGACTTCCGAACCGTCGGCCGACGACCAGGTCTCCATCAGGCCGGCGAAGGCAACCACGCCGCCGCGGCGGGGCCTGATCCAGTAAGCCTGGGATTTTTCGCCGCTTTCTTTCGAGGGACGATGCCATTCATAAAAGCCGGAAGCCGGGACGAGGACACGGCGATGGCGCATCGCGGCGCGGAAGGATGCTTTGCCGATTGCGGTTTCGGCCCGCGCATTGATGAGCAGCGGAAATTCCTTCGGATCCTTGACCCAGGACGGCGTGAAACCCCAGCGCACCAGCACGGCGCGGCGATCCGGGAGATTGCTGCCACGCCCCTGCGCTTCGCCGGAAACGACGACGAGGATCGGCTGCGTCGGCGCAATATTGTAGCGCGCGGGAAAGTCCCCGAGCTCCAGCAGCCCAAGTATCTCCTTCAATTCCTCCGGGGTCAGCGTCAATGCATAGCGTCCGCACATGACGTTGTCTTTGCACCCTGTTTCGCAACGGTCAAGGCGCAACCCTAGCTGCGCGGCCCGAAGAGAAGGATCGCCGTTCCGGCAAGGCAGGCGGCCGCCCCGCCGATATCCCAGCGGTCCGGAACACGGTTTTTCCGCAAGCCACAGCCAGACAAGCGATGCGACGATATAAATGCCGCCATAGGCCGCGAAGGTTGCGCCCGGCCGCCTCGCTCGGCACCAGTGTCAGAAGCCAGGCGAAGAGGGCAAGCGCGACCATGCCCGGCGCGAGCCACCCAATCGGCTTGCCCAGCCTCAGCCAGGCCCAGAAGGCAAAGCCGCCCGCGATTTCGAAGAGTGCTGCAAAAGCGTAGATGATATAGGTCAGGGTGCCCCTTCCCTTCGAATCGGCGATTGAATATTCAAAACGAGAATACGGAAATCCCGGCTGAGTGAAGAGACGGCAAGTCATGACTTCAAAACCAAGAGCCGCGTCTTCAGCGATCCTCGAGCGCGACGGCCGCTTTCTCCTCGTGCTCCGCCGCAACCCGCCGTCTGCGGATATGTATGCCTTTCCCGGCGGCCGGGCGGAGGATGGCGAGACGCCTGATCAAACGGCGCTGCGCGAATTTGAGGAGGAAACCGGCATCCGCGCCTATAGCCCGCAGCTCTTTGCGACCTACGACCTGAAGGCCCATGCCGGCGACGGCAGCGTCAGCAGCCACTTTCTCCTTTCAGTCTTCACCGTTGAGGCTGACGAGCAAGCGGTGGCCGAGGCGTCGGACGACGCAGCCGCTCTCGGCTGGTACACCGTCGAGGAAATCCGCCGCTTGCCGGTGCCGCAGTCGGTGCTTGAATGTGCCGAACGGCTCTCCGTGCAACAATAACGGCGTGGATAGTCATCAGCCTGCCTTGTTCCGGTCACGGCGCAGGTATCATCTAGCAACATGATTCCCGTTCAACGCGTTTTTCTGTCTCTCTTTGTCTGCGCCGGTTCGGCATTAGCGGCTGCGGGATGGGCGCAGGACAAGGCTCCGCCGGCGGTCCCCGAAGCCGTGCCGGCAGCGCCCGTTGCCGTGCCTTACGACGACAAGCTTTCGCGGCTGGCGGAGGTGATCGGCTCGGTCCACTACCTGCGCACGCTCTGCAAGGCGCCAGACGGCGGCGAATGGCGAAGCGACATGCAAAAGCTGCTGGATTCGGAGACGAAAGACGAACCGCAGCGGAAGGAAAAGCTGACGGCGGCGTTCAACCGCGGCTACCGCGCTTTTGCTTCGGTCTACACCGATTGCACTTCATCAGCCATCGTGGCAGAAGAGCGCTACCGTAACGAAGGTGCAACACTCGCCACAGAAATTACCTCGCGCTTTGGAAATTAGGGATAAATTAACCTGTTTTCACTCGCGCACGTGTCGTTTTGGGAAAAGGCTGATAGAGTTGTTAACCAGGCAGTAAGGCATGCAATTTGAGGAAGAGATGATGGAACCAAGCCTCAATGACATCGACGACATGATCGTCCACGAAAAGATGCAGGCGGCTCTGGAGTACCACAACGAAGCCTGGGCCGACGGTATGGCTGACGGTATCGAGCCAGAGATCATTGCCGACACGGCAATCGTGCAAGCGCTGCGCGAAACGATCCGCCGCCATGGCGAAAAGGGTGCAGAGGCGCTGCTTGATTCGTTGCGCGAACGTATGCTGGGTGGCGAATTTTCTCCGAACCGCACCCTGCAATAATAGAGAGTCCCATGCGTACCGGTAAGGACACCGAACCGCGGCTTTCGATCGCGCCGCTCCTGCTCGCTGTTTGTCTCAGCGCCGGCATTCTGGCGGCTCCTTCGGCAAATGCTCTTTCTGAACTCCAGAAGATTCCGGGCCAAGCCGATCCGCAGGCGGCCGATCAGAAAAATTCCGGACAGTCCCAGACACCGTCTTCAACGTCTCCGGGCGTGCCGATGCCAGATCCCCTCGTCAGCAAGGACCAAGGCAGCGACACGACGCCCGGCGCGAGTGACGATTCGAAGCCTGTCGAAGTAATCTACGACATCAGCAAGGTGCCGGAGCCGGTGCGCCGCATGCGCGAGCAGATCGTAGAAGCCGCGGCATCCGGCGACCTGGAGCGCCTGCGGCCGCTCTTCGGCACCGGTGCCGAACAGACGCAAGTGTCAGTGGGCGAACCGACGGACGACCCGATCGGCACGCTGAAAGATCTATCGGGTGACCCGGACGGCGACGAGATCCTCGCAATCTTGCTCGACGTGATCTCGACCGGTTTCGTGCATGTCGGCGCAGGCACGCCGGACGAGATGTATGTCTGGCCTTATTTCGCCGAGAAGGATTTGAAGGCTCTGACCCCGCCGGAACGCGTGGAACTGTTGCGCATCGTCACTGCGGGCGACCTTTCCGACATGCAGGAATTCGGCGGCTACAATTTTTACCGTCTCGGCATTACGCCCGCCGGGAAATGGAAGTTCTTCACGGCCGGCGACTGAGCTTGGCTTTCAATCCGGCTTGCAGCCAGCGCACGGAACACTTACTTCTGAGCGATAACGAACGCGACAGGTTCCACCATGCCAGCCGTCTTTCTGAAGGATCGCGCGCTTATCCGCGTCAGCGGGGCTGACGCCGAAGCCTTTCTGCACAATCTCATTACGACCGACATCGTCTCGCTTTCCGCAAGCGAAGCCCGGCCGGGCGCGCTGCTGACGCCGCAGGGCAAGATCCTGTTCGACTTCATGATCTGGCGCGAGGGTACCGATTTCATCATCGAGACGGACGTCGGCCAGCGGGATGCGCTCTTGAAGCGGCTGGCCATGTACAAACTGCACGCCGTTGTGACACTTGAACCGGTCGAAGAGCAAGGCGTTACCGTGTCCTGGGACGAAGAGGCCGCGGAAGGCGTGGCCGACAGCCGCTTTGCGAAGGCCGGGAGGGTGCTTGTGCGCCGCCGCGGCAATCATGGCACGGCGGATGCCATGCTTTATGATGCCCTGCGCGCTGCGTATGGCGTTGCGATTTCCGGTGCGGATTTCGCCCTCCAGGACGCGTTTCCGCATGACGTGCTGCTGGATCTGAACGGTGGTCTTTCCTTCAGGAAGGGATGCTATGTCGGTCAGGAGGTGGTTTCCCGCATGCAGCATCGCGGCACCGCGCGCCGGCGTGTCGTATCGGTCAGCGCCGATGCCGATCTGCCCGTCACGGGGACCGAGATCACCGCTGCCGGAAAGCCGGTCGGCGCTTTGGGCACCGTCGTCGGCAGCAATGGGCTTGCGATCGTCCGCATCGATCGCGTCGGCGAAGCCATCGCAAGCGGCATTCCGCTGCTGGCGGGAGAGACGACCGTTTCGTTAAGCCTGCCGCCCTGGTCCGGCCTCAGCTTCCCTGCGAGCGCCGACGAGGCGAACGCGTGAGCAAGGAGCCGCGCGCATGGCAGCGCATGCTGTCTGGCCGACGCCTGGATCTGCTCGACCCCTCGCCGCTCGATGTCGAACTCACCGATATCGCCCACGGCCTCGCGCGTGTGGCGCGTTGGAACGGCCAGACCTGCGGGAACCATGCCTTCTCCGTCGCCCAGCACTGCCTCGTCGTCGAGGACATCTTCCGGCGCTTCAACGATGCGACGCCGGACGATTGCATGATGGCGCTGCTGCACGATGCCCCGGAATATGTGATCGGCGACATGATTTCGCCGTTCAAATCAGTCGTCGGCGGCGGCTATAAGGCCGTGGAGAAGCGTCTCGAGGCGGCGGTTCACCTGCGCTTCGGCCTGCCGCCGCACCCGTCACGGGAACTCAAGGACAAGATCAAGAAGGCCGATACGATCGCGGCCTATTTCGAGGCGACCTGCCTGGCCGGCTTCACGCCTGTCGAAGCCCGAAAATTCTTCGGCCAGCCGCGCGGCATCAGCAAGGACATGCTGTTGATCGAGCCGCTTCCGGCGCTGGAGGCACAGAGGCTCTTCTGCGAGCGCTTCGAGGCGATCGAGACGATGCGGAGGAGCGCGAAACCATGACGAGGATCGTCGTCTCGCCGCTTTGCCGGATCGCCGAAATGGCGGTTCGCCACGGCGCGCGGGAAATGATCAGCCTGATGGCAAAGGAACAGGCCTTCCACCGGCCCGGCGTAATTGCCGCCGACCGCCACCTGCTCCTGTACATGAACGACATCGCCTTCAAGGGAACGGGAAATCTGGTCGCACCTGAGGAGGCGCATGTGCGCCAGCTGATCGATTTTGCCGCCGCCTGGGACCAGCGCTCGCCTCTGCTGATCCATTGCTGGATGGGAGTTTCCCGCTCTCCCGCCGCCGCCCTGATCGCAGCGCTTTGGCTTGCGCCGGACCAGGACGAGATGGCGCTGGCAAAGCGCCTGCGCAGCGCCTCGCCCTATGCGACGCCCAACGCCCGCA
This sequence comes from Rhizobium mongolense USDA 1844, assembly GCF_000419765.1. GTDB lineage: Bacteria > Pseudomonadota > Alphaproteobacteria > Rhizobiales > Rhizobiaceae > Rhizobium > Rhizobium mongolense. Next base: position 171,644 of record NZ_ATTQ01000005.1, on the reverse strand, counting down.
TCGTCGAAATCGGCGATGTGCTTCTCCAGAGAAAAGGCCGTCTGGTGGACGCCGTCCGCGCCATCGGACGCGGTGCTGATGCCGATGGCAATGCGCCTTTCGTGCTCTCGGTGACGACAGAATTTGACGGTTGACGCTTCTGCCGCCTGCCCCATCTAGCTTTGGCATGGAGCAGGCAACGGACGTCATCGCGGCAACCCGCACCGCGCTCAACGAGGCAAGCGCGCTTGCCGTGCAATACTCGTTCGCGATCCTCGGAGCGATTATCCTTCTGATCGCCGGCTGGGTCATGGCGAGCTTCGTGAGCCGTTGGGCCTATGAAGGCATGTCGCGAGTGCGTGGCATCGACGAAACGCTGGCGCGTTTTTTCACAAATGTCTTGCGCTATGCTCTGCTGATCCTCGTTTTTGTCACGGTTCTTGCCCAATTCGGCGTTCAGACTGCGTCGATCATCGCTGCTCTTGGCGCTGCGGGCCTGGCGATCGGCCTGGCGTTGCAGGGAACGCTGCAGAATATCGCGGCGGGTATCATGCTGCTCATCCTGCGCCCCTTCCGGGTTGGGGAATATATCGAGACGAGCAGCGTCTCGGGCACCGTTCGCGAGATCGGTCTCTTCGCCACGGAGTTCAAGACATTTGACGGGCTCTATCGGCTCGCTCCGAATTCGATCCTTTGGAACACGCCGATCACCAACTACAGCCGGGAACCAACGCGCCAGAACGAGTTGAAGATAAGCCTCGCCTATGAAGACGATGCCGATGCCGCCATGGAGCGATTGCTCGGCTTTGCCAAGGCCGACCCGCGCATCCTGAAAACGCCAGCCCCGGCCGTCTTCATCGACAGCATGAGCGGCGCAACGATCGGTCTCACGCTGCGCTATTGGGCCAAGAGCGGGGACTGGTGGGGCGTGAGCCGCGACATGATCAAGCGTGCCAAGCTCGCCATCGATCAGGCCGGGCATCTCATTCCCCTATACGGCGCCGAAGCACAGTCCGGGTCGGCGGCGGTCGCCGATGCCGAAATGATAGCCGGAGAGCCTGCAATGCCAGAACGAAAAGCCCGCCGGTAGGCAACAGGCACTCCGGCACGGAACGTTTTGACTCTCCATCGGTTACCCTCCCAAGGAGATTGACCGATGCGGCTGCCGAACTACCGTGATACGTTTCTGCAGTGCCTGCTGACCCTGAAGGACCTTATGGGGCCGTCGGAGGAATATGTCCGGTTTCGCTGGCAGGCGATCTATCTGACGCGCGGGCGCTTCTCCTATTTCTTCCGAGGCACGCTTGACGGTCAGGTCAGCGGCTTTTCCGGTCAGCAGATCGATCTGACGAACGGCGAAATCACCATCATTCCCGCCCGCTCCGCTGCTCTTTACGGGGCGACCTTCGGGCTTAACGAGGCGATCACGGCCTATAATGGGCCGGCAAAGTCGGTCATCGACGTCGCGCATGCCTTCAACGAGGCAAGCGACATGAGCTACCATCCGGAATTCTTCTATGTCCGGATGGACCTGCTTCACAGCGCCAATGACAGCCGGATGGGCTTTACGCTCGATCCGCGCCTCAGGGAAAATACCAATCTCATCTTTGTCGGCGTTGAAGATCAGGCAACGGCGGATTTGCTGGAGGAAAGCGATATCGCCCGCTGGGTCGCACAGGAAAAGCCGATGGCTTCGACGGACTGGTACGCCGAACGCTTCTACTATAGTTGAGAAGACGGCGCGCCTCCACCCTTCATTCGATAACGCCGCAAGCGAGCCTTGCACCTGCATCGCCCGCCGGCTGACTGCGATAGTCGTCCGAATTTGCGTGGATCATCAGCGCACGGCCGCGAACACCGTCCTCCTTGCCGTCAAGCGTGGCCATGCTGTTGAAGACCTGGGCGCGCAGGACGCCGTGCTGGTCGACAAATTGGTTCGGCATATCGCCGGCATGCGGACCCTTGGCTGTCAGGATGCCGTGCTCGGCCTCCGTCGGATTGAAATGTTTGCCTGCCGATTCATGATGGGTGGCCGGGTCGCATTTGCCGACTTCGTGGATATGGAACCCCACCCATCGGTTTGACGGAAGGCCAGAGACCTCGAGCTCGATCAATACGCCGCCGCTGGCCGCAGCCGTCAGCGTCGCACGGCCGTTCTCCTTGCCGTCCTCGCCGACAAAATTTGCAATCGCTGTCTGCTTATCCTGCGCAAATGCCATCGAAGCCGTTGCGGCAACGGCGAATGCCGCAATTGTGACTATCCTTGCCATCCGGATTCCTTCCATTTTTGAGAGCTTATTGTTCCCAACGCCTCATGGAGGAAGGTGTTCCTGCTGCAGATCAGGCAAAAAAAAGCCGGCCATTCGGGGCCGGCTTCATCGATTGCTCCAGGTCAAGCTCAGGACGCTATGTCGAGGTCGTACTGGCCGTATGTATTGCGGTAGAGTTCGGAGGCGTAATCGCTCTCGCCTGCCGCATCCTGAGAATTCGACGCAACGCTCCCGGCGCCGCTATCGCCAAGTTCGATCATCAGCGCGAGAACATTGTCGCCAGCCGTGGAGCGCGGCTGGCGTCCCGCATCGTCTTCACTGAACCGCTTGAGTATGCCGGGCTTTTCATCAGCTGCACGCTCCCCGCGGCTCAATACGCCGTCACCATTCGCGTCCAGCCGCGAAAGGGTCGCCAAATAGGCATAAGACGTTTCTGAAACAGATGAAACATGAGTCATACAAACCTCCGTTCACCGCCTTTTTTCCGGTGATGTCTGTACGCAATACGATGGGGGAAAATCAAAACTGACTCGGTGGATAGACTGATTTGCGAGTCGGGTCAATAAGCTGTTAACTTCTCATTAATCAAGGTTGACAAAGCTTTTACACGAAGCGTGCCGCCTTGCATCCTACGCGTGCACGTGGCATAGCTGGAAATATACGGTTTGTCATATACTTCGCAGGCAACCGATTGTTAATTCGGCCAACAGATAATGATTGCAACGGGTTGCCGCAGGAGAACCGGTCGTTTCCGGTATTGTTTAAATCGAATATTTCAAAGATTTTCAGAAAGGCCTTTGCGTGCCCGGTGCGAAGCGCGGCGTTTCCTGCTCGGATTTGAGCTATGGGGATCAGCGGTGACTCGCAGCGACCTGCATGCAGGGTAATCGCCCTCATGGATGCTGAAACGCTCTTTTGGCAGCAATGCACCCAAGCCGTAAAAAACGACGGTTCAGTCGACGCGATGCGCCTCATGGCGCTGGTCATCGAGACCTATCGAAGCCATGGCCGCAACCATGCCCTTTTCGCCCTCGTGCTCGATAACCTGCCGCTCGGTCTCAGCGTCTTCGATTCGGCACAGCGCCTGATCCTTTGCAACGACCGGTTCCGTCAGCTCTTCGGTCTTTTCGCCGATCAGGCAGTCGCTGGAGTTTCTGTGCGGGCTCTCAGCACGAGGATCCCCGGAAAAGAGAGGAAGACGGTTCGATCCGCTTACCGCTCCAAAGAGGCGTCTGCGATGCCGCCCGGCCAAGGTAAAATCCGCCGGCGCGAATGGCTGATGGACGACGGCCGCGTAATCGTCAGTGTTGTGACCGTCTTACCGGATGGAAGCAATATCGCGATCCATTCCGACGTCACCGAAGAGCGGAAGGCCGCCGAGCGGATCGCCCACCTCGCGCATCACGATCCGCTGACCGGCCTGCCGAATCGCATCCGTTTTCGCGAGCAGGTCGATGCCGCCCTTTCCGAGCGCGCGCCGGACGAGCAGATCGCGCTCGTGCACCTGAACCTCGACCGCTTCAAATCCATCAACGATACGATGGGCGTTTCGACCGGCGACACCATCCTTCGCCAGGTTGCAGAACGCATCCGTGCATCGGCTAGCGGAGAGAACATTCTGGCCCGCCTCGGCTCCGATGAATTCGCGATTCTTCAACGTGGAAGGCAGCAGCCGTGGAATGTCATGGCGCTTGCCGACCAGATCCGCCGCGAGCTTTCCGAGCCCTTCTTTCGCGGCGACAAGCAGATCGAGCTCAGCGTCTCGATGGGAATTGCACTCGCGCCCGAAGACGGTGCCGAGACCGACGTATTGCTCCGCAACGCCGGTGTCGCGCTCTCGCAGGCCAAGGCGGACGGACGCAAGCACGAGCGCTTCTTCACGAGCGAGATGGCATCCCGCATCCAGGCCCGCCACGCGCTCGAAGCCGACCTTCGGCTGGCATTACACAGCGACGAATTCGAACTGCATTACCAGCCGCTCTACGACCTGCGTCAGCAGCGCATTTGCGGTTTCGAAGCCCTCGTACGCTGGAACCATCCAACGCGCGGCCGCGTGCCGCCGATGGAGTTCATCCCACTTGCCGAAGAGGTCGGCCTCGTCGTCGATATCGGGCGCTGGGTCCTGAGAACGGCGTGCAGCGAGGCCGCATGCTGGCCGGAAGACATCAAGATCGCCGTCAACGTCTCGGCGATCCAGTTCACCAGCAGCGATCTGCTGGCCGATGTCGATGAGGCGATTGCGGAGGCAGCGATATCCCCGGCGCGGCTCGAACTGGAGATCACCGAAAGCGTGCTGATGGAAAATCTCGACGATACGCTGCCGATCCTTCATGCCCTGAAGGAGCGCGGCATCCGGATTTCCATGGATGATTTCGGCACCGGTTATTCGTCGCTCAGCTACCTGAGCAGCTTTCCCTTCGACAAGATCAAGATCGACAAATCATTCGTCTGCGGAATCGCCGAAAACAAGGAAGCCTATGCCATCATGCACGCGATCATCCTGCTCGGCGATGCGCTTGGCATGCGCGTCACCGTCGAGGGCGTCGAGACGGCCGAACAGAAGAGCCTGCTCGAAAGAGAGGAATGCGACGAGATTCAAGGCTACTACATCAGCCCGCCGGCACCTGCCCCGGACGTCGCGCGGCTGCTTTCAGCATCACGCTCCGGATCCATGGCGAAGGCGAGCTGAGAGCTTCATTGCGACTCGTGTCCGGAAGCTTTATGCGAAAGTCCCAGCACTCCCAAAATCCGGTGACAGGCATGTTCGAAGCCAAGGCCTTTTCTCCTTTTGAAAGTCTCGCGGCCAAACTCACTCCCTACGCCACGGAAGGCGATGACGGGTCGCATGACCTTGCCCATATCCTGCGCGTCTTCCGCAATGCGATGCGGATCCACGCAACAGAGGGCGGAAACGGTCGGATCCTAGCCGCCGCCGTGCTGCTCCATGACTGCGTCGCGGTCGAAAAGAGCTCACCGTTGCGCTCCAAAGCTTCGGCACTCGCGGCAGAGAAGGCATCCGGCATCCTGAAAAAACTGGGCTGGGCGGCAGATGAGATCGCGGCCGTTGCGCATGCGATCACCACCCACAGCTTTTCTGCCAACATCACGCCGGAAACCCTGGAAGCGCGAATATTGCAAGACGCCGACCGCCTCGACGCCATCGGCATGGTGGGCGCGGCGCGCTGTTTTTATATCGGCGGCCGCATGGCGTCGGGCCTTTATGATCCATTCGATCCGGCAGCTGAACGTCGCCCCCTCGACGACCGGCGCTATGCCATTGACCATTTCCAGACAAAGCTGTTCAAACTTGCCGAGGGATTTCAGACGGTGGCGGGTCGCGCCCTTGCCGCCGAACGCGACAAGCGTCTGCGCGACTTCCTCACGGGATTCATGGACGAGATTTAGGAGAACGAAATGCGCGTCAGCGATCTGTTTATCTATCCGCTCAAGAGCGCCCGTGCCATCGCCATCCCTTTCTCGGCGGTAGACGCCTTCGGCCTTCCCGGCGACCGGCGCGCGATGGTGACGGATCCTGACGGTCATTTCATCACGCAACGCGAATTGCCGGCACTCGCCCGACTCGAAGTCCGGCCCGAGCCGGAGGCTTTCCGGCTGGCGATGACGGGGAAGCCGGATATCGCCGTCCCGCCGCCGCAGCCGGACCGCCGCATGGATGTCGTGGTCTGGAAATCCCTGGTGAATGCCGCAGTTGCCGACGACGAAAGCAATGCTCGGCTTTCCGAATGGCTCGGACGGGACGTGAAGCTGGTCTTTTTCGATAGCCAGGCGCAGCGCATCGCCAATCCAGAATGGGCAGGCGGCGAGACTCCCATGACATTCGCGGACGGCTACCAGATCCTGGTGACGACGACCGGCTCGCTGAAAGCGCTCAACGCCAACCTCGCCTCGCACGCGGAGGGCAGCGTCGGCATGGAGCGCTTCCGGCCGAACATCGTTATCGATACGGACGAAGCCTGGCCGGAGGACCGCTGGGCGGCAATCGAGATCAGCGGCATCCGTCTCGATCTCGTGAAACCCTGCGCGCGCTGCATCATGACGACGCAGGACCAACTGACGGGCTCGCGCGAGGTGCCAAACCCGATGCCCGCCATGGGCCGCATCCGCATGTCGGCAGACCGCCGCGTGCGCGGCGCGATTTTCGGCTGGAATGCCGTACCGCGCAGCACCGGCCGGATCGCCATCGGCGATGCCGTCACCATCATCGAGGAACGGCCGGAAGGCTGGGCTTTCAAGTTGCGGGCGGCGGGTTAACGGCCGGCTAGCGCTGCATCGATCCGTGCCATCACATCCCGTGGCAGCGGTCCCTTTTCCAAAGCGCCGGCGTTTTCCTCAACCTGGGCGACTGTGCGGAAACCGGGAATGGGCAGCGTGCGCGGCGAGCGTGCCCATAACCACGCAAGAGCACCTTGTGTCAGCGTGCGGCCGCCGGTGGCCAGCAGGTCGCGAACGGCTTCCAGGCGGGCTGCGAATTCCGGCGCGATGCGCCCATCCTTGAAATAAACCATCCAGTCGAGGCTCGTGGCGCGGACATCCGTGGCGCCGACTGTCTTCTCCGGCGTGAACTTGCCGCTCAAAAGCCCCATCGCCAGCGGTCCGCGGTTGATCGACAGCAGGCCGTTCTTCTCGATTACATCGACCATGGCCGGCACCGGCTCGAAGACATTCATCGTGTGCTGTATGGATACGAAACCCTTGCAACCTGCGTGGCGGGCGGCGCGATCGGGGAAGTCCGTGCTCCAACCGAAGGCGTCGATCTTACCCTCTGCCTTAAGTGCCTCGAGTACATCGAAAACGTCGTCCGACGCTTCGAGCGGGAAATCGTTCAGGTGGAACTGCAGGAGATCGAGCCGATCACGCTTGAGCCGGCGCAGCGACGTTTCCGCCGATTTGCGGATGAAGGCCGGATCGGCAAAGGCGCCCGTTGCCTGCTTCGTTTTCTCGTCGGTGGCAAAGCCGAATTTCGTGGCAATAACGATATCGTCGCGATTGCCGATCGCGCGGCCAACGACTTCTTCCGAATGCCCGGCGCCATAGTTCGAGGCCGTGTCGAAAAAGCGGATGCCGAGATCGACGGCGCGATGAATGGCCTCGATCGACTCGTCATCGTCGACCTCCCCCCAGCCGAGTGGCACGTCGCCTGCGAAGAACGGCCCGCCGATCGCCCAGCAGCCCATGCCGAGCCTCGGGACTTCGCGGCCATTCCAGAGCGTGATCGTTGTCGCATTATCTGTCTTAGTCAGCATGAAAGTCCTCCAAAGCAAGATGAGCAGACATAGGCAGGACGCCGGAACGGATAAACCTCCAATTCCGCAGCATGTTTTTCAGCAGTGAAAAACAACCCTCAGGCCGAGAGCTCGTCCGGCGCAGCAGGAGTGGCCCTAAGAGACGAATTGAGTGCCTTCAGGGCTGCCTGAATGAAGCCGTCGCGGGCTGCAGTCGCTTCGATGCCGCGCGGCTCGTAGACGTGGCGATGAAGGAAAAAGCCCGTCAGGCGAAAGGCCGCGCTCAGACTGTCGAAGTCAGCGGCATCATTGCCGTCGGTGCGCAGAAAGCCCGGAAGCACGAACATCTTGTCCGCCCAGGGGGCACCGGCTGACCGGCTGACCGCCCGGCCGGATTTCGGCGAGACATAGGCAAGATCGGTCCGCGCGCCGGTTGCTGCGCATTCGGCAAGGTCAAGGCCGAAGCCAAGGTCGTTAAGGACGGCGAGCTCGAAGCGGACGAAGAGTTCACCGGCATCTGCCGGATTGTGCAGATTGTCGAGGATGACCTCGAGCGCATCGTAAAGATGCGGATGCGGGTCGCGCTCCGGCAAAAGCCGCAAAAGAGCGCCCATCGCCTGCACCCCATAGACGGCGGTGGCTGTTTCCATGAGCTGTGCTGCGCGCAGCCGCAGCGGCTCGACGCGGAATTCGCCGAGATGCTCGTCAAGGCGCGCGCGCCAGATGACATCCACCTCGTTGCCGGGCTGCAGCACCGGCTGCATCGCGCGCGAACGGCCGGAACGCACCAGGCCGAGATGCCGGCCGCGAGCACGCGTCATTACCTCGGCAATGACGCTGGTCTCGCCGTGGCGTTTGACGCCAAGGATGATTGCATGATCCTGCCACTGCATGGCGAACGAACCTCAAGCTTGCGGAATTGATCCTAAAGCAAGCACAGCGCTATGTCATGAAGCCGGGTCCAATTCGGCACTCGGAAAGAGCTTCTCGAGGAATTCGCGCATCGCACCTTCGTCGAAGGGCTTTACGAGAAGCGGCACATCCTGGAGGTCCGGCGGGAAGTCTCGCGTGTCGGAATAGCCGCTAACGAAGCCGAAAGGGATGCCCGTGTCATTCAAATGCCGGGCAAAGCCGAAGCTCATCGCCTCGCCGAGATTGACATCGAGCAGCGCGAAATCATAGCTTTCCGATTTCACCGCATCCATCGCCTGATCAAGCCCGCTTGCGATATCGATGGTCTCCACGCCGACGGCGCGGAGCATATCTTCCGCTTCCATCGCGATGATGAGACTGTCTTCAAGGACCAGAACACGGCTTGCGTTCATGATCTCCGCGCCCTTCGCTGAACGCCGTTTACGGCGCACACCGCCTGCTTAACCCGCATCTCTACCTCTGGTACCCCCTTATGCCCGGTTCCGGGCTATAAGCCATGCGACCTGAGCCGCTTTTCCGTTTCTGTCGATAAGAAGCAAAATCGGAGGAAAAGTGGCATCACCGACCTTATTTTCTGTTTGACCGATTTGCATTCAAAAAAGACATAGCCGCAAAATTTTATGGGCGGCCGCCTGGTTCCGCCAAGCCATTCCAGCCGGTCTTTTTCAATCGGTCAACGCGGAAAGTCGAGCCCCATTTCCCGGAACCGCTCCGGGTCATCGCCCCAGTTCTCGCGAACCTTGACGAACAGGAACAGGTGCACCGGCTGTTCAAGGATTTCGGCGAGTTCCTTTCGGGATGCCGAGGAGATCGCCTTGATCGTCTCGCCACCCTTGCCAAGCGTGATCTTCTTCTGGCTGTCGCGCTCGACGTAGATCACCTGCTCGATACGGACCGAGCCGTCCTTGCGCTCTTCCCACTTTTCCGTTTCGACGTGGGACGAATAGGGAAGCTCCTGGTGCAGACGCAGGAAGAGCTTTTCGCGGGTGATCTCGGCGGCGAGCTGGCGCATCGGCAGATCGGAAATCTGATCTTCCGGATAGTACCATGGACCCTGGGGCAGGGTCTTCGCCAGATAATCCATGACGTCGTCGCAGCCGGAGCCGTTCTCCGCCGAGATCATGAAGGTCTGCTCGAAGGCGATCTTCTCGTTCGCGGCAGCGGCCAGCGCCAACAGGTCTTCGCGCTTGACGCGGTCGATCTTGTTGAGCAGGAGTATCTTCGGCTGCCGCACCTCCTTGAGCCCTTCCAGGATCGCCTCCGCGTCGCCGCGCAGGCCGCGCTCGCTGTCAATCAGCAGCACAATGAGATCGGCATCCTTGGCCCCGCCCCAGGCCGACGTGACCATGGCGCGGTCCAGTCTGCGGCGCGGCTTGAAGATGCCGGGTGTATCCATGAAGACGATCTGCGCATTGCCATGGATCGCGATGCCGCGGACAATGGCGCGTGTCGTCTGCACCTTGTGGCTGACGATCGACACCTTGGCACCGACAAGGCGGTTTACCAAGGTCGATTTTCCGGCATTGGTCGGGCCGATCAGTGCGACGAAGCCGGAATGTGTTTCGCCATTGGTTTCAGCGGCGACTTCATGCGCCATATCGTTTTCTTCCGTCATTGTCCTGTCAATTTCCGGCAGAGGCTTGCTGCCAAATGCCTTCGCGTTCCAGCATCTTTGCTGCGGCGACCTGTTCGGCCGCACGCTTCGAGCGCTCGACGCCCGTTTCCGGCTTCACGCCGACGACTTCCACCGTCACCGTGAAGCGCGGATCATGATCCGGCCCGGTGCGTTCTTCAACCCGATATTGCGGCGTGACGCCGAATTTCGCATGCGCCCATTCCTGCAGTTCGGTCTTGGCGTCGCGCTTTGCGCCGTCGGCGCGGGTCGCCCGCTTTTCCCAGTATTTCAGGATGAAGCGGCGGGCGACCTCAAGACCGCCGTCGAGATAGAGTGCCGCGATCAGGCTTTCGACGACATCGGCGCGCACGTTCATCATGCGCTTGCCGGTAAGCTTCTTGACGTCGGCGCCTGTGCGGACAAAGAGGTGCAGACCCAGTTCGTCGGCCACTTCCGCGCAGGTCTCGGCGCTGACCAGCTGGTTCAGGCGCACCGACAGCTCGCCCTCCCCAGCCGTCCCAAAAGTGCGAAAAAGCAGTTCAGCGATGCAGAGGCCCAGCACACGGTCGCCCAGGAACTCCAGACGTTCGTAATTGGCGCCCTTCTGCGTGCGGGCGCTCGCATGCGTCAAAGCCCGGTCCAGGCGCTCCTTCCCGGCGAACTCGTGGCCGATCAAGGCTTCAAGCCTCGTCCGGTCCGCCGCCGAAAGCGTCTGCACTTTGCTCATTCAACAACCTTGAAGAGGCGGTCCCACCGCATGTTGGTCGGCCATTTCCAGATTTCGCGGAACGACGTGTCGTTGCCGAGCGAGAAGAAGATGACGCTGGCGCGGCCGACGAGGTTTTCCGCCGGAACGAAGCCGACGTCGAAACGGCTGTCGAGAGAATTGTCGCGATTGTCGCCCATCATGAAGTAATGGCCTTCCGGCACGACGAAATCCTGGGTGTTGTCGCCGCGCGAAACGGGCGACTGGTCCAGCGTGTCGTAGGTCTTGCCATTGTCGAGCGTTTCGCGGAACACCGGCACGTCTTCGCCCGGATCGAGCTTGTAATCCGAGGTAAAGGCGCCGTCCGCCACCTTCGGAACCGGCTTGCCATTGATATGGAGCACGCCATCCGTCACCTGGATATGGTCGCCCGGCAGGCCGACGACGCGCTTGATGTAGTCGATGTCCGGGTTCGGCGGAAAGCGGAAGACGACGATATCGCCGCGATTCGGCTCGGAGCCGAAGATGCGGCCGGCGAAAAGGTTCGGCGAAAAAGGCAGCGAGTATTTCGAATAGCCGTAAGCGAACTTGTTGACGAAGATGTAGTCGCCGACGAGCAGGGTCGGCATCATCGAACCGGATGGAATCGTGAACGGCTGGAAGAAGACCGTCCGGATCACCATCGCCAGCAACAATGCCTGAATAATGACTTTAATATTTTCCCAAAGGGCGTTCGGCTTAGTATCGGCTTTTTCGGACACGCAGTCTTGTTCCTTAAAGGCGCCGCAGCGGCGCATTCTCTGTTTGCTTCTCTCTAGCGGCTTCGGCGGGTGGCGGCAATGCCGCGAACATTAAAAGCGACGACACGCCGCTCCTCACGCGCTTTCCGGCAGGGCTTCAATGATCACGAATGCCTGAGCGAGCGGGTAATCATCGGTTATCGTCAAATGCACCATCGCCCTGTGTCCGGCGGGCAGCATGGACTGAAGCACGACAGCGGCGCCGCCCGTCAGTTGCATCGTCGGCTTGCCGCTCGGCAGGTTGACAACACCCAGATCCTTCCAGAAAACGCCCTGCGCCATGCCCGTGCCGAGCGCCTTCGAACAGGCTTCCTTGGCGGCGAAACGCTTCGCATAGGATTCGGCGCGGTTGGCACGGCGGTCGGAGCGCGCCCGCTCGATCTCGGTGAAGCAACGGTGGGTGAAGCGCTCGCCGAAGCGCTCAAGCGACTTTTCGACACGGCGGATGTCGATCAGATCGCTGCCAATGCCGATGATCATGCGATGCCTCTCTGTCGAAACGAAATCATACAGTCGGAATATCCTGCGTGGGATGGGCAAGGTGAAGGCGCGCCCGCTCCATCAGCCTCTCGCGGCGGCGGACCTGAAAACCCTTCACGGTGTAGAACGTCAGAATATAAAGCACAACGGAGCTGATGGCGGCCGGAGGAATGGCGCCGATCAGCATGGGCTCGAGCACCGGCTTCCAGAGCTCGGTGAAACGGAGCTTGTGAAAAAGCTCCATCAGATCGACGGACTGCCCGGTCATCGCATTCTCGCGCATGAGCAGCAGATGACCGATTTCCCAGGTGGCCGCCCAGATGAAGGGATATGTGAGGGGATTGCCGAAGGCCGCCGTACCGAGCGCTGCAGCAACCATGTTTCCGGAGAGGAAATAGGCTAGCACGAAGGCCATGATGAAATGCACGCCGATGAACGGCGTCCAGGATACGAAGACGCCGGCTGCAACGCCCATTGCCACGGCGTGCGGCGAAGCCGTCAGGCGCAGGATGCGCATCTTCAGATAGCGCAGCGGACGCAGAAAGCCCTTGCGGGGCCAGAACAACTCTCGCGTCCTTTCACGAAATCCTGCAGGTTTTCTACGGCGAAACAGCATGGCGGCTATTTAGGGCAGCGCACGTCGCCATGACAAGAGCAGTCAAACGTCTAGGGGGCTCGCCTCAGCCGCCGTCGAAGCTCTTCACCGAAGGGCGCGCGTCATGCATGGCGCCCTCTCGCACCCTTGGAAGTTTAGACCGCAATCAACGGCTACGGAACAGGCCCCGGTCAACCTGACGCTGACGGTATTCAAGATCGATACGGTCATACGAACCGTTGAGGTATGCCATTTCACGTTCCTGTACGCTCGGAACGCGAAGAGCGCGGGCGATTTTCTTGATTGGAGTAAACATAGCGTTGGTTCTTTCTCTCGTTCATTCTCTGATGACCGGAAGATAGGTGCTGCAGCGCACAATTACCAACGCTCTAATATAGGCACAGCCATGCAGCGCGTGCATGCCTTGCCTTTTCGGTACGCGAATTCTGCAACAAAGCGATCATAAAATGTGCAAACGCCTCAGTCGTAGAGGCGCCGCACTGTCGCAATGCAATCCAAATCCTTCAGTTGCGCGAGCAGCTGGTTGAGCTGGCGGAGATCCCATACTTCGACATCGACCGCCATTTCGGTGAAGTCGGCGGCGACGCGCACCGTGTTTAAGGAACGGATATTCACGTCAAGGCCCGCAACGGATTGCGCCACCTTGGCCAGCGTGCCAGGCTCGTTCAATGCGTTGATGAGCACGCGCGCCATGAAGCGCGACTTGTTTGCCTCGTCCAGGTCCCAGCGCACATCGATCCAGCGATCGGGCTGATCATCGAAACGTTGCAGCGCGGACGACTGTATCGGGTAGATGGTTATGCCCTTCCCCTTCTCCATGATGCCCACGATGCGATCGCCGGGCACGGCGCCTGCGGGTGCGAACTGGACGGCGATATTGCCGGAAATGCCGCGGATCGGGCCCATATCAGCATCCGTCTCCGCCTCCGTCTTGGCCTTGTCTGGAACCTTGAAGATCATGCCAGAGGCGCTGCGGACATTGAACCAGCCGTCATCGCCGCTCGGCTTGACCGTGACGCGCTCATCCTGATGGTCAGGATAGACAGCGCGCAGGACATCGAGCGACGACATCTCGCCCCGGCCGACGGCGGCGATTGCGTCCTCGACATCCTTCTGGCCGAGGCGGTGCAGGGCCGGCTTCATCGCGTCTCGAGAAAATATCTTCCCCGCCCGCTCGAAGGTGCGCTCCAGAATGCGATGGCCAAGGCCGGCATATTGCTTGCGGATCGCCAGGCGCGTGGCGCGGCGGATTGCGGCACGCGCCTTGCCGGTCACGACGATCTCCTCCCACGCAGCTGGCGGCACCTGCACGCCGGAGCGGATGATCTCGACCTCGTCGCCGTTCGCAAGTCTTGTCACCAGCGGCATGATGCGGCCGTTGATCTTGGCGCCAACCGTCGTGTCGCCGATATTGGTGTGAACGGCATAGGCAAAGTCGATCGGCGTTGCGCCGCGCGGCAAGGCGATCAGTTTGCCCTTCGGCGTGAAGCAGAAGACCTGGTCCTGGAACAGCTCAAGCTTGGTGTGTTCGAGGAATTCCTCGGGGCTATCGCCTTCGGCTAGCGCCTCGATCGTGTGGCGGAGCCATGAATAGGCATTGGACTCGCGCGAGAGAATATCGCCCTCGGTATTGGTCGCGCCGTCCTTGTAAAGGGCGTGCGCGGCGATGCCGTATTCGGCGATTTCATGCATGCGCTTGGTGCGGATCTGCAGTTCGATGCGCTGGCTGGAGGGGCCGACGATCGTCGTGTGCAGCGAACGGTAGTCGTTCTGCTTTGGCGTTGAGATGTAATCCTTGAAGCGGCCAGGCACGACGCGCCAGCGCATATGAACGATGCCGAGCGCGCGATAGCAGGCTGGAACGTCCTCGACGAGGATGCGGAAGCCATAGACATCCGAAAGCTGCTCGAAGGAAAGCGACTTCGACTGCATCTTGCGGAAAACCGAGTACGGCTTCTTCTGGCGCCCCTTGACCTTAGCCGTCGCCAAGCCGTTGGTCACCAGCAGATCGCGCAGTTCCGTTTCGATCTTCTTGACCAGGCCTTCGTTGCGCTGCGAGAGCTCCTGCAGGCGCTTCGTGACGGTTTCGTAAGCCTCCGGGTTGATATGGCGGAAGGAAAGCTCCTCCAGCTCATCGCGCATGTCCTGCATACCCATGCGACCCGCAAGCGGCGCATAGATCTCCATCGTCTCCTCGGAGATACGGGCACGCTTGTCTGCCGACATGTGGTCGAGCGTTCGCATATTGTGCAGGCGGTCGGCCAGCTTGACGAGCAGCACGCGCACATCGTCGGAGATCGCAAGCAGCAGCTTGCGCAGGTTCTCCGCCTGCTTGGCCTTCTTGGTGACGAGATCGAGCTTCTTGATCTTCGTCAGGCCCTCGACCAGCCGGCCGATATCTTCGCCGAAGAGCTCGTCGATTTCGGCGCGTGTCGCCGTCGTATCCTCGATCGTATCATGCAGCAGAGCGACGGCAATGGTCGACTCGTCGAGATGCATGTCCGTCAGAATCGCGGCGACTTCGAGCGGATGGGAGATATAGGGATCACCGCTGGCACGCTTCTGCTGTCCATGCTTTTGCATGGCATAGACGTAGGCCTTGTTCAGCAGAGCTTCATTGGCGTCGGGCTTGTATTTCTGCACCCGCTCCACGAGCTCGTACTGCCGCATCATCCCGGAACTACTCCAATAAAAACAAAAGCGCGCCAATCACCGATTGGCGCACGCCTGGTAATAATATGCCTTAGCAATAAAGGCGCAAGATTGACGATTGGTAATCGTCTCGCGACGTATCAGTAGTCGTCGCTCTTTTCCGGAGGCACAAGACCTTCGATACCGGCCAGAAGCTCTTCTTCCGACATCTGGTCGAAAGTGATCGTCTCGGGCTGATCGTCCTGCTCCTCGCCTTCCGCAGCCGCAACGCCGCCAGCGGCAATGAGGCTTGCCGGATCGGGCTCGGGTTCGTCGACTTCGACGTGCTTCTGCAGCGAGTGGATGAGGTCTTCCTTCAGATCGTCGGGAGACAGCGTTTCATCGGCGATTTCGCGCAGCGCCACGACGGGGTTCTTGTCGTTGTCGCGATCGATGGTGATCGAGGCACCCTGGGAAATCAGCCGGGCGCGGTGGCTGGCAAGCAGAACCAGCTCGAAGCGGTTCTCAACTTTGTCGATGCAATCTTCAACTGTGACACGGGCCATTGCCTGTCCTTTACGGTCGTGATTTCGGGATTAGAACGCCCGATACAATTAAAAGCCGACGAATTCAAGTTTTTCATGCACGGCCCCGCCGTTTATGGGTCGCCCTGCTAAAATTTTCGAGTGAATGTGACAATTCCACCGTTAGTTGCTTGGAATATGCCGAATCGTGCCCTAAATCTCCTTTATATGAATAATTCATAAATTAAGAATTATTCTTTCTTCGTTAACTAAGCCATTGTTTTTATGGAATTTTGACCGAAGAAGATTTGGATTACTCTAATTGGATTGGCAAGCGATGTTCGACCCACGCGAAAAAATTGCACTCTTCATAGACGGCGCCAACCTCTACGCTGCATCCAAGAGCCTCGGCTTTGATATCGATTATCGCAAGCTATTGAAAGCGTTCCAGAAACGCGGATACCTGCTGCGCGCCTACTATTATACCGCGCTGATCGAGGATCAGGAATATTCCTCCATCCGCCCGCTGATCGACTGGCTCGATTACAACGGATACAAGGTCGTCACCAAGCCTGCCAAGGAATTCACCGACTCCATGGGCCGCCGGAAGATCAAGGGCAACATGGATATCGAACTGGCGATCGACGCCATGGAGCAATCCGAAACCGTCGACCACCTCGTCATCTTTTCCGGCGACGGCGATTTTACCACCCTGGTGGAAGCCCTTCAGCGTAAGGGCCGCAAGGTGTCGATCATCTCCACGATGGCGACGCAGCCGCCCATGATCGCCGACGACCTGCGCCGCCAAGCGGATCACTTCATCGATCTTCTGTCGCTGAAAAGCGAGATCGGCCGCGACCCGTCCGAACGCCCGCAAAAGCCTGTCGAGATCGCCCCGGCGAGCGACTTCGAGGAGTAATTCTCAATCCAAAGCCTCAAACAGGATCGGCTGGGCGCCTTTCCAGAGCACCAGTTTACCCATGTCATCGAGTTGTTCGCGGCCTTCGACGATCGTCAGGAAATGATTGCCGGCAAGGGCGCCCATCTTGCTCGCAAATGACGAGCTGCCATAGGCAAAGAGCAGCTCTGTCTCGCTGTGCCCGCCCGGATAAAGCAGGATATCGCCGCGCGAGGGATAGCAGGTGTGATTTTCGAAATCCACGCCGAACTGATAATCGCCGAGCGGCACCCAGATCGCCTCCCCGCTCCATCGCGAATGGATAGTCTGATTTCGAAAGGGTAGCAGCGACGTGAACGCAGCGCAGGTTTTCGGCGCCTTTTCGACCTCCAGTTTCGCCACGAAGACTTGCGAGGCCACCGAAATCTTCAGCCTTCGCATCGCTTAGCCATTGTCCTTCAGCAGGCGGCTCTTCTGCCTGTTCCAATCGCGCTCCTTCTCGGACTCGCGCTTGTCGTGCAGCTTCTTGCCCTTGGCGAGCGCTAGTTCCATCTTCGCCCGGCCGCGGTCATTGAAATAGATCTTCAACGGGATCAGCGTCATGCCTTCGCGGTTGATGCCGGCACGCAATCTGTTGATCTCGCGGCTCGAAAGCAAAAGCTTGCGGCGGCGGCGCGGCTCGTGGTTGAAGCGGTTGGCCTGCAGATATTCCGGCAGGTAGGAATTAATGAGCCAGATCTCGCCGCCTTCATCCGAAGCGTAGGATTCAGCGATATTGGCCTTGCCTTCGCGCAAGGACTTGACTTCGGTGCCCATCAGAACGAGCCCGGCCTCATATGTATCGATGATTTCGTAGTTGAAGCGGGCCTTGCGGTTTTCGGCCACGACCTTCTTCACGATACGCTGGCTGCCTTTGGGGGCCATGACTCGATCCAATCCTTGCGGGCGCACAAAACCGCGCGCCCTCATTTCCTGCCCTTATGTAGGGGAACAGCCGAAACTTGTGAAGACGGACGCAGTCCGCCTTCCAGCCCCGCTCAGTTCAGCAGCCCGGCGTGACGCATCGCGGCATCGATTGCCGCTTCCGTCGCCGGCTCCAGCGTGGAGATCAGCGGCGAGCGCACGTTGCGCCTCATGCGTTCGAGCCTAAAGAGGCCGTATTTCGCGCCGCAGAGGCCCGGCTCCAGGAAGATCGCCTTGTGCAGCGGCATCAAGCGGTCCTGATATTCGAGCGCCTTGTTGTAATCGCCGGCAAGCGTTGCCGCCTGGAATTCTGCACAGAGACGCGGCGCGACATTCGCCGTTACCGAAATGCAACCAACGCCGCCATGGGCGTTGAAGCCGAGTGCCGTCGCATCCTCGCCGGAGAGCTGGCGGAAATCCTTGCCGCAAGTGATGCGCTGTTCGGAAACGCGCTCGATCTTGCCGGTGGCATCCTTGACGCCGACGATGTTCGAATGCGCCTTGGCAAGCGCGCCCATCGTTTCCGGTGTCATGTCGACCACCGAGCGGCCGGGAATGTTGTAGATATAGATCGGCAGCCTGACGGCCTCGGCGATTGCCGAGAAGTGCGCGATCAGACCCTTTTGGGTCGGCTTGTTGTAATAAGGCGTGACGACGAGCACGGCGTCGGCGCCCGCCTTTTCGGCATGCTGGGCAAGCTCGATCGCCTCGCGCGTATTGTTCGAGCCGGCGCCAGCCATGACCGGCACGCGCCTGGCCGCCGCTTCGATGCAGATTTCCACGACCCGTTTGTGCTCGCCATGCGACAGCGTCGGAGACTCGCCGGTCGTGCCGACGGGAACGAGACCACTGCTGCCTTCCCTGATCTGCCAATCGACATGGGAAGCGAAGGAGGCTTCATCAACCAGTCCGGCATCAGTGAAGGGGGTGACGAGGGCGGGAATGGATCCCTTAAACATGCGCAACTCCTCACGGCCGATATCCACGCTTCAGCCGCATTCCTTGAATATAGGTTGCGCACCATAAAGCGGCGAAATCGCCGCGACAAGCGCGCATGGATCGGTTTAGGGCAAATTCCGACATCAAATGTGAACGAATTTTACCGGTTTCGGTAAGGTTTCATTAAGAGGCCTATTGCGAAACTCGAGGCATATTTTCCTGACGAGTATCCCGGATGAAAAGAGCTGTGTTGATCCTCTCCACCCTCGGCCTTGCGGCCGCCGCGTGGAGCAGCGCCGCCTCGCCGCTGCCTGACACCGGCGCTCCGGTACCCGAGGTAAAGCCAATCGGCTTCGTGCCGCAAACCTCGGTACCTGAATCGATCATGACCGGTGCCATCCCGCGCAGCACGACCGTCGCGCCCGTGAGCGGAAACCTGAAGGCCGCATTAGACGCGCTTTCCAGCAAGGATCCGCAGCAGGCCATCTCGATCCGCAACGGCATGGGCAAGGGCACGCTCGACCGGCATATCTTGACATGGGCGATCGCCGTTTCCGGCATCAAGGGCGTGCCTTCCTATGAAATCGCAGGCGCGGCACAGGAACTCAAAGGCTGGCCGGGACTTTCCAAGCTGCGCGCTTATTCCGAGCGCGCACTCTACGACGAAAATCCGCACCCGGCTGCGATCCTTGCTGCTTTCGGCGACACCGCACCGGAAACGACGCCGGGCGCGATGATCCTCTCGCGAGCGCTGGTCTCTGCCGGCAGACAAACACAGGCCGCGAAACATATCCGCAAGGTCTGGCGCAGCGAAGCACTCGACAAGCAGACCGAAGACAAGATCCTGGCGGAGTTCTCAGCACTGCTCGGCGCCGCCGACCACAAGGCGCGCATGGAATATCTGATGTATCGCGGCCGGACGGCGCAGGCCAAGCGTTTTGGCGACATGGGCCAGGCGCAATCCCTCTACAAGGCATGGTCGGCGGTCGCGAGCAAGGCGGCCAATGCCGGCGCGCTCCTGAATGCTGTCGATGGCAAATGGTCGAATGACCCAGGCTATCTGTTTGCCCGCATCGAATATCTGCGCAAGCAGGACAAATATGCCGAAGCCGCCAAGCTTCTGGCGCAAATGCCTTCGGCGCGCGATGAACTGGTGAATTCCGGCGAGTGGTGGAATGAGCAGCGCATCGTCAGTCGCGGCCTCGTCGACCAGGGCCAGTTCAAGGCCGCCTACCGTGTCGTCGCCAACCACGTCGCGACGAACCCGGCAGATATTGTCGAAGCCGAATTCCACGCCGGCTGGTATGCGTTGCGAGGACTGCAGGATCCGGCGACGGCCGAGACGCATTTCCGCAAGATTCTTCAGGTTTCGAACGGTCCGATCTCCGTTTCGCGGGCCTGGTATTGGCTGGGCCGTGCCGCAGATGCCGGCGGAGCGGGCAAATCCAGCGAATTCTACGCAAAGGCAGCAAACTTCCCGAGCACTTTCTACGGTCAGCTCGCAGCTGAGCGGCTTGGGCGCAAGACGCTCACAGTCTCCTATCCGTCGCCCACAATGGAAGACCGGCAGCGCCTCCAATCCCGCGAAGCCGTTCAGGCGATTTCGCGCCTTGAGGCCGCGGGCCATGGCTGGCGTGCGGCAAGCCTTTACCTGGCGCTCGCCGAGCAGCTTCAAAGTGCCGGCGAACTTGCCATCCTGGCGGCGCAGGCGGAAGGCTCCGGCAACCATCACCTGTCGCTGCAAGTCGGCAAGATCGCCTATGCGCGCGGGATGGATGTCGCGGCGCTGGCCTTCCCTGTCGGCGTCATTCCCTCGAACGCGAATATCTCCGGCTCGGGCAAGGCGCTCGCCTATGCCATCGCAAGGCAGGAAAGCGCTTTCAACCCCGCCGCCGTCTCGTCCGCAAACGCCCGTGGCCTTCTGCAACTTTTGCCCGGGACCGCCAAGGCAGTCGCCCAGCGCCACAACATCACCTATTCAGCCGACAAGCTGACAGCGGACGCCGGCTACAACGCCACGCTCGGCGCGCATTATCTCGGCGAACAGATCGACGCCTTCGGCGGCTCCTACATCTTGACCTTTATCGCCTATAATGCCGGGCCGAAGCGCGTGCCCGAATGGATCAGCCGCTACGGCGACCCGCGCGGCAAATCCATCAATGAAATCGTCGACTGGATTGAGCGCATCCCCTTTCCGGAAACGCGCAACTATGTCCAGCGCGTGATGGAGAATTACGAGGTCTATAAGGCGCGGCTCGGTCAGACGCCGGATATCGAGCGCGACCTGATCGGCGGGCGGTCTTCATCCTGATCATTTGCTTTGACGCTGAAGCAGGCTAGATTTCCTGAGCGCAATTGGGAAATCGCAATGTTTTCAAACACCACCGAAGGCTTCGAGGAGAAGACATACCTGTCAGTCGACGGGCTCAAGCTCTACGCCCGCGACTATGGAGCCGGGAATCCGTCGGCATCCGTCTCCCCGCCGGTAATTTGCCTTCCCGGCCTGACACGCAATTCCCGCGATTTTCATCAGCTTGCGCTCATCCTTTCGAAGGACCCGGAGCGTCCCAGACGCGTAATCGCGCTCGACTATCGGGGACGCGGCCGCTCGGCGTGGGACGACAACAAGCAGAATTACAATCTCGGCGTGGAAGCAAACGACGTTCTGACCGCCTGCAGCGCATTCGGCATCACGCAAGCCGTCTTCATCGGAACGTCACGCGGCG
Source organism: Rhizobium mongolense USDA 1844 (assembly GCF_000419765.1). Lineage (GTDB taxonomy): Bacteria > Pseudomonadota > Alphaproteobacteria > Rhizobiales > Rhizobiaceae > Rhizobium > Rhizobium mongolense. Next base: position 150,321 of record NZ_ATTQ01000005.1, on the reverse strand, counting down.
GGCTTATCCTGCATCTCATCGCCGAGATGAAGCCGGAACTGCTGGCATCCGTCGTGCTCAACGATGTCGGCCCGGTGCTCGAACTAGAAGGGCTTCGGCATATTCAAGCTTATCTCGCAAATCCGCGAAGGCCCCGTGACTGGGACGATGCGGCCGGATTGCTTCGCCAACTGCACGAGGCGGAATTTCCTGCTCTTTCCGCCGACGATTGGCGCGGCATGGCCTTCGCAATCTATCGCGAAACCGATTATGGGTTGGTCACGGATATCGATCCGGCCATCGCCGAGGCAGTGATCGCTGCCGATTTCAGCAAGCCGCTGCCGGATCTTTGGAAACCGTTCGACGCAATGGCGGCGATACCGCTGCTGGTTATCCGCGGCGAGACTTCAAAACTGTTGTCAAAGGCAACGGTCGAAGAGATGCTGCGGCGACATCCGGCAGCACGGCAGTTCACAGCAAGATGTCAGGGCCATGCGCCGCTGTTGCATCTCGATGATGTGGCGGAGGAAATCCGTCGCTTTCTCCGCGACCTCTAAAGGCATCCGTCTCAGGGCCGTCGGAAGCTGACCCCCGCAAAGAAAAAAGCCCGGCTCAAAAGCCGGGCTTCCCGATTTGACCGAAGTCAGATCAGATTAGATTAGAACGAACGCTGCAGGCGGAAGAAGCCCGTTACGCCGTCTTCGTCTTCATCGCCATTGTCGTGGTCCTGGCTGATGTAGTTAACGGTCACCTTCGTCGTCAGGTTCTCGACGATTTCGTAGTCGAGCGTAACGCCAGCGCGCCATTCGCTGCCACCGTCGAAATCGTCTTCTCCGTCGACGTCGATGTTGTTGGTGTACTGAACAGCCGGGGTGATGGTGAACTTGTCAGTTGCCTTGACAGCGTACTGAGCAGCAATAGCCCATTCGCCGTTGTCATAGTAGTCGCTCGGGCCGCTAGCCCAGACGCCGGCGAGACCGAAGGTGCCCGGGCCGATGTCTGCGTAGATGATGCCACGGATAGCACCGTCGGCGCGGTCGAGGTCGTAGCCGCCGAGAAGTTCCCAGCTGAGGGCGCCGAACTTGCCGCCGACAGCAGCGTCGATACCGATGTTGTTGCCACCGTTGTCGAGGGGCACGACATCCCCACCGGTACGGGTCAGCTCTTCAACAGCAATACCGGCGTAGAAGTCGCCAGAGTCGTACTGGTAACGGATCGCGTTGAAGTTGGTGTTGTTGTTGATAACTTCCGTTTCACCGGAGAAGTCAGCATCCCACCAGTTGACGAACTTACCAACGCGGAAGCCGGCCAGATCGATGTAGGCTTCATCGATAACCGTGTCGTTCTGATCATCCTGGCTGTTGGCAACACCGTTCGGGCGGAAGTTTGCCTGATAAACGATAACGCCGGTGAGCGGACCGTATTCAGTGTCGCTCTTCGCCGTGAAGGCAACCTGACCGCGGGTACGGGCCGACCAGTCTTCGCCGCCGCCGTTGTCAGCGAGGTCGCCGAACGTGAAGTCGGTCTGGAAGCGGATGTAACCTTCGATCTTCAGGCAGGTTTCCGTGCCCGGGATGTAGAAGTAGCCGGTGCCGTAAGCGTCGCAGACGCGAACGTATTCAACCGGTTCCGGCTCAGCAGCGACGATAGCGTCAGCGGCCTGAGCACCGGAAACTACTGCGAGAGCAGCAGCGGAGCCGAGAAGAAGGCTCTTGATGTTCATAGTGACCTCCAATTCAAAGTTTCGATCGGGTCTGGGATTTTTCGCCTTGAGCAGCGTTCCCTGCCCCATCCCCATGTTTCAAGAAGTCGGACGATCAACCGCCCTCGCTTCCGAGGTTGAAAATACAAGACCGCGCCTGTCACGCAATCACCAACTTACTCCTTTGTGGTATTTGCATCAGCCTTACCGCCGCCCTGTTGCTGAAAGGCCACAAGTTGGGCACGCGTCGCCGCATTTCTTTATGCTTTGTTAAGAAACTGCCGGTTTTGCAGGGGTTTAGCATCGCCTCACATGTATGGCACGACGCATCCTGTGCCGCATTGATACCAATTTCCAGCCAGATTCGGCGGCTTTTATGACGGCCCCGCAATGCGACCGTGGACAAGGGGGCATCCGAATTGACGATGCTTCGCCGCAGGAATCACGTCCGGATGAGAATTGATTCTCTTCAGGCGATTCTGGCGCGGAGGGATTCGATTTCACGGGATCCGTATAGGCCGGGGCAGATCAAACCGATTTTATGATTTCCCCCCACCTGCGAGATAGGGTGATTGCCCGGCAGGAGTTGGTCGGCGTTTATACGGGAACGCGATTGTCGGCGATGCTCAGGCAGCAATGGATGCCAAACACAGGGTCGATCTTGACACGGGCATTTTCTACCGGAAGGCTTAGGGAGAGCGTCTGCAAGTCACCCGTGACACTTAGGTACGTTTTGGTACCTACCGGGTCGGACAATATATTTTGTGGCGGAGAGGAAGGGATTCGAACCCTCGATACGCTTTTGACGTATACTCCCTTAGCAGGGGAGCGCCTTCGACCACTCGGCCACCTCTCCGGTGGGAGCCCTGATAGAGTCATTCGGCAGGTGAAGCAAGCGCTTTTTCGGCTTCCATCCGGGAAGAAAACAATGCTGTGATCTTAAGCCAGCAACTGCTTGAGATCGGCGGCCGCGTCCGCCAGCACGGCCTTGTCGGGATTGATTCCTGTTTCCAGCAGCTTCTTGCCCGTCACATAGGCCTTTGCGTCATTGATCGCGTCGACGGCGATGAACTGGCCGTTTCTGAAGTACCAGACGGAATGCGCGCCTTCGCGGGCGCCGGGGCGCAAAAGGGTTTCGTCGTAGCCGAGGTTGAAGCCGGCAATCTGCAGCTTCACGTCATACTGATCGGACCAGAACCACGGCTTCGGGTCATAGGGCGCGTCACCGCCGGCGATGACCGCAGCGGCGGCTTCAGCCTGGTCGACGGCGTTCTGTACCGATTCGAGTCTTATCCGCCCATCCTGCCAGGGTTGCACGGCGCAATCGCCGGCGGCAAAGATCGACGTGTCCGAGGTGCGGGCGAATTCGTTGACGAGGATGCCGTTCGCAACGTCTAGACCGGCTTCCTTGGCCAGTTGGTCGTTCGGCACGACGCCGATGCCGACGACGGCGAAATCGATCTCGATCACCGAGCCGTCAGAGAGCTCAGCGCCGCAAACATGACCATCCCTGCCGACGAGACGCTTAAGCCCGGTCTTTTCGCGGATCACGACATCATGACTCTCGTGGATCGCGCGGATGATATCGGCCGTTTCCTTGGCGGCAACGCGCTGGAGAATGCGGTCGGCCATTTCGATGACGGTCACTTCGAGCCCGCGATAGCGCGCAACGGCTGCCGCTTCGAGACCGATATAACCGCCGCCTATAATAAGGACGCGCCGACCGGGCCGCATCTCGTCGGCGAGGAGGTCCGCATCGCGCTTGTCGCGGGCGACATAGACGCCGTCGAGATCGCCACCGACGGCTGCCGGCAGCCTGCGCGGCGTCGAACCCGTGGTCAGCGCCAGCGTGCCGTAGTCAAGGATCGAGCCGTCCTGCAGCGCGACCTCTTTCTTGTCGCGGTCGATCTGCTCGACAAAGGTCGCAAGGCGGATTTCGACATTATTGTCCGGATACCAGTGCTCGGGGCGGAACAGCAGGCGGTCGAAGGTCATCTCGCCGAGCAGGTATTTCTTCGAAAGCGGCGGCCGCTGGTAGGGCAGAACGTCCTCGGCGCCGATAATGGTGATTGGGCGGGTGTCGTGCAGCGCGCGCAGCTTTGCGGCCATCGCGAAGCCCGCCTGCCCCGCACCGATGATTACCAGTCTGTCCGTCACGATCCCACTCCCACAAGCAGCGTTATTATAGAGGCGAGACGTAGCCCCCGCCCTTGGCGCCGTCAACAGGAAGCGATCTTGCCCGTCAGCCGATCTCGATCCAGCGGCGCTCGTGGAAGGACTGTGCCATGGCATGCACCGACCTCTCTATCCTGAGACCGTCTTCGAACGTGACCAAGGACGACGGCTGACCGGAAATGGCGCGGATCAGCTCGCGGCATTCGATGATCTTCAGGTCGTTGAAGCCGAGGCCATGGCCAGGCGCGGGAATGAAGCGGTCGTAAGGCTGGTGGGCGGGCGCTGCGAGGATCTTGCGGAAGCCCTGCTCGGTGCCGCGGCCCTCGGCCTGATAGAGCTCGAATTCGTTCATGCGTTCCTGATCGTAGGCGATCGATCCTTTCGATCCAAAAATCTGCAGTGCGATGCGGCCCTTGCGGCCCCAGGCGGCACGGTTTGCCATCAGTACGGCGCAGATGCCGCCGCCAAGACGCATCAGGACGTTTGCGCCATCGTGATTCTCGACCGCACGGCGACCGCCTCCCATGAGCGGACGGTCGGCATAAGGTTTAACCATGTCGGTAATGACCGCTTCGACGTGGCCGGAGAGATACCAGAGCAGCGAGAGCGGATGCACGGCGAAATCGTCAAGCGCGCCATAACCGGAAGCCAGTTCGCTCTTCCAATAGAAGAGGCCCTCCGGATCGGCCATGAAATCCTCATCCATCTCGACGCGCATGTGATTGACAGCGCCGATGGCACCCTCACCGATCAGCGTCTTGATGTGCCGCACGACCGGGTTCTGGATATAGTTGTATCCGAGAACGGCTACCTTGCCCGAAGCCCTCGCCGCTTTCAGCATGTGCTCGGCATCGGCAAAGGCGGGAGCCATCGGTTTTTCGCACCACACATGTTTTCCGGCCTCGAGCGCCGCAATTGCCATTTCGGCATGGAACTGGTTCGGTGTGGTAACGGAGACGACATCGACTTCCGGATCGGCAATCAGCGCTTTCCAGTCGGCCGTCGCCTTTTCGAAGCCGAATTCGGCAGCGCGCGATTTCGCGAGGTCTGCGTTGGCTTCGGCCAGATGCACGAGCCTTGGACGCTCGACATCACCGAAGACAGTCTTCACCGCATTCCAGGCCAGCGCGTGGCACTTGCCCATATAACCGGTGCCGATCAAACCGATGCCGAGTGGTTTCATTTTCCGTACTTTCCTCCATGTCCGCGATGATTTTTGGAATATTTGGACCGTTTTGACAAGGCGGCACGGCTGCGTCATTTGCGTCAGGCAACGTCGAATATTGTTCAAAACCCTTTATTTCCAGGGGATTAAAAACAGTTAGGATCGCAAAGCGAAATCATTTATGCTTTTGAATATGGAATATTTGTTTCATCGCATGGACTGCCTGCATGGATAACGACACCAAGAGATTTGTGCGCGTGCCCCGCGATTTCGAAAGCCTGCGCAGCACGATCATCGAGCGCAAGGCAAGCATGCCGAAGCGGCTGGCCCAGGTCGCCGCCTTTGCGCTCGGCAATCCGGACGAGATTGCCTTCGGCACGACGGCGAGCATCGCGGCGGCTTCGGACGTCCAGCCGTCGACGCTGGTGCGGCTCGCCCGTCACCTCGGTTATGAGGGCTTCTCCGACCTCCAAAGCATTTTCCGCGAGCGGCTGCGCGAGCGGACGCTGAGCTACGAGGAGCGCCTCGCCACGCTGGAGCAATCCGAAGGTGACGAGGATGCCAATCTGCTTTCAGGGTTCATCGCCGCGGCCACCCAATCCATCAACCGCATGGCGGCGACCGTCGAGACGGAGACCTTCACCAGGGCCGTCGATATCCTGGCGGCGGCGGACACCATATTTCTTATAGCGAAACGCCGCTCCTATCCGCTCACGGCGCATATGACATATGCCCTCTCAAAACTTGGCATCCGCCACCAGATCGTCGCTTCGCCGAATGGGGTCGATCCGGAGATGGTGCAGTTCGCAACGCCGAAGGATGCGGCGATCGCCGCCAGCTTCTCGCCGTACGCTGCCGACAGCCTCAGCCAGGCCGAAGGGTTGGCCGATCGCGGCGTGCCGGTCGTCGCGATCACCGATTCGGCTTTCTCACCGCTTGCGGCCCGCGCCGCTTGCTGGTTCGAGGTTGCCGAAGCTGACTTTGCCGGCTTCCGCTCGCTTTCCGCCTCCATGGCGCTGGTGATGGCGCTGCCGGTGGCGATCGCCGAGCGCCGGCGCAAACTTCACCATCCCAAAACCGCAAAAGAGAAAATGGAATAAATATTCCGAATTGACAAAAACTCGGAACCAATGTTTCATTATTCGAAATCTGCAGGCGGCAAGGTCCTGCAGGAATTTAGCGGGAGGACATCATGGCACAATCGAATCCGGGTCTGCAGCCCGAGCCGTCTCTTGATGTAATCACCATCGGCCGCTCTTCCGTCGATCTCTATGGCCAGCAGATCGGTTCGCGGCTGGAGGACATCGGCTCGTTCGCCAAATCCGTCGGCGGCTGCCCGGCCAATATCGCTATCGGCACGGCGCGCCTCGGCCTCAAGTCCGGCCTGATCACTCGCGTCGGCAACGAACAAATGGGCCGCTTCATCATCGAGCAGTCGGCGCGCGAAGGTGTGGAAACTAAGGGTATCCGGACAGACAACGAACGGCTGACGGCACTCGTGCTGCTTGCGGTGGAAGCAGAAGGCGTTTCGCCGATGATCTTCTATCGCTCGGATTGCGCCGACATGGCGCTCGACGAAGGCGATATCGACGAGGACTTCATCCAGTCGTCACGCGCCGTTCTCGTGTCCGGCACACATTTCTCGCGACAAAACACTGAGGCTGCGCAGCGAAAGGCGATCCGGATCGCCAAGGCGAATGGCCGCAAGGTGATCTTCGACATCGACTACCGGCCGAACCTCTGGGGGCTTGCCGGCCATGCCGAGGGCTTCGAGCGCTATGTGAAGTCCGACCGCGTCTCGTCGAAGATGAAGGAGACGCTGCCGGATTGCGACCTCATCGTGGGCACCGAGGAGGAAATCCTGATCGCCTCCGGCGCGGATGACGTGCTCGGCGCGCTCAAGGAAATCCGCCGCCTTTCGCCGGCAACAATCGTGCTGAAGCGCGGCGCGATGGGCTGCATCGTCTACGACGGACCGATCGCCGACGATCTGGAAGCAGGCATCATCGGCCAGGGCTTCCCGATCGAGGTCTTCAACGTGCTCGGCGCCGGCGACGCCTTCATGTCCGGCTTCCTGCGCGGCTGGCTGAAGGACGAGCCGCTGAAGACCTGCGCCACCTGGGCCAATGCATGCGGCGCCTTTGCCGTCTCCCGCCTGCTTTGCTCGCCGGAATATCCGACCTGGGCGGAGCTCGATTTCTTCCTGAGGAACGGTAGCGAGCACCGCGCGCTACGCAAGGACGAGGCGATCAACCACATCCACTGGGCTTCGACGCGCAAGGGCGATATTCCGCTGCTGATGGCGCTCGCCATCGACCATCGGTCGCAACTCACTAGCGTGTGCGACGAGTTGGGCGTCGACTACAAGAAGATCGTCGCCTTCAAGCGACTGGCCGTCGAAGCGGCAGCGCGCGTTGCCGGCGGCCGCGACGGCTATGGCATGCTGATCGACGAGCGGTTCGGCCGTGACGCCTTCTTCGATGCGGCGAGCAAGAACTTCTCTTGGATCGGACGGCCGGTCGAATTGCCGGGTTCGAAGCCACTGCGCTTCGAGTTCAGCCAGGATATCGGCTCGCAGCTTGTCGAATGGCCACTCGACCACTGCATCAAGTGCCTGTGCTTCTATCATCCAGATGATCCGACCGATCTCAAGAGCAAGCAGCAGGAGAAGCTGCGCACCCTCTTTCAGGCCGCGCGCAAAGTCGGCCGCGAACTGCTGGTGGAAATCATCGCCAGCAAGAACGGCCCGCTGACCGACGAGACGATCTCGACGGCAATGGAAGAGCTTTATGCGCTCGGTATCAAGCCGGACTGGTGGAAACTGGAGCCGCAGGCTTCGACGGCTGCCTGGAGGAAGATCGAAGCCGTGATCGCCAAGAACGATCCGTGGTGCCGCGGCATCGTGCTGCTCGGGCTGGAGGCGCCGGCCGAAGAGCTCGTGAAGGGCTTCGAGGCAACGCTTGCCGCCCCTTCGGTAAAAGGCTTTGCCGTCGGCCGCACCATTTTTGCCGATGCGGCGCGCGCCTGGCTCTCCGGCAATATGAATGACGAGGAAGCAATCGCCGACATGGCCGGACGCTTCCGCCGACTGACCGAGGCCTGGTTGAAAACCCGCGGCCTGCATTAACTAAGAGCATTTGGGAGGTGCCCGATGGGCAAGACGATCCGATTGACGATGGCGCAGGCTGTTGCGCATTTCCTGAAGAAGCAAATGACTGTCGTCGACGGCAAGAAGGTGCCGATCTTCGGCGGCGTCTGGGCAATCTTCGGCCACGGCAATGTCGCCGGCATCGGCGAGGCGCTCTATCAGGTGCGCGGCGAGCTGCCGACGTATCGCGCCCATAACGAACAGGGCATGGCCCATGCGGCGATCGCCTATGCAAAGGCAAGCTTCCGCCAGCGGTTCATGGCCTGCACGACCTCGATCGGCCCCGGCGCACTGAATATGGTGACGGCGGCCGGCGTCGCACATGTCAACCGCATCCCGGTGCTCTTCCTGCCAGGCGATGTCTTCGCCAACCGCGCGCCCGATCCGGTGCTGCAGCAGATCGAGGACTGGGGCGACGGCACGGTTTCGGCCAACGACGCCTTTCGCGCGGTGTCGCGCTACTTCGACCGCATTACCCGCCCCGAGCAGATCATCACGGCGCTGAAGCGCGCCATGCAGGTCTTGACCGATCCGCTGGATTGCGGCCCGGTGACACTCTCGCTTTGCCAGGACGTCCAGGCGGAAGCCTTCGACTATCCGGAGAGCCTCTTCGAAGAAAAGGTCTGGACGATCCGCCGCCCGCAGCCGGACGCCGATGAACTGGCCTCTGCGATCACGCTGATCAAATCCGCCGAAAAGCCGGTGATCATCTCCGGCGGCGGCGTGCTCTATTCACAGGCGACGCAGGAACTTGAAGCCTTCGTCGAGGCCCACGGCATTCCCGTCGTCGTCAGCCAGGCCGGCAAATCCTCGATCGACGAGCGCCACCCTCTGGCGCTCGGCTCCGTCGGCGTCACCGGCACTTCGGCTGCCAACGCCATTGCTGAGGAAACCGACCTCATCATCGCCGTCGGCACCCGCTGCCAGGACTTCACCACCGGCTCCTGGGCGCTGTTCAAGAACGACAAGCTGAAGATCCTCGGCCTCAACATCGCCGCCTACGATGCCTACAAGCATGACGGTCAGCCGCTGGTCGCCGACGCCCGCGAAGGCCTGAAGGCACTGTCGAAAGGGCTTGGCGACTGGAAGGCGCCGGCGGCACTCACGGAAAGGGCGACGAAGGAAAAGAACGTCTGGATGGATGCTGCCAACAAGGCGATGGCTTCCACCAATGCCGCTCTGCCCTCGGATGCGCAGGTGATCGGCGCGGTGACGCGCTCGATCGAACTGGAAAAGGCGATCGGACTTTGCGCCGCAGGCGGCCTGCCGGGCGAGATGCACAAGCTGTGGCCGGCAACAGCCCCCGGCAGCTACCACATGGAATACGGCTTCTCCTGCATGGGTTACGAGGTCGCCGGCGGCCTCGGCACCAAGATGGCGAACCCGGATAAGGAGGTTTTCGTTCTCGTCGGTGACGGCTCCTACATGATGCTGAACTCCGAGCTCGCAACCTCGGTGATGATGGGGATCAAGGTGAACGTCGTCCTGCTCGACAACCGCGGCTACGGCTGCATCAACCGCCTGCAGATGGAAACGGGCGGTGCGAACTTCAACAACCTGCTGAAGGACTCCTACCATCAGGTGATGCCGGAAATCGACTTCCGGGCACATGCCGAGAGCATGGGCGCCATCGCGGTCAAGGTTTCTTCGATTGCCGAACTGGAGAGGGCGATTGCCGATTCGAAAAAGAACGACCGTACCTCGGTCTTCGTCATCGATACCGACCCGCTGATCACGACAAAAGCCGGCGGTCACTGGTGGGATGTCGCCGTTCCTGAGGTCAGCCCGCGCGAACAGGTCAACAAGGCGCGCAAGAACTATGTCGAAGCGCGCAAGCATCAACGCTAAATCACATATCCGGAGACAACGATGATCCGCTACGGGACCAACCCCATCGCCTGGAGCAATGACGACGACCGCACGATCGGCGCGCATTTGACGCTCGAAGACTGCCTCAGCGATTGCGAAAGGATCGGCTTCGACGGCATCGAGAAAGGCCACAAGATGCCGTCCGACGGCCACGAACTGAAGAAAGTGCTCGCCGCGCACAAACTCGTCTTCGTATCCGGCTGGCACTCGCTTAACCTGCTCGACCACAGTGTCGAGGACGAGAGACAAGCGATCCAGCCGCATCTCGACATGCTCAAGGCCAATGATTGCAAGGTGTGCATCGTCTGCGAAACGTCGAACGCCATCCACGGCAACGACAGCAAAGCTCTGGCCGACAAGCCGGCTCTCGCCGACGATCAGTGGAAGAAGTTCGGCGCCGATATCGAGGCGATCGCGCAATATTGCGCGGATCAGGGCATCGATCTCGTCTATCATCACCATATGGGCACGGTCGTGCAGACAGGTGCCGAGATCGACAAGCTGATGGAGAATACCGGCCCGGCAACGAAGCTGCTGCTCGACACCGGACATGCCTGGTTCGGCGGCAGCGACCCGGTGGAAGTCGCAAAGAAGTACATGCACCGCGTCCGCCATATCCACGCGAAGAACGTCCGCCCGGACATCCGCAATCAGGTCGAGGGCAACAAGCTCTCCTTCCTCGAAGGCGTGCGCCGCGGCGTCTTTACGGTCCCCGGCGACAAGGAGGGCGGCGTCGATTTCCTGCCGGTCCTTAGGGTCGCCGCCGAACACGGTTACGAGGGCTGGCTGGTGATCGAAGCCGAGCAGGACCCGCTCAAGCGCAATCCGTTCGAGTATCAGTCGATGGGGCTCAAGGCACTGAAGGGTTTTGCGAAGGAAGCTGGGTTGGACAAGGGTTGAGTTGACTGCCGGAGCCAGCCCCCCAGAGCTTACAAGGAGAAACCACCATGCCCAATCTCAAGGTCAAGCCGAACGGCACGAACGGCCGCGTCACCCATGTCACGCCGGAGAATGCCGGCTGGACCTATGTGGGCTTCGACCTCCACCGGCTGAAGCCGGGCGAAACTGCGTCCGGCGAGACCGGCGACCGCGAGGTCTGCCTCGTCTGGGTGAGCGGCAAGGGCAAGGCGAAGGCCGGTACCAAGGATTTCGGTACGCTTGGCGAGCGCATGAGCCCCTTTGAGGGCAGCCCGCATGCGCTTTATATCCCGATGGAATCGACCTGGTCGGTGACGGCCGAGACCGATCTGGAACTCGCCGTCTGCTCGGCACCGGGCGGCGGCACCTACGAGGCGAAGGCCCTCCCGCCGGGCACCCATCCGGCACTCACGCGCGGCAAGGGCACGAATGTCCGCTACGTCAACAACATCATGCCGGAGGACGACAGCTCGGCGCATTCGTTGCTGGTCGTCGAAGTCATCACGCCGGGCGGCCATACGTCTTCCTATCCGCCGCACAAGCACGACCAGGACAACCTGCCGAACGAAAGCTTCCTCGAAGAGACCTATTACCACCGTCTGAACCCGCCGCAGGGCTTCGGCTTCCAGCGCGTCTACACCGACGACCGCTCGCTGGACGAGGTGATGGTGCTGGAAGACGGCGACGTGACGCTGGTGCCGAAGGGCTACCACCCCTGTGCTGCCTGCCACGGCTACGACCTTTACTATCTCAACGTCATGGCCGGTCCGAAGCGCATCTGGAAATTCCACAATGCGCCCGAGCACGAATGGCTGCTGAAGGCGTAGCGCGGCCTTCGATCGCTAAATAATCTGACAGCGCGGAAGACCCGCAGGTGGTTCACTGCCTCCATCCAATCAGAAAGGATGGAGGATCACCATGCGCAGCTCAAGCTTCATCCCGTCCCGGCGATTGCCTTCCTCGCATGCGATGCAGCCATGGCTGCTTGCAATCCTCGTCGCGGCAGCGCGCTGGATGGCGCGCAAGATGGCCGAACGGCGCAATCGCAACGCCCTGCTCGAGCTTTCAGACGGCCAGCTCAAGGATATCGGTCTTTCGCGCGGCCAGACCGAAAGCGACGTCCATGTCTACTCACGCTACTGAGGTGTGATACCGTGCAAACAGGCGGGCCTCCTATCGCCGCCTATCGGACCGGGAAGACTCGATGCCGCAGATATCAACCGCCCTGCTCTTGAAAACGAAGACCGCGACGATTCGTGACATCGTCTGCAGTGGGGAGTGCCGCCACAAGAGCGGCGAGGAATGCGCCCACGGGACAAGTCTCGTCTATCCCTATCGCGGCGTCTTCATGCGCCATGTCGGCCGCAACGATACGGTGGCCGAGGCCAACCAGATGCTGTTCTTCAATGCCGGCCAGGGTTACCGGATCAGCCATCCGGTCGAAGGCGGCGATGCCTGCATCGATCTGGCGATCGACGAATCCGTACTTGCAGAGCTTGCGCCGAAGGAGCAGGTGCAGGCAGGCGAACTTCTCTCCTTCCGCCGCCAGCGCCGCCGGATCGATCCGCGCGCCCAGGCGCTGGTTGCGCTGCTGCGCCATGGCCTGCACCGGCAAGCAGCCGAGCCGCTTGAGGCCGAGACACTGGCGCTGACGCTCGTGCGCCGCTCGCTCGGCGAGCGCACCTCGCATGCCGCGGGCGCCAGCGCCGGACGGCAGAAGCTGGTCGACCGGACAAAGCTCGTGCTCTCTTCAGATCCCGCGCGCCGCTGGACCCTGGCCGAGATCGCCAAGGAAGTCGGCGTCTCGCCCGTCTATCTGACCCAGGTTTTCCAGCAGGTGGAAGCGACGCCGCTTTATCGCTATCAACTGCGGCTGCGCCTTGCCCGCGCCCTTGATCTTCTTGGAAAATACGAGGACCTTACCGCGCTCGGCCTCGATCTGGGCTTCTCGAGCCACAGCCACTTCAGTGCCTCCTTCAAGCAGGCCTTCGGCCAGACGCCCGCCGAATTTCAACGCTTGGCGCGACTGAGGTGAACCGCAGGGCCGATCGCTAAAGATTTCGACAGCGCCGATGCCTCTCCTGATGATCTTATGATCCTGTCCCGGTCGCGGGACGATCAAACGGAGGATCATCAGATGAAGAAGACCACATGCGCTGCCTGCGACTGCGAACTCGGTCCTACGGCTATAAGCGTCAAACTCGGCGGCAAGACCGTCGAGGTCTGCTGCGAAGAATGCGCCGCAGCGCTGAAGGAGGCCGACGCCGCTGCAACCGCAGCGACGACCGGCAAGAACTAAGGTCAGGACCTCTCCCCCGCGGCTAGATATCGAGCACCAGATGCGGCTGGCCCGTCGATGTCTTCCGCGGCGAGACGCCGTTCGTGTCGATCTGCGCGTTGATGCGCTGCCGGAACGCGGAGAAGCTCTCGAAGGTCACGACATCCACCGGTTCATCGAAATGGATGGTGATCTTGTAAAGCCCACCGCCGGTCTCTGCGAGTGCCAGAACCTTGCCGGTAAACGGCTGGTTCAGGTAGCGGCCGCGCACGTGCGAGCCGACAAGGAGCGCGGCGATGGGATCGGCGTTCGGCTTTGTTGCGAGGGCCGAAAGCGTATTCCAGTCGCGCGCACCATGTTGCCGGGCAAGGAGTTCGAGCGCGGCCCCGTGCGAAATCGCAGTACCGCGCGTTTCCATCGCCTGGCGAAGTCGCTTTGCCTGGGCCTTCAGTTCGTCGATGGTAAGATAGGTCGTCATGTGCGGAGCCTTTCGGAAGGCATGCCATTTTGACTGCAAAGGGGAGCTCGCATTGCCGTCGGTCAGCATGCACCAATTGGCTGCGACGTGAACTTCGAGGACTTCACCATGGACTTTCGTCCGCGAGCGGCCGGCGCCTCGAACCGGCGCCTGCTATGGGCGAAGCGGCCCGCTATGTCAAGAATTGCCCCAGAATGGACCGCCCGGCTCTTCCGCGATTGCGGAAATCAAGGGTTTTTTCCGTCAAGCTACGCATAAGGCTCAAATTCTATTGATCCGGTTCAGTACCTGTCAGCATTCATGCGTTACCTTTCAATCGTACAACGAGCGGAGGCTGAAATGGCCTTTCAGACGCACCTCAACGACGACAGCAACGAGCGGGAGAAATCCTACCGGGATTTCTCCCTCGACCGGCCCGGCAAGATCATTATCGTCGGCCATCACCTCAGCACCGGCACGCAGGTCCGCTGCCTCATCCGCACCATCAATCTCGCCGGCGCCGTCCTCGAAGTGAGCCCGACGCTCGAGGTTCCGAACCACTTTTTCCTGGAAATCCTCGGCATCCGCGACGAGATCGGTTCGACGGTCGTCAAACGCGAAGGCGAGCTTGTAACGATCAGCTTCAACATGCTGATCAATGCGGAATTCCTGCACCATGTGCTGCGCCTGAGCTTCGAAGCGGACGTCTGACTCTCCTTGCTGCCCGGTCGGGAGGGCGGGCACTGTCGCGCGCGGCAAACCACACGATCAACGGCAGGAGCCACCGCAGGCCGTCCCATTCCGGCCCATCGAGCGGGTCTGCCAGGGGATCGCGGCGGCTTCTGTCTCTTTCCTCAAGCTCGTTCCAAAGAACTACCCAGTTGAGAAGCATTGTCAGGTTCTCCATCTATCTGTTGGAGCACTTGAACTAGGCCTTCGCCGCAACCGAATGTAGAGCCTGCGGAAGAAAGGGGGTTTTCAAAAATGAAAGACGCGAACTGGGACGATCTTCAACTCTTCTTCCATGTCGCGACCGCCGGCGGACTGTCGGCGGCAGCGTCAAAGACCGGCCTCAGCGCGCCGACGATCGGCCGGCGCATGCTGGCGCTCGAGCGGGCCACGGGCCGCGCGCTCTTCACACGTGGGCCAACCGGTTATCTGCTGGCAAAGGACGGCACGGCGCTTCTGGAGCGCGTGCGCCTGATGCAGGAGGCCGCTCAGTCGATCTCCGACTGGCGCGGCGAAGTGCTGACCCTGCCGATCGTTTCGACGGCCGCCGACAGCTGGACGTCGCGTTTCATCGCCGACCACTTGGCAAGAATCTGGACGCCGAAGGACCGGTTCCGCATGTGCTACAAGACCTGTGACGCGGGCGTCGACTTCACCTATCGCGAAGCGCATATCGCCATCCGGCACAGCCGTCCGGAAAACGGCAATATCGCGATTCGCCGTTCGGTAACGGTAGCGCACGCCGCCTACCAGGCGGCAAGCTTTGACGATGACAACCGCAACTGGATTTCGCTGGGCACCGACATCGCGATCACACCGGCGGACAAATGGACCTTCGAGCAGCCGGACTATTGGATCACCGGCTGGACGAACACGCCACATATGCTCTTCCACCTGATCCGCGGCGGTGCCGGCCGCGGCGTGCTGCCATGCTTCATAGGCGATGCTGAGCCCGGCCTGACGCGCGCCGGACCGATCATCGAGCCGCTCACCTATGACATGTGGATCACGGCGCATGACGACGAGCGCCAGCGTCCGGAGGTGCGTACGGTCATCGACAGACTAGCCGCGCTTTTCGGCGAGAACGAGGATTTGTTTGCAGGAGGAAAGCGCGGTGGATGAAAAAAGCGCGAGCCTTTTACCCGCGCTCTTCTTCCGGTGAAACGATCAGGCAGCCAGGCGGCGCTCGATCTCATCGACCGGCATGTTGGTATAATCCTTGGGAACTTCCGCGGAGATGGCTGCCTGCGCTTCGGCACTCAGGTTCGGTCTCAAAGTACCGAGCGCCTTGGGCGGCGCAACCAGGATGATGCGGCTACCGTTCCTTTCACGGACCAGCTTATCCAACTTCGCGGCGATCCGCCTCAGAAAATCGGCTTCCGCCTGCTCCTGCCAGTCTGTTTGCTCCATGGCGCTGCCGCTCGTGCCGTCCGGAGCATGGGCGCGCCCAGGCTTATCTGTGCCGAGTTCGCGGGTGGGCTCGCTGGGTTGGCTCAGCGTCTCATGCACCTGCAGGTTCATGAGAAGCGCATTGCCTGCATTGCGCATGATCAAAGCCTTCGCACCATCACAGACCACGACCCATGATTCCCACGGCACTTTGATGTCAGCCATTTTCGTTTCCTCTTAATGATAATTCGAAGCGAAATGCTTCATCGACAGAGGCAAAACGTACAGTAAATGAAAGAGTTCGGAGGGTCCACGCATAAATCGATTCGGAAAGGTGATCCGATGCCTGAACGAATGAAATCAGGCCTGTGCGCTTAAAACAAAATTAGCTTTCGTTAAAATTGTCTCGATCCGTTTGACGAATGCGAAAAACATTCATGTGACGTTATGCGACAACAGGGCCAGGATGAGCTTGGCCCAGGGAGAGCCGCGTCATGTCCATGCTCCGAGCAACCCACCTTGCTACGGTCAGATCGGAAGTTTACGACGTACGCTGGGAACAGTTCAACGTTCGGCGCCCGGCCCGCATCGTCGCCGTCCGCCCGTGCCTGACCGGCATCTCGCTTCGAAGCGCGGAGATCCTGGATATTTCCCGCGGCGGCGCCACCTTCGTCGTCTCGTCGGCGGCCGGGCTGCCGAAACACTACTATCTCAATATTCTCGGCCTTGCCTATCGCATCGGCTGCGCGGAGGTCCACCGCAACAACGAGCGCATCGGTGTCCGCTTCATCAACACGCTGGACCCCGAAGTGCTTCGGCGCGTCGTTCGAGCCGACTTCATGGCTGGTAATCTCGAAGCGATCGAAGCGTATCGCGCACCGCGTATCGAAAGCAGACCGTAACCCACGCGCGCGATAGAATAATCTTCCTTGCCTTGAGGATGGCAGTGCCTATTGTTGGCGCGATTTTTCATCATCCCGGGAACCTGCATTTCGATGTCCGCCTTCTCGCGCTTTACGCCGCTGGTCAGCGTCCTTCCTTCCACCGTTCCCTTTGTCGGCCCCGAGGCCATCGAGCGCCAGCGCGGCCTCAAGGTCGAGGCCCGCATCGGCGCCAATGAAAACGGCTTCGGCCCCGCGCCCTCCGTGCTTACCGCGATGCGCGAGCAGGCGGGCGATATCTGGAAATACAACGATCCGGAAAACTTCGATCTCCGCGAGGCGCTGGCTGCCCATCTCGGCGTGACGGCTGCCAATATCGCGATCGGCGGCGGCATCGACGAACTCCTCGGCCAGATCGTCCGCCTGGTGATCGAACCGGGAATGCCGGTCGTCACGTCGCTCGGCGGCTATCCGACCTTCAATTTCCATGTCGCAGGCTTCGGCGGGCGGCTGGTGACGGTGCCCTACGTCAACGACCGCGAGGATCTCTCCGGCCTGCTCGATGCGGTGAAGCGCGAAAACGCCCCACTCGTTTACTTCGCTAATCCAGACAATCCGATGGGAAGCTGGTGGGATGCCGACAGGATCGTCGCCTTCGCCCGCGCCCTTCCGGAAACCTGCCTGCTGGTGCTCGACGAAGCCTATAGCGAAACCGGCCCTGCCGGCTCACTTCCCTCGATCGAGGCGCTGATCGGCCTGGCGAACGTCGTCCGCACCCGTACCTTCTCGAAGGCCTATGGTCTCGCCGGGGCACGCGTCGGCTATGCCATCTCGACGCCCGGCACGGCGCTCGCCTTCGACAAGATCAGGAACCACTTCGGCATGAACCGGCTGGCGACGGCGGCGGCACTTGCCGCGCTCAAGGATCAGGCCTATCTCGCCGAGGTCGTCGGCAATATCCATGCTGCGCGCGAACACATCGCCTCGATCGCCCGCGCCAACCAGCTTTCGCCGCTGCCGTCTGCCACGAACTTCGTCACAATCGACGCCGGACGCGAGGGTACCTATGCCCGCTCAATCGTCGACGGGCTGATGCAGCACGGCGTCTTTATCCGCATGCCGGGTGTCGCGCCGCTCAACCGCTGCATCCGCGTCAGCGTCGGGCCGGAGCGGGATATGGCCCGCTTCGAGGACGCCCTGCCCCGGGTTCTCCGCTTGCTGGACTAAATGGAAAAACCGCGCCGGCCTTGTTCCTGCCGGTCGCGGTTTCCGTTCTCCCGGCCCCGGCCCCGTCCAAGGTGCCCGCCAGTCCCTCTTTTGAGGTTGTTATTTCTCTCAATTGTTCCTTCGCGCCGGAGACGGTCTAGTGGACCGTCATCCACTCACGGGCAGCGCGGAGCGCCGCGGCGAGCTGCATCTTGTCCATCGTGGCGGCGACATCGGCGCGAAGTTCGGCAGCGCGGTCGTTGCCCTTGATCGCGGCGATGTTCAGCCACTTGTGCGCGGCGACGAGATCAACGTCGCAGCCGCGGCCCGTTGCATACATCAGGCCCATTTCGCAGAAGATATCGGCGTTGTTGTCGCCACCCATGGTGGCCATTTCAGCATTGTGCATTTCAAAGCGTGCCATCGGTTCAATCCCTGTTTAGTCTGCTATCGACTTGCCCTGTTTTACCTTCCGGGCCCTGCCGTCTATCGCAGCTTTCGGTCCCTTCGGTCCGGCGGGTTTGCCCCGCTCGTTTGATGGCTCCACTATGCCGGTACGCTTTCAAAAAACGCCTAAAATGCATGATTAATTTGCGACAAACAAAGTGCAAACGCTTGGTAAAATTGGGTTTTCGTTAAACATCGGAGTCCCTGCACATTAAGGACTTTCCAAACAATTTTACGAAAGATTCACGTTTGAAAATCAACCTTTCGTTCACCACGAAATCAGTCCGCAACAAGCGAGCTGGAAACAATTCGGCGAAAAAGCACCTTGGAAATCAGCGAAATTTCACGATCGCGGCCTGTTTACCTTTACGTTCGCGTCAGTTATTTTCGCCGCGCTCAGGACATCAGGGAGGAAAGGATGATCCGTACACTTATTCTCGCCGGCGCCATGGCGCTTTCAGCCAGCCTTGCTTGCGCGGAGGAGCCGATCGTCGGCAACTGGAAGACGGCCTCGGGCGAAACCGCCCAAATCGCTTCTTGCGGCGGCAGCTACTGCGTGACGCTGAAAACCGGCAAATTCGCGGGCAAGAAGATCGGGACACTTGCCGGCACCGGCGCCACCTATAACGGCGAGATCACCGACCCTAAGAACGACAAGACCTACAGCGGCTCGGGAAGCCTCTCCGGCAATTCGCTGAAGATGAAGGGCTGCGTGCTTAAGGTGCTCTGCAAGTCGCAGACCTGGACACGGCTTTAGAATCAAAAGCGGCCGGCAATAACTGCACAGCCTCAGCGAAAGTCAGGTTTTCGCTTTATCACCATTTTCACGCAGGGCCTGACTTTTGCAACATTGCCAACCGACCTTCTGCAACAATCGAAATCCGCGAACTCACCGCTGAAGTATCTTGAACAAGGAAGGCCGCCCTAACAACGTGGTTCGAGCGGCCTTCCCTTTCATTCGACATTCAAGCTTTACCCTTGGGTACTGCCTTCAGCGGGCGCGCTGGCCGAAGAGAATCTTCTGCGCTTCCTTGTCCTCGGCGAGATTTGCCTGGCGTTCGCGCTCTTCCTTGCCGACTTCGATACCCCTCAAGACCGCCGGGCGCTGATGCATACGCTCGAACCAGGCCTTAAGGTTCGGGAAATCATTGAGGTTCTGTCCCTGTCGCTCGTAAGGGATCACCCAGCCGATGCAGGCCATGTCGGCGATCGAGTAGTCGCCGGCGAAGTAGCCGCGGCCTTCCAGCCGCCTGTTCATCACGCCGTAGAGGCGGTTCACTTCGTTCGTGTAGCGGTTGATGCCGTATTCGATCTTTTCCGGCGCATAGCTACGGAAGTGGTGCGCCTGGCCGGCCATCGGGCCGAGGCCGCCGACCTGCCAAAAGAGCCATTCTTCCACCTGCACGCGCGTGCGCTCGTCCTGTGGATAGAACTTGCCGTATTTGCGGCCGAGATATTGGAGAATGGCGCCCGATTCGAAGACGGAGATCGGCGCCCCGCCGGGACCGTCCGGATCGATGATCGCCGGCATGCGGTTGTTCGGCGCGATTTTCAGGAAGTCGGGGGCGAACTGCTCGCCCTTGCCGATGTTGATGTACTTCACCTCGTAGGGAACTCCGAGCTCCTCGAGCATGATGCTGATCTTAAAGCCGTTCGGGGTCGGCCAGTAATAAAGTTCAATCGGTGCGGTCATGAAATCTCCTTTGCGGGACTAGACACATAAGTTGCGGAGCGCCGGCTTCAAGCCGTCGACCATTGTGAACGCCAAATGAACCGGAACCTCAGCACCCGTTCAGCCGGCGTGTGGCAAGACTTATCTCAACGATAAGACGCATATCGCCCCGAGGAACATGGACGTGCTTATTCTCGCAAGACGCTTCACCGTCATCACGCTGTTCGCGGCGGTTTTCGCGATCACATTTTCGGCAGCGGTCGTGCGCGGCGGCGGGGGCGGAGCACAATCGCATTTCGGTGCGAACTACACCTGCCTCAACGTAACAAGCCCCTTCTGCACCGGCGTCCGCTGAATAATTCTCGAACTGGCCGAAGGCGCGTCGCTTGCTTGTTAAAAAGGGCAACCTATAATGCGCCATGAGCAAACGAATCTCTCCATTACCTCTTGATATTTCCTCGCCACCTGCCTTTGAACCGCAAAGCTTCGACGATCCAGCGCAGGCCGTCGATGCGCTGACTGCGCTTTACGAACGCAATACCACCTTCCTGATCGACAGTTTTTCGGAGCTTGCCAAGGGCGCGCCGATTACCTCGCGCTACCGGGCCTTCTACCCTCAAGTCAGCATCGAGACGACCAGCTTCGGCCATGTCGACTCCCGCCTCTCCTACGGGCATGTGACGGCACCGGGCGTCTATACGACGACCGTCACCCGGCCGAAGCTTTTCCGTCACTACCTGAAGGAACAGCTGGCGCTCTTGATGAGGAGCCATAACGTTCCGATCGTCGTGTCCGAATCCTCGACGCCGATCCCGCTGCATTTCGCCTTCGGCGAAGGCGCGCATGTCGAAGCGTCCGCCTCGACCTTCATCGACATCCCGATGCGCGACCTCTTCGATACGCCGGACCTCAATACCACCGACGACGAGATCGCCAACGGCGAATATATCCCGCCGCCGGGCGAGCCCTCGCCACTCGCCGCATTCACGGCGCAGCGCACCGATTATTCGCTCGCCCGCCTTGCCCATTACACAGCAACGAGCGCTCAGCACTTCCAGAACTTCGTGCTTTTCACGAATTACCAGTTCTATATGGACGAGTTCTGCACCTGGGCGCGCGAGACGATTGCCAAGGGCGGCGGCGAAGACAGCTATACGGCCTTCGTCGAGCCGGGCAATATCATCACCCATGCCGGATCGTGCCAGCCGGAAACCGATGCCACGGCCCCCCGCCTGCCGCAGATGCCTGCCTATCACCTGAAGAAAAAGGGCCATGCCGGGATCACCATGATCAATATCGGCGTCGGCCCCTCCAACGCCAAGACGATCACCGACCACGTGGCCGTTCTGCGCCCACATGCCTGGCTGATGCTTGGCCACTGCGCCGGTTTGCGCAACAGCCAGCGGCTCGGCGACTATGTCCTGGCGCACGCCTATATGCGCGAGGATCATGTTCTCGACGACGACCTGCCGGTCTGGGTGCCAATCCCCGCGCTTGCCGAAGTGCAGGTGGCGCTGGAAGCAGCCGTCGCCGAAATCACCGGCTACGAAGGCTTCGAGCTGAAGCGCATCATGCGCACCGGCACCGTCGGCACGATCGACAACCGCAACTGGGAACTACGCGACCAGCGCGGCCCTGTGAAACGGCTCTCCCAGGCGCGTGCCATCGCGCTCGACATGGAATCGGCGACGATCGCAGCCAACGGCTTCCGCTTCCGTGTCCCCTACGGCACGCTTCTTTGCGTTTCCGACAAGCCGCTGCATGGCGAGCTGAAACTGCCGGGCATGGCGACCGCCTTCTACCGAACACAGGTCAACCAGCACCTGCAGATCGGCATCC
Source organism: Rhizobium mongolense USDA 1844 (assembly GCF_000419765.1). Taxonomy (GTDB): domain Bacteria; phylum Pseudomonadota; class Alphaproteobacteria; order Rhizobiales; family Rhizobiaceae; genus Rhizobium; species Rhizobium mongolense. The sequence goes on along the minus strand of NZ_ATTQ01000005.1, from coordinate 128,467 downwards.
GCGCCATCCAGAAGCTTGCGGCAATGCCGCCGGAGGCACTGCATTCCCGCAAGCTTCGCAGCTTCTTCGAGACGGCCTTTCAGTAGGCCTCAGTTCGCTTCCGCCACCGTGCGATCCGCAATTATTTTCGGGTCGTCGGGGCGTGCAGCCGCAATCTGCAGTCCTGTGATGACCGCTGCAAACACCGCAAGGGCAACCACCATCCGCCCAAGGAACTGGCCAATATCTGTCCCGTAAAGCTCATCGCGAGGCTGCTCCCCGCGGCGTGCCCAGATGAGACTTGCAATGGCGACTTCCAGAACGCCCATGTCCTTCACTCCTTCAATGTTATCGATGGAGCTTTGTCGAATGCGCGCCGCTGATTTCGACAGTCCGGGCGAACAAAGATTTTTTCTTTGCTGTCGATTTCAGCCTAGTCTCTTCGTCAACAGCCTGTGAGCGGCAGCCCGGAGGAGGCAAGCGATGAAATATCTGTGTCAGGTGTGGTTCAAGCCATCCGTGCTCGAGCGTATGAGGAAAGAGGAGAAGAAGAAGCTCGACAGGGATTCGCTTCGTTATGATGAGGACCTTGTCGCAAGCGGCCACATGATCCACGCCGAGGCTCTACAATCGCCGAAGAGTGCAATGACCATCCGTGTCCGCAATGGCGAGGTGTCGGTGACAGATGGCCCCCATGCCGAGACGAAGGAACATCTCGGCGGCTTCATCCTGATCGAGGCCAACGATCTGAACGATGCGATCCGTGTCGCAGCCGGTATTCCACTGGCAAAACTCGGCAGCATTGAAGTTCGTCCTGTCTACACGTTCGGCTGAGGAGGCACCCCATGAAGTTTCTTTGCCAGGTCTGGTTCGATAGCGAAAAAAGCAATCTGGTCCCGCAGGAAGAATGGGAGGCGCTGACGCAGGAATGCATCGTCAGTGACGAACTGTGGCGCGAGCGCGGTTTCCTTCAGGTTGCGCTTGCGCTGCGCGAGCCCGCGTCAGCCGTCACTCTGCGCATCCGCAACGGCACGACGGTTGCGACGGATGGTCCCTTCGCAGAAATCAAGGAGCACCTCGGCGGCTTCGTATTGCTCGAAGCCAGGGACATGGAAGTGGCGAAATCGATCGTTTCGACTTTCCCGATCCTGAAATATGCCTCTGTCGAGATCCGCCCGGCCTATTCCATCAAAGATGGAGAGTAGGTCGATGCGTTATGTTTGCCTGACCTACAATTCCGCAGACGTTGACGGCACGCTGACGCCGAAGGAGACTGGCGAACTCGTCAAAGCGCATTTCAGCTTCGACGAAGGGCTGCGCCGCAACGGCACTCTGATCCACTGCGATGCGCTGGACAAGCCGGAGAAAGCAACCGTGCTGCGCGTCCGCAATAACGCACTGCAGGCGACCGATGGGCCGTATGTCGAAACCAAGGAGCATCTTGCGGGTTTCTACGTGATCCAAGCACCGGACGATGCAGCGGCGCAGGAGATTGCCGCACGCATCCCCTCCGCACGCGTCGGCGCCGTGGAACTGCGGCCCGTGCGGATACTCACTTTGCCGGAGTAGCATTTGGAGAAATTGATCGAGGACATCTACCGGTCGCAATCGAGACGGGTACTCGCCACTCTCATCCGCCTGCTCGGCGATTTCGACCGGGCGGAGGAGGCCCTGCACGACGCCTTTGCGGCGGCCGCGCGCGCATGGCCGCGCGACGGCGTTCCCGGCAATCCCTTTTCATGGCTCGTTTCCACCGGCCGCCACAAGGCGATCGACCATATCCGACGGCGCTCGCGCTTCGATGCGTCGCTGAAGGACATCGAGGACAGCCTATACGGCGAGGCCGACGCTACGGAGATCGGCGACATGGAGCTTATCGGCGACGACATGCTGCGGCTGATCTTCACCTGCTGCCATCCGGCCATTCCATCCGACGCGCAGATGGCAATGGCGCTGCGCGAAGTCTGCGGCCTGACGACTGAGGAAATCGCCCATGCATTCCTCGTTCCGGCCCCGACCGTCGCACAGCGGATCGTGCGGGCAAAGAGCAAGATACGTTCCGACCGCATTCCTTACGAGGTTCCGGACCTCGACGAACTGCCGCAGCGCCTCGACCGCGTGCTACACGTCATCTACCTCGTCTTCAACGAGGGGTATTCGGCTTCTTGGGGCACAGAAGTGGTACGGGCGGACCTGACGACCGAGGCGATCCGGCTGGCGCGGCTGGTGGTGGACTTGCTGCCGCACCCCGATGTCGAGGGCCTGCTGGCGCTGATGCTGCTGCAGGACTCCCGCGGGCTGGCGCGGCGCGCTGAGGACCGCAGCCTGATCCTGCTTGCAGAGCAGGATCGATCGACCTGGGATCGCAGGAAGATAGAGGAAGGTCTGGACCTGCTGCGGCGGGCGATGGAACCTGGTGAGGTCGGCCTCTACACTGTCCAGGCGGCCATTGCCGCCGAACATGTTAAGGCCGCAACGCCGGAGGCAACGGATTGGCCGCGCATCGCTGCCTATTATGATCTGCTGATTACGGCGCAGCCCTCGCCGATCGTCGAACTCAACCGTGCAGTGGCGATCGCAATGTCGGAAGGGCCGCAGAGAGGGCTTGAGATCATCGACGGCATCCTGGCATCCGGAAAGCTCGGCACCTATCACCTTGCGCATGCCGCACGCGCCGATTTCCTGCGCCAGCTCGGCCGACCGGCGGAGGCGATCACCGCCTATGAACGCGCGCTGTCCCTCTGTCAGCAAGGGCCTGAGCTGGCTTTCCTGCGCAAGAGGATATCAGAGCTGGCGGCGGCGCCCGAGGGGCAGTGAGAGTGCTGTTCCCGTCAAGGCCGAGACGATGATCAATAGATGTGCGTTGATGCTTGCCTGCGCCAGGGCTGCAAGCGCGGCCTTTCCGCCCGGTGCACCCAAGGCAACGGCGCCTGCGGTAATGCCCGCGGGATAGGTGCCAACGCCGCCCGGCGCATGGACCGGCAAGACCGACGAAAGCTCGCCGCCGAGCGCGCCGCCGAAGCTCGCCGTCAGCGGCGAAACGCCCATGAGGCTAAGCGCCCAGGCGAGCACGACGACCTTCACCAGCCAGTTCACCGCCGTCATCGCCCAGGCCCGCGCGAAGGCTGTGGCATTTGTGGGCAGGCCGTTTTCGATCTCCGACAGCAGGCCGTGCGCCTTGGCGGGAAAGAGCCGGAAGCCGAAGCGAAGCAATGGCTTGCGGATCAGGAAAGCGGTGATCGGCAAGAGCAGGAATGCGGCCCACAAAAACCAGGCCAGAACGGCAATCGGGGCGGCTGCCGCAAATCCGATGCCGGCTGCGGCAAGCAGCGCGTGCAGATCGAGCAGACGCATGACAAGCAGGGCGGAGGTTGCCCGCGTCAGCGGAATGCCGAATTCCGCGCGCATGAGAACCGGAAAGCTCGTCTCCCCGGTGCGGAACGGCATCATGATATTGAGCAGGTTATGAACCTGCGTCACCCGGAAAAGCGTGCGGAACCTGCCCGCCGTCTCCCGCGGGAAGTAATCGAGGATGCGCCATGTCCGCAGGAAATAGGTACTGGTCAATAATGCAAGAGCGACGAGGATCGGCATCACGCCGACGCCGGCCCATTGGGCGATGATGGCCGACCATCCCCAGAGCCACTCGATGAAAAATGCATAGGCTGCGACGATTACGACCGTCAGCAGTGTCATGCGATTGCGTCCGAACCAGGATTGTCGGCTGGCGCCAACCGGAGAGTTCATGTACTAGGCTTCCTGACTTCAGCGGCCAAAACGCCGCTCGACTGGCCGTCACGGCCTTTTAGGAGCAATAACAGTTGCAGACAACGTCAGAGTCGCTGCAAAGCGCAAATGATCTAACGCAGTCGCTCGAACTTTCGCTTGTGGTGCCGGTCTTCAACGAGGAAGAAAGCGTCGGCCCGCTTGTCGAACGGATATGCGATGCGATGGTCGCTTATCCTGACCGGTGGGAGATTATCCTGATCGATGACGGCAGCACGGATGCCACGCTCGTCAACGCCCGCAAATATCTAGGGCGTGAAGGGCTGGCGCTCAGGATTGTGGAGTTGCAGCGCAACTTCGGCCAAACCGCTGCGATGCAGGCCGGCATCGACACGGCGCAAGGCCGGCTGATTGCAACGATGGACGGCGACCTGCAGAATGATCCGAAGGACATTCCTTCGATGATTTCCGAACTCGAGCGCCGTGAACTCGATCTCCTGGTCGGCTGGCGAAAGAACCGCAAGGACGGCCTGCTGCTGCGCAAGATTCCCTCATGGTGCGCCAACTATCTGATCGGCCGCATCACCGGCGTGAAGCTGCACGACTATGGCTGCAGCCTGAAGATCTACCGCGCCTCGATCATCAAGCAGGTGAAGCTGATGGGTGAAATGCACCGCTTCATCCCCGCCTGGGTCGCCGGCGTCGTCCCGAGCTCGCGCATCGGCGAAATGGGCGTCACCCACCATGCCCGCCAGCACGGCCAGTCGAAATACGGCATCTCCCGGACCTTCCGCGTTATCCTCGACCTGCTGTCGGTGATGTTCTTCATGCGCTACAAGGCGCGGCCCGGCCATTTCTTCGGCTCGCTCGGCCTCGGCCTCGGAGCACTCGCAACGCTGATCCTGCTATACCTGTTCTTCGACAAGTTCATTTTGGGCAACGATATTGGTACCCGCCCGATGCTCATGGTCGGCGTCGTGCTGCTGCTCTCGTCCGTGCAGTTGATCACGACTGGCATCCTGGCAGAGATGATTGCCCGCACCTACTATCGCGACGACGCTTCGCCTAATTATATCGTGCGGCAGATTTTCGATGGAAGCGACGTTTGAGAGGCGGCGGGGCAACTCGCTGCGGCATCGAACCAGACGCGATCGGCTCGCTGGCGCTCCGGTTCCATTTCGGCAAGCGCGGCAACACCTTTGCGCTCGGCTATGTCTGGCTTGAACGGAAATGAAATGAACGAGGACATGGACAAGGCCCGCAACGTCGACATGCGGTGGTTTTTCGCTGTGCTTGCCGCATATTTTCTCGTACAGATCGCCGTTCGCGTCGCGATGCCGCCGACACTCGGGCTCGACGAAGCCGAGCAGGCCTTCCGCTCGCAATGGCTTGCCGCCGGTTATGGCCCGCAGCCGCCTTTCTATAACTGGCTGCAATATGCCGCCTTTTCGATCAGCGGTGTGTCGCTGCTTTCGCTTGCCGTCGTCAAGAATGCGCTGCTCTTCACATCCTACTTGATTTACGGCCTGACAGCACGGATGATCCTGAAGAACAGCACGCTTGCGGTGGTCGCAACGCTCGGGCTCCTGACGCTTCCGCAGGTCGCATTCGAAATGCAGCGCGACCTGACGCATACGGTCGCGGTGTTCTTCTCCGGCTGCGTCTTCCTCTACGGATTTATCCGATCGCTCAAAAAGCCGGATGTGCTCTCATATCTTGTGACCGGCGTCGGCATCGGCATCGGCCTGCTGTCCAAATATAATTTCGGCCTTCTGCCCGCTTCGGCTCTCTTGGCGGCACTGCTCGATCCGCAGATGCGCAAGCGCGTCTTCGACTGGCGCATTGCCCTGACCACAATCACCGCCCTCGTCATCGCACTGCCGCATCTCTTCTGGCTGAAGGACAATCTCGGCTTCGCAACAGCCCGGACACTGCAAAAGCTGACCGACGGCGGCAATGCGAGCTACGTCGTGCAGGTCGCCATGGGTTCAGGGTTGCTCGTTCTGGCAGTGATTGGCTTTTGCGCCGTCACGTTGCTTGTCTTCGCGATCGCGTTCGGCAAGCCGTTTCTCTCGGCCTTCTCCGGCAGGTCGGAGTGGACGCAGCTCGTCGAGCGCATGATGCTTTTTTCCATCCTTGGCATCCTGCTTCTCGTCGTCTTCGGCGGAGCGGCCCATGTCAAGGATCGCTGGCTGGTGCCGCTCCTCTTCATCTTCCCGCTTTACCTTTGTCTGAAGATCGAGGCATCGAATGTTGCGGTTCTAAATCCTTTGCGCCGCCTCCTGCCGATCGTCGCGATAATCATGATCGCCGTTCCAAGTATTCTCTTCGGACGCATTGCAGCTGCCACTTTGAACGGCGATTACGAGCGTTTGAACGTGCCCTACGCTCAGCTCGCCGCAGCGCTGCGGCAACAGGGCGAGCCTGCCGCTATTCTTGCGGAAGGCAGCCTGCTTGCGGGGAACTTGCGGAAGGACCTTCTTCCGGCGACCGTGATTTCAACAGACTATCCAGGGTTCAAGCCTACGGTCTCGATCTCGAAGCAGCGCCCGCTGCTCGTTGTCTGGCCGCTAAACACTGCACAAGGCAATGCCCTGCCCGCCAAAGCGGCCGAGTGGCTGAGATCGGTGCCGGAGCTCGGCAGCATCGCGCCCGAGGTTTCGACGATCGAGGTTCCGTATTACTACGCCCGCAACGGCGATTCCTATCGTTTCGGCTACGCGTGGGTCGCGCCCGCGGATTAGATTTTCAGTTCCTTCCACGCGGCATCCAGCGCGATCTTTGCGATCCGCGCCATTTCGTCCACCTCGTCATGAGTGATGACAAGTGGCGGGGACGCCAGCATGCGGTCGCCAGTGGCCCGCAGCACGAGGCCGTTCGCGAGTGCATGGTTGCCGACGAGCGCTCCGACCGCGTCGGGCTTTTCGAATCGGGTGCGCGTCTTCTTATCGGCAGTGAGCTGCAGGCCGCCCATCAGGCCGATACTCACCGCTTCGCCAACAAGGTCATGGTCGCCGAGAGCACCCCAGGCTTTGGCAAAATAAGGACCGATGTCGCCGCGGACGCGCTCGACCAGCTTTTCGTCCTCGATGATGCGCAGGTTCTCCAGCGCCGCGGCAGCGCAGACCGGATGGCCGGAATAGGTGAAGCCGTGGTTGAAGTCGCCGACCTCGTTGATCAGCACATCGGCGATGCGACCGCTGACTAACAGGCCACCGATCGGCAGGTAGCCCGATGAGAGACCCTTGGCGATCGGCGCCAGATCTGGCTCGACGCCGAAATGCTGATGGCCGAACCATTCGCCGAGACGGCCGAAGCCGCAGATGACTTCGTCGGCAACGAGCAGGATGTTGCGCGCCTTGCAGATGCGGTCGATCTCCGGCCAATAGGTCTCGGGCGGGATGATGACGCCGGCCGCACCCTGCACCGGCTCTGCGACGAAAGCGGCGACATTCTCCTCGCCGAGCTCATCGATCTTCGCCTCCAGTTCGCGGGCAGCCTTAAGGCCGAATTCGGCGAGCGAGAGGTCGCCGCCCTCGCCGTACCAATAAGGCTGGCCGATATGGACGATGCCGGGGATCGGCAGGTCGCCCTGCTCATGCATATATTTCATGCCGCCGAGGCTGGCGCCGGCAACCGTCGAGCCGTGGTAGCCGTTCTTACGGGCGATCACGATCCTCTTCGAAGGCTTGCCGACTGCACTCCAATAGACGCGCGCCATGCGGAACCAGGTATCGTTGGCCTCTGAGCCGGAGCCGGTGAAGAAGACATGGTTGAAGCGCGGGCCGGCATGCGCGGTCACCTTTTCCGCAAGCAGCGTCGTCGGCGCGCTCGTCGTGCCGAAGAAGGTGTTGTAGTAAGGCAGCTCGTTCATCTGCCGCGCGACGGCATCGGTGATTTCTTTGCGGGCGTAGCCGATATTGACGCACCAGAGCCCGGCAAAACCATCCAGATACTTCTTGCCGTGGTTATCCCAGATGTAGACACCCTCGCCGCGCTGGATGATGCGCGTGCCGTCGGCATTCAGCTTCTTCATGTCGGAGAAGGGATGCAGATGGTGGGCGGCATCGATGGCGGCGAGATTTGAGCGCTGGTAAGTATCGGACATGATTTGCAAAACACCTGCGGAGATTGAAAGGCCCGTCTCAATGAGCTACGACCTTGGCCTTGTCCGCGGGGATTTTCAAGATCATGACGGCTGACATCATGCATGGCAAAGCTGCGACAGGCGAACCGAGGATCGAAATCCTGCTGGTCGGCATGAACGGGGATTTGCGCGGCAAGCAGATCCCGCTGGATGCCCAGAAGAAAATCTGGGAAGGCGAGGTGCGTCTCCCCTCCTCGACGCAGTCGCTCGATATCTGGGGCGACGATAACGACCACATAACCGGCCTGTCGCTGACGATCGGCGATCCGGACGGCAATTGCATCGCCGATGAGCGCAGCCTTGCGCCGATGCCCTGGGCGGCGCCGGAAGGCTCCATGCAGGTGCTGGCGACGATGCACGAATTCGACGGCAGCCCGAGCTTCATGGATCCGCGAGCGATCCTGGCGGCGGTCCTGAAGCGCTACGAAGAGCGCGGCCTCACGCCGGTCGTCGCGACGGAACTCGAATTCTATGTGATGGAACAGGACTGGCGCGATACCGGCCATCCCTCGCCGCCGAAAAGCCTGACCTATCGCGGAGAGCCGAACGGCTTCCAGCTCTACGACATGAGCGCCGTCGATGCGCTCGACGATTACCTGCAGACGGTGCGCGCCTATGCCAAGGCGCAGAACCTGCCTGCGGAGGCGACGACGGCCGAGTTCGGGCCTGGGCAATTCGAAATCAACCTGCTGCATCGGCCGGATGCCTTGGCTGCCGCTGACGACTGCATTTACCTGAAGCGCATCGTCGAACAGGCCGCCCGCAAGCACGGCCTCAAATCGACTTGCATGGCCAAGCCCTATTCCCAACATGCCGGCTCAGGCCTGCATGTGCATGCGAGCGTCATCGACAGGGAGGGCCGCAATATCCTCGATGCGAAGGGCGGCGAGCCGAAACGGCTGAAATCCGTCTGCGCCGGACTGCTGAACACGATGCGCGAGGCGCAGCTGATCTTTGCGCCTTTCGCCAATTCCTACCGCCGCTTCCAGCCGGGCTCCTTTGCGCCAATCGACCTCACTTGGGGTACCGGCCATCGCGGCACGGCGATCCGCATCCCGGATACGTCCGGTCCGGCAGCGCGCATCGAGCATCGCGTCGCCGGCGCAGATGCCAATCCTTACCTGCTGCTGGCCGCCATCCTCGGCGGCATGCTGCTTGGCCTCGACGACGATCTCGACCCCGGTGAGGAGACGACGCCGTCGCATGTGCCGGAAAACACGGCGCGGCTGACGCATGATTTCCTGACGGCGGTGGAAGCCTTTCGCGCATCGCCCTTCATCGCCGATATCTTCGGCGAGCGCTATCGGAAGCTCTACGGCGACACCAAATACAAGGAAGCCATCACCTATCTGCGCACAGTCTCGGACTTCGACTACCGGACCTATCTGCCGCGCGTCTAAGGCCTGCTGGCAGCCATCTCAAAGGTGGACCGGGCGGTGTCCAAGTCGTAGAATGAAACTTCCTGTAGGCGGAGGTTTCCGAAAGGAGCGCGCAAATGGCTATCTTCATGGACCGGCATGAACTCACGGGAACGACAGCCGCCGACGTTGCCGAGGCCCATCGCAAGGATCTCGAGATCCAGGACCGGTATGGCGTTAAGTTCCTCACCTACTGGTTCGACCAGCGGCGTGGGACCGCATTTTGCCTCATGGACGCGCCCGACGCGGAAACCGCTCAATGCGTGCACCGCGAAGCGCACGGCTTCGTCGCCGGCGAGGTTGTCGAGGTCGCGTTGTCGGCGGTCGAGGCGTTTCTTGGCCGAATTCACGACCCCGAGCCGGCGCCCGGTCAAGCCTCAGGTGAGGTGGATTCCGGCCACCGGGCCATCCTGTTCACCGACATCGTCGGCTCGACCGCGATGACATCGCGCCTTGGCGACCGCATGGCGACCGAACTGGTCAGGGCGCACGACTCGATCGTGCACAGATGCCTCAGCCACTCTTCAGGCCGCGAGGTAAAGCACACCGGCGACGGCATCATGGCGACATTCGCCTCGACAGCCGCAGCCGTCGATTGCGCCAGGACGATCCAGCAGGAATTCAAACGTTACAACCGCGGAAATCCTGAGCCGCTTCATGTTCGCATCGGACTGGATTGCGGCGAGCCCGTCGAAGACAGCAACGACCTGTTCGGCTGCACTGTGCAGCTTGCAGCACGCTTGTGCGCGGCCGCCTCCAGCGACCATATCCTCGTGTCGGAGAACATTTTTCGGGAGTACGGCACCGCTGATCTCTTCACTCATGCGACGCGCCGGCGTTTGAAAGGATTTTCGAAGCCCGTGCTGGCATTCCAATGCGACTGGGCCGATGCTGGCGTGAAGAGGCAAACTAAGCCGCAGGCTCCCGCCGCTCGGCCTCATTGACCTGCGCGGCAAGGCCCTGCTTGACCAGCACCTTCAGCTCTTCGGGATGCAGCTTGATGGAAATGTCGCGTTCGAGCGGCAAAAGCTCGCCATCCATGACGCAATTGGCCTTTGCCCTCAGCTTCGGGAAATGCAGATGTACTTCGGCCGGATGCATGACCATCACATCGGCATTTTCGCGTACCTTGCCCCGCAGCATATCGACGGCAAGACGGGCGACGCCGATCGGCTTCAGTGGTTTTGCAGTGTAGAAGCCAAGCTCGCCGCTACGCAGGTTATCGGCGTAAAGAAGCGCGTTCTCGCCGAAGGGATTGTTGGAGACCGAAACGGCCGATACGCGGCGCGTCTCGCGCACGCCGAGCGCCTGGAATTCGACTTCGAATTCCGGCGGGTTGAGCACCACGCCGAAGGCTGCGCGGACGCTGGCGCGCATCTTGCCGAAACGGGAGCGATAGCTGAAGGAGTTGCGGTATCGCACCATGCGCGCATGAAGCCCTGCCGAGAACTGATGGATAAAGGGCCGACCGTTGGCGCTTGCAATGTCGACATGATCGACCTCGCCGGTGGCCAACACATCCAACGCCTGCCAGATATCGAGCGGCACTTTCAGCGAGCGGGCGAAGAGGTTCATGGTTCCGGCCGGTACCACACCGAGGGCGACGCCGTTCTTCCAGGCAATCGAGGCCGCTGCCGAAATCGTGCCGTCGCCGCCGCCCGCAACGATGCCGTCGATATCGTCGCGCCGGGCGGCCCGCTCCATCGCGGGAACGATCTCCTTGCCGGAAAAGACGATGGCCTCGAAATCATGTCCCGCTTCCCGGAAAGTCGCCTCTGCCCGCTTTTCGTAGGCCTCCATATCGGTGGTGCGGAAGGTACCACCGTCTTTATTGAAAAAACCTACAAGCTTCATCAGGCGTGCCGTTCCTCGCGTCGTGGCGTCTCAGTTCAGTGCCCCTTAAGATGGTTGGACCCTCTTCGTTTTCAAGCGCGGCATGCCTGAGACCGACGTATCTGCGAGGCGTCCAAGCGGAAATATTGCAATGCACGTATGCACATAGCAGGACGCTGCACTGCGAAAAACGCACTCGACGTTGATGGCGCGTTCACCCATGATTTCAATGATGGAGACGCTTGTTCTCCGTCTCCCGCCATAGAACGGCCGACATCCGCCTCAGCGCTTGCTCTTCGGATGGTTTGCCCTGCAGACATGCCTCAGGAGCTCGCGTGAGCCAGATCGCCGTAGACGATTCCATCGATTCCAGTCCGGCTTGCGAAGCCCCCTCGCCGATGGCGATCGCCCTGGTGCAGCTGGCGCTCGCCTGCGGCGGCTTCGGCATCGGCACCGGCGAATTCGCCATTATGGGCCTGCTGCCGAATGTGGCGGACACGTTTTCGGTCACGACCCCGCAGGCGGGTTACGTCATTAGCGCCTATGCGCTCGGCGTTGTCATCGGCGCACCGGTGATTGCGGTCCTCGCCGCCAAGATGACACGCCGCTCACTGCTTCTGCTGTTGATGGGCATTTTCGCGGTCGGCAATATCTTGAGCGCACTGGCCCCAACCTTCGAGAGCTTCACCGTGACGCGCTTCATCACCGGCCTGCCTCACGGCGCCTATTTCGGCGTCGCCGCGATTGTCGCTGCTTCGATGGTGCCAGTGCACAAGCGAGCACGAACCGTCGGCCGGGTGATGCTGGGTCTGACGATCGCAACCCTGCTCGGCACGCCACTCGCTACCTTCTTCGGCCAGTCGCTCGACTGGCGCGTCGCCTTCACCTCCGTCGGCGTCATCGGCCTCGTGACCGTGGCGCTCATCTGGTACTACGTGCCGCGCGACCAGGTCGCGGACGGTGCCAGCTTCCTGCGCGAGCTCGGCGCCTTCAAGCGTCCGCAGGTGCTCTTGACGCTCGGCATCGCAGCCGTCGGCTATGGCGGCATGTTCGCGATGTTCAGCTATATCGCCGGCACGACCATGAAGGTCGCGATGCTGCCGGAGAGCATGGTGGCCGTTATGATGGTCCTCTTCGGCGTCGGCATGAATGCCGGCAACATCGTCGGCTCATGGCTCGCCGACAAATCGATCATGGGAACGATCGGCGGCTCGCTGGTCTTCAACATCGTTGTGCTGACGCTGTTTTCGCTAACGGCATCAAGCCCCATTATGCTGGCGATCTGCGTGTTCCTCGTCGGCTGCGGCTTTGCGGCTGGTCCTGCGCTGCAGACGCGGCTGATGGACGTCGCCGCCGATGCGCAAACGCTTGCCGCCGCCTCAAACCACTCTGCCTTCAACATCGCCAATGCACTCGGCGCCTGGCTCGGTGGCCTTGTGATCGCCTGGGGCTACGGCTTTGCGGCAACGGGCTATGTCGGCGCCGTGCTGTCCTTGTTCGGCCTCTTCGTCTACGCCGCCTCGCTACACCTGGAGCGCGGCCGGCGCGCATGAAGGATCGCGCAGTTCGTGGCCTTCCGGGCGGCAGAAGACATATTCTTCGCCCCAGGCCGCCAGTGCCCGGATGACCGGCTTCAACGTTTCGCCAAGCGGCGTCAGCGCATATTCCACACGCGGCGGCACGACTGGATAGACCGTGCGCGAGACGAGGCCGGATTCTTCCAGTTCCCGCAGCTGCTTGGTCAGCATGCGCTGCGTCACCGCCGGGAGCTTCCGGCGCAATTCGTTGAAGCGCAACGTTCCGTCCATGAGGTGGAACAGGATGACGCCTTTCCATTTTCCATCAAGATGGCCCAGCGTCGCCTCGACCGGACAGCCGGGGAAATTCTTCGTCAGCTTGGCGCGGGGCAACGACATTTTACAGTATCCTTTTTGGTACTATGTACCGAATTTGTGCATTCTTGCAGTTTTTGAACATAAGACGCATCTAGCCTCTGTGCAACGAACATAGGAGGTTTCCATGCGCGCCATCGCCTACAAGATCCCGCAGCCCATTTCCGCCGAGACCTCGCTGATCGATGTCGACCTGCCGGTTCCGGAGGCGACCGGGCATGACCTGCTCGTCGAGATCAAGGCCGTCTCCGTCAATCCGGTCGATGTGAAAGTGCGGGCACATTCGGCACCACCGGCAGATGAAGTGAAGGTTCTCGGCTGGGACGCAGCCGGCATCGTCAAGGCCGTGGGTCCGGATGTCACGCTCTTCAAGCCCGGAGACGAAGTGTACTATGCCGGTGCGATCAATCGCCCGGGCACGTACGCAGAATTCCATCTCGTCGACGAGCGCATCGTTGGCCGCAAGCCGAAGAGCCTCGATTTCGCCGCCGCCGCCGCACTGCCGCTGACTTCGATCACCGCCTATGAAGCACTGTTCGACCGACTGAAGGTTCAGGACGCGGTGCCGGGCGCTGCTCGCGCTCTCCTCGTCATCGGCGGAGCCGGCGGCGTCGGCTCGATCACCATCCAGATCGCCCGCGCGCTGACCGATCTGACAGTCATTGCAACCGCCTCCCGTCCCGAAACACAGGTCTGGGTGAAGGAACTTGGCGCGCACCACGTCGTCGATCACTCGAAGCCGATCGCGCCGCAGGTTGCGGCTCTCGGCATCGGGGCTCCAGGCTTCATCTTCTCGACAACCAACACCGACAGCCATATCCCCGACATCGTCGAGGCGATCGCACCGCAGGGCCGTTTCGCGCTGATCGACGATCCGAAGTTCCTCGACGTCGTGCCCTTCAAGCGCAAAGCCGTTTCGGTGCATTGGGAGCTGATGTTCACACGGCCGCTCTTTTCGACGCCCGATATGATCGAGCAGCATAACCTCCTCAACAAAGTGTCGGAGCTTGTCGATGCCGGCAATATCCGCACGACACTCAGCCAAAACCTCGGCGCGATCAATGCGGCCAATATGAAGAAGGCGCATTCGATGGTCGAGAGCGGCAGGATGAAGGGCAAGGCAGTACTCCTCGGCTTCTGAGGAGCACCGATATTCCACGCATATTGCCGCACCCTAGGTGCGGCAATATGCTCCGAAACCACCGCCGCTTGACTTTTCTTGATCGGAGGAGCAGGTCTTACGGCACGCGGATGACAGCGCTTTTCCGCGGAAAATCAACGGAGCCATCAACCCGATGCCAAGCGACAGTAGCAGTCGATTGCCCTTGCCGTACGCGGCCGCCGTGCGCTGACCGACGCCTGTCGGGCTCGCCCGCCGGACGCTGCGGCGGATCGACGGAAAGGCGAGCCAGTGAACTTCAATCGCTTCCCCCTGCGGGCAGGCCATGCTGCCCGTTTCTTCACCAACGACAGCCTCGGAGCGGTCACCACCGCAGAGCGCGTCGAGCGTCTCAACATACTCGACATCCCGGAGGCAGCGGCTATCCTCGCCACGCTTTCGCAACAGAAGGCCGTCCGCATCCTCGGCAGGCCGGAGCTGCACAACGCTGCCGCAATCCTCGCCGAGATGCCGGTCGAGCATGCCGCACGGCTGCTCAACGCCACCGCAAACGATCGCGTCGCCGATCTGTTCCATGAACTGGACGAGGATTCCCGCGCGACACTTTTCGCGAAGCTCGACCGCACGACGGCGCTCGCCGTCAAGCACCTGATGGGCTATCCGCCGCGCACGGCCGGCAGCATCATGACGACCGAGTTCGTCAGCGTGCCGGACGCCTGGACCGTTGCCGAGACCCTCGACCATGTTCGCCAGGTCGAGCGCTCGCGCGAGACGGTCTATGCGATCTACGTCCTCGACGCGGCAACGCAGCGGCTGACCAATGTCGTGACACTGCGCCGCCTCATCACCGGCGAACCGCAGGCATCGGTTTTCTCCGTCGCGCAGAAGGGCGGCCTCGTTCGCTGCGATCCGTTGATGACGCAGGAGGACGTCGCCCGGCTGATCCGCAAGCACAATCTGCTGGCGCTGCCGGTCGTCAGCGACGACGGCCACATGCTCGGCATCGTCACCGTCGATGACGTCATCGACACGATGATCGCGGATACGACCGAGGACGCCCAGAAGTTCGGCGGCATGGAAGCCCTCGGCAAGCCCTACATGAAGATCGGTTTTTTCGGCATGATCCGCAAACGGGCCGGCTGGCTTTCGGCCCTTTTCCTCGGCGAGATGCTGACGGCAAGCGCCATGCAGTATTTCGAAGGGGAGTTGGCGAAGGCGATCGTGCTGACGCTCTTCATCCCTCTCATCATGAGCTCGGGCGGCAATTCCGGATCGCAGGCGACGTCGCTTATCATCCGTGCCCTGGCGCTCGGCGAGCTCAAGCTTTCGGACTGGTGGCGCGTGCTCATCCACGAGCTGCCGACCGGTATCGTGCTTGGTGCCATCCTCGGGCTCGTCGGCTTCGGCCGCATCGTGCTCTGGCAGAAAATCGGCCTCTACGACTACGGCGAGCACTGGCTGCTCGTCGGCGTCACCGTCTTCGCCGCGCTGATCGGCATCGTCACCTTCGGCTCGCTCTGCGGCTCGATGCTGCCGTTCCTGCTGCAAAGGCTTCGCCTGGACCCCGCCAGCGCGTCGGCACCGTTCGTCGCGACGCTGGTCGACGTGACCGGCCTGGTGATCTACTTCTCTGTGGCCCTGCTCATCCTCAGCGGGACGTTGCTTTAGAAAAGGCCGTTCCCCTTCTTCTGGTGGACAAGGGGGACTGCGTGGCTCGTCCTCTAAGCGAGCGACGAAAGAGCGAGCAAGGAGACGAGCGGCATGCACAACGTTGCTGTGTTGTTGATCGCCTTCAACCTTCTTCCTCATCCCTTGCGTGCCACAGGGATCCAGCAGCGCCGCGTCCATGTCGCTGACATGAAAGGTTCATTTACGGCGGACGCGCCATGGCTGGGTTCCTGTCACAAGGACAGGAATGAGAAAATCCGGGGCGAGCTCTCGACACCATCAAGGCTCGCTCACATGTTGCCTCCATCTGCTTCATCGGCTGGGACTTGGCGAGCGTGCAGATCTACCTCCCCTTGGGCAGCTTCAAAGGCCCGTGGGTCTTCATGCTGCGGATGGCGAAGTTCGAGCGGATGTCGCTGACGTTCGGTAGCGTCAGCAATGTATCGGTGAGAAGCCGCTCGTAGGCTGCAAGGTCCTCCACAACGACTTCTGCCAGGAAATCCGCGCTTCCAGAAATCAGGAAACAGGAAACGATCTCCGGGATCGCAAGCAGAGCCGCCTGCTGGGATTCCGAATTCTCGCGGCTGTGATGGGCCACTTTGAATTCGACTAAGACCGTCAGCCCCAGCCCCACTTCCTTTCGGTCGATATCGGCGCGGTAGCCGCGGATCACGCCCGCCTTTTCCAGGTTGCGGATCCGCCGCAGGCAGGGCGACGGCGAGAGGTTTACCTTTTCGGCGATTTCGACGTTGGTGGCGCGCGCATCCTCCTGCAGACACTCGAGGATGGCTAGATCGAATCTATCAAGATGTGGCATAATTTCCAACTTTGGCCTTTATGATTGGCAGATCATTGCTGATATCATGGTTTTGGCGCTACAGATAGCAAGGACATGCCCTGACCATTGGGCCTATCTTTTTCTTGGTCGGACAGCACACCGAATGACAAGAAAGGATAGACTGATGACCAGCTTCAGCATCGCCAACGCGAAGTCCCCATCCCTCATCGCCGGTTACGCGGGCGCAACCGTCACGGTGCTCATCTGGGCGACGTGGCTTCTTGCGACCCGCCACAGCGCGGCAACGCCGCTCGGCTCGATCGATATCGGGCTCATCCGCTACGGCATTCCCGCGCTTGCCCTTTCGCCCGTTTGGCTCAAGTCCGGCCTGTTGCCGAAGGCCGTTCCGCTGCATCTTCTGGCATTGATGGTGACCGGCGCAGGTGCTGTCTTCTTTCTCGTCACCACGCTTGCCATCCATGCGACCCCGGCAGGTTCGTCGGGCATCCTGCTCGGCGGCTCCATGCCGCTTGCGACGGCACTCATCGGCATATTCATCTTCGGGGAGCGGCTGGATATGACTCGCAAGCTCGGCCTCGCCGCGATCGTCTGCGGCGTGCTGATCCTGCTTGTGCAGAGCCTTTCGGATGCATCGCTGCCGTGGACAAGCTTCGTGCTTTTGCCGGCGGGCGCCATTCTTTGGGCAAGCTATACGCACGCCTTCCGCCGCAGCGGGCTCACCGCCATCCAGGCGAGCGCACTGATCGCCATCTGGTCGTTCCTGATCATTGCAGCGCTTGCCACCGGCTTCGGCACCTCGCTGACCCGGGCAAGCGCTGAAGATCTCGGACTGCAGGTCCTGAGCCAGGGCATCCTGTCCGGCCTTGTCGCCATGGTTGCCTACGGCACCGCCGTCAAGACGCTGGGCGGCACGCAGGCGGCTGCCTTTACGGCGATCACGCCGGTGTTGGCAACGCTTGGCGGGGGAGTCCTGCTGGGCGAGGAAATTGGCCTGGCGGAAATCGCAGCCGCTGTCATCACAGGGATCGGGGTAGCTCTGTCGACGGGCATCGCCGCCCGTCAGCGCTGAATGAGCCCCAGACACAAAGGAGCCCGGCGTTTGCCGGGCTCCTTTGTGTCTGAAAATCAAGCCTGCTCGACCTCACATATTCGGATAGACCGGCCCCTCGCCGCCCTGGGGCGGCACCCAGTTGATGTTCTGGTTGGGGTCCTTGATGTCGCAGGTCTTGCAGTGCACGCAGTTCTGGGCGTTGATGACGAAGGTGTCCCTGCCGTCCTTCTCCACCCATTCATAGACGCCGGCCGGACAGTAGCGCGCCGACGGTCCGGCATAGATGTCGTGCTCGGACGACTTCTGCAACGCCATGTCCTTGACTTGTAGATGGACCGGCTGGTCTTCCTCGTGGTTGGTGTTCGACAGGAACACCGAGGAGAGACGATCGAAGGTCAAGACGCCATCCGGCTTCGGATAGTCGATCTTCCTGTGCTGGGCGGCCGGCTCCAGCGACTGGGCATCGGTCTTGCCGTGGCCGAGCGTGCCGAAGAAGGAGAAGCCGAACAGCGTGTTGGTCCACATGTCGAGACCGCCGAGCGCCACGCCGAGCGCCGTGCCGAACTTCGACCAGAGCGGCTTGACGTTGCGGACCTTCTTCAAGTCCTTGCCGATATCACTCTTGCGCCAGTCGTTTTCGATCTCGACGACTTCATCGTTGGCGCGACCCGAAGCGATCGCCGCGGCGATCTTGTCGGCCGCCAGCATGCCCGACAGCACGGCATTATGGCTGCCCTTGATACGCGGCACGTTGACGAAGCCCGCCGAACAGCCGATCAGCGCGCCGCCGGGGAAGGAAAGCTTCGGCACCGACTGGTAGCCGCCCTCGGTGATGGCGCGGGCACCGTAGGAGAGCCGCTTGGCCCCCTTGAAGGTGCCGCGGATCGCCGGATGGGTCTTGAAGCGCTGGAACTCCTCGAACGGATGGAGATAAGGGTTCTTGTAGTTGAGATGGACGACGAAGCCGACGGCGACGAGGTTGTCTTCCAGATGATAGAGGAACGAGCCGCCGCCGGTCTTGAAGCCGAGCGGCCAGCCGAAGGAATGCTGCACCAGGCCAGGCTTGTGGTGCTCCGGCTTGACCTGCCAGAGCTCCTTGAGGCCGATGCCGAATTTCTGCCGTTCGCGGCCCTTCGAAAGGTCGAACTTGGCGATCAGCTGCTTGGCGAGCGAACCGCGCACGCCTTCGCCGATCAGCGTGTACTTGCCGATGAGCGCCATGCCGCGGGTATAGTTCGGCCCTGGCTCGCCGCTCTTGTCGATGCCCATGTCGCCGGTGGCGACACCGATGACCGCACCTTCGTCGTTGTAGAGCACCTCGGTTGCCGCAAAGCCCGGATAGATCTCGACGCCGAGCGCTTCGGCGTGGCCCGCCAGCCAGCGACAGACAAGCCCAAGCGAGACGATGTAGTTGCCGTGGTTGCTCATCAACGGCGGCATCAAGACATTCGGCAGGCGGACCGAGCCGGCCGGGCCGAGCACCAGGAAATGATCGGCGGTCACCTCGGTCTTGAAGGGATGGTCGCTTTCGCTGCGCCAATCCGGCAGCAGCCGGTCGATGCCGATCGGATCGACGACGGCGCCTGACAGGATATGCGCGCCGACTTCCGCACCCTTTTCCAGCACGACGACGGAAAGCTCCGGATTGACCTGCTTCAGCCGGATGGCGGCAGACAGGCCGGCAGGCCCCCCACCGACAATCACAACGTCGAATTCCATCGATTCACGTTCCGGCACCTCAGTCGTCTCGGTCATTCATCCGTCTCCGCTCGGCCGCCCACGCGGCCATCATCCCTTGTCGGGTCATTGTCTTCTCAAAACCGGAAAGCATTGTCGAGCCGGGAAGCGACAGCCGATCCTCCAATTCGCACAATGATTATCTCCTCTACCGCAAGATTATATAACGCTTACGTTAACGTCAATTATTCTTCGGCAAATGAGAGCCAGAAGCACCCTTCCCTTTTCCGTCGACTGCGCCTTATACAGAAGCCGAAGCATCTGGAGGACATCATGGATCTCGGAATCAACGGCAAACGCGCACTCGTTCTGGCTTCGTCGCGCGGGCTTGGCCATGGCATTGCGGTCGCACTCGCGCGTGAAGGCGCAAACGTGCTTCTGTGCGGCCGCAGCGGTGAACAGCTGGAGGTGAACTGCAAGGCGATCAACGCCGAGGGCAACGGCAAGGCCGACTGGATCTGGGCTGATCTGTCTGACGAGAAATTCGTCGAGACGGTGACTGCCGCCGTCAAGGAAAAGTTCGGCGGCCTGGATATCCTGGTGAACAATACCGGCGGCCCGACGCCCGGAACGACCGAGGACATGACGCCTGAGAAGCTCGAGACTTATTTCTTCTCGATGGTGCTGCGCGTCATTTCACTGACCAACGCCCTGCTTCCGGGCATGAAGGCGCAAGGTTGGGGCCGCATCCTCACCGTCGCCTCGTCTGGCGTCATAGAGCCCATCGCCAATTTGGCGCTTTCCAACACGCTGCGCCCTGCCCTTGCCGGCTGGTCGAAGACGCTCGCCTCGGAAGTCGCAAGCCACGGCGTGACGGCCAATTTGCTTTTGCCGGGCAGTATCCTCACCGGACGCCTCGACGAGCTTGATGGCGCGGCCGCCAAGCGCACCGGCAAAAGCATTGAAGACGTCCGCAGCGACAAGGAAGCGCGCATTCCGGTTGGCCGCTATGGCAAGGTGGAGGAATTCGCAGCAACCGCCGCTTTCCTCTGCAGCCAACCAGCGAGCTACATCACCGGCTCGCTGATCCGTTGCGACGGCGGTGCGGCGCGTTCGGTTTGACCGCCAGCGCGAGATGGGCGCCACGCCGATCATTACGAAAATTTAAGCCATTATAACCACTTAGTGATTGCGGCTGGCGGATTATGTCTTTTTCGCGCCGCAATGCGGGCGGCTCAATCGGGACCGGAAACTTCGCGCAACCCGTCAAGACCGGTCTCACACATGAAGAAATTTTGGATCACCTTCAGCATTAGCGCTGTTACTGCCGTCGGCATTTGGCAATTCGGAAACAGGATTCCCTTCGTCGACCAGCTTCCGTACGTCTCGCAGTTGGTCACGGCGCCTGCGCATCAAGGCGGCAAGGCGCAAGCGGACCAGCAAGTCGGCGGGCAGCATAACCGGCGGGGAGGCAGCGGCCCGACGCTCGTGAAAACGGTCGCCGCCGTAAAGACAGTGCTGCCGCGAGACGTCACGGCCTCGGGTTGGGCGGAAGCCGAAAACACCACCACGATCGCGGCGCAGGAACAGGGCCTTGTCACCTCGATCGTCGCGACCGACGGCGCCACGGTCAAGCAAGGCGACCTGATCGTCAAGCTCGACGACCGGCCGGCGCAAGCGGCGGTCGACAAGGACAAAGCAACGATCGTCCGAGACACAGCGACGCTCTCGGAAGCCGAAACCGCTCTCACACGCGCAGCTGATCTCCTGGCGCAAAAGGCCGGCACGCAGCAGAGCTACGACCAGGCCAAGGCCGCTCGCGACACGGCTGCCGCCACCGTCGAGGCCGACAAGGCCTCGCTCGCCTCCGATCAGGTTCTGCTCGAACACACGCAAATCCGCGCGCCTTTCGACGGCCGCCTTGGCGACATCGCGGTCAGCCCTGGGGCTTTCGTCGGTGCCGGAACGGCGATCGTGACGATTGCCCAATATGATCCGATCTATGTGAAGTTCCATCTGCAGGAACGCGATCTGCGCCAGTTGAAGCAATCGCTCGCCACCGGACCCGTCGAGGTCACGACCGCACCGGACTCGACGAAGGGCAGCGTGCGCCGCGGCGCGATCAGCTTCTATGACAATACGGTCGACACTGCTTCCGGCACGATCCTCGCGAAGGCGCGCTTCGAAAACGCGACCGGCGCGCTCTGGCCCGGGCAATCCGTCAATCTCGTCGTTCACTTCAACAATAAAGAACAGCAGGTCGTCGTACCGACGGTCGCCGTCAGCCCCGGCGCCAATGGGTTCTTTTCTTATGTCGTGAAGGATGAAAAGGTGCAGATGACGCCCGTCACCGTCGCCCGCGAGAACGGCGGTTTCACCGCCGTTTCCGCCGGGCTCTCGGAAGGCGATCACGTCGTCATCGAGGGACAGGCGCAGCTTGCCGACCAGCAGCATGTCGACGAGCAATTCGATGACAAGGCGCTGAACGTCGCCTCCGCCGACCAGCCGGCTCACCAGACCGAAACCCTGGCGGCGGAGGCAGAACAATGATCCCGAATTTCTGCATCCGGCGGCCGGTTGCGACGACGCTTCTCGCCATCGGCGTGATCCTTGCAGGTCTTGCAGGTTACCGGCTCGTGCCAGTCGCGGCCTTGCCGCAGGTCGACTTCCCGACGATCAACGTCTCGGCCGCCCTCACCGGCGCCTCGCCGCAGACCATGGCGACTTCAGTTGCAACGCCGCTGATCAAGCAGTTCCAGACCATCCCTGGCATCAGCGAAATCAGCGCGACCAATTCGCTCGGCAATACCAGCATCATTCTGCAGTTTGACCTCAACCGCAACATCGATGCGGCCGCGGCCGACGTGCAGGCCGCAATCTCGCATGCGACCCGGCAGTTGCCGGACAACATGACCACGCCGCCGAGCTACCGTAAGACAAACCCGGCCGACGCGCCGGTGATGCTGCTTGCGGTGCAGAGCGATACGATGCCGCGCAGCAAGCTCGACGCCATCGCCGAAGACATCATCTCGCCGTCGCTCTCCACCCTGCCCGGCGTGGCCGAAGTGACCGTATTCGGCGCGCAGACTTATGCCGTCCGCGTCGAGGTCGATCCCAACAAGCTGCTTGCCCGCAACATCGGCATCGATACGGTCAACCAGGCAATCAGCGCCGCCAATAGCCAGGTGCCGGTCGGCACGCTGCAGAACGACGCGCAGAGCATGACGATCAATGCCGACACGCAGCGCACCAACGCAGCGCAATTCCGCTCGCTGGTGATCGCAAACCCGAACGGGGCACCGGTTCATCTCGGCGACATCGCCAAGGTGGAAGACAGCGTCGAGAACCAGAATACCGGCAGCTGGTACGACGGTAACCGCGGTATTATCCTCGCCATCCAGCGCCAGCCGGATGCGAACACGGTCGAGGTCGTCGATGCGATCAACGCCAAACTGCCGACGTTGCATGCCGAGATCCCGTCGTCAGTCACCACCGAGGTCATGAACGATTCCGCCAAGCCGATCCGCGACGCGATTTCCGATGTAAAGTTCACCCTGATGCTGACGATTGGCCTCGTTGTGCTCGTTATCTACCTCTTCACCGGCCATTTGACCGCGACCATCATTCCGGGCCTTGCCGTTCCGCTCTCGCTGATCTCGACCTTCGGCATGATGTACGTGCTCGGCTACAGCGTCGATAACATCTCGCTGCTCGGATTGACGCTCGCGGTCGGCCTCGTGGTGGACGATGCGATCGTGATGCTGGAAAACATCCTTAGGCATGTCGAAGAGGGAATGCCGGTCCTCGATGCGGCGATCAAGGGCGCCGGCGAGGTCAGCTACACGATCATTTCGATGTCGGTGTCGCTGATTGCGGTCTTCATCCCGATCCTGTTGATGGGCGGGGTCGTCGGCCGCATCTTCAACGAATTCGGCATGGTCGTCGCAATGGCGATCGTCGCATCCGCCATCGTCTCGCTGACGGTAACGCCGATGCTCGGCTCGCGGCTTTCAAGCGGTAAGGGCACCCCGCCCCTCTTCGTCCGCTGGTTCGATGCGGGCTTTGAACGCACGCTCACAGGTTACGATCGGGCGGTCGGCTGGTGCCTCGGCCACCGGCCTGCGATCCTTGGCCTGTTCCTCGCTTCGATCGGCTTGAACGCCTATCTGTTCATGACGCTGCCCTCCAGCTTCTTCCCGACCGAGGACATCGGCCGGCTGAACATCTCCACAAGAGCACGCCAGGACATCTCCTATCCTGCGATGGTAGCCTTGCAGAACCAGGCCGCAGCGATCGTGAAACAGAATCCGGCGGTCAATCACGTCATGTCGATCGTCGGCGGCAATGCGCGGAGCCCGCTCAACAATGGCACGATGTATGTCGAGCTGAAGGACAAGGAGCAGCGTCCGCCGCTTGACCAGACCTTGCGCGAATTGCGGGCCAGCATCGGCAAGGTGCCCGGCCTGCAAGCCTTCATCACGCCGCAGCAGAGCCTGCGCTTCGGCGGTCGTCAGACCGCAAGCCAGTATCAGCTCGTCGTTCAGGCACTCAGCGCCGACCAGACCAATCTCTGGGCCAATAAAATCCAGCAGGCAATGCACGGCGATCCGCGCTTCACCGACGTGACAACCGATGCGCAGAACAATGCGCTGCAGGCCAATATCGTCGTCGATTCCGAAAAGGCAGCCGCCTTCGGCATCGATAACAGCCAGCTGCGCACGACCTTGCAGGAATCGTTCAGCGGTTATACGGCAGCGCAAATCCAATCCACCGGCGACAGCTACGACGTCATCGTCGAATACGATACCAATAAGCCCTGGGACGATCAGAAGCTTCAGGATATCCGGGTCGCCTCAACCAACGGCACGCTGGTCCCGTTGTCGAATTTCGCGAGGGTCGAGCGAAACACCGGACCGGTGACGATCAACCAGACGGGTCAGCTCGTCTCGACGACGGTTTCGTTCAACCTACCTGCCGATGAGGCGCTGGGTGACGCAACGGCCGCGATCGATCAGATCAAGAAGGACATCAACATGCCGGCGGACGTCTTCACCTCCTACGGCGGTACGGCGCAGATCTTCGAGCAGTCGCAAGGCAACACGCCGCTTCTGATCCTCGCCGCGGTGCTGACGATCTATGTGGTCCTCGGCGTTCTCTACGAGAGCTTCATCCACCCGCTCACCATTCTGTCCGGCCTGCCGGCCGCCGCTCTGGGCGCACTGCTGGCTCTGAAGGCGATGGGCTTCGACCTCTCGATCATCGCGCTCATCGGCCTCCTGATGCTGATCGGCATCGTGAAGAAGAACGCGATCATGATGATCGACGTGGCGCTGGAGAACCTGCGCTCCACATCGATGTCGCCTATGGAGGCCATTCACGAGGCCTGCGTGCGACGCTTCCGGCCGATCATGATGACGACCTTCTGTGCGCTTCTCGGCGCTCTTCCGATCGCGCTCGGCACCGGTGCCAGCTCCGAGCTGCGCCAGCCTTTGGGTGTCGCCGTCGTCGGCGGCCTCATTGTTTCCCAGGCTCTGACACTCTTCATCACACCCGTTATCTTCATCGAGATGGGCCGGCTGAACAGCTGGCTTCAAAGGCTTTGGCAGCGAAAGAAGCCGGTGCCGGACGAAGAGGAGCCGACGGCGATCGCGGCGGAGTGATCTTTCGGTCGGGCTTTCGCGCATTGCCTCTCACCCTAACTCTCTCCGCTCCAGCGGGGAGAGAGGACGCGCCTCATTCGACGTCGCACAAGTGGGCAAGCCAGCGCGGCACATCCCCTTCGCCGCGTTTACGGGCGAGGGCGCCAGCAGGTGGATTGGGGGCCCCACCAGATTGGCACAACGCCCCTCGCCTTCCCTCTTGAATGTGTCGCCCCTCTATGGCATCACGCGCCCTCCTAAATTCCGGGCGCGCGTGCGTCCTTCATGCGGAGCAAGGCTCCGGTCTCAATCACAATCGGCATGAAGAGGTGCGTGGCATGGCTCAGGCGCTGGGTTTCGACTTCGGCACGACGAACACGGTTCTCGCCACGGCCAATGGCGGGACGACGCATTCTATGGCGTTCACCAGCGCGGAAGGCACGGCCGACAGCATGCGCACGGCTCTTTCCTTCATGAAGGATCCGCAGCTCGGCACATCGGCCCTGAAGGTCGAGGCCGGGCATGCGGCGATCCGCCAGTTCATCGACAATCCCGGCGATTGCCGCTTCCTCCAGTCGATCAAGACCTTTGCGGCAAGCGCCCTCTTCCAGGGCACGCTGATCTTTGCCAAGCGCCACAGCTTCGAAGACCTGATGGAGGTCTTCATCCGGCGGCTGCGCGCCTATGCGGGCGAAAACTGGTCGACGGATGTGACGCGCATCGTCACCGGGCGGCCGGTACACTTCGCCGGCGCCAGTCCCGATCCGGCGCTCGCAACCGAACGCTACAACCAAGCGCTCTTGCGCTTCGGCTTTCCGGAAATCCACTACGTCTACGAACCGGTTGCCGCCGCCTTCTACTTCGCGCAGAACCTGAAGTCGGACGCGACGGTGCTCGTTGCCGATTTCGGCGGCGGCACGACGGACTATTCGCTGATCCGATTCGAAACCGTTGCCGGCAAGCTCACGGCAACGCCGGTCGGCCATTCGGGCGTTGGCGTCGCGGGCGATCATTTCGACTACCGGATGATCGACAACATCGTCGCGCCGCAGATCGGCAAGGGGAGTCATTTCAAAAGCTTCGACAAGATTCTTGAGGTGCCGTCGAACTATTATTCGAGCTTCGGCCGCTGGAACCAGCTTTCTATCTTCAAGACCTCGCGCGAATTCGAGGATCTGAAGAAACTGGTCCGCACGGCGCTCGAGCCGGAGAAGCTCGAGACCTTCGTCGATCTTGTCGATCACGACGAGGGCTATCCGCTCTATCAAGCGATCTCCGCCACCAAGATGGCACTGTCTTCGGCAGACGAAGCACCATTCGATTTCGGCCCGCTCGGCCGCGGCGGCCATCGCATCATTCGCCGGAAGGACTTCGAAAGCTGGATCGCGGAGGATCTGGCTCGTATCGAAGGCACGCTGGACGAGGTTCTGGAGAAGACAGAAACCAAGCCTGGCGAAATCGACAAGGTCTTCCTGACCGGCGGCACATCCTTCGTGCCTGCCGTCCGCCGCATCTTCACCGAACGCTTCGACGCCGGCAAGATCGAAACAGGCGGCGAGCTCCTCTCCATTGCCCACGGGCTTGCCCTGATCGGCGAACGCGACGACATCGCGCAATGGACTGTGCAATAGCCGCAGGGCACGCCACCCGCCCTTTCATTGCTGCTGCCACTTCGCTAAGGTCGCCGGATGGTCTCCGTCAACGAACTTTCCCCGGCCGAGCTTGCCGCGCTTTTGTATTTCCATGCAGAAGCCGGCGTCGAATGGCTGCTTCAGGAGGAGGCTGTCGACCGCTTCGCCGAATTCGAGGCGATGAAGGCTGCGCGGCGCAACGCCGCCACTCCTCCGCAAAGCCCGACCCCGCCCGAGCGGCAAGCGGCGGCGCAACGTCAAGCCGCAGCGCCGGCTGAGCGCGCAGCCCCTCGGCCGCAGCCTGCCATTCCTGATGGCGAAGCCGTGCAGCACGCGCGCTTTGCGGCCGAGAGTGCGCGATCGCTCGCCGAGCTCAAGACCGCGATCGAGGCCTTCAACGGCTGCAATCTCAAGCACAGTGCGCGTTCGACGATCTTTGCGACGGGCAACGCTGCAAGCGGCATTATGGTGATAGGCTCGGCACCTGGCGCCGACGACGACCGCGAGGGCACGCCTTTTGCCGGGCGCGGGGGAGAACTTCTCAACAGGATGCTGGCGGCCATTGGGCTCGATCGCGACGCCATTCTTCTGACGCAGGTCATTCCCTGGCGCCCGCCAGGCAACCGTGTCGCCTCTGTCGCCGAAATGGAAATCTGCCGTCCCTTCATCGAACGCCAGATCGCGCTTGCCGAACCGAAGGTAATCCTGCTGTTCGGCAATTTCGCCGCCCGCTTCTTCTTCGGCGAGAACGACACCATTCACGGCCTGCGTGGGAAGTGGAAAGAGATCGGAGCCGGGACGCTGACGATACCGGCAATCGCGACGCTGCACCCGCAGGATCTCCTGACCGCTCCGATCAACAAGCGGCTGGCTTGGAGTGATCTCCTGGCGTTTCAGGCACGGCTTAAGTCGCTCGACCTGATTAGAAAATAGACAAACATTAAGTTTTCATGAAACAACCCATGCATTTCCCGCATGGCTGTATCCTGTTTTGGTGCATTGCAGAATCGATGCTGCACTGCAATATATAGTCTTGTCTTGGGAGGAATCTGACAGGAACCAAGGCAATGAACGCAAGTTTTCGTCCTATACACTGCGGGTTTGAAACCCTCCGCCTGGCAAGTGATCCGGCTCGCACCACGCAAGGCTACAGCCGCTTGGGCTTTGCGACCAACGAGCAGATGATCGCCCGCGGGACCGGTATCGGCGGCCGCACGACGCGGCCCTCGGCAATCTTCGTGGACTTCCAGGAATATTGAGATGAGCGCTCGGCCCGGCCTTCGGCCGCGCGATCGGAGTTTTGTGATGTCTGCAGTTCTCGTTTCGCTTCTGCGCAATATCGACACGATCGAGCATATCCGCGCTGCCGTGTGCGCCGCGAAGGAGTCTCAACGCGAGCTTTCCACCGCCAAGCCGGATTCGCTGGTCAAAGAAATCGCGGCGATCGCGCTTTAAGCTTGCGCCAGCATCTTGGCCGGTACGCCCTCCAGTTTTGCCCGGGCAACGTGAAAGGCCTCCTCGACATAGGCAAACTTGACAGCCTGCCAGCCGCAATATTCCCTGACGAAATCGCGCGACACCCATAACTGCGTCTTCCTGGGCTCGCCGTACCAGCCAAGGCAGCCTTGTTGCACCGCCTTTGCAAAAAGGCGCTGCAGGTGCGTTCGCGACATCATGAAATCGCCGGCCAGATTGCGCGTTTCGACGCGGCCGACGTCGAACCTTTCCGTGTCGGCACCGTTAAGGTCAATTCGTGCCATGAGATGGTCCACTACCAGACCGCCCGCTTCCGTCCAAAGGAAGAGCGCAATTGGCTCCGGAGGCTCCCGCCAGGCCGTATCCTCGAGGCAGCTGCGGGCAACAAGCGGCTGGGCAATCCGAAAGAGCTCCGGATGCGCCTGCAGGCAGCCGGCGCGATCGCCGTGGTCCAATATGTCGAGGGCGGCGAGATTGGCGAGAAGCCAGCCGTACATTGCCTGATTGCTGACTTCGGCCGGTTCGAAATGGCGCGGGCGGCGGCGCTCTTCGCCCGGCGCGTGGGTAATGAAGCGATAGGTGAAGAGCTCTTCGATGAAGTTCAAGACCGTGTTGCGGCTCGCGACCTTGTGTTGTGTTATCAGCGTCGTCAGCGAAACTGCGGAAAAACCCGAAGAGGGATCGCCAGGATCGTACTGCATGGCGAGCGCATAGGCCGTCTGGGTGAGCAGCCAGCGCTGGTGGGAGGTGAGCAGACGGGCAAGGCGCGGACCGGCTTGGAACATGCCGCGTAAAGTCGAGGCCAGATGACGGATGCTGAGCAGAAAATCAGGGTGCCGCGCCAGTTCTTCTGCCGTAAATTTCATGGGCGTCCCGCTCGCAAGCCAGCGTTCGGAGCAGCTAAGCACGGGGACCAGGATCCGGCATCAGCGGCCAATCAGACATGCAGGGCTTTGAATAAATGAAGTTTCGTCATATTTAGAAACCACATTTGGGGGCCGATTGGTATCCTTAAATTTCGCGAGTGCGGTCCCGGCCGGGCAGGACAATCGGCAGCGGGATTTCTGCCTTGATCCGATCAGGGCTGCGGCGTGCCGGCTTTCCGGGCTTTGCGGCGTTCCAACCCGAGTTGATGCTCGCGGTAGATGATGAATATGCCGGCTGCGATGACGATCGCCGTTCCGACCATCATATGGACGCCCGGGACATCGCCAAACACGAAATAGGCGATAATGCCGCCAAGCAGGATCGACGTGTATTCGAACGGCGCCACTGTCGACACATCAGCGTGACGGTAGCTCTCCGTAAGAAGGATTTGCCCGACGCCGCCGCAAAAGCCTGCGCAGACCAGCAGAAACTTCGTGTTAAGATCGAGCGAGGCCCAGCCGAACGGCAGCGTCGCGAGCGAGAAGAGCGATGCGATCATCGAGAAATAGAGAACGATCGTCGCCGTCCTTTCCTCTTCGACGAGCTTGCGGACCTGGATCATCGCCATGCCGGCAAGCACGGCGGACACCAGGACGCACAACGCCCCGACTCCCTGCTCTGCCTCCATGCCGCCCTGCCTGAAAAGCGTAAGCTTGGGCCATGAGACGATGGCAACGCCTATGATGCCGAAGAAAACCGCACTCCAACGGTATATTCTGACCGTCTCCCCGAGGAAGACTGCCGCGAAAATGACAGCGACCAAGGGTGTCGCATAGCCGAGCGCAATCGCCTCCGGCAACGGCAGATGCAGTAGGCCGTAAAAGCCGAAGCCCATGGAAAGGATGCCGATCGTGCCCCGCTTCAGATGGCCAATCGGATTTGCCGTATGGAAGGCCGCCCGCAACTGCCTGCGATAAGCAAGATAACCCATGATCGGGAAGAGCGCGAAGAAGGAGCGATAGAAGGTCACCTGGCCCGGCGCGACATCGGAACCGGCGAGCTTGATGAAGGTCTGCATGCCGAGAAAGACCACCACCGACGAGACCTTCATCAGGATTCCTCTCATCGGGTTTTCGAAAGCCGACTGCATGTCAGAAACTCGCGCGCCAGTTATTTGAAGCGGGGAAATGCGTCAGACTCGACGCAACATGACTGTGACAGGCGCTGCGCCTGAAGAATAGGCCAAAAGTGAAAAAAGAGGCCAGCGCATTCATCTCCCTCGCATGACGGTGCATAACTGCACAAAAAATCAGCACAAAAGAGATGTGCCCAAAAATGTTTGGTTGAACATTTCAACTCTTAATCTTTTGAAAACCATAAACTCGCATTGATTTCATCAATATCGCAGCGACCATTATCTTAACCGCCATTTCAAGTGTTTTCAGGATCACCTCCATGATGCCGCTTAAGACAAGCGATCAGACACAGCATGCCGCAACGCCGCGTTCCATGCGCATTGTGACGGAAGGGATCGGTACCGATCTTGAGCATTTCAGTTTAGCCAACACGCATGTGGTGAAGCAGATCAAGCTGCTGGCGATCAACGCACTGATCGAGGCCGCTCGCGCAGGCGAGACCGGCAAGGGCTTTGCCGTCGTTGCCAACGAGGTGCAACGTCTGGCGCAGGTTGCAAGCGATATCGCGGCAAAATTCGAGAGCAACGTCCTTGGCCGCATCGGGCTGTCGCGGACGATGGCGGAATCGCTGGTGAACGAGATGGAAGGCGTGAGGTTGACGGACCTTGCGCAAGCCCTCGTCCAGCTTATCGTGCGCAACCTCTTCGAACGGACGGCTGACGTGCGATGGTGGGCAACCGATACCGCATTGTGGCAGGCCCTGCAGGAGCCGGGCAGCGACAAGGCGAGATTTGCCTCCGAGCGGCTCGGCGTGATAAACCGGTTCTACACGGTCTATCTGGACCTGGTGCTGACCGATCTTTCCGGGCGTATCGTCGCCTCGGCAAATCCCGAGTTCCAGCGCAAAATCACCAACCGTTCGCTTGCCGGCGACGCCTGGTTCCAGGCGGCGGCGCATTGCAAGTGCGGCGGCGACTACATCGTCGACGAGGTCCGCCCCAGCCCGCTGCACGACGGCCGGACCGCGCTTGTCTATGCCACCGGCGTCCGCGACGGCGGCAAAGTCGACGGGGCGATCGTCGGGACGCTCGGCGTCTATTTCGACTGGCAGAATCAGGGACAGGCGATCGTCGACAAAGAGGCCAACCTGCCGCCGCAGGTTGCGGAAAAGACGACCGTCATGCTACTCGATGGCGCAGGCAGGATCATCGCCGCAAGCAATCCGGCACTTCTCTTCACGCACTTCGCACTGCAAAATCACACAGGCCAATCCCGTGGCAGCTACTACGACAACAACGGATCGATCGTCGCCTTTGCGAAGACCTTGGGATACGAAGATTATGACGGTCTCGGGTGGCATGGCGTCGTCGTCCAGAAGACAGAAGACGATGCTGCCATAAGGGCCGCGCTCAATCTCAGATAGTGCACACTCGTCCGCTCGTCATCCAAGCATCTCCGCCAATTGCGGCCATCAAAACTTGCACTCCCTCCATTTCGCTTTAAGTTTAGTTCAGACTTTAATGTGATGATGCTGCAAAACTTACGGCAGAGCATTCGCGTCTGTCCCAGCCCATATCGACAAAGGTCTTCAGGGAACACTATGCGTACAGACACGGGCCAGGTCATCAATCTGGCAGACTACCGCCCCACCGATTTCGTTCTGGAACGCGTGGACCTGACCTTCGATCTTGATCCCACAGAAACCAAAGTCGAAGCGCGATTGATCTTCCATCGCCGCGAAGGTGCCGATCCGAAGGCGCCGCTCGTTCTCGACGGCGACGAGCTTTCACTTTCCGGCCTGCTCTTCGACCAGATGGAAATGCCGGCCGAGCAATATACGGCGACAGCCGATAGCCTGGCCGTCTACAACCTTCCCGCAGCCGACCCCTTCGAACTGACGATTTCGACGATCATCAATCCGCAAGCCAATACCCAGCTGATGGGCCTCTACCGCACCAGCGGTATCTACTGCACTCAATGCGAGGCCGAGGGCTTCCGCCGCATCACCTATTTCCCAGACCGTCCGGATGTTCTGGCGCCCTATACTGTCAACATCATCGCCGACAAGGCCGCCAATCCGCTTCTGCTTTCCAACGGCAACTTCCTCGGCGGCGCCGGCTACGGCGAAGGCAAGCATTTCGCGGCCTGGTTCGATCCGCATCCGAAGCCTAGCTATCTCTTCGCGCTCGTCGCCGGCGATCTCGGCGTCATCGAGGACACGTTCACGACGATGTCCGGCCGGGAGGTCGCACTGAAGATCTATGTCGAGCACGGCAAGGAGCCGCGTGCAGCCTATGCCATGGACGCCCTGAAGCGCTCCATGAAATGGGACGAGGAGGCCTTCGGACGAGAATACGATCTCGACATCTTCATGATCGTCGCCGTTTCCGACTTCAACATGGGGGCGATGGAGAACAAGGGCCTCAATATCTTCAACGACAAATACGTTCTCGCCGATCCGGAAACCGCAACCGATGCCGACTACGCCAATATCGAAGCAATCATCGCGCATGAATATTTCCACAACTGGACCGGCAACCGCATTACCTGCCGCGACTGGTTCCAGCTCTGCCTCAAGGAAGGCCTGACCGTCTATCGCGACCATGAATTCTCGTCCGATCAGCGCTCGCGTCCCGTCAAGCGCATTGCCGAGGTCCGGCATCTGAAGTCGGAGCAGTTTCCCGAAGACGCCGGCCCGCTCGCCCACCCGGTTCGTCCGACGAAGTATCGGGAAATCAATAACTTCTATACGACAACGGTCTACGAGAAGGGCAGCGAAGTCACCCGCATGATCGCCACTTTGCTCGGCAACGTGACCTTCAAGAAGGGCATGGACATTTATTTCGATCGCCATGACGGCCAGGCGGTCACGATCGAGGATTTCGTCAAGTGCTTCGAGGATGCGAGTGGCCGCGACCTTGCGCAGTTCTCGCTTTGGTACCACCAGGCCGGCACGCCGCTCGTCACCGCCTCCGGCAGCTACGATGCGACCGCCAAGACCTTCAGCCTGTCGCTTGAGCAGATGGTTCCGGCGACGCCGGGCCAAACCGACAAGAAGCCGATGCATATCCCGCTCAGCCTTGCCCTCTTCGGCGAGAACGGCGGCAAGATCGAGCCGGCCTCCGTCGAGGGAGCCGAATATACCGGAGAGGTGCTGCATCTCATCGGCAGAACGCAGACTGCTGTTTTCCACGGCATCGGATCGCGGCCGGTCGTTTCGATCAACCGCAGCTTTTCGGCGCCGATCAACCTGCATCTCGACCAAAGCCCAGCCGACCTCGCGCTGCTCGCCCGTCACGAGACGGACCATTTCGCTCGCTGGCAGGCGCTGACCGATCTGGCATTGCCGAACCTGCTGAAGGCAGCGCGCGATGCGCGTGAAGGCAAAGCGATTGCCTGCGAACAGACCTCCATCGATGCACTGCTTCATGCCGCCGCCGACGAGAGCCTTGAGCCCGCCTTCCGCGCCCAGGCGCTCGCCCTGCCGAGCGAATCCGACATCTCCCGCGAACTCGGCAGCAACAACGATCCGGACGCGATCCATGCCGGGCGCCAGGCCGTCATGAAGCAGATTGCAGATCGTGGCATCGCAATCTTTACCGGTCTCTTCGAGAAAATGACAACGCCGGGCGACTTCAGCCCTGACGCAAAGAGCGCCGGCCGCCGGGCGCTACGCAATGCCGCGCTGACCTACCTTTCCTATGTGGAAAATGGCCCAGCACGCGCCAAGGCTGCGTTCGATGCCGCCAACAACATGACCGAGCGGCTGCACGCGCTGACGGTTCTGGCTCACCGCTTTCCCGAAAGCGATGAAGCGATCACTGCTCTTTCAACATTCCGGGACCACTTCGCGGAGAACGCCCTCGTCATCGACAAGTGGTTCTCCGTGCAGGCAACCATCCCTGGCGCCAGCGCGCTCAACCGGGTCCGCAAGCTGATGGAAAGTCCGCTCTTCAAGCGCACCAATCCGAACCGCGTTCGCGCCCTTGTCGGCACGTTTGCCTTCACCAATCCCACCGGCTTCGGCCGGGCCGATGGCGAAGGCTATCGATTCCTGGCGCGCGAGATTCTCGATATCGACCAGCGTAATCCGCAGCTTGCCGCCCGCATCCTGACATCCATGCGTTCATGGCGGTCGCTGGAGCCGGTGCGCGCTGGTTTGGCCCGCGCTGCCCTGACGGAGATCGAACGCGCACCCGCCCTTTCGACGGACGTGCGCGACATCGTCGAGCGCACGTTGAAGGGGTGATTTGCTCGCCACAGGCGCCGCGCGACCCTGCGGCGCCTCGAAACGTCTCGGCAAAAAATCAGCACTTATAGATAGTTAACAGATTTTTACCTTTCCCTCTGGACACGGCGAATCAGTAGTGATTCATTGAGTGAGGTTCGAGCGAGCGGCGCTGCGAATCGCACGAGGGATCAAGGCTAGTGATGATGAACGTGCGGCGGGCAACTGCGGCCGGAGGGCGGCTGCGTGTTGATTTTGAGGGGCTTCGTGCCTGGCACGGCAATGCCTCCAACCGGACCGCGGCGATCTCCAAGCCGATAGCAAACCGCCTTCCGCACACCGAAGTCATCCTAAAGCGCGCCATCCCGGCACTGATCGTGGCCTTCCTTGCCGTCGTCGCAGCCTCGCATCTTTTCGGGATGATGTCGGAATACGCCCGCATGGGCGCAGCCGCCCGGCATGCGACCGCACTTTCGGCCGCGACCGTCGCGGCCGTATTTGCCGATTCCAGCGATCTCTTCGACAACGGCAGAGCCGCCGAAGCCCAAGCGAAACTTGCGAAATTCCTGCCACAGGACCGTCTCGGCAGCGGCTCCTTCATTCTGCTCGTGCAGACGAGCGGCAAAGTCTTCGCCGCATCCACCGCGGGCCTTGCCTATGTCGGATCGAATGCCGGCGATTTCTTTCCCGAGGTTTCGGCCATCCGCCGCTTCGGGGATCGGGCCGGCGTGATTGAAACGACGATCAGCGGCAATCCGCATTACGCCGAAATCACCCTGGTCGGCAGCACCGGCGGCTATATCATCGCAGCAACCTCTCTGGACGAGGTCGGCAGGCTCTGGCGCGAAGAGCTGACGCTCAACGTGACGCTGTTTGCCGGCATTTCTTCGATCTTGCTGGTGATCCTTTACGCCTACTACATGCAGGTCAAGCGCGCCCGGGACGCCGACGAGATCTTCGTCGAATCGAACCAGCGCGTCGAGACAGCACTTTCGCGCGGCCGCTGCGGGCTTTGGGATTTCGATTTCGACAGCCGCGAATTCTTCTGGTCGCGTTCGATGTACGGAATGCTCGGCCTGCCGGCTTCCGACAAATCGATTTCCTTCGGCGACGCGGCACGGCTGATGCATCCCGAAGACGGTGGGCTGCACGAAATCGCGCGCTCGATCGCCAAGGGCAGTTCCGGCCAGGTCGACCAGATCTTCCGCATGCGCCATGCCGGCGGCCACTATGTGTGGATGCGCGCCCGCGCCCAGATGATCCGCAGCAATTCCGGCCGCGTCCACATGATCGGCATCGCGATGGACGTGACCGAGCAGCATCGCCTCGCGCAGCGCTACGCCGAGGCCGACCAGCGCCTTGCGGACGCGATCGAATGCACGTCGGAAGCCTTCGTTCTCTGGGACAAAAATGACCGCCTGGTGATGTGCAACGCCCACTTCCAGCAGGCCTATGGGCTCCCGGACAGCGTCCTCGTTCCGGGCACCGAGCGCAGCGTGGTCAATGCCGCAGCCGCCCGGCCGGTCATCGAGCGCCGCATGGCGGATGCCGATGGCGCCGGCCATTCGCGCACGACCGAGGTCCAGCTTGCCGACGAGCGCTGGCTGCAGATCAACGAACGCCGCACCCGCGACGGCGG
This sequence comes from Rhizobium mongolense USDA 1844, assembly GCF_000419765.1. Classification (GTDB taxonomy): domain Bacteria; phylum Pseudomonadota; class Alphaproteobacteria; order Rhizobiales; family Rhizobiaceae; genus Rhizobium; species Rhizobium mongolense. The sequence continues at coordinate 92,541 of NZ_ATTQ01000005.1, read as the reverse complement.
CATGGTTTCGGTCGGCACCGACATTACGCTTCTGAAGCGCAACCAGGAGCGCCTACGCGAATCCGAGCGGCGTCTCATCGCGACCATCGGCGACCTCAAGGCATCGCGTCAGACGCTCGAAAGTCAGAAAGCCGCTCTTTCGGTCGCAAACGCCAACTACCAGGCCGAGAAGGAACGCGCGGAAGCGGCGAACAAGGCGAAGTCGGAATTCCTTGCCAACATGTCGCATGAGCTGCGCACACCGCTCAACGCCATCCTCGGCTTCTCCGAAATTCTGCAGAACCAGATGTTCGGCCCGCTCGGTTCGCTGAAATACGACGAATATGCCCGCGACATCCATGATAGCGGCAAGCACCTGCTCAACGTCATCAACGATATCCTGGATATGTCGAAGATCGAGGCAGGGCACATGAAACTGCACCGCGAGAAGATCGATCTTGCGCCGCTGATCGAGGAAAGCCTGCGCTTCACCGCCATTCCGGCCGCTCAGAAGAACATCGTCATCGAGCAGCGCGTTTGTGATGGCATGACGCTGACGGCAGACCGCCGCGCCATGAAGCAGATCCTCCTCAACCTTCTCTCCAATGCGGTGAAGTTCACCAACGACGGCGGCCGTATCGCGCTCCGCACCCGCCGCGATGCGGCAGGCGTCATCGTCACGATCGCCGATACCGGGATCGGCATCCCGCACGAAGCGCTCACGAAGATCGGCCAACCTTTCGAGCAGGTTCAGAGTCAATATGCCAAGAGCAAGGGCGGTTCCGGTCTCGGCCTCGCCATCTCCCGCTCGCTGACGGCACTTCACGACGGCAAGATGCGCATCCGTTCGCGTGAGGCGATCGGCACCGTCGTCTCGTTCCGCATTCCGGACGGAGCGCGTTAGGAATTCACAGTCGTCTGGAATATCTTCCGGACAGCCTTCGAAAGCCGTTTGACCTCGCCTTCAAGCGTCTTGACGTCCGGGCAATCCCCTGCCCTGCACACCAGCTCGGTCAGCCCGGACGGCGCCTCGGCGGGATTAAAAGGCCCGTCGATGCAAAGCCGGATCAGCTGCGACAGCTCCGTATAGAGCGTGAACGCCTCCAGGCAGAGGTCGAGGTCGGCCACCGGCATGAGCTTGCCGCCGAGCGTCTTCAGCGCCTCGCCGGTATTCATCCCGCCGATCTTCGCCGTGACGTTCCTGGCCGGCGCGATCAGCGCCAGATATTGGGCGATGAATTCGATATCGATCACGCCGCCCGCAATGAGTTTCAGATCCCAGATGCCATCCGGCGCTTTCTCCTTGTCGATCAGTTCGCGCATCTCAGCGACGTCGCGGCTCACTCTTGCGGCATCGCGTGTCTTTGAGAGCACATCGCGGATAATCTGTTCCGCCTCGCTCATCAGGCTCTGATCACCACAGATCAGACGGGCGCGGCTAAGCGCCATATGCTCCCATGTCCAAGCCTCGTCGCGCTGGTATTTCTCGAAAGACCTGATGCGCGTGGCGACCGGGCCCTTGTTTCCCGAGGGGCGAAGCCGCATGTCAACTTCGTAGAGAACGCCTTCGGCGGTCGGCGCCGAGAACGCCGCGATCAGCCGCTGCGTCATGCGGGTAAAGTAGCGCACGGCATCCAATGGCTTCCCGCCGTCGGATTCGGAAGCCGCATCGTCATAGTCGTAGAGCAGGATGAGATCGATGTCGGAGCCCGCCGTCAGCTCGAAGCTGCCAAGCTTGCCCATGCCGGCAATGGCGACCTTGCCGCCGGGAAAATCGCCGTGCGCCGCTCGCATTTCCTGCCTGACCGCATCGAGCGCGGCCTCGATTGCAAGGTCGGCCAGATGGGTGAAGGCGCGCGCTGCCATCAGCCCGTTGATCGCGCCGGTCAAGAGCCGGATGCCGATCAGGAAGCGCTGCTCGGCCGCAAAGATGCGCAGCCGGTCCAGCACCTCCTCGTAGTGGCCCGCCTGCGCCAGCGACGCCTTCAAACGTTCGCCGAGATAATCACGCGTCGGCAGCTCCGCCATCAGTCCCGGATCGAGCATGCCGTCGAAGACGTGCGGCTTGGCGGCGATCACGTCTGCAAGCTTTGGCGCCGAGGACATGATGTTGACGATCAGCGAAAGCAGCGCCGGATTGCTGCCGAGCAGGGAGAAAAGCTGAATACCGGCCGGCAGGCCGGAAATGAAGCTGTCGAAGCGCAGCAGCGCCTCGTCAGCCCGCTTGCTTTCGCCGAAGACGCGAAGCAGCTCCGGCGCGAGCTCCGTCAGCCGCTCCCGCGCTTCGACGGATTGCGTCGCGCGGTAACGGCCGTAATGCCAAGTGCGGATAATGCGGGAAATATCGGACGTACGCTTGAAGCCGAGCTTCTTCAGCGTCTCCAGCGTATCCGGATCGTCGGCCTGGCCCGTGAACACCAGATTTCCGGTATCGGTCGACAGCCTGGTCTCCTGCTCGAAGAGCCGCGCATAGCGCCGCTCCACGGTCCGCAGCACCTCCACCAACCGCTCAGCAAAACTCGCCGTATCCGTAAAGCCCATCATGAAGGCGATGCGCTTCAGATCGGCCTCTGTTTCCGGCAGCAAATGCGTCTGCTCGTCGCGCACCATCTGGATACGGTGTTCCACATCACGGAGAAACCAGTAGGCCTCCGTCAGTTCGTCGCGCGTTTCCGCATCGATCCATTGCGCCTTGGTCAGTTCGGCAAGCGTCTCCTCCGTGCCGCGACTGCGCAGCGCCGGCATGCGCCCGCCGGCGATCAGCTGTTGTGTCTGCACGAAGAATTCGATCTCGCGGATGCCGCCGCGGCCGAGCTTGACATTGTGGCCCTTGACCGCAATTGCGCCGTGGCCCTTGTGCGCGTGGATCTGCCGCTTGATCGAGTGAATGTCTGCGATCGCCGCATAGTCCAGATATTTGCGGAAGACGAAGGGCGCAAGGCCGCGCACGAACCCCTCTCCCGCCTTCATATCCCCGGCAACGGGCCGCGCCTTGATGAAGGCTGCCCTCTCCCAATTCTGGCCGCGCCCCTCATAGTAGATCATCGCGGCATCGACCGGGATCGCAAGCGGTGTCGAACCGGGATCGGGACGCAGCCGCAGATCGGTACGGAAGACATATCCGTCGGCCGTCCGTTCCTGAAGAATTCGCACTAGCCGCCGCATCATCCGCGGAAAGATGTCGATCGCATCATCCGGATCAGGCACGATGCCCGCATGCTCGTCGAAGAAAACCACAAGATCGATATCCGACGAATAGTTCAGTTCCGATGCGCCGAGCTTTCCCATCCCGAGCACGACGAGACCGGAACCTTCGCTCGGATTTTCGGCGTCCTTCAATTGCAGTTTGCCGGCCTCATGGGCAGACAGCAGCAGATGGTCGATCGCGGCTTTGACCGACGCTTCGGCCAGAGCGCTCAGCCAGGCCGTCGTCTGCCGCCCGTCGAAGAGGCCGGCGAGATCGGCGAGAGCGACAAGAAACGCCATTTTCCGCTTGATGGTCCGCAACCGGCTCATGACGGCAGATTCGGCAGGCGAAATCCCGTCTTCGGGCTTCCAGCAGTCGCGCGCTTCAGCGATCAGCACTTCGATCTGCGGCTCGACAGGCGATGAAATCGCAGCAGCGAGAAGCGCATTGTCGATATTGGCAATCTCGCGAAGATAGGGCGAAAGCGTCAGTACCGCAGCGATGAAGTCGGATAGCGGACCACCTGCCTTCAGCATCGCCGCGACCGCCGGTTCGTGTCTGCCGATATCCTGAATGTCGGCCTGCGCCAGCTTGAGCTCGGATTGGTTCAACGGGCGCAATAGACCGCCACCCACATCCTTCAGGCTATGTGTCGATTTCGTCAGCATTTCACCTCCCGGTGCGGCCGCGCCCGGAATCAGCGCTGCCATACGAGCCCCTAACCTAGGGTCACAATCCGGGGCGGCCAACCCTAAGCAGGCTTGACGGGGAAAATCACGCTGACGGTAAGGCCACGACCGTCTTCTTTTTCCGGATCTGTATCGGAAAGCTCCAGCGTGCCGCCATGCAGTTCCATCACTGCCTCGACCAGCGAAAGGCCAAGCCCCGTGCCGGGCTTGGACCGGCTCTCGTCAAGGCGCACGAAGCGCTTGACGACATCCTCGCGCTTGTCGGCAGGGATGCCCGGCCCGTGGTCGGCGACCGAAAGGCAAATGCCGTCAGGCCGGCGCAGCAGCTTCAGGCTGATTTCACCGCCTTTGGCATCCCCGGAATATTTGATTGCGTTGTCGATCAGATTGAAGATCGCCTGGCCGATCAGTTCGCGGTTACCTTGGATGGATATGCCGGGTTCGATGCTGGATGTCAGCACCAGTCCGGCCTCATCCGCAACCGGCTCGTAAAGTTCGGCGCTGTCGGCAACAATCGTCGAAAGCTCGATTGGCGACATCTCCGCGGCGACAGAACCCGCTTCCACGCGCGAGATCATCAGAAGCGCATCGAAGGTTCGGATCAATTGATCGGATTCGGAGATGATCCCATCCAGAGCCAGGCGGCGCTGATCCTCATTGGCCGTGTCAATCGCATCAGCGGCCTTGTTGCGCAGGCGCGTCAGCGGCGTCTTGAGGTCGTGAGCAATGTTGTCGGAAACCTGCCGCAGGCCCTCGTTCAGCTTTTCGATGCGCTCCAGCATCGTGTTCAGCGAAACCGACAGGCGGTCGAACTCGTCGCCCGAACCGCCGACCGGCAGACGCTGCGAGAGGTCGCCCGCCATGATCTTCTTGCTTGCGGCGGACATGCGGTCGATCCGCTTCAGCGCGTTGCGGCCGATACCAAACCAGATGATGATGGCGCCGAGGCCCATGATCGCAAGCGCGATCATCAGCGCCTGGCGCACCAACACGCGGAAGCGCTCGGGCTCGCCGAGATCGCGGCCGACGAGAATGCGCAGGCCGTTGTCGAGCACGAAGACATTGGCGATCGCCATGTGGCGGCGGTCGATCCCGCTGTCGGCGTAGCGTTGATAGAAGAAGGGAACGGAGGTCCAACCGGTTTCCTCAAAGACGCCCGGCTGCACCGAGGCGACGTTGCCCGCAAGGATATCGCCCGACGGGCCGGCGATGACATAGAGATTGGCGCCCGGCTGGCGCGTGCGGCGCTCCATCGCGCGCAGCAGCGCGTTCATGCCCCCCAGATCATACGCACGCCTGACCACATCGACTTCTTGCTGGACAGCCTCGCGGATCTGCCCGCTGAGCAGCCGCTGCGACATCGCCGTCACGTAGAAGACGAGCGTTGCGGCACAGATTGCGAAAAGCAGGATATAAAGGGCCGAAAGGCGGACTGCGGTGGACTTGAAGAGAACCCAAAAACGGCTCATCCCTCGTCCTTGATCATGTATCCCGCACCGCGGATCGTCTTCAGCAGCGGCCGGCTGAAGTCCTTCTCGATCTTCGAGCGCAGGCGCGAGACATGCACGTCGATGACGTTCGTCTGTGGATCGAAATGGTAATCCCAGACATGCTCGAGCAGCATGGTGCGCGTGACGACCTGCCCGGCATTCTTCATCAGATATTCGAGAAGGCGGAATTCGCGCGGCTGCAGCGGGATTTCCTTGCCGCCGCGCCGGACTTCATGGGAAAGCCGGTCGAGTTCGAGGTCGCCGACGCGGTAGACCACGTCCTGTTCCGGCGTGCCCTTGCGGCGGCCGAGCACTTCGACACGGGCGAGAAGCTCGCTGAACGCATAGGGCTTCGGCAGATAGTCGTCGCCACCGGCGCGAAGGCCGGTCACGCGGTCATCGACCTGCCCCAGGGCGGAAAGAATGAGAAGCGGCGTATGAACGCCCTTGCGCCGCAACTCGCTGATGACGGAGAGCCCGTCGCGGCGCGGCAGCATGCGGTCGATGACGATTACGTCGTAGCTGTTTTCGGACCCCATGAAGAGCCCGCTTTCGCCGTCGCTTGCATGATCGGCGATGATGCCCGCCTCACGAAAGGCCTTCGTGAGGTAGGCCGCGGCTTCAAGATCGTCTTCGATGATGAGAATCTTCATCCGGCCGACATTACCTGCCGGTTGCGTTTGGGCAAGGCTCAAAGCGTCATCCTGTTGCAGTGGGGTCATCGCCATCGTCCTTGACAAGGATGGAGAAAGGGAGCCGCGCGGAGGTCGGATCGCGGCTCCCCTTTTTAGGCCAAGGTGGGAGGATCAGCCTTGGCCGTTGATCGGCAGCGCAACGAAGCGGCTGCCTTCCTGGGACTGGATCTGGAAGAGAGCCCGGGTGCGTCCGTCCTTCTTCGCCTGGTTCAGAACCTTTACGACATCATCGGCGTTCGAGACCTGCTGGTTGTTCACCGAGGTGATCTTTTCGCCTTGCTTGATGCCCTTGTCGGCAGCATCCGAATCCGCGTCGATGCCGGTGATCGTCAGGCCCTTGCCGTCATCAGAGGGGCCGACCGTCAGGCCGAGATCGGCAAGCGCCTTCTCGGATGCCGGCGCCTCAGGCTGAGGTGCCGGACCGCCATTATCGTCGTTGGAAGCGTCCTTCTGATCAATCGGCAAGGTGCCGAGTTCAACGGTGAGGGACTGAGCCTTGCCGTCGCGCCAGACCGACACTTCGACCTTGCTGCCAGGCTGCATGGCGCCGATTCGGCGGCTGAGATCGCGGGCATCCTTGACCGTTTCGCCGTTGACGGCAGTAACGACGTCGCCAGCCTTCATGCCCGCCTTCTGGCCCGGCGTTCCATCTTGAGCCGAGACGACCAGCGCGCCGTTGGCTTCCGATAGGCCGAGCGAATCGGCGATGTCCTTGGTAACCGGTTGGATCTGTACGCCGAGATAGCCGCGCGAAACCGTACCGTCCTTCATCAGGTCGGCAACGACGTCCCTGGCGGTCGAAGCCGGGATCGCGAAGGCGATGCCGACGCTGCCGCCCGACGGCGAAAAGATCGCGGTGTTGATGCCGACCACCTGGCCACTGAGGTTGAAGGTCGGACCACCGGAGTTACCGCGGTTCACGGCTGCGTCCACCTGTAGGTAGTCGTCATAAGGACCGGAGCCGATATCGCGGCCACGGGCCGAAATGATGCCTGCCGTTACCGTGCCGCCAAGACCGAACGGATTGCCGACCGCCACGACCCAGTCACCGACGCGGACATTATTGTCGTCAGCCCAATTGACATAGGTGAACTTGCGGCCCTTGCCATCAACCTTGAGCACTGCAAGGTCCGTGCGCGGGTCCCGCCCGATCAGCTTGGCGTCAAACTCGGTCCCGTCGGTCATGACGGCAACGAAGGCCGAGCCGTCGGAAACGACGTGATTGTTGGTGACGACATAGCCGTCCTCGGAAATGAAGAAGCCGGAGCCCTGCGCGACTGGGCGCAGGCGGCCCTTGCCATCCGGCGGACCAAACCTTCTGTTCGGACCGCCCTGCGGACCGTTCGGGCCTTGTTCGCCGAACTGCCTGAAGAAGCGCTTCAGCGGGTGGTCGTCGGGAAGATCGTCGAAACCGCGGCCGTTGAAATCGAACGCGAAGCCGTCGGTGCTGTCGGAGGCCGGATTGATGCGGGATTCAACGCGAACGGAAACCACGGCCGGGGAAACGGCGTCGACGACATTCGCAAAGCTCGGGACCGACGGAGCTTGAACATTGACAGCTTCGGCGTAGGAACGCGTGATCTCAAGCGGCACACCGGTTGCAAACACGGCGGCAGCGAGACCTGCGACAGTGGACGCCTTCAGCATCGTTTTGAGGGAGGGAGTCTTGAACATTTTAGGCACCTTCTCTTCTTCTTTTCTTGTCTTCGTCCCGGCCAATGCCGGATCGGTCGATGGATGAAGATATAGGATGTCGCACCTTACTGCGAACTGTCCGCATAATGAAAAATTCGTAATGTAGGGCCAATCGCTGTATAAATCTCTGTGTCCGAGGCAACCTCGACGGGTCAGGCGCCGTACTTCTTGCTCCCTTAGATATATTCATGATATCTTAAATATTCTTCCACTCCGACGAGGATGCCTTGGGGCAGGGTCATGCGATGAGGGTTGTCGGAACATCTGCGTTGGGTGTCTTGCTTGGTATCTCGCTCGCCTGGGCTGGTCCTCTGCACGATGCGGCAAGGGACGGCAATCGCGAACATGCCGGCCAGCTTATCGATCAGGGCGCGAATATCGCCGAGCCGGATGCGGCAGGAGAGCCGCCTCTACTGATCGCGGCACTTGCTGGAAACAAGGATATCGTTGCACTTCTGCTCGATAAAGGCGCCGATATCGAGATCAGAAACAAGGGCGGGCTGACGGCGTTGCACGCGGCCGCCTATGGCGGACACCTCGATGTCGTTGAACTGCTCGTATCGAAGGGTGCGCTGATCAATGATGAAAAGAACTTCTACCAAATGTCGCCGCTTCATGCTGCGGCCGAAGAAGGTCATGCCGATGTCGTCGCCTTTCTCGTCGCGCACAAGGCAGACATAGAAGCAAAGGAACGCAACGGCTACACGCCGTTGACGCAGGCCGGATGGCGATCCCACTGGGATGCCGCAGACCTGCTGTTGAAAGCGGGCGCTGTTTGCCAGCAGGCCGATCTGGTCGGCGACTGGCTGTACGGCGAGTGCACGAAGCGGAAATAACGCTTGCTGCATCTCATTGCCCGAACTGGGAGAATGGACACATGTCATATCGCAAGCAGACAGGCGGCACTGCCGCCTATATTATCGCTGGCGCCGCGATCCTCTTGGCGTTTGCACAGCCGGCAGCGGCGGAAGAGCCGGTGAATACCGGCTATTTCGGGGACGTGGCGATCAAGGGCTACGATCCGGTGGCCTATTTCACCGAGAACAAGGCCGTGGAAGGATCTCCGGTCTACTCGTATCGCTGGCTGGGTGCCGAATGGCATTTTACCAGTTCCGAAAACCGCGACCGCTTCATTGCCGAACCCGGCAAATATGCGCCTCAATACGGCGGCTATTGCGCTGACGGCGTTTCCTTCGGAACCGTCACGACCAATATCGACCCGAAGGCATGGCGGATCATCGATGGCAAGCTCTATCTGAGTTACGATCCCGGTGCCGCGGAAGGCTTCGAAAAGAAGCCGACCAAGGTCGTCGACTCTCAAAAGCACTGGTCGGAGGTGCAGAGCACCCTGATTTCCGACAAGGTGCGCAAGGACTGGCAGCATATGTCGGCCAAGTGAATTCACGGGGTTAGCGAGAAGAACTTCAGCGCCTGCGGGGTTACGTGAACATACTGGGCGCCGCCTGGTCCGGCGTCCTTGTTTCTGTAAACCTGCCCGCACACCATGCGATCGAGAAAATAGCCGCCGAACCGCTCGCAGAGCCTGTTTCCCTGCACCTCCACCGTGCCGGTGATGTTGGTATTGGCGCTACGGTAGGCGGTATTGCCCGCCTTGTCGAAATACTGGACGAACGCCGTTCCGTTTTTGTGTTTTCCGCTCCACGTCTTGTCGCTGATCAGGTTGTGCAAGGCGTCTGCATCAAGCTGATCAGCGTCCGAACCGACGAACCCAAAGGGCCATTCCGGAATCCCGGCCGCGCGCAATCCCGCCAGATGATGCTCCAGGTCGTCTTCGCGCCAGTAGTCGTAGAGATAGTTGTAGTAAGTAAGGTTGGCGTCCGGAAACAGTTCCAGAAGCTTGGCCTTTTCCTGGGCGCCGCGAACCCGGTCCCCTTCATACGCATAGGCTGCCGTCAGGTACTCGCGCGCAGGCTCTGCGTTGGGAAGCGCATCTCGCGCCGCCTCGATGAGTGGAATTGCGCGCCTGTTGTCCCGCGCGGTGTAAAAGACGATTCCGGCCAGCAGCCGGAAGCTCGACGGTGGAGCGGGATCGAGCCGCAAAGCCTTTTCCATCTCAGCTACCGCCTCTTCGTGACTTCCCGTATGGACGAGGATCAAAGCCAGGTTGCCGAAGGCCTCCGCACTGTTGGGCTGCGCCTGTACCGCCCGGTTTGCCGAGTCCCGCGCCTCCGCGGCCCGACCGTCAACCAGCTGCAGCAGGGCGAGAACGGTGTGGGCGCGCGCATTGTCGGGGTCGAGCTTGAGCGCTTGTCCGGCCGCATCATAGGCGATCTTGCGCGCCACCGCCGCCGACCAGAGGAAGTTGTAGTCGTTGCGCCAGACGTCGACGGCAACGCGCGCAATGCCGGCATGCGCATCAGCAAAGTTCGGATCGAGATCGATCGCCTTCTGATAATAGGACAGCGTGCGGCGATAGGTTTCCACGTCGCTGTAGGCGAGGCCCTCCTGCTCCGCCCGCATGTAGTAATCGTAGGCTTCCAGATTGTCGCTCGGTATCCGCTCCAGCTGGGTGCGCTCACCGTCGCTGAGTTCCACTGCAAGCGCGGAGATGATCTTGCCGGTGACGTCGTCCTGAATTGCGAATAGATCGGCATATTGGCGGTCGTAGCGCTCGGCCCAAACCGAAAGCCCGCTCAGCGCGTCGATCAGCTTGACGTTGATCCGCAGCCGCGGTCCTGCGCGCTGCAAGGTGCCTTCGAGAACGTAGTGGACGCCGAGTTCCGCCGCGACATCCTGGATCTTTCCTGCACCGTTCTGAACGGCAAGTACCGAATGCCTGGCGATGACGAAGAGTCCCGAAACCTTGGACAGCTCCGTGATCAGGTCGTCGGTCAGCCCCTGGGCCAGATGATCCTGCTCCGTATCACCGCTGACATTGATGAACGGCAACACCGCCACCGAAGGTTTGTCCGGCAGGGGATAGGCGAAGCGCTCGACCAGCGTTGGCGTCAGGCCAAGCTCCCACGGCTGCCACCAGTAGGCTGTGGCAGCGGCAAAAAGCAGGACGGCAATGGCAGCCGCTCGGCCAGCAGGCATCCTCAACAGACCCTTGACGCTTCTCGGCAATATCCGGGCTTTATTCGGATCCAGTACGACCCGGTAGACGCGGATCGGCTCGACGATGCCCTTCACTTTTTGTCTGCCAAGCGAGGTGTAGCCGACATCAAGCTTGGTGTTTACCTGGTCGTATGTCGTGCCGGAGATCGCAATCCCTCCCGGCTCGGCCAGCGCCTGTATGCGGTCCGCGATATTGACGCCATCACCCTGAATGTCGTCGCCCTCGACAATGATGTCTCCAAGGTTGACGCCGATGCGGAAATCGAGCCGCATCGCTCCATCGCCGGATGCTTTTCGCAATGCCTTCTCGCGCTGTACGTCCATTGCGCAATGCAAGGCGTCGACAACGCTGTGAAATTCGACAAGCAGGCCGTCGCCCATGGTCTTCACCAGCCGGCCATGATGTTCGGTGATCTTGGGCAGGAAGATGTCGTCCATATCCGCCTGGAAGCAGCGACGCGTGCCCTCTTCGTCGATCTGGCTCAAACGGCTGTAACCGGCGACGTCAGCGATCAGAATTGCTGCAAGACGGCGCTCCATGTCTTCCCCGCATGCTGCGATGGCTCCCGGGCGCGCATCTTACCGCAGGTTGATAGGCGAAGCCATTATGCTGTCAGCAAGATGCGGGCGTGATCACTTGCCGAGCAGTTCGTCGAGCTTTGCCTGCTCCTCCGCAGTCAGAGGGCTACCGGTCGGCTTTCCCGCACGCCGCCGCGCGAAGACCAGCAGCGAGATGCCACCTACGATGATCAGGAGCACTGGCGCACCCCAAAGCAGGACGGTGCGGGTGCTGAGCCTTGGCTTCAGCAGCACGAATTCGCCGTAGCGCGAGACGATGTAGCTCAGCACCTCCTCGTCGGTGTCGCCATCGGTGATGCGCTCGCGCACCAGCAGCCTGAGGTCCTTGGCAAGGTCGGCATTGGAATCGTCGATCGACTGGTTCTGGCAGACCATGCAGCGCAGTTCAGCCGACAGCGCCCGGGCACGCGCCTCGAGCGCCGGGTCGGACAGCACCTCGTCGGGATTGACGGCAAAGGCTGGTGCTGCAGAAAGAAACAGCGCGATGGCGAGGAGGATTGGCCGGATCATTCCGCCGCCTCCAGGACCGGTTTTACCGGTTTTGCCTTGCGGCGCGGGGCGCCGACGCGCAGCCGCCGGTCGCAGAGCGACACGAAGCCACCCGCCGCCATCAGCAGCGTCCCGCCCCAGATCAACAGGATGAACGGCTTCCACCAGATGCGCACGACGATGCCGCCGTCCCTGGTCGGATCGCCGAGCGACACGTAGAGCTGGCTTGCCCCGAAAGTCAGGATGCCGGCTTCCGTCGTCGGCATCTGGCGGGCGGCATAAAGGCGCTTCGCCGACCAGGTCTCGGCGACCTCGGCGCCGCCGCGCCGCACCGTGAAGTGTCCGCGCTCTTCGCTATAGTTCGGCCCTTTCGCCGGCCTGAGACCGTCGAAGGAAAGCGTGTAGCCACCAGCCTCGGTAGTCTCGCCCGGCTTCATCTCGAGCACATGCTCGGTCGAAAAGGCCGACACCGCAACGATGCCGATGACGCTGACGCCAAGTCCGGCATGCGCAAGTGCGGTGCCGAAGGCCGAGCGCGGCAGGCCTGTCAGCCGCTTCCAGGCGACATGCGGCTTTACCTTGCCGATGCCGGCGCGGTACCAGAGGTCGGCAGCCGCACCTGCGACCAGGAACAGCCCGGCCGCCAGCCCGAGCACCGACAGCACCGGCCCGCCGTGCTCGATGTAGAAGACGGCGAGTGCCGCGGCGAAGGCAATCCCTGCCACGACATAGAGCCGCTGCAGCACCCCCAGAAGATCGCCGCGCTTCCAGGCAAGCAGCGGCCCGAACGGCACGGCGACGAGCAACGGTGCCATCAAGAGCCCGAAGGTCATGTTGAAGAACGGCGCGCCAACGGAGATCTTGTCGCCGGTGAGCGTCTCCAGAAGCAGCGGATAGAGCGTCCCGGTCAAGACCGTGCCGCAGGCAACCGTCAGGATCAGGTTGTTCAGCACCAGGGCGCCTTCGCGCGAGACCGGCGCAAACAGGCCGCCCGCACTCAAACGCGGTGCGCGAAACGCAAACAGCGACAGCGCCCCGCCGATGAAGAGCATGAGAATGCAGAGAATGAAGACGCCGCGGCTCGGGTCGCTGGCAAAGGCGTGCACGGAGGTCAAGACGCCGGAGCGCACCAGGAAGGTGCCAAGCAGCGACAGCGAGAAGGTGAGGATCGCAAGCAGCACGGTCCAGATCTTCAGCGCCTCGCGCTTTTCCATCACCAGCGCCGAATGCAGGAGTGCGGTTCCGGCAAGCCACGGCATGAAGGAGGCGTTTTCGACCGGATCCCAGAACCACCAGCCGCCCCAGCCGAGTTCGTAATAGGCCCAGTAGGAGCCCATGGCGATGCCGAGCGTCAGGAAGGTCCAGGCCGCCAGCGTCCAGGGCCTGACCCAGCGCGCCCAGGCGGCGTCGATCCGGCCTTCCATCAAGGCGGCGACGGCAAAGGAGAAGCACACCGAAAAGCCGACATAACCGAGATAAAGCAGCGGCGGATGGATGGCGAGCCCGATATCCTGCAGCACCGGATTGAGGTCGCGGCCCTCGGCAGGTGCCGGATCGAGGCGGACGAACGGGTTGGAGGTCAACAGGATGAAGAGGATGAAGGCGGCGGAGATCCAGGCCTGAACCGAAAGCACATTGGCCTTCAGCCTGTCCGGCAAATTGCCGCCGAAGAGCGCCACCAGCGCGCTGAACAGCGCAAGGATCAGCAGCCACAGCATCATCGAGCCTTCGTGATTGCCCCAGACGCCGGAATATTTGTAGATCAGCGGCACCAGCGAATGCGAGTTCTCCCAGACGTTTCGGACGGTAAAGTCGGAGACCACATGGGCATAGGTCAAAACGCCGAAGGAGAAGGTCACGAGCGCAAAGAGCACGATGGAGCCGAGCGGCGCGACATCCATCATCGCCTGGTCAAGCCTGCGCGCGCCGATCGCCGGCACCAGCGAAACAACGATCGCTGCCGCCAGCGCCAGGACAAGTGCGTAGTGGCCGATCTCGATGATCATTGCGTATCCTCGCCTTCCTGCCACAGACCCTGCGCCTTCAGCCGGTCGGCAACGTCCTTCGGCATGTATTTCTCGTCATGCTTGGCAAGCACCGTGTCGGCGATGAACTCCCGGCTGCCGGCCGCAAACCGGCCCTCGGTGACGACCCCCTGCCCTTCGCGGAACAGGTCCGGCAGGATGCCGGTATATTTGACCTTCACCGCATCGCCGCTGCCGTCGGTGACGGCAAATTCCACCGTCGAGCCTGCGCCGCGCACGACGCTGCCCTCGCCGACCAGCCCGCCGAGGCGGATGCGCGTCTCTGGCGCCACCGGTGTTTTGGCAAGGTCGGCCGGCATGTAGAAATAGGCGACCGACTGGCTGAAGGCGAACATGACGAGCAGCACCGCGGCGAGGATGAAGCCCATGCCGCCGCCAATCACCGCCAGGCGCTTCTGCTTGCGGGTCATTCCGTTCCTCCTTCCGCAATGCCGAGTTCGCGCGCCAGCGCCATCAGCTGCCTGCCCTCTTCGCCGTCGGCCGGAAAGGCCGCCAGGGCGCGCTTCAGCGCACTTGCGGCACGATCCTTGTCGTTCAAGACGGCATAGGAGCGGACAAGCCGCATCCAGCCCTCGAAATTGTTCGGGTCTGCGACAAGCTTCGCATCGAGGCTCTCCACCATGCCGCGGATCATCTGCTGCTGCTCACTGCTGCTCATATCTTGCGCCGCTGCGACATCCTCCTCTGTCGGGTTGCCCGGCGCCTTGCCGCCCGCCACCACCGGAGCGCCGCCGTTTTTGGCGATATGCTCGTTGACGAGCGGCAGCCATGGCGCATCGGCGGGCGATTCTTTCGCCAACGCCTCGAAGGCCGCCTTCGCCTGCCCCGTTTGCCCCGCCTGCTCCAGGCCCAGCGCCACGTAGAACCTCGCACGCGGATTGTCAGGCTCGAGCGAAAGCGACTGCTCCAGCGCCTTGCGGCTCTCCTCGGTCACCACGCCGCCAGCGCCCGCCATCAGCGTTTCGGCCAGCCCGTCGAGACGGATCGGGCTCGGCCCAAGCAGCCGGATGGCATTGCGGTAGGCCTTCTCCGCATCGGCGATGCGCTGCGCATTGTAATAGATCGGCGCCAGCACATCCCAGCCCCTGCCGTCTTCCGGATCCTCCGCCAGGTGACGCTCCGCCTTCACAATCAACATCGCCATGTCGTTGCCAGGATCCGCCAGCCGATCCGCCAACGGCCGCGACGGAACATCAGGACGACCGAGCGCGGTGTAAAGACAGAGCCCGAGAACCGGCAGCAGCAGGAGAACGAAAGCCTCGCTGAAACGGTGCGGGCGAACGGGCTTGCGTTCCGCCTTCGGCTCGGCAGCCGAGACGGCAATCAGCCTGCGGCCGATTTCGGCCCGCGCATAGTCCGCCTCGTCGGCCGAAATCAATCCGCCAGCCAAATCGCGATCGAGTTCGCGTAACTGATCGCGGTAGACCGCCGCTTCGCCGGCACGGTCATCGTCAGCCGCCTTCGCGCCGCGCAAAAGCGGATAAACCAGAAAGGCGGCAACAGCCGCGGTCATCGCGGCCACCAGAATCCAGAACATCATACCGGCCCAAATACTTGAAGCGCGGGGCCATTCCAACTGGCAAAGTCGGAATGACGAAGATTTGAGGCGTTTGGCCGCAATTTCAGGAGGCCGTTATCTGCAGCACCGGCCGAAGTCAGCCGAGCGGCGACCAGCTTCCGTCACTGTTGCGGCAGGCCGCGCCACGCGTAACAATGTCCTTGCTGTCCGCAGTCAGCGTATGCGTATATTGACGGCAGTTCTGCGAACCCACCTGATAGGGCGCGGCCGCCACAACCTTACCGCTTACATTGCGCCCGCTCCAGACGACCGGCTGGCCGACACCAGCGCCTTCGAGCGCCCGGTATTCGGCTTCGAGAGCCCGCTGCTTGTCGCTGTCGCTCAGCTGCACGCCGCTGCGGCCGGCAATCCCGCCCTGCAGCGCCGTGATGAACGCCGCCGATGCCGAAGGCCTGGAGGTCGTGCACGACGACAGCGCAACGGCAACGAGAAGCGAAGAAACGATCAAAACATTCGGTCGTAACATCATTCGGTCAAACCAGCATCGGGGTGTGAATCAGTGCCGCCAGATGCGCATCGCCCCATGTCGGCATTAAGGCAAAGCATGCTATGCAATTGCCTATGTCTTTGTGGCATCAAGCAATTGCTCATGCAACATCCTTTGTGACGCCGGGCAGGATTAGCCGCGCCTTCAGGCCGCCCCACTCCCCGCGGGAGAGCTCGAGCCGGCCCTGATATTCGTTGGAAATCTCCGTTACGATCGAAAGCCCGAGGCCCGTTCCCGGCTTGCTCTCGTCCAATCGCCGCCCGCGCTTCAGCGCCTCGCGGATCTGGTCGGGCTCCAGTCCCGGTCCGTCGTCTTCGATGACAAGCTCCACCCAGTGCCGCCGCGCGCTTGCTTCGGCACCCTTCACATCCTCGGCCGCTTCGGCTGCACTGAGGCGCACCTTCGTCGTGGCAAAACGCGACGCATTCTCCAAAAGGTTGCCGACGGTCTCTTCCAGATCCTGCTGCTCCATGGCAACCGCGAGGTTCTGAGGCGTCACGTTGAGCTCGAATTCCTTGTCGCCATTGAGCCGCCGCATCACGCGCACCAGCCGCTCCAGCGCAGGTTCCGCATCGGTACGCGCCAGCACCGATTCGCGCTGTGCGGCGATGCGTGCCCGGTTGAGGTAGGATTGCACCTGTCCCTGCATCGCTTCTGCCTGGCTGCGCACCAGCTCGCCGTGCGAGCGCTCCAGCACCCTCGCCTCGTTAAGCAGAACCGCAATCGGCGTTTTCAGCGAATGCGCCAGGTTGCCGACCTGCATCCGGGCGCGCTCGACGATGCGCCGGTTGCTGTCGATCAGCGCATTCACCTCGTTGGCAAGCGGTAGGATTTCCCGCGGGAAATCGCCCTTCAGCAGTTCGCTCTCTCCCGCCCGGATGCGCTCCAGCGCCGCGCGCGCCTTATCGAGCGGCTTCAAGCCGTAGAGAATGGCAAGCGCATTGACGATCAGGCTTCCGACCCCGAAGCCTGCAAGCGCCAGATAAAGACTGTGGGAGAAGTTGCTGACGTCGCTCTCGACGACCTCGACATTGCCCGACACCCTGAAGCGCGCAGCGCGTCCGTCCGTGTCGAGCACCACTTCGGTTTCCGCCACCTGCACGCGGTTTCCGGTCGCATCCGTCACCTGGTAGTAGCGCTCGTAGTTCTTGTCGAAGGGCGCTTCCAGCACGGAGGGAACAGGGATCGTCGCCGATCCCAGCGAAGGCGAAACCAGCGGCGCCGCCGTGTAGGTCCCGAGTGGTTCCACCACCCAGTACCAGCCGGTCCTCGGCTGGGCGAAGCGCAGGTCGCCGAGTTGGGGGCTGCCGCTCAACGCGCCCTGATCGCCGATCGTCACGGAATTGATGACGTTATAGAGCTGGGCGCGCAGCAGATCCTGGAACCCACGCTCGGCGCTGCGGCGGTAAAGCGTGGAAATCAGCAGGCCGATCACTACAAGCGCCACGGTCGACCAGACGGTCGTCAGAAGCAGAACACGTGCGGTGAGCGACTTAATGCGCATTGTTCGGCGCTTGGATGCGGTAGCCGAGACCGCGCACCGTTTCGATCAGGTCCACGCCCATCTTCTTGCGCAGGCGGCCGACGAATACCTCGATCGTATTGGAATCGCGATCGAAATCCTGGTCGTACATGTGCTCGACCAGCTCCGAGCGCGAAACCACTTCGCCCATATGGTGCATCAGATAGGCAAGCAGCCGGTATTCGTGCGAGGTGAGCTTCAGCGTCATGCCGTTGACCATCGCCTTGGAGGTCTTGGTGTCGAGCCGCACCGGGCCGCAGATGATCTCGGAGGAGGAATGCCCGGCCGCACGGCGGATCAGTGCGCGAATGCGCGCCAGCACTTCCTCGACATGGAAGGGCTTGGTCACGTAGTCATCGGCCCCGGCATCGATGCCGGCGACCTTGTCGCTCCAGCGGTCGCGAGCCGTCAAGATCAGAACCGGCACGCCGCGGCCCGCACCGCGCCACTTTTCAAGGACGGTCACGCCGTCCATTTCCGGCAGGCCGATGTCGAGGATGATCGCGTCATAAGGCTCGGTGTCACCGAGGAAATGTCCTTCCTCGCCGTCGAAGGCCTGATCGACGACATAGCCCGCCTCCTTCAGCGTATCGGCGAGCTGCCGGTTCAGATTGACATCGTCTTCGACTACCAGAATGCGCATCGGTCCGCTTTCACCTCAAGTGTATCATTGGTGTTTCATAGGCCGATTCCGCCTACATCGGAACCCTGACGGTCACCTTGCGTGGACGCTGGCCGTTGCCTTGGACGAGAACGGTGATGATGCAGGTGTTGCCGGATGGCTGCACGGAAAGAAGCTGCCCGCCCGTCTGCTCGACGACCTGCTCAGCCGCCGCGCTGCAATCGCCTGCGACGCGCACGATCAGACCGCGCGGTTCGTCCGGTGAGGGCGCCGATACCGCCAGCCCGGCGGCCAAAACTACGACGCTCAAGGGAGAGGCCATGTGCATGCTTCCAACGTAATTCCAACTTGGTCCGACTATGTACTCACGTGACCTGAATGGCAAATGAATGCCCGGTAACGCCGGATGTTTAGAACAATTCTGGACTGTATTTTCCCAGACCTTCCACACCCAAAAGACGAGAGGGCGGGATGCCTTGAAAACACGTATGTCCCGCCCTGAGATTTCCTCGGCGAACGACCTGCCGGGCCGCCGGATGGCAGCTCGCGCGCCCGAAGGAATAGGCTGCCTGGCCTGCGCCACTATAAGGATCGGGCAGCGAATTTTTCTCGGTGATGTCCAGCGCGAAGGGATAAGGAAAGACCTCAATCCCCGCGCCTTCAGATGGGCAAGCGCCGAGACCGCACTCGACTTGATGAAGGCCGAAGATACAAAGCCACACCTACCAGACAGGAGGCGCCGGTCCGCAAATGGTTGCTGCGGCTTTCGCCGCACATGCGAAACTGCTATTCCCCATGTCCTCAGCTCTCAAATCCGTTTCAGCACGAATGTCCAAATTCCCCTTGCGCTCGGCGCAGACGATCGCCGTGCTTGCCGTCAGTCAACTCATCGGCTGGGGCACCACCTTCGATATGCTCGGCGTCATGGGCCGCGTCGTGGCACCCGATCTCGGCATGCCCAACGAAGTGGTCTTCGCCGGCCTCACCGTCATGATGGTCGTCAGCGCCATCGCCGGCCCCGCGACCGGCCGCTGGCTCGCGCGCTTTGGTGCAGCCCGCGTGCTTGGCGCATCCTCGGTCACCTTCGCGACGGGCCTGCTCATGCTTGCCGCCACGCATGGGGTCGTCCTCTATGCGGCTGCCTGGGTCGTCATCGGTCTCGGCGGCGCGCTTGGCCTTTCCGCGCCCGCCTATACCGCCGTCGTCGAGCGAGAAGGCCTGAACGGCAAGCGGATCATCGCCATTCTCATGCTCTTCACCGGCCTGTCGGCAACGCTCTTCTGGCCGGTCCTGACGCTGGTGACGGACGCCTATGGCTGGCGCATCGCCTTCATCTTCTCGGCGGCACTTCACATTGTCGTCTGCCTGCCGCTTCATCTTTTCGCGCTGCCGAAGCCCGCCGCAACGCACACGCAAGGCACTGCCGCGGAGACTCCACCGATCGCGTTATCGCCGCATGAGCGCCGCAAGGCCTTCCTGCTGCTTGCCACCTCGACGACGCTCGGCACCTTCATCAGCTTCGGCATTGCGCCGTCGCTGATCGAAATCTTCCGCCAGTCCGGCGCCTCGCCGGCGCTTGCCCTGCAGCTCGGTTCCGCCCGCGGCGTCATCGGCATTTCCGCCCGCGGGCTCGACATGCTGCTCGGCAAACGCGGCAACCCGATCCTCACCTCGGTCATGGGCATCAGCCTCATGCTGGTGAGCTTCCTCATGCTTTTGCTGTGCGGCGCCTCGACGCCGCTGCTTGTCGCCTTCATCGTGATGTACGGCTTCGGCTCCGGCGTGCTTGCCGTTGCCCGTGCGCTGCTGCCGCTCGCCTTCTTCTCGCCCCGCGAATACGGCCTGCAAGCCGCCCGCCTCTCGCTGCCGCAAAACCTCGCCAACGCCATCGCCCCCGTCATATTCACCGCCACCCTCGACCGCGCCGGCACCGGACTGACGCTCACCATCTGCGCAGCGCTCGCCGCCCTCGCCCTGGTCTTCGTTTTCATGCTGGCGGGAATGGTCAGGTCGGCAAAGCAGCTGGTTCCGGCACAGCCCTGAACCGCATCTCCGCTACGTGCAGCTTGGTCTTCCTCTCCCGCCGCGTGCACGTCAGCGACGCACCCCCCACCGGGTTCCCATGACAGCGCCCCATAAGAGCACCCCGTCCCGCTCGCCTGCCCCTGCGCTGCCAGCGACAGGAAACCGGACGCCGCCTTCTTCTCGGCCACAGTCTTTCGTCCGCCGCAAAGCCCCGCGGCAGGAAAGATCGGATGTTCGTGGTGTTTTCCTCAGAGTTTGCCGCTGTCCTCATCCGTCTTCACCACCTTCTGCCCGTGATCGCGGGAGAAGGGATTTGCCGCGCCCTCTTAAACGGCCGGCGGCCGGCGTGGGCGCCATGTCCCCTCACCTCGCGCGCGGGGAGAAGGTGAGGGTGAGGGGTGAGGGGTGAGGGGCAAAATTTCAGGTGAAGCGCGAAACTTCAAACGATCCGCAATCAAACGCTGGGGCCGTTGCAAACCGTCAATCGCAATCAGCCGAGCGGCTGCCTTACCGCTGTCTCGACATCGTAATCCGCTGCGATCCGCATTTCCCGCGCCGGCCGCACGAGTTCGATCGAGCGCTGGTAGTCAGGATGCGCCTTATAAGCCGCAAGTGCCGCCTCGTCGTCGAATTCGCCGTAGACCACCAGGTCGACATCGGTGCCGAGCTGGTCGGTCTTCACATTGGTGCCGATCTCCAGCAGCCGCGCATGCGGTATCGCCGTCAGCACCGAAAGCCCGGCGCGTACCGTCTCCAGGTTTTCCGCGCTTGCGGTGAAGAAAACGATATGGCGGATCACCGGGGCACTCCTCATCTTCAACAAAGCCGCGCGATAGCACGCGCAAGCCACCCCTTCAACCGCTGCAGAATGCCTGGCGCGTCTTCGCGGCGCAGGGCCGCATGGAAGGTCCGGCCGTATTCGGCGAGCTTCTCCGCCCGGTCCGTGCCGTTGACGATGCGGCGTGCGTTCACCCAGTCTTCCTTTTCGGCGTTGAGGTGGTCGGCAAGCCTGTGCCCGGTGAAACTGCCAGCCAGCATGCCCTCGATCAGGATCGTCACGGCCGCCGCCATCTCCATCGCCCGGTCCGGCTCGGCGACGAGGTCGATGCCGGTGATCGCACTCATCGCCTCGTAGTTGCGCTTGTGGGTGAGCTGAACCAGCCCGCGCCCCAGCCAGCACTTTCCGTCCTCGTCCGGCTTCCAGTAAGCGGCCTTCACCCAGGAAAGCTTGCCCGCCGCATAGGCGCGGTCGAGAATCTCGATCGCCATTGCGTCGCTGCCGGCCAGCGTCTCACGCACAGGCTGCATCGTGAAGGCCGTCTCGTGGAAAGCCGTCGCCAGGATATAGGCCAGCCACCGCCGGTCCGCCTGCGGCATGCGTTCCTCGAAGAAGTCGAGAATCGCCGTCATGCCTTCGGCCTGTCCCTCGGAAAGGGTGCCTTTGAACAGGCTTTGCCGCACAGCATCGAAGAAGAATGTCCGGTCGATGTGGAAAACCATAAAATCTGACCCAGCCCTAATCGATTAAAATACTTTCAATCGTTTAAAGCGTTTAAACCCCTGATTTACACCGCATTTGGCCTGTGTCATGCGTTTCCTGTCGAAGCTCGCCGAAGGACAGGAGACCGAATGCAAACGCCCGCCCACAGCCAGCCCACCATTCCCCAGCACCTCGTCGACCAGATGGAAAACGAGTGGCGCCAGATCCGCCCGGCGCGCGAAACGCCGCGCCCGGCGCCACAGCCGCCCAAGCAGCGATAAACCCATAAAACTCAAAAGGCGAGGCCGCGGATCCTTCAAATCCCCGCACCCTGGGCTCGCCGCCGCCGTCCCAGGATCAGCGCAGTCAGCGCCAAGACGAGCGCATCCAGCCTGTCCGGCGAGCGGCCGCCCGAAAGCCCGTCGACGCGCAGGACAATGCCCTTGCCGCCGGCACCCGTCACAACTCCGCCGTTTCCTCGATCGTCTCCGGCCCCCCATATCCGATTGCCGCTCTCTGTTGTGCGACCGGTCGCGCCCGCCGCGCCGAGTTCTACGGCAATCCCGCATACGGAGACCCGCGTGCCGCTTCAACGAGTGCCGCCTTTCCCCTGAGGTCTGCTGCCACTTTCCCGTCCTCCAGGTTCGAAAGCTTCGCCGCAGCTTAGGCCAGCATCTACCTCTTAGCCCGCTCGCCGTCGCCCACCGTCAGCGGCCAGTCGACGATATAGTCCTCCAGGTCGTCGGGATTGATCTCCGTCTCGCTGATCGTCCGCCCGCGGGCGGAAATGCCGGCCTGGTGCACGGTTTCCGGGTCGCCGGAAACCAGTCGATGCCACCAGTAAAGATCGCGCCCCTCGTTCACGAGCCGGTAGCCACAGGTCGGCGGGAGCCAGGCGATTTCCTGCACCTTCGCCTTCGTCAGCTGCACGCAGTCCGGCACGAAATCCCGCCGCTTCTCGTAGTTCGAACAGCGGCAGCTTTGGCCGTCAAGGAGCTTGCAGGCAACGGAGGTGAAGTAGACGTCGCCCGAATCCCACTCCTCAAGCTTGTTGAGGCAACAGAGCCCGCAGCCGTCGCAGAGGCTTTCCCATTCCTCGCGGTTCATTTCGTTCAGCGTTTTCCGTTTCCAGAAGGGTAGTTCGTTCATCATTCGTTTTCTTGCAACAGCCTC
Source organism: Rhizobium mongolense USDA 1844 (assembly GCF_000419765.1). Lineage (GTDB taxonomy): Bacteria > Pseudomonadota > Alphaproteobacteria > Rhizobiales > Rhizobiaceae > Rhizobium > Rhizobium mongolense. The sequence goes on along the minus strand of NZ_ATTQ01000005.1, from coordinate 69,727 downwards.
CGCAAATCCGCGTGAGACGCCTTCAATTCTCTTGTTATCGGCCGCCAAATCAATCAATTATTCAGCATGCTTCGTTTATCGAAGAGCGCAATGCCGAAGGATAGCTGTGCTCTGACGCCTGGCTCGCCAGCCGTCAAGCGCGATCGGGCGGGAATATAGAACGTGCAGGATCCGGACAATCCAGAAGAACGCCCGCGCAGGAGCCGGCACATCCTGCTGAAGATCGATTCATGGATCGATTCCACCCTCTGGAACGCCGGTTTCCGCTCCGCCGAGATCTGGGAAGACGTCACCATCTTTTTCCGCCGCTTCCGCGTGCGCGGCTGGAAGCGCTTCGTCTTCGAACTGAGCGGCGAAGCGTTAACGCTCGGCGCTGCCGGGTCGGTTCTGATGCTCCTCCTCGCCCAGCCTGCCTTCGAGGCTACCAAGGAAGATTGGCGCAATCGCGGCGATTTCGCCGTCACCTTCACCGACCGCTACGGCAATGTCATCGGCCACCGCGGCGTCATCCACCAGAATTCGGTGCCCATCGACGAATTGCCTGATTCGCTGATCAAGGCGGTGCTCGCCACCGAGGACCGCCGCTTCTTCGACCATTTCGGCATTGATTTCATCGGCCTGTTCCGCGCCATGAGCGAGAATGCCCGCGCCGGCGAAGTCGTCCAGGGCGGCTCGACGCTCACGCAGCAGCTTGCCAAGAACCTTTTCCTGTCCAACGAGCGCTCGATCGACCGCAAGATCACCGAAGCCTTCCTGGCGCTCTGGCTCGAAGCCAACCTGTCGAAGAAGGAGATCCTCTCCACCTATCTCGACCGCGCCTATATGGGCGGCGGCACCTTCGGTGCGGCGGCGGCCTCGCAGTTCTATTTCGGCAAGAACATCACCGATGTGAACCTCGCAGAATCGGCCATGCTTGCCGGCCTCTTCAAGGCGCCGGCGAAATATGCGCCCCACGTCAATTTGCCGGCGGCGCGCGCCCGCGCCAACGAAGTGCTTACCAATATCGTCCAGAGCGGATTGATGACCGAGGGCCAGGTGATTGCCGCCCGCCGCAGTCCGGCGACGATCGTCGACCGCAACGAGCAGGAATCGCCCGATTTCTTCCTCGACTGGGCCTTCGAGGAGGTCCAGCGCCTTGCTGCCCGCTTCCACCAGCATTCACTGATCGTGCGCACCACGATCGACATGGGTATCCAGAAGGCGGCGGAAGATGCAGTCGAGACGTCGCTGCGCGAATATGGCGAGTCCTTTCACGCCAAGCAGGGCGCGATGGTGATGCTTGAAAACGGCGGTGCGGTGCGCGCCATGGTCGGAGGGCGGGACTACGGCGAAAGCCAGTTCAACCGCGCGACGCGGGCGCTGCGCCAGCCGGGCTCCTCCTTCAAGGTCTATACCTATGCAGTGGCGATGGAGAGCGGCATGACCCCGCAGACGACCATCGTCGATGCGCCGATCTATTGGGGCAACTGGAGCCCGCACAACTACGCCAACCGCTATGCCGGGCGCGTCACGCTCGAAACGGCGATCGCGCAATCGATCAATACGATCCCGGTGCGGCTTGCCAAGGACAAGCTTGGCATCCAGCCGATCCGCGCCATGGCCAAGGCGATGGGCATCGAATCGCCGGTGCGCGACGACGTGACAATCCCGATCGGAACGTCGGAAGTCACCGTTCTCGACCAGGCGACGGCTTATGCGGTGTTTCCGGCGGGGGGCTATCAATCACATCGCCATGGCATCGCCCAGATCCTCGATTACGGCGGCGACGTGCTCTACGATTTCGACCGCGACGAGCCGCCGGCCAAGCGCGTGCTGTCGGAAAAAGCCGATACCTACATGAACCAGATGCTGACCCGCATCCCCTATTTCGGCACCGCCCGCAAGGCAGCGCTCGACAACGGCATCCTCACCGGCGGCAAGACCGGCACGACGCAGGCCTATCGCGACGCCTGGTTCGTCGGCTTCACCGGCAACTACACCTGCGCCGTCTGGTTCGGCAATGACGACTACACCTCGACGAACAACATGACCGGCGGCTCGCTTCCCGCCATGACCTTCAAGCGCGCCATGGATTACGCCCACCAGGGCATCGTGCTGCGCACCATCCCCGGTGTCGAAAACCCGGCGCCGCCGGCCAAAGACACCGCCAAGACCGCCGCCGCCAAACCCGAAGACAGCATCCCACAGCTCATCCGTCCCCGCATGCTCTCGGTGGAATCGACCAGGATCCTCAAAGAGCTCGGCGAAAAGCTGAAATCCGCCCCGCCGCTCGAAGCGCAGAAGGTGGCGAGCGCGGGGTAGGTTTCACTGCAAGGCTGGTGGGTGGCGTCGTGTTCACTCCCACGAACCTCATCCTGCGCTCGTCACAGGAGCCCAGCCACGGTGCGTCCGCGCGGCGAAGAGCCTCATAGGCCATGCAGTAATTGCGAGATGTCGCCCAATTCGGCATCCATCGCCTCTATCCGATTGCCGCGGCCTTTTCTTGATGGTTTTCTCGCCGGTGATTGCCGAGACAACGAAATCATGCTTTTCGAACCAGACGAGGGTCTTTCCGCAATATTTCGAGGCAAAGCCCGGCGTCAGCTCGTTCTGGTGCTCGGATAGCTGGCCCGCAAGGTCGCGGGTTACGCCGGTATGAAGCGTGCCGGTGCGTTTGGATGCAAGGATGATGCTTTTCTGGGGCTTCAAGTGCCATTCACAGCGCCGCATGCACCGTGGCCGGGATTCCTGCGACGAGCATCGGAATTAGCCGGCATGCGTCTGCAAGCCGAAAAGTTCAAGCAACCGGCCTTCGCCTGCGCTCCATGAAAACCTACTCATTCTCAAGCCCCATAAAGAAGCCTTCCGACAGTCCAAAATAACGCGTGAGCAAAATGCTCACATCGGATGTCATCTCGCACTTGCCGTCCACAATGTCATCGGTCCGATCCGGTGACACTGCGACAGCGTCTGCCTCAAGCTGCACCGGCTTCAAGACTCTCTCGAAGTATTTCGCCCGCATGTGGATTGGGCAGCAAATGGTCGCTCGTCTTTGGCATGGCAGCCCTCCTCCTCCACATATCAATCTCCACCGCATATTCGCCCGCGCCCGCGCCCGCACCATTCCACCCCGCCGGAATCAATGCTAACCCTTTCACCTGATTTGTTTCCAAGGGCATGCAGTGTTTCGATTCCCGCTTTTTATCGCGATCACGCTGATTGTCGCTTTCGGCGGCGGGATCGTGGTTTCGCTCTATGCGCTGGACGCGACGCAAGGGTTTGGCGCGATCAAGCTCGGCGCCTGGGAAGCCTTTCCCGAATTGCAGACGGCCGATGCCGATCCTTATGCGAAGTCCCACCGCGCCCGCGCCGGCAAGCTGCTTTATGGCAGCGCCGAGGGGCTGGCATTCACGGCGAGCGTCGACGACAGCGGCGAGCGGCTGAACGCGGCCTGCAGCTACCGCATCAGCGGCCAGACGCCGCCTGCCCGGCTGTGGACGCTGTTTACTTCGGACAATAGCGGCAATCCCGCTTCCATCCGTCCCGGGCTGCCGGCGGCGCTGAATTCCTGGACGATCCTGCGCCAGGCCGACAGCAGCTTCACGATCGAGATTTCCGCCAATGCAAGACCGGGCAACTGGCTGGCGCTTCCCGCCGCCGGCACGTTCCGGCTGGTGCTGACGCTGTTCGACACGCCGACTGCCGGAAGTTCGGGCGTCATCGATCTCGCTATGCCGAGGCTTACGAAGATCGGATGCGGCCATGCTTAGGCTGATATTCTCAATCCTGACCGGCCTCTTCGGCGCCGCACTGCTGCATCTCGTCATCATTCTCGCGCTGCCACACTACACCGGCAGGGACGCCCAGACGCGGGTGCTTGCTGAGGGCGATCCGAACCGTTTCTATCTGCTCTCAGCACAGAACGACGATGCGGGGCTTGCAAACAGCGATCCCTTCCTGCGCACCGCCGTCTGCGCCTTCGAGCTGGAAGACAACCCCGTCCGCTTTACGGCAAAAGGCAACGTGCCGTTCTGGTCGATCGCCGTCTATGACGGCGCCTCGAACGAAGTCTTCAGCATGAATGACAGGACGTCTGTGGGGGGAGCGCTGGATGTACTCGTCGCAACGCCGATCCAGCTTACCGGTTTGCGCAAATCGCTGCCGGCAGAGCTGCAGCCGACCATTCTTGTCGAGATGAGCCATCCGCAAGGCTATGCGGTGCTCAGAACGCTTGCCCCGCAGGCAAGCTTCGATGAGGCAGCCAGAAGCTTCCTCGCGGGCGCCGGCTGTGAGGCCTATGCACCCGCCGACTGAGGCTTGGCCTCACTCGTTCTCTACGCGGTTCTCCACACGCGATGCGCGCTGCGCCGGGCGCTTCGGCATCTCCGGGAGGCGCTCGTAACGTACACCCGTAAACAGCAGAATCTGAGCCTTGACCGGCTCCTTTTCCTTGCGGCGTGGCGCTTGTGGCCGCCGGTCCGCCAATGCGACTACTATGGCCATTCTCGTCTCCATGCACTGCCCGAGACGGATGAACGTGAGCGGATTTCACCCTGCCCGCCTGCACGGGCCAGCGCGTCCTGCGGCGCCGGATATTCCGGGCCGAGGGCATTCGCGCCTTTCTCACGGCACCTATTCGAAATACCGTGAAGCGGAATCTTGACGACCGAAGCACTCAATCGCGCCGTTCCTATCCGAATTGAGACACACGATAGTTAACAGTTTACTAATATTGCAGACTCGCGGCGTCTGCACGACACCGGTTATTAAACGCGGTTACCGGCCGTTTGGTTTCAATCGGACGGGAGCAAAAGCGCAAATATAATTTAACAATGATTTCAGTTACTTAAAATCACCAACCGGCGGATCCCCGGGAAAGGGCGACTGTTGCATATTTGCGTCACAGAAAATATTTAATTGCAGCCGCCTCATTTGCGCGTATCGTGTTTTTGCCAGTCGAGTTTCAGGGCAACGGCCGGTTGGGAGACCATGTATGCTCTTGCCGCAAGAACGGGGGGCAGATGATGTCTTTGATGTTGAACTCGTCATATTCTCCGGAAGACCTCGATGTGCTGAGATGCGCATTGGACGCATGGTGCGCGGAAAAGCGGATCGATATCAAAAGCGCCGAAGCGCGATTTGCCGCCTCTGCCGCGCTCGATCTTTACCAGGCAGGCCATACCGATAGCGAAAAGCTGCTGACGGCCATGCGTTCGCACAAAGGTCTTTGAACTGCATCCCGAGGAACGTCCGGAAGCGCCTTGCCGTTGCAAGGCGCTTTTTCATTGCGCCGGCGATCGTTAAGGATGCCCGTTTTGCGTGCATCGTCGTCTCGCATTTGATTAAAATCTTCAGCAACCGTTAACCGTGCCGGTGTAGGATTTGTTCATCTTCGCATGGGTTGATGTGCGTCCCGCCAGCGCATAAGGGCCCGAGTTCCGCGTTTCCCAGGGTGTTCGTGTGCGTGACCGGTTTCGAGACCTAGAAGGCCCCCTGGCCATCCGGAAAAAGGATGTGGTATTGATGGCGACAGTCAGCAGCTTCGAAGGATTGGCTCATCCCACCCGATCCGAGCTGCGCCAGTTCGCCGAACTGTTCATGCCGCTTTTTCAGGCCTCGTCCGACGAAGCGCGCCGCCAGGCGGTTGCCGCACTTTCCCAGTCCAAGACCATCCCACCGGCCGTTGCCCTCTTCATCGGCAGCCAGCCGATCGCAATCGCCGCGCCGTTCCTGACGGCCTCTCAGGCGATCGACGACGATATTTTGATCATCATCGCCCGGTCGCAGGGAACTGCCCACGCCCGGGCGATCGTCAGCCGCGACAGCCTTTCGCCGAAGGTCATCGATGCGCTTGTGGCGCTGCGTCATTCCGAGCCGCGCCAGACCGCGCCGGCCGCCGTTGCCGAGGAGCCGGCAGAAGCGCTTGCGCTCCCGCCGACCGGTGCCTCGATGGAGGCGGCCGATTTCGTCGAGCGCCTTGCCAGCGAAGAGGCGATGCGCGAAAGGATCAAAGGGCTGGCACGACATCTCGGACGCAATGACGGCAACCGCCTCGGCCTGCGCACGCTGTCCGACATCCAGGAGGCCCTGCTCGTCCGCTTTGCCCGCGCGCGGGAGGCCGAGTCCTTCGCAACGGCGCTTGCCGATGCGCTTTCGGCCAGCCGCTGGCTTGCCGAGCGCATCATGCTCGATCTCTCCGGCCAGCAGCTCGCAACGACACTGACCAGCCTCGGCATGGGCTTTCTCGACGCCGTCTTCGTGCTTGAGAGATTGTATCGGCATCTTGCCGAGCCGCAGCACAACGTGACCCGCGCCTGGATGGTGCTGGATGCGCTCGATCCGGAGGAATGCCATCAGCGGGTCGAAGCCTGGCGTCGCGCCGACAGCTATACCTACAAGCCGGAAGACCAGGCGCGGACGGAGCAAGCCGCCGCTTCCGCCCCGAACGCCGTGCGCCAGGTGCCGCCGGCACGCGATATCCGCATCGTCGGCCGCCGATAAGAACTTTAGAGGGGGGTCTTCCGCTCGTCGGCCAGCGGCACGATCTCGGCGACGTCGTCGGCTTCGAGCTCGACGATCCAGAGATCCGGATCGAACTTCCGCTCGCGGTCGAGCAGTTCGCGCACCTTCTCGGCCTCCGCTTTGTCAAGCCTGATTTCAAAAAGACGCATGCCGCTCTCCTCCTCATCGAAGAAGCTTTGCGGCGCAGGCGCGTAAAGCGTTTCGAGCCCGTCGCGGAAATGCTGGCGGATGAAGATGGCACCCGCTTCCTCCGCCCCCTTCTTTTCAATAGCGGCGAAATCGCCCCTAGCGAAAACGCGGCGCACGAGGGCGGAAACGAAGATGTCGGTGCGCAATCTCATGGGCGCGGTATAGACCGGCGGAGTGCGGGCGGCAACGCTAGACCTTTACCGCCAGCCTCAGCCCGCCCCAATGCCGCCCGTGGACGGTGATCGGCGCGGAGATGTCCTTCATCATCACGAAACTGCCGCCGCCCATGTCGCGGCGATAGGTCTGCACCAGGAAAGCTGCTGTGCTTTTTCCCGCGGCAAGGCCGACGCGGTCGTTGAAGATGCGCCGGTTGCGGCAGTTGGCGGTGTTCCACACCGTATCGCCCGGCCGCTGGGGTTCGGAGAATCTCCGGTTGTGCGTCGGCAGATAGCCGTTCTCGTCGACCGCCGCGCAAAAGGCGATGCGCTCGTCGCTGGCTGCGACGGGCTCCTGGATCGGCGGCAGGACGCGGTCGGTGAGTTGCGTGAAAGCCGCCATGAGCTGCACCGGATCGGTTCCCGGGATCGGCCGGTACTGCCGGTTGAACAACGCCTCAAAGCCGATGCGGCCTTCGGCGACGGCATGTTCGAAGACGTCGGAAATCGCGGCGGCCACACCTTGCGCCTTGGCGATCCAGAGGCTGTCTGCCGTTTGCACACCGGCGCTCGCCGTCAACTGCACCAGTTTCTCGGAAAGGCCGACGACGCTGTCGACACGCTTTGCGGCGTGCTGGAGCTTCACGTTGGAGTTCAGCACTTCGGCCGACATCTCGCCGAGCTTGGCGACGAAACCGGCGCATTGCTGGTCGACAGCCTCGGTGGTCCTTGCCATCACCGTGGAGCTGTCGAGGATCTGGGTGATCACATGCTCCATCTTGCCGAATGCGCCGCGCATCGCCTCGGTCTTGTCCTTGACGCCGGCAGCACTTTCGCGCGCACCGCTGCCTGCCGCCGAGAGACGGTCGATCCTGATGCGCAGCTCGTCCAGCGTTTCCTGGATGGAGCCAGTCGCCTTGGAGGTCTGCAGCGACAGCGCGCGGATTTCGGAGGCGACGACGGCAAAGCCCTTGCCCGCCTCGCCGGCGCGTGCCGCCTCGATCGCGGCGTTGAGCGCCAAAAGGTTCGTCTGCCGCGCGATGGTGCTGATCTCTGCGGCAACCTTGTCGACATCGGCAAGCGATTTGGAGAAGGTATTGATCTCGGCGCTGATCTCCTCGGACGACTCCACCATATGGCCGATCTCTTCGACCGACCCCGACAGGCGGCCGGCCGATTCCTTCAGCATGTGCCGAGCCTCCACTGCCGTCCGGTCGGTCTCGTTGAGCGACACGGCAACTGCCCGGTTCGTCTCGGCGATCGAAAGTGCTGTCCGCGTCACATCGTCGAATGCCCCCGCATGACGGGCCGACATCGCCGCCATGTCCTGGATGGCGCCGGCGATATCGACGAGATCGATGCCAAGCGTGGACGCCTCTTCCGCCAGTCTGGAAAGGACATGCCGCAAAGCCTCCGCGCTGTGCCCGCCCGGCTCATCGGCAACCTCCTCCACCGTCTTCAGCGCATACATGACCCCGGCTCCCCCAAGTAAATTAGGAAAGTTTCAGGTAATGTGGTTAATAAGTTGCAAACGAAGTGGACGGCTTAGACTTAGGTTGTAGGGCGCATGCCCGAATCGGGGCCAGTATCCTAGTTCTTGCGTTGCGCACCCGGCTTTCTGGTGGTTGCCAAAAGCTCAGACCTCAGCTTCTCTGGATCGGTGATCTTGATCTTATAAAGATGGGCGAGCCAGATGCCGTCGGCAGCCAGGCGCGCGATCTTCAAGTGCGTATCTCCATCCGTCTCATTGTGGCGTTGCGCCCTTTCCTCGACCCAGCTTGCCATGAGATTGCGCAGATACGGGTCCGTCAGCGCCGAAATCGTCAGCGGCGCCCACTGGCCGCCCTTGGCGCAGAGATTGTTTTGGAAGACCGAGTTGATGTAAGCGCGCGTGAACGCGCCATAGGGTTCGGGGTCCTTGGCCATACGGGCATCGATATCGTCATCGATCGCTTCAAGGAGTTCCCCGAAGACGGCGTCGATCAGGTCCTTCTTGCTCGGAAAATGATGGATGAAGCCGCCCTTGGTCACGCCCGCTGCGTCGGATACGGCCTGAACGGTCACGGAGGCAAGGCCTTCCCGCACGGCAAGTTTTGCCGCTTCATCTATCAGGGTCCGCTTGACCAGCTCCGGCTGTTTCCTGCGCCTGTACGAACTTTCCATCGTCTATCTCTTGCCCCCCGGCACGCAATCAAGGCACGCAATCAGAGCGTGCCGCGCGATGGCAATGTGTGTCGCACAAAATAACATCTGTATTGCTTCGGGCAAATTCTTTTGAGAAGCTTGAGATCGTAACGCGACGGTGACAATGCGTGAGCTCGGCGTGATGGCCGCACGTTGGATGAGAGGGGCCAGACGGCCTGTACCCGCCAGGTCGGTTCATGTATCAGTCGAGGCCGGGGTGGGAAAAATTATAAGCGATGAGGGATCGTGAGTTCAAAAACAGGGGAAGATGTAAAGAGGCCGCGCGGTCGTCCTAAAAGCGTGGACACCGATCAGCGACGGGATGAGATAACCGGCGTGGGATGCGATGTCTTCATCGAATACGGATACATCAATACGACGGTGGATGTGATAGCGGCCAGATGCGGCATTTCCAAAAGAACCTTCTACGAGTTCTTCAACGGAAAAGCCGACCTTCTGCGGAATATACTGAAATCTCGAAGCGATTCCATTTTCTTCGTACCGGAAATTGATGACCAGCTTCCGCTGGAGGAACAACTCGCCAGAATCTTCTTTATCGATGAAGACGGTGCGGCAGACGCGGCCGGCATGAATGACTACTTCATGATAGAGGTCGGCTGGGAAGCGGCCGAACAAGTCGCGGAATTGCGGGACGATTTCAGCCTCGCACGTGCAAAGCTCGCCGAGTGGCTCAGGCGGATGAAGCAGACGGGCCGTATAACGGTTGCTGACGCAGACGCTGCAGCCACCATGCTGATCGGCATCGTCTTCGGGAGCTTGAGCATCGGCCGGGCGGAAATGGATTTGGAAGAACGCGCGAAACGGACTCGAGCCTATCTTCGTTCGAGCCTTAAAATTTTCGCCAAGGGGCTGACCGCCTGAATTGAAGAAGAGCCCGGCTGGGATACCGGGCTCTTCCCTCGAAACTGATCAGAGGTCAATTCAGATCAGTTTTATAGCGTTTGATTAGAAGTCGCGCTGCAGGCGGAAGAAGCCTTCGACCCAGTCCTGATCCGCCGCGTTGTCGTGATCGTCCGAAACATAGGTTGCAGTGAGCTTTGTGGAAAGGTTCTCTACGACCTTGTAATCGAGCGTAACGCCAGCACGCAGCTCGCTACCGCTGTCCCAGCTGCCACTCGCGTCGGCATCGATGTTGTCGATGTACTGAACTGCAGGGGTGACCGTGAACTTGTCGGTTGCCTTGAGCGCGTACTGAGCAGCCACGGACCATTCGCCGGCGTCGTAGTAGCCGTTGAAGCCCTGATCGCCCAGACCGGTGGAGTAGATACCGGCAACCGAGAGCGTGCCCGGGCCAACGTCAACGCCGACCTTTGCGAGTACGGCGCCTTCCTGGGCGTCGGTGTCGTAGGCGCCGATAATCGCATAGGTGAAGCCGCCGACCTTACCGCCGATGGAACCGTCGATACCGAGGTTGTTGGCATTTCCGCCCTCTGTCTGAACCAGCTCTTCGAGAGCGATGCCGGCATAGAAGTCGCCAGCGTCGTACTGATAGCGGATGGAGTTCTGCTTCGTCGAACCATCGAGGGTCGTCATGACGTCGGTTTCGCCCGAGAAGTCATCATCCCACCAGTTGGCGAACTTGCCGACACGGAAGCCGGCGAGATCGATGTAAGCCTCGTCGATGCCAGTGCTGTCCTGAGAACTGCCGAACGTAGACGATGCTCCAGCCGAACGAGCGTCGCTGTCAACTTCGTTCGGACGGAAATTGGATTCAAGAATGATCGCACTCGTCAGAACGCCGTATTCCGTATCGCTCTTTGCGATGACGTTGATGTGCGCACGCGTGCGGGCATCCCAGTCCTCAGAGCCGTTGTTCTTGAATGCGTCACCAGCACCGAAGCCAACGTCGAAGCGGATGTAGCCGCCGATCTGGAGGCAGGTTTCCGTGCCCGGGATGTAGAAGTAGCCGGTGCCGTAAGCGTCGCAGACGCGGACGTATTCAACCGGTTCCGGTTCGGCAGCGACGATGGCGTCGGCGGCCTGAGCACCGGAAACTACTGCGAGGGCAGCAGCGGAGCCGAGAAGAAGGCTCTTAATGTTCATTTTTGTCTCCGTTCCAGAGGCCAACCCCAAGGTTGGCTCTTGCTAGCGCGATGGATGCGGTCCCCTGAAATTTCAGTCCGCCAGGAGTTGCCGGGGCGATTTGCTCCGGCAACGCAACCTTTAGAACAGGCGATGCGCCAGCCCGTCAATTATTTAATAAACGTCTTCGTACCAAAAATAGTTTCGAACAGCGAGCGTTGTATTTTTGCCACAATCAGACCTGGCCGAGCCACCGTTTCGCGGTCAAGATTGTCCTGCCTGGGCAAGCTAAAGAGGCCGCTGCGAGAGATGCCAACCAAAGAAAGCCGAGCTCCACCGCCACTCAAAAATGGCGTGGTGAACAGTAGCCGGCCCGTTCCATATCGGCTCTTCCGGTCAGGCGGCCTCTTTACAGCGGCAACCTCTCACGAAGAGGTGGATGCACCCTTTGAGATAGCCAAGAAGGCTCGATCTGTCCGGCAAGCCGCCACCTGCGGTCATGCAAGACGCCATTCCTCCAAACATCATCGAGATGAGCATCGTTGCCGCGTGGTCGGGGTCTTCGATGTCAAGCACGCGCTTTGCATCCTGGAACGACAACCAGTCAGCGAGCTGCGCTATTGCTCTTTGGCCGTTATAGTCCTGCGCTTCTCGCTGCAATCTCGGAGCGGAGGGATAGAGCGCGCTGATGCATGCCATGATCTTTCGTTCGGCTTCGACCGGATCAGCTTGATCAAGATGGAAGATCACCATCAGCACATCTTCAGGAACCCGCGTTTCATCCAGCGGACGAGGAAGCTGCAGGAAACCGCGCGGAGGTGCCACGCGCGAAGTGCTCCACTGAAGAGCAAAGCCCGTGATGTATTTTCGTGCTCGTGAGTTCAATGATCGGGTGATCGAGGCGAAGCGGGAAATGTCGGAGTAGACAACCTCGAAAGTGAGGTCCTTCGACCCTCGAAGGAGCCGAAATGTCTGATCGCCCCCTAAGTGAAATTCAGCCACGCTCGATTTGGCTATCGCTGGATAGAGCGACGAGAAATGGTCGAAAAGAACCTTATAAAGCCGCCGGTTGTCCGCGCTGCTCAGGGAGGCGATTGATTTATACATGACGCGATCAGAACTATGTGTTTCGGATAGAGCGCTGCCGGAATCTTGAAACAACATTCGGGCTATCCCGGCAGGCAAAAATCTTTGAGCTGGCCGGCCATGGGCCGTCGGCCAACAGTATCAGACAGAAAAAAGATACCATACGGCTGGTATCTTTCAAGCGAAGTTGACCACGGTCTCAAAACGTACCTCTTCGCCAGCCAGCGGCCGATGACAATCAAAATTACATTTCGATATTGCCCTAACGAATTTCAAGGCCCTGCAAGCACATTGCCTTTCCAATTTTCTGCAGTGCGAAAGTCGGTCCACCGCAGTCAAATCGCCCTAATTTCTTTCAGGTTTCGAGGCTCCGTCGCGTTGGCTTCACACGCACGACAGAAGGGACGCGACAACTCGCCGCAATTGGCGCGCACCAATAATCTGATCGATGCGGGCGGCGATGGAGGAGCCGGCGTGCCGGGCGTCTCGAATCAAGCACACCGCTCCGCGCCACCGACCTTCTCGAACGTGCTGAACTGGAATTGCTGCACCGATCCCGATGGGGTCGTGTGCTCATGCCGGTGCGTTGCGGCAAGCTTGAACCCGCTGCCGAGAACAGCCTGCAGGCTTTCCGCATCGTAGCGGGCGACCGGCAGGCCGCTGCATCTTGCCGGTCCGTCGGGCGCAAAGGTACCGATCACGGCTTTGCCGCCATTCTTGAGAGCCTGCCCCAGCACCCGAACATAGGCCTTTTGGTCGGCCGCCTCCGTCAGGAAGTGAAAGGCGGCGCGATCGTGCCAGAGATCATACTGGCGGCCGGGCGTCCAGGCGGTCATGTCCGATACGATCCACTGCACACGCGTCGCATCCGTCAGTCGCGACTTTGCCGTCTCGATGGCTGCGGCAGACAGATCGAGGACGCTGATATGGGCCTGGCCGGATGCCACAAGAGCATCGACCAGCCGCGAGGTCCCGCCGCCGATGTCGATCACGGACATGTCCGGCGTCAACCCGGCTTGACGCAGCAGAACCATCGAGAGTTCCGGCGCATCCTCGTACCAACTGACTTCGCTCTCCGCCTTGGTCTTATAGACCGCCTGCCAATGAGCTTTCCGGTCACTTGTGGACATACCCACTCCTTTTTGAGGAAGAAAGTTTACCAGATTTCGAGCGAGCATGCCGAAGGAAGCGTCAACCCCATCGCCAAGCTTGATCGGACCGCATCCCTGCCTATCTTGCCTCTCCGTGAAGATGTCCGCAGTGCCGTTTCCCTGCAACGAAGGAAATACGATGCCCACTTTGAGCAATGGCAGTGAGCTTAACGTATGGGAAGACATCAACAACGAGAGCCCCGATGCGATCCTTTTCAGCATAACGGAAACGGACGGCGACGTCCTCGGACCGGGGGCCGCGCATACAGACTATCCGTACGGCTGGGTCGATCTTGCCTCGGTCGACGTGTTCGACGGCTTCTTTACCGTCACCACCTTCACCAATGACGGCAGGACCGAGATCTTCACGACGGTGGAAACTTTCGTCTTCGACAACGAGGGCCGCTATATCCGCACGCTGTCCGACCAGGCGGCCTATCTTTCGACTGAGATTATCTCCGTCACTGCCGAAAGCCCCGACGACGTAGTGGTGACATGGCAGGGCGCCAACGAATATTTCGGCGGCGAAAACACCCAGTACGGCCCGCATCAGATCATCCTGGAAGGCGGCGCGCTGCAGCCCGACACCTTCGTCAACCATGCGCCCACCGCCGCCGACATGAGCTTCTCGCTTTCGCAGGGCCAATCGCTCGACGACATCAAGTTCAGCGCGTCGGATGCCGATTTCGACCTGTTGAGCTTCGTCATCGTGGACGGGCCGGACCATGGCACGCTCCAGCAGGAGACGCGATATGAAGCAGGCTACTATCCGTTTCATCAGGGCCAATATGTAGGCAGCCTGCACTATCACCAGGACTACCTGAACGGTAACCTCTTCGACTATTCTCCGGCGGCCGGCTTCACCGGCACCGACAGTTTCACGGTCTACGCCACCGATGGCCAGGGCAACAGCAATCTGGCGACGATCACTATCATGATCGTGCCGCCGGCCGAAGAGATCACACTCACCGATGCGAAAGACGTCGCCAGCTATGGGGCCTACGATCACCCGGTTCTGGTCGCCGCGATGGGCGGCAATGACCGGATCACCGGCAGCCGGTTCGACGATACCGTTGATGGGGGCGCTGGCAAGGACCGCCTGCGCGGCGGCGACGGCGACGACACTCTCAACGGCGGAACCGGCCGCGACACGCTCGCCGGCGGGGCGGGCGGCGACATCTTCGTTTTCGACACTGAGCCCGGCCGGGCGAACTGCGACAAAATCCTCGACTTCAGCTCCGCTGACGACGTCTTCCGGCTGGACAGCTCAGTGTTCGCCGGCGTTGTGGCGGGCGCGCTCGACCCCGGGGCCTTCGCGAAGGGCACAGCCGCGCTGGATGAGGACGACCACATCATCTACGACACATGCTCCGGCCGCTTGCTCTTCGATTCCGACGGGAGCGGCGATGCGGCCGCAGTGGCGTTTGCGGCCGTGAGCCACGGCACATCGCTTGCCGCCGACGACTTCCATTTCTTCTAGGCGTCGCCCCAACCGGCTTTAGCACCGGCGCGCCGCCCGTTTGTTGCCACATACGCACGGGCTCAGCTCCGCTGCCCGCTAGGGGTCGGCGTCCGAAATTCTTCAATTTATTCAATTGGTTATTAACCATGTCGCAGGCTGCAATTCCCATGTTGCATTGCATCATGATCCAAAACCACCTACCGTAGGCCGGCGCCACGGGGAAACGCCATGGGAAACCATGTTCGAATAAGGATGTCAGATGCTTGATGCGCCCAAGTCTAAGCCGAAAGACCTCGAAGCCATTGCCCGCACAGGCGGGCCCCTTCGCCGCATGGCAGCGCGCGTACCAACCTATTTAACCGACCTCAAGGAAAATCCCGCCTGGCTGCCGATGTTCCTGCTGGCGCGCACGATGCCTTTTCGTCGCGCCCATTGGCTGACGGCCAGACCTGTTGCGTCTTCGGCAACAACCGCACCGTCAATGTTTGGCGGGATCAAGGCGGAGAACGCCGCCGCGGAATTGCGAAGAAACGGCATCTTCACCGGCCTCACTTTGCCGCCAGCCATCCATGAGGAAATCGCCCGTTTTGCACGCGAGACGCCGTGTTTCGGCAATTTCGAGCGCAAGGTCGAGTTTCTCGCCGGAGAGCATGCTGAAGCCGAACGCCGCTTCGGGCGCACGATTTTGAGCGGCCATCATTTCGAGCGGGTTCTGCAATGCAAGGCAGCGGTCGCCGTGCAGCAAGACCCGCTGCTCCTCAATATCGCGCGGCATTATCTCGGCGGCGAGGCGAAATTGATCACCACGCGGACATGGTGGAGTTTCCCGACGAAGTCTGCCTCGGAAGCCGATCTGAGCCGCGCCTCGTTCAAGTTCCACTTCGATCTCGACGACTGGCGGATGCTGAAATTCTTCTTCTATCTGTCCGACGTCGATGCGGATGCCGGTCCCCATGTCTATGTTCAAGGCAGCCACAACCGCCGCCGGATGAAGCATCAGTTGACGCTGCTTGTCGGACATTCGGCCGAGGACGTGCTTGGCTTCTACGGCATGGAGAGTGCGGTCACGCTGACAGGAAAGGCGGGCACCGGCTTTGTCGAGGATCCCTTCGGCTTCCATATGGGAACGCTCGCCAAGCATACGCCGCGCCTGATGATGGAAGTCGGATTTGGCGTATCGAAGCCGTCAAAGCGCCGGTATCACGGCGAGCCGGTGATCAGATAACCGTCCCTGGATTTCCGAGGCCGGCCCGGCTGGACCGGCTTCGGCCGATTGGAGTGCTCTTGGCAGAACGGCCCGCCGTGGCGGTTCAGGCCTCCGGGCAGCCGTCCCGCAATTTACGCCATGTCGTGACGTTCAGCTCCATCTCGCAGCGCGCGAGATACGACGCCCCGCCCACCCTGATGCAGGCGGTCTGGCCAAGCTCGTACTTCGTGCCATCCCGATTGCGGCAGGTGCAGCGCGAATCCGGGTGCGCCGCAGCGACGCTCGCTGCGGCCAGGGCCAACGAAAGCATTGCAATCGATTTGGCGTGCCGGCGTTCCATCGATTGAGCATAGCGCAAATGTTCGCAGTTGGCACGAAGCAAGGTGGCTTCCTGCCTGAATGGTGGCAGCTTCAGCAAGCGTTAAGTGTCGACGGGCGTGAACGTGTCGGCCCAGACGGCTCACCTTTCCAGACGGAATACTCCGCTCTCTACCGCGCCGATCACTTGCCGCAAGGTTTCCTCCCGGCTCACCTTGCGCCGGATGAACATGCCGTCCAGCTCTCCCAGCGAAGGGAGCTGCCGGTCGAGCTCCGCGATTGCCAGGGCGCGGTCAGCCTATTCCGCCACGCCCCTGGCAGCGCCGGATCACCTCGTCGAGCGCCGGACGCAGAACGACATCGTGAAGCGGCGCGGAAAGCGCCTTGAACGACGTCAGGAACCAGAAGTCGTCGGAGTGAAGATTTCACATTGGACGAGTTTTGATGCCAGCGTGTAGCGTCCGCTTCCAGCGCGAGGTCTCCCTCACCCAGCCTCAAATCGCGCCGATTTCCTTCAACTTCTTCAAAACCGCCTCGTTGGGCTCGCCGGTTTCCGGCAGGTTGTAGTGCTTCTGGAAGCGTCGGATGGCAGTGCGGGTCTGTTCGCCGGCGACACCGTCGACGCCGACATTGGCGTAGGCCATGTTGGAAAGGCCCTTCTGGATTTTCAGCACCAGATCGACATTGGTGAGCTCGGATGAGGGAACCTGCTTCAGGCCGGCGGGCGCGGTCTTGATCTGCTTTTCGGCGCTGCGGATGGCGGCGGCGACCGGATCCTCGGCCGAGGCTTTCGAGGTCACATCCTCGCGCGGCTTGTCGGCGGGAACGGCAGACGGGCCGATGGAATCGGTCTTGAGGGCAGCAAGCACCTCCGGCGTCGCATCGCCGCTCGGCGGCATGCCGACGGTTTCCTCGAAGAAAAGGATCGCGGCGCTGGTGCGCGGGCCAATGATACCGTCGGCCGTGCCGTTATAGAGGCCGCGGCGGATGAGCTCCTTCTGGATGTCCATGACCAGCTGACTGGGCTGTTGGCCGGGTGCTGCAGCCGGCGGCGTCGCATTGGTCGTGGCGGCAGCGCCCTCTTCGCCCGGACGTTCGATCTTGAAGGTCGTGACGTCGCCTGGGTGCGGCTCTTCCATGGCCGGACGGCCGATCGAGAAGGGCGCTAGCACATCGCGGGTGCGGAAGAAGGGATGCGGATGCGTACCCGGCTGATACCAGAGCGCATTGGCGGCGACGAAGCTGAAGATGACGACAAAGGCGGTGGTACCGCCTGCGACCGACGGATTGCGCGCAATGACGCCGCCGAGCGCGGATGCGCCCGTCATGCCCACGCCGCCGAGGGCGGCAGCCCCTGTGAGAAGCAGGCTCGGCTGCTGCCGGCCTCTCCTTCCCTTAGGCGATTTTCGCTTGCGCGCGGCCATCGAAAAGCCCCTCTTCCAGTCCGGCGACATTCGTCGCCGCAATTTTCAGGCGCGGCGGGAAATCGACGGCCCGGTCTTTTTGCGCATGCGCGGCACCGGCGGCAGAACCATCTGCCGCGATCGAAATGGTGATGATCGTGCCTTCGCCTGGAACGCTGGCAATCGCGAAGTGACCGCCATGCAGCGCCACGAGGCCCTTCACCAGCGACAGGCCGAGGCCCGTGCCCTCGTAGTGACGTGTATAATCGTTCTGCACCTGCATGAAGGGCTGGCCGAGCGATTCGAGCCTGTCGGCGGGAATGCCGATGCCGGTGTCGCTGACGCAGATCTGCAGGATGCCGTCGCGCATCGCCGCATCGACGGTGACGGCGCCGCCGGCATCGGTGAACTTCACAGCGTTGCCGACGAGATTGATGAGGATCTGCTGAATGGCGCGCTGGTCGGCGACAACCTCGTCGAGGCCGCGCTGGATGCGGCTCGTCAGCGTCACACCCTTGCCCTTGGCCTGCAGCGCAAGCATCGCCTCGCAGGAGCGGACCGAGGCGCCTATATCGAACGGTTCGAGCAGCAGCTCATAGCGGCCGGCCTCGATCTTGCTCATGTCGAGCATGGTGTTGACGACGGAAAGCAGGTGCGCGCCGGACTCGCGTACCAGGGTCACGTATTCGCGCTGGCGCTCATTGTCGAACTTGCCGAAATATTCGCCGAGCAGGATATCCGAGAAGCCGAGGATGGCGTTCAGCGGCGTGCGCAGCTCGTGGCTGACGGCGGCGAGGAAGCGCGACTTGGCATCGTTGGCGGATTCGGCATCGGCCGCCCGGCTTTGGGCTTCCATGCGCAGCTGTTGTTCGACGGAGACGTCGCGGAGCTGGGCGACCACGGCCAGGAGCTCGCCGTCCTCATCGCGCCGTGCCGTCATGTCCATTCTGAGATGCGCGAACTGGCGAAGATCAAGGGAAACGCAGGGGCGGTCGAGGCGAAGGTCGACGCTGGCGCACTCCTCGCCCTGGCGCAGCCGGTCGAGCGCCTGCAGGACGAAGATGCGGTCGGAGACATGCACCTGCTCGATGAAGCCCCTGCCCTTCGGATCGCGCATCCAGGCGAGGAACTCGCGGCTGTCGCGGCCACCGGCGGTGGTGACGTTGCCTTGCGGATCGAGGAAGAGGACAAGGCCGACGCTGTTTTCCAGGAAGAAGTCTTCCGCGGGTGCCGCGGCGACGGCGGACACCGCGGCGCTCTGGCGGGCAAGCGCGATGCTGCCCACGGCTGAAAAGAGGAAGCCAGCACAGACGGTCGCGACACCTGCAGGCAGCGCCACGGCCGGGCTGGTGACGAAGGAGAGGCCGGCAGGCGCAGCGATCAAGGCCGCGCTGGAGAGGAAGACGAGGCGGCGCAGGATCGCAAGCTCGCGCTCGGCAACAGCTTCGCCGCTTCCCGTGCGGAGAAGCCAGCCTGCCGCTGCCCGGTCCACGAGGGCTGCCGCCCGTCCGCCAATTTCACTCAATACGCGCACGCAATACCCGCCGAAAAGGCTCTTTACACAGTGCGGACAATAGGCCCCGGCGGCTTAAGGAAAGGATAAGGCAAAGCGGCTCTCCACAGCCCAAAAGCTGTAAAAATCCCATTTTGAGCCATCCGCAGGGCCCTTTGGTTTTTGTGGTTAATAGCGGGTAAGCGGTGGATTTCGCTCGCATTTCGGCTTTGCGTTAACCTTTGCGGCACGCTGCCCTTAGGGAATCCCTGCAATTCCAGGCGGCCCACTGCGCCATGCTTAACCCCGATGGCTACAATTTGACTGAAATGCGGTCAGAATGCCTTTATTTAAAATTCGAATTAAATTTGCCTCAAATGCCGTCGAGTTTCGAAAAGTGGCATTCGCATTTCCCCGCTAGGGTGAAAGCACACCGGAAAACCGGCCTGATTCGGCGAGAAGACCGGACGGGAAAAACAGGATGGGCAACGACAATGTGGTTTCTGATCAAAGGATCGTTCTGGTTCGGCCTTGTGCTGGTCCTCTTGTCGCTCTTCAGCTCGGAGAGCTCGACGCGGCTTGCCAACGACCCGCAAATCCAATTCTTTGACGCCTTCACCGCCGCAAGCGGCGCCTATGATTATCTCACCGGCATGTGCAACGAGAAGCCGGAGGTCTGCGCCAAGGGCGCCGAAACGCTCACCGCCCTCGGCTACCGGGCCCGCGAAGGCGCCCGCGTCGCTTATGAGCTGCTGGACAGCCAGTTCTCGGACGAGAAGGCGCCGGCTCTGAAGCTTGCGGAAGCGACGCCGGCCGCACCGCTTGGCGAAGCTCCCGTTGCAGCCGCTGCTCCTTCCGCAAAAGAGCAGAGGGCTGCCGCACTGAACCAGCCGATGCCCTACCGCCCGCCGGTGGAGGACGAATCGGTTTCCGACAAGGTCGTGACCGGCGCCATTCCCTTGCCGACACCGAAGCCGGTCCTTTAAGAATTCCGCGGAGTTCTCCGCCCCAAGCTTGCACCGGCGATCCGCATGATACGGAGATGCCCCGTGCCTGACGTGCCTGCCCTGTTTGACTTCAGCATTTTGCTGCGCCGTGAGGATGCCCATCCTTCACGGCGTTTTTTCTATGCGTTCGAGGGATACGCGGGCTGGCGGCGAAGGTCGCATTTGAGCTTGAGGCCGTCGCGCATGTTGAGGCTGAAGAGAGTGATGTTTATCGTCCCCCCCGGCGAGTTCGAGCGCCATATAGAAGACGGTGTCGAACTCACCGGCCTTGGCTTTTGAGGCGAGGAACAGGGCGAAGGAATGAGGATCAGGATGCCGTTGGCGTCGTCATTCCCGGCATGGCCAGCGGCATCGGCATGATAATCCTGAGCGGCGCGGCCCCCCCGCAATGCTGCCGAACTTCACCGACTATCCTTCGCGCGCCTCACGGCCTCGGTGCCCGCCTGCTTGTCGCGCTGCTGGTGTGCCATGCCGGAGCTGCCCTCTATCACCAGTTCGTTCGCAGCGATGAGCTGCTCCGGCGGATGCGGTACGGCGGCTGACCCCAAGGCGTTTGTCGCCTGGCGGACGTTTTTCTTTTTAATGGTTCAAAAGCGGCGCCAGTTCACCTATATCACTCACAATAGTGAAAGGCCCGCTTATGGCATCTCTCGACGAGATCATCGACGACTTCTCCTTCCTCGACGACTGGGAGGACCGCTACCGCTATGTCATCGAACTTGGCAAGGGGTTGCCGGACCTGCCGGACGACAAGAAGACGTCCGCGAACAAGGTGATGGGCTGCGCCAGCCAGGTCTGGCTGGTGACGCATCCCGAGGGGGATCCTGAAAATCCGGTGCTGATCTTCGAGGGCGATTCCGACGCGCACATCGTGCGTGGTCTCGTCGCTATCGTGCTTGCTACCTATTCCGGCAAGAGGGCCTCGGAGATCGCGGGCCTCGATGCTTTCGATATCTTCTCGAAGATCGGCCTTGTCGAGAACCTGTCGTCGCAGCGCTCCAACGGGCTGAGGTCCATGGTAAACCGGATCCGGGAAGAAGCGCGGGTGCGTGTCGCGGCTTGAGCGCGCGGTCATTCGTTCGGCAATATGCTCGCCTCGCGCGGAAACAGCCTGATCAAGTGCGTCCGCTCCATCTGCAGCCGTGAACGGCCCGACATGATATTCTCTTCGAGACATAACGTGATGTCGCTAGCCAGAGCCCTAGGGATCTCGATACCTCCGGCCTTGAGGAGCCGATGCTCCATCGCCGAAAGGGAGCCAACGGCACCATTGCAGCCGTCTGCGGAAAGTTCCGCCAGTCGTGTTCGGCGCTCGGCGGCATCGGTGGTTTGAACGCGCTCCCGCTCCTGATAGGCAGCGAACTGTCCCCACGCCAGATAAAGCGCCGCGGCGGTGCAAAAAAACGCGATGAGAAGGCCGCTCCGCATCAAGCCTCCCGAACGGCGTTGCAGTTGGCCGCAATCGGCATCTCATGCGTGCCGGCTGCGACATGCATGACGTAGCGCTCGGCGGCGTCAGCGAGAGCCAATGCAACCTCGCTCTGCAGCCACCCCGCGTTTGCGGCTTCAATCGCAATCTGCGTCGCCAGAAGGTCGAAGACGCAGGCGCACTCGTTCGCGCGCCGGGCATCGTCGACGTCGAAGGTGGGTGGCCTTATGTTCATGTTCAGTGGACGATCGCGGAAAGGGAGGAGGGAAGGCCCTGAATGGCAAAACGGTGAAACGGCGGAACGGTAGGAGGCACGGCGACGACACGCTTTGCCTTGCCGAAGTGGCGGTCGAGTTCACTTGCAAGCTCGGCGGGCGAGGTCGTGCCCGCCTGGAACAACTGGATGAGCAGCAGTGCCGCAGCATTAAAAGTCCGAGGCTGATCGAAAAGAATATCGCCGGTATAGCCTGCATCGCTCAGCACCTGCTGCAGCATGCCTAGGTCCTCGCTTTTCAGGTATTTCATGGTGACTTCGGAAGACATGCAGTCCTCCTTTCTGTCGGGGCTAGGGCATGACCGCCCTCAGACAGCAGCGCCCGTGAAAATGGCTGCTGGAGGCCGGACAGTGCGCTTCCAGGCAATACAAAGCAAACGATATCTTTCGCATTCCCTCATATAACGTCAGTCCGTTCGCGGCGCCGGAACGGACCGCTGCGCGATCCCCGCAGTCGCTTCGGGCTTTTGACCACGGATCTCCTTGCAGGGGTGTGAAAAGCGATGACGAGACGGTCAGTGATTTCGGCCCGGGCCTTGTTTATTGCCTGCATTCTTCGGCGCGGGTGTCCCGCCGGCCTTCGAGCGGCCTTGGGGCCGCCGGAAACACGTTTGGTCCAACAATAGCCTCGAAGGGGCAATTCTCTACGAATGCTCCATTTCCAAAGAGCAGTGCGCAGGCTTTGCCCATCGCTTGGAGGATTCTTCGGCAAGCCCGGCCAATGTGACCTTACCGAATTTCGCCAGCAAAATGGCTTCCGCCTCATGCATCGCCCCGGCAAGCGAGGCGTTGACGGCCTGTTCGATGACGCAGTTCGGATTGTCGCCCGCCAGTCCGATCGAGAAGAGTTGCGGCGCGCCCAAGGCATTGTGAATGTCGAGCAGGGTGATGTCCCGCAAAGGGCGCGCCAGGATCCAGCCGCCGCCGTGCCCCTTCTCGGACCGGACATACCCCTGATCCCGCAGACCGGCCATGGTTCGGCGCACGACGACGGCATTGGTGCCCAGCATCGCTGCAATTGTTTCGGATGTTGCGGCGCCTTCGTGGCGATCCATGTGAACGAGCACATGCAGCATGCGAGATAAGCGGGTGTCGTGTCTCATAGCCTGGTTCAGCTCGTTTGCGGATCAAAAGATTTAACAGATACATAATCATGCAACAATATTAGTTGCATGATTATTGACAAAGCCCTTTCACGTAACTTAAAAAGTTTCATGACTCGACATTCGGCTGTTCCCGCCGGGCGATGAACCGGAACGAGCGTGAGAGGATCATTTATGCATTTCGACGTCATCATCATCGGCGGCAGCTTTGCAGGCATTTCAGCGGCGCTGCCGCTCGCCCGTGCCAGACGGAAGATCCTGGTGATCGATGCCGGTGAGCGCCGCAATCGCTTTGCCGCTGTCTCGCACGGCTTTCTGGGGCAGGACGGCCGTGAACCCGGCCTGATCGTATCCAAGGCCCGCCAACAGCTCGAACGCTATCCGACTGTCCACTGGCTGAATGCCAAGGCACAAGCCGCAGAGAGGACCAGCAATGGATTTGCCATCGAGATCGATGGCAAGCCTATGACGGAAGGCAGGCGTCTGATCCTGGCAGCGGGGGTTGCAGATCGACTGCCCGCCATTCCAGGCCTGCAGGAACGCTGGGGAAAATCTGTCTTCCATTGCCCCTATTGCCATGGTTACGAATTGGACCAGGGGCGGATCGGCGTCATCGCATCCGGGGAGCATTCCATGCATCATGCCCTAATGCTTCCTGACTGGGGCGAGACGACTTTTTTCACCAACGGTATCGTCGTACCGAATGCCGATCAGGCAGCGCAATTGCGTGCGCGCGCAGTCAAGGTCGAGACGACACCAGTGCGGGAGATCGCAGGAGACCGTGCGGACGATGGCAGGATTGTCGCAATGGACGGTTTGTTCACCCTGACGCGGACTTCAGTGCAAATTCCTTGGGCTGAGCAACTGGGTTGCGTGCTCGAAGAGGGGCCGCTCGGCCAGTTCATCTGGACGGATGCCGTAAAGCAGACGACCGCGAAGGGCATCTTCGCCTGCGGCGATGCAGCAAGGGCCGCAGGCTCCGTGGCTCTCGCCGTTGGTGATGGAGCGCTGGCTGGAACGGCAGCGCATCAGTCGCTGATGTTCGGGAGTGATTGACGGCATTTTCATGTCCGCGGCATGAACAAGAAACGCTCCAAACCGGCATACCGCCCGGCGTCACAACACTGCAACTGTTGTGACGTCTAATCGCTTAATGACCAAACGCGCCCTTGTTATCATCGACATCATCAATGACTACCTCGACCATTGGAGCGCAGATAAAGCTGCTCGGCTGATCGGCGAAACCAACAAGCTGGCTGTGGCCTTTAGAGAGGCCGGGTTGCCGGTCATATGGGTGCGGCCGGAATTTCGGCCTGACCTTAGCGATGCCTTTCTCGAGATGCGGGACAAGAACCTGAAGATTGCGATCGAAGGAACTTCAGGCGCCCAGTTTCATGCTGGCCTCGATTGGGAGCCAAGCGACACGACCATCGTAAAGAAACGCTATAGTGCGTTTTACCGGACCGAACTTGAAGGCATTCTATCGGCGATGGGCGTGGGCGAGCTGGTATTGTGCGGCATCAACACGCACGCTTGTATTCGTATGGCCGCTATCGACGCTTACCAACGCGACCTTCGCGTGGTCCTGGCGGAGGAATGCATCGATTCCTATGATGGCGAGCATGGAAGGGTCTCGGTTGACTACCTGAATGGCAAGATTGCCAAGCTTGCTACTGTTTCCGAGATAACCCAGGCTCTCCGCCCACTTCAGGCCGCAGGAACCTTGCCGCCGCAAGCCGCAAGCAGCTTCGATGCCACCAGGACTTCGGTGCCTGCGAGGCCCGCCGAGCAAAACAACGTCGTTTGATCGTGCGCCGGGCGGACACGCAGCCTGCCGCTGACGATCGCGGCCAAATCAACCAGGCGCACGGCATCGGGCGATCCATGCAGGAAGAATGGAGCCTTATAGGCGTCTGTCTGCTCCAGAGAGTCGGTCGCGATAAGATGGGCGGCAGCGGCGATGTCCAAGCCCAACTCATGCTCATCCACGGTCTTCGGACCGATGGTGTTGATGTGAACTCCGGGCTTCAGCCAAGCTGCCTCCATCACCGGTGTTCGGCTGGTCGTTGCACAAATGACGATATCGGCTTCGCTTACAGCGCGCCGTGGCGTATCCACAGGCTCCACGGGGATCCCTAAGCGCTCTTCCATCTCCGCTGAAAATGTCCGGCGGTTCTGTTCGTGGCGGCTATAGACGCGGACGTGATCCAGCCTGCGGACAAGTGCCGCAGCCTCCAACTGCGTCCGCGCCTGGTGCCCGCTTCCAATGACGCCTACCGTCCTGACGCCAGGCGACGACATATGACGAATGGCGATGCCGCCAATCGCGCCGGTTCGGATATCTCCCAACCGGCTGCCGACGACAAGGCCCTGAAGCTCTGCCGTTTCAGCCGACCAGACCGCGACGATCTGGTCGTGGCGCAGCCCTTTGAATGTTTCATAAACCCTGAAGCCCGCAATCGAATGCTCGCCGATCGTGCCGCCGATGGTGAAGACAAGGTCGCCTTTCCCGCCAAAGGACACGTTATGCCTGGGCGGCGAAACCAATACCCCTGCTGATCGCGCCGCCATTGCTTCCTCGATCGTCTCGATGGCGATCTGCATAGCCGTGCTTCGGTCCAGGTCGCTGTCGCTTAAAATGATGGTCACCGGCACCTCCTTGGCTGACGGACTGCATCAAGTTCGCATCTCAACTTAGATTGAGGTCAACCGGGATCTTACCGGTTCCGGCACTAAGGCAGGCGCCAAATTCGATCCGGAGCGACCGCAAAGAGCGCCACGTGCAATTCTTTTTTGCTTCAAGTCGCCTTTTTCGCCACCGGCTTGAATATACTGGGATTATTTTCCACGATTTCCGCGCGAGGAGGCAAAAAAGCCGGGCTTGGGGCCCGGCTTTCGCGCTTAGGAGCGTGCGAGACTCAGCCGCGGCCGCGTTTGCGGCGCTGGCCGAGGCCCATTTCCTTGGCGAGGCGCGAGCGCGCCTCGGCATAGGCGGGAGCGACCATCGGATAATCGGCGGGAAGATCCCACTTCTCGCGGTACTCTTCCGGCGAGAGACTGTGATGGGTCATCAGATGGCGCTTGAGAGATTTGAAGTTGCCGCCGCATTCCAGGCAGGTGATCTGATCATCCTGTACTGACTTGCGTACCGAAACGGCGGGCTTCTGCTTTTCGATGGTGGCTGCGGCGGGTTGCGGTGCAGACGTGTTGCTCAGTGCGGAATGCACGTCGGAAATCAAATTGGCCAGGTCACTGACCGGGACCACATGATTGCTGACATAAGCCGCTACGATATCGGCCGTCAGTTCTACCAGCAATTCCGGCCCGTTGCCGGTCGCGGTATCCGTCATATTCTGTTTCTCCTGTTCGCATGCATGGATGACCCTCTTTCGGAGGATCGCCTTCGTAGAGGCAAACAGTAAAAGGCCCAGACAGCGGCATCATGTCCTAAAACGCGAATCCACCCCTAGATTCTTGAGACCGAAACCTGTTCTAATACTGCCCGAATACGAATCACAATCGCCGCACTCTTCGACCACAGCCTTCATTAGACATTCGAAATCAAAGCTAGAGATGGAATAGGCGAAACGATTCTAATTCGAAATCAGAACTCTACTTACACTTCAATTATCACTGTTTTACCAAAAGTCCAATTCTTATTTGCGGTTTTTCTACTTAAAAAGTTCAAAACACTAAGATTTTGCAAGCAAGGCTGCGGCTTTAGTTCACAATCGCGTGCATAACTTGCGTAAAACGAGCTAAATCGCTGAAAATTATACTCTCATCGGCCTTCCATGTCGTCGCGGACCGAGAGTTCCCACAATTTATGCCCGGTTTCATGCGCCGCCTTGGCCAAGAGGTGCGCTGCGACCGGGGCGGTCAGCAGCAAAAAGACGACGCCTGCGGTAGCGCGCGCAAAAATTGCAAGTTCGCCGGAATAAAGGCCGGCAGCAAGCAGCAGTAGGCCGGAGCCAACGGAACCCGCCTTGGAGGCTGCATGCATGCGCGAGTAAAGGTCCGGCAAACGGACGACGCCGATCGCCGCCGAGAGCGCGAAAAAGGCACCGGCAAGCATCGTGAGGGCGGTTGCCGTGGCGATAACGTATTCCATCATCCCGCCTTTCCTGCCGTATCGCCCGGCGCCGGCGTCACTGCCTGTTCTTCCCCGGCCGGCGACGGCCTGGCGCCCGTCGCACGGCGCGATAGGACAAAGCGGGCAAAGGCAACCGTCGCGAGGAAGCCGACCAGGCTCAGGGCGATCGCGATATCGATGTAAAGCGCAAAGCGCGTCTTGACGGCGATTACCGCTATGAAGCCGATGGCAATGCCGGTCAGCGTATCGAGAGCGAGAATGCGGTCCGGCAGCGTCGGTCCGGTGATCACGCGATAGGCCGTGAGCACGAAGGCGATCCCGAGGATCGCAAGCGTGACCACGGCGGCGGCCGAAACAAGCGCAAACGGCGCCATCATCGGAAAGCCTCCATGATCTTGCGTTCGAAGCCGCTCGCAATGGCGCGCTTCGTCGCCTGTGGGTCGGAGCAGTCGAGCGCGTGGACATAAAGCGTCCTGCGGTCCTCCGAAACATCGACAGAGAGCGTGCCGGGCGTCAGCGTGATGAGATTGGCAAGCAGCGTGATCTCGAGATCGCGCTCGACGGTCAGCGGAAAGGCAAAAATGCCGGGCCGGATCTCCATCCTCGGCCGCAGCACCGTCCGGGCGACGGTCCAAGCCGAAAGCGCCAGTTCCTTCAGGAAAAGCAGCGCGAGTGACAGGACGAGGCGCGTGCGGCGAAGATAGCTCTTGCTGCCGAAAGGCTCGCGCACGATCGCCAAAGCAATGGCCCCGAGAACGAAGCCGAAGACGAGATTGTGCAGCGAGGCGCTGCCGGATACGGCGACCCAGGCAATGGCGAGCAGAAGATTGACGAGGAAGGCGATCATTGCGCCGCTCCTTTGGGGAAGACAGAATGAATGTAGGCGCCCGGATCGGCAAGGCTTCCGGCGGCTGCCTGCGCCAGCGACAGCAACGGCTCCGGCAAGATGCCGAAACCGGTGACGAGTGCGGTCAGCGCCAGCAGCGGCAGCGCCGATTGCCATCCGATCGCAACCGCCTCGACAGGGGCCGGCGCCGGGCGCCAGTAGGCAAGCAGGAAGACGCGGCCGAAACAGATGGTCGTCAGAAACCCGCCGGCCAAAAGGACGGCGGCAAGCCACCATGCGCCGATATCGAGCGAGGCCTTGACGAGGATGACCTTCGGCCAGAAGCCGGAAAACGGCGGCAGGCCGCAGGCGGCGAGGAAGAGGATGAGCGAGACGGCGGCAAACCAGCCGCACTCGCGATAGAGCCCGCCGAGCGCGCCGAGCTCGAAGCTGCTGCCGAGGCGGGCCACCTGCCCCGCCAAGAGATAGAGCGCCATCATCAGCACGACGGAATGCAGCGCGTAAAAAACCGAGCCGCTGACGCCACCCGGCGTGCCGATCGCGATACCGGCAAGCATGTTGCCGATGCCGGAGATGACGACATAGCCGAGCATGCGGCGGATATCGGTCTGCGCCAGCGCGCCGAGTGCGCCTATGAGGACGGTTGCGGCGCCGACGAGCGCGATCATCAGGCTCAGCGCCTCGCGCTCCACCGGCAGCAGCATCACCATCACCCGGATCAACGCGTAGATGCCGACCTTGGTGAGCAGACCGGCAAAGAGCGCGGAGACGACGATGCGCGGCGTATGATAGGAGGCCGGCAGCCAGAAGTTTACCGGGAAAGCGGCGGCCTTCATGGCGAAGGCAAAAAGGAAGAGGGCCGCCAGCGTCGAAAGCGGCGCCGTATCGCGCAGGCCGGCGGCCTTCAGGGCGATGTCGGCCATGTTGAGCGTGCCGAAGATCGCGTAGAGGTAGCCGACGGCAGTCAAAAAGAGCGTCGTGCCGATCAGGTTCAGCACTGCATATTTCATCGCACCGTCGATCTGCTCGCGCTCGGATCCGAGGATCAGCAGGCCGAAGGACGAGATCAGCAGCACCTCGAACCAGACATAGAGATTAAAAATGTCGCCGGTAAGAAACGCCCCGGACACGCCTGCCATCAGGAGCATCAGGAAGGGGAAGAAGCCGAAGCGCCGCCCGCCCGCGTCGATGTCGGAGAGCGCATAGAGGCTGCCCGCAAGCGCCGCGATCGCGGCTGCAAGCGCCATCAGCGCGCCGAAGAGGTCGACGGTGAAGGCAATGCCGAAAGGCGGCAGCCAGCGCCCCATCACCATTGTGACTGGGCCATCGTCGATCACCCGTTTCAACAGCACCGCGTCGATCAGCACCAACGCCGCAAGGCCGAGAACGGCGATCAACGCATGCAGGCGGACATGGGCGCGCAGCATCAGCATCAGCGCGCCGAGCACGATGCAATGCACAACCGGCAAGATCACCAACCAATTGCCTGGGGGGACGGGTGCGGTGAGGAGCGCGGCGGAAAGGTCGGTGGCGAAGGGGGCGGCCATTTAAAGCTTCCTCCTCTTCTCCCCAGCGGGCAGAAGTGCCGCGCGGAGCGGGGCGATGAGGCGGGCGGTCGGCGCAGGCCGTAAACGTCGGGAGCGCAAGCGACGGATACCATGTGCCGAGCCTACCCCCCCGTCCGACACTTCCGGCCCCCTTCTCCCTGCCGGGGAGCAGGGGGAATACGCGCTACCCCCCATGGAAAAAGCCAGCGCCAACAGCCGATCTCCCTCCCTGTGGGGGCGATGCCCGTCAGAACGGAGAAGGATTATCATCGGCACCATCCTCATCTCAATACCCCACTGGCGGAAGCAGCGGGTCGTCGGGCTCGGCGACGCGCATCTCGTCGGTGTTGTCCGTGCCGATGTCTTGATAGGCGCGGTAGGTCAACACCAGCAGGAAGGCGAAGAACGAAAAGGAGATCACGATCGCCGTCAGGATGAGGGCCTGCGGCAGCGGGTTGGCGGCACCGGCGGGCAGCGCGTCGAGGCCAGCCGGAATGATCGGCGGCACCTCGCGCGTCAGGCGGCCGGCGGTAAAGAGCAAGAGGTTCACCGCGTTTCCAAGGATCGCGATACCGAGCATGATGCGGATCGAGAATTTCGACAGCAGCAGGTAGATGGCGGCGGAAAAAAACAGGCCGACGAGGACCGCAAAAAGCGGCTCCATCACTCCACCTCCCTTTCCTCAAGGGCTAGCGCAATGGCGGTGATTGCGCCGACGACGACGAAATAGACGCCGATATCGAAGAGCATGACCGTCGAGAGCGACACCTCGAGCCCGAAGATTGAGGGATGGACCCACAGGCCGGTCATGAAGGGCACGGCAGCGGCGATCGAGATCAGGCCGGCGAGCGCCGACATCATCAGCCCGGCACCGGCGATCGACAGCGGATGGAAGAGGATTGCCCGGCGCACGGCCGGCACGCCGGCCGCGATGCCGTAGATCGCCAGTGCCGAAGCGGCGATAAGCCCGCCGATGAAGCCGCCGCCCGGCTCGTTGTGGCCGCGCAGCAGGATGAAGACCGAAAAGAGCAGCATGAGCGCGACGAGGAAGGGAGCGATGGTGCGGAAGATGAGGGTGTTCATCGGGTGGGTGCTCCGCTTGGCGGCGAGCGGCGGACGAGGTTACCCTCTTCGCTCATTGAGTCAGTTGATGGAGCACGCAAGGAAAACCGCACCTGATCCCCCGCCCTCATCCTCGAAGGATCACTTCCTCGTGCGCCGCCTTGGCGATATGAATCCCGCTGAATGCGTGCCCTTTGCCACCAGCGCTCATCCCATACTCCCCTCGTTCCTGAGCTCGTCACACGAACGAGGCCACGGCGCGTCTGCGCCGTGAATGAACCGCCTTTTGACTGAGCCTCCTGCGCCCAAGGACTTGGGCGCGCTGGAATCCTGTGACAGGCACGGGAATGAGGGCGGGTGAGGCAATGACGTCTCCAGACAACAGCACCTGGCGCTGCAAACCTGCCGGAATGGGAACCCACGAGATGGAAACAAACGCCCTTCACTCCGCCACCTCCCCTCGATCCAGATCATGCGCGACCAGCTTCCGCTCTCCCCCTGCCCGCATGCGGATCAGTGCGATGATGGCGAGGCCGGTGATGGCGACGACGGCGATCTCGCCGAGAGTGTCGGTGCCGCGGAAATCGACGATGATGACGTTCACGACATTGGCGCCGTGGGCGATGGTTTTCGAATAGGTGTTGAAGAATTCCGTCAGCGCCGCATTGAACGGCCCCTCCGTCGCCCGCATCAGGAGCAGCGCAAAACCGAGGCCGCAGGCAAGCGCGATCGAGCCGTCGACAAGCCGCTGGCGCAGCGGACGCGGGTCGGTCGGCGTAAGGCGAAGCCTCGTCATGACGAGCGCCAGGATGACGACGGACAGCGTCTCGACCATGAACTGGGTGAATGAAAGATCGGGCGCCCCGAAGAGCAGGAAGATCAACGCCACGGAAAAGCCCTGGATGCCAAGCGAGACGATCGCCGTCAGCCGGTCGCGGGCGCAAAGCACTGCCGCAAGGCCGATCACGGCGAGCACGAAGACCGCCCATTCATGGAGTTGAACGCCGCGCGGCCAGACGGGAAACGACGGCAGTTCGCCGTAAAGCAGCGGCGGCACGAGGAGAATCAAGGCGAGGCAGACAAAGGTGCAGGTCACGTAGATTTCCAGCCGTCCCGGCTGGACGATGCGGGTGACGCGCCAGGCAAGGCGGACGAGTCCGGCGATGAAGCTGTCGAAGCCGCGGTCCGGCCCCGGCCCTGCCGCCTGCAGGAAGGACACCATCAGCGTCCGGGCCTGCTCTATCTTCCAATAGACCGCAACGCCCAGGATCACGGTCAATACGGAAAGCGCGAGCGGAAGGCCGAGATGTGGCATCGGCGAGATCGCAACGTCGATCGCATCGCCCTGAACGGCCGAAGCCATCGGCGACGAGACGTAGTGATGCGTGATGCCGGAAAAGAGCGCGCCAGCAAGGCCCAGCACTGCCAGGATGCCGGGACCGAGCCAGAGCAGAATGGGCGCGTCCTTGGGATGTTTCGGGGTTTCGGCCGCTTGACCGAC
The DNA here is from genome assembly GCF_000419765.1 of Rhizobium mongolense USDA 1844. Taxonomy (GTDB): domain Bacteria; phylum Pseudomonadota; class Alphaproteobacteria; order Rhizobiales; family Rhizobiaceae; genus Rhizobium; species Rhizobium mongolense. Next base: position 37,673 of record NZ_ATTQ01000005.1, on the reverse strand, counting down.
GAAGGGCTTCAGGCCGACCGAAAAAGCAATTGCAAACATCAGCGCATTGCCGAAGATCGCGACTGCGGTGAACATCAGCGAGCGCAGATTGCCACCGGCGAGCGCTGCGTAGATCTCCTCCTTGGCGAGGAAGCCGAAGAAGGGCGGAAGGCCGCCCATCGAGATCGCGGCGAGTATCGCGATCGCAAAGGTCAGCGGCATCGCGTTCAAAAGACCACCGAGCTTCGTGATGTCGCGGGTGCCCGTCTCGTGGTCGAGGACACCCGCGATCATGAAGAGTGCGCCCTTGAAGAGCGAGTGCGCCACCAGGTAAAGCACCGCGGCTTCGATGGCGTATTCCGAACCGAAACCGGTAAGCAGGACGAGAAGGCCGAGCGAAGAAACCGTCGTATAGGCGAGCTTCAGCTTCAGGTCGGCATGGGCAACGGCGAGTGCCGAACCGGCAACCAGCGTCATCCCGCCGAAGAACGGCAGCAGGATTTCCCAGGCCGGCGTGTCACCCATCACCGGGTTCAGCCGCATCAAGAGATACACGCCGGCCTTCACCATGGTTGCGGAATGCAGGTAGGCCGATACCGGCGTCGGCGCCTCCATGGCGTTCGGCAGCCAGAAATGAAATGGAAACTGCGCCGATTTGGTAAAGGCGCCGCACAGCACGAGACCGAGCGTTGCCAGATAAAGCGGGCTGCCGCGGACGACATCGCCGAACGGCGAAAGCAGCGACATCTGCGTGACGCCGGTGATGTTCCAGAGAAAGAGCAGGCCGGCCAGCAGGCAAAGCCCTCCACCGCCGGTTACCACCAGCGCTTGAAGTGCCGCCCGTCGTGCCGCCTCCCGCTCATGGTCGAAGCCGATCAGCAGGAAGGAGGTGATGGAGGTCAGCTCCCAGAAGATGAAGAACATCAGGAAACTGTCCGAGACGACAACGCCGAGCATCGCACCCATGAACAGGAAGATGAAGGAGAAGAAACGCCCCTGCTGCGGATGCCCCTTCAGGTAGCCGCCGGCATAAAGCACGATCAACGTGCCGATGCCGGTAATCAGCAGCGCAAAGGTGAGCGACAGACCGTCGAGAAACCAAGAGAAGCTCAGATTGTAGCTCGGCACCCAGGAATATCCGCCGTTCACCACCTCGCCGCGGGCGATGCCAGGTATGAAGCGGAGGAAGTGCAGGAACGACAGCAACGGCACGGCCGCCAGCAGCCAGGCGCCGTTTGCGCCGAACCGGCGAATGACGAAAGAGGAAAGCAAGGCGCCGAGAAGCGGCAGGCACAAGGCCAAAAATGTCAGACCAGTGACACCGGCCATGTCCCCTCCTCATTGCCAGAAAGTGATGCGTTGGCGCGAACTTAGGGTAATCGGCAAGCGCCCTCAAGCAATTTCGGAGGAGGTTCAGGATGAATGATCGGAGGCGGACCGATCAGGCCCGGCGGAGCGGAGCGGCAGAAGCAAACATGTGACACAGCAGGACGGCCAAAGTCAGCGGCCAGAGAATGCATGCCACCGCGCCTGCGAGGCGGGCCAACGTCCAACCATCGTGGTTGGCCCAGCCTTCCAGCAAAGTCATCGTCAGAAAGAGCACAGCCACAAGGCAATAGGCTAACGGCAGAACCACGATGAACAAATCCATATCCCCCGCCTGGCATCAGCTGCCATGGTTGAGAGTACGTTAACGGCGCGGACGGGATCAAACCATCAATTCGGATTAGCTATTAGGCTAGGCAGTTCCTCGATTACCCTTACCCTGCCCTCTCCCCGAGGGGCCGTCAGCTATGCCGCAGCCTTTCTGCGAAACGCGGATGCACACTGGATGAGCCTTGTGCAGATATTTCGAGGCCCGCGATAGAACATGATTGCCGGGCTAATCCGTTCTATCTTGATCCCGCTTGTCTTGCGCCCCACATTCTGGCCAAGACGGAATCGCCCCTCCGGCGCGAAAGGAGCATGCCTGATGTCCGACACCACGACCGCCAAAGTTCGCAAGACCGATGCAGAATGGAAAGAGCAGCTGACGCCGGAGCAATACCGCATCACGCGCCAGCACGGCACGGAACGCGCCTTTACCGGCCCCTACTGGGACAGCTTCGAGACCGGCCTCTACCGCTGCGTCGGATGCAACGCGCCGCTCTTCCGCTCCGATACCAAGTTCGATGCCGGCTGCGGCTGGCCGAGCTATTTCGAACCGGTCTCGCCGGATGCCATGACAGAGCATCGCGACAGCTCCTACGGCATGGTCCGTACGGAGATCCGGTGCAGCAGATGCGATGCACATCTCGGCCACGTCTTCCCCGATGGCCCGCCGCCGACGGGCCTGCGCTACTGCGTCAACGGACATTCGATGGTGTTCGAGGCGGGGAAATAGGCAACGCACGGGGGCTCATCACCACCGCCAGCTCTTTTCCGGTAAGGGAAACGATCGACCGCCTGTGCCCGTCACAGGGATGAGGGCAGTGCCATGTCCATGGCGCGGAAGACTCACTCGATGCCGCATATGCGCCGTGGCTTCATTCCTGTGAGAGGCACAGGAATGAGGGAAGAGAGGCAGCGCAAGACAGCTATGGCCTAGTGTGCCGCTCCCGCGCCTGCGATTGAAGTGCCAAGAATGCCCGCCTGAACGACGAGGCTCACTTCAAAACCCTAAGCTCCATGCAGGTGAGATCGAGCCAGCGGCCGAACTTGGTGCCGACTTCGGAGAAGGTGCCGGCGATGCGGAAGCCGAGCTTTTCGTGCAGGCGGATCGAGGCGACGTTTTCCGACTCGATGCCGGCGATCATGACGTGAACGCCGTTCTCTTTGGCTTTCTCGATAAGCGCCTGCATCAAAAGCTTGCCGATGCCGCCGCCGCGGTAGTCCTTGTCGACATAGACGGAGTGCTCGACCGTATGGCGATAGCCGTCGAAGGCCCGCCAGTCGCCGTAGCTGGCGTAGCCCGCAATCTGCCCCGCCTTTTCCGCGACCAGAACCGGAAAGCCCCTCGCCTTGCGCGCCCGGAACCATTCGGCGCGGTTTTCGAGATCAACGAGGGTTTCGTTCCAGATCGCCGTCGTGTGTTCGACGGCGTGGTTGTAGATGTCGCGGATCGGCGCAAGGTCGGCTTCGGTGGCGTCGCGCACGAGGACGGCGTCGGTCATGTCATGTCCATTCCGGTTCGTTCAGCCCAAGCGCATACGCCCGGCCTTCTTCGATGTAAACCGCGAAATTGGCGCGAAGAAAGAACGATCAGAGCCTGGCAGCGCCCATGCTGAAGCAGGTGAGTACCGCCGAATAATGTACCGCTGCGGCGGCAACCACGAAGCCATGCCAGATGGCGTTCTGGAAGCGCAGCTTTTCCCAGACGTGGAAAATCACACCTGCCGAATAGATGATGCCGCCGATGACGATCAAAAGCATCGAAGCGAAGGGAATGCGCGAGGCGACCGGCCCGGCAACCAGAATGCCGCTCCAACCCATGGCGAGATAGAGCAGGATCGTGAGCTTGTCGTAGCGCCCCGGAAAGGCGCATTTCAGGAAGATGCCGGCGGCCGCCATCGCCCAGATGGCAATCAGCATGGCAAAGAGCAGCGGGTCGTCGGCACCGCGTTCAAGGAAGGGCGTATAGGTCGCGGCGATCAGGATGAAGATCGCCGAATGATCGAGCCTGCGCAGGTACCATTTGGTGGGCGAGACCGGCCAGGCATTGTAGGAAAAGGAAATGCCGAGCGTCAGCACAAGGCCGACGCCGTAAATCCAGGCGGCGGCGATCTCGCCGTAGGAGCTCCAGACCGTCGCATAGAAGATCAAGACGGTCGCACCGACGAGCGCAAGCGCCAGACCGACGCCGTGCACGATGCCGTCGGCGATCAGCTCATATCGGTCGTAAGCCCAGCGAATGCCGTTGAACTCGCCCATTGATGCGCACCCATTCCTCGACCCTTACCGATGCTCTCACTGAACGGCCGGCGGCGCAACAGGCGGCAGCACCGTGCGCGGTAAAACTTCATAAAACGCTTTAATCCTTACCGATCCACCAGCACCGAGCATTTGGCGTGGCGTACCACCCGGTCAGCGGTCGCACCGATGAAATAGTTCGAGAAATCCGGAACATGCGAGGCGATGATGATGAGGTCGGCGTGGTGCGCCTCGGCGGCGGCGAGTATGCCGTGCGCCGGCGGGCCGCGGCCGATCTCCACCTTCGCCGGGATTCCGGTCTTCAGCCGCAGCTGCTCCAGTTTCGCGCGCCCATCATCGATCGCATTGTCGATCAGTTCAGCCGGTAGGTCGACGGCGATATAGGTCGGCACGTCCTGCACGACATTGAGCAGGATGATCTCACCGCCGGCATCAAGCAGCGTCGCGGCCTTGCGGAATGCCCTTTCCCCCCTCTCGATCGTACCCATCTCGATAGGGACGATGATCTTCTTGTACATGGTTTCCTCCACAGCGGGCTTACCTACAAAAGAAGATAACGCGCGATGGACAGGTTCAAGTGGGCACAAGCGATCGTCAACATTAGCTCAACGCTTTATCCTCAAAAACTGATCTTCTGTGAACAATCGGAATCCGCCATATAGAATACAAGTACAGCGGCTCGAGAGGACTTAGAGGCGAGATGGACCGGCGAACATTCCTCGAGCTTGCTTACGGGCAGCGCTTTCGCTGCCGCCGCCGGTGCGCCTTTCCCTTCCATGGCAGGAGATAGACATATGACGACCGAAACCTCTTATGCGCTGACGCGGCCTGCCTATGTCGGCCAGTCGCATCTGGTCGTCACCGACCTGCCGCTGGTCTCGAGCTTCTATCAGTCGATGCTCGGCCTCAAGGTGATCGAGAAGGCGCCGAGCGGCGAGGTGCTCGGCGTGAACGGGATGCCGCTCCTGACGCTGACGACGGGCAGCAAGACGCAGATCGCGCCGCGCAATGCGGCCGGCCTCTTTCACACCGCCTTCCTGATGCCGAACCGGACGGAACTTGCCCGCTGGCTGCGCCATGCGGCCCATAACGATGTCGTGCTCGACGGTGCCTCCGATCATCTCGTCAGCGAAGCCATCTACCTCTCCGATCCCGAAGGCAATGGTATCGAGATTTACGCCGACCGGCCGCACGAGGCCTGGAAATTCCATCAGGACGGCCAGGTCGAAATGGCAACGATCCGCCTCGATCTGCAGGCGCTCTACGACAGTGCGCCGGAGGACGCCTGGGGCGGCATGGCCGACGGCACGGCGATCGGGCATATCCATCTGCAGGTCGGCGACATTCCGGAAGCCGATGCCTTCTATCGCGACGTCCTCGGCCTGAAGCTGATGGCGCGCTATCCCGGCGCGAGCTTCTTTGCAACTGGCGGCTATCACCATCACATCGCCGCCAACATCTGGAACAGCCGCGGCGCCGGCACTCGCGCCGACGGTATGACCGGCCTTTCCGACTACACGCTGCGCTTCAACGACAAGGCGGCGCTCGACAATGCGGTGGCGGCACTCGACCGGCTGGAGATCGAGAGCGCAAAGCGCGACGGCGGCGTGTTCCTCAAGGATCCGTGGGGCATCGGGCTGACGCTTTCGGCTTGAGGCAAAGGTCCGTCCCCCATTCCTTCGAGCCGCTACGTCCGCGCCTCGAACACCATGTTGAACGGCGTTTCCGTCGCCCGGCGGAAATGCGAGAAGCCGGCGTCGAGCACCACTTTCCTGAGCCTCATCTCGCCCGCCTGGGCGCCAAGGCCGAGGCCGACCTCCTGCGACAGCGACGCGGGGGTGCAGATCATCGTCGAAGCGCCGTAATAGACGCGTCCGATCGGATTGAGGTTGTCCTTCAGATTGTCGTGGGCAAATGGCTCGACGATCAGCCAGGTGCCGCCGGGCGCCAGCGTTTCCTTGACATGACGGCCGGCACCGACCGGGTCTCCCATGTCATGCAGGCAATCGAACATTGCGACCATGTCATATCCCTGCGGGGGGAATTCCGCCGCAGTGGCCTGCCGGAAGGTGACGCGGTCGCCGACGCCTGCCTCCTCAGCGGCGGCCCTGGCTTTCTCGATCGAGGGAGCATGATAATCGAAGCCGAAGAATCGCGAGGCGGGATAGGCCTGCGCCATCAGGATTGTCGACGCACCATGGCCGCAGCCGACATCCGCGACCCTGGCACCCGCCTTGAGCTTTGCCTCAACGCCATTGAGCGCCGGTATCCAGCTTGAAACCAGATGCGTGTTGTAGCCGGGCCGGAAGAAGCGTTCGGTGCCGCGGAACAGGCAGGCACTATGTTCGTGCCAGCCGACGCCCTGTCCGCTGCGGAAGGCTTCGGCGATCTTCGGCTCGTCCATCCACATGGACTGCGCCACCTGAAACGCGCCGGCGAAGAAGGCGGGGCTATCTTCTTGCGCAAACACCATCGCCTGCTCGGGGCTGAGATGGAAGCGGTCCGTCCCGTCGTCATAGGTTATGTAATCGGCCGCGGCCATCGCCGAGAGCCATTCGCGGAGATAGCGCTCCTTCAGCCCGGTCTCCTTCGCAAGGCGCCCCACATCCCGCGGCTCGCCGTCCGCCAGAGCCTTGAACAGACCGAGATCATCGCCGAGCACGACGAGCGCGCCGGACACAGCGGCTCCGACATCGCCGACCAGCCGTTCGACCAGTCCATCGAGTTTCGGCATATCGGGTTCGCGCATGTCACCCTCCATTTCCACCGAGGAAAGACCAGCCCGCAAAACTATTCCGAGTATGCCGCGCGAGTGTCAACTTGCCCAAACTGAGTATCCGCCGGCACGCCAGCCTGCCGGGAACCAACACGCATTCCGTGCGTTTCCGTTCCGAGCCAATGAGGCTTTCGGGGACATTCCATAGATGGGCTTTGCCAGCGGCATCCGGAAACAAGCAAAGAAGATCGCAATCGGCGAGCGGCGGACGAGCGCATGGGAAGACACGCTGACCACTGCGACGGAAGAGATGCCGCAGGCACCGGCCCACCGCATCCAGAAGGATGCGCTCGATGTCAGCATGGCCTGGGCGATGATCGGGATCTTCGTGATCCTTGGCCTTGCCGTCCTCTACCAGATGTCGCTGATCCTGATCCCCATCACGCTCGCCGTAGTGGTGGGCATGATCCTCGGCATGGCGGCGGAAAAATTGAGCAAGCTCGGCGTGCCGCGCGTCACCGTTGCCGTCATCCTTTCAAGCGCCGTTGCCCTGGTCATCTTCTTCGTCGTCAGCTCGCTTTCCGGGCCTTTGACGACACTGACCAACGAGGCCCCGGCGTTCATCGAAAGGACGATCAACCGGATCATGCCCTATCTGGAGCAGATACGCTGGCTGCGCATTACCCCCGCAAGCTTCCAGAGCGGGGCAATCTCGATCAATGCACTGCTCGAAAACACCGGCAACGTGCTGCATGTGGTGACGACAAACCTGACGCCGGCGCTCGTGCAGGCGCTGATTTTCTTTGCGGCCCTGCTGCTCTTCCTCTCCGGGCGCGTCAACCTGCGCAAGACGATCATCCTGACCTTCCGCACCCGCCAACAGCGGCTCACGGCCATCCGCGTCATCAGCTCCGTCGAGCGGGTACTGGGCTTTTATTTCGCAACCGCCTCGGTCATCTATGCAGCGCTCGGCGTCGTCATGGCGATGATTGCCTGGGCGGGCGGGCTCTCAGCGCCGGCGCTCTGGGGCTTCTTCGCCTTCCTTTCGAGCTTCATTCCCTATCTCGGCATCACCATGATGACGTTTTCCATCGCGGTCGCCGGCATCCTCATCCATAACGGCATCATCATCGGCCTCCTGCCGGCGGCCGCCTTCTTCATCGTGCACCTCGTCATGGAAAATCTGGTGTTCCCCGCCGTCATGGGCCGTCGGCTGGAAATCAATCCCTTCATCGTCTTCGTCGCCATCATCTTCTGGACATGGATGTGGGGTGCCGTCGGCGCCATGCTCGCTCTGCCGCTCTCGCTCATCGTCATGACGATCGTCGATGAACTCTTCATCGAGGAGAAAGTACTGCCGCAATTGCCGAAGTGAAGGGGTGAGGCTGATGGCGGCGGGGGCGGCATATCCTTTCTGCCAGCGGGGAGACAGTGGGTAGCCGGATGAGGGGCTGAAACGCGTCAGTTCGTGGTTTGAACCTCGCCCACATCCTCGACATCCTGCCGCTGGACGAATTCGGCGCCCTTACCCTCAGATCGAAGCGCCGTCGTAAAGGGCCGCTCAACGCCCCCATCCTCCCAATATTCTTTCGGCATCGGGAGGCCGCGCCACATCTCAATCATACAAATAATACGTGCTCCACTTTTCCCGGGGCACTTTCTCGCCGATCTCGTATTGCAGCTCGCGCACGTTGATGTGCTGCGGGCCGGTGATGCAGGTGTAGGAGAGATGGTACCAGTCGCCCTGGCTGCGGAAGACGGCGCCGGGGGCTTCGAGCTTGTCGTCGCTGGGGATCGGATCCTTGAAGGTGTAGGCGATCACCTTGTCCGGTTTGAAGCCGGTCCTGTCCTTGTTGATGCGGCTCATCGCTTCGGTGTCGCAGCTCTGTTCGAGGCGGGTGGCGGGATCGAGTTTTTCCAGCTGCTTCTTGATGGCGGGATCGACGGCGAAGGCGCAGGAGGCAAAGCTGACGACAGACACGCACAGGACCAGACATTTCCGCATTACGGGCAAATTCCTCTTTATGCTCATGGCAAAATCCGCCCGCCTATGGCCCTCACCCCAAGCCAAAACGAAGCGTAAATTCCGCGCGACGGTAGCGGACTTTGTTAAACAATGTGGTGACATCAAGGCAACGCGAGGAAGGCTCCGATTTGCCGCAGGGTTCTCGCTCCTGCCTTGGCGCTTGATCCAGCCCGCCTCCACCTCTATCTCTTCTCCACCCCGCAATTCCGATCCGGAGCCTTTCCTTGTCTGTTTTCAAGAACCTGCCGACCCCGCCCTCAGCCGCCAAGAAGCCCGTTTCCGATACCCGCCACGGCATCACCCGGTCGGACGATTATGCCTGGCTGCGCGCCGATAACTGGCAGGCGATGTTCAAGGATCCGTCGATCCTCGACCCTGAAATCCGCAGGCACCTGGAGGCGGAAAACGCCTATATGAACGCGGCGATGGAAGACACCAAGCCGCTGCAGAAGACCCTTTTTGCCGAGATGCGCGGCCGCATCAAGGAGGACGACAGCTCGGTGCCGATGAAGGACGGCGCTCACGCCTACGGCACCTTCTTCGTGACCGGCGGCGAGCAGCCGCGCTATTTCCGGATCCCGCGCGACGGCGACGTCAAGGACGAGACGATCCGCACCGTGCTGCTCAACGGCGACAAGGAGGCGGTCGGCAAATCCTATTTCCGGCTCGCCGGCCTCGACCACTCGACCGATCACAGCCGCGCCATCTGGGGCTATGACGACAGGGGATCGGAATTCTTCACGCTGAGGGTGCGTGATCTTGCGACCGGAGGAGACATGCCCGACGTGATCGAGAACACCGGCGGCGGCGGCGTCTGGGCGCCGGACGGCAAGAGCTTCTTCTATTCGGCGCTCGACGAAAACCACCGCCCCTCCAAGGTGTTCCACCACATCATCGGCACGCCGCAGAGCGAGGACCGGCTCGTCTACGAGGAAAAGGATGCAGGCTTCTTCATGAGCGTCGGCGGCTCGCTGCTCGACGATTTCATCTTCATCGACATCCACGACCATGAGACCAGCGAATACCGGCTGCTCTCGACCAAGGATCTGACGGCCGATCCGAAGCTCGTCGCCAAGCGCCAGGAAGGCATCGAATATACACTGACGGAAGGCGGCGACGTCTTCTACATCCTCACCAACGACGGCGGCGCCAAGGATTTCAAGATCATGGAAGCGCCGGTTGACAATCCCGGCAAGGAGAGCTGGCGCGAGGTCGTACCGCACAAGCCCGGAACGCTGATCATCAACCACATGGCCTATGCCCGCCACCTGCTGTGGCTTGAGCGCAAGGATGGTCTGCCGCAGATTATCATTCGCGATCGCAAGACCGGCGAGGAACATGCGATCGCCTTTGCCGAGGAAGCCTATTCACTCGGGTTGCAGGGAGCTGCCGAATACGACACCGACGTCATCCGCTTCTCCTACTCGTCGATGACGACGCCCTCGCAGCTCTACGACTATAACATGATGACGCGCGAGCGGACGCTGTTGAAGACACAGGAGGTGCCCTCGGGCCACAATCCGGACGACTACGTCACGCGGCGCGTCTTCGCGCCGTCATGGGACGGTGAGCAGGTGCCGGTCACCCTGCTCTACCGCAAGGATACGCCGCTCGACGGCTCGGCGCCCTGCCTGCTCTATGGCTACGGCGCCTACGGCATCAGCATTCCGGCCGGTTTCAACACCAACTGCCTGTCGCTCGCCGACCGCGGCTTCGTCTATGCCATCGCCCATGTCCGCGGCGGCAAGGACAAGGGCTTTGCCTGGTACGAAAACGGCAAGATGGCCTTCAAGACCAATACGTTCAAGGACTTCATCGCCGCCGCTGACTATCTGAATCAACAGAAGTTCACGTCCTACGCGAAGATCGTCGCCGAGGGCGGATCGGCAGGCGGCATGCTGATGGGCGCCGTTGCCAACATGGCGCCGGAGAAGTTCGCAGGCATCATCGCTGCCGTTCCTTTCGTCGATGTGCTGAACACCATGCTCGACGACAGCCTGCCGCTGACGCCGCCGGAATGGCCGGAATGGGGCAACCCGATCGAGAGCCGCGAGGATTACGAGCAGATCGCGTCCTATTCGCCCTACGACAACATCAGCGAAAAGGCCTATCCGCCGATCCTGGCGCTCGGCGGCCTGACCGACCCGCGCGTCACCTATTGGGAGCCGGCAAAGTGGGTCGCCAAGCTCCGCGACAAGACCACAAGCGCAGCACCGGTCCTGCTCAAGACCAACATGGACGCCGGCCACGGCGGCGCCGCCGGCCGCTTCCAGCGGCTGGAGGAGATCGCGTTTGAGTATGCGTTTGCAATCAAGGTGGCGGGGAAGGTGTAGGCGGGAGACGGCACGGGAGTTGCCTTTCCTCATTCCTGTCCTTGTGACAGGAACCCAGCCGCGGCGCCTCCGCGCAGCGGACGACTCTCATGGAGTTTCCTGCGCGCAAGGACCTGGGCGCGCTGGACGCCTGTGACGAGCACAGGAATGAGGGTGGCTGGGGTTGGCGTCTGTCCCCGGATACCAGAATGGCGAAAGGAGCAAACCCATGCCGGTCTATGTCGCGCTGCTTCGAGCTGTGAATGTCGGCGGCACGGGCGCTCTGCCGATGGCGGAGCTCAAGGCGATCTGCGAGCGGCTGGGCTTTGCTAACGTCGAGACCTACATCCAGAGCGGCAATGTGCTTTTCCGCTCGGACGAGACCGAGGCGACGGTCGAGAGGCGGCTGGACGAGGCCCTGGCCAAGAATTTCGGCAAGAAGCCGGGCGTGATGATCCGCAGCCGCAAGGAACTGCAGAAGATCGTCGACGAGGCGCCCTTCCCCGATGCCAAGCCGAATTTCCTGTTGGTGACCTTCCTGCCCGAAGCGGCCCCCAAGGGTGCCCTTGGCAATATGATCGCGCCGGACGGCGAGGAGGCGAAGGTCGCCGGGCGCGAGGTCTACGTGCATTATCCGATCGGGTCGGGAAAATCGAAGCTCAAGCTTCCGGCGCTGAAGGCAGGGACGTCGCGCAACCTCAACACCGTGCGCAAGCTCGCCGAGATGGCGGCGGCGATGGAAGATAGTGGGTGAGTATTTCAAGACTGCGCCCTCGGGCCTGCATCTCAGGATGGGCTGATCGACGGCGCCCGCGGCACTGCCCTCATCCTGAGGTGCCGAAGGCGAAGCCGCAGCGTCTCGAAGGATCCCCCTACGCCGCCTTGGCGATGCGAATCCCGCTGAATGCGTGCCTTTTGCCACTATCGCCCATCTCATATTCCCTCATTCCTGTGCCTGGCACAGGAACCGAGCGCGCCCAACTCCTTCTGCACGGGAGACACATTCAAACAAGACGCCATTCACGGCGCGGTCGCGCCGTGAATGAATCTCTGCGACAAGCCACACAGATGAGGGAGAATGTGGAGACGCCGAGACCTTCTGCACCGCATAGCCCCACGCTATGGCCGCATCCGCCGCCTCTCGCGCTAAGCCTACGCCCTTAACACCTCCACGGAAGGCTGAAACAACAGCTTGACGAAGGTCCTGAGCATCAGGATCTGCTCGGCAAGCGTGTTCGGTTCCTTGAGGGCCTTCGACAGCACGATGCCGCCTTCCAGGACGGCGGAGACCATGTCGGCGAGCTGGTCGATATGCACCGGCTCGCGCGGCGTGTAGACGGCCATGATCTCTTCGAACATGCCGCGGAAGCGGTGGCGCCAGGCGAGTACCGCGTTCCTGTTCGTCTCCCGTATCTCGCGGTCGAAGAGCCGTTCGTAATAGCAGACGGTGGCGACGAGGCAGCCGGGATGGCCGTTCGGCAGATCGGAGAGCAGTTCCGAAAGAAGTTTGAGGCCGAGCAGGAAGGATTGCAGCGGATCGTCCACCAGATCGCGGGCGCGGCTGAAGATCTCGTCGTAGATCCGCTCGTCGTTTTCGATGTAGCGGTTGAGCAGTGCTTTCGCGAGCTCGTTCTTATCCTTGAAATGATAGAAAAATCCGCTCTTGGTGATGCCGGTCTCGGCAATCAGCTCCTCGATGGAGGTGCCGCCGAAACCCTTCTGGAGTACGGCCGCCTCCGCCACATCGAGAATGCGGGTTCTCGTTTCCTCGCCCTTGCGCATCAGCCCCTCCTGTACCGCCGGTACAGTTTTTCATCGCGGCCCAACGCATCACGCATGCCGCCTCGTCATCCCAACCGATTGATTTCAAACGGCAACTTGGGAAATCGCGACCAGTATACCGCAAGCTGGCTAGTTTAGCAGGCTCTAAAGGGGGAGAAATCTTACCTGGCCGATCGATCCGACCGGTCAAACGAGGGGCGGAGCCACCGATGAGCAAATACAGAGATAGACTGCCGCAGTTAAGCGGCGGCACATTCATCACCGACGGCGGCATGGAAACCACGCTGATCTTCCACGAGGGCATGGAGCTTCCGCATTTCGCTTCCTTCGTCCTTCTCGCCTCGCCGGAAGGGCGGCGAAAGCTGAAGGAATACTACCGGCGCTATCTCGATATCGCGCGGCAGCACGGCACCGGCTTCGTGCTCGATACGGCGACCTGGCGCGCGAACGCCGACTGGGGCAACAGGCTCGGCTATTCGCCGCAAGCGCTGAAAGCTGCAAACGAGGATGCCGTCGAATTGCTCGCCGGGCTTAGAGGCGAATACGAGCGGCCGCAGATGCCGATCGTCCTCAGCGGCGCGATTGGCCCGCGCGGCGACGGCTACAAAGCGGGCGCGATGAACGCTTCGGAAGCCGAGGACTACCACGGCGAGCAGATCGCGGCCTTCGCCGGGACGGAGGCGGACATGGTGACGGCCCTCACGCTCACCAATATCGACGAGGCGATCGGGGTCGCCCGCGCCGCCAAGGCCCATGGCATGCCGTCGGCGATCTCCTTTACAGTGGAAACGGACGGCAGGCTCGTGACCGGGCGCAGCATCCAGGATGCGATCGAAACGACGGATACGGCGACCGGCGCCGCGCCAGCCTATTACATGATCAACTGCGCGCACCCGATACATTTCGAGGCCGCACTCGATCATGATAGCGGTTGGGTAAAGCGCATTTACGGCATCCGCGCCAATGCCTCGATGATGAGCCATGCCGAGCTCGACGATAGCGAGACGCTGGACGCCGGCGATCCGATCGATTTCGGCAACCGCTACCGGAGGCTATTGTCCAGCATGCCGCAGCTGCGCGTGCTGGGCGGCTGCTGCGGCACCGATCACCGGCATGTCACGGCAATCTGCGAAGCCTGCCTACCGCCGCAGGCAGTGAGCGCATGAGGTGTAATGATGGTTACGATCCAACAATGGCGGCCGAGCCACCTGCTCCAAGAAGCAGTGCGCTTCGCTTTCAGCCACAAACCCAAGCATCAGCACGAAGCCTTCGAGCTGTTCGATGCTGGGCTGATACCCTTTGAGGGCCTCGACGGTCACCTGTTGCAGGACATCGGCATCGGTCCGAACGGTTATCATGCGCATGTCGCCGATCAGCCAACCGGGACCGACAAACCAGGGCCGGTGCATGCTCTGTGACCGATGGCGGCAGGTGTGTCCGCCGCCGTGCAGCTTGCATGCGCAGCTGCGCGGCCCTACCTATGGCCTATGACTTCTGTTCTTGAAAAAGCTGCGCCCGTACGCGCCTTTCCGTTCGACAACAGCTATGCGCGGTTGCCGCAGCATTTCTTTGCGCGGCAGGCCCCGTCGCAGGCGGCGGAGCCCTGGCTGATCAAGCTGAACGAGGAACTCGCCGCCGAACTGGGCCTCGATGTGGATTTGCTGCGACGCGAGGGTGCCGCGATCTTTTCCGGCAATCTCCTGCCGGAAGGCGCCGAACCACTGGCCATGGCCTATGCCGGACACCAGTTCGGCGGCTTCGTGCCGCTGCTCGGCGATGGCCGCGCGATCCTGCTCGGCGAGGTGATCGACCGGAACGGCAAGCGGCAGGACATCCAGCTGAAGGGTGCGGGACAGACACCATTCTCACGCCGCGGCGACGGGCGTGCAGCACTCGGGCCGGTGCTTCGCGAATATATCGTCAGCGAGGCGATGTATGCGCTCGGTATTCCGGCGACACGGGCGCTCGCCGCAGTTTCGACCGGCCAGCCCGTCTATCGCGAAGAGGTGCTGCCGGGTGCGGTCTTCACCCGCGTTGCGGGAAGCCATATCCGCGTCGGCACCTTCCAGTTCTTCGCGGCCCGCGGCGATGCCGAAGGCATCAAGGCGCTCGCCGACTATGTAATCGAACGACACTATCCAGAGCTGAAGGCTGCCAAAAACCCATATCTTGCGCTCTATCAAGCGGTCTGCGAGCGGCAGGCGGCGTTGATTGCCCGCTGGTTGCATGTCGGCTTCATCCACGGCGTGATGAATACCGACAACATGTCGGTCTCCGGCGAGACGATCGACTTCGGGCCGTGTGCCTTCATGGATGCATATGATCCGGCAACCGTCTTCTCCTCGATCGACCATCACGGTCGCTATGCCTATGCCAACCAGCCTGGCATCGGCCAGTGGAACCTTGCGCGCCTCGGCGAGACGCTGCTGCCACTGATCGATGCGGATCAGGACAAGGCCGTCGAGCGCGCCAACGACGTCATTACGGACTATGGCAAGCGGTTCCAGGCGCATTGGCTTTCCGGCATGCGCCGCAAGATTGGCCTCGTCTCCGAAGAGGACGGCGATCTGGACCTGATCCAGTCGCTGCTGGCGCTGATGCAGGACGGAAAGGCGGATTTCACGCTGGCCTTCCGGCGGCTTTGCGCGCTTGCCGGCGACGATGCGGCGGAGACCGCCTTTACCGCGAGCTTCCGCGAGCCGGGGGCCTGCGGCGAATGGCTGGCACGCTGGCGCGAGCGGCTGTCGCGCGATCCGCAATCACCGGCCGACCGCGCGGAGGCGATGCGCAAGGTCAACCCCGCCTTCATCCCGCGCAATCACCGCATCGAGCAGGCGATCGTCGCCGCGACCGAGGACGGCGACTTCTCGCTCTTCGAGGCGCTGCTGACGGTTCTTTCCAAGCCCTACGACGACCAGCCGATGTTTGCAGCCTACATGGAGCCGCCGAAGCCGGAAGAGCGGGTGCTACAGACGTTTTGCGGGACGTGATTTTTCTCTGCGCGGCGCCTGTTCAGATCGGCCGCGACATGAAGACTTCGGTAGGAGCGATGCTGTCCGGCATCTGGCGGAACGGCGGGCAGCGTGTGAAGTCGAAGGCTTCGTAGACCGAGATCGCGTTCTCCATATAAACGGTCGTGTGGGCCACGATTGTGCGTCGATGACCTTTTTCGACTTCAGCCAGGACCGCTCGCATCAGCGCACTGCCGATGCCCTTGCCGCGGAATTCGGGATCGACGTAGAACTTGCGAATCTCCATGGTTGCGTCATCGAATGGAGCGAAGGCCAGGCATCCCGCCGGCGAGCCCTCCCATCTGGCGATGTACATCTTGGCGTCCGCCGAACTGTATTTCGCGGCCAGGCTGCTCCTCGTTTCGCCGTGGTATATGGCCAGCACTTCTTCCGGAGCGACGCCATAGGCCTGCACCTCGGCCGCATCCCATGCCGCGAGTGCATCGCAGAATTCCGCGGCAATCTCAAAATCCGCCGCACCAATCGCCCTGGAAACAGAAATCATCGCATAGTCCCGTGTATCCGATGATGCGATTGCATACCACGGCTGCGTAATTCTTGCGAGCGGGAAGCCAGGGTTTTGCGCTTGCTTCACGCTGCACGGGAGGCCAAGAAGCGGATACTGCTGACCGCTTTTGAGAAACGTGAGTGTCCCTCACTTTTGTCATTTCCATGCTTGTCACAAGGATCCAGCCACAGCGAGTCTGCCGTGAAATGACCCGCTTACAAGAAGGAGTCTCCTGCGCCAGGGACATGGCGCTGCTGGATCTCTGCGACACGCACAGGGATGATGGAGAACGAGGGGATGGGGGACTACGAGGAGCGTCGCATGCGAGGCGATGCGGCCGTCCATCCATGCCTCCCTGCGCCAAATGTGGCCATTGAACGACAGCCCCTTCGCCCTAAGTCGCTGATTCGGCGGAATTGTCCCCATCCCACCACGCCCAGCTCACCTTAGCGGGAGACCGGCTTTATGACGATCGTCATTACTTCCATCCTTTTTCTTATCATCGGACTGGTTCTTAGCGGCGGCGGCCTGTGGCTCGTGACGCTCGGCGGCAGCGTCTTCTATTTGTTTGCAGGGTTGATGTTCCTCATCACCGCAGCGTTGCTTTTCATGCGCAAGGCCATGGCGCTCTGGATCTATGCGGTGCTGGTTGCCGTGGCGCTCATCTGGGCGGTGTGGGAAGTCGGGTTCGACTGGTGGCAGCTCGGGCCGCGCGGCGGCTTGACCATTCTACTCGGGCTTTGGCTATTGACGCCGTGGATCCGAAGGCCGCTCGGGTTTTCGAGCCCGAGCGGCCTTCCCTACCCTGCCAATCCCTGGCCGCTCGCCGTGCCGGTGATCATCGCCATTCTTGTTGCCGGGTATTCGATGACTACCGATCCGCATGATCTTGCCGGCGATCTTCCCAGCGAGGTCGTGGCGGCCGCGCCGCCCTTCGGCGGCAATGTGCCAGACGGCGAGTGGCATCAATATGGCCGCACGCCTTTCGGCCAGCGCTATTCGCCGCTCGACCAGATCAACAAGGACAATGTGAAGGATTTGAAGGTCGCCTGGGAGTACCAGACCGGCGACGTGAAGCGGCCCGACGATATCGGCGAGACGACCTATCAGGTGACGCCGCTCAAAGTCGGCGACACGCTCTATCTTTGCACACCGCACAACTGGGCGATCGCGCTCGACGCCAAGACCGGGAAGGAGAAATGGAAATACGACGCAAATTCCGGCATGAACCCGGACCGGCAGCACCAGACCTGCCGCGGCGTCACCTACTATGCCGATCCGGCCGTCGCGGCCGGCCAGCCCTGCGCCGCACGGGTCTATCTGCCGACGTCCGATGCGCGGCTGATCGCGCTCGATGCAGCCGACGGCAAAATCTGCGAAAGCTTTGCCGACAAGGGCGTACTGCATCTGGAGACCGGCATGAAATACAACCCGGCCGGCTATTATTACTCCACCTCGCCGCCGGTCGCGGTCGCCGGCAAGCTCATCATCGGCGGTGCCGTCAACGACAACTATTCGACCCAGGAGCAATCCGGCGTCATCCGAGCCTTCGACATCAACACCGGCGCGCTTCTCTGGAACTGGGATTCTGGCAATCCGGATCAGACCGCACCTCTGCCCGAAGGCCAGACCTACGTCACCAACTCGCCGAACAGCTGGTCCGTCTTCAGTGTCGATGAAGGGCTTGGCTCCGTCTATATCCCGCTCGGCAACCAGGTGCCGGACCAGCTCGGCATGGACCGCAGCGCCAATGTCGAAAAATTCTCCTCCTCCGTCGTGGCGCTCGACATCAATACGGGCCAGTTGAAATGGGTGCAGCAGTTCGTCCACCACGACCTCTGGGATATGGACGTGCCGGCGCAGCCCGTGCTCTTCGACATGACGAAGCCGGACGGCAGCGTCGTTCCGGCTCTCGTCGCCCCGACGAAGCAGGGCGACATCTACGTACTCGACCGGCGCACCGGCCAGGCGATCATTCCCTTCAAGGAAATCCCGGCGCCCGGCGGCGCGATTCCCGAGGACCATACGGCGCCGACGCAGCCGATCTCCGACCTCAGCTTCTCGCCCGATCCGCTGAAGGAAAAGGACATGTGGGGGATTACGCTCATCGACCAGCTCGCCTGCCGCATCGCCTTTCACCGCTACAAATACGAGGGCCGCTATACGCCGCCTACGGTGGAGGGAACAATCGTCTATCCGGGCAATTTCGGCACCTTCAATTGGGGCAGCGTCGCGGTCGATCCGGAGCGGCAGATCATGTTCGGCATGCCGACTTATCTCGCCTTCACCTCAAGGCTCGTTCCGGCCGCCGAGATTCCCCCGCGCGGACAGGACGAAAAGGGCAGCGAGCAGGGCCTGAACCGCAATGACGGGGCGCCTTACGGCGTGTTCATGGGACCGCTCCTCGGCCCGCTCCAAATCCCCTGCCAGGCGCCGCCATGGGGCTATGTCGCGGGCGTCGATCTCCGGACCGGCAAGATCGCCTATATGCACAAGAACGGCACCGTGCACGACATGACGCCGCTGCCGCTTCCCTTCAAGGTCGGCGTGCCGGGTATCGGCGGGCCGATACTCACCAAGGGCGGCGTCGCCTTCCTCGGCGCTGCCGTCGACAACTACCTGCGCGCCTACGACGCCACCAACGGCAACCAGCTCTGGGAAGCGCGTCTCCCAGCCGGCGGTCAGGCAACGCCGATGACCTATACGGCCAGCGACAACAAGCAATATGTCGTCATGGTTGCCGGCGGCCATGGGTCGGTGGGGACGAAGCCCGGCGATTACGTGATCGCTTATACGCTGCCGTAGGCGCTACCGGGGTTGGTGCCGCTGGGATGCGGCTCCCACTTCAAGTCGCAAAATTTAAACACTGCCTCCTCAAGCACAACCTGAAATGGAAGCACAAGCCTTGTGCATGTTTTGGCGCCCACGGTCTGCTACAATCTTTAAGGGTGTCTGTTCATGGAAATCGGTGGAAGCGTTTGAAGCCTTCTCAGTCCCTATAACCGGCGGGGACTGAGCTGAGCTATCTGGCGCCTTCCATTTCCAGCACCATGTGGGCGATGCAGCCAGCCGGGCGACACGATGATTGCCGAGGAGACCGAGGCCGATCTCGCCGCCAAGAAACACCATGCCGAGTCTTGCCGCCATGCCGCCTGAAGGACGCGACGCAAGCGAAAAGCAGATTGCCGAGGCGATCAAGCGCGAGCTTCCCGGAATCGACAGCGCAGACGATACCGAGCGCACCGCTTCCGGGTCTCAGGCGGCCGACATCCAACGCAAACAGACCGCCTAAGTTCGCAAACTGATTCAAGACGATGCGGCGGAGATTCACATCTCCGCCGCATGCTTTTGAATTTGCTGATTATCCCGTCATGCCCGCGACGATCTTCGCGACTTCGGCAAAGACGGGGTTCAACTCCTTCACCGGCGCCGTCGCCTCGGCGATATAGGCCGTCACAAGGATCGGCCCGCGGCCCTTCGGCCAGATGATGGCGATGTCTGCAGCGCTCCCATTGTCGCCCGTGCCGGTCTTGTCGCCCACCTTCCAGGCTCCCGGCAGACCGGCGCGAAGACGCGCATCGCCCGTGGTGTTCGCCAGCATCCATTCGATCAGCTTTTCGCGTGAGGGCTCGGACAGCACCGAACCGAGCGCGAGGTTGCCGAGCGTGTCGAGCATCGCGTCCGGGGTGGTCGTGTCGCGCGGATCGCCTTTCTTGCCCTCGTTCAGCGCCGTCTCCCAGCGATCGAGGCGGGTCGCGCGGTCGCCGATCGAGCGCAGCCATTTGGTGAGCGCCTTCGGGCCTGCGACGCTTTCAAGCAACAGATTGCCGGCGGTATTGTCGCTCAGCGTAATCGCCGCCTTGCAAAGATCGCCGACGCTCATCCCCTCCCCGCCGACGTGTTTTTCCGTTTCCGGCGAATAGGAGACGAGCTTGTCCTGGCTATAGATCACGCGGCGCTCGAGATTCTCATCGCCCTTGTCGACGCGCGAAAGCACCATGGCCGAGGCGAGTACCTTGAATGTGCTACACATCGGGAAACGTTCGGTCTCGCGATAGCCGAGCGTGACCTTTGTTTCGGTGTCGATGACGGAAATGCCGAGCCTGCCGCCGGTGCGCTTTTCAAGCTCCGCCAACCGGCGTTCAATGTCGTCATCGGTTTCGGAAGCGCCAGCGAACGAGGCAAGGGAAAGTGCGGGAAAGAGCATCGCCGTCTTCAAGATCGTGCGGCGATGGATTGAAAAATCATTCATGAAATCACTCCGGCTGAATCAACAGCCAAAGAGCTATGCCGCGATTGTGGCGCCTTGTCGTCGCCTTTACGGCGTCATCAGGTCGCCTGCAATTGCGTGACCTCGACGGTCACGTGCGAGAGCTCGTCCAGGCTTTCGAGCTTCGCCTTGTAGAAAGCAGGCTCGCGCGGCTCGGACGTCGCGACGGCGACGATCGCGGCGTGATGGCCGGGGCCGAGCTGCCAGACATGCAGGTCCGTGATGCGGTCGCTGTCGGTTTCGATCACCTTGCGGATTTCTCCTGGCAGCTCCTCGCCGTCTGCCGCCGCATCGAGCAGCACGCGGCCGGAGGACTTCATCAGGCCCCAGGACCATTGCGCGATGATGAAGCCGCCGACGATGCCCATCAGTGGATCGAGCCATAGCCAGCCATAAAGGCCGCCGAAGGAAAGGGCCGCAATCGCGAGCACGGAGGTCAGCGCATCGGCGAGGACATGGGTGTAGGCGGCGCGTATGTTGTTGTCGATCGGCCCGCCGTGGTGGGGATGGTCGCCGCGATCATGATGCGCATGATCGCCGTGGTGATGATGGTGGCTGTGCCCGTGGTGATGGCCGTGATCCTTCAACAGCCAGGCGCTGACGAGATTGACGGCAAGGCCGATGACGGCGACGCCGATCGCCTGGGCGAAGCTGATGGGTACCGGATTGGCGATGCGCAGGACGCTCTCCCAGGCCATCAGCAGTGCGATCATGGCGAGAATGATCGCGCTTGCAAAACCCGCCAGATCGCCTAGCTTGCCGGTGCCGAAGGTAAAGCGCGGATTGCGGGCCTGCTTGCGGGCATAGAGATAGGCAACGGCGGAGATCAGAAGCGCACTGGCATGCGTCGACATGTGCCATCCGTCGGCGACGAGCGCCATGGAGCCGAATATTGTGCCGGCGCCGATTTCCACGACCATCATCACCGCCGTCAGCGCAATCACAAACCAGACGCGACGCTCGTTGCGCTCGTGGCCAGCACCCAGGAAGACATGGTCGTGTTCCAGAGTTTGTGTGGTCATCGCGCGCTCCTTCGATCTCTTCAGCGGATGTAGGTCCGCAGCACTTGCGAAATTTCCTCGACCGCCTCGGCGCGGGCCTTCTCGTCGGCCGCATTCAGCACGTGCTCGTGTAGGTGATCTTCCAGCACCTCGCCGGTCAGCCCGTTCAGCGCGCCGCGGATCGAGGCCAGCAGCTGCAGGATGTCAGAACAGGGGCGCTCGGCCTCCAAAGCGCGCTCGACGGCTTCCAGCTGGCCCTTGAGGCGGCTGACGCGGGCGATGAGCTTTTTCTTGTGACGGCTGGTGTGCGACAAGGGCTGTTACCATTTTAGTATAGGGGGGTATAGTATATGCGGCGGCCGCGAATGGGAAGTGTATCTTTGGTTTCCGTGTGATGTTCGACGGGCGGAACGGCAAAGACCACGTTGCTGACCGGGGGCTGCCTCATCATTCCCGCCCTCATTCATGTCCTTGTGACAGGAATGAGGAGAGTATGCGATGGTTTGCTGGTGGCAAAGGGCACGCATTCAGCGGATCCATACCGCCAAGGCGGCGTCGAGGAGGTGATCCTTCGAGGCCCTGCGCCTTCGATTTCGGGGATCTCAGCATGAGGGCCGCTCCGCGGGCACCGGCGATGAGCCCTCATCCTGAGATGCAAGCCCGCAGGGCGCAGCCTCGAAGGACGAGCGGGTGATGGGGTCGGTTTTCCTTGCGTCCCCCATCACCCGGCTTGATGAGCCCGCGGCTTGGGAACGCTACAACGTCTCCGCACCCGCCATCTTGGTGAACACCTGCACACGCTTCCAGCGCAGCGTGCCGGGCTTGTATTTCTTCAGCCACTCCTGGGTCTCGCTCTCGTCCAGGAAGAGGCTTGCACTGGTGTCGGCCGACGCATTCGCTTGGCCGTCGCTCCGCCCGGCCATGACCTCCTGGATCGAGCGGAAATAATAGTGGTTGAA
Source organism: Rhizobium mongolense USDA 1844 (assembly GCF_000419765.1). Taxonomy (GTDB): domain Bacteria; phylum Pseudomonadota; class Alphaproteobacteria; order Rhizobiales; family Rhizobiaceae; genus Rhizobium; species Rhizobium mongolense. Next base: position 15,200 of record NZ_ATTQ01000005.1, on the reverse strand, counting down.
GAGGCGGTTGAACTCGGTGAAGTAGATGTCGGCCACGCGTTCGCTGCCGCGGATCAGCAGCATATTCTCGTCGTTGTCATTGGTCGAAGCTTCTGAAAAATTCGCCGAACCGGACACGACGATCGGGTCGGCGCCGAGCGGGTCCTTCAGCAGAAATTTCGAGTGGACGTAAGCCACATGCTGGTTGAGCCCGAGTGCCCGGGCATTGGTTTCCCGCGTCCACTGGTAGACCGGATCGCGCAGGAACGATCCCCAGGCCTGATAGACGTTGTGTTTCGCATTCAGCGGCACGAAGGGATCGTTGGCACGGGGATTGGGCTTGTCCTGCTTTTCCAAGAGCAGGAAGATCACGGGGCGCTGCGGCATCTCTGCTTCCGTGTTGTCGACCAGCGCCGTCTTGAATTTCTTGCCGATGCCGAACGCAAGCGTGATGCCGCCGTAATCGGTGGAGGAATCGAGCGCGTCGACATACATGTCGAGCACCTTGCTTCCTGACCGCGGACTGAAGACGCTTGATACGCCTTTCGGAATATTCTCCCAGTCCGCCGGAATCGGCGCCAGCCCCATCACGGCGTCGCGATAGGCCTTGCGCTTGGCATCGGATACGGCTCTTGTTTCTCCCTCAACTGCGCCCGGATCGCTTTGGAGCGTCTTCCAGTAAGCCTCAAAGGCCGCAGCAACATCCGCATTGCGCACCCAATGGCCGACATTCGTCTGCCCGTGGATGCCGCCCGGCGACATGTTGGTCGAGCCTGTCCAGACTTCCGCCGGCTTCTGCGCAGCACCTTTCAGCAGGACCAGGAACTTGTTGTGCTGGATGTTGTTCGGATTGTTTTCCCGCCAGCGGGCAATCGCCGTCGCCGGAAGCCCGGCGTCTTTGACCATAGCCTTGTTGTCCTCGCGCGGAAAGCTCGGATGGAACTTGCCCTTGCTGTCGGTGTGTTCATTGATCTTCGCGTCGAGGATGAGTTTTACCACGACGCCGCGATCGATGGCGGCCTTCAGGCGCTCGGCGACCGGCAGATAGCGGAATTCGTAGAAGCATCCGAGGAGCGTGTCGCCGGCCTGCGCCTGATCGATGAACCTGAAAAGCGCCTCGTCGAGGTCGCGGCTCAGCCATTGCATCGCTTCAAGACGCTTCTCCGCCGGCTGCAGATCGTCAGGCTTTTCGTTGCCGAAGCGGCGTTGATAGGCCTGGCTGCTGGCAACGCCGCGGTTGAAGAAGATATCGTGCTCAAGCTCCGTAAAGAGCGGCTCAGTCCTGACGACGATCTTCACCGGCGGCGCGCTGCGGTCGAGGTTCTTGGGCTTGCCTTTCAGCGGATAGAAGAAATATTCGTATCGGCGGTCCGGCTTTGCCGTGAAGTCGTCCCAGACGAAACTCTGCACCGGGTGATCGTAGGTCGTGACGACCGTTTTCTCGTCCGGCTGTGGGATGACGCTTGCGAAGACCTTCATGCCATAGACGAAATAGCGCTGGTTTTCCGTGGGGTCGTAACGCTCGACCGCGAAACCGAGCAGGCCTTTCGTATCGGCATTTTGGTAGTCGACGGCGAATGAGACGGTGTTGACACCGGTGACCGCGAAAATGCGATATCCTTCAACTTCCTTGGAAACGAAACGCATGATGCCCCTCCGTAAAAGCGTTCGTCTGGAATTTATCGGATTTTCTACATAAGGCTGCAGCGCCACACTAAACAACTTAACAGATAGTATCCACGATAATGACGCCCCATTGACAAATCGCGCGTTCTGGAGAATCTATCGCGCATGATCAACAACGCGCACATCACTAGCACGTATTTTTGGCTGTACCTGTAAAGGGCGGCCGGACAGATCATATTGTCAACAAGCCGCCGTCAGGCGGCTTTGTTGTAATCGGCAGCGTCCTGACGGCAGAATACCAAACAAGGACGCGAAGGCCATGATTGCAATCGAAGACAGCGAAATTTCATTGATCCGCCCCTCGGTGGTGACGATCCGCACGGCAAAACCGCGCGACCTGCCGGCACTCAACGAGATGGTCGCCCTGCTTGCCGCCCATCACGGTGATGCGGCGATCGCCACGCCCGAGCAGCTGGAACGCGACCTTTTCGGCAAGGTTCCGTGGATCACGGCGCTGGTGGCCGAAACCGGCGACGGGCTGATCGGTTACGCCATCCTGGTGCCGCTCTACAGGGCGCAGGAAGGCAAGCGTGGCATGGATCTGCACCACCTCTTCGTGCGCGATGGCCATCGCGGCCACGGCATCGGCCAGCACCTCGTCAACCGCGCCCGCGAAACCGCGAGGAATGCCGGCTGCGATTACCTTTCGGTGAGTGCGGCGACCGGAAACATCCAGGCACACCGTTTCTACCAACATATGGACTTCACCCCTCGCCCGGTCACCGGCATGCGCTATATGCAGGCGCTGGCTTGAGCGCCTGCCGCTCCAGCGGACGAGGGAGAGACATATGACACGGCTTGCTGTGGTTCTGACGGAGGCTTTCGCGGACTGGGAGGTCGGGCAGCTGACGGCTTCTGCCCGCACCGAATTCGGCTTCGACGTGGTGACGGCGGCGCCCGGTGGTGCCGAGGTGCGGTCCATGGGCGGCCTGCGCGTGACGCCCGATACAGCGGCCGAAGCGCTGCGGGCCGAGGCTTTCGACGGCCTGGTGCTTTGCGGCGGCATGATCTGGGAGACCGAGAAGGCGCCGGATCTAAAGCCTGTCATCGACGATTTCATGGCCCGCGGCAAACTGGTTGCGGGGATCTGCGGCGCGACGCTGGCGCTTGCCAAGGCGGGCGCGCTGAACAATGCGGCGCATACCAGCAATGCCTTGCGTTTCATCGCCGACCTGCCCGGCTATTCCGGACATGCGCATTACAAGGACGCGCCGGCGGCGGTGCGCGACGGGATGCTGGTCACCGCCCCCGGTTCCGCCCCGGCCACCTTTGCCGCCGAAATCTACCGGGCCCTCGACTTCCGCAATGAGGATCTCGACCAGTATCTTTTAATGTTTGGCGCGGAGCATCAGCCGAAGGCGGCGTGAGGCTCAGGCGGCCGGCTTCCCGGCCGCTCTCGACAGTATCTCCTATCTCTTGCGCCCATTGGTTGAGGCTCGTGCCGCAAGCTCTGCGGCCTTTGGCGCGCGTGCATGGATTTCGGGATCGACGCGGAACATCATTTTGCAAGCATCATCGGCTCGGCACCGCCTTCAAATAGGCGGCGATCGCTTCGAGATCGCTTTTCGGCAGATGCGCGAGACTCCGCTGGACCTCGGCCATCGAGCCGCCGGCGGTGTCGAAGTCCGGGGTGAAGCCGGTTTCGAGGTAGTTGGTGATATCGGCCTCGCTCCAGGAACTGATGTCCTTGGAGCCCGGGGTGATGTTCGGGATACGACCACGGCCTTCCGGATTCGGAGCGCCTGCGAGCCACATATCCGGCTCGAAGCCGCCGAACGCGTCACGCGGCGTATGGCATTCGCCGCAATGGCCGGGGCCTTCGACGAGATACCGGCCACGCTTCAACTTGTCGTCGGCGTTGGCGAGCACGATACGGGGCGCGTCGTTGAAATAGAGGAGCTTCCAGCCGCCAAGTGCGAGGCGGATATCATAGGGGAACGGCAGTTGGTGCGGCGGCGCGACTTTGCCGCTTTTGGGCAACGTCTTGATGTAGCCGAAAAGATCGTTGACGTCCTTGTCGCTCATGCGCGCATAGGAGCCATAGGGGAAGGACGGATAGAGGTGCTGGCCGCCGGGGGCGATGCCGCGCTTCATGGCATTGCCGAATTCGGCAAGCGTCCAGGAGCCGATGCCCGCCTTCTCGTCCGGCGAGATATTCGGAACATGGAAAGTGCCGAAGGGACTCTTCAGCGCAAGACCGCCGGATAGCGTGAGCTTGGCATCGCCTTCGGAACCGGGAGCGGCATGACAGCCGACGCAGCCGCCCGCCCAGAACACCGTTTCGCCGTTCTTCACATCCGGTGCGCCGAGATTGGCCCAATGGCTTTCCGGCAGCGGGTTCGGCGCGCTGACGAAATAAAAGGCCGCACCGCCGAGGGCGACAATGCCGACAAGACAGAGCACAAACCGGATGAACCTGCGGACCATGCCGCTCCCCTTTTCAGCGACTGCAACGGTCTAAGATAAACCGGTCCAAACCTGCGGCAAGGCAGGCGCGGACCGATGGATTTGGATGGGGACGGCTACCGCTTAATCGGTCTTTATGCGGTAATTCTCATGACAGCCGCCGCAATTAGCGCCGAGCGTTTTCAACGAGCCGCCGACACCGGCAGCGTCGGCCGGAAGCTGCGCGAGGATCTTTTCGGCGTCGCTACTAAGCTTTGCGGCGCGCGCCTTGAAGTCATCTATGTTTTCCCAGATCTTCGGGCTCGCCGCCTTGTCGCCGGTTTCCGTGCCCGGCTTGAACTGGTCGGGGAAGACCTTGGCGGTTTCAGAGATCGTCGTCAGCGCTGCCTTCACCACCTCGGCATCATAGGGCTTTTCGCCCTTGGCGATTGCCGTCATGGCGCCGGCCGAGCCGCCGACCTTCTTCATCAGCGCTTTGCGCGCTTCATGCGTGCCCACCTGCTGCGCGAACACCGCCGTCACCCCCATGCCGGCAACGACCACAGCTGCCGCAATTGTTTTGAATTTCATATGTCCACTCCTCTTCGATACCGAGGTCTCTCCGAGCCCGGCGCTGGCATTCGCGGCCGCATGATGGCAAATTTATACGGGGCGCGAAGTAACAAGTGGGTGATATGACAAGGAATTCAAAATGGGTAATGCGCCCGCAATCCTCATCCCTGTGCCTGTCAAAAAGTTCCAGCAGCACCATGTCCATGGCGCGGGGAGACTCGTTGGAAGAAGGAGGGGTCATTCACGGCGCGTCTGCGCCGTGGCTGGATTTCCGTGACAGGCACAGCAATAAGATGCGCTCGGTCAAGTCTCGCTACCTATCTGCTCCTCACACGACCGCCTTCCAGCCATGCCAGGCAGTCAGCAGCGAAACGGCGATCAGCAGTGCTCCGGCGGCGCGGCCGACGATGATGGTGGCGCCGGGATTGGAGATCAGCAGCGTTCGGCTTCGCGAGGCGGTGAGCGCCACTGCGCCGTAGATCGCGAATTGGGTCGCGAGCGTCATGGCGCCCATGATAAGGCCCTGCATCCAGATCGGCCCGTAGACGGGTTTGAGGAACTGCGGATAGACAGCGAGCATGAAGAGGTAGGCCTTCGGATTGATGAGGCAGGTGATCGCGCCCTGCCGGAAGGCGCGCCAGCCGGAGCGCAGGCTCCCCTCGCCGACCGTATCCACCGTGATCGAGCTGCGGATCAGCGTGAAGCCGATCCAGATCATGTAGGCAGCGCCCAGAAAAAGCAGCGGGTTGAAGAGCGAGGGCAGCAGGCTTGCGAGGATGCCAACGCCGATTGCACCGTAGAGCGAATGCACCGCGCCACCCGCCATGATGCCTGCTGTTGCCGCCATACCGCGGCTCCTGCCGCCGGTCAGGGAGTTGGCGAGCACGAAAAGCATGTCCATGCCCGGCACGATGATGATGCCGAAGAGAAGGGTGAAGTAGAGCCAGAGGTTTTCCGTGTATGTCATGTCAGTTGCCTGCCTTCGAGCCAGCGGCCATTTTGGCGGACCGCCTTGGATTTCAATTCGATAGGCAGTGCTATACCAAAGCCCAACTGACAGTGTATTGTCAGGAGCCTTGGGGAGACCGGCAAAATGCGCAAGGCGTCACGCCTTTTTGAGATCATCCAGATCCTGCGGTTGGCAAAGAAACCGGTGACGGCGCAGGCGATGGCGGACGCGCTGGAAGTGACGGTGCGCTCCATCTATCGTGATATCGCCGCACTGCAGGCGATGCACGTGCCGATCGAGGGCGGTCGCGGCATCGGCTATATCATGCGCCCCGGCTTCGACCTGCCGCCGCTGATGTTTTCTATCGAGGAGTTGGAGGCGATCGTGTTGTCGCTGGCGCTCTTGGAGCGAACCGGCGACGCGGAGCTGAAGCAGGCGGCAAAGCGGGTGAACCAGAAGATCGCAGGCGCGGTGCCGGTACCGCTGCGCCAGGCGATGGAGAACAAGGCGCTCTTTGCCTGGGGCACCGTTGCGCAGCCGCCTGCGGGCTTCGATCTCGGCATGGTGCGCCGGGCGATCCGCGACGAGCAGAAGCTGGCGCTTAACTACCGCGACGAACTGGGACGCGCCACGGAGCGCACCATCCGCCCGATCGCGCTGATCTACTATTCACATTACGCCAATATCGTCGGCTGGTGCGAACTGCGTCAGGCCATCCGCAATTTCCGCAGCGACCGCGTCGAGCATTGCGAAACGGCCGGCGCCTTCTTCCGGGGCGAAGGCGACGGATTGCGCGAAGAATGGATGAACGGCTGGGCGGAAAGACCGCTTGCCGTCTGATCCTAACGCTGAGACGTGGCAGGGCTCTGCCCGGCGATGTGTCAGGCGGCGACGGCGGCAACGAGCAGAGCAGCGCCACGAGAGCACCGGCGGTCAGCCAGTAGGTGCCGCTGAAGGGTGGCGTCAGCACGATCAGCGCCAGGATCATGATCAGGCAGAGCGGCTCGGCGACACCGCCGAAGATAAAGCCGGGATAGTCGATGGGCTGCACCGGCAAGGTACTGCTCCTTCGACAGCCGCATCTTGCCCGGGAGCTCGAGCGCATGGGCAAGGGCCAATGCCATCGCGACGGCGACGATGAGAACAGTCAGTATTTCAAGAGCCTGGAACATCGGCATGGCCTCCTAAAGGGTCTCATGCCTAACTTTTCAGGAGGGGCATCCATTGGGCGGATAACCGTTGCCGGCTCTACAGCACCAGCGTGCGGCTTTCCTCGCGGCCGAAACCGCGGATTTCGAGGCGGTCTTCGAAGACTTCGACGATGGCGAAGGTGTTTTCCGTTTCGGAGTCGACCATGCCCTTGAAATTGACGAAGTGGCAGCCGCCGGTCTTGCCGTAGTTGCCGACGTGGTTGTGGCCGCAGAAATAGGCAACGGCGTTGTCATGGCCGGAGATGAGATCGATGATGCGTTCGCGGTCCCACATGTCGTGCTCGTTCGGCGGATAGACCGGATAGTGGTTCATCACGATCACGCGCTGGCGGGCGGCTTCTGCCGCATCCAGTTCGGCCGCAAACCATGCGAACTGCTCGTCGCTCAGTGACGCATTCCAGCGATGGGCGTTGATCGCGCCCGTTGCCGCCAGCGCCGCCAGACGCTCGGCTGCGAGTTCGCGGTATGGATGTCCTTCCGGGGGCGCGGACGTGCTGACTTCGTTGCCGTTCAAAACGACGAAACGCCAGCCACGGCACGAGAAGGCGTAATAGGGCGACGCCAGACCGACGCGTGCGGAAACAGAGGCAAGATGCTCCGCAGGGACCGCGAAATCGTGATTGCCAAGCAGGAAGAGGTTCTCGTGGCGGAGCTTTTCGTAGACCGGCAGGATATCGTCGAAGCTCTCCCAACTCCCGTCGATGAGATCGCCGAGCGTCATCACGAAGCTCAGTTCCTCGCCGTTGAAAACCTCGATCGCTTCGGCGAGCTTCGCGAGGCTGTTGGCATAATAGCGGTCCATCGCGGCATTCGGCGCGATCGCTGCATATTGCGGGTCGGCAATGATGCCGAAGCGAAAAAGGAGAGTGTCCGAGGAAGGCATGGCGGTTGCTTTAGGAGCGACGGATGACAGGGCCGTGACAGGGAGCGAAAACGAAAACACCCGGCGTTTCAAGGCGCCGGGTGCTGGATTTCAACGCGATAGACCCCTTACTTGGTGGCGGCTTCGTAACGCTCCAGGACGTAGTCCCAGTTGATCAGGCTGTCGATGAAGGCTTCGAGGTACTTCGGGCGGGCGTTGCGGTAGTCAATGTAGTAGGAATGCTCCCAGACATCGACGCCGAGGATCGGGGTGGCGCCGTGCACGAGCGGGTTTTCACCGTTCGGGGTCTTGGAGATTTCGAGCTTGCCGTTCTTGACGGAAACCCAGGCCCAGCCCGAGCCGAACTGTGTTGCGCCGGCATTGGCGAAATCGGCCTTGAACTTGTCATAGCCGCCTAAGTCGGAGTTGAAGGCCGCCTCCAGCTTGCCCGGCAGCTTGTTGCCGCCGCCGCCCTTCTTCATCCACTTCCAGAAATGGACGTGGTTGTAGTGCTGGGCCGCGTTGTTGAAGAGGCCGGCATTGGTGCCGAAGGACTTCTTTACGACCTCTTCGAGCGAGAGGTCGGCCAGGCCTGCTTCAGCCGCCAGCTTGTTGCCGTTGTCGACGTAAGCCTTGTGGTGCTTGTCGTGGTGGAACTCCAGCGTCTCCTTCGACATGAAAGGTGCGAGAGCTTCGTAGTCGTACGGGAGTGCGGGCAATTCGAAAGCCATTGTAGATCTCCTCTTGGCAATAGATTGCGGGATCGGCAGGTGAGGCGGAACATAGGAGCGGAAACGTAGGGAGGCAACGGTGGAAACATCAAAAATCGGCCGCCTCCGAGGAAAATTTGCCTCGCCTGCAGGCCTGGCTTCGGTGACAAAAATCGCCCATCATCGGCATGTAACCGCGCTTCCGGCAGACACCACGCCCAAGGGAACCAAGATGCAGAGGAATAATATCCGCCTTTCCGCAACGATTCTCCTTTTTATGACCGCAGGTCGTGCACTCGCCTCCTCCGACGAGGCATGGAAGGAATTTGCCGCGGATGTGGAGGCCAAGTGCAGGCAAGCGGCGGCCGCATCCATCGCGGATGCAAGGGCGGTCGTCGATCCGATCGGCAGCGCGCATTATGGGCTGGCGCTGGTCACCGGCAGGCCTAAAGGCGCCAACGGCTTCGTCACCCATATCTGTGTCTACGACAAGCAATCGAAAGGCGCGGAAATCGGCAGCGAACTGGACACGCAGACGCTCAACCTGCTGCCGGAAGAGTAAGGTGCGGCGCCTGCCCAGGCATACCTCCTGCGGCTAAGCGGTCCGCTGCTTTTGCGGGCCTTGTTTTCGCCGGGATTTTAATGGTTTGTTAAGAGGATACCACCGGGAGGAAACCCATGGCGCTCGGCGCATCCCATCGCCTGCAGGACGGCATCGACGCCGTCGAAACAATGACGCGTTTCGCGCTCGCCGTTCTGGCGCTCGCGTCGGGCGTCTACACCTATCTCGGCGTGCGCAGCATCCTCGACGGTTCGGCAACGGCCGTGTTCTTCGCCGCCCTCATCTATTCCAGCGCGGTCTCGGTGGCGATCTATGCCTTCTGGACCTATATGGCGCGCTTCTATCCGCATGTGACGGGTGCGGCAGGACGCGGCGCGATGCTCGGCGTCATGGCGCTCGGCTGCGCGATGATCATCGCCATGTCGAGCTGGCTGAATGCGGCTGCCCTTGCAGGATCGGCCGCACTCGAACAGCATCTTGCCGAGACGCTGGAGGATTACACCGCCGACCTCGACACGGCGCATCAGAACGCGCTTGCGGCCCAGAGCCTGCTGCCGGACATCCAGCGCACGCAGGAACGCTTCGAGCGGCTGGCCGACCAGGAGCGGGAAACCGGCGCGCTGACGGGCACGACCGGCGCAGGCAGCGTCGTGCAGCTTCTCTCGCAGATGGCCTCGCAGCTGACGGAACTCGAAAACGGCATCAATGCCTCGCGCGAACGCGTCACCTCGCTCTTCGACGAGGGCCGCAAGCACCTGGAAACGATGCGTACGCTGGTATCGGCCCCCGGCGCGATCGATCCGCGCGCCGACCAATTCGCCGCCGAAGTCGTCGGGCTTTCCGGCGTCATCACCTCGCTGGAGCAGACCTCCATCGCCCCTTCGGTGAAGCGTGCGGCAGAAGACCTTTCGCTCGGCTTCATCGCCCCCGTCGCCGACGGCCGCGAGGCCGATCTCGCCAACCGGCAGGATCAGGTTATGGAGACGATCCGCTCCTCGGTTGCGGCGCAATCCAAGGTGCTGTCGCAGGCAGCCGACCAGATCCTTTCGCGCGAACCGGTCGCCGAGCGGCGGTTCGTGCCCCTATCCTCTGCCGAAGCGGTTTTGCGCTATGCTTCGGACTTCATCCCGAGCTGGGCCGGCGCAATCTCGATCGATATCCTGCCCGCGGTGCTGGTCTTCATGCTGTCGATCGTCCACTCGACGCTGCGGCGCCAGGAACAGCGCCTGCCGTTTGCGGAGCGGATCACCGCGGCGGAGCTTCTGCAAGCGCTGGAGGTTCAGCGGGCCGTCCAGCAGCGTGGCGTCGATCTCGAAACCGCGCTCACTCAGGCAGAGAAAACGGAAACGCCGGACCAATCGAACATTGCGAGCTTCGATCTTTCCGGCAAGGGACCGAGGAAGGGGCCGCCTGTATGAGGCTGGAAACGGCAGGGCAGCGGCTGAAGGATTACGTGCTTTCCACAGATGACGGCACGCTGATACGGCACGCCTTTTACGCCCTGCTTGCCGCAGCGATCGTGCTTGCGGTCATCGACTGGCGCGAGATCAGCGCCGCCAATGCCGAGCTGCCGGGCTTCGATCCGGCACAGCCGGAGACCATGCCGGTGCTGCCGCCGGCGCTGACGGAGGGCGGACCGCAAGCGCCACCTTCCGAGATCACGACCAGCATCGAGCTGCTCAAGCAGCCGATCCGTTTCGAGCTGCAGCCGGGCGGTGTGCTTCTGGCGCAGGGGGCAATCGAGCTCGGCGCTGCCGCCCGCTTCGAACAGGAGATTGCCGCGCGCGGCGAATATGTGAAGACCGTTTCTCTGGATTCGCCGGGCGGCGCCGTCGGCGATGCGCTGGCGATGTCGAAGCTCATTCGCGAACGGAAGATCGGTACCAGGGTGGCAAGCGGCGCGCTCTGCGCCTCCTCCTGCCCGATCATCATGGCCGGCGGCGTGACCCGCGAGGCCGAGGACGGCGCCGTCATCGGCGTGCACCAGGTCTTCAACGGCTCGAAGGAGAAGCTTTCGCCGGAGCGCGCCATGTCGGAGGCGCAGCGCACGACCGCCGGCGTCACCCGCCATCTCGGCGACATGGGCATCAAGCCCGGCCTCTGGCTGCATGCGATGGAGACGCCACCCGACCGGCTCTACTATCTGACGCCGGAGGAAATCAAGAAATTCGCGCTAGCGACGACGCCGGAGAAGGTGGCAACGCGGAAAGCAAAATAAAGCCGGGGCGACATTTCGTCCCGGCTTCGTCAATCTCAGCGTTTACCGATCGCTGCGCCGCTCAAAAACTGCTGCGCTCGTAGCGGTCATAGCGGTCGTAGCGGCCCCAGTCGCGGTCGCGGCGATGGTGCGGCCGCTCCCAACCCCAGCCCCAACGTGGCGGCGGGCGATGCCAGTAGCGCGGCGGCGGCGGACGGTAGAAGCGCGGGCGGCATTCGCCCCAGCGGTTCAGGCGCCATCCGGGCCCGCAGGCATAATCGACTTTCGTGATCGCAGACGGGGCGGCGGTATCGGCACGCGCCGGCGCCATCGGCATCGCTTCGGCGGAAACTGCCGAAAGGCCTCCGATAACGAGCGCTGCTGCCAGCGAGATAATCTTCATTGCGAGTCTCCATAAATCCAGCCGAAGCGAGATTTAGCCGTGCGGTCCTGAACCGATCATGAACTGCCCGTTCATCAACGCTCAGGCGCGGGCAGAACGCGCGAGGTTTTCGCCGGATGGATTTCCGGCCATTTCGAATTGTTCGGCGCCGGCTGACTGCCGATCGCCGATATCGATACGACGATCGCGGTTACGGCCGAGAAAAGCACGAGTGCATGGGTCATAGCTTCCGATCCTCAATGGTTGGTTCCCAGCCACCGGGGCGCAAACTGATGCGGGAGGATGAACGAAAGCCTAAGCGATATGGTTAAGCGCAAAATATTGTAGCAAATTGCCACAATGTCGAATCCGTGCGCCAAGGCAACTCATCTCGCGGCGTGAAGAGAGCCTCATCCTTCTATTTTCTGCAACTATTGCAGCTTTGATCTGGTGGAACCCTCGGGGATGAACCGGCAATCAACGCGACTGGGGTCATCAGGTCGTGGGTTAACCGCAGCCAAGGCTGTCCGCCCTCCTTGCCAAATGCCTTTGCGACCGCGGCAGGGACCTCAAGCGATGCCGCTCGGCAGCGTCGGCGCATCCTGCGGATCGACGAGCTTCTTTTGGCTTCGAGAATGAAGCAGTCGCGCTTGCGAAGATCGATGCGCATACTGAAGACCAGGCCCTCCTGGACGGTTTCGCGCATGACCCTTTGGAAGACGTGGCCGTTGCCTTCCGTGGTCGTGGAGGCGGGATCGGCAGGCGGCAGGCCCGGGACCGCAAAGATCCGTCAGGAAGAGCGCTCCGCTGGCCGCCTTCCTGGCCCTGCCAGCGTTTGATGAACACTTCGACCGCTTCAGCCACGCACGATTTCTTCCATTGCTACAAAGGCGTTATCGCGCGAAACTTGGCGCCTGAAGCAAGCGATTGCCGGACACTGCGAAAGGAACTTTTCTCGCCTTTTGCGTGTTCCCTTGCGAAGCCGCCAGTTCGGGGAGTTTGATGACGCTCGATTTCTTCTTTTTCGTGCTGGTCGGCTTCTGCGCTCAAATCGTCGATGGCGCGCTTGGCATGGCGTTCGGGGTGCTTTCGACGACGAGCCTGCTGGCACTTGGCGTGCCCGTTGCCAATGCCAGCGCAATGACACATGTGGCGGAGATTTTCACGACCGCAGCATCAGGCGCATCGCATGTCTATCACCGCAATGTCGACTGGAAACTCGTGGCGCGGCTGGCGCCTGCAGGGATGATCGGCGGGGCGGTCGGAGCCTATATCCTCGCCAATGTCGAAGGCAAGGCGATCGAGCCCTTCGTTTCGGCCTATCTGATCGCCATCGGCCTCGTCATCCTCTTCAAGGCATTCCAGCCGCGCTGGCCGCGCGACGTCAAGGACTGGATCGTGCCGCCGGCCGGGCTATGCGGCGGCGTGCTCGATGCGATCGGCGGCGGCGGTTGGGGGCCGATCGTCACCAGCACGCTGGTCAGTCGCGGGCACGATCCGAAGAAGGTGATCGGCTCTACCAGCCTTACGGAATTCGCGGTGACGCTCACCATCTCGCTTACCTTCGTTCTGACGCTCGGCTGGTCGGAACTGCGTTCGGCTGTCGGCCTCATCGTTGGCGGCGTGATCGCCGCGCCGCTCGGCGCGATGCTCGTCAAGCGCCTGCCGGTGCGGCCCTTGATGATCGCTGTCTCGTTCGTCATCATCTCGACGTCGGCGATCCGGTTTTTCTAGGGACGAATGGCGCATGACCAGCTACACGACGGTCGGCACTTCCGATTTGGCGGCGTGCCCCAAGATTTCTACGGGTCGCTGTTTGTCGAAATTAGCTCGATCAGTGATAGAAAACTTCCGAACTTCGCGCTCGGTTGGGCCTCGGGCTGTCGACGCGGCGCTACCAGTCAGGCGAGGTTGATTATCTCGTCCGTACCTTGCGACCGCGGATACAACTCGCTCCCGCACCCGACCGGTCTGAAGAAAACATTGCCGCTGAGGGCCGCTCCAATCAATCAGTCTACGCCGCGTTGCCTGTTCTGCAACACGGGCGAGGATGCCGACTGGCCAGTCCACCTTGACCCAAGGCAAATGCGATTAGACATCACGCCCGAAATAGACCTCCACCGAAGCAAGCTTGCCGTCCTTGAAGCGCAGCGCCTCCATGTTTCGGAAGGCGGTGCCGTCAGCTTTTTTGGCGCGGTAGCGGACGACGGCCTCGTCGCCGTCGATCGCCAGGAATTCGATCTCCATGCCGCGAAAGGGCGGCGGTTCCGGCCAGCAGCGGGCGAAATAGGCGTTGCGGTCGATATGATCGTCACGCGGGCTCGAGAAGGTGAAATCCTCGCTCAGCATGCCGCGGACGATATCCTTACGGCCTTCGACATAGGCTTTGTAAAGGCCCCGGACGGTGTCTTCGCGGGTCGTTGCGGTCATCGCCGTTCTCCAATGAAAGAACACAAGGGACAAAACGCCTTTAACTGGCGGCTTTTCCTTGGGTTCCGTTGTGTTTTGACCGGCTGTTTTGCCGATCGGCTAAATCTCTCCCTCCGCTGGACAGCGTTGTTTGCATCCTGCGGTCATTCTCCAATTCGTAACCTGATGCCGTTCCTGGCTTCGGTCACAGAGTGGCGTTCGGCTCCCGGTTTCCCATTCTCCTTCAAGAGCGCAGCCCAGTCCTGCCGAGCTCGCTAAACGGCCATCAGGACAACCGGGATATCGTCGACGTCCCTTCCATGGTGTTTTCGCCGCGCCGCTCGTAAGCGCGCTGGTCACGCAGAATCTGGAAGGCGATCGTCAAAAGCTTGCGCGCAATGGCAACACGCGCCTTGTTCACTCCTCTGCACTTCAGATGCTCGTATTGGGCGCGAAGCTGCGCATCGCTGGCGATGGCCGGGGCGACCGCCTCGACGAAAGCCCAGCGCAGCCACTTGTTGCCCTGCTTGATGATCTTGCCGTGGAAGGTCTTGCCGCCGGAGGAATAGCTCGACGGCACCAGTCCGGCATAGGCGGCGAGCTTCTTCGGGTTGCGAAACCGCGATGGGTCGTCGATCTCGGCATCGATCAGCCGGGCGAAGAACTCGCCGATGCCCGGGATCGTCTTCAACAGCTTCACTGCCATTGGTCTTGGTCATCGCCCGGATCGTCGCCTCCGACTGCTTGATCCGCACATCAATGTCGCCGATGAAGTCGAGGCCACGATCGATCTGGATGCGGTCGATCTCTGACACGTTCACCTGCGCCAGCTGGAGGCGGCCGGCCTTGCCGAACAGGTCGCCGAGCTTCTTCAGCTGCGCCGTCTGCTCCGGATGACGATCAAACACCGTGACGATACGGTTCTTCGTCATCGTCCGCAGCCGCACGTAAAACATCCGCTCACGCAGGGCGACGCGCAGCTCGCGGGCTCGCTCTCCAGGCGCCCAGGCCTCCGGCACCAGGTCGGCTCTGAGCAGATGCGCCAGCACCGTCGCATCGATCTTGTCGGTCTTGATCTTGGCGTCGGCAATGGCCTTGACCTTCCAGGGATGGGCGAGAACGACATCATCACAAATGTCGTCGAGCCAATCGTAGATCACCATCCAGTTGCGGGTCGCCTCGACAACCGCATGCGAATTCTCCCGGTAGCGTTCCAGAAACCCACCCAGAGACTGGCGGTCGTTCTTCACCCGGCCGGATCGTAGCGTCTTGCCGCTGCTGTCCTGCACCACCAG
>NZ_ATTQ01000004.1 GCF_000419765.1 Rhizobium mongolense USDA 1844 | reverse complement strand
ATGCGATCGGCGATGAGATCGAACGCGCCCGGCGGAAGCAGTCCTGACAGTTCCCGGAGGTGGCCAGCCATGGTGGCCGGATCTGCAATCAGCCCGTAAAGCGCGACGAGTGCCGACAGCGAGGGGAACAGACCCAACAANAGGTAGAACGTCACTCCGGCTGCNATGAGTGTCACACGATCATCGATGACTTCGTGAACCACCCGCCAAAAGACATCGCGCAGGCCCTTCACAGGTATCGCCTCGGGGACGCTTGCGTCCCTTCCTCGACCAGCCTCGAGCTCAGTCTCCACTGATCCGTCTGGCGTGTCTCCATGCGTGCCCTTCAGTGCGACGAGTACGCCGCCCGCCACGACAAAGAGGGCCGCGACGCTCGACAGCTTGATGTGCGGACCAAGGGGTACGGGCAGTTCCTTTTCAGCGGGGTGTGATGGCGGGCTTGGCAACGCTTCTTACGGGGATTGCGGTTCCCCCTTACTCACCCCTGATTTGAACGCGTCGGCCTCCTCGACCACCCGAGCCTTGGCGGCATCGTGAACGTCGGCCGCGGCGGAAACAGCCCTGCCATAGACGTCGGACGCGATCTCCGTTCCTTGATCCATCATCGAAGACGCCTGGGCCGCAACCGTGTCTTTTGCCGCGTCGGCGGCTTCGCCGAGATACTCGTCTTCGGCCTCGGTATGCGGCAACGCCGCCCCGATCGCCGCGCCCACTGCAAATGCGAGAGCGCCGCCGACAAGCGGTTGGTCGCGGAAGTGGGTTAGAATGGCGTCGTTCAATCTGCTCGCCTGCTCTTGCATGCTTGTTCCTGCCGAAGCGGATCGCTCCGAGATCGAGCTGGCGGCATCCGACGCGCGCGTTCCGATATTGCTCGCGGTGTCTTTGACTTGAGCCCATGTTTTTGAAGCCCATCCCGACGCAGCGTCAAACATCGCCCCCGTCTCGTCGGCGATCTGCTCGATCTGCCTGCCGGTGGCATCCGCAAAGCCGCGGTACGTCTTTCCCGCGTCGTCGATGAAATGCCCGGCGCGGCGTCCGGCATCGTCGGTCAGGGCCTTCAGCCGTTTGCCTGAGGCGTCGGCGAAATGGCTGTAGCGGACACCGTTTTCGCTCTCCGGCGGGCCGATGCGCCGCACAGCTCCCTCGACCTGATAAAGGGGGTAGTCATTATCCAAATCGGCGCCTGATGCGGTGGCAGACGAAGACGGAGCTTGCTGCTTTGCCATGAGCCAAGCCAGGCTGACGCCCATCAAGGCGACCGGCACCGGATTGTCCTTCAAAGCCTGGCCGAGATTTCTGACGTACTCGCCCCCACCGCTACTCCTAGCGTAAGCGAGGACTTCGTCGATGAGCTGTCCCGGCGACATGCGTTCCTGGATGACGTCTATGCGATCTCCAATGCGCTGGCGATCGGCGTCGATCTCTCGCTGGAGGTCGGAGGAAGTCTTTTCAATCGAGTTGGCCATCAGATCTTCTCCTTCACGGCATCGACGTCGCGGCGCAGCGATGCCGTCGTGCGATCAAGCTTCAAGTTGCTTCCGCGCAGTGCGCTCAATCCTCGTGACACCATCGCCCAGGCGATCACTGCAATGATGAGGCCGACGATGAGCGCGGCAAGGGCGCTGGCGTTCGGTTGCGTCATGCCTTGGCCGACCAAAAAGGATGCAAGGCCACCGACGAGCGCGCTCAGAAGCACGCCGACGGCGCCGATGGCGAGCACTACGCCAACAATTAGAACCTCGATGCCGCTCAGTGCCTGTGTGAGTTTTTCGGACGCCTCGGTCTTCGCAAGGTCGATTTCTTTGCGCAGAAGCCCTGTCACATCGGCGACGAGTCCGCCCACCAGTTCGGAGAGCGGAGTGTTTTCGGATGAGTTAGCCATTTGCCGGCCCTCCGCTCTTCAAGGAGGACTCTTGGGTCGCCTGAGGCGCGCGGCGGGAACCCGCACTCGTGGATCGATTTGCCGAGGCGGTTAGAAAGCGGCTGGCCGCCAGCCCTGCCAATGCCGCGATGCCAAGGAACGCCAGTGGCTGCTTGCGTCCGAAGTCCTCGGCCATCGTTGCTACTTCGCCAAGGTCCCGGCCCTCCATCTGCTTTGCGAAACTTTGCACGCTACTCCCGATCCGCCTGGCGTATCGACCGACTTCGGGCTGGTCGGACCTTTCGAGCTCCGAGCCGACCTTTTCGAGAGCGCTTGCGATGCCGCCGACGTGACGGGCTGCAAAATTTGTCTGCTCGGAGATGGAGTCCTTCACCTTGACGACCGCGGCGTCGGCGCCTTCTTTGATGGTGTCGCGTGCAGCGCTGAGATCCTCGGCGACCTTGTCCTTAAGATCGCCCAGCGGTGCTGGGCTTGTCGCCGGTGGATTCGGCCCGCCGCTGTGTGACGGCGGTTGGAAGGGCGGCGCTGCCCCGCCTCCTGAAAACTCGTTTGACATTGAAGCCTCCCATGCATGGTTGACGGCGGCTGCCGCATCTCACGAACCATCGATTGGAATATTTGTTCCTCTCCGGTGATATGGTTCGTGGAACCTCTCGCCTGCGATCGTTGTTGTAAGGCAGATCCTGCGGATGGCCGCGTTCAAGCTGGTAGCGAACTCAGTGGATGAGCCGTTCCAATGCTGTCCGTCACAAAGTCGTCGTGGAGCCCCTGGCGCAGTCGGTGTGGCGGTCGAGAGTCGAAAAAGGGGCGGTCAAGGAACCGTTGTCGGCTCGCGGTGTTCCGCCCACCATAACGGTAACTTGGAGAGAACGACGATGCCCAACGACGCGCGCCGACCCACGCCACCCTACCCCGTGCAGCATTAGGAACCACCGGGGAAGACCGCCGCGATGCAGCCGGTTCCAGATCACGGGGAACACTCCTACAACGGCAGCGGAAAGCTGGAAGGCAAGGTCGCTCTGATTACCGACTCGGATTCCGGTATCGGGAAGGCCGTGGCGATCGCGATCGCGTTCGCGCGAGAGGGAGCGGACATTCTCATTTGAACGAAGACGAGGATGCCAAGGACACGGCAAAAATGGATCGAGGAAGCCGGCGGCAAGGCTGTCGTCGTCCCCGGCGATATCAAATCGGAGGAGCACTGCAAGGCTCTGGTTGAGCACGCCGTTGCGAAAAGAACCCCGCAGAGGCGGCGCAGGCTATGGAAGGGAAGATCGCGCGGCTTTCCAAGGCAAAGGAAGGAGCAAAAGAGCAAACCACACCACGCGATCCCAACGGCTAGAACAGTGAAAGCATTGCAAAGGTTCCAGTGCGGCAGCGTACCGATCATAATCGGCTTAGATGAGGTCGGATAGCGCCGCCAAACTTCCGATGACGCCGGCAATCGCGCCAAGCATAGCCAGCGCTATCAGCAGGCACATTCCCCACCCTGATTCGCGCGGATCGCTTTGATCTTCCGACCTCACACTCTGTTGAGGGCGGAACAAAAAAGAACGTAAAAACAGATACTTACCCCGCGTGATCTAATGGTGATCCCGAGGGGTGCCTGTTCCCGTTGCTGACTGAGGAAGCCAGCCTAACGCATTGATATCTATCAAGGTAAATGGTGGGTGATGTAGGGCTCGAACCTACGACCCGCTGATTAAGAGTCAGCTGCTCTACCAACTGAGCTAATCACCCGTTCGCGCGCTTGGCTGCGCGGTGTGACGGGGCGTATAAACAGGATCGCAGGCCTTGTCCAGCGCCCGGCGGAAAATTCTTTGATTAATTTCGAAGATTTTTCTGCATGGCTGAAATGGGAATGAAATCAAAGGTCGAGCGTACCCGTGGCAAGGCGCACCGACTGCCCGCCGATCCGGGCATTGGAGATGGTGCCGGCCTCGACGTCGACATGCAGGTGGATGAAGGATGGCCGCCCCATCTCCACCCCCTGTTCAATCGTGATCGGATGATGACCGTCCGGCAGCCGGTCGAAATGGTGGATCGCTCCCGAAAGTGCCGCGACGGCGGAGCCGGTTGCGGGATCCTCGGATATCCCCATGTCGCTTGCAAACATGCGCGCGTGGAACTTCGCCGAATGGTTCACGCCGGCGCGGCAGTAAATATAGGCCGACGCCAGTGAACCGTCGACGAAGGGCACGGTCTGTTCAAAGAGCTGCGGATCGAATTCCAGCCGTTTTGCAACCCCGACATCGTGGACCGGCACCAGCAGGAAAGGAACGCCGGCGCTCCAGATCGAGGGCACGTGATTTTCAAAACCAATCTCCGTCACCTTAAGCGACAGCGCATTGGCGATGCCGAGTTTATCGAGCGGCATATTGATCTGCTGCGATTTCCGCGGAAGATCGAATTCGGCAAAGCTCACCTCGCCCCTCCGCAGCCGGACCGCGCAGCGCACCGGCCCGACATTTTCCTCCAATACCGAGACGAGATCGAGCGTCATGTCACGGCCGTGCGCCTCTTCGGCAAGGGCAATCGCCGTGCCGACGGTCGGGTGGCCGGCGAACGGCAGTTCGCGGCCCGGCGTGAAAATCCTGAGCTTGGCTGTATAGGCTGGATTTGCCGAGGGGCATACGAAGACTGTCTCGGAGAGATTAATCTCGCGGGCGATCGATTGCATAGCCTCGTCGCTCAGATCGTCGCCGTCAAAGATGACGGCCAGCGGATTTCCGGCGAGTTTGCGGTCGGTGAACACGTCATAGACGCTGTAGCTGCGCGCCACATCGGCCTCCTTAATCAGTCATCGAACTTGCAACCTGCCCGACCGGCGAAACGAGTGCAAGATATTAGCCCTCGTTTGTATTAGCGAAATACCAATCGATGATCGGAAGCATGGCGACGTTATAGGGATGGGCGGAGTGATCAGCAGAACGGATCGCAACCGCTCCGGCAATTTCCTTGTCCTCGGCAACGAGCATATGGGCCGCGATCCGCTCAATCATTTCGTCCGCAGCCAGGTCGAAACGGAACAGCCGGAACACGGTGACCGTGCGGCGGAAATGGCTGGCGTAGTAGGTGGTATCCGGCGTTGCATCGCGAAGTTCCATGCCTGTCTCCTCGAGCACTTCGCGCCGCATATTGCTCTCTACGTCGCAACGGCCGCCGGCGATATCGTCGAGGTCCAGCGAGCCGGCGGCGCAATAGACCTGACCGGCATTTGCCGTATGTGCGCCCATGCGCACGGCGATGATCGCGCCATCTGACGAGACCATGATGCCGAAGGCAAAAAGGTGGATGCCGCCGCGGCGCTCGGCCTGCTTGCGCCACCACAGAAAGGTGGAGAAGGGAATGATGTGACCCCTGCCCGCTATACCGCCATCATTCAAGGCAAGCTGATGCTGAAACACCATACGACCATCGAAAAGCTCCGGTTTAGCCGAGATCTCGCGCTTCCAGTTCTCGCCCGCGAGTACTGCATTCTGCAGATGATAAGGATGCTCGCCCGACAGCACGCAAAGGTCGATAGAGGCGACAGGAAAAACAGTCTTCTCCGGCGGCCAGCCGGTAAAGTCATCTGAAAATGCAAGACTCATATCAAATCCAGTGTCATGACGACGGGGCAATGGTCGGAGGCTTTCGGCCGATCCCAGCCGGTGCGCGGATAGCGCTCCACTTCCTGGCCGGGAGGAAAGATCGTGCGGAAAGGCTGACCGTTGCGGATGATCTCCGGCACCCGGCCGGTGTTCGCTTTCGCAAGCGCCGGCGAGAGCCAGAGATAGTCGAGCTGGCAAAGCCACTGCTCTTCCGGTCCCCGCGCGTGATAGAGCGTCCAGCGGTCGAGCGGATCGCGGCGGCGCGCGACATTTTCGGCAAAGCCGTCATGGCTGAACACGTCGAGCGCGCTTTCGGTCTCGTCGGTGTGTTGGAAACGGTATCCGCTGCGACGCACACCGATGACGTTGACGCGCTCCTGGTAGTCGTTCATATCGCCGCAGATCACGAAATTCTTCCTGGCGGTATGTCCGGCGCCGAAACGGCTCTCGACAATCCGGCGCACGGCCAGCGTCTCCGCCCGACGGACGGGCATGGTTGCCTGCCGGCTGCTGACGCCGTTGGTGCGCGGCCCATCCATCGACTTGAAATGCACGACATAAAGCGTCAGCGGCACACCGCCGATCGCGAGATCGAGCTCCAGGCAGTCGCGCTTGAAGATCTTGTCGTCGATGCGATTGGTGAGCGCCAATTGATCGTTGAACAGATCGAGATCGCGATAGGTGAGCATCGCGTGGCTCTTGATCTCCTTCAGTTCGATCTTCTGGCCGTCGTGCGTTTCCTCGCGCATGAGGACTGCGACATCGATGCCCCGGCTGTCATTACCCTTGACCAGATACTTCTGCCGGTAGCCGGTTCCCACCATCCGGAAAAGATATCCGTACTCGAAGGCCTGCAGCGCCCCCATGCTGTCGATTTCCTGCAGGCAGAGAATGTCCGCATCGGCATCGGCGATCGCAAGCGCCGTCATCTGACGTGTATCGTCGGTCGAGGCGACGACCCGCGCTTGCTCGAGCTGCTGATAGACGCCTTCGCTCTGTATCTCAAAAAGCTTGATGACGCGGTCCTGGCGCAGTTGGTTGCGAAAACCGGTGAAATCGAAACGCGTCATCAGGTTTTCGACGTTGAATGTGGCAATGCGAAGCGACATCGAACATTTCCGGTTGGCATTACGTCATTTGTAGAGACGAAAGAGGCATTCGGGAAGGCAGCGAGACGGAAATCAGAGCCGCCATGCCGAACGGATCGCAATCTTCAGCGCATCGCCCGCCTGCACCGCCGTGCGGCTGAAGGCGCGCAGCATCTGGCCGTCCGCCAGGGCGAGTTTCAGCGCATAACGCTCGCCTTCATAGAGAACCGATTCCACCGTGGCTGGAATGCCCCCGCCGCCGAGCAGGACGTCTTCCGGGCGCACGAGCATATCGATCGGCGGCCCCTCGTCCGGTTGATCTAGAATGATAGCCTGCAGCGCATTCCAATCGAAATTTCGCTTATCACCGCCAGGGGACCGCATAGTCAGGATCGCCCCTCGCCCGATCAATCCGCCGACCATCCGGCCTTCCGGGCGTGCATATATCTCGGCAGGCGGCGCGACCTGCAGCAGGTGGCCCTCCGACATCACCGCGACGTCCGTTGCAAGCGCCATGGCCTCACTCTGGTCATGCGTCACATAGATCATGGTGGCGCCGGAACGCAGGTGAAACTCGCGGAAACTCTCTTCCATCTCCTGCTTCAGGTGCCGGTCGAGATTGGCGAGCGGCTCGTCGAGCAGAACCACATCTGGCGATGTCACCAGGCAGCGCGCCAGCGCCACGCGCTGGCGCTGGCCGCCGGAGAGGTCGGCCGGACGCCGCTCGGCATATTCCGCAAGCCGCACCGTCGAAAGGGCGTCCCGCACCTTCCGGCGATAGGCTTCGCCCGCAATGCCGCGTACCTTCAACGGATAGCCGACATTATCGGCGACATTCATATGCGGCCAGAGCGCGTAGGACTGGAAGACCATCGCCATGTTTCGGCGCTCGGGCGGCAGGGATTGCGACGCGTCGGCAAGCAGCCGCTCGCCGAGATGGATCGAGCCGTCGGTCGGCGTCTCGAAACCTGCAATCATTCGCAGCACCGTCGTCTTGCCGCAGCCGGAGGGACCGAGCAGCGCCAGGAATCCACCTTCGCGCACGTCGAGCGAAAGCCCGCTCACCGCTGGTTTTCCAGTGCCAAAATCCTTACCGACATGATTGAGGATCAGCTTCGCCATGGCACCACTCCCTTGGGCAGCCGCTTTGCCAGCACTTCCAGAAGCAGCATCATGACGATGACCATCAGGACGATAAGCACGGAAAGCGCAGACGCCAGATCCGAACTGCCGCTGTCATCGAGATTGTAGATCGCCACGCCAAGCGTCTGGGTGCCCGCAGACCAGAGCAGCGCCGAAATCGTCAGTTCGTTGCAGGCAATGAGAAAGACGAGGACGACGGAAGCGCCAGCCGCAGGCGCAATCAGCGGCACGATGATATCCCTCAGCCGGCGGAAGAAGCCTGCGCCGGAAAGCCGCGCTGCCTCCTCCAGCGCCGGATCGAGCTGATGGAACGCGCTGACGACCGGCTTCAAGCTGACAGCAAAGAAGCTCGAGAGGTAAGCGATCAGGATGATCCAGATCGTGCCGTAGAGCGTGACGTTGAGAACCGGCAGCGGCGCGGCGAAGACGAGGATGAAGCAAACTGCGATGACGATGCCCGGCAGCGAATAGGGTATCTCGATCAAACTTGATACAGCGCGCGAAATCGCATCTCTGCGCCGCGTCAACGCATAGGCCGACAGAACAGTCACCAGCAGGAGACACGTAGCCGTTCCGGCCGCAAGAGAAAGCGAATTGACGAAGGCCGAGCGCGTCACCGCCTGGCGAAAGACGATTTCATGAAAAGCGTTGAAGGACATGGTCTTGAAGGTCAGCGGCACGCCATAGGCCGGCACCAACGCGCCGGCGAGCAGCGCGAAGAAAGGTGCTGCCAGCATGAAGAACAAGATGACCCAAAGCAGCGGCGCAAACAGATATTTCCAGTCGCCGAGATCGAAGGTGGCAGTTGCACCCGAAAGGCCAAGCACGCGATAGTCTCGGCCGCGCAAGGCCCGATCCTGGATCGCAAGCCCGACGACGGAGATAATCGCGATGATGGCCGACAGCAGTGCGACTTCGCCGAACGTGCGGCTGGTGAAGGCCGAGAATTTCGAGAAGATCAGCGTCGGTAAGGTGTAGATCGAGGCAGGGATGCCGAGGATCGCCGGGATACCGAAATTGCCGGTGCAGGAGACAAAGGAGATCGCCGCACCCGCGACGACACCGGGCAATGACGGTGGCAGGACGATATCGCGAACGACACGAAAGCTGGATGCGCCGGAAAGCCGCGCGGCCTCGACGCCGTCGCGCGGCAGCGCCATCAGCCCGGCCCTCAGCGCCAGATAGACGAGCGGCGCGTGCTGTACGCCATAGAGCAGCGCAATACCGCCGACCGAATAAAGCGGCTGTGGGGAGCCGAGCGGCGGCGCGATATGCAGCGCTTTGAGAAGCGGGCTCGACGGGCCGGACATCTGCACCCAGGCAAGAGCCGTCACCTGCGGCGGGATCATCATCGGCAGCACGAAGAGGAAGCTCAACAGCCCCTTCCCGCGAATATCCGTCAGTGTCAGGAGAAATGCGAAAACGCAGCCGATGACGAGTGAAATCACCGTGCCGAGGATGGCGGTCACGATCGTGTAATAGGTGGCCGACCAGAGTGCGGGATCGGCAAGCACGGCAGACACGCCGCCATTTGCCAACGCGGCAATGCCTGCAACGGCAAGCCGCGCCAAGGGCAGCGCGCTGAGGATCAGAACCACCAGAATGATGAAGGGAAACAGCCAGGCCGGCTGGCTGCTTCCCGCACGAACATATCCCTGCATCGGGTATCCGGTTGTGATCAGTTCGAACCGTAGATGCCCGAGAAGGTCTTCAGATCCTGATCGGTATTCTTCAGCGCTTCGCCAGCCTTGATCGGCAGCAACTTGATGCTGTCGCGTGCCGGGAAGCCTTCCGGCAGCTTCATACCGTTGCGGGCCGGAATATAGCCGAGCTTCAGGAAGCCTTCCTGACCTTTTTCGGAAAGCACATAATCGACGAAATTTTTCGCCGCTTCGGCGTTCTTGGTGCTTGCCAGAATGCCGACAGGCTCGGTCACGGCCGAAACACCCTCTTTCGGGAAGACGAACTCGACGGGTGCACCCTTTGCCTTCTCGCGGATCGGCATATAGTCGACGACCATGCCATAGGCCTTTTCGCCCGAGGCGACCGACTTCATGACAGCGCCGTTGCCGCCGGCAGCTATGGCGCCGTTTGCGGCAAGCGCCTTGTAGTAGTCCCAGCCGAGGCCCTCGACTGCAGCCAGCGTCTGGGCGTGGATGAGCGCGGCACCCGAGGTCAGCGGGCTCGGCATGGCAACGAGGCCTTTGGCTTCAGGCTTCGTCAGGTCCTTCCAGCTCGCCGGCTTCATCGAGGCCGAGGTATTGTACATGATGCCGGTGGTGATCAGCTTCGTTGAATAGTAGTAGCCGTCAGCATCATAGAGAGCGGCGTCGTAGTTTGCGGCTTCCGGCGACTTGTAGGCGAGCAGCTTGCCGGCTTCCTTGAGGCGCTCCAGCGTCACCGTATCGGCGATCAGCAGCACGTCGGCAACCGGGTTGCCGGCTTCGATCTCGGCCTGCAACTTCGCCATGATCTTCGGCGTGCCGTCGCGCACCCAGTCGACCTTGACGTCCGGATTTGCGGCCATGAAGCCATCGACCGTCGCCTGGGCGTCCTCGTTCGGTTGGCTGGTATAAAGCACGAGATTGGCAGCCTCAGCCGGAACGGAAACGAGACCGGTAGCCAGCAATGCGGCAAAGATGGAGAACTTCTTCATGGCATTTCCCTCATGATGAACATGACGGTTCCATAGAGAGGCCGAATAACATGATTGTGACAGTCGGCTATGGGCCTCCGCGAATACCGGCGCGAGCCGCACTTGACCGTGACCGTACCCCGCTATTTTCTAACCCGCGTTTCTTTTTTTGATTTTGAATTTGGGAGATGAGCAATGGAATATCGTCTGCTTGGCCGCTCGGGCCTCAAGATTTCGACCGTGACCATGGGCACGATGACCTTCGGCGGCATGGGCTGGGCGAAGATGGTCGGCGATCTCGGCGTTTCCGAAGCCCGCCGCCTTGTCGATCTGTGCCTCGATGCGGGCGTCAACCTGATCGACACCGCCGATGTGTATTCGGCCGGCGTCTCGGAGGAAATTCTTGGCGAAGTCCTCGGCGGCAAGCGCAAGAACGGCGTGCTGATCGCGACCAAGGCGCGCTTCCCGATGGGCGATGGCCCGAACGATGCGGGCTCCTCGCGTCAGCACCTGATCGCGGCCTGCGAGGCAAGCCTCAAGCGCATGAAGACCGATGTCATCGATCTCTACCAGCTTCACGAATGGGACGGCCAGACGCCGCTCGAAGAAACGATGGAGGCCCTCGATACGCTCGTGCGCCAGGGCAAGGTGCGCTATGTCGGCTGCTCGAACTTTTCAGGCTGGCACATCATGAAGGCGCTCGGCATTAGCGAAAGGGACAAGCGCCAGCGCTTCGTAAGCCAGCAGATCCACTATACGCTCGAAGCCCGCGACGCCGAATACGAGCTGCTGCCGGTCAGCATCGATCAGGGGCTCGGGGTTCTCGTCTGGAGCCCTCTGGCGGGTGGTCTCCTCTCCGGCAAGCATCGCCGCAATCAGGCCGCTCCGGAAGGCACCCGTCAGTTCGCCGGATGGACAGAACCACCGATCCGCGACGAAAACCGCCTCTGGAATATCGTCGAGACGCTGGTTGCGATCGCCGAGAACCGCTGCGTATCGGCCGCGCAGGTTGCGCTTGCCTGGCTGATCGGCCGCAAGGCCGTGACCTCCGTCATCATCGGCGGGCGCACCGAAGCGCAGTTCAAGGACAACCTCGCCGCTACCGAACTGAAGCTGACGGAGGAGGAGCGTAGGCGCCTCGACGACGTCAGCCTGCCGCCGGTGATCTATCCTTATTGGCACCAGCTCAATACGGCGAGCGACCGTCTGAGTGAGGCGGACATGGAATTGTTCGCCCCGCACCTCAAGAAATAGGGTTCTAAGGGATCGGCAGCGCTCAGCCGCCGATTTCCTTTGCGATCAGCTTGCCGAGGCGGCCGATGCCTTCCTCGATCATGACGTCGTTGGCGCAGGAAAAACTGACCCGGATCGTGTTTTCGCCCGAGCCGTCGGCAAAGAAGGCCCTGCCGGGAACAAAGGCGACTTTGGCGGTCTCGATCGATTTGGCAAGCAGCGCCGCACCGTCCATGCCCTTCGGCAGCGTGATCCAGATGAACATGCCGCCTTCCGGCTTCGTCCAGGTGATACCGGCTGGCATATGCTTGGCAAGTGCGGTCAGCATCGCGTCGCGGCGGTGGCTGTAGGCCGCCTTGATCTTTGCGACCTGCGCATCGAAGCCGCGCTCGGCGACCTGGGTGATCGCCATTTGGTTGATCGTCGAGGAATGCAGGTCAGCAGCCTGCTTCATCAGCACCAGCTTGCGGATAACCGGCGCGTTGGCGACGACGAAACCGACGCGAAGACCGGGCGCCAGCGTCTTCGAGAAGCTGCCGCAATAGATCGTGCGTGTGTTGTCGATATGCCCCTTCTTGGCGATCTCCAGCGCGAGGATCGGCGGGATCGGCTCGCCGTCATAACGCAGCGACTGATAGGCGGCATCTTCGATAACGGCGATATCGAGTTCTTCCGCAAGTTCGAGTACCTTTTCACGGCCCGCGCGATCGACGGTCTCGCCGGTCGGGTTCGAGAAGTCTGCCGAGAGATAGGCGAACTTCACCTTGCCGCCGGTCTGGGCGGCGGTGGCGCGGTAGGAATCCGGCGTGCGGTTGCCATTCGGCGTCAACTGATCGTAAGACGGCTCGTATGCATTGAAGGCCTGCAACGCGCCGAGATAGGTCGGCCAGGTGACGAGCGCCGTATCCTTAGGCGACAGGAAGAGCTTGCCAAGATAATCGAGGCCCTGCTGCGAACCCGAAACGATGAAGACGTTGTCGAGCTCGCAGGGGATATCGAGCGCCGCCATCTGCTTCACCAGCCATTCGCGCAGCGGCTTGTAACCTTCGCTCACCGAATACTGCAACGCCGAACTGACTGCCGCACTATTGAAAATATCGGCATAGGCCGCCTGGAACTCCTTGTCGGGAAACAGCGCCGGATCCGGAATGCCCCCGGCAAACGAAATGATGTCCGGCTGATCGAGAAGCTTCAGCAGCTCGCGGATTTCCGATGCCCGCATGCGCGACGATCGCGTCGCAAACATATTCTCCCAATTCAACATGGGCATTTCCTCATATTTTCTATAGCCGCAACCAGACCACGCAGCGACATTTATGTCAACAATACTGACCTATTTTCTTGTCATGGTGACAAGTTTCAGGTCTTGTATTCGAAAGCTGCAAGCACAGGAATAGCGAGACAAAGGAAATCGAGCGGCTCTTGACCAATCGATGCTATGTTCTTTGCCTCATGGATATTGCGAAATTTCAGATTCCATTCCCAAGGAAGTCCGCGACCAACAACATAGGTCGGTCGGACAGGAATTCGTCTTTATCCCGAAAGGAAAGGGCGCATTGCTGATGCCCGTGCCGGAATTGAACGATCTCCGCGGCCCTCCCGAAGGCATCCAGAGAATTACCGCGACAGAAACGACCGCTTTGATGCCGATGCCATCATCTATGCGACGGCAAAACTTCACGATGCCGATATTTTAACGCTGGACGCTCACTTCAAAGATTTGGAGCGTACCGTTTATTTCGAGAAAGCTTGATGACGCGCTCATTCTATGACGAAAACGCCGACGTCTATGCCTCGCGGAACCGCAAGCTGCCGACGGCGCGACTCGACGCGTTTCTCTCCGCCCTACCTTCCGGCGCCCGCATCCTCGAACTCGGTTGCGGCGGTGGACACGATAGTGCCTATATGCTCTCCAAAGGCTTCGACGTGATGGCGACGGCCAAGCAAGCTGAAAAACTGATCGGCAAGCCCGTGAAAGTGATGCGCTTCGAGGAGTTGGAAGCCAAAAACGAATTCGACGGCGTCTGGGCCGAGGCCAGCCTGCTGCATGTGCCGCGAAAAGACTTGCCCGCTGTGCTAGCCCGTATCCGCCGGGCGCTGAAGGATGGTGGCGCGCTCCATGCAAGCTTCAAGGCGGGAACGGCAGAGGGACACGACGGCTTCGGCCGGTATTATAACTACATTTCGGCGGCCAATCTGTCCGAATTGTTGATGGCCGGCGGCTGGCGGAACATCACCATCGATGAAGCCGATGGCAGCGGCTACGACGAAAAGCCGACGCGCTGGCTTCACCTGCGAGCACAAT
The DNA here is from genome assembly GCF_000419765.1 of Rhizobium mongolense USDA 1844. Taxonomy (GTDB): domain Bacteria; phylum Pseudomonadota; class Alphaproteobacteria; order Rhizobiales; family Rhizobiaceae; genus Rhizobium; species Rhizobium mongolense. The sequence continues at coordinate 408,103 of NZ_ATTQ01000004.1, read as the reverse complement.
AATGAAAGGGCCGGAGCTTCCGCCCCGGCCATTCCAATTCCAGCAGTCAGGACGCGCTTAGTTCACGCTCTTGTCGACCAGCTTGTTTTTGCCGATCCATGGCATCATGCCGCGGAGCTTCGCGCCGACTTCTTCGATCTGGTGCGAGTCGTTGACGCGGCGGATGCCCTTGAAGCGCGAGCCGCCGGCGCGGTATTCCTGCATCCATTCCGACGTGAACTTGCCGGTCTGGATGTCTTTCAGGACGCGCTTCATTTCGGCCTTGGTTTCTTCAGTGATGATGCGCGGGCCGGTGACATATTCGCCCCACTCGGCCGTGTTCGAGATCGAGTAGTTCATGTTTGCGATGCCGCCTTCATAGATCAGGTCGACGATCAGCTTCACTTCATGCAGGCACTCGAAATAGGCCATTTCCGGAGCGTAGCCGGCTTCAACCAGCGTTTCGAAACCAGCGCGGATAAGCTCGACGAGACCGCCGCATAGAACGACCTGTTCGCCGAAGAGGTCGGTTTCGCATTCCTCGCGGAAGTTGGTCTCGATGATGCCTGAACGGCCGCCGCCGACGCCGCAGGCGTAGGAGAGAGCGAGTTCAAGCGCATTGCCGGACGCGTTCTGATGAACGGCGACGAGGCAGGGAACGCCGCCGCCCTTCTGGTATTCGCCGCGAACCGTGTGGCCCGGGCCCTTCGGCGCGATCATGACGACGTCAACAGAAGCCTTCGGCTCGATGAGGCCGAAGTGGACGTTGAGGCCGTGTGCGAAAGCAATCGCAGCGCCGTCGCGGATGTTGGCAGCGATTTCGGACTTGTAGATATCGGCCTGCAGCTCGTCAGGCGTCGCCATCATCATCAGGTCGGCCCACTTGGCGGCTTCTGCAACCGTCATGACCTTGAAGCCATCGGCTTCGGCCTTCTTGACGGTCGGCGAACCAGCCTTGAGCGCGATGACGACGTTGCCGGCGCCGCTATCCTTTAGATTCAGCGCGTGGGCGCGGCCCTGCGAACCGTAGCCGATGACGGCGACCTTCTTGGACTTGATGAGGTTGAGATCGGCATCACGATCGTAATAGACGCGCATTTGAAGTTCCTTCCCTTTTGCTTGTCGTGTTGATGGTAGAACAGCGGAACTCAGCTCAGCGCCGGCATTTCCGCCAAAACCTTCTCCGTGCCGTAGAGCCGGAGGAAAGCAGTCACCGCCCTCTCCGCCTGCCGCGCGGTATCCTTGAGACCCGGCTCGCCGAGCAGCATGCGCACATGCAGGTCAGAGACGATCAGGCCGTAAAGCGTGTGATAGGCCTCGTCGGCATCATAAAAGCGCAGTAGCCCTGCCCGCTTGCCCGCATCGATCAGCGCCATGGCGCGGCGGTCGATCTGGCGGCGGCCGCGCTCCAGAAGGAGCTTGCCGAGCTTCGAGCCGTCGCGATGCGACTGGCCGATCGCCAGCCTGTTCAGCGCCAGCGAAACATCGCCGGCCAGAACCTCCAGCAGGTCGCGTGCGAAGAGGACGACATGGTCATGCAGGCTCGCCGCCGTCAGCCGTTCGCCATTGCGCTCGAACGTGCGCACCTTGCTGGCCTGATAGGCGATCATCGCCGACAGCAGGCCATCGCGGTCGCCGAACCATTTGTAGAGGCTTTCCTTGGAGCAGTTGGCAGCGCGTGCGACGCCGGACGTCGTCAACGCCTTCTCCCCGCCATCGACAAGGAGCTGCAGCGCCTGCTCCAGAACGGCGTTCTGACGCGGCGAAAATTCGCTGGGCTCCAAGGTTTCGACAGACACGATATGCGCTCCCAAAATACGTACCGTACGGTACGGTTCGTGGATGCTTATTGCGCAGACGCCCTCACCCGTCAAGAGGGGACGAGAGGCGAAGCAAAAATTTTCTGCAGCCGGCCGCTTTATTCGGCAGCGGTCGCCAATCGCTCTGCGTCGACGTCGCGCGCAGGCGAGATGCCGTAGAGACGGCTGTATTCCCGACTGAACTGCGATGGGCTTTGATATCCGACGCGATGCCCGGCCATTCCGGCATCCAGCCGCTCGATCAGCATCAGGCGACGCGCCTCGTGCAGGCGGAGCTGTTTCTGGAACTGCACCGGCGTCAGCGCGGTGACGGATTTGAAATGATGATGGAACGAAGAGACGCTCATGCCTACAAGCTCGGCAAGCGCTTCAATCCTTAAAGGTCTCGCATAATTTTCCCTGAGCCATGCCACGGCGCGGGCAATCCTGTTGCTCTGGCTTTCTGCGAGCGCAATGTTCAAGAGGTGCGGGCCGACAGGCCCGGTCAGCACGCGATAGAGGATTTCCTGCTCGATCAGCGGTGCCATGGCAGCGATATCATTTGGACGGTCAAGCAGGCGCACCAGCCGCACGGCCGCCTCCAGAAGTTCGGGCGGCGCAGCGTTGACCGCCATGCCCCGCAACCCGTCGGTATGCGCCGCCGGACGCGGGATATCGACACGGCGCAGGAGCGCAGCAACCCTTTCGGCATCGATCGCCATTGCAAAGCATAGATGGGGCGCCTCCGGGCTTGCCTCCGTCACGCGCCACGCGACCGGAAGGTCAAGTGACGTCAGAAGATAGTCTCCGGTGCCGTAGTTCAGCGTTTCCGTGCCGAGCCTGACGCTCTTTGCGCCCTGCAGCACCATGGCGACGCAAGGGCGGTAGGCCGAGTGAAAGGGTCCCGCCGGCTTTGAACGGCGACTCAGGAACAGGTTGCCGATGGCCGTCGCGAACTCGCCCTCCCCGGACGTATGGCGCGCCGCGATAGACGCGATTTCCTGATAAGGGTTGAAGGGCAATGTCATGGATAACTCGTTCTGAGATGGTACAGATCCACTTTATAAGCTTCGCGGCTGCATCCTACAAACCCGAAGCCGCATTATCAGGTCTCAGGAAGCAAAGGAGTAGCACGCCATTGCAGGAATGGACCGCTGGGGCAGTTCGGCGTTAGGATCAGCAGTTGCGGCATTCGCGAAACGTCCTATTGTGCCAAGTTGCAAAAGCCTCATGCCGAACTCGCGCTTTGGTCAGTATCCTGTGGCAATGAATTTGAGCCTTTCGAGAGGAAAATGCTGCGTTTTATCAATCCTATTCCTTTCGTTCGCGACATAAATCGCTCGAAGGAATTCTATAACAAGCTGCTCGGTCTGAAAATTATAGAGGACGCCGGAAATTTTGTCCTTTTCGAGTCCGGCTTCGCGATTCATGAGGGACGATCGCTTGAACAAACGGTCTGGCGCCAGACGCGTGACGGAGCCGAATCCTACGGGCGAAGAAACTGGCTTTTGTATTTCGAACATGGCGATGTCGATGACGCCTTTGAAAAGATCGCGCCGCATGTGGAGTTGATCCATTCCGTAGAAGAACAAGCGTGGGGACAGCGGGTCTTCCGTTTTACGATCCGGATGGGCACGCGATAGAAATTGGCGAACCACAGAGCTGAAGAGGAACATTTGACTCTGACCTGTCCGGATTATTCTGACAGGTCAAGTGAACCCTAACTGCGAAGGCAGCCTTCGAAGTGGAGACGCTCGTCGTTTGATACGGCCGCATTTTTATTTGTGATGAGTGCATGCGGCGTGCAACGATTGCATCGCGATAAGGCACCTGATCGGCCGGCCATTGGATAAGGCAACAGTGGAAAGATTGCTCTGCTCAGGCCGGTTCAAGAAACGGTTGAGGGCAAAAGCAACCAACTCCAATCGGTCGCGGAAACGCTTCGGTCCCGCCGGGTTAGTTGGAGGCATATCCCGACAATCTGCGCGGCAACGATTTTCACATGTGAATGTCCGCCAATCATCATCACACCTGAATGACACCGCCGAAACCTGCAACTGCCGGCAATAGCATTTTGCTAGCGGATAGCGGATTTGCAGGATCGTGCAAAAAGCTCGCAGGATCGCTCTAACGCCTCTTTGCAGTTTCGATGCATTGTCCGGCCGTCCAATTCCTCAAATCAAAGGAAGATTCAGATGGCTATTGCAAAAGGCTATGCCGCCACTGACGCGTCAAAACCGCTGGCGCCCTTCACCTTCGAACGCCGTGAACCGAATGACGATGATGTCGTCATTTCCGTCCAGTATTGCGGCGTCTGCCATTCCGATATCCACCAGGCCCGCAACGAATGGGGCAATTCGCGTTACCCGATGGTGCCGGGCCACGAAGTCGCCGGTGTGGTTTCCGCTGTCGGCTCGAAGGTCACGAAGTTCAAGGTCGGAGACCGCGTCGGCGTCGGCTGCTTCGTCAATTCCTGTATCGGCTGTGCCACACGCGATCTCGATTACGAGCATTACTTGCCGGGTCTCACCCAGACCTACAACGACGTCGAAGCAGACGGCGAAACGCCGACCCATGGTGGCTATTCCGACTCGATCGTCGTCAAGGAAGGCTATGTCCTCTCCTTCCCGGACAACATCCCGCTCGATGCCGGCGCGCCGCTGCTTTGCGCCGGCATCACGCTCTATTCGCCGCTTCGTCACTGGAAGGCCGGCCCCGGCAAGAAGGTCGCAATCGTCGGCATGGGCGGTCTCGGCCATATGGGCGTCAAGCTCGGCGCCGCCATGGGCGCGGACATCACCGTGCTCAGCCAGACGCTGTCGAAGAAGGAAGACGGCCTGAAGCTCGGCGCCAAGGACTATTACGCTACCAACGATCCGGAGACCTTCAAGAAGCTCGCCGGCACCTTCGACCTGATCATCAACACGGTCGGCACGGCGATCGACTGGAACGCCTACCTCAACCTCCTGAAGTTCGACGGTTCCATGGTGCTTGTCGGCGTTCCGGAACATGCCGTTCCTGTCCACGCCTTCTCCGTCATCGCCGGCCGCAAGAGCCTTTCGGGTTCAATGATCGGCTCGATCAAGGAAACGCAGGAAATGCTCGATTTCTGCGGCGCGCACAACATCGTCTCCGAAATCGAGAAGATCGCCATCCAGGACATCAACGAAGCCTACGAGCGCGTCATCAAGAGCGACGTGCGCTACCGCTTCGTCATCGACATCGCCTCGCTAGCGGCCTGACAACGCAAAGGCGGCTCACCCGAGCCGCCTTTGCCTTAATTCTCTTCCCGCATGGTTTCCTTCTGGGTGATCAGCCGCGCGCTGTGCTGACCGCTGAGATAGATCCACAGCCAGCTCCAGGCAACGGCAAAGCGCGAGCGCGTCCCGATCAGGAAGTAGATATGGGCAATGCCCCATATCCACCAGGCGATCCACCCCTTCAGCTTGATCTTGCCGAAATCGATGATGGCAGCGCTTTTACCGATCGTCGCAAGGCTTCCCTGATGCCAGTACCGGAAAGGTCCTGGCGCCGGCTTTGCCTGCAGGCGCGCGCGGATGACCTTTGCGACGTAAGCGCCCTGCTGCTTGGCGGCAGGCGCGATCCCTGGCACCGGCTTGCCGTTGTCCTGAACGACGGAAGCCGTATCGCCGATGACGAAGACATCCGGCAATCCGGGTGCGCTCAGGTCTCTTTCGACAATTGCCCGCCCTGCCCGATCGGCTGGAATATCTAGCCATTTTGCCGCAGGCGAGGCCTGCACGCCAGCTGCCCAGACGACCGTCTTGCTGGGAATGAACTTCTCGCCGACTTTCACGCCGGCGGCCGTGCAGTCCGTTACGAATTCGCCGAGATGAACCTCGACGCCGAGCTTTTCGAGCGCCTGCTGCGCATAGGCCGAAAGCTCCTCGGCGAAGCTTGAAAGCACCCGCGGCCCCGCCTCGATCAGCACGACCTTCGCCTTGCGCGTATCGATGTTGCGGAATTCCCGCGGCAGCGTCTTGCGCGCCAGCTCGGCGATGATGCCCGCAAGTTCGACTCCGGTCGGTCCTGCGCCGACGATTGCGAAGGTGAGAAGCGCATCACGCGTGACCGGATCGGCTTCTGTCTCCGCACGCTCGAAGGCGAGCAGCACGCGCCGGCGGATCGTCGTCGCGTCCTCCAGCGTTTTCAGCCCTGGTGCGACGGCCGCCCACTCGTCGCGCCCGAAATAGGCATGCGTTGCGCCGGTGGCCAGAACGAGCGTATCATAACCTAACGTCAATCCGCTGCGTAGCGTCACCTGCTTTGCCGCGGTGTCGACGCCGGTGACTTCGCCGAGCAGCGTCGTAACGTCCGGCCTGTCGCTGTAGAGATGACGGATCGGCCAGGCGATTTCCGATGTCGATAGGATCGTCGTCGCGACCTGATAGAGCAGCGGCTGGAAGAGATGGTGGTTGCGACGATCGACCAGTGTGATCCTTGCCCCCGCACCCTTGAGGCCGTTGACGAATTGTAGCCCGCCGAAACCGCCGCCGACAACGACGACCCGATGATCGCTCATGACATAGCCTTTTCGCTGTTGTGCTGATGCAAATGTCAGCCCTTTACAGGCCGGTTTCAACGGCCGGTTCGGCATAGCTGCTGTGCGATCTTAATCGGCATAGCCGACCGGGATCGCGCTGCCGCTTTTCAATATCTCCATGGAAATCGAAGCCGAGACGTCGAACAGCTCGATCTTGCGGACGATCTGCTTGTAGATGACGTCGTAATGTTCGACGCGCGGCAGCACGATCTTCAGGATGTAATCCTGATTGCCAGTCAGCCGATGGGCCTCGACGATCTCCGGAATGCCGCTGATCGCCCTGCGGAACGTCTCGATCCATTCGTCGGAATGATGCGCCGTCTTGATCAACGCAAAGACCGTGGTCGGCACGCCCATCTTTTCGCGGTCCAGCACGACGATGCGTCGCGCGATGTGGCCGCTTTCCTCAAGGCGCTGGATGCGGCGTGAACAGGCCGAAACCGAAAGCGCGACGCGCTCGGCGAGATCGCTGACGGAAATGCCGGCATCGGCCTGGAGCAGGTCGAGAATCTTTCTATCGCGATCATCAAGCATTGCCATTTCTTTAATTGACGCCGATTTTTTGCACATTACCGAAATTCTGCGCAAACTGACAGCCCGTTACTGCAATCAACGTCAAAGAATGCAAACATTCGGCGCAGTGATTGAGGCATCCTTTGCGCGTCGGAAATCAGAAAGCAGGAGCGTGGAAATGCAGACAATCGGCCTGATCGGCGGCATGAGCTTTGAAAGCTCGGCGGTCTATTATCGTCTGGTGAACGAGATGGTGCGCGAACGCCTTGGCGGTCTCGCATCGGCCGAACTCGTCATGCACTCCGTCAATTTCGAAGAGATCGTCGCCATGCAGAAGGCCGGCGACTGGGACGGCGCTGCAGCACGCCTCGGCGATGCAGCTCTTCGCCTGGAGGCCGCCGGCGTCCGCTGCGTTCTCATCTGCACCAATACCATGCACCTGATCGCCGAGCAGGTGGCGTCGCGCCTCTCGGTTCCGCTGATCCATATCATCGACGAGACGGCGAAGTCGCTCAGGGCAGCCGGCCGCAAGCGTCCGCTGCTACTCGCAACGCGCTACACGATGGAGCATGGCTTTTACACAGACCGCATGAAAGGCCTGGGCGTCAACGTGACGGTCCCGGACGCAGCCGACCGCACCATCGTTCACGACATCATCTTCAACGAGCTTTGCGCCGGAAAGGTGCTCGACAGTTCGCGGACGAAGCTGATGGAAATCATCGAACGCGAACGCGCCAAAGGCGCCGACAGCATCATTCTCGGCTGCACCGAGATCTGCCTCATCCTGGACCCCGGCAAGCTGCCTCTGCCCGGCTTCGACACCACGGCGATCCATGCAAAGGCGGCTGTTGATTTTTCAATCGGCAAGGAACGGAGCGAGGAAACAGAAGCAGCATAACATGCAGTTTACTTGATTAAGTCAATTAATTGCAGGACAAAGTCTCCTATCAGGAGATTTTGTCCATGCCCGATTCCTCCCTTATCGATGCCGCCCGCGACTTCAATCGCTTTTACACGAACTTCCTCGGCGTGCTGAACAAGGCCTATCTCGACTCGCCTTTCACGCTGACGGACGCACGGGTGCTGTTCGAGATCGGCTCGCACGACGGGATCAGCGCCGTCGCGCTCGTCCGCGACCTGCATCTCGATCCCGCCTATCTCAGCCGCATTCTGAAGCGCTTCCGCAGCGACGGTCTCATCGAGACGAAGGCCGATCCCGCCGACCTGCGCAGCCAGATCATCACGATCACCGGCAAGGGAGGAGAGCAATTGCAGGAACTCGGCCGCCGCTCGAATGTGCAGATCGCCGAACGTTTCGATGCGCTTGCCCTTGGCGAGCCGCAAAGCGTCGTCAAGGCGATGCAGACCATCCGCTCGCTGCTCGACCCGGGCGTCAAACCGTCCCCCCCGGTCATCCGCGCACATAGACCCGGCGATATCGGCTGGATCGTGCAGAGCCAGGGCAAGGCCTATGCCGAGGAATATGGCTGGGACATGCGCTTCGAGGGCCTGGTGGCCGAGGTCGCCGGCAAGTTCCTGGCGGGCTTCGATCCGGCGATGGAATATTGCTGGATCGCCGAGCGCAATGGCATCAACGTGGGGTCTATCCTTGTGACGAACGGAGGCGACGGCGTTGCCAAGCTTCGCCTCCTCTATGTCGACGAGGCCGCGCGCGGTCTTGGTCTCGGCAAGACGCTGGTCGACGAGTGCATTCGCTTCGCGCGGACGAAAGATTACCACCAGATATCGCTCTGGACCAACGAAGTTCTGCACGCCGCACGCAGCATCTATGTCAAAGCCGGTTTCCGTCTTGTCTCCGAAGAGAGACACCGCATGTTCGGGCCGGAGGAAAACGGCCAGACCTGGGTTCTCGACCTCTGATTTGTCGTGTCGCAAAAGTTTCGCTTGATTTGGAAACGATCATTTCCTAATTAGGTGAGCCATGACGACGGCAACCCTCGATGACAAAAGCCGATCCCGCGGCAGGCCACGCGAATTCGACATGGACGCCGCGCTCGACAAGGCGCTCTGCGTCTTTTCCGAGCGCGGCTACCACGCAGCCTCGATCAGCGAATTGACGGACGCGATGGAGCTTACCTCCGGCAGCGTCTACAAGGCCTTCAAGGACAAGCGCGGCATCTTTCTTGCCGCCTTTGACCGGTACCGCGCCGTGCGCCGCGGCCTGCTTGATGAGCGCCTGGACAGGGTAGAGACCGGCCGCGACAAAATCCGTGAAATCCTGCGCTTTTACGCTGCGTCATCGCACGGCGACATCGGCCGTCGGGGCTGCCTCGTCGTCGGAAGCGCCAACGAGCTTGCGATCTTCGACGAGGAAGCTGCAGAGCGCGTCGCCGCTGCTTTTGCCGCCAACGAGGACTTGCTGCTGGACCTCATCCGGCTCGGCCAGTCCGACGGCTCGATCCCGAAAACGCTGGAAGCGGTCACGGCCGCCCGCGCCCTGCTCTGCCTGACGAAGGGCATGCGCGTCGCCGGCAAGACCGGCCGCCGCGAGGACGACATGACCGCCGTGGCGGACGCCGCCATAAAACTTCTCGACTGACAGCGCTTCGCCCGCAACAAGCGGGTGGCGCAGAACGACTTCAAGACCGATCCTCCCCAGATCAGCATATCGGAGTTTTTCATGAGCATTTCAACTGCAACGAACGAGACCGCTATCCCCCGGGCGATCTCGCCTTTGATGACATTCCTTTTCGCGGCCGCCTGCGGCCTCGTCGCCGCCAATCTCTATTACGGCCAGCCGCTGGCCGGCCCGATCAGTGCCGATCTCGGCTTCACGCCGGCAGCCACGGGCTTGATCGTGACGCTGACCCAGATCGGCTACGGTCTTGGCCTGCTCCTCATCGTGCCGCTCGGCGACCTGCTCGAAAACCGCCGCCTCGTGCTGATGCTGATCCTGGTATCGGCAGTCGCGCTCATCGGCGCAGCGCTCTCCTCAACGCCCGCCCTGTTCCTGCTGGCCTCGCTCTGTATCGGCCTCTCTTCGGTCGCCGTGCAGGTTCTGGTGCCTTTCGCCGCCCATATGGCGCCGGATGCGATGCGCGGCCGTGTCGTCGGCAACGTCATGAGCGGCCTTCTCTGCGGCATCATGCTGGCCCGCCCCTTTGCGAGCTTCATCGCCGAAGCCTCGTCGTGGCACATGGTCTATTACATCACCGCGGTCGTCACGGTCGGGCTGGTCCTCATCCTGCGCGCAAGTCTGCCGGTTCGCGTCCCGCACACGAAGCTCGGCTACGGCGCACTGCTTGCCTCGATGCTGCACCTTGCGATGACCTCCCGCATCCTGCAGCGGCGCGCGCTCTATCAGGCCGGCATGTTCGGTGCCTTCAGCCTGTTCTGGACGACGACGCCGCTTTTGCTTGCAAGCCCGGCTTCTTTCGGCCTGAGCCAGAACGGTATCGCGCTCTTCGCGCTCGCCGGCGCTGCCGGTGCCGTCGCCTCACCGATTGCCGGACGCCTGGCCGATCGTGGGCTGACGCAGGTCGCTTCGGCCTTTGCCATGCTGCTCGGCATGGTGGCCTTCGTCATCGGCCATTTCGCCGCCGACGGCTCACTGACCGCGCTCATCCTGCTCACGGCAGCAGCGATCCTTCTGGATTTCGGCGTGACGACCAACCTGGTCTGCGGCCAGCGCGCGATCTATGCGATCAGCGCCGACCATCGCAGCCGTCTGAACGGTCTCTACATGGCGACCTTCTTCGCCGGCGGCGCTCTCGGCTCGGCGCTCGGCGGCTGGGCTTATGCGGCCGGTGGATGGACGGTGACAGCCTGGATCGGCTTCTGCTTTCCGGCTTTCGCCTTCCTGCTCTTCCTCACCGAGGGGCGCGGCAAGTAAGCCGCGCCTCAACCTTCAGCGGTATCGAAGCGGGCGCGGGCGTCGCGAACGGCGTCATGATTTGCTTCCGCCCAGTTCAACAGCAGCGCCAGCGTGGCGTAAAGCGAGCGTCCGAGTTCGGTGACCCGGTATTCGACGCTCGGCGGCTTCGTCGGAAACACCTCCCGCTCGATGTAGCCTTCGCGCTGCAGGTCGCGCAGCGTCTGCGTCAGCATCCTCTGCGAGATATCCGGTATCTTCCGCCGCAGCTCGCCGAAGCGGTAGGGCCGCGCGGCAAGCGCTTCCAAAAGCAGCGTCGACCACTTGCCGCCGATCTGCTGCATCATGTCCCGGACAGGACAATTGCCGAAATCGAGACTTCCGAGATCGATCTCCCGGCGGATGCCGGGGGCCGGCTTGCTCTTCAGATTGACGATAGCGCTCATAACGGGATGGTTCCCTTTTGGTAACGTAGAGCGGAAAAACTGCCTTCTTTACAGCTCGAAGTCAATTCCTATTTTAGAGCTGCTCTCTTTTTGAGACCACCATAGAGGAAGACCTATGAGCGAAACGATTCTCGTCACCGGCGCGGCCGGCCAGCTTGGCCGGCGCGTCATTCATCACCTGCTCGAAACCTACAAGGTTCCGGCCCGAAGCATCATCGCCGCCACCCGCGACCCGGCAAAACTCGCGTCGCTCGCCGCCAAGGGCGTGGCCACCCGCAAGGCCGACTTCGACGATACGGCAAGCCTCGACGCCGCTTTCAAGGACGTCGATCGCCTGCTGATCATCAGCACCGACGCGCTCGCCGTCCCCGGCCAGCGTCTGACGCAGCACAGGGCCGCGGTGGAGGCTGCGGCGAAAGCCGGCGTGAAGCACATCGCCTATACCTCGATGCCCTCGCCGGACAAGTCGCTCGTGACTTTCGCGCCGGACCACCTCGGCACCGAGAACGCCATCAAGGCTGCCGGCATTCCCCACACGATCATCCGCAACGCCTGGTATTTCGACAACTATCTACACGGCATGCCGCATAACCTGCAGTCCGGCAGCTGGTACACGGCGAGCGGCGACGGCAAGGTTTCCAATATCTCCCGCGAAGACTGCGCATTGGCAATCGCCGCCGCCCTCGCCTCCGGAACTGGCGAGAGCGCGACCTACACGCTGACGGGCAGCCAATCGCTGACCGCCGACGAGATCGCCGCCGGCATCGCCGCGGCTGTCGGAAAGCCCTTGCAGGCGGTCAAGGTCAGCGATGAGCAGCTCGGCCAGGGCATGCGCGGCGCAGGCCTTCCCGATTTCGTCGCCGACATGCTGGTCTCAGCCGACGCCAACATCCGCGCCGGCAACTTCGACCTCCTCACAGAGGACTTCCGGGCGCTGACCGGCAAGCAGACGCAGAAGCTCGAGGACTTCTTCGTTGCAAACAAGGCGGCTCTGCTGACGTAAGCTTTGATTTCTGCCTTCGTCAAGTCAGTTGATGGGGAGGGAGGCGGGCATCTCCTCGCACTTCAATCGCAGGCAAGGGAGCGGCAAACAGGGCGACGCTGCCTTGCCCTTCCCTGCCTTTTCTCATTCATGTGCTGTCACAGGAATCCAGCAAGCCCAAGTCGTTGGGCGCAGGAGCTCCTCTAAGGTAAATGAGTCATTCACGGCGAAGACGCGCCCGTGGCTGGATTTCTGTGACAATCCTCGGGTTTAAGCCGAGGACAGAGATGAGGGTGATGAGACGTCGAGACCCTCTGGAGCCTCATTGCGCGCCCCTCGTCCTGCGAAAGAAGAAGCACTGCCCCTCAAATCTTCTGCCCGCACGCCCGACAGAACCGCCGCACGGTTTCCGCCATGCCGTATTCCAGTGCATCCGCCGTCAGGCCGTGACCGATCGAAACTTCCGCAAGCTTCGGGATGCGCTTCACAAGCGGCGGCAGGTTGGCGACCGTCAGGTCGTGGCCGGCATTGACGCCGAGGTCGATTGCGAGTGCTGCGTCCGCCGTCTTGCCGAGCGCTTCGAGAATGGGGCCTTCCCGCTCCGGCGCATCGTAGCAGCCGCCATAAGGACCGGTATAAAGCTCGATCCGGTCCGCCCCCGTCGCCTTGGCGATCTTCACCGCCTCGGCATCGCCGTCGCCGTCGGCAAACAGCGAAACCCGGGTTCCCATCTTCTTCAGTTTTGCGACGACATCCGTGAGGAAAGCCTGGTGCTTGCGGAAATCCCAGCCGTGGTCGGAGGTCGCCTGCGATGGATCATCAGGCACGAGGGTCACCTGCTCGGGTGCGGCACCTCTACAGAGATCGAGGAATTCCTCCGTCGGATAGCCCTCGATATTGAATTCGGCCTTCGGAAACTCGTCGTCGATCAGATTGCGGATCACCGGCAGGTCGGAGAAGCGGATGTGCCGCTGGTCCGGCCGCGGATGGACGGTCAGCCCGCTCGCCCCTGACTGCAAGGCGATGCGCCCCAGCGCCTCGACGTTCGGCCAGGGCAGATCGCGCCTGTTGCGTAGCATGGCGATGGCGTTGAGATTGACGGAAAGCGTCGTCGGCATGTCGATGATCCATTCAGTGCGATAAGCGTGAGCTGCTTTTTTATGCCAATGGGCCAGGCGAGGCCAACGAGATTCGCATATGGCTGCATGCAAATCTGTGATGGACGCCCGCATGGTCGGAAAGGGCGTACCGCAGGAGTATTTCCCGTTCCGCCGCAAGAAATTCAGCCGCCGCGGGCACTCTATTCGGCCAACCTTTACGTTGGATATCTAGTTTTCGGACGCTGCGTTGCTATCCTATTTAAAAGCGATTATTTTTAGCACTTACAAAAATGTCCGTTCACGCATAACGTGAGAATAAGTATCGAGTAAGTACGCCGCGTACTGCTTCTTCCCGACGACAAGCACGCCTCGAGGAAACACCACTCCGCAGCGCCTTCGAAGCAACTGGCAAAACCGCATGAGGTGCAACTTTGCCCCAGGAGGGTTCATGCCAGACGGTACCAAACGTGCCGCCGCCGGTAAAGCTTCGGAGCGCCGGTCCAGATACCGGTTCCTGCCATCTGCCGCACTGCCGCCGGATTTGCCTGAGGGACCGGTGCCTATCGCCGAGATGGCGAACGCATTCGGGGTCACGCACAGGACGCTGCATTTCTACGAAGAGAAAGGACTGCTGTCAGCCAACCGTATCGGCCTGATGCGCGTTTACGGCGAGGACGACGTGATGCGCATGGCCGTCATCAACGTCTGCCGCGAGACCGGGATGCCGATCGCGGTCATTCAGGAACTGATGGACGAATTGCGCCGTGCCACCTCGCAGGAGGAAGCAGAGGCAACCTTCCAGGAGGCGCTCGCCGTGCGCAAGCGCGAGCTGACGGCGGAAATGTCGACGCTACACCGTCAGCTGCAGCAGGTCAGCGATCTACTCGACCCCGACGCCAGCAGCGAGATACCGCCCCTGAACGACAACGAGGATCAATCCGCGCTTTCGGATGAGGAACTGCGCTGCCTCTCGTTGATGGCCGAAGGCTTCTCGACGCAGCGCATCGCCCGCGCGCTTGACCTGAAGCATGACGAAGCACAGGCGCTCGAAGCTGACATCATCCTGAAGTTCCGGGCAAACAACCGCTTCCAGGCGATCACCAAGGCAGTGCTTCTCGGCATCGTCAAGGTATGACGTTCCGGCAACGGCCGCCACCGTTTCCGCAGCTTCACCGCACGATCGTCAGCGTCTCCGCCGCGCGGGTGATCGCCGTGTAAAGCCAGCGTTCGCGCGTATCGCGGAAGGCCCAGCTTTCATCGAAAAGCACGACATTGTTCCACTGCGAGCCCTGCGCCTTGTGCACGGTCAGCGCATAGCCGTAATCGAATTCGTCGTAGCGCTTGCGCGTATTCCACGGGATTTCGCCTTCGACATCCTCGAAAACCTGCTTCAGCAGCTTGATCTTGGCCGCGCCGCGATCCATGTCGTCGTCTTCCGGCCGCACGAGCAGGTTGATGCCCGGCTTCGTCGTCTCCTTCGATGACGTCATCACCTGCCAGAGCGAGCCGTTGAGCAGCCCCTTGGCGGGGTCGTTGCGCAGGCAGACGAGCTTGTCGCCCGTCTGCGGATAATCCGCCGTGAAGCCCTTCAACTCGCGCAGGCGCTGGTTATAGCGCCGCCGCGTGCGGTTGGTGCCGACAAGCACCTGATCGGCATCGAGCACCAAGGCCTGGTTGACTTCGTTCTTGGAGATCACCTGGGCGGTGCCGTACTCGCCATAGATGATCTCGTTGCCTTCGCGCACCTGCATCGCAAGCTTGATGATCGGATTGTCGCGCGCCTGGCGGTGAATGTCCGTCAGCAGGTAATCCGGCTCCTGATTGGTAAAGAAGCCGCCGCCCGAAACCGGCGGCAGCTGGCCGGGATCGCCGAGCACCAGGATCGGCGTGCCGAAGCTCATCAGGTCCTTTCCAAGCGCCTCGTCGACCATCGAGCATTCGTCGACGATGATCAGCGCCGCCTTGGCGACCGGGCTCTGGCGGTTGATGGTGAACATCGGCGTCATCGAGGTCTTGCCGGTTTCCTCGTCCTCGACAGCCTCTTCCCCACGCGGGCGATAGATCAGCGAATGGATGGTCTTGGCATTGCTGGCACCGCGCGAGCGCAACACCTGCGCCGCCTTGCCGGTGAAGGCGGCAAACAGCACGTCGCCATCGACGTTCTCCGCAAAATGCTTGGCAAGCGTCGTCTTGCCGGTTCCGGCATAGCCGAACAGACGGAAGAGCGGCGATCGGCCCTCCTTCAGCCATTTCGAAACGGCCTTCAGGGCTTCGTCCTGTTGCGGAGCAAATTGCATGGGAGCGACTTGGCAGGATTCGCGCCCGCGAAGCAAGGTGGAAAAGTGCGCCCGCAGGTCGCCGCCGCGCGGTCGCCTGCTTTCAGCCGCTTGAACCCAGGTTTTGCGCCCTTTAGTGTCGCCCCGTTGCCTGAGGGATTCACGTGAGAAGAAGCATTCAATTCTGCCTGACGATGGTGGCCTTGCCGATACCTGCTGCCGCCCACGCGGAATGGCAGGCCGTCGAACAGGTCAAGCCCTATACAATCACTGGCAAATCCGGCGCCGAGCTCTACGCATCGATCGGCGAACACGGCCCGAAGGCTGGCATCGGGCGCGTCATCGCGCACACGACCTTCAAGCTCACCTGGACCAGGAAATACGAGCCGCAGGCGGACAGGTCCTGCAGGCTGACGGTGGCGCGGCCGAAACTGATCATCACTTACACTCTGCCTAAGGCTACGACACAGCTGCCACCTGCAACCAAGGCAAGCTGGGACAGCTTCATTGCTGGCGTCGAGGCCCACGAGCGCTGGCACGGCGAAACCATAAAGCATATGGTCACGGCGATTGAAGCCTACAGCCTCGGCCTCACCGCTGCTGACGATCCGGATTGCAGCAAGATCCGCGTCGTGCTGACAAAACGCCTCGGCGAACTCTCCGGCTACCAGCGCCAGCAGGGCCGCGACTTCGACAAGGTCGAAATGGGCCAAGGCGGCAACATCCAGCAGCTGATCCTCAAGCTGGTAAACGGCCCGTAGGCAACTCCAGCCTGCGCGTAATCCCAATGCCTTCCAGGAAGACTTCGTCGTGACTGACGACCAGCAGCGCGCCGTCATAGGCACGCAATCCGCTCTCGACCGCTGCGATCGAATCGATGTCGAGATGATTGGTCGGCTCGTCCAGGATCAGGAGCGAAGGCGGTTCCGGTCCGCCCAGAACGCACGCCAGACCGGCCCGCAAAAGCTGGCCGCCGCTGAGCGTCGATACGGTCAGGAGCGCCGCGTCAGCCCTGAACATGAACCGGGCGAGCGCCGCCCGACAGGCATTTTCAACCGCCCGCGGATTTATCCGCAGGAAGTTGTCGCGGATCGAAATCGACGGATCGAGAAGACTCACCTGCTGATCGAGCATTGCGAACTTGGTCATGATTGAGACCGTCCCGGTCCAGGGCTTCAACTGCGC
The DNA here is from genome assembly GCF_000419765.1 of Rhizobium mongolense USDA 1844. GTDB lineage: Bacteria > Pseudomonadota > Alphaproteobacteria > Rhizobiales > Rhizobiaceae > Rhizobium > Rhizobium mongolense. The sequence continues at coordinate 391,427 of NZ_ATTQ01000004.1, read as the reverse complement.
GGTGACAAGCGCCAGCAATGTCGTCTTACCCGAACCGTTCCGGCCGGTGACGGCGATGCGCTCCGGTCCAACGATGGCGAAGGAAAGATCGCTGACGACCGGCTTGGCAGGCCGATAGCCCGCCGTCACCGAATCCATCTTCAGGACGACCTTGTTGGCAGGCAGTCCGGCCGGCGGAAGCGTCACCGAAAAGGGCTGCAGGATTTCGATCTTCTCGCGCGCAGCGCCTGCGTCTTCGAGCGCCTGGGTACACCGGCGGTCGGCAAGCCGGGCGTTATCGCCGCCCGTTGCTTCGCTGCGCTCCTTCAAGCCGCCGGCGACGATACGCGGCATGTCGCCTCTGGCAGCTTTCTTCCGGCCGATACGATCCCTGCGAGCTTGCCGTTCGGCCGTTGCTTGGGCGCTTCGGGCAACCTCGGCCACACGCTTCTCGGCATCGGCGAGATCATGCCGCGCGGCAGCCAATTCTAAAGCCTTGCGCTTCTGATAGTGGCTCCAGTTGCCGCCGTAAGGCGTGGCCCCGAGCGAAGTCAGTTCGACGATGGCGTCCATGGTTTCGAGCAATTCCCGGTCATGGCTGACCACGATTGCCCCCGCCCGCCAGTTTGCAATGAGGTCGATGACGGCCTGGCGGCCATCGCGGTCGAGATTGTTGGTCGGCTCGTCCAGGATGAGAAAATCGGGCTCGGCGAAGATCAGCGCGGCAAACCCTGCCCGCGCGCGCTGTCCGCCCGACAGTGCCACAAGACGCGTCTCGGGCTCAGCGTCGATCCCCGCGCGATCGAGAGCCGCAGCAATCCGGGCTTCCAGCATCCAGTCGGCCGATGCAAGCTCTTCAGCCGTCGCCTCGCCCGCCTCGGCACGCAGAAGGACGGCGAGCGCCTCGCTCACGCCGAAGAGATCACCAACCGTTTCTTCGGCTTCCACCTGGACGCTTTGGCGCAGCACGCCCAAGCGGCCGCCTAATGCAATCGCCCCGGACTGAGGCTGGAGTTCGCCGGAGATCAGCTTGAGAAGCGTGGTCTTGCCAACGCCGTTGCGGCCAACAAGACCCGTTCGGTCCGCGCCGAAGCTTAGATCGAGACTTGAGAAAAGCGGCCGGCCGTCAGGCGTGGACCACGACAGATTGGAGAGTGTGATGAATGCAGGCATGGACATGGAGTTCCCCGGTGGCAAGGCGAATTGGCGTTGCGATCGGGTTGAAATCCATTGCTGCACACATCCTGTTGAAACGAACGATGGCCGGTAATTTAAGTGACGAGTGTTTCTGGTTCAAGCAGGTCATTCCCGGCACGGCACCAAACGCGGCATTCATTCAAAAAATCTTTCACGCCGCATGGAATAAAATCACTGCTCCCGGTGTCTCATCTCCGGTAAGCAAAAAAGCTGCCGAACGTGAGGAGAGACCCACATGAAATCCGTAAAATTCGTGATCGCTTTCGCCGTCGCATCTGCTGCGGCAACGGTTGCATTCGCGGCAGCGCCGGTCATGACCGTCGAATCCGCCAAGGGCAAGGTGCTCGCCGGCGAAAACGGCATGACGCTCTATACCTTCAAGAAGGACACGAAGGGCGTTTCCAATTGCTATGACCAATGCGCCAAGAACTGGCCGCCGCTGATGGCCGCTGGCGATGCGAAGGCCGATGGTGCATATTCGATCATCGACCGCAAGGACGGCACAAAGCAATGGGCCAAGGACGGCATGCCGCTCTATTTCTGGGTGAAGGATACCAAGAAGGGCGATATCACCGGCGATGGCGTGGGGGGCAACTGGGACCTTGCCAAACCCTGAGTGGACCGGCGTGAAGACACCCGCACCCGAAACATTCGAGGGCCAGATCCTGGCCCTCCTTCCCTCGCTCCGGCGCTATTCGCGAAGCCTCACCCGCTCCGACGCCGACGGCGAGGATCTGCTGCAGGACTGTGTCGAGAAAGTACTTGCCCGCCGTTCGCAGTGGCGTGGCCTGAACCTGCGCGGCTGGGCGCTGACTATCATGACCAATCTCTACCGCAACACCCGCCGCCAGAGCCCGCCCAACATGATGGTCGAGCTTGACAGCGCCGAAGACCTGCCCTCGTCCGAGACGACCGCCGATCCCTTAGAGCGTTTGCATCTGGAAGACGCGCTGAACAGCCTGTCGGAGGAAAGCCGCGCCGTGCTGATGCTGGTTGTCATCGAAGGCTATACCTACGACGAGGTGGCCGCCGCGCTCGACATACCGGTCGGCACCGTCATGTCGCGCCTGTCGCGCGCGCGCCAGCGGCTTGGAGACCGAATGAAGGCCGACAATGTGATTACGCTTCGGAGACCGAAATGAACGAGACCAACTCGACCCTGCCCGAAGCGGACCTCCACGCCTATGCCGACGGGCAACTGCCCGAAAACGCCCGCGCCCGTGTCGAGGCTTGGCTGCAGGACAATCCCGAGGACGCTGCCAAGGTGACGGCGTGGCAGGCGCAGAATGCTGCGATCCGTTCAATGTTCGCGCCTTACGAAAAATCCAAGGAAAGCGACATCCTGCTGGTCGAGCCGGAAAATGGCGCTTCCGTTTGGCCGAGACGTTCGGCCATTGCCGCAGCCGCCGTCGCTCTCTTCGCGCTTGGCGCCCTTGCCGGTCATTACGGCCCTCCGCTCGTCCAGCAACCCGAACTGCAGCTTGCCGCTTCCGAGACACTGCCGGCAGAGGCGCAGAACGCCTTCCTGGTCTATGTCGGCGAGGTCCGCCATCCTGTCGAAGTCTTCGCCAACGAGGAAACGCATCTGGCGACCTGGCTCGGCAAGCGGCTTTCTATTCCGAACCTGAAGGTGCCGGATCTACAGTCCCTTGGCTTCCGGCTCGTCGGCGGACGGCTGCTGCCGGTGGATGGAAAGCCGGGCGCGATGTTCATGTACGAGAATCAGGCTGGCGAACGCCTGACCGCGCTCATCGGCCGCAACCAGGCGAACCGGACGACGAGCTTCCGTTTCGCCTCCGCCGGCGATGTCGAGACATTCTACTGGATCGACGGCGAGCTCGGCTATGCCGTTACCGGCGAGATTTCGCGCGATATGCTGCGGCAGGTGGCCGAGGAGTGCTACAAGCAGTTCCCGTCGTGACGATCAGCGCAGCGGATCGTTGGAAAGCTCGATCGACTTTCCGTGCGGCGTGGCTTCCGCTGCACGCTGCCAGCTCTCCTGCAGCGAAAGGATGGCGCCGGCATCGGCGATGCCTTTGTTGACAAGGAGCAAGGATAGCGCCGCGACCCAGCAGTCGAAGTAGTCGCTGCCATCGACCGCCCGGCCCGGCTTGTGCAGTTCGGCCGAAAGCGTCTCCGCCCACTCGCTCCATGTGAAGAGACCGCGTTCATGGAGATGCACTGTCATAGCAAAAGCTGCAGCCGCCCAGGGCTCGGGAAAGACCGGCTCGCCATCGGCGGATTTCGGCAGTTGGGGCGATCGCGTCAGCGGCGACGCCATTTCATAAAGGCTCAAGGTAGCTCTCCCAGGCATCGATCGAAACCGTCAGCGATGGATCGGCGCCCTCGCCCCAGATTTCCCTGCCATCGAAAACGACGGTATAGACCCATTGTGGGTTCTCGCCCTTGCCATGCGCATTGTCGTCTGGGAACACGAAGGACCCCTGCACCGCCTCAACCACGCCGTTCTTGGCACGTGCGTAGCGCGGCAGCCTGGTATGCGTTTCCGGATTGAAATTCTTTGTCCGGACCTTCTCGCCGACGGCAAAGCGCGCAGCCGTTTCCACCGGACGGTCGCAAGCGCCGCCGCGCGCCAGAACGTTCGCAACCATATCCGCCTTCAGAACCCGTTCTGGCACTGCTCCGGCCGTTTGCTTGTGGCCGATATCGATCTCCGCAGCGGTTGCGAATCCGTGCCGATCGAGCAGCACTTCCAGCGCTCGCAACCATATTTCGTAATAGCTTGCGGAGAGATAATCAGCTGGCGGAATATTCTCGCGCGCATGCCGGCTCTCGTCGATCGTCCAGGCACCGAAGGCCCCGCACGATAGCGTCAGTCCAAGCGCACGCTTCTCCCACTCTGCATGGAAATACGGCTCGCCTTTTTCAGCCGCGACCGGCCCGAACCCCATCTGTCCACCCAGATCGTGCGGCCCGTTCATGCGGCTGCTCCCGGAGCAGACGCAATTGCCGTCCCGATCATCGCATCGCGGCTGACGAGACCGGCAAGTTGCTGCTCACTCAAACCTTCCGTTCCCTCGGGGCGCTCGGGAATGACGAGATAGCGCAGCTCGGCCGTCGAGTCCCAGACGCGGATTTTCTTTTCCGCGGGCAGCGTCAGGCCGAATTCGGCAAGCACGCCGCGCGGATCGATCACCGCCCGCGAGCGATAGGCCGGCGCCTTGTACCAGACCGGTGGCAGGCCGAGCACCGACCAGGGATAGCAGGAGCAAAGCGTGCAGACGATGAGGTTATGGGCCTTGGGCGTATTGAAGACGGCGCGCATGTGCTCACCTTGCCGTCCGGTATAGCCAAGGCTCGCAATTGCCGCCGTCGCATCGCTTTTCAGCCATTCGGCGAATGCCGGATCGCTCCAGGCCTTTGCCACGACATGGGCGCCGTTGCGCGGGCCGATCTTCGTCTCATAGGTCTCGACGATCGCATCGATCGCCGCCGGATCGATCAACCCCTTCTCCGTCAACACCGTCTCCAGCGCCTTCACCCGCGCCTGCATGTCCGAATAGCGGTTGTCGTGATGATGATGGTGATTATGATCAGGATGATCGTGCAAGACGAGGCCTCCGCGCATAGGATATTATCTTTAGGCGCTTGAATGCAGCCCGCCAAGCTAATCTATGCGCCTTGCGGTTTTTCGATAATCTCGGCGCATGAACGTTCTGATTCTCGGCGCAACAGGTTTCATCGGCTCCGCCGTCGCCGCCCGTCTGGTGGCCGATGGCCATGCTGTGAGCGGCCCAGGCCGCCGGGAAAATGGCCCGATGTCCGCTGGCTGCGTGCCGATCTCGCCCACATGACCACAGCTTGCCGATTGGCAAGAGACACTGACAGACCAGCATATGGTCGTTTGCGCAGGCGCCTTGCAGGACGGGTTTTCCGACGACCTTGCCGCATCGCAGGCAGATGCGATGCTGGCGCTCTATACCGCGGCCAAGACGTCGGACGTCCCCCTGATCGTCCAGATATCAGCAAACACGGATGCTCCAGTTGCCGATCTGCCGTTCCTCGCCACAAAACGCCGCGCCGATGATGCCTTGCGTCAAGTGGTTTACCTAACGTCATTTTGCGTCCGGCACTCGTTGTCGGCCGCAATTCCCATGGCCGATCAGCGCTCTTGCGGGCGCTCGCATCAATGCCTTTTGGGTTGCCGCTTATCCATTCTCAAAGCCCGGTTGAGACGCGATATCAAAGATGTCGCTGCAGCCGTCAGCGCAGCAGTCTGCGACGAAATTCCCACCGGAAAAGATATTGCACTCGCATCCAGCGAGACGCTCATGCTCTGCGAAATCGTGAAACTGCACCGCCAATGGCTAGGCCTTCCGCACGCGCCCGTCATCCCCATCCCAGCAGCTCTGGCAAAACCCGTGACTTGGCTCGCCGATATTGCGGGGCGCCTCGGCTGGCGTTCGCCCTTGCGTTCGACCGCCATGGCCATCATGTCCAAGGGCGTCACATGCAATGGAACGGTTCCAGCCATCCGCAGCGGCTCAGTCGCGGCCACGCTGGCAGCCAATCCGTCGGGCATTCAGGATCTGTGGTTCGCGCGCCTCTATCTGCTGAAGCCGCTGATGGTCGCCGGCCTCGCTCTGTTCTGGCTGCTGTCCGGCATCATTCCGCTTCTGTTGCCACAAGCGGCAAGTCAGCATCTTCTACCCTTCATGCCGCCCGCCGCTGCAATGGCGCTCACGCTTTTCACGTGCGCCGTCGACACGCGCTTGGTGCAGCACTTCTTTTCCGGCCCATCGCCCGCAAAGTCCTTCTCGCCATGTTCGCCGTCTCCCTTGCCTATCTCGCAGGCGCAACCCTGCTCGAGCCCTCACTCTGGCGCGATCCGCTGGGACCTCTCGTCAAGGTCCTGTTCTCCAGCCGGTGACAGGTTATCTGCTTGCCAACCATCATCGGCTGGCCGCTCTGCGAAGGCTGGATCGCCCTCTCGCTCATCCTCTACGTCGTTACCGGCCTTTTCTGGCTGCCGGTCGTCTGGATACAGGTCAGGCTCCGCGATCTTGCACGCGCAGCCGCCACTGCTGGCGAACAGCTGCCGGCGGAGTATTTCCGGCTCTACCACATCTGGTTCGTCTGCGGGTTTCCGGCCTTCTTGGCAGTGATCGGCACCCTCTGGCTGATGGTCAGCAAGCCTTCGATTACCCTATTTTAGCATCGGTCAAGTTAGGCAGCGTCCCAAGGGCTAATCCCATTGCACCCGAGGTCCAATCCGGTTTGCGTGATATTCTCCGCCATCTCGCAAGTAGGGGAAAGGCATTGCGATGAACAGGATCACTCTTCCCGTAGCAGCGCTCGGCGCTGTATTCGCTTCCTGGGCAAGCGCGGACGACTATCTCGATCTGAAAAAGGGCGAGTATCAGATCCCCGGGCATCCCTATAAATCCGCGGAGAACTGTCAGCGCACCGCTCCGGTCGGCAAGTTTGACCGCCGTTGCGACATTCCGCTCTTGGGCTTCCGCAACTTTACCGACCCGACGATCATCGTTCAGTCTGGCGGCATCGGCGGGTTCGGCCTCTAAGCGCTTCTGCTGGAGGTCGCCGTCCACGTTTCTCTATTTCAACATCGGCCAGAGGCTCAGCACCAAGAGCACCGCCATGGTGACGTTGAACCATTTGAGCCGCACCGGGTCGGACAGCCATTCGCTCAATGCGGAACCGAAGCCGGCCCAGGTCGAAACGCTTGGAATGTTGACCGCGGCAAAGGCAAGGCCGACGATCAGCACGCTGGCGAGATAGAGGTCGGGGTTGGTGTAGGTCGCCATGGCCGTTACCGCCATGACCCAAGCCTTGGGATTGACCCACTGGAAGGCGGCAGCAGCAAGAAATGACATCGGCTTGACGCTGTCATTGCCTTCGCTCAGCGCCCGCGACGTCGCGATCTTCCACGCGACCCAGACGAGATAGATGCCGCCCGCAAATTTCAGCGTCGTGTAAAGCGCCGGCACCGTATGCAGCAACGCGCCGAGCCCAAGGCCGACGCCGAGAAGCAGCGAGAAAAAGCCGGCGCCGATGCCCAACATATGCGGGATCGTCCGGCGAAAGCCGAAATTCACCCCGGATGCAAAGAGCATCATGTTGTTCGGCCCCGGCGTGATCGATGTCGTGAAGGCAAAGAGAACGAGAGCCAGAAACGTATCCCGCGGCATGGAACCTCCCGTATCGCCAACCCGCGACGATCTCTGTCGATTGAAGTCCGCTAACCCGCCTGCATTTCCTAAGCCAGATAATCATTGTCATGGTGACAGGATTGCTTGAAAGATGACGCGTCTGCGCAATCTTTGAAAGAAAAATGAAAGATTCGGCCATGCTAGACGACCCTATCCCGGCGATCACTTTCCCGAACGGCATCGAAGTCCCCGCTCTCGGCCAGGGCACCTGGAACATGGGAGAACGGGCGTCGGAAGCCGAGCGCGAAATCGCAAGTCTCAAAGCCGGCATAGATCTTGGGATGACGCTGATCGATACGGCCGAAATGTACGGCGAAGGCGATTCCGAGCGCATCGTCGGCCGCGCCATCAAGGGCCGGCGCGACGGCCTGTTCATCGTCACCAAGGTCTATCCGTGGAATGCCAGCCGCAGGGGCACGATCGAAGCCTGCGAGCGGAGCCTTTCACGTCTCGGCATCGACCAGATCGACCTCTACCTGCTGCATTGGCGGGGCGAGCATCCGCTGGCCGATACCGTCGAAGCCTTCGAGGACCTGAAGGACGCCGGGAAGATCCGCGCCTGGGGCGTTTCGAACTTCGATATCGGCGACATCGAGGAACTGCTTGCCGTTCCGGGCGGCCGGCACGTCGCTGCCAACCAGGTTCTCTACAATCTCGCGCGCCGCGGCATCGAATATGATCTTCTGCCCTGGTGCCAGGAGCACGGTGTCCCGGTCATGGCCTATTCGCCGATCGAACAGGGCCGCATCCTGCACAATCCCGAGCTCATCCGCATCGCCAAGGCCAATCAGGCAACCCCGGCTCAGATCGCCCTCGCCTTCCTTCTCGAACGCGACGGCGTGATCGCCATTCCGAAGACGTCGAATGCCGACCGCGCCGCTGAAAACCGCGATTGCGTCTCGCTCGATATCAGCGACGAGGACTGGGCGGCGCTCGACGCCGCCTTCCCGCCGCCGACCCGCAAATCGGCGCTCGAAATGCTCTGAGACTTCAGGCTGCCGCGCGCTGGCCAGACGCCGGTTCACATTCCCTGCGGACCGCGGTTCATGGCGGCAATGCCGGTGCGGCAGACTTCGATCAAGCCCAGCGGCTTCATGATCGCCACGAACTGATCGATGTTCGAGGACTTGCCGGTGATCTCCAGAATGAAATGCTCGACAGTCGCGTCGACCACCTTGGCGTGGAAGGCATCGGCAAGGCGCAGCGTCTCGGCCCGGGTTTCGCCGGTCCCGATCACCTTGACGAGCGCCACTTCCCGTTCGATCGGGCGCTCCTGCCCGAGTTCGCGAGCACGCACCGTCAAGTCCACGACGCGGTGCACCGGCACGATGCGCTCGAGCTGGGCCTTGATCTGCTCCAGCACATGCGGCGTGCCGCGTGTCACGATGGTAATGCGCGACAGATGCGCCTGATGCTCGGTTTCGGAGACAGTGAGGCTTTCGATGTTGTAGCCCCGGCCGGAGAACAGGCCGATGACGCGGGCAAGGACGCCCGGCTCGTTATCGACGAGAATCGAGAGCGTATGGTTCTCGGCGGCTGCGGTTTCCGGCGAGATGAAGTAGGCGGAGCCTGTCGGCTGTAGATGTGCGTTCATTGTCTTGGCTTCCTCACCTTCGATATCAAACGAGCTGACGGCCCTTGGCGTCGATCGCATTGGCGACCGCTTCGTCCGTGGCTTCGTCCGGCAGCAGCATCTCGTTATGCGCCTTGCCCGATGGGATCATCGGGAAGCAGTTGGCGAGATTGGCAACGCGGCAATCGAGGATGACCGGCTTCTTCACGTCGATCATCTCCTGGATCGTACCGTCGAGATCGTCCGGCTTTTCGCAGCGCAGGCCGACGGCGCCATAGGCTTCGGCCAGCTTCACGAAATCCGGCATCGCCTCCGTATAGGAATTGGATAACCGGTTGCCATGAAGCAGCTGCTGCCACTGGCGCACCATGCCCATGTACTGGTTGTTCATGATGAAGATCTTGATGGGCGCATCGTGCTGGATCGCCGCCGACATTTCCTGGATGCACATCTGGATCGAAGCATCGCCGGCAATATCGATGACGAGGCTATCAGGATGGGCGATCTGCACGCCAAGCGCTGCCGGCAGGCCGTAACCCATCGTGCCGAGGCCGCCTGAAGTCATCCAGCGGTTCGGCTGTTCGAAACCGAAGAACTGCGCCGCCCACATCTGATGCTGGCCGACTTCGGTCGTGATGTAGGTATCGCGGTCCTTCGTCAATTCGTACAGCCGCTCAAGCGCATATTGCGGCATGATGACGTCGTTGCTCTTCGTATAGGCGAAAGAGTTGCGTGCACGCCAGCGGGCGATATTCGTCCACCAGTCGGAAAGCTGGCCCTTCTCCGGCCTCTTCGGCAGAGCACGCCACAGGCGGACCATGTCCTCCAGAACGTGGGCGACATCGCCGCGGATCGGGATGTCGACGCGAACATTCTTGTTGATCGAGGACGGGTCGATGTCGATGTGGATCTTCTTGGAATTCGGCGAGAAGGCGTTGATGCGGCCGGTAATGCGGTCGTCGAAGCGGGCGCCAATGCAGACCATGACGTCGCAATCGTGCATCGCCATGTTGGCCTCGTAGGAACCGTGCATGCCAAGCATCTTCAGCCAGTTCTTGCCGGAGGCCGGATACGCGCCGAGCCCCATCAGCGTCGAGGTAATCGGGAAGTCGGTGAGTTCGACCAGCTCGCGCAGCAGCTTGCAGGCTTCCGGACCGGAATTGACGACGCCGCCGCCGGAATAGATGACGGGACGGCGCGCACTGGCCATCAGCTCGATTGCCGCATGAATCTGGTTGAGATCGCCCTGGAGTTTCGGCTGATAGCTCTTCTGGATCGCATGATCGGCCGGCGGCGTATAGGTGCCGGTCGCGAACTGGATGTCCTTCGGAATATCGACGACGACCGGGCCGGGGCGGCCGGACTGCGCGATGCGGAAGGCTTCATGGATGATGGCAGCGAGCTCGTTGACGTCCTTGACCAGCCAGTTGTGCTTGGTGCAGGGCCGCGTGATGCCGACGGTATCGCATTCCTGGAAGGCATCGGAACCGATGAGCGAGGTCGGTACCTGGCCAGTGAGGCAGACCAGCGGAATGGAGTCCATCAGCGCGTCCTGCAGCGGCGTGACGGCATTGGTTGCGCCCGGACCGGAGGTGACCAGCATGACGCCGACCTTGCCGGTCGATCGGGCATAGCCTTCGGCCGCATGGCCGGCGCCCTGCTCGTGGCGGACGAGGATATGCTTGATCTCCTCCTGCTGGAATATCTCGTCATAGATCGGCAGCACCGCACCGCCCGGATAGCCGAAGAGATGTTCGACGCCGTTGTCCTTCAACGCCCGCAGAACGATCTCCGCTCCTGTCATCCGATTGTCTGGTGTCTGGTTGTCCGTGCCCGTCATGTTTTCTGTTCCGTTTTGACTGCTGGAATTGAGGTCTTCGGTGCGGAAGCCTGGATTTCAGGCATAAAAAAAGGCCCCAGAGGGAGCCTGTCAACTAGCGCATGGGTGGCTGTCGCCGGATGGTTACACCATCCTGCCCATGCGCTTTCCCACCACAATAAGAGCTGCTGCTATTTTCATGGGCGCAATTGATAGACAGAAAATTTCACAGCGTCAACGCTTACCGAAATAAAAAAACGGCGGGCGCCAAAAGATGTAGCGCCGGTTATCCCTTTAAAAAACAAGAGGCCCGAAGGGTTTTGTTAAAGGATAGATCATATGATCGCCTGCTAACGCAGGGAGTAGGCCGTTGCTCAACAACGACTTGCAAACGTCAGGCAAAGCCAGCGAGCAGGATCGCCGCGACAATCTAACCCCCGGGAATCGCTTCCTCGGCCGCGTCGTCGCGTGCAGCGGCTCACGCGCGACCATCGCCGCCGTCGCAGAGGCCGGCGGCACCGATCTCACCGAACTCTGGTCCGTCGGCCGCCTGATTTCGGTCAGCGTCGGCCGGAACCGCGTCGTCGCCCTCGTTTACGCCATGAACACCGGCACGCATGCCTGGGGCGAGGGAGAGGACAACTATTTCAGGATCGAGACCGAGCTGCTCGGCGAAGTCCGCGTCGAGGAAGACGGCCGCGAGGAATTCTCGACCGGCATCTCACGCTATCCCCATCTCGGCGCCATTGCGCACCGCATCCGCGCTGCCGATCTGATGCGCATCTACGACGCTGGCACCGGGACGACGGCGGTCATCGGCAACCTCACCCAGGACGAAAGCATCGATGCGGCGATCCACATCCCCTCGATGCTTTCCAAGCATTTCGCGATCGTCGGTTCCACGGGCGTCGGCAAATCCACGGCCGTCTCGCTGCTTTTGCACAAGGCGATCGAAGCCGATCCGAAGTTGCGCGTCCTGATCCTCGATCCGCACAACGAATTCGCAGCCGCTTTCCCGAAGCATTCGGTCGTCATTGATACCGACACGCTCGATCTGCCCTTCTGGCTGATGCGGCTTGAAGAATTCGCAGAAGTCGTCTTCCGCGGCCGCGCGCCAGTGCCCGAAGAACTCGACATGCTTCGCGACATCATGCCGGACGCCAAGCGCGCCTTTCGCGGCAGCGACAATTCGCTCGTCCGGCGCACCACCGAGAAGAGCTCGATCACCGCCGATACGCCGGTCCCCTACCGCATGGCCGACCTGCTGGCGCTTATCGACGAGCGCATCGGCCGTCTCGAAGGCCGCGCCGAGAAGCCCTTCCTGCGCTCGTTGAAGATGCGCATCATCGCGGCGATCAACGATCCGCGCTACCACTTCATGTTCTCCAACAACACGATCAGCGACACGATCATGGACACCGTGGCGCAGATATTCCGCATTCCCGGCGACGACCGGCCGATCTGCACGTTCCAGCTTTCCGGTATCCCGTCGGAAGTGGTGAATTCGGTCGCCTCCGTCCTGTGCCGCATGGCCTTCGAAATCGGGCTCTGGAGCGACGGCGCCGTCCATATGCTCGTCGTCTGCGAAGAAGCGCACCGCTATGTTCCGGCCGATCCGAACCTCGGCTTCATCCCGACGCGCCAGGCCATCGCCCGCATCGCCAAGGAAGGCCGCAAATACGGCGTCTCGCTCGGCATCATCACGCAGCGCCCCGGCGAACTCGACCAGACGATCCTCTCACAGTGCTCGACGCTGTTTGCCATGCGCCTTGCCAACGATCGCGACCAGGACATCATCCGCTCGGCAATCCCGAATTCGTCGATCTCCACGACGAGCTTCATTTCCTCGATCGGCAACGGTGAAGCGATCGCCTTCGGCGAGGCGATCAGCGTGCCGATGCGCATGCGCTTTTCGCGCGTCGAGCAGCATCTGCTGCCGAAGGCGAACGGGGCGAACGCCAAGCATTCCGACGAGGATCCCGATACGGTCGATCTGCGCAAGATCGTGACGCGCATGCGCGCCGTCAGCGGCGGGCCGGATATTTCGTCTTTCCAGCAAAGCTACAGTGCCGCGCAGAGCGACATGCTGTTCGACGACGAAGAGCCGTCGGAGGATGCTCCCTATGCGGCATCCGTCTCTGCGCCGCCGCTGGCACCGACCGATTCCTATAGGCCGGACATGCTGCCGCGCAGCCATGCGCCGCGCGAGCCGCAAACCGCACCACCGCAAACATCTTTGGACAGCCGCCTGGAAGCTCTCCGGCGAGAGATGCGCCGCGAGGAGACAACGTCCCAGCGGCCGGTGTTCTCTCAAGATCCGGCTGCCAGCCCGCACCGCGAACCCGGCATGTCGCTCCGCGAGAGCATTCTCAAGAAGCCGCTCAGGAGCCTCCATAACAAGGATTGAGGCTCATTGCCCCTGAGATTGCCTGGCTGCAGCGGCAATGACACTCAGGTGGCGCTCTATCAGCGTCAGAAAGGCGACCGTTCCGCAGACCAGAGCGGCGACCACGATGCCGGCGATCGCGCCGAAAATCACTCCGATCACGAACATTCCGGACCCGCCTTGAGCCGAGGCCGCGGTTGCACCGGACAGCGTGAAGAACGCCAGAATGACGATTGCAATCAGAGCATTGATGGAAGCAAGCGTTTTTGCGAGAAAATTATTCATGACATCTCCTGGCCGACGGTTTCCGTTCGCAATGATGATAACGCGCCGACAGACTTGAAGCTTACGCCCTGATCACGGCTGCGGCGATGTCAGGCGCTTCCAGCTTTCGTCCATCTGATTGCGAAACCAGGTCATCTGCCGCTTGGCATATTGCCGTGTCGCAGCAGCACCCTTCTCGATCACTTCGCTGCGCGTCATCTCGCCCTTCAGCATGGCTGCAATCTGCGAAACGCCGATCGCCTTCATCACCGGCATTTCCGATGAAAGGCCGAGTGCCAGCAGCGACTTGACCTCATCTTCCGCACCCTGCTCCAGCATTTTCTCGAAGCGCCCGTTGATGCGCTGGTGGAGCACGGCGCGTTCCGGCAGGACGATGATCTTTTCCGCACGCGCCGGATCGACGATCAGCGGCCCCGCCTGCCCTTGGAAGCGCAGGATCGATTGCCCCGTTGCCCCCAGCACCTCCAAGGCACGCACGATGCGTTGCCCGTCCTGGATGCTGAGACTGCGGGCAGCGGCTGGATCGAGCATGGCCAGTTCGGCATGCAGCGCTTCCGCGCCGTCATTCTGCAGGCGCGCCCGTAGCCGGTTGCGGATGTTTTCCGGTATCGCCGGCATATCCGAAAGGCCGCCTGTCAGCGCCTTGAAATAAAGCCCCGTCCCGCCGACGAACACTGGCAACTGTCCCTTGGCACTCAGATTGGGCAGCAATGCCGTGACATCGCGCAACCAGGTCCCCGTCGAATAGGCAGCGCCTGCCGGCACATGGCCGTACAGATGATGTGGCACGCCCTGCATCTCCGCCTCGGACGGCCGCGCCGTCAGGATGCGCAGCGTGCCGTAGACCTGCATGCTGTCGGCGTTGACAACAGCGCCGCCGTGGCGTTTTGCCAGTTCCACGGCAAGCGCGGACTTGCCGCTGGCGGTCGGCCCGGTTATCAGGATCGCACTTGTTGCGCTCAGAAGGTTTTCCATATGGCTCTCGTTGCCACGCTTGTTGCCAATCCGTCAAATCCCGTACTCACGCCGAGTCTCGCCGAACAGGCTGCCGAAACCGTGAAGGCATCCGGGCTCTACTGGCTGGCAGACGGCATCGCCTGCGATATCGCCCTTCGCGACGGCACCGATACGCAAGCGGCGGAGGCGAATATCCTCGCGGCCATCGCCAGCGCACCGATCGATCTGGTTGTCCAGGAGGCCGAAACGCGCCGCAAGAAACTGCTGATCGCCGACATGGATTCGACGATGATCGGGCAGGAGTGCATTGACGAGCTCGCCGCCGAGGTCGGCCTCAAGGACAAGGTCGCCGCGATCACCGCCCGCGCCATGAACGGCGAGATCGCCTTCGAACCCGCACTGCGCGAACGCGTTGCACTCCTGAAAGGCCTGCCGGTTTCAGTCATCGATGAGGTTATCGCCAAGCGCATCACGCTGACGCCCGGCGGTCCGGAATTGATCGCCACGATGAAATCGAAGGGCTATTATACCGCCCTCGTCTCCGGCGGCTTCACCGTCTTCACCAGCCGGATCGCCGCAACTCTCGGCTTCGACGAAAACCGCGCCAACATTCTTCTTGAAGAGGGAGCCTTGCTCTCCGGCTTCGTCGCCGAGCCGATCCTCGGCAAGCAGGCGAAGGTGGATGCACTCAACGAAATTACCGCAAGGCTCGGTATCTCCACCGAAGACGCAATCGCCGTCGGCGACGGCGCCAACGATCTCGGCATGATCCACCTCGCAGGCTCCGGCGTCGCCCTGCACGCCAAACCCACCGTCGCCGCCGAAGCGAAAATGCGCATCAACCACGGCGATCTGACCGCGCTGCTTTATATCCAGGGCTACCGAAAGACGGATTTTGTGACCCCATGACAGTGATCGCGACGACGGACCGCCTGTTTTTGCGCAACTGGACAGATGCGGACCGACCGCTTTTCCACGAGATAAATTCCGATCCTGAAGTGATGGAATTCTTCGCCTTTCGCCGCGACCGCGCCGAAGCAGATTCGATGCTTGATAATATCCGCGATGCCATCGCCACGGCAGGGCTTGGTTTCTATGCCATGGCACTGAAGGAAACCGATGAGCCGATCGGCTTTTGCGGCCTCTGGAAGCCCGAACTCGAACCGTTCCTGCCGGCAGGCACCATTGAAATCGGCTGGCGTCTTGCGAAACGGCATTGGGGCAAGGGATACGTGACGGAAGCAGGAGAAGCATCACTTCGCCATGGTTTCACCCAGTTCGATCCTCCCGAAATCGTCTCTTTTGCGGTAGCCGACAATCATCGTTCCACCGCCGTCATGCGCCGACTCGGCCTGCATCACGATCCGGACCGCGATTTCGATCATCCCCGCGTTCCCGACACGCATCCGCACCTGAAACGCCACGTGCTCTATGCGATCAGCCGTCAGCAATGGGAACGAAAAATCGGCTGACACCGATTACCCATGCGCGACAGAGACAGGAGAATGTCGTGCTGTTGTCGTGTCGACGTCACCGGCGCAGACACCGGTGCGGAACGGTTCAGCAGTTCCTGAAAGGATCAGCCATTCCGCGCATTGTTATTCCATTGGCACTGCGATGAACCGCAGATCGCCGTTTGCCGAGGCGATCATCAGCTGCGCGTTGCGGCGGCCTTCCTGCTTCAACGACTGCACCTTCGCAGCCACGGCATCCGGCGACTTCATGAATTCCTGGGCGACCTCGACAATCACATCGCCGGCCTTCAGGCCCTTTTCGGCGGCCGCCGAGCCGGGCGCCACCTCCGTCACCACGACGCCGTCCACGCTTTCCGCAATGCCGAAAGTCTTGCGGATCTCGGGGCTGAGCTGCGACAGCGATAGGCCGAGCACATCCTTCGGCGTCCTGGCATCGGGCGTCACCGGCGCCTGCTGATCGGTCTGGCCTTTGCCGTCGGGTGCCGGCTGAACCTGATCCTGATCGGGATTCGGCTCGTCCATGTCGTCGTTCTCCTCAGGATCAGGATTGATCACACCATCCGGAGAGGTATCAGCGTCGTTGGAAGCGGCCTGATCGCTGTCCTCCAGACGACCGAGCGTTACCTTGACAGTCTGCTCCTTGCCGTCGCGCAGGACCACGACGTCAACTTCCTTGCCGACTGGGCTTTCGGCCACGACGCGCGGTAGGTCGCGCATCTCATTGACCGGCTTGCCGTCGAATTTCAGGATGACGTCTCCCGCCTTGATCGAACCGTTGTCGACCGGCCCGCCCTTGATGACACCGGCGACGAGCGCACCCTTGGCGGTATCGAGACCCAAGCTGTCGGCCACGTCGTCAGTGACCGGCTGGATGCGCACGCCGAGCCAGCCGCGGCGCGTTTCTCCGAATTCGCGAAGCTGGTTGACCACGCCCGCAGCAAGCTCCGAAGGCACTGAAAAGCCGATACCGATCGAGCCGCCGCTCGGCGAAATGATCGCCGTGTTGATACCGATCACCTCGCCCTTCATGTTGAAGAGCGGACCGCCGGAATTGCCCTTGTTGATCGCCGCATCGGTCTGGATGAAGTTGTCGTACGGGCCTGCGTTGATATTGCGGCCGCGGCCGGAAATGATGCCGACGGTCACCGACCCGCCGAAACCAAACGGATTGCCGATCGCCATCACCCAGTCGCCGATGCGCATATCGCTGGAATCACCAAACTTCACGGCCGTCAGCGGCGTCCTCGGTTCGACCTTCAGCACCGAAAGATCGGTCTTCGTGTCCGTTCCGATGAGCTTGGCTTTCAGCTTGGTGCCATTGGCAAAATTGACCTCGATGTCGTCTGCGCCCTCGATCACGTGGTTGTTGGTGACGATATAACCCGATGGATCGATGACGAAGCCGGAGCCGAGCGAGCTGACATTGTGGTTGCCGCCCGGGCCGCCCTGCTGCTTATTGAAGAAGTCGTTGAAGAATTCCTGGAACGGCGAGCCGTCCGGTGCGCGCGGCGCCGGGCCGGAACCTTCATCGCCCTTGATGTTCTGCGAGGTGGAGATGTTCACCACCGCATCGAGAAGCCCTTCAGCAAGGTCGGCAACAGAGGCCGGACCATTCAACGGAGGCGTGCTCTGCGCTTCAGCGGCGCCGGTAAGGCCAATATTTGCCAGAAGTGCAACCCCGGCCAGGAGAGCGAGCGATCGTCTGAAGGTCGGGCGTGTCGTGGGGGCCATCAAGCTTCCTCTTATGGGTCAAAGCGGCAGTCTGACCATCAACATAGGGCGGAATGATGGAGCGTGAAATCACCTTTTCGCGAAATCCCGTGCAATCTGCGTCAGCGTCTGACGAACCAGACAAGTACGACACCGAGCACGACGGCGCCAAGTCCGAAGATGCGTAGCTGGCGCTCCGGAACCGTTGGAAGCAGCCGGGCCATCTCGACAAGAAAACGAGGGGCCAGTGCGTAGACCAGCCCCTCGATGATGAGAAAGAATGCGATTCCTGTTAGGAAATCCTGCATCCGGATGCGTCAGTTTGATGGGACCGCAGGTGCCGGGGCTTGAGGTGGAGCCGGAGGCGTCGTGCCGTTGGAATTGTCGAAATACCGGAAGAATTCCGTATTCGGCGACAGCACCAGCGTCGTATCCTGGGACGACAGCGCGGAGGAATAGGCCGCCATCGAGCGGTAGAACTCGAAGAACGACGGATCCTTGCCGAAGGAGTCTGCGAAGATGCGGTTGCGCTCCGCATCGCCCTGACCGCGGATGATTTCCGCATCGCGCTGGGCTTCCGCAGTGATCTCGACCACCTGGCGATCGGCGATAGCCCGGCGCCGCTGGCCCTCTTCGGTGCCCTGCGCGCGCAGCAGCTCGGCCTCGGCGAGACGCTCGGCCCGCATGCGGCCATAAGTCTGCGGCGCCACCTGCTGAGTCAGGTCGGTCCGGCGGATACGCACGTCCTGGATATTGATGCCGAGATTTTCGGCGTCGCCATGCAGGTCGTCGCGCACTTCGAGCATCATCGCCACGCGCTCGTCCGAAAGGGCGGCATCAAAGTCGCGCAGACCGTAGACACGGCGGAGCGACGAATCGAGCTGGGTGCGAAGTCGCGCTTCGGCGGCCTCGCGGTCGCCCGATACCGTCTCGCGGAACTTGCGCACGTCCTTGATGTCGTAGATCACGAAAGCATCGACGTCGAACGTCGAACCGCCGCGAACCTGGACGCGAATATTATCAAGGTCGAAGCGCAGCGCCTGCTTCTCGACGATCTGGACGCGATCGGCATCCATGAAGGCGAGAGGCAGCTTGAAGTAGATGCCCGGCTCCGTCTTCACCGACTGGATCTGGCCGAAGCGCACGACGATTGCCTGCTCGCGCGCATTGACCACGAAGACCGAGGAATAAGCGATGACAAGCACAACGGCGAGCAGGATGATGATAACGGGAAGTCTGTTCGATGTCATGGCTCAACCTCCCTGCTGTGCCGGTTTGCCGATCTCGTTGAGCGGCAGGTAGGGAACGATCCCCTGCTTCTCATCGATCACGACCTTCTTGGAATTCTTCAGCACCTGTTCCATCGTCTCGAGGAACAGGCGCTTGCGGGTCACTTCGGGAGCCTTCGAATATTCTTCGTTGATGGCAGTGAAGCGCTGCGCCTCACCGTCCGCTTCCTTCACGACACGGTCCTTGTAGGCAGCCGCTGCTTCGCGAATCTGGGCCGCGTCGCCGCGTGCCTGGCCGAGCTTCTGGTTGGCATACTGGTTCGCTTCTTCGACGAGGCGCTGCTTGTCCTGTTCGGCGCGCTGCACCTCTTCGAAGGCATCGGCGACATCGCGCGGCGGCGCTACGTCCTGAATAGTGACCGCGGTTACCGCAATGCCCGCATTGTAACGGTCCATCGTGCCCTGCACGATGGCGGCAACCTCCGTTTCGATCGGCTGGCGGTTGTTGCGGAAGGCATCCTGCGCAGGGCGCCGGCCAATGATTTCGCGCATGGCGCTTTCAGCCACCTGCTGCAGCGTTTCGGCCGGGTTTTCGACGTTGAAGAGATAGGCTTTGGGATCGATCACGGTGAAGAAGACCGAGAACTCGACGTTCAGGATATTCTGGTCGCCAGACAGCATGAGACCTGTCGAAGACGAAGCCGACGTCGCGCCGATATTCTGCTGCTGCACCGTCACCTTGACGATCTCGACGGTTTCCATCGGCCAGAGGTGGAAATGCAGCCCCGGCGTCGAAATCTCTTCCTTCGGCTGGCCAAAGCGAAGCTCGACACCACGCTCGTCCGGCTGGACGATGTAGATGCATTGGAAAAGCCAGAAGACGACGAGAACCGCCGCAATAATCACCGCCACGCCGCCGTTGAAACCGCCGGGTACGATATTGCGCAGCTGATCCTGGCCACGCCGGATGATATCTTCCAGATCGGGCGGCCCGCCCCGGCCGCCGCGCGGGCGGTTCGGCCCCTGCCCCCACGGTCCCTGATTATTACCGCCGCCGCCGCCCCATGGGCCGCCGCCGCCATTCTGATTGCTCCAGGGCATCAAAACCTCGTTGTTCGTTAAACTCCCAATCGCATCGTGCCCGCGGGGGCGGCAGGCTTTAAGCGATTGTGACCGTTATAGGTATCGCCGCTGCTGCTTTCAACGCGGCATGAAGAACTTGGCGATATTTATTGATAAATATTTCGTTTTCAGGCGCTGCGGCGCTCATAGACGACGAAGCGCGTCGGATAATTGTCCTTTTCCCCTGCCGGTACATCGATTTCTTCAATTGCCATCCAGGCGGCAGGGTCGATCGAAGGGAAGGATGTGTCGCCCGCAACATGGGTCTGCACATGCGTGACGCACATCCGGTCTGCCAGCGCCATTGCCTGCGCATAGATTTCTCCGCCGCCGGCAATGATGATCTCGGTCTGGCCAGTCTCGCGCGCCAGCCTTTCGGCAATGCCGATCGCCTCGGAAAAAGAACGCGCCATTGTCACATCCGGTTGCTCGATCGTCGCGTGCCGGGAAATCACCACATGCGGGCGTCCGGGCAGCGGCTTGCCAAAACTCTCATATGTCTTGCGCCCAACCACGAGCGGCTTGCCGAGCGTCATCGCCTTGAAGCGCTTGAGATCGGTCGAAAGCCGCCAGGGCATATCGCCGTCGCGTCCGATGACGCCATTTTCGGCCACGGCAACGACGATGGTCTTTCTAATGTCGGACATGAACTTCCTGAGGTTGAAGTGACGGCTTGGCCCGCCGGATCTACCGCCGGGCGGGCCAACAAGCAAGTGACGCTCGATGAAATCCCGTCCACGCCTGCGGGCACGTCCGAATGCGAGATATCGCAATGCAGCATAACCATTTCGTAAACCACGCCGTACGTTTCAATTTTACTCCGGAAAATGCTACGTTAAGTTGAGTTTTATGGGAGACAGAGATCGGCCGAGCCGCATCGACCTCGTCATCGTCGCCATGGGGGCGGGACTTTTCGCGTGGGTTGTCACAGGCGGCAAGGCCGGTTCTCCGGTAACGACAGGCCTGGCACGGCATTTGCCTGGCATTTTATGGGCTTTCCGATCATCCCCGTCAAACGCACGGAACGCATGCTCGGCAGGTTCGGAAAGCGTCTGTTAACGGCTGTCGGACTAATCCGGAAAGATGACGGAAGGCTGATGTGAATGACGAATGCGATGCCTCGATTTGACGTGATCTGCGACCCGATGAATCAATGGATCGTCTGGGACCACGTCACGGAGTCGCCTGCGTCGTTCGGCGGACAGATCCTCGACGGGCTGGACGAGCAGGAGGCGGGCCGGCTCGCGGAAGTCATGAACGAGCTTCACGGAAGTCAGCAAGCACTTGCCGATCGCAACGGCAAGCGCTCGGTCCGCTAGGACGACCGTCCGTCAAACGGCGACCGGGGCATCGATCCGATCGTGCGACTGATATCCTACGACCTCGAAATCGTCGATCCGATAACCGTCGATCTCGTCGGGCTCGCGCCTCAGCACCAGCTTGGGAAAGGCCATGGGCTTGCGCGCAAGCTGCTCTTTGGCCTGATCGAGGTGGTTCAGGTAGAGATGCGTATCGCCTCCGACCCAGATGAGTTCACCCCGATCCATCTGCACCTGCTGGGCGACCATCGCAAGCAATGCTGCCTGCTGGCATATATTGAACGGCGCGCCGAGGAAAATATCGCAGGAGCGCTGGTTCACGAGCATGGAAAGCTGCGGCCGGCCGCTGCCGCGTTGCAGTCCGGCAACGTGAAACTGATAGGTCATATGGCACGGAGGAAGCGCCATCTGATCAATCTCGCCCACATTCCAGGCGTGGAACAGCATGCGCCGGCTCGTCGGATTGGTCTTGAGGCTATGGATGAGCGCGCCGATCTGATCGTGCTCCACCCCGTTCCGGTCAAGCCACCGCCTCCACTGCTTGCCGTAGACCGGTCCGAGATCGCCCCATTTCGCCGCGAAAGCGTCGTCTTCGAGAACACGCTTTTCGAACACGTCCTGGGATATCTCCTCGCCCGTCGCCTTGCGGTATGCAGCAAGCGGCCAGTCCGTCCATATCTTGACGTTTTCCTTAAGCAGCGACTGGATGTTCGTCTGCCCGGTCAAAAACCAGAGCATCTCCTTCACCGCCGTCTTCCAGAAGACCTTCTTGGTCGTAAACGCCGGGAAGCTGCCGTCCGAAAGATCGAAGCGCATCATCGCGCCGAACGTCGAAAGTGTGCCCTCGCCGGTGCGATCCATCCGCCGATCGCCCTTCTCCAGCAGATGGGACATGATGTCTAGATATTGATATTCAGGATGACGCAGCATCCGTGTCTCCCCGTGTGCGAGCATATGGTCGCGGTCGATTCCGTTTCCCAATTTAGGCGCTTCTGCCGCTGAAACCAACTGTGCGGAGGCTTATCCCGGCAATTCTCATGCTGCCTGCAACGGTTTTGTGACGTATCCCCTTTCCATGCGCTTCGGAAAACACTATATCAGCCTTGCCGGTTTTCGGACCGGCTATGGCGATAAATGAGCGGTGTAATAAACCTATTGGACCCGGGGGCGGTACCCGGCGCCTCCACCAAAAACAGCCGGTTCACGACTGCTTTTGATGGGGGCGAAACAGGATCGACAAGGGTGTAAAGATCGACTTTTTGCTCGGCATGATACCGCCGTTATCGGGTCACAAGTGTAGTTGCAAACGACAACAACGCTAAGGAATATGCTCTCGCTGCCTAACGGCGGTGCGGGAATTCCGCTCTAAGTCCTTTTGGTTAGCACCTTAAGGCGGGGTCCGAAGGCACCTGGCAACAGAAGCCTTCACCTTCTCCCTGCCGTCCAAATCATGTATTGTTTGTGAAGCTGACTCGGACACTTAGCCTTTCCCAAGGCCGCCGGACATGGCATATACCCTTGTGAAAAGACTTCCGAACCAAAGAAAGACAGGAAAAGTATGGGGCAGGACCACATCCGCTACGACATTCTGGCACAGGACGCGCTGCGTGGCGTGATCCGCAAGGTCTTGTCCGAAGTCGCAACGACGGGCCGCTTGCCCGGCGACCATCATTTCTTCATTACGTTTCTGACCGGCGCACCTGGCGTCCGCATCTCGCAGCATCTGAAATCCAAGTATCCGGAGCAGATGACCATCGTGATCCAGCACCAGTTCTGGGATCTGAAGATCACCGAATCGCTGTTCGAGATCGGCCTTTCCTTCTCCGACGTGCCCGAAAAGCTGGTCATCCCCTTCAATGCCATCCGTGGCTTCTATGACCCTTCGGTCAATTTTGAACTCGAATTCGACGTGCCGCTGACGGACGGCGAGGAAGTTCCCGCGGCCGAAATCACCGCCTATCCGGTCGCACCCGAAAAAGGCGAGGAACCGTCCGCGGCAAAACCCGCCGAGGGCGACGAGAAGAAGCCGGGATCCGTCGTCTCGCTCGACGCCTTCCGCAAGAAGCAGTAAATATCAAGGGAAGCAGACGCTTCCCTTTTTCATGTGCCCTTTTCCAGCCGGACGGAGGCAAGCCATGAGCGCAGAAATCGTTAATCTCCGCCAGTTCAAGAAGAAGCAGGCCCGTTCCGAAAAGGAAAAACAGGCCGAGCAGAATCGTATCCTTTTCGGCCGCACCAAGACCGAGAAGCAGCTGACCAAAGCGCTGAACGAGAAGGCCGAAAAAGCACACCGACAGGGCCGGATCGAAAAGGACGAAGGCGGCGAATGACGGCGCAGAGGGGCCGAAAAGAATCCGCAGTCAATCGCTTGGCGGTATTTCCTCCCTCAATCTGTCAACTCTGCGAAAACGGCCTGTGGAAGGCCCGATGATCCGCAAGCATTCCGCCAGCCTGCATGGACACCGCACTAGCTTCTCGCTGGAAGACGAATTCTGGGCCGAGCTGAAAGCGATCGCCACAGCCCGCGCCATTCCGCTTGCGGCCCTCATATCCGAAATCGACGACCGGCGAGAGCCGGAAAGCAACCTCTCCTCCGCGCTGCGGATCCATGTCTTGAGCTGGTTGAAAAATCGCAGCTAGAGCGAGCCTTTACTGCGGCAACGGCACGCCCGGCAAGGCATCGAAATTCAGCCGGTTGCCGGTTATCGGTGGCGGCTGGTTGAGCTGCTGCGCGCGCCGCGCCGCCTCCTCAGCAGCGGCGTTCGCCTCGGCCTCCGCCTTCGCCTTTGCTTCAGCCTCCGCTTTGGCCTTCGCCTCCGCCTCGGCCTTTTGCCGCGCAGCTTCCGCGGCAAGCGCGCGCAGGCGCTCCTCTTCGGCCTTGCGCTGGGCCTCGATCGCCGCGGCTCTTACGCGTTGCGCATCGTTGAACTTGTAAAGCGCCACCTCGCGCCGCAACCGCTGCTTTTCCAGGACGTTCGACTGCAGCCGCTCGACACGGCGGCGTTCGCGTTCGAATGCACGAAGCGACAGATATCCGGCGAGATCGGTTACATCCATCGTCCTGCCGGGCGATGCGAGCAATCCGGAATAGTTGAGCCGCAGCGCGGGCTCCGCGCCTGCAAGCGCTTCCTCGCCCGGATTGAGAGTGATGTTCAGGGATGCGTTGATGCGCTCCTGCGGCAGGCTGAGTTGCGCATTGCCGGTCACCTTGGCGAGTTCGTTGGCAACGGTGACGTTTTGCACGCGAAGCACGCCGTCGGTGATGTTGAACGGAATGCCCGTCGGCGGAAGTTTCGCCTCTCCATTGTTGAGCAGCGTTTCGACGATCGGATGTATCTTTCCGGCATTGAGCTGGTCCTGCATCGGATCCGTTGCAGCAAGTAGCGGCGGCAGGATCGCAAGGTTCAACCCGCGCACGGTGGTCTCGCCAAGCCGCAGCTCGCCGGAGCCCGTGAGCGAGCTCACGAGGTCCGTCATCGTCTTGCCGGAGGCTTCCATACCGAGAGAAAGCCCGAACTTGCCGTTCGCAACCGGCGCGCCGTCGCGCGGCCAGACGACGCCGGCAAGATCGGAATCGGACAGCGAAACTTTGGTTTGGAAGAAGCCGGTGCCCTCGGCATTGGTGAAAAGCAGGTTGCCGGAAAGCTGGCCGCCGTCCCAGCCGCCCTTCACATCGTTGAGCTGCAGTTCGTCGCCCTTGTAGACAGCATTGGTGGTGAAGCCGGTTACGGCTGCCGACCATCCCGGCCAGAATTCCTTAGCCGAAAACTTCAGGTTGACATCCATATCCTTGAACACCGGCTGCCCAAGTACTGCGGTCGAGAAGTCGCCCGTCGCAGCATCTGTCATCGGGCCATAGACGGCCTCGCCCAGCCAGGTCGCATCGGCGCGGTCAAGCGCAAGTTCGCCGCTCGCTGTCGTCCTGTCTGTCTTGCGATCGACCGTCAGCGCACCCGAAAACTGATTTTCGGCGGCATGACCCTTGAGGTCGGAGAAGACAATCTTGTCGCCATCGATGGTTGCCGTTGTTTGCAGCCCGAAAGGCAGCCCGGTTCCCATCTGCGGCAGCGCAATGCCGTTCATCACGAGATACGGATCGAGATCGGCGCTCTCGAGCGAGACGCCGATCTGGCCGTTCATGAAATTCCCGGGACGGACATCGACCTTGCCATTCGCAGTAAAGGACGTCCGGTCCGTCGCAAAGGTCAGCGATGCATCGGCCGGATCGGTACCGCTTGCCTGGACTTTCAGGGCGAGCCGGCCGTTGGCGTCAGCTTCGACCGGAAGCGGATCGAGGCCCGCCTGCCCGAACAGGATCGAAGTCGTTCTGTTTTCAAGCGTCGCCTCCAGATTGGTCGTGCCCTTGCCCGTCAGCGCCAACAGATCCGACATGCGGTAGTCGAGGTTCACGCGGCTTCCATTGGAAACGCCGGCAAGCGTCAGCGCAAGCCCGTCGCCCTCGTCGCCGCCAAGCGTCAGCGCACCGCGCAGCGCCGTGTTGGTGTACCAGGCGGCATTGCGCACCAGCCGGTCCATCACCGGATGCTGCGGCAAATGCTCCTTCAGCATCGTGAAGAAGGGTCCCGGATCGGCGGACTTCAAGGTGATCTCCCCCGAGCCCTTGTAATCGAGCAAGGAGCCTTCGGCCCGGCCGGTGGCGGTGATTTCGGCGCCTGCCAGATTTTTGGCGACCAGCTTGTCGACCGCAAGCGCCCCGTCAGCGATCGTAAAGCTGGTCTCGACATTCTCTGCCTCGACGCCGAAGGCGCTGAACTTATCCGCCTTCAGCTGTGCCGTAATCTTGTGGTCGAGCACATTTTCGCCTGCGTCCTGCCCCGTGAACAGGCCCGTCAGCGCCCTCAGCGCATCGAGGTCGATCGCATCGCCG
Organism: Rhizobium mongolense USDA 1844; assembly: GCF_000419765.1. Lineage (GTDB taxonomy): Bacteria > Pseudomonadota > Alphaproteobacteria > Rhizobiales > Rhizobiaceae > Rhizobium > Rhizobium mongolense. The sequence goes on along the minus strand of NZ_ATTQ01000004.1, from coordinate 365,297 downwards.
GCAAGGTCGACGTTCAGCAGGGGCGGCTGGTTCTCCAGCGCCTGCCGTTCCAGCTTGCCCTTCAGCGTAGCGGGGCCGATGGCAATCTCCAGATTGTTGAAGCGCTGCTGCTGATGCGTCAGGCTGACATCGGCGGAAAAGCCCGCCTGCTTCAATTGACGGATCGCGGGGTCGACCGAACCCGCAAGCCAGGAGGCAAGCCCCGAGGGCTGATTGGAGGCAACGGTAATCTGCCCGTTGAAGGAAGGGTCGCCCCTAAGCGTCAGCTGGCCCTGGCCCTCCACCTGGGTGCGCCCAGGCAGCGTCCCGACGGCGTTGTCGATCGTCCAGCCGTTGCCGGCCGGCTGCAGATCGAGCTGCACGTCGCGGATGGTTGTGTCCCCGGCAACGATCGCCGGCAGCTTGACGCTCGCCTTGCCCTGCACCTGCGGCACGGGAATCTGGGCGATGATGCTGATCAGCGAATTGAGCCGCTGCCGGGCGGACAGGCCGGGATCGCGCGCGGTCTTGCCGCCTGCGCCCTGATTGCCGATCCTGTTCACATCGATCTGCTGGCCGTCGGCGATCAGCAGGAACTCGGGCGCGTTGCCGGTATCGAGCGTCGCCTCGCCGGTGATCACATAAGGATCGTCCACTGAGCCGATTTCCATCCGGTACTCGGAAAGCCGGATGCGCTCGTTGGTCAGTTCGAAGCGGCCCTTGAGGCGCGGCGGCAGTGCATTCTTGTCGTCGGATTTGGCTGCGCCACGGTTCTCGACCGCAGCCGACATGAGGCCCTGATAATTCGGCTTTCTGTCGGCCAGCTTCAGCTGACCATCGAGATCGATTTTGACCGGACGCTGATCGGGTATCAGCTGAGTCCTGACCTGCAGCGCCCCGGTTTCGTCGGGCTGTCCGCTGGAAATCAAAAAGCTGCCATGCTCGCCGTCGAGCGCCGCATCGCCTTCGATCCGCCAGGGGCCTGCCAGCGACCGGGCGGACATTTCCGCGTTCAGCCCCGTAATGCTGCGGGCGCGGCCCGACTGATCATCGATGAACTGCACGTCGCCGCCGGTGATATGCACGCTTTCCAGAACGACGGTCTTTGCAGGAATCTCCGGCCGGCTGCCGCGCATCCAATCGAGCGTGCCGTCCTTCAGCAGGCGCAGGCGCAGCTTCGGATTGACGACGCGCATATCGAAAATCAGCGCCTCGCCGGAAAGGAACGGCGCAAGTTCGGCATCCATGGCGAATTGCTCGATCTGCACGATCGGCTGGCCGTTGGATTCCTGCCCGACACGCACGTCATGCAGCGTTACCGACGGGAAAGGCAAAAGGCGCGCATCGACCGTGCCATGCACCGTCACCTTCTTGCCGATGATGCGGCTTGCCTGATCTTCGAAATTCCTGCGAAAGTCAGTCCAGTCGATGAAAAGCGGCGCGAGCAGTGCCACGAAGAGCACTACGACGATCACTCCCCCCAAAAAGACGAGGAACCGGCCCATCAAATCAAGCATTCTCCATTCGGGATTCCGTTGCCGACACTACTGTCATTCATGCCGGGAGCAAAGCCGAAGATCATGAGATTGTTCCGTTTTCAGACAAGATGAAAAATCTTGCCCGGATTGAAGATATTGTCAGGATCAAGCGCCTGCTTCACCAGCCGCATAAGATCGACGGCACCGCCGAGTTCCTGCTCGAGAAACGCCATCTTTCCCTGTCCTATTCCATGCTCTCCGGTGCACGTTCCATCCATCGCGAGAGCCCGCTGGTTGAGCCGCACCACGAAATTCTCCGCAACTGCGACACCTTCCGCCGTCTTGTCGTCGAAGAGGAGAAGCACGTGAAAATTGCCATCTCCCGCATGGCCGACGATCGGCGCCAGCAGACCATGTTCCTGGATATCGGCCTGCGTCTCGGCAACGCAATCGGCAAGCCGTGATATCGGAACACAAACATCGGTCGAAAGTGCGGCAAGCCCGGGCGCCAGCGCGCGGCAGGCCCAATAAGCATCGTGCCGTGCCTTCCAGAGCTTGCTGCGTTCCTCGGCGTTTGCCGTCCAAAGGAATTCGCCGCCACCGCATTCGGCCGCGATCTCGGCAAACTGCGCCGATTGAAGCTCGACGGTCTCGTCGCTTCCGTGGAATTCTAGGAAGAGCGTCGGGCTCTCGGCGTAAGTCAGACCCGAATAGGCGTTGCATGCCCGCATCTGCACGTCATCGAGCAATTCGATGCGCGCGACCGGAATGCCCATCTGGATTGTCATGATGACCGCGTCGCAGGCGGCTTTGATTGTCGGGAAGGAGCAAGCCCCGCCTGCGATCTTCTGGGGAATTCCCTGCAGCCGCAGCGTCACCGAGGTCAAAATCCCGAGCGTGCCTTCGGCGCCTACGAAAAGGCGCGTCAGGTCGTAACCCGCCGAGGATTTGCGCGCCCGGCGCGCGGTGCGGATTTCCTTGCCATTCGCCGTCACGGCCGTGACCGAGAGCACATTGTCCTTCATCGTGCCATAGCGCACGGCGTTGGTTCCGGACGCCCGCGTCGAAGCCATGCCGCCGATCGAGGCATTCGCGCCGGGGTCGATGGGAAAAAAAAGGCCGGTATCGCGGAGATAAACGTTCAGTTCCTCGCGTGTGATGCCCGGCTCGACGGTACAATCGAGGTCTTCGGCATTCACTTCGAGAACCCGGTTCATCCGGCTGAAGTCGATCGAAATCCCGCCGTTCGGGGCATTCACCTGCCCCTCCAGCGAAGAACCGGTGCCAAAGCCGATCACCGGCACCTGGTGTTCGGCACAGACCTTGACGGCGGCCCTCACGTCATCGGCTGTCTCGGCAAACAGCACACCGTCGGGCAACTGCGCCGGAATGTAGGTGGTCGTATGCGCATGCTGGGCGCGGAAGGATGAGCCGGTCTGGAAGCGCTCGCCGAAGCGCTGTTTCAAGATGCCGACGACCGCCGAAATGCCCTCCTCGTTGCGTTTTCCAGCCTTTGCATCGCTGAGCGCCATCCTGTTGATCTCCCATACTATCCGCCGTCACGGGCAGGTTGGTATGGGACAACGGATGGCGCCTGTCCAGTCAAGAGTCTCGTGAGATGGCTCAAACGAGCGGAGGATTGAGCCGAGCGAAGCCTTCCTGCCTCCTGTACGGGAAATACGGATAAGGCGCCGGCACCGCGCTGACCTTTTCGAGCCTTTCGACCTGCTCCTTCGTCAGCGACCAGCCGACGGCACCGAGGTTCTGGCGCAGTTGGTCTTCGTTGCGCGCCCCGATGATGACACTGGACACGGTTGGCCGGGCGGTCAGCCAGTTGATGGCGATCTGCGGCACTGTCTTGCCCGTCTCCGCGGCAATCTCATCGAGAATGTCAACAATGTTGAAGAGCATGTCGTCATCAACCGGCGGGCCGAATTCCGCTGTCTGGTGCAGCCGGCTTCCTTCCGGTAGCGGCTGGCCGCGGCGGATCCGGCCGGTCAACCTTCCCCAGGCAAGAGGGCTCCAGACAAGCGCACCCACGCCTTGGTCGGCAGCGAGCGGCATCAGCTCCCATTCGTAGTCCCGGCCCGCGAGCGAATAATAGACCTGATGGGCTACGTATCGCGCGTAGCCGTGCCGCTGCGAGACGGCGAGCGATTTCATCAGCTCCCAGCCGGCGAAATTCGACGCGCCGATATAGCGGAGCTTTCCGGCAGCAATGAGTCGATCGAGCGTCGAAAGCATCTCCTCGACGGGGGTCGAGGCATCAAAAGCATGCAGTTGCAGCAAATCGATATAATCTGTGCCGAGGCGGCGAAGCGCGTCATCGACGGATTTGATCAGCCGCGAGCGCGAGGTTCCCCAATCTGCCGGCCCGTCCCCCATCGGCAAGGCCATCTTCGTGGAGATGAGCACGGCGTCGCGCTTGCCGCCGATCGCCTGCCCCAGAACCTCCTCCGATGCGCCCGCCGAATAGACGTCGGCGGTATCGAAGAGATTGACGCCTGCCTCGAGGCAGATATCGACGAGACGCCGCGCCTGCGAAACGTCGGTATTGCCCCATGCGCCGAACAATGGGCCGCTGCCGCCGAAGGTGCCTGCGCCGAAACTCAAGACCGGCACCCTGAGGCCGGATGCACCGAGATTTCTGTATTCCATGGACTGTCTCCTGTTGTCTTGAGGAGAGATAGACACTCACTAACGCGCGATATAGATTGCCAGCCAGAAAGTCATTTGTGATTTGAATTCATCATGAGCCGTCAGGACATCAATCGCTCCGGCGAAATGGACGTCTTCGTGCGCGCCGTCGAACTCGGCGGCTTTACCGCTGCGGCGACCGCCTGCCGAATGACGCCGTCGGCCGTCAGCAAACTCATCGCCCGCCTCGAAGCCCGGCTTGGCACACGTCTCATCAACCGCTCGACGCGGCGCCTGCAACTGACGCCGGAAGGCTGCGCGTTCTACGAAAGAAGCGTCTCCATCCTCGCCGATATCGCCGAAGCCGAGCGCTACGCTTCAGCAGGCGAACAGGCGGCCGGGCCGATCCGTATCAATACAAGCGCGTCCTTCGGCAATCATGTGCTCGCCCCGCTCATACCATCCTTCATGGCGCTTCATCCGGCCGTGACGCTCGACATTTCCTACACCGACAAGATCGTCGATCTCATGGAGGAGCGCGCCGACGTCGCAATCCGCGCCGGACCGCTGAAGAATTCCAGCCTGATCGCCCGCAAGCTCGGTGCGGCCCGCAAGTTCATTGTCGCCTCGCCGGACTACCTTGGCCGCCATGGTGAACCGAAGTCGATTGCCGATCTCCAACGGCACTGCCGCGTCGGCTTTTCTTATTCCCGCGCCATCGGCGGCTGGCCGCTACTTGATCAAGACGACACGGTGCTTTTGCCGGTGACGCCGGGCATTCAGATCGGCGACGGTGAAGGGATGCGCCACCTGGCACTTTCCGGCGCCGGCCTCGCGCGCCTTGCCGTCTTCACCGTCCGCGCCGATATCGCCGCAGGAAGACTGGTATCTGTCCTTGAAGATCTGAACCCGGGCGACCTTGAGGAATTCTATGCCGTCTATATCGGCCAAGGCGGTCCGCTGCCCGCCCGCGTCCGCGCACTGCTCGATTTTCTCGCAGCCAACGTTCGCCTCTAGGCCGAGCCTGCCCCTGCCGCAACGCTGCTATTCGGCTGGCGCGTGCCAGGCGGAATTTTCGCCAAGCTGGCCATATTTCGCAATTGCGGCCGGCTGAACCTGCCCATATACCGGCGATAGATTTCCGGCTGCTGCCGCCGGTCCTTATGTTGCTGCCGATGAATTTCTATGCCGTTCACCGCGGCCCATCGGTCGGAAAAGACAGGCGTTCGATGCCGTTTAAAGCCACAAGCCGAGCCATACGAGAAGCCAGCCTGCCGAGATGGGTTCTGCTGCTTAGCCTCTCCACCGCTCTCGTTGTCGTTCTTGAACTTTTCGCCCTGCCGGCATCGCTGCTCGTTGGGCCGATGATCGCAGCGATCTTTCTCGCCTTGGTGATCGGCAAGGGCCAGATGCGCGTACCCTACTGGCCCTTGCAATTCGGGCAGGCTCTGGTCGGTCTGATGATGGCGCGCGCCATCACGCCGGACATTCTCGCCACGATGGCCAAGGATGCACCGCTCTTCATGCTGGTCATCGTCTCGGTGATCGCCATCGCAGGCGTGCTCGGTTATCTCCTGACCCGGCTGCAGGTGCTGCCCGGCACCACAGCCGTCTGGGGCTCCTCCCCCGGCGGCGCCTCGGCCATGGTCATCATGTCGGAGGCCTATGGCGCCGATGCCCGCCTTGTCGCCTTCATGCAGTATCTGCGCGTCGTCTTCGTCTGCGTTGCCGCTTCCGGCGTCTCGCGTCTCTGGGTCGACGCCGAGGGCGAGCTGCCACCGCTCGTTCTCTTCCCGCCGATCGACTGGCCGGCATTTGCCGCGACTGTGCTGCTTGCCTGTTGTTGCGTCTATGCCGCCTTCCGTTTCCGCGTCCAGGGTGGCACCATCATCCTGCCGCTTCTCGCAGGCTCTCTGTTGCAGGGTTTCGACCTCCTGACGATCGAGCTGCCGATGTGGCTGCTCGCGATCAGCTATGCCCTGATCGGCTGGAGCATCGGACTGCGCTTCACCCGTTCGATCCTGAAGCATGTTGCCCGCGCTCTGCCGCGCGTCTCCGCCTCCATCCTGCTTTTGATGTCGATCTGCGGGCTGATGGCCGTGGCCCTGCACATGTTCGCGGGCATCGATCCGCTGACAGCCTATCTCGCGACCAGCCCTGGCGGTGCGGATTCGGTTGCCATCATCGCCGCCTCTAGCGATGTCGACTTGCCCTTCGTCATGGCGATGCAGGTGGGGCGGTTTGTGGTGATCCTGTTTACCGGGCCGATGCTCGCGCGCTTCATCGCGCGGCGGAGCGGCCTGGCTGAAAACCCCGCCTGAGCGCGGCCCACTGGCCGGGCGTCATGCCGTAGGCTTTCTTGAAATGCCGGTTCAGGTGGCTCTGATCCGCAAAGCCGGTGGCAAAGGCGACGTCCGATAGCTCGCCGCCCTCGCCGATCATCGTCCGTGCCTGCTGCAGCCGCCGCATCAAAAGATAGCGATGGGGACTGGTCGCGAATGCGGCCCGGAAATGCCGCGACAATGTAAAGCGGTCGAGTCCTGTTAACGATTCAAGCTCGCCGGAACGCACCGTTCGCGTCGCATGGGCTTCAAGGTAATCGCGGGCGCAACGGGCCTGGTTCCAGGCTATACTGGCGGGCAGCCTGCGCAATGCATTCGCGTGCCTTACAAGCCCGTCGGCTATGCGCATCAGGAAATCGTCGACGAAAAGCTCGTCAAGCTCTCCATCGAGGTCGGTCAGTGCGCCAAGCAGGACGTCGGCAAGAACCGCATCGCTGATAACGGGCTGATCGACAAAAGGCAGCCCGAGTTTCTCGGCTTCCAGGCATTCGGCAAGCAGCGCGGGCTCCAGGTAGAGAATGCGGTATTGCAGCCCGTCATCGGTGCCCGCCCCGCCGTCATGCACCTCATCTGGATGCAACACGATCACCTGACCGGGCATGCTGAAGCGCCTTTCGCCGCGATACGAGAAGGTCTGCACGCCCTTCAGCGTCACTCCGAGCGCATAGGTGTCGTGCCGGTGCGGCTCAAAGGCATTTCCGCTGAATTTCGCCTCGATGCGCTCGATGCCGGGAAAGGCTGGCGCGGCCACAATGCCGTCGCCGCCCGTTGGCACGCACAAACGTTCAAGACCTTCGAAAACCTGCGGCGTTACATCCTGGCTCAACGCGACCTCGAAACCGCATGAAAGAGAATGGAATGTTTGATACCAAAATTGCGATCGTTCTGCGAAACAATCTTGCGTCATGGCAGAAGCTGAATGTAACCGCCTTTTTGATGAGCGGCATCGCCGGGCAAAATCCGGCGATCATCGGTGAGGCCTACAGGGACCGCTCCGGCAACACCTACAATGCCATGTCAGTCCAGCCGATCATCGTCCTATCGGCCGATGAGGCGACGATTTCAGCGATACACCGCCGCGTGCTGGAACGCGAGATTTCATCCTCGCTGTTCATCGAGGAGATGTTTGCAACCGGCCATGACGCCGCCAATCGCGCTGTCTTTGCCGAATACGCACCGGAAGATGCCAAGGTCGTGGGCGTCGCTCTGCGCGCCGGCAAGAAGATCGTCGACAAAATCACTAAGGGCGCGACAATGCATGCCTGAAACGAAAGACGGCCGGCGATGACCCGGCCGTTGTTGATAAATGTGGCGCAGCTCAGCTCTGCGTGATCGGCGCGATCTGGATCTCGACACGGCGGTTCTGGGCGCGGCCAGCCTCCGTCGCGTTCGACGCGACCGGTTGCGACGGGCCAAAGCCGACGGCAGAGACGCGACGCTGGTCGATACCCTGTCCGCCGAGATAACCGGCAACCGAAAGGGCACGGCGCTGCGACAGATCCTGGTTATGCTGCAGGCTGCCGGTGGAATCCGTATGGCCGTTGACATCGATCAGTGTGCGGTTGAACTTCCTGAGCACGATCGCTACCGAGTTCAGCGTCGGATAGAAGCCCGGCTTCACGGCGTCCTGGTCGATGTCGAAGGTGATGTTCGAGGGCATATTCAAGATGATGTTGTCGCCGTTACGCGTCACCGAAATACCGGTGCCCTGGAGCTGGGCGCGGAGTTCCGCTTCCTGCTGGTCCATGTAGTTGCCGATCGCGCCGCCTGCGAGCGCGCCGAGGCCCGCGCCGATCAGCGCCGCATTGCGCGGGCCATGCCCGCGTCCGCCAAGGGCGGCACCGGCAAGCGCCCCGCCGACAGCTCCAAGCATTGCCCCGCCTGCAGTATTCGACATTTTCTGCTCGCCCGTATAGGGGTCGGTCGTGGTGCAGGCGGTCAGGTAGCTGGCGGTCATCGCCAGAAGTACGAATTTCTTGATCATGGACAGAAAGCTCTCCGTTCGAAGCTGGCCCGAGCAAATATTATGGAATGCGGCAACAAGATGAACGCGTCCCCTCCGATAAAACAAAATCAGCGGAATGGACACGTCTCGCTTGCACAAATCCCGAGGATATCGCCAATTTGCCACAGCAGTCTCGACAGGCTTGATAATATCGAGACAGGCGGGACCGGATGCGCTTAGAAGTTCTGGAAGAGCTGCCTTACGGTGTCATAGCTGGCATTGGCGATCGAGAGCGCCTGCAGGCCAAGTTGCCGCTGCGTCTGCAACGCCGTGAGCTTGCTCGACTCCTCTTCCATATCGGCATCGACCAGACGCCCGATGCCTGAGCTGTACGCGTCGAAAAGCGTTTTCGCGAACTCGTTCTGCAGCTCGATGCGTTTCTCCAGCGCACCAAAAGCCGAGCCCACGGTGGCCGTCTGCCTGAGAATGCCGTCCACTACGCTGATCATCTCATCGACCTGATCTTTTGTCGTCGAGGATGAAAGCCCGATCTCCACTTGTCCGGCGGTATTGCCCGCCTTGCTCAAAATCATGACGTAATTCTGCGAAGCGCCCATTTCCGTCGCGAAATAGGATGATGTCAAAGCGCCGTATTCGCCGCTCCCGCCGGAGCGGTCGTCGACGAGGTAGCGGGCATCCTTCGATGTGGTGACGCCCGTCGACGGCAGGTCGATATGATAGGTCAGCGTGCCGACGGTGACGGTGCCGTCGGCATTGCGGATATACGACGCCGGAATCCGCTTCGGCTCGGTAGGATTGTCTTCATCCGTCAGGACGACCCAGTTGTCGCTGTTGAAGGCTGCCGCTTCGGCGACGGAGCGCAACTGTGCCTTCAGCTGCGTCAGCTCCTCATTGATCTTTTCCTTGTCGATGCCCTGCTCGGTCGCAGCGACAAGTTTCGCCTTGATTTCGGAAACGACGTCAACGGCGTTCGCAACGCCCGTATAGGCCGTACCCATGGTGGCGGCCGCCATACCGAGCGCATCCTGAATGGCAGCATGCGCCTTATTGTCGGAGCGGGCCGTCGTCGCCACCGACCAGTAGGCGGCGTTGTCGCGGGCCTGTTCGACGCGAAAGCCGGACGAGACGCGGTTCTGCGTCCGCGTCAGGCTGTGGTTGATATCACGAAGCGTATGCAGCGCCGCATCGACAGATGTGCGTTGAAAAATACTCACGGGAACAGAACTCCGAACACAACTACATGCTACTTACAAACAGCGAACCGTGTCCGCGAAACGTCATGTTCGGGCGCTGAAATCAGCGGGTGGGCAAGCCTCCAAAACGCTGGAGGCATCTGATCGGTTACGGGTAGATCATTGCGTTTTATGCTTAAGAAACATCTAACGTTCAGAAGAAATTTATTCTGTTTTGCAACCGTTCATTGACCACGAAACCGCCGCCGCGATGGGAGGCGCCGTTTAAAGCAGACGGAGTCAAATCTATTCCGCGGCCTGCAGATGCTTGGGATCAGGCACCGGTTTCGGCCGTGCCGCAATCGCCATCTCCTCGTGCAAACGGGCTTCCTCATGCGCATGTGGCTTGGCAAAGCGCGCCACCAGCAGATAGGCGACCGGCGTGATAAGGAGCGTGACCAGCGTTGCGAAACCCAGTCCGCCGACGATCACCCAGCCGAGCGCGATACGCGCTTCCGCGCCTGCGCCATGCGCAAAGACCAGCGGAACGCCGCCGAGGATGGTGGCGATCATGGTCATCATGACCGGGCGCAGCCGCAGCGCACAGGCGCGTTCGATCGCCTCGCGCACTTCTACCCCGCGATCGCGGAGCTGGTTGGCGAACTCGACGATTAAGATGCCGTTCTTCGCCATGACGCCGACGAGCAGCACGAGGCCGATCTGGCTGTAGATGTTAAGGCTCGATCCCGTGATAATGAGCGCGAAGACGGCGCAGGCAAGCCCAAGCGGCACTGTCGACATGATGATCAGCGAGGACAGCACGCTTTCGAACTGCGCCGCCAGCACCAGGAAGATGATCACGATCGCAAAGCCGAAGGTGAGTGCCATGCCGCTGGAGTTCTCTTCGAGGGTTGCCGCTTCGGCAAGCGGAATAAGACGCGCCCCTGGCGGCAGGATCGGCTCGGCAAGTTCCGTCACCTGCTTGACGGCATCGCCGAGCGACATGCCCTCCTTGAGGCCTGCCGTGATCGCGACGGAAGCGAGTTGCGATTCACGGTTCAGCTGCGGCGCAACCGCGCCTTCCTTCATCGAAGCGATGACCGACATCGGTACGATCTTGCCCTCGCCGGTCTTCAGGAAGACGTTTTCGAGATCCGTCGGATCATCGATCGGCCGCATGGTCGAAGTGAGCAGAACCGGATAGGCATCGCCATTGACGAAGACGTCGACGACGGAACGTCCCTCGAGCAGCGACTGCATCGCCGTCGAAAGCCCGGTGATATCGATGCCGAGATCGGAAGCCCGCTCGCGGTCGATCGTGACCGAGACCTGCGCCTGCGTCGGCTCGTTGGTGAGGCGCGGCGTATCATACTGCCCGGTCGCATCCAGCGCCTGCACCAGCTTGACGGCGGCAGCCGTCAGGCGGTCGTAGTCATTGCCGACGAGCGCCATCTGCAGGCCGCTGCCGGCGCCGCGTATGCGCAGACTGTTCGAGGATATCGCATTACCGCGAAGTGCGGGCACGCGCGATGCCGCCCGGTTGATATCCTGGACGATCTCCGCCTGCGTTCGGTCGCGCTCGCCCCAGGGCGCCAGCGTCAGCACCATGAAGCCGCTATTGGCCGAGCCGCCCTGGCCGGAGATCGAAAAGACGTTCCTGATGTCGCCGCTGTCGACCAGCGGCTGCAGGTATTCTTCGACGAGCTGCAGCTTGTCTCGCGTATATTCGAGGCTCGATCCCTGCGGCGCGGTGAGCCGCATCATCACCATGGCGCGGTCCTCGTTCGGCGTAAGCTCGCTCTTGACCGTCGAGAAGGCGACAAGCGCCGCCCCGGCAAAGAAGACAGACGCGACAATGACGACCAAGGGGGCGTTGAGGCAACGCTGCAGGCTCCATTGATAGACACGTGCAAACGCCCCGCCGAAGTGGCCGAGCGCGCCATGATCCTCCAGCATTGGCTTCGTCAGCATGCGCGAGGCGAGCATCGGACAAAGCGTCAGCGCGACGATCGACGAGAGACCGACCGAGAAGGCCAGCACGAAGCCGAACTCCCGGAAGAGACCGCCCACCTGTCCCGGCAGGAATGACAGCGGAATGAAGACGGCGGCAAGCGTTGCCGTAGTCGCGATGACCGCGAAGAAGACCTCGCGCGTGCCGAGGACGGCCGCCGCCCGCGGACCCATGCCTTCGGCGCGCCGCCGCACGATGTTCTCGAGCACCACGATCGCATCATCGACGACGAGACCCGTCGCCAGGACGATGGCGAGCAGCGTCAGGATATTGATCGAAAAGCCCACGAGATAGATCGCAGCCAGCGTGCCGATCAATGCCACCGGCATGCTAACCGCGGGGATCAAGGTTGCCCGCCAATCTCGCAGGAAGAGGTAGATGACGCCGGTGACGATGACGCCGGCAAGGATCAGCGCCAGCACGACCTCGTGGATCGCTCCCTGGATGAACACGGCGTCGTCGCTGGTAATCGCGATCTTCGTGCCTTCCGGCAGCGTCTTCGAAAGCTGCTCGACCACCGTCTTGATGCCGCTCGAAATATTGAGCGTATTCGATTGCGCCTGGCGGATGACGCCGAGGCCGATGCCGCGCTTGCCATTGGAGCGCAGCGCCGTATCGCCATCACGCGGCCCGAGCGTCACCGTCGCGACGTCGCCGAGACGCACGCGGTCCTGAAGGATGACATTGGCGAAATCCTCCGGCTTCTGCAGGCTCGCCGTGGCGCGCACTACGATGTCCTGTGTCGTGCTCTTCAGCGATCCGGCAGGAACGTCGAGGGCGGAGTTGTCGAGCGCTTCCGTCAGATCGCCGACCGTCAGCCCGCGGCTTGCGAGAGCGCCCTGATCGACATCGACCCGGAAGATCTTTTCCTGGTCGCCATATTGCTCGACATCGGCAACGCCATCGACGGAGGCCAGCCGGTCGACGATCTCGTTTTCGACGAGGAGCGTCAGGTCATCCATGTTGAGCTTGGTCGAGGTGACCGCAAGACGCATGATCGGCTGTGAATCCGCATCCGCCTTGACGATCTGCGGGGCGTCGGCATCGTCGGGAAGCTGCTCCATGATGCGCCCGATCGCATCGCGCACGTCGTTTGCGGCGACGGCGAGATCGACGGCATCGGAGAACTCCAGCGTCACGCGGCTTTGGCCGAACTGCGATTGCGAGGAGATCGATTTCAGCCCGCTGACGCGCGCAACTGCGCCTTCGATGACCTTCGTCACCTCTTGATCGATCGTCTGCGGTGCAGCGCCGTCGAACATGGTGCGCACGGTCACGACCGGGCGGTCGACATCCGGCAGTTCGCGCACTTCGACCCCGGCATAGGCAGCAAGACCCGCCACCACCATCAGCGTATTGAAAACCAGCGCCAGAATCGGGCGGCGCACGAAGAGTGCGGTAAAGGTCTGCTTGCCGGAGGCTCTCTCTGGAAGGTCGGTGACGGTCACGTTCATTGTGTCTTGACCCCGTTGTTCGAGGCCAGTTCATTGCCAGTCCGCACCGGCCCGCCCTCGCGGACACGCTGCAGGCCCTGCGTCACGATGGCGTCCCCATCCTTGATGCCGGCCTTCACGAGGACGAAATCCGGATTGCGTTGAACGATGCTGACGCGCACCTTGTGCGACTTGCCGTCGACCACCTGCCAGACGAAAGAGCCCTGCGAATCCCACTGAACGGAAACCGGATCGACTGCAGGATATTTGTCGCCTGCGAACTTCATGCTGACATTGAAGGACATGCCGGCGCGAAGCTCGTCCGCGCGGTTGTCGATCTTGGCGCGGATGCGCAGGGTCCGACTGGCCGCGTCGATGCGGTTGTCGACTGCCTGGACCTCTCCGCTGAACGCCTGTCCCGGCCGCGCGACCGACGTTACCTCAACCGGCTGGCCGACGGAAACCGTATTGGCGAAGCGCTCCGGCACCCAGTAGTCGACCAGGATTTCCGAGCGGTCGTCGAGCGTCACGATCGGCGTGCTGGTGGTCACGTTGTCGCCGATGTTGACTGGGACGATGCCGACGATGCCGTCGATCGGCGCCACGATATTGCGCCGGGTGAGATTGAGTTCGGCGGCCTGCAGCTGCAGCCGCGCGCCCTGCTCGGCGATCTCTGCATCGAATACGTCCATGCGCGCAACGCTGGATTTGATGTTGTGATAGAGATTGGATTTCTCGATCGCGCTCTTCAGCGCCACTTCGGCCTGCCCCTTGGCGATCACCTGCTCCTCGCTGTCGAGCTTGGCAAGCACCTGACCCTGCTTGACCTTGTCGCCGGACTTGATGAGAATTTCGCGGATCGTGCCCATTGCCTGCGGCGTCACCGCCACCGAGCGGATCGCGTCGCCTGTGCCGATCGCGTTCAGCCGGTCGTTGACCACGCCCTGCACGACGGCCTGTGTCACGACCAGAACGGCGTTGTTGCGCCCGCCGCCATTGCGTCCTCCGCCGCCCTGGGCGCCCTCGCCTTGCCCCGACGCACCGCCACCGGGCTCCACGGGAGGAGCCACCTTGGCGACAAGGTTTTCCGGGACGCCGGCATTTCTCAAAACATCAGCCGCACGCGGCACAAGAAAAATCCATCCGGCAAAGCCGGCCGCAATAACGATAAGAGAAAGAACAAACTGCTTCCAAAAAGCCATTCACGTCTCCGAAGGGACCGCGGGGGCAGACCTGGGACGATCGAAAGAGCGCCTTTAGACATATTCCCCACCTGACTGCGGCAATATCGCCCCTTTACAAGCGGCCATCAAGCGCACGTGCCGGTCATTACAGAATTGTAATCTCCATCCTCACGAAAACAGGTCACTTTTGCTTGAGCGGAAGCGTATTTCCGGCCTGAATAGCCAATCGCTACTTTAGGGGATTGGATAAAGCATCTGCCGCCGGCCTCAATGCGCCGCGACGGCAACGGTCGGCTTTCGTCCTGGAGGCGCTGGAATGAACCGAGAACATCTTTTCTGGCCTTTCCATCCCGAATCACTACATTACGCGCCATGAGCAATAGTTTCGACGATATCCCCTTCTTCGACGAAGAACCGGGCGAAGCGCCGCGCAAGCCGCAGGCGCCCGCCCCTGCAGCCGGAGGAGGGATCGCCGCCCGCGCCATGGCCGCCCGCGACAGCGGGAAGCGGCCGGATTACCTCGCAGGCCTGAACCCCGAACAGACCGAAGCGGTCGAAACGCTGGAAGGCCCGGTCCTCGTGCTGGCGGGCGCCGGCACCGGCAAGACCCGCGTGCTGACCACCCGCATCGCGCATATCTTGAGCACCGGCCGGGCCTTCCCCTCGCAGATCCTCGCCGTCACCTTCACCAACAAGGCGGCGCGCGAAATGAAGGAGCGCATCGCGCTGCTCGTCGGCGGCGCCGTCGAAGGCATGCCCTGGCTCGGCACCTTCCACTCGATCGGCGTCAAGCTGCTTCGCCGCCACGCCGAGCTCGTTAACCTGCGGTCCGATTTCACTATCCTCGATACCGACGACGTCGTGCGCCTCGTCAAGCAGCTGATCCAGGCCGAAGGTCTCGACGACAAGCGCTGGCCGGCCAAGCAATTCGCCGGCATGATCGATACGTGGAAAAACAAGGGCCTCGGCCCCGCCGACATTCCCGAAGGCGACGCCCGCGCATTTGCCAACGGCAAGGGACGCGAACTCTACGTCGCCTATCAGGCGCGATTGATGACCTTGAACGCCTGCGATTTTGGCGATCTGCTGATGCATCCCATTGCCATCTTCCGCAAGAACCCGGACCTGCTCAAGGAATACCACCAGCGCTTCCGCTATATCCTCGTCGACGAATATCAGGATACCAACACCGCGCAGTACATGTGGCTGCGGCTGCTGGCACAGCGGCCGAGCCGCAAGTCGATCTCCCCCCTTGGGGGGGAAGTGCCTGGCAGGGCAGAGGGGGATATCCCCTCAGGCACCGGCGCGAGAACACCCGCCTCTGTCGGCTCCTCCGACATCTCCCCCACAAGGGGAGAGATCATGGGCACCACCATCAACATCTGCTGCGTCGGCGACGACGACCAGTCGATCTATGGCTGGCGCGGCGCGGAAGTGGACAATATCCTGCGCTTCGAGAAAGATTTCCCGGGCGCCAAGGTCATCAAGCTGGAGCGCAACTACCGCTCGACCGAACACATCCTCGGCGCCGCCGCGCATCTCATCGCGCACAACGAAGGCCGGCTCGGCAAGACGCTGTTCACCGACCGCGTCGATCCCGAAGACGTCAAGGTGCAGGTGCATGCCTCCTGGGACAGCGAAGAGGAAGCCCGCGCCATTGGCGAGGAGATTGAGGCCCTGCAGCGCAAGCAGCATAACCTCAACGACATGGCGATCCTGGTGCGCGCCTCCTTCCAGATGCGCGAATTCGAAGATCGCTTCGTGACGCTCGGCCTCAACTACCGCGTCATCGGCGGCCCGCGCTTTTACGAGCGCCTCGAAATCCGCGATGCCATGGCCTATTTCCGCCTCGTCGCACAGCCCGCCGACGACCTCGCCTTCGAACGCATCATCAACACCCCAAAGCGCGGCCTCGGCGACACGACCGTGCGCTCGCTGCACGACTACGCCCGTGCCCGCGACATCCCGATGCTCGCCGCAGCCGCCGACATCATCGAAACAGACGAGCTGAAACCGAAGGCGCGCAAGGCGCTCTTCGACGTGGTGCATAGCTTCAGGAACTGGCAGCAAAGGCTTGAAACGACTCCGCATACCGAACTTGCCGAGCAGATCCTCGAGGAGTCCGGCTACACCGACATGTGGAAGGCCGACAAGACGGCCGAAGCGCCCGGCCGGCTGGAAAACCTCAAGGAACTCATCCGCTCGATGGAGAGCTTCGAGTCGTTACGTGGCTTCCTGGAGCACGTCGCGCTGGTCATGGATGCCGAGCAGAACGAAGACCTCGACGCCGTCTCGATCATGACGCTGCATTCGGCCAAGGGATTGGAATTCGACACTGTCTTCCTGCCAGGCTGGGAAGAAGGCCTCTTCCCGCATCAGCGCTCGCTCGACGAAAGCGGCCGCGCCGGCCTAGAGGAGGAGCGCCGCCTCGCCTATGTCGGCATCACCCGCGCCAAGCGCCGCTGCCACATCTGGTTCGTCTCCAACCGCCGCATCCACGGGCTCTGGCAATCGACCATCCCCTCGCGCTTCCTCGACGAACTGCCGGACACCCATGTCGAAGTCGCCGAAGTCGAGCAGAGCTACGGCGGTTACGGCCGCGGCGGCTACGGCCAGTCGCGCTTCGACAAGGCCGACCCCTTCGCCAATTCCTATTCCACCCCCGGCTGGAAACGCGCCCAAGCCAACAAGACCGAGGCCACCCGCGACAATTGGGGCACGCGCTCGGGCCACGCGGTCGAACGTATCGGCTACGGCGAAAGCGGCCCCAAGGGCCGCACCATCGAAGGCGAACTCGTCGCCAAATCGACCTCCACCGAACCTTCCCGCTTCCAGATGGGCGACCGCGTCTTCCATCTGAAATTCGGCAATGGGAATATTACCGGGATCGAGGGCAACAAGCTGACGATCGATTTTGATCGGGCCGGGCAGAAGAGGGTGTTGGATGGGTTTGTGGAGCGGGTTTGACGAGCCGGCCTGCGCGGCACGAGACATCTCGTCCCAAGTCTGACCCTGAAACATCACGGCCAGCTTTTTTCGCGTTTATGCCGCCCCATGGCTTGAAGCAAAACGCCATCTCGGGTCCGCCACACGCAACCTTGATTTCATCATCCATGCGACGTTCATCTTGGCGTGTTTTGAAGCACCTTCGTATAGTAATTTGCGCCGTTGAATACGGACCAAGCTTGATCGTCGTATAGGCACTGCAATACAACCGGGAATTTAGGTTGAGTATATCGGTATTTGGCAATCGTTGCAGACGAGAGCTCCAGACGTTGTTTAAACGGGGGGTAAGGCCTCATTCCGACATCGGCGTCAACTGCACCTCACCCATTCGTGACTTCCCCCTCCGCCCTCCCTCCCCCCATACTCCCTTCGGGCTGGAATAGGAGGATAGAGATGAAACGCTATTCACTATCGGTGATTGGTCTGTCTCTGGTGATTGCCGTTCTCAGCAATCCGGGCATTGCACTGGCAGCTTGCAACAAGCTTATTGGGACCTGACCTCTTCAACCATCCATGCGGACGGCGACGCGACGGCGCTGCGCAAAACCTGACGGCCGGGTAGAAGCGTGTGGCGAACGTCTTGTGGAGCGGGCATGAATGCCCGCTCACCCCAGCATCGGCATCTTGCCCATCCCCAGAATATCGTTGACGAGCGCGATCGCGATGCCGACGGCGACGATGCCCAATCCGATCAGGAAGAGCCGCCGCGACCGGTCGTATTTGGCCGCAATCAGCGAATCCCGCGCCAAAAGGTCGGCGAAGACCTTCACCTGCAGAGCGATGCCGACGGTCAAGAGCAGCATCGGCAGGATGTCGATGCGGCTCCAGTCGTTTGGGTTGGAGACCCAGCGGCTGATGAAGCTCAGCGAAAAGCCGAGAATGATGCCCGCAGCCGTCAGCGAGCCATTGCGGAAGGTGGCGTCGATCTTCTCTTCTGGCCCTGGCTCGATCATGGCTTGCTCCCGGCTGTTGTTCTTGGCCAAGGAAGGCAGAAATAACCGGGATCGGCAAGAGAGCGCATCTGCCGATTAGGCACTGGCTTTCGCCCTGAGCTGCGCGCCACGCTCCGCAAGAAGCCCGCGCAGCAGGCTGCGGTGGCAGCGGCTTTCGTTTTCGCAGTAGCAGCCGACGGCGAAGTTGGCGGTGTGCGAGAGTGCGGCCAGCGTGTCGAGGACCCGGCTGGCGTCGGGTGCGGCCATTTCCTTGAGATAGGCCCGGGAAAAGGCCTTCCACTCGGCTTCGGTTTGCGCTGCCTTCGCCTCGGCCACCAGCTCCTGGCTCGGCGACAGCATCGGCAGCCAGACGTCGTAATAGTCGCGGCTCGCAAACTCCTCCTTTGGCACGCCGCGCGGTGGGCGGCGCACGGTGCCGATGCGCAGGCCCTCGTCCTTGCTCCTTGGCGAGCCCAGTTGCACGATGCTGATTGCCATTGTGGTCTCCTCGCCTGGCCGGACGAGATATCTAGCGCGATGGCCGTGTTTTCGCCAGCGGGCGAGACACACCCCGTGGATGCATGAGCCGGTCGGCGTCCAATCCGCTCGCGGCCGGGCATGCAGAGAAGGAATACAAAACCTTCATTTGAAAATCATGTTTTGTCCTTGCCAAGCCGCCGAGCGACGGTTAGACACGGGGACATATGCCGCATCGCCTGACGCGGCGGCACGTAGGCGTTAACGTCAACCAACGCGCTGATCGAACCCGAGCCGGGTTGCGAGCGGCGCGGCATGTCTGCGTCCCGCGCCCCCGGTTCCGAACGAAGGAACCCCCGATGACGGTAGATACCGCTTCCAAAACCACCGAAAATCGCCACCGGATCGAGCGCGTCCGCCGCGATGTCACGCGGCGCGTGCTGGTGGTCCGCCGCATTGCAAGGCTGACGCCGCAGATGCTGCGCATTACGCTCGCCGGACCGGATCTTCACGATTTCGTCAGCCTCGGCCATGACGATCATGTCAAGATTCTCGTGCCGCGCGCCGGCGAAGAACCGGTCTTTCCGGACATGAGTCCCGAAGGCAGGATCGATCCGGCCAACAAGCCCGCGCTGCGCGATTATACGCCCCGGCGCTTCGACGCGGTGACGGGCGAGCTCGATCTCGACTTCGCGCTCCACGAAACAGGCCCCGCAACCGAATGGGCCTTGCGTGCACAACCCGGCGATATGCTCGGCGTCGGCGGCCCGCGCGGCTCCTTCGTGGTTGCGACCGACTTCGACTGGTATCTGCTTGTCGGCGACGAGACCGCCCTTCCCGCCATCGGCCGCCGCCTCGAGGAACTACCGGCTTCCGCCCATGCGCTCGTCGTTGCCGAAGTTGCAGGTCCCGAAGAGGAGCAGGCGCTGGAAAGCAAGGCCAGGCTGACGACACTCTGGCTTCATCGCGGCGCGTCACCGGCCGGTACCACCGATCAGCTCGACCAGGCTTTGCGTGGCCTCACGCTTCCCGTCGGCGACGGCTATGTCTGGATCGCCTGCGAAATCCTCATCGCCAAGCGCCTGCGCGCCATCATGGTCGATGAGCGCCAGCATCCGAAAGCCTGGATCAAAGCAGCAGGCTACTGGAAGCGCGGCCAGGCCGACTTCCACGAAACGCACGGCGATTGAATCGCCGCCCGTGCCGCTGGTATTGGCTTGGGGGCCTGCCTTCCCCGAATGAGGCGCCGGCAGGCCGCGTCCTGCCATCTCACTCGCGGCACATGCGCGCTTCCTCCAAAAAAAGCTTGCGCTTGACCACCTGCGAATCCACTAGTTGATAGCTGCATATCCGCTTGGCATGCTGCACCGCAAACGTATGGAGTCGCCTGATGAAAGCGTTATTGCTGGTCGATATTCAGAATGGTTTTTGCCCGGGCGGCAATCTTCCGGTGCCGGACGGCGATCAGGTGGTGCCGGTCGCAAACAAGCTGATCGACAGCGGCAAATACGATCTGATCGTCGCCTCGCAGGACTGGCATCCACCCGGCCACGGAAGCTTTGCCTCATCCCATCCAGGCAAGAAGCCTTTCGAAATGGGCGAGCTTTCCGGCAAGGCGCAGATGATGTGGCCGGATCACTGCGTAAAGAACACCCTCGACGCCGAACTGCATCCGGCGCTGAAATCCGAAGAGATCGACCTCATCCAGCAGAAGGGCGAAAATCCGCTGGTAGACAGCTATTCCGCCTTCCGCGACAACGACCAGGATGCCTCGACCGGGCTTTCCGATTTCCTCGAAGACCAGGGCGTAATAGAGCTCGACGTCTGCGGCCTGGCGACAGACTATTGCGTCAAATTCTCGGCGCTCGACGCGCTGGAGATGATGCCCGGCATCAAGGTCCGCTTCATCGAGGATGCAAGCCGCGGCATCACGCCGGAAGGGGTGGCTGCCGCAATCGTCGAGATGCGCGCACGCGGCATCGAGATCATCGACAGCCAGAAGGCTCTCGCCGGCTGAGGCTCAGTCCCGCGCCGCCTGCTCCAACCCGTAGATATCGTCGGCAAGGTCGTCGGCACGCTTCAGAAACGCCGCATGTGCATCCTGCAGGCCTTGCTTGTAATAGGCGGCGCCGATCTCCTTGGCGAAGAAGTCGAGGACCAGTTCCGACTTGAGCAGCCCGACCGGCTGATCCAGTTCCTTGTCGAAGAAGTGCTGGATCCGCCCAATCAGCGCCGCCTTATCTTCCTTGGAAAAGTCTATCGGCTTCATCGTCTTGTCTCCTGCCATTGTCTGGGCTGCCCACCGTTCAGCGAAATCGATCGATCGATCAAGGAAATTCGATTGCGGCAGAGACGCTGGGCACATAGAGCAGGTTCGTTTTTGAAGAAGGACAGGTGCCGATGAGTCGCGCGGATTTCGTCGAGGGTTTGCGGGGCGGCTTCACCGTCGCCGTTGCGTCCGCGCCTTTCGCAGCGCTATTCGGCGCCCTTGCCGTTGATAACGGCATGTCGCTCGGCGAGCTGACGCTGATGAGCGCCACCGTCTATGCGGGTGCCAGCCAGATGGTCGGCATCGAGCTTTTCGGAAACAACGTCCAGGCCTGGCTCGTCGTCGCCTCCATTCTCGCCGTCAACTTCCGCCATGTTCTCTATTCGGCGGCGATCGCGCGCTACCTCCGCCATTTCACGCCGCTGCAGAAGTTCTTCACCTTCTTCCTGCTCGTCGACCCGCAATTCGCCGAGATGGTGAAGCGCGGCGAGGAGGGCAAGCCGGTCACCTTCATCTGGTACCTCGGCTTCGGCATCATCATCTACGTGCCTTGGGTGCTGGTCAGCCTTCTCGGCGGGCTGCTCGGCAGCTTCATCGGCGACCCGAAGGCGCTCGGCCTAGATATCCTGCTGCCTGCCTATTTCCTCGGTATCGTGCTCGGCTTCCGCAACCGCGACAACTTCCTGCCGGTCGCCCTCGTCAGCGCCGTCGCCTCTGCGATCGCCTACCACTATGTCGGCTCACCCTGGCATGTCAGCCTGGGTGCTGCGGCCGGCATCACCTTGGCTGCGCTGCTGCCATTGCCTGGCGCGCTCAAGCCCGAACCCGAAAACGAACCGCACGAGGTCTGACATGGAATTCGATCTTCAGATGGTCCTTGTGATCCTCGCATCGGCTGTTGCGACCTATGCAACGCGCATTGGCGGCTATGTGCTCATCACCACGATGAAACGCATCCCGCCGCGTATGGAGGCTGCCCTCAACGCCGTCCCTGCCGCAGTGCTGACGACCATCGTCGCACCGGCCTTCTTCGACGGCGGTTGGGATTCCAAGCTGGCGCTTGTCGTCGCCCTCATCGTCGGTCTCAAGGTGTCGCACACCTGGATGCTCGTCGCGGCCTGGCTCGCCGTCATGGCCTGGCGCCGCACGATCGGATTCTAGGGCCGCGCGGCTTTAAACCTCAATATTCCAGCGGCAGGGTCGCATTTTCCAGCCATGCCTTGACGTCCTTGTCGTGGATCAGCGGCATCAGCGCCTCGCGGGTGCGGGCATGATAATCGTTGAACCAGTGCAGCTCGTCATGCGTCAGCAATTCGGGGATAACGATCGTGCGGTCGATCGGGCAGAAGGTCAGCGTCTCGAAGCCCAGCATCGGCATGTCGCCGCCCTCGATGTCCTCCGCCTCGCGCACATAGATCAGGTTTTCGATGCGGATGCCGAAGCTGCCCGGCCGGTAATAACCTGGCTCGTTGGAAAGGATCATGCCGGGCAGCAGTTCCTGCGTCGAAAGCCTCGATATGCGCTGTGGCCCCTCGTGCACGGAAAGATACGAGCCGACGCCGTGGCCGGTGCCGTGCCCGAAATCGACGCCCGCCCGCCAGAGCGCGATGCGCGCCAGCGGATCTAGATCGCAGCCCCGCGTGCCCTTCGGAAAGCGCGCCGTACTGATCTGGATCATGCCCTTCAGCACGAGTGTGAAAAAGCGTTTCTGCTCTTGCGAAACCGCGCCGATGGCGACGGTGCGGGTGATGTCCGTAGTGCCATTGATGTATTGCGCGCCGGAATCGATCAGGAAAAGCTCCCCGGCATTGATCGTCCGGTCGGTGTCGACCGTTACACGGTAGTGCATGATCGCGGCATGCTCGCCGGCGCCGGAAATCGTGTCGAAGGAAACATCCTTGAGCGGGTTCTGCATGTTCTGGCCGACGCTGGCGCGCACGGCCTCTAGCTTCTCGGCTGCGGCAATCTCCGTGACCGTGCCCGGCTTTTCCTGCGACAGCCAATAGAGGAACTCGACCATCGCCGCGCCGTCCTGCAGGTGGGCCGCCGCCGAGCCGTTGAGTTCGACGCTGTTCTTCACCGCCCGCGGCAGCTTGGCAGGATCGGCACCCTCCACCACTTCGCCGCCTGCCTTGCGGATGATGTCGGCAAGCGCATGGGAGGCGATGTCCGGATCGATCATAACCCGGCGGCCATCCTTCGACACGGTCGCAAGCCGCTCGTCGAGCGAAGACGGCGGCAGTTGCACGCATATCTGCGCAAGATAGGCTTCCGGCTCGATGCTGGTCTTGCGCTTATCAAGGAACAGCTCGGCCTTGCCGTCGGCATGGATGATGGCCCGGGCAAGCGGATGCGGCGTATGTGGAACGTCGGCACCGCGGATATTGAAGATCCACGCAATCGAAGACGGATCGGCGATCAGCACGGCTGCCGCATTCTTCTTGGCGAGATCGGCGGCAATCGTCGCGATCTTGTCCTTTGCCAGCGTGCCGGCCTGGGCGACATTCTGGATGACGACGGCGCCGAGTGGTTCGGCCGGCCGATCCGTCCAGAGCCTGTCGAGCGGATTGTGTGGCAGAATCACCAGCGTGCCGCCGATCTCGGCAAGCGCCTTTTCGAGACGCCGCACGTCGGCGCCGGAATGCAGCCACGGATCGATGCCGAGACGCATGCCCTGCTTGCCATTCTTGGGAATCCAGACATGCGGCGGCTCGTTGACGAGGTCGCCGCCGGTAAAGACGGAACTATCAACCTGCTCGGCAAGCTGCGTGACGTAGCGGCCGTCGACGAAAATGATCGCCTGGCTATGGGTGATGAGCGCAATGCCCGCAGACCCGGTGAAGCCGGTCAGCCAAGCCAGGCGCTCCGCGCACGCTGGCACATATTCGCCGTTGTACTCATCGGCACGCGGCACGAGAAAGGCATCGATGCTCAGCGCCTCGAAACTCGTGCGCAGTTGCCCGACCCGATCGCGGCCGAATTGTGGCGTAGAGGTAACCTCAAAAGACTGGAACATGCTGAAAACCCAATAGCTATATCCGAATCCGCCGAAAAGCGGGCGGCCCATGTTATCGAAAAATCAGGGCAATGGGAGAAAAAGCAGCCACTTTGTCCTATGTCAGGCCGCTCAATATTTTGGCAGAAATGTGACAAGAAAGCCGAAACTGGCACGCTTTATGCATTCAACGCATGGCTCCCATGAACGAAACCCTCTGCCTAAGGATTTGGGAATAGCTATATACGGCGCATCAAACGGGTTCGGAAACCGAGCCTGCAACGAAAAGGAAATGAAAATGTCTGCCTCTCTGTCGCGCTTCGCTTACAGCAGCCCGGTGCAGGCTGGCGAACGCCAGACTGTGCATCATGTCATCGGTGCCCGCCGCCCGCTCAATGGGGATAGCCTCAAGATGCTCGGCACGGGCCACAAGGTTACGCACCACAAGGGTGTACCCAGCTACGCGTTCTGAGCTATTTGCCGCTTCGTTTCTCCTCCTCCCTCAACGGACCGGCAATCAGAACTGTAGAGCCCGCTCGAGCGCTCCTCCTCCTTCGAGCTCGCGGGCATGGCCGTTTAACGGTCGAAGGCGGTGCCATTGGCACCGCCTTCTTTTTTGCCGATAGCTTACGGACGGTCGAGATGGATCGTCACCCAGCCGTTTCGCCAGATGGTGCGGACGTGGCGGAGCTTCGCGCCGTTATAAGCCGAAAGCACCTTCCAGCGCTGTTCTGCGAGGATGCCGGACAGGATCACCGAACCGGAAGGCGCCAGGTGTTCGGCCAGCTTCGGCGCCATCTTGATCAGCGGCCGCGCCAGAATATTGGCGATGATCAGGTCGAACGGCCCGTGTTGCGCAAACGCCGTCGAATGAAAGCCTGGCGCAGTCTTCGCAACGATCCCCGAGGCAATGCCGTTACGCCGTATGTTTTCGGCCGCGACGCGCGTGGCGATCGGATCGATGTCGGTTGCGAGAACCGGGATATTCTTGAGCTTGCGCACCGCAATCGCCAAGACGCCGCTGCCCGTGCCGAGGTCCAGCGCATTGCCGACCGGGCGCGAACGCAACACACTGTCGATCACCTCCAGGCAACCGGCCGTCGTGCCATGATGGCCGGTGCCGAAAGCCTGCCCCGCATCGATCTCGATACCGATATCGCCGGGGCGGACCTTGGCGCGGTCATGCGAGCCATGCACGAGGAAGCGCCCGGCCCGGACAGGCTTCAGGCCTTCAAGGGATTTCGCCACCCAATCGATATCGGGAATGACTTCGCGCTCGACCTTCAGGTCGGGGAACGGCGCCTTCAGCGCCTCCTCGACGCGAAGGCGAACCTCATCCTCGTCCTCCCTCATCATATAGACGGAGGCTTCCCAGATATCCTTCTTCTCGTCGATCTCGGTCGTCGCAATCGCGAAGTCCTCTTCACCGAAAACTTCGGTCAGAAGATCGAGAACCTGCCCGGCCTTCTTTTCGGCCGTCGTCACATACAGGCGAATTTCACTCACTCGAACTTTTCCTATTTCTATTGCGCGCCGTCGATCCAGATCGGCGGCGGCGTGTCATAACCGGCAACGCTACGAAGAAACCGCCTGGCAAAGCCCGGAACGCGGATCAGCAGCGGTGCGAAAAAATTGCGAAGGCCGGTCGCAACCGGATGGTGCATGGTCACCAGCCTCGTTAGTCCATAGGTCTGCTTCAAGACCATTTTGACCGCCGGCATTCGAAGGTCCGCATAGTCCTGTTCCCTGCCTTCCGATATCAAATAGGCGAGCCAGCAGGCATCCTCGATGCCGAGATTCATGCCACGGGCGCCCGCCGGCGAATGGATATGCGCCGCATCACCAGCGAGGAAGACGTTACCCTTCGACATGCGCTCGACATGCCGGAAATGGATGCGGAAATTCGCGGCCCACACCAATTCGCCGCCAGGCACCGGATGGGCGATGCGGCTCTCGAAATCCGGAAGCGTCGAGAGGTAGCGCACCGTTTCGCCGGAAACGGGAATCCGGCCGACCATGCCGGGATTGAACAGGCTGATCTCGACGTAACGCGGATCGATCGGCCGCGGATAGCGGTAGTCCGCAAGATAGAAGGCCTTTTCGATCGCCTCGCCCGGGAAGCCGAGGCCTGCAGCCTTGCGCACCGTGGAATGTGCGCCATCGGCACCGATCAGGATATCGAGGTCGATTTCCTCCCGGGAACCGTCTGCGCGGCGCAGCGTCACCTGCGGCCGGTCCATCGTGCCGGTCACGCTTTCAAGCACCGTCTGCCATTCAGGCTCGACTTCATAGTCGGAGAGCTTGCCGAGCAGCAGCCGTTCCGTATGGCCCTGCGCAAGCACCTGGATTGCCGGAAAGCGGCCGTCGATTTTGGAAGGATCGATTTCGAAAAGCACTTTCTTGCCCGACCGTACGCGAAAGCGATCGATCCGATAGGCCTCCTGCTGGATTGCGTCAGCGGCCCGGGAAGGCGAAAGCAAGGTCAGCGTGCGCGCATTGATGCCGAGCGCCCGGCTTTCCGAAAGCGGCACCGGGCCAGCATCGCTGTCGATGATGCGCGGGCGAAAGCCTCGCCGGGCAAGCTCGATTGCTGCCGCAAGACCCGTCGCGCCGGCACCGGCGATCAGGATGCTGCGATGCCCGGCCCCCATGGTTTCATCCCTTGCTGATCAAATTCTCCAGCTTCTTTACCGCCGTGTCCGGGTTTTCGCCATAGGCGATCGTGCCGGCGAAACGGCCTTCCGAATCAAGGAGGAAGACGGATGCCGTATGATCCATCGTATATTCGCCATTCGGATCCTTCTCATCGACCGGCACCTTCTTGGCGTAGACGCGGAAGCCCTTGATAACGTCGGCGACCTTCTCCGGCGGACCGGAGATGCCGGTGATGCGCTTCGAAACGTTCGAGACATACTGGTTCATGATTTCCGGCGTATCGCGCTCCGGATCGACCGTGACGAAATAGGCCTGTATCTTGTCGCCCGCCGGATCGACCTTCTCCATCCAGCCACTGAGCTCGAAGAGCGTTGTCGGGCAAACCTCGGGGCAATGCGTGAAGCCGAAGAACACCGCGGTCGGCTTGCCGCGCAACGCCTGCTCGGTGATCGGCTCGCCGCTTTGCGAAACGAGCGTGAACGGAACGCCGAACGGGCCCTCGGCGAGCGGCATATCCCTCGTCTTCGTGATGTTCAGCGTCAGCCATCCGAGCACCGCCGCGACGATGATGACGGCCACCCAAACAGCAACACGGAAATTCTTCATGTCTGCGACCCCGGATAGCAAGCGGACGGCGCGGCCCGCGACTGCCCGCCTGATAGCTCTTCGGCGTCACGCACGCAATTCAACATCCCGTTTTCCTGCCCGTGATTAATTGCCTCACCCTCCGCTTTGGCACATGTTTGCGCATCGGCGGTGCACGTTAAATCAATCGTAACCTCTGCGAGCGAAAAATCCCTTGGACTGAACGACATCAACACTGCCGTCAACCACGGACGCTGAAATCCGATCCGGCTGGGTAGGCAGTTCAAGACCGGCGAGGGCATGAACGCCCGTCACGCGCCGCGAGAAGCAACCGCCGCCTCGCATCCGAAACCTTCACCTGCACGGAGCCTGATTGGCAAAGTCGCGGGCGCATTCAGTGGCGGCGCCGCCGCCAAAGCCGTGGCCGCTCCGGCCGGAGACAACTGGAAAGAATTCTGATCATGACAAGCGCCATCATCACACAGGCCGGTTCCCATCTCGAAATCGTTTCCTTTCATCTCGCGGAACAGGAATTCTGCATCGACATCATGGCGATCCGCGAAATCCGCGGATGGGCACCCGTGACGCCAATGCCGCATACGCCGCCCTACGTGCTCGGCCTCATCAACCTTCGCGGTGCAGTGATCCCGGTCATCGACATGGCCTGCCGTCTCGGCATGAAGATGACGGAGCCGTCGGAGCGCTCCGCCATCATCGTTACCGACATCGCCGGCAAGCTCGTCGGCCTCCTCGTCGAGCAGGTTTCCGACATGATGACCATCAAAAGCGAAGACCTGCAGCCGCCGCCGGAAATCATCCCGGAAGCCCAGCGCGCCTTCTGCCGCGGCATCGTCGCGCTGGAAAAGACCATGGTCTGCTTCCTGAACCTCGACACCGTCATCGCCGACGAACTTGCACAGGCTGCGTAAGAAGCCTTCCGCTCAAAACCAAGGGCCTGGCGAAAACCGGGCCTTTTCGTTATTGCGGCTTGCCGTTCTTCCAGGTGACGTTCTGGCCATAGAGCGGGATCGTCGAGATCGACATCTTCGCGGAGCCATCTGTCAGCTCGCGCGAATGTGCGAGATAGATCAGCGTGTCGTTGGTCTTGTCGTAGATGCGGTTAACGACCAGCTTCTTCCAGATGAGCGACATGCCCGCCTTGAACACCTCGTCGCCATCTTTCGAGAGATTGATGTCGCCGATTTCGATCGGTCCCGTCTGGCGGCAGGCGATCGAATTGTTCGAGGGATCCTCGAACCAGTTGCCGTTTTTCACCCGGTCGATCACGCTGCGGTCGAAATAAGTCACGTGGCAGGTCACGCCCTTCACCTCCGGATCGGCGATGGCATCGACGATGATATCGTTGCCGATCCAGTCGACGCCGACCTTGCCGACGACCTCGGCAGACGCAGCACCTGCGCCAAGCGCGGCAACCGAAACGGCGGAAAGAACAAGCTTGCGCAAAGTGGACATGGCGGCTCCGTGAATAATCCGCTTCACTAGATAAGTACGGTCACCGCCAAAACAAGAAAGCTGGCTATGCCTTGCGGCACGTGCAGGGCTCGTAGCCGCTTGCGGTGAGCCTGCCGGGTGTCATTCCGATTGCCGCGGGAATGGCATGCACCGCAGCGGCCTTGACAGCCCTTGCCATCTCGATCGCCGCATGCGCGCAAACGGCAGCATCCTCCGCGGCATTGTGGTGGGAAAAGCGCAGGCCGAGATGCTCGGCAATCACGTTCAATCTGTGCGAGAAGAACTGCGGCCAGATGCGCTGCGCCATCTTGAGGCTGCAGAGATAAGTGAGTTCCGGATAAGATTGGCGATAAAGGTCGAGCGAGGCGCGCCAGACGCTGAAATCGAAGGCGGCATTGTGCGCGATCATCGTCGCGCCCCGGAAATCATCGTGGAACTCCTCCATGACTTCCGGAAATTCCGGCGCATCTTCCACATGCTCGGGCCGGATGCCGTGGATTGCGATATTCATCCCGGAAAACCGCATATCCTTCGGCCGGATCAGCCGTTCCTCGACACGAGTGACCCTGCCCTCATCGATCCAGGCAAGCCCGACCGAACAGGCGCTGCCGCGCTGCTCATTGGCCGTTTCGAAATCGATGGCGATGGTCTTCAAAGCTGCTCCGCGATTCTGTCGTCAACGACAGGCTTATCGCGCGGCTTCAGCCAGGCAAATGCCTCAGGTTGACTTTCGGGAAAGGATCAACGACTTTTTGCTGATGATCAGATCGAACATCAATCTTACGGCCACTAACATGACCACGACCCATGCAGGGTGGGGGGCAGAATTGGCACGTTAACGGTCCGATCAGTCCCGAAAGCCCTGCCGAGGCGAGCAGGGTTTTTGAAGTCTGCTCTCCTCTTTCAAATTCAAGGAGAGCGTTTTGAAAGCGTTGGAAAACAATCCATCCGAACGTCCGCCAGCGATGGCAGGCTTGATCATTCGGGCATTGCGCGCCTCCGATATCGAGGCGGTGACGGCGCTCATCAACCTGCCAGGCTTCCGCTTCGGCACCCTGCGCCTGCCGTATCAAACCATCGACGAAACCCGCAAACGCTTTGAAAACGCCGGCCCTGGCCAGGTCAACCTCGTGGCGGAATTAGACGACCGGATCGTCGGTGACGCAGGCATGATGCGCTATCTGGGGCGGCGCAGCCATGCAGCCAACATCGGCATGGGCGTCCACGACGACTTCACCGGCAAGGGCATCGGCAGTGCACTGCTCGCCGAACTCATCGACATGGCCGACAACTGGCTGAACATAAAACGACTGGAACTATCGGTGTACACCGACAACGAGGCCGCGATCGCCCTCTACAGAAGATTCGGCTTCGAAGAGGAGGGCCTGCTCAAGGCCTTCGCCTTCCGTGCCGGGGGGTATGTCGACGCTTATGCGATGGCGCGGGTGCGCCTCTAGCCGCTCTGAGCCACTACCAAACGCTTAAAGGCACCTTCGTCTGAGGATCCTCAAGTGAGCTTATCCACGGATCAGCGCCAGCCACTCGTCCTCATCCATGGTCTGGACGCCAAGCTCGCGCGCCTTGTCGAGCTTCGAGCCCGCACCGGGTCCGGCAACGACGATATCGGTCTTCTTGGAGACCGATCCGGCAACCTTTGCGCCAAGGCTCTCGGCTTTGGCTTTGGCCTCGTCGCGGGTGAACTTCTCGAGCGAGCCGGTGAAGACCACCGTCTTGCCGGAAACCGGGCTATCGGAGGTGACCGGCCGCTCCGCCTCCTGCGGCGTCACTTCCGAAAGCAGTGCCGAGATCACCTCGACATTGCGCGGCTCCTTGTAGAACTCCACGATCGCGCGGGCGACGATCTCACCGATGCCTTCGATGGCGTTCAGGTCGTTCCAGGCATCGCCGGAGAGTGGCGCGGCCTCTTTCATCGCCGCGGCAAAGGTCTCATAGGTGCCGTAGGAGCGCGCCAGCAGCTTCGCCGTCGTCTCGCCGACATGGCGGATGCCCAGCGCGTAGATGAAGCGGTGAAGCGCGATGCTGCGCCGTTCGTTGATCGCCGCATAAAGCTTGCCGACGCTGACCTTGCCGAAGCCTTCGATATTTTCGAGCTTCGTCAACGAATTCTGCTGGCGCCGCTCCAGCGTGAAGATATCCGGCGCCGTGCGGATCCTCAGTGCCTCCTCCTCGCTCTCGAAGAAGAAGTCGATCTGCTTCGATCCCAGCCCCTCGATATCGAAGGCATTGCGCGACACAAAATGCTTGAGATGCTCGGTTGCCTGCGCCCGGCACACGAAGCCGCCGGTGCAGCGCGTGACCGAATCGAGCTTTCCGGTTTTCTCGTTTCTTTCGCGCACCGCATGCGAACCGCAGACGGGGCAGCGCTTCGGAAACTCGTAGGGCGCCGCGTCCGCCGGCCGCTTTTCCATGACGACATCGAGCACCTGCGGGATGACGTCGCCCGCCCGCTGCACAATCACGGTATCGCCGATCCGGATATCGTGCTCCTCGTCGCGAATGGGCTCACCGGAATTGCCGAGACCCTTGATGTAATCCTCGTTGTGAAGCGTCGCGTTAGTCACTACCACACCACCGACGGTGACGGGCGTAAGCCGCGCAACAGGCGTTAATGCGCCGGTACGCCCCACCTGAATCTCGATCTTCTCGACGGTGGTGAAGGCCTGTTCCGCCGGGAATTTATGCGCCGTCGCCCAGCGCGGGCTGCGCGAGCGAAAGCCAAGGCGCTGCTGCAGTTCAAGGCTGTCGACCTTATAGACGACGCCGTCGATATCGTAGTCGAGGTCGGGGCGCTTCAGGCCGATATCGTCGTAATGGGCGAGGATATCGGCAACAGAATTCAGCCGCTTCATCAGCGGATTGACCGGAAAGCCCCAATCCTTGAAGAGCTGTACCGTGTCGAATTGCGTGTCGGCCGGCATGTCGGACATTTCGCCCCAGGCGTAGGCAAAAAATTTCAGCTTGCGGCTTGCTGTCACCTTCGCGTCGAGCTGGCGCAGCGATCCGGCTGCCGTGTTGCGCGGGTTGACGTAGGTCTGCTTTCCCTCGGCCTCCATCTGCTTGTTGAGCGCCATAAAGTCGCTCTTTGCCATGTAGACTTCACCGCGCACTTCCACGACGGCCGGCACTCCCCTTGGCAGTTCTTTCGGAATCTCCTTGATGGTGCGGATATTGGCCGTGACGTTCTCGCCCGTCGTGCCGTCGCCGCGCGTTGCAGCCGTCACCAGCCTGCCGTTCTCGTAACGGATCGACATGGAGAGCCCATCGATCTTCGGTTCGGCGGTAAAGGCGATCGACTGGTCCGGCAGGCGCCCGAGGAAGCGATAGACGCTGGCCACAAAATCCTGCACGTCCTCCTGCGAAAACGTATTGTCGAGCGACAGCATCGGGCGCGCATGGACGACCGGCGCAAAGGTCACCGAAGGTGCCGCGCCGACGCGGCGCGACGGGCTGTCTTCGCGGATCAGCGCCGGAAACCGCGCCTCGATCGCATCGTTGCGCCGCTTCAGCGCATCGTAATCGGCGTCCGAAATCTCCGGTTGATCCTTGCCATGATAGAGCGCGTCGTGATGGGCGACCTCTTTCGCCAGCCGCGCGAGCTCGGTGGCGGCATCATCGATCGTCAGGTCTTCAACTGCAACGGACTCGGTCGGCATACGGGATCACTCCAGAGAATCTGGAACCGTTTTAGAGCAAAAATTATGGATTGAAAGAGAGGCGGATGAGGCGGCCCTTCTTCCGCCTGCCGGCTCCTTCTCCCCGTTCTGACGGGATGAAGGTATATGCCGCGCCATTTCAGCAGAACGTGCACTTGCGTGAAGCACGTCCCTCTCCCCGTCAAAACGGGGAGAGGGTTAGGGTGAAGATCAATAAGACGGTATGACCTTGTGCCTAACCATTTCCCGCCAAAAGTCGAGCCGCAGCCGCCCTTGCCTCTTCGGTCACGGAGGCTCCAGCAAGCATGCGGGCGATTTCTTCCGTGCGGTCCTTATGCGCCATCGTCGCGACGCGCGTGGCAATCTTCTCAGAGCCGTCGGAAACCGGTCCCTTGGAGATAAGCAGGTGCGTTGCTGCACGCGCGGCGACCTGCGGGGCATGGGTGACCGAGAGAACCTGCACGCGGTCGGAGAGCCGCTTCAGTCGCTGGCCGATCGCATCGGCAACGGCGCCACCGACACCGGTGTCGATTTCGTCAAAGACGAGCGTCGGCGCCGAACCGCGATCGGCAAGCGCCACTTTCAGAGCAAGCAGAAAGCGCGAAAGCTCGCCGCCCGATGCCACCTTCATGATCGAGCCCGGACGCGTCCCTGGATTCGTCTGAACGTGAAACTCGACGACATCGATGCCCTCGGCCGTTGCGTCTGCCGCGTCGGTCATCATCTCGACCATGAAGCGCGCACGCTCCAGCTTGAGCGCCGGCAGTTCCGCCATGACGGCGGCGGCGAGCGCTTCGCCTGCGTGGTGACGCTTGTCCGAAAGCGAGCGGGCCGCGGCATCGTAATTCGCCTTGGCGACACCGACCTCAGCTTCGAGCTTCACCAGCTTCTCCTCGCCGGCATCGAGATCGGCAAGGTCGGCGATCATCCGCACGGCAAGGGCTGGAAGCTCGGTCACAGGCACGGAATATTTGCGGGACGCGGCGCGCAGGGCAAAGAGTCGCTCCTCGACACGCTCCAGTTCCTTCGGATCGTATTCCGTCTTTCGGAGTGCTGCCTCCACTTCCATCTGCGCGTTTGAAAGCTGGTCCAGAGCCGCATCGAGCAGCGCCACAGTGTCTTCCAGCAGTCCGGGCGCCTCGTGGCTCTTGCGCTCCAGGCGGCGCACCAGCGAGGCGATATGGGGCACCGGTGAGGCATTGCCGTTCAAAAACTCGGAGGCCTCGGCGATGTCGCCTGCAATGCGTTGCGCTTTCATCATCTTCTGGCGGCGCTCGGCAAGCTCCTCCTCCTCGCCGTCTTGCGGCGAGAGCTTTTCCAACTCGTCGACGGAGGACCGGAGGTAGTCGGCTTCGCGGGCCGCGTTCTCCACCTTTTCGCGATGCTTTTTCAGCGTTCGCTCCGCGTCGCGCCAGATGCGGTAAAGCTCCGAGACTGCCGCCGCATCCTCGTTGATGCCGGCGAAGGCATCGAGCAGAAGCCGGTGCGCATGCGTATCGACAAGCGCGCGGTCATCGTGCTGGCCGTGGATTTCGACGAGCATCTGTCCGGCCTGGCGCATCAGCTGCACGCTTACCGGCTGATCGTTGACATAGGCCTTGGTGCGGCCGTCGGCCGATTGCTGGCGCCGGAAGATGAGGTCGCCCTCGTCATCAATCCCGTTCTCGCGCAGAAGCTGGCGGACACCGTGATCCATTGGCACGTCGAAGACGGCCGTCACCTGCCCTTTGTCCTCGCCGTGGCGCACGAGGTCGCCGTCGCCGCGCCCGCCAAGCGCCAGCGAAAGACTGTCGAGGAGAATGGATTTTCCGGCACCGGTTTCGCCCGTCAGAACCGAGAGCCCGGTTTCGAAGGCAAGATCCAGCCGCTCGATCAGAACGATATCGCGGATCGAAAGCTGGATCAGCATTGCGTGTCAGGCCTCACGAGCCGAGCAGCAGCTTCCTGCCGGCTGCGGAAATCCAGGAGCCCTTGTTCTCCCGGGGCTCGGCACCGCCCGACTGCAGCAGCTTGAAGGAATCGGCGTACCACTGGCTATCCGGATAGTTGTGACCGAGAACAGCGGCTGCCGTCTGGGCTTCTTCGACGATTCCCATCGCGTAATAGGCCTCGACGAGACGCGCCAGCGCTTCCTCGATCTGATTCGTGTTCGGATACTTCTCAACCACGATACGGAAGCGGGAGACGGCTGCAAGATATTCCTTGCGCTCGAGATAATAACGGCCGACCTGCATTTCCTTGCCGGCGAGCTGGTCGCGGGCGTAGCGGATCTTTGCCTGCGCGTCGTCGACATATTCGGAGTCCGGATAGTTGTCGATGACGGCCTGCATGGCTTCGATGGTCTTGGAGGAAGCCCGCTGATCCTGCGTCACGTCGGAAATCTGCTTCGAATAGCTGAGGCCGATCAGGTACTGAACATATGCCGCATCTTCAGACTTCGGATATTGCGCCATATAGCGGTTGCCCGATGCGAGGGCGTCGTCGATCTTGCCCTGGCGGTACTTCACGAAGGTACTCATCACGAGAGCCTTGCGCGCCCATTCGGAAAACGGGTTTTCGCGGTCGATCGCGTCGAACTTGCGCGCGGCTTCGGCCATGTTGCCGGCCTTCATGTTGGCAAGCGCCTGATTGTAGAGGACGTCCGGCGGATCGTTGTTAAGGCCGAGCTTGGTGATGTCGATATCAGGGTCCGACTGGCAACTGGAAATCAAGGCGCCTGCACTCAAAATCACGAGCGATGCGAGCAAAGCGCGCGCTGTCTTCATCATACCTTCAGACCTTGCATAATCCATAGAAGAATCCCAACTGCCGCTACCCCACCCTGCGGCAGCCACACCTCGCCGGCGTTTCTAGCCACAAATGTGTGGCGAGAGCAACGCAATGATGAGCCATTAACGCATTTTTGTGGCAGCAAGCGTCAGAATATCCCGGTTTTTGACTTTAATCGGACCCGTTGCTCCTAAGCATATGCTGGAGAACAGTTATCGGCTTACGGAAGTACATAAAAAAACCGCCTCCCGAAGGAGGCGGCCCTGGCCTGAAATTTGGTGTGGAGGTCATGCCGACCAGGGGGCGAATCCGGGAGCGTTAACGGCGACGAAATCGCGGGGTGTAACGCGCGGGCGCGCAGCAGAAGTCTCGACAACTTCATAGGCAGTCGTGTCGCTGAGCAGTGCCTTCAAAGCATTGGCATTCATCTTGTGACCACCGCGATAAGAGCGGTAGCAGCCGATGAAGGGAGCACCGGCAAGCGCCAGGTCGCCGACGGCATCGAGCGCCTTGTGACGCACGAACTCATCCTTTGCGTAGCGCAGGCCTTCGACGTTGATGACCGTATTGTCGTCGGAGATGACGACGGAATTCTCAAGCGACGAACCGAGCGCGTGGCCGGAGGCCCAGAGACGCTCCACGTCGCGCATGAAGCCGAAGGTGCGTGCGCGCGACAGTTCGGACTTGAAGGTCGCTGCCGTCAGATTTCCTTCCCACTTCTGATGGCCGATCAGCGGGCATTCGAAATCGATCTCGACTTCGAAGCGCGTGCCGTCATACGGGCGGAACTCGCTCCAGGAGCCGCCATGCTCAATGCGAACCGGCTTGGTGATGCGGATATAGCGGCGCTTCACACCGAGCGAAACGAGGCCAACCTGCTCGATCGCCTCGATAAAGGGTGCCGAGCTGCCGTCCATGATCGGCATTTCGGCGCCATGTACCTCGATCACGACGTTATCGAGACCGAGCGCGTAGAGCGCTGCCATGACATGTTCGATCGTCGCAACCGAATGCGCCGGGGAAAAGCCAAGGACGGTGCAGAGATCGGTGCTGCCGACCTGAGCGGAGACGGCACGCAGTTCGGTAACGCTGCCGTCGTCATGCATGCGATGGAAAACAACGCCGGTATCGACTTCAGCCGGATTGAAAGTAATGGTGACTTCCGCGCCGGAATGGACGCCGGTGCCCGAAAGGGTCACCGGGCGCGAAACCGTCGTCTGGAAGCCAAGCATGCCAATAACCATAAAATTCTGCCTTTATTGCATTTACGGTCCGTAGCGCCCAAAGCACCGAAAACAAACCGCCAACCTGTTTTGCCCACCGCCGAATTGTCGCCATGAAGACGGCAAAGGCACGGTCCCATGACGTCATACATACGTGCGGCCGGGCTCCAATCCAAATCACTGTTCGTTTCGCTTTGTTACGAAAGCATCCGCTTGAAATGATTTAGGAATCATCAACTTATATGACGCTTTGATACAGCTGCGCCCGGGACCGTGATCCCGGGCGCATGCGTGGCGATTCTGTGTCCGCTCAGTTCGACTGGCGGCGCAAGAAAGCAGGAATCTCGAGCTGGTCGTCTTCCTGCATCATGCGGGCCTGCGGAACACTGCGGCCCTGGTCGTCGAGATTGCCGCGGCGTGGCGCATAAAGGCTCGCCTCGGGCGAAAGCGGGCGGCGCTGCTGCGAAGCGGCGGCAGGCGCTGCCGTCATCTCGGGGGCGACTTCCTCTTCGCGGCGGCCGAGCGAATTGGTGATTCGCTTCAGCAGACCCATCGGGCCGCGTTCCTCATGCGCCTGTGCGGCAGCTGGCTGGGCGCGGTGATCGATCTCGGCCTGAACGACCGGCGGGAAGTCCTCGACCTTTGGCATGCGGACCGGCTGCTGCATGGCAGGTTCCTGGCGAACCGGCTGCTGCATGACCGGCTGCGGCGCCGGCTGGGTCATAACGGGTGCCGGTGCGGACTGCACCGGAGCCGGACGAGCGGCTGGAGCTTCTTGAGCGGCTGCGAAGATGCGGCTCTGCGGACGGAACGCGTCCTGAGCAACAGGCTGCTGAACCGGAGTTGCAGGGCGCGGAGCAGGGATTTCGAGCTCGCGTTCCATCTCGGCTTCCGCCATGCGGATGGTCTGCGCGATCGGATCGGCCGGCTTCGGTGCCTGCATGACTGGCGCAGGCTGAACTGCGGCCGGTGCCGGAGCAACGGCCGCGGAAGGACGGATAGCTGGCTTTGCGGCAGGCTGGAAGTTCTTGGCAGCAGCTTCGTTCATCGCACGGTCGATACCGGTCGCAACGACGGAGACACGGATGATGCCTTCGAGCGATTCGTCGAAGGTCGCGCCGAGGATGATGTTGGCATCCGGATCGACTTCTTCGCGAATGCGGGTCGCAGCCTCGTCGACTTCGAAGAGCGTCAGGTCGCGGCCGCCGGTGATGGAGATCAGGAGGCCCTGAGCACCCTTCATCGAGGTTTCGTCGAGCAGCGGGTTGGCGATTGCAGCTTCGGCAGCCTGCATCGCGCGGCCTTGGCCGGATGCTTCGCCGGTACCCATCATCGCGCGGCCCATTTCGCGCATGACCGAGCGGACGTCGGCGAAATCGAGGTTGATGAGACCTTCCTTCACCATCAGATCGGTGATGCACGCAACGCCCGAATAGAGAACCTGGTCGGCCATGGCGAAAGCATCGGCGAAGGTCGTCTTGTCGTTTGCGATACGGAAGAGGTTCTGGTTCGGAATAACGATCAGCGTATCGACCGACTTCTGCAGTTCCTCGATGCCGGATTCGGCAAGACGCATGCGGCGGCCGCCTTCGAAGTGGAACGGCTTGGTGACGACGCCGACGGTCAGGATGCCCTTGTTGCGGGCGGCCTGCGCGACGACCGGGGCAGCACCCGTGCCTGTGCCGCCGCCCATGCCGGCGGTGACGAAGCACATATGCGTGCCGCTGAGGTGATCGATGATCTCATCGATGCACTCTTCGGCGGCTGCGCGGCCGACTTCCGGCTGCGAACCGGCACCGAGACCCTCGGTGACGTTGGCGCCGAGCTGGATGATGCGTTCGGCCTTCGTCATGGTCAGCGCCTGGGCATCCGTATTGGCAACGACGAAGTCGACGCCTTGGAGACCGGCAGAGATCATGTTGTTGACAGCATTGCCGCCGCCGCCGCCGACACCGAACACGGTGATACGCGGCTTCAGCTCAGTGATATCCGGCTTTTGCAGCTTGATAGTCATGGTACCTGTTCCTTCTCTTTATGGCCGCATCGCCACGCCGGCCAATTCACTCAACTTCAGAAGCTTTCCTTCAGCCACTGGCCCATCCGGGCGATGCGGCTGTTATTACCCCCAAGCGACATGAGCAGGCCGCTCTGTGACGCATGTGTTTCCATGTCCGCGACCTGCGGATAGATCATCAGTCCGACCGCCGTCGAAAACGCCGGTCCCTTGGCTGCCGTCGGCAGACCCGAGACGCCCATCGGACGGCCGATGCGGACATTGCGCGCCAGGATGCGCCGCGCCACTTCCGCAAGACCGGTCAACTGGCTTGCGCCGCCCGTCAGCACGACACGCTTTCCGACGATCGGGCTGAAGCCAGAGCGCTGGATCCGGTCGCGGATCAATTCCATCGTTTCCTCGATGCGTGCACCGACGATGCGCGAAACGAGCGCGCGCGGCACCTGCGTCGGCTGATCGCGCTCGTCTTCCCCGATCGGCGGGATCGAGATGAGCTCGCGCTCGTCGGAGGAGTTCGAGAATGCCGAAGCGTGAACCACTTTGAGGCGCTCCGCGTCCTCGATGCGGGTCGAAAGGCCTCTCGCCAGATCGGTCGTGACGTGAAGGCCCCCAAGACCGACGGCATCCGTGTGGACGAGCTTGCCTTCGGCAAAGACCGAGATCGTCGTCGCGCCGCCGCCCATGTCGATCGCGCAGCAGCCGAGCTCGACTTCGTCGTCGACGAGAGCGGCCAGCCCGGAGGCGTACGGTGTCGCAACGATGCCCTCGACGGAGAGATGCGCGCGATTGACGCTGAGCTCGAGGTTCTTCAATGCGGCACGTTCGGCGGTCACGACATGCATGTCGACGCCAAGCACATCGCCGTACATCGCCAGCGGGTCGCGGATACCGCGTTCGCCATCGAGCGAGAAGCCGGTTGCGAGAGAGTGCAGCACGGCGCGATCCTGGCGCAGCGACTGCTGGCAGGCGGCTGCAAGCACCTTCTTGAGATCGTTGAGTTCGACTTCCTGGCCGCCGAGATCAATCGTCGCCGTGTAGATGTCGCTGCCGAGACGGCCAGCCGTCAGATTGACAATCAGGCTTTCGACGGTAAGGCCCGCCATACGCTCGGCCGCATCGACGGCAAGTCGGATGACGCCTTCGAGCGCATCGAGATCGGCGATGACACCGGTCTTGATGCCGCGGGAGCGCTGGTGGCCGATGCCGATGATTTCGATGTCGTGCGTGCGGCCCGGAAGAATCTCGCTCTCTTCGCGAGGCGTCAGGCGGCCGATCATGCAAACGACCTTGGTCGATCCGATGTCGAGCACCGAAACGATATGCGACCGCTTCGACGACAGCGGCTTCAGGCGCGGCAATCCGAAATGGGACGAACCGAACAAGCTCATATATTCTGCCCCGCCTTCTTCAAATCCTTTGTCCGCAGATCGAGAACGACCTGCCGGCGCGCCATGGCCTCCGGGGTCAGTTGGATCGCGGTCCTGTCCACCAGCCTGAGATCGACCGCTGCGATGTCCCGCGCCAGAAGATCCTGTTCCTTGTTGAATTTCGACAGCCTGGCGAGCGCCTGATCGACATCGTCTGACGGCAGCTTCACCACCACGCCGTTATCCATGTGCAGATCCCAGCGTCGGCCGGATACCCAGACGTAAGCCTTCACGCGCGACGTGATGTCCGGCCACTTCGAAAACTCGCCTTCGAGCGAAGCCGCAGCACTTTCTGCATCTCGGCCGACAACGAGCGGCAACGTCGAAAACTTGTTGTCGCGAAGCGGCGCAATGACGCTGCCATTTCTTTCGATCAGCGAAAGCTCCTGCCCATGCTGCCAGATCGCATAGGCCTGGCGCTCCTTGAGCTTGACCTCGATCGTCTTCGGATAAATCTTTCTGACCTCGACGCTTTCGACCCACGGAAGCTTGACGATCTTCCGGCGCGCAGCATCGACATCGAGCGCGACCAGCGACGTCGTTCCGTCGAGACCAAGGAGTTCAAAGATTTCGATTTCGGAGGTTTCGGAATTGCCGGAAACCTTCACATCTTCGATGGCGAAGCCGGCAGCCGTCGTCGCCGCTTGCGCGACCGTTTCCGTATGGCCGCCGAGCGACATGCCGTAGAGACCGGTCGCCGCGAAGAATGCGAGGGCAGAAATTGTCCCGGTATGCGCAGGGATGTGGATACGGCCAGTTCCGAGACTGACGAGGAAGCGCACCGCGCGGCGCAGCGGACGCGGGAGAACCATCCGCCCATCGCCTTCAGCAAGAGCGATGCTCGGTTGACGGCTTGGGCGCCCTATCCTTTTCACCGTCAACGAGAACAAGAGGCGTCCTCCACCATCCAACGCAAGAATTCACCAAAGGAATAACCGGCATGGCCGGCCATTTCGGGCACAAGGGAGGTTGGCGTCATGCCCGGCTGGGTATTCACTTCCAGCCAGATAACTTCACCATCTTCGGAGAACCGGTCGTCGTAACGGAAGTCAGACCGACTGACCCCACGACAACCAATTGCTTGATGCGCCCTTAACGCCAATGATTGTATTTTTTGGTAAATATTCGGTGAAATTTTCGCCGGGATGACGTGTTTTGAGCCGCCCGCAGCATACTTGGCATCATAGTCATAGAAGTTGTGACCCTGCGGCACCACTTCGGTCACACCGAGAGCCTTGTCGCCCATGACACCGCATGTCAGTTCGCGGCCATAGACATACCGCTCGACGATGACCTCTTCACCATAGCGCCACTCCGGCGAACTGATGATCTGCGGCGGATGAGCCTGATCCTCCTGAACGATCACGACACCGAAGCTGGAGCCCTCCCGGACAGGCTTCACGACATAGGGCGGTTTCATTGGATGCTCGGCCGGAAAGGCGAAACGATTGATGACTTCCGATTGCGCCACAGGGACGCCGGCCGCTGCCGCAACCCCCTTGGCCTTGCCCTTGTCCATCGCAAGCGCAGAGGCAAGAACGCCGGAATGCGTGTAGGGAATTTCGAGATATTCGAGGATGCCCTGGATCGTGCCGTCCTCGCCGAAGGGGCCATGCAGCGCATTGAAGGCGACATCGGGACGAAGCGCCGCCAGCTTCGCGGAAATATCGCGATCGACATCGATCCGCGTAACCTGGAAGCCCTCGCCTTCGAGAGCATCCGCGCAAGCCGTTCCCGAAGACAGGCTCACCGGCCGCTCCGAGGAAAATCCGCCCATCAGGACAGCGACATGCTTGCGACTCATACGTACCCCCAAAATAAACCTCAGCCTGATTTTCGAGGCTTGCACCAAGCTTGCCCGCGAATCCGCTTCGCCTCAGACATGGGAGCGATATGACAACATTATGGTTAATGAAGTGTTTACTTTTATTAACCGGTGCCCACCCGAGACGTTTCCACCCCTCAGCAACCTCACTCAGCCTGCATGTTTCCGACTCGAAATCAGCGCGTTGCGGGAGCATGCTGAAGTTCGCTCACAGCATGAAAAAACCCGCATAGATGACCTATGCGGGTTCGCCCCGACAGACAGCGAAAGCCGTCCTCAGTCGTCCTTGTCTAGCAGTTTCCAGACAAGCCCGCCAAGCGCAGCGCCGGCGATCGGCGCCAGCCAGAAGAGCCAAAGCTGCTGCAGCGCCCAACCGCCGACAAAGAGAGCCTGGCCTGTCGAGCGAGCGGGATTGACGGATGTGTTCGTCACCGGGATCGAGATCAGGTGGATCAGCGTCAGCGCCAGGCCGATCGCAAGCGGGGCAAAGCCAGTTGGTGCCCTGCCATGTGTGGAGCCCAAAATGACGATCAGGAAGAACAGCGTGAGGGCGACTTCGATGACCAATGCCGAAGTCAGCGAATAGCCGCCGGGAGAATGCTCTCCATAGCCGTTGGAGGCAAAACCTCCCAGTTCAAAGCCGGCCTTGCCGCTTGCAACGATATAGAGGAGCGCGGCGGCTACAATGGCACCGATCACCTGCACGACGATATAGGGAATGAGGCGTCCCACCGGGAATCGGCCGGCGACCGCAAGGCCGACGGAAACGGCCGGATTGAAATGGCCTCCCGAAACGCCGCCCACGGCGTAAGCCATCGTCAGCACGGTCAGGCCAAATGCCAGTGAAACACCGGCAAAGCCGATTCCAAGGTCCGGAAAGGCTGCAGCAAGAACGGCACTTCCGCATCCGCCAAAGACCAGCAAGAACGTCCCCAAAAACTCTGCAACAAGGTTTTTCTGCATATTTTCTTCCTTCGATCTCAATCAGAGAGCGAACAAGGAAGTCGCTTAAAAGTGATTCCCGTCAATCCCATCAATTTCAGGTAGCGCTTCCCAAGCAGCTGATCATGGCACGCGAGAAGAAATCATCGGGTGCGGCTGCATCGAATTTCATCACTTTCTTGCCCATTCGGCGTTTGCGCGGAATTCAAATTGCGTTAAGAGCCCTTCGACCCTTTCCAAGGGCGCTCTTTATGAATCCCGAATGGAATAAAAATGTCTGACGCGATATCTCCCGTATCGCCGACCTCCGCTTCATCGAACAGTGCGCAAGTCAATTCACCGGCGCGCGTTCTGATCGCGAGCCTTGTCGGCACCACGATCGAATTCTTTGATTTTTATGTCTATGCGACGGCAGCCGTCCTGGTCTTTCCGACGCTGTTCTTCCCGAACAACGATCCGACCACCGCCCTCCTCGCTTCCTTTGCCACCTTCTCGATCGCCTTCTTCGCCCGTCCGCTCGGCGCCGTTGTCTTCGGTCATTTCGGCGACAGGATCGGCCGCAAGACCACGCTGGTCGCCGCTCTCCTGACCATGGGTATTTCTACGGTCGTTATCGGCCTGCTGCCTTCCTACGGGTCGATCGGCGTCGTTGCGCCGCTGCTGCTCGCATTGTGCCGATTCGGCCAGGGCTTCGGCCTCGGTGGCGAATGGGGTGGCGCTGTTCTCCTCGCAACCGAGAATGCGCCGGAAGGCAAGCGCAGCTGGTACGGCATGTTCCCGCAGCTCGGCGCACCCGTCGGCCTCTTCCTCTCCTCAGGCGTCTTCTGGCTGTTGCTGCAGGTCATCTCGCAGGAGGCGCTTTTGAGCTGGGGCTGGCGCGTTCCATTCATCGCCTCGATCGTCCTGATCGTCATCGGCCTGTGGGTTCGTCTTTCGATCACTGAAACGCCGGCCTTCCAGAAGGCAATTGACAAGCATGAGCGCGTTGCCGTGCCGGTTGCGGAACTGTTCCGCAAGCATAAGCGAAGCTTGTTCCTCGGCACCTTCGTGGCGCTCGCAACCTTCGTGCTCTTCTACATCGGCTCGGCCTATCTGCTGTCCTACAACGTCAAGGTTCTGAAAATTCCCTTCCTGGACGCGCTGGAAATCCAGATTGTCGGCTCGATCGCCTTCGGCATCTTCATCCCGGTCGCCGGCAGGCTCGCTGAAAAATTCGGACGCCGCGAAGTGCTGATCCTTACCACCGTCCTGATCGGCATCTTCTCGTTCTTCCTGCCCGGCC
This sequence comes from Rhizobium mongolense USDA 1844, assembly GCF_000419765.1. Lineage (GTDB taxonomy): Bacteria > Pseudomonadota > Alphaproteobacteria > Rhizobiales > Rhizobiaceae > Rhizobium > Rhizobium mongolense. Next base: position 321,547 of record NZ_ATTQ01000004.1, on the reverse strand, counting down.
TGATGACCGGCGGCGAAGGCAGCATCGTCGTCTTCGCGATTGTGGCCATGGCACTCATGGGCATGACATACGGCCTGATCGGCACGGCGCTGGCGGCCCCCTTCCCGACCGCAGTGCGCTACACCGGCTCGTCGATCACCTTCAATCTTGCCGGCATCTTCGGCGCTTCGCTGGCCCCCTATATCGCCACCTGGCTGCAGACGAACTACGGCATGCTTTATGTCGGCTATTATCTCGGCCTTGCTTCCGTGATCACGCTGATCTCGATCCTCGCATCCGGCCGCGAAGAAGTCTGATCGAGACTTGCCTCCAGATCAATCAAAGGCCGCGGCGGTTTCCCGTCGCGGCCTTTTTCGTTACTGCCAATCAACTGGCCGTTCTGGATAGATAAAAATGGCTATTCGCTGGTCACACCCTGGAACGGGCGCACCTCGCGGCCCGGCATGAAGACGCCGAGACGCTTGATTTCCCATTCGAGCTTGATGCCGGAATTTTCGAAGACTTCACGGCGAACTTGCTCTCCGAGATATTCGAGATCGTAGCCGGTCGCCTGCCCCATATTGATCATGAAATTGCAATGAAGCGACGACATCTGCGCGCCGCCGATGACGAGACCCCGGCAGCCCGCTTCGTCGATCAGCTTCCAGGCCGAATGACCTTCGGGATTCTTGAAGGTCGAACCGCCGGTCTTCTCGCGGATCGGCTGCACCGTCTCGCGGTGATTGCGCACCGCATCCATGTCGGCACGGATCTTCGCCCGCTCCTCCCGATAGCCCTCGAAAAGCACGGAGGTGAAGATGAGGTCAGGTGAGGCCGTGGAATGACGGTAGGAATATCCCATGTCTGGGTTCGACAGCACGAGCTTGTTGCCCTTGCGGTCGATGGCATTGACCTCGACCAAACGATCGCGGGTCTCGCTGCCATTGGCGCCGGCGTTCATGCGCGCCGCGCCGCCGATGCTGCCCGGGATGCCATAGAAGAAATGGAGGCCGCCGATGCCGTTGTCCATCGCCATCGCGGCCACATGCTTGTCCGGGCAGATCGCACCGGCGAGAATGCGGTTGTCGCCCGCAAGCTCGACCGAACCGAAGCCCTTGGCAGAAAGGCGCAAGACGACGCCCGGAATGCCGCCATCGCGCACGAGAATGTTCGAACCGACGCCCACGACCGTCAGCGGCACCTCTTCCGGCAGGATTTTCAGGAATGCGATAAGGTCCGCCTCGTCGTGCGGCTGGAACATCAGCTCGGCAAGACCGCCAGCATGGAACCAGGTGACACGGTCCATGGGGGCATCCGGCGTGATACGGCCGCGGATATCTTTCACACCTTCTCCGAGAGACTCGAGAAGCTTTTCCCCATTCACCTGTTTCATGCAGACTTTCCCGAAAGACCTTCCAGTTGCTTGGGCAGCGCGACTGCCCAGTAAGTTATATTCCCAGCCCCTAAGAGAACCACAAAATCGCCGGGCTTTGCAATCTCCGCGACCATTTCAGGCAAAAGCTCCTGGTTAGCAAGGAAGCGCGCGTCGCGATGGCCACCCGCTTTGATGCGGGAAACGAGTGCCTCGGAATCCACGCCTTCGATCGGATCTTCGCCCGCGGCATAGACCGGAGCAAGGAAAATGCTGTCGGCATCGTTGAAACAGGCGGCAAACTCTTCGAACAGGCTGGAAAGGCGCGTGTAGCGATGCGGCTGATGAACAGTGATGACGCGGCCCTTGCAGGCTTCGCGCGCGGCCTTCAGCACGGCCTTGATCTCGACCGGATGATGGCCGTAGTCATCAAAGATCTGCACGCCGTTCCATTCGCCGGTCAGCGTAAAGCGGCGCTTGACGCCGCCGAAGGATGCGAGGCCCTTTGCGATGTCGGCGCTTGAAATGCCGAGGCGGTTGGCGACCGCAATCGCTGCGGTCGCATTCGAAATGTTATGTCGGCCGGGCATCGGCATTACGAGATTGTCGAGCCTGATGACCTGTCCCGTGCGGCGGCGGCGGATTTCGACGTCGAAGATCGACCGTGCACCGTCGATGCGAACATTCATGAAGCGCACGTCGGCCTGCGGATTTTCACCATAGGTAATGACCTTACGGTCTTCGATGCGGCCGACGAGAGCCTGGACCTCTGGATGATCGAGGCACATGACGCCGAAGCCGTAGAAGGGCACGTTCTCGACGAACTGCCGGAAGGCGGCGCGCACGGCGTCGAAATTGCCGTAGTGGTCGAGATGTTCCGGATCGATGTTGGTCACCACCGCGACGTCAGCCGGCAGCTTCAGAAATGTGCCGTCCGACTCGTCGGCCTCGACCACCATCCACTCGCCCTCGCCCATGCGTGCATTCGTGCCGTAGGCGTTGATGATGCCGCCGTTGATGACGGTCGGATCGAGCCCGCCTGCTTCGAGCAGCGTGGCGACGAGCGATGTCGTCGTCGTCTTTCCATGCGTGCCACCGATGGCGATTGCATTGCGGAAGCGCATCAGTTCGGCGAGCATTTCGGCACGGCGCACGACCGGCAGCAGCTTCTCGCGCGCGGCGATAAGCTCCGGATTGTCCTTCTTGATGGCGGTCGAGACGACCACAACTTCAGCATCACCCAGGTTTTCCGCCTTGTGACCGACGAAAACTTCGATGCCCTTGTCACGCAGGCGCTGCACGTTGGCGCTGTCGGCCTGATCCGATCCCTGCACGCGGTGGCCGAGATTATGCAGCACCTCGGCGATACCGCTCATGCCGATCCCGCCGATGCCAATGAAATGGACAAGGCCGATCGCCTTCGGCATTTTCATGACTGTATCCCCTTGAACTCTGCAATTGTACGTCCGGCGGCAATAGCCTCAACCATGCCTGCAAGCAAGTTCGCAGCGTCCGGTTTCCCGGCCTGCTTTGCGGCTGCCGCCATCCGGGCGAGCTTTTCCGGGTCGTTCATCACATGAGTCAGGATCGAAGCGATCTTCTCCGACGAGAGCTCCGATTGTGCGATGACCTTCGCGCCACCGGTCGCGGCAAGGGCTGCGGCGTTCGCCGCCTGATCGTGATCAAGTGCATGCGGATAAGGCACAAGCACGGCCGGACGGCCAATGACCGAAATTTCCGAAACGGTCGAGGCGCCCGAGCGGCAGATCACCAGATGCGCATTTGCAAGGCGCTCCGCCATATCTGTGAAGAACGGCGCGATATCCGCCCCCATTTCAAGCCTGGCCACACAGCCGCTCACCATTTCCATGTCTTCGGGGCGCACCTGCTGGGTAATGCGCAACCGCGAACGCAAGTCGTCGTCAAGCAGGCTGATCGCCGTCGGCATCGTCTTGGAGAAATATTGCGCGCCCTGGCTGCCGCCGAAGACGACGAGATTGAAGGGTTCTCCGGCATGGGAAGGCTTGTACGGCACCTTCGCCGCTTCGATGATCGCCGGACGCACCGGATTGCCGGTGGTCACGGTCTTCTCGGAATAAGCACCGCCATTCTCCGCCAGGAAACCGCCGGCAATCGCCTGCACGCGTTGCGCCAGCGCCTTATTAGCGCGGCCCATCACGGCGTTCTGTTCGTGGATCATCGACGGCACGCCGAGGCGCGTGGCAGCAAGCAGCGGCGGCACGGTCGGATAGCCGCCGAAACCGACGACGACCGCAGGCTTCAGCCGCTGGATCAGTTTCTTGGCGGCACGCATTCCCGTCCACAGCGTCCACAGCGAACGCGCGACTGCGACCGGGTTCTTCGAGCCGATCGTCGCCGACGGCACGACGTGGATTTCATCCGCGGGGAATTTGCCGGCAAAGCGCTCGGCACGGCTGTCCGTCACGAGATGCACGGAATAACCGCGCGCCTTCAGCTCGTATGCCAAAGCCTCTGCTGGAAACACGTGGCCGCCGGTGCCCCCGGCGGCGAGCAGGATGATACCTTTGCTCATCGGTAGGTTCGCCTTTCAACCAGGGAGCCGCCCCTCATCCGGCTGCCGGCACCTTCTCCCCGCTTTGACGGCGAGAAGAACGCATGCCGCAACTTCTTAGTACCCCTCGTCGTCTCATGGGGCACGTCCCCTCTCCCGGCAAACGGGTAGAGGGCAAGGGTTGGGGGCAATTTAGGCGGCACGGGCATAGTTTACTCCGCCGGCAATCCGTGCGGCACGCGGAAGAGGCTCCGCTCCTGTGCACGTTTTTCCGGACGATGGCGCGTCAGCGCGAGAATAAAACCGGCGGTCACGCAGATCGCGACCATGGACGAACCGCCGTAGGAAATCAGCGGCAGCGTCATGCCTTTTGCCGGAAGCAGCTCGAGATTGACGCCGATATTGATGATCGACTGGATGCCCATCTGGAGCACGAGCCCCGCGACGGCAAACCGGTTGAAGTCGTTCTTCTCCTTATATGCGTGCGATAGCCCCCTCAAAACAAGAACCGTGAAGAGCAAAACGAGCGCGATGCAGAAGATGATGCCGAATTCCTCGGCGGCGACCGAGAAGATGAAGTCGGTATGCGCGTCCGGGATGATGCGCTTGACGATGCCCTCGCCCGGTCCTTTGCCAAACCAGTCGCCGCGGATGATGGCCTCGCGCGCAGTGTCGATCTGGAACGTGTCGCCCTCGCCGGTCATGAATTTGTCTATGCGCCCCGCCACGTGCGGGAAGACGTAGTAGGCGCCGAGCAGCCCGCCCACACCGCCGGCGCCGAGCAGGATGATCCAAATCCAGGGCATGCCCGCCATGAAGAACATGCCACCCCACACGGCCGTCGTCAGGATCGTCTGGCCAAGGTCAGGCTGGGCGACGAGCAGCGCCGCGACCATCCCGAAGAGGATGATCGCAAAGAGGTTGCCCGGGATTTCCGGCTGACGCGCATGCTCTGCAAAGAGCCAAGCACAGACGACGACGAAGGCGGGCTTCATGAATTCCGACGGCTGGACCGAGATGCCAGCAAGCGTCACCCAGCGCCTTGAGCCTTTGACCTCGATACCGAAGAAAAGTGCCAGAACCATCATGGCGAGCGAGATGACAAGCAGTAGGATGGCGGTCCGTCGCACCTGCCGCGGCGTCAGAAAGGAAAGCCCGATCATGACGGCGATCGAGGGTATCATGAAAGCCGCGTGGCGCTTCACAAAATGGAACGGCTCTAGCCCGATGCGCTCGGCAACCGCGGGCGAGGCCGCAAAGGAGAGCATGAAGCCGACGCCCATCAGGAAGATGAACATCGCCAGAAAAAAGCGGTCGATGGTCCAAAACCAATCGGCCAAAGGCCCACGTTCCGCACGGCTCACCATGTCATTTATCTCCTGTTGCCGAACCGACCAGCATAGTCACTCCGTCGAGCGCTGCCACATGGCTGACAAATGCATCGCCCCTGACTTCGAAGTTCTTGTACTGGTCGAAGCTTGCGCAAGCCGGGGATAACATCACCGCGGATGGACCAGTGTCATCTTTTTCCGCATCGGCCGCGGCATGGGCAACCGCGCGTTCCAGCGTACCCGAAATCTCGTAGGGCACCGCCTCGCCGAGCGTCGCGGCAAATTCCGCCGCCGCTTCGCCGATCAGATAGGCCTTGGCGATGCGCGGGAAGAACGGTGCAAGCGTCGTGATGCCCCCCGCCTTCGGCAGACCACCGGCGATCCAGTAGATGCGATCGTAGCTGGAAAGCGCGGGCGCTGCGGCGTCTGCGTTAGTCGCCTTCGAATCGTTGACGAAGACGATATTGCCGCGTGTCCCGACCGGCTGCATGCGGTGTTTGAGGCCGGGGAAGGAGGCAAGCCCGGTGCGAATCTCTTCGGCCGAAACGCCGACGGCAAGGCAGGCGGCGACCGCCGCAGCGGCATTCTGCGCGTTGTGGCCGCCACGTAGCGTCTGGATGCCGTCGAGATCGGCAAGCGGCAAAGCCGCAGCGGAAGAAGCCTGTATGAGCTTCGTACCCTCGGCATAGATCCCATCGGCCAGCGGATGGCGGCGCGAAATGCGGACCACCTTCGTTCCTGCCCGCTCGACGCGATCAGCGATCATTTCGCAATGACTGTCATCGACGCCAACGATAGCGGTGCCGCTGCCGGCAACCAGGCGCTCCTTGATGCCGGCATAGTGCTGTATCGTGCCGTGACGATCGAGATGATCAGGCGTCAGGTTGAGCAGGATGCCCGCAGAGGGATTGAGCGTCGGCGCGAGGTCAATCTGGTAGGAGGAGCACTCGACGACATAGTAGCGTTCCGCCTTCGGCGGATCGAGCGTCAGCACGGCCGTTCCGATGTTGCCGCCAAGCTGCGTGTCGCGGCCGCTGGATTTCAGGATATGGGCAATCAGCGCAGTCGTCGTCGACTTGCCGTTCGTGCCTGTAATGGCGATGAAGGGGCAATCCGGCGCATGCGCCCGGCGCTCGCGCACGAAAAGTTCGACATCGCCAACGATATCGACACCGGCGGCGCGGGCGAGATCGACCGTCCAATGCGGTTTCGGATGCGTGAGCGGCACACCCGGCGACAGAACGAAGAGCGACTGAACGCTCCAATCGATGCTTCGCAGGTCCGCGGTATGGATTCCCTCGGCGGCCGCCTTCGTGACACTGTCCGGATTGTCGTCCCAGGCCGTGACATGGGCGCCGCCCAGAATGAGCGCGCGGGCCGTTGCAAATCCGGACCCGCCAAGCCCGAAAAGCGCGACCTTTTTTCCTGCAAGCGTCGTGACAGGAATCATGTCTGCCTCACCGCAGCTTGAGGGTGGAAAGGCCGAGCATCGCAAGGCCGACGGCGATGATCCAGAAGCGGATCACCACTTGGCTTTCGGTCCAGCCCTTCTTCTCGAAATGGTGATGGATCGGCGCCATCAAGAAGACGCGGCGCCCGGTCATCTTGAAGAAGCCGACCTGGATGATGACCGAGAGCGTTTCTGCAACAAACAGACCGCCGATGATCGCCATGACGATCTCGTGCTTGGTCGCGACCGCGACGGTGCCGATCGTGCCGCCGAGCGCCAGCGAGCCCGTATCGCCCATGAAGATTGCGGCGGGCGGCGCGTTGAACCAGAGGAAGCCGAGGCCCGCGCCGATGACTGCGCCGAGAACGACGGCGAGTTCGCCCGTGCCGGGCACGAAGTTGATCTGCAGGTAGTTCGCAAAGACCGCATTACCGGCAAGATAGGCGATGATACCGAAGGAGGCGGCGGCAATCATCACCGGAACGATCGCAAGACCATCGAGACCGTCCGTCAGGTTGACGGCGTTGCCCGCCGAAACGATGACGAAGCCACCGAAGGCCACGAACACGATGCCGAGATTGATCAGGAAATCCTTGAAGAAGGGGAATGCGACCGAGGAGCCGAAGGTCGAGCCTGCCGTACCGGAGGCAAGCGCGGTGCGCATCATGAAATAGACGGCGATGCCGGCAATCACGAACTCTATGCCGAGACGCGCTTTGCCCGAGAACCCCTTATCGCTCTGCTTCGTGACCTTGAGATAGTCGTCGTAAAAGCCGATCGCGCCGAAGCCGAGGGTGACGAGCAGCGTCGCGACCACATAGACGTTGGAAAGGTCGGCCCACAGAAGCGAGGCGCCGACGATGCCTGCCAGGATCATCAGCCCGCCCATGGTCGGCGTGCCGGCCTTCTTGAAATGCGTCTGCGGCCCGTCGGCGCGGATCGGCTGGCCCTTTCCCTGGCGGATTCGGAGCGAGTTGATGATCATCGGCCCGAAGAGGAAGACGATCAGTGCGGACGTGAAGAGAGAGGCGCCTGTACGGAAGGTAATGTATCTGAACAAGTTCAGAAATTTCAGTTGGTCCGACAGTTCGACTAGCCAAATCAGCATTCGAGGCCCCTTGTTTACCCGGTCAAAGTTCGCGTTGCGTGTCTACAAATGGCGCAAACCTGTCAAGGATCGCGGCGACAATCTTGCCGAAGCCTATCCCCAAAGACGATTTCACCATCAACACGTCGCCAGGCGCGACCGAGTTCAATACATATTCCGTGAGTTCTTCTGTCTTCTCGCGGTATTCGACCTCCACGCTGTCGGGAAGCGATTCCTTCAGCGCCAGCATGTCCTTGCCCGCAAGCCAGACATGTTCGATGCCGGCCGCAAGCAGCGGCCCGGAAAGGTCAGAATGGACCTTTTGCGCGTATTCGCCCATTTCCAGCATGTCACCGAGCACGGCGATGCGGCGCCCGCGGCCTGCCGGACCGGCTGTGGCAAGCAGCGCGATTGCCGCGCGCATCGAGGCGGGGTTGGCGTTGTAGCTTTCGTCGATCAGCGTGAAGCTGCCGCTTCCGATCGACAACTTGTGGCGGCGGCCCCTGCCCTTTTCGGGCTGCAGGGTGGCCAGCGCGGCGATCGCCTTGTCGAGGTCCGCGTTGACGAGCGTGACGATGCCGAGAGCGGCCAGCGCATTTTCCGCAATATGCCGTCCGGGCGCGCCGATCGCCACTTCGAACGTGTCGCCGTCGATCGTCAGCCAAAGCGCCGAGCTTTCATCCGAACCGTTGAATTCAGCAAGGCGGAACTCGGCCTTCGCGTGCTGGCCGAAGGAATGGATATTCTCGATGCCGAGCGACTGCGCCGTCCGTTCGAGAAAATTGAACTGGTCGCTGTCGCGGTTGAGCACGACATGCCCGCCGTGCACCAAGCCTTCGAAAACCTCCGCCTTCGCCGCGGCGATTTCCTTGATGCTTTTGAAATTGCCGAGATGCGCGGGAGCGATCGTCGTGACGACGGCGACATGCGGCCGGATCATCTTCACCAGCGGCCGGATTTCGCCCGGGTGGTTCATGCCGACTTCGAAGACGCCGAAGTGCGTGTCAAGCGGCATGCGTGCCAGTGTCAGCGGCACGCCCCAATGGTTGTTGAAGGAGGCGACGGAAGCGTGCACCTTACCGGACGGCGAAAGCACGTGGCGAAGCATCTCCTTGGTCGTCGTCTTGCCGACAGAACCCGTCACCGCAATGATCTGCGCCCTGGAGCGCTGACGCGACGCGACGGCAAGCCGACCGAGCGCTGCGAGCACGTCATCGACGACGATCATCGGAACAGTCAAGCGGCCAAGCCCCGGAAGGCGGGCTTCGCTGACGACGAGAAGTGCAGCACCGTTCGCCATCGCCATCGAGGCGAAGTCATGGCCGTCGACCCTGTCGCCCTTGATGGCGAAGAAGGCTTCGCCGGTACCGATCGAGCGGCTGTCTATGGAAATGCCGGTGATGCCTTCAGGAAGCGTGCCGAACGGGCGGCCCGCCATGGCGGCAATCATATCATCGGTGGTCCAAAGCCAGTTCACGATTTCAGCTCCTCCAAAGCTTCGCGGACTTCGGCGTGGTCCGAGAACGGCAGCGTCACACTCCCGATGGTCTGCCCTTCTTCGTGCCCCTTGCCTGCAACGATGAGTGTGTCGCCGGATTTCAGCATGCCGACGGCCTCGTAGATCGCTTCCGAACGGTCGCCGATTTCGGTGGCGCATGGCGCCGCAGCCATGATCTCGGCTCGGATCGAGGCCGGCTCCTCGGAACGCGGATTGTCGTCCGTGACGATCACCACATCGGCCAGGCGGCAGGCGATCTCGCCCATGATCGGACGCTTGCCCCGGTCGCGGTCGCCGCCGCAGCCGAAGACAAGGATCACGCGCCCGGTCGTAAAGGGACGCACGGAATTGAGTACATTTTCCAGCGCATCCGGCTTGTGGGCGTAATCGACATAAGCAAGCGCGCCATCCTTCGTATGGCCGACGAGTTCGAGACGCCCCGAGGCGCCCTGCAGCTTTTCAAGCGCGGCCATCGCGATCTTGGCCGGAACGCCGGTGGACATGGCAAGCGCCGCGGCAACCAGCCCATTGGCGACCTGAAAATCGCCGGCGAGCGGAATATCGACTTCGAAAATCTCGTCACCGCAATGAACTTCGGCGATCTGCTTGTGACGGAAGTGCTCGACCCGCTTCAGCGCCAGATAATCGCCTTTGCGGCCGACGGTGCGGACATCGTGGCCTGCATCCTTCGCCGCCTTGATCGCCTGCACGGACCAGGCATCGTCGGCGAAGATGACGGCAGGCGAACCCTTCGGCAGCAACGTATCGAAAAGCCGCATCTTGGCGGCCATGTAGCTTTCAACGGTCGGATGATAATCCATGTGATCGCGGCCGAGATTGGTGAAGGCGGCAGCCGAGAGCTTCACGCCATCCAGACGGCACTGGTCGAGACCGTGACTCGATGCCTCCATCGAAGCGTGCGTCACGCCCTCGTCAGCGAGATCGGCCAGCAGCTTGTGCAGCGAAACCGGATCGGGCGTCGTCAGCGAGCCGTATTCGTTGCGCATCGGCGAAACGACGCCAGTCGTGCCGATCATGGCCGCCGGATGTCCGGCATAGGCCCAGATCTGGCGCGTGAAGGAAGCGACGGAGGTCTTGCCCGCCGTGCCGGTTACGGCAACCATCGTCTGGGGTTGCCTGCCGTAGAAATGCGATGCGGCGACGGAGAGAAAGCGGCGCGGTTCCTTGACCGCCAGGACAGGAATGGGAGCCTCGACGGCTTGAGCCGACACGGCAAGGGCCGCGCCATGTTTGGCGGCATCGGCGATATAGACCGCGCCGTCCGCCTTCGAGCCGGCCACCGCAATGAACGCCATTCCGGCTTCGATCTTGCGGCTATCGGCTGAAAGCCCGGAAATCTCCAGCCCGCCCACCGGCCCTTCGAGTTGCTCCTTGATTTCCGGAAATGCGCTTCCGGCTATGTCCCGCAGTTTCATCGAATGTCTTTTCTCTCTCACGCCGCCCACCCCACGCGAATCGGCGCTGATATTCATTCACACTCAATAAGACACCAGCAAGGCCGATCCGTCTTGGCCAAATTGCGGTTCGATACCGAGGATGGGTGCGGCACGGCGGATGATGTTCTTGACCATTGGCGCAGCCGTGTAGGCAGCGATGTTCTGGCCCTTTTCGCCGTTATGTGGCTCGTCGCAGAAAGTCAGCACGACATATTGTGGATTATCGATCGGGAACGCCGCGATGAAGGCGTTGAAATTCAAATCATTCGCGTAGCGGCCGTTGACGACCTTGTCGGCCGTGCCCGTCTTGCCGCCAACGTTGAAGCCCGGCACGTCGGCGTTGCGTCCCGAACCTTTGAGGCCGTTCAGCTTGAACAGGTAGCGGATTTCGTCGCTGGTGCTCTTCTTGACGACGACCTCGGCCGTCTCATCTGCCTGGTCACGGGTGCGCGGCAGGAAGGTCGGCTCGATGAGCTTGCCGCCATTGACGAGGGCTGCGCCGGCAACGGCCGTCTGCAGCGGTGTCGTCGAGACGCCATGGCCGAAAGAGATCGTGATCGAGTTGATCTTCTTCCAAACCCTCGGCTGGCTCGGCATCTTCACTTCGGGCAGTTCCGTCCGCATCTTCGTCAGCAGCCCAAAGCGCGTCAGATAGTCCTTCTGCAGGTCCATGCCGACGATATCGATCATCTTCGCCGTGCCGATGTTCGACGAATATTCAAAGATTTCCGGCACGGTCAGCCAGCGGCGCTGACCGTGGAAATCGTTGATCGTAAAGCCGCCGATGCGGATCGGGCGGCTCGCATCGAAGCTGTCGTTAATGCTGACCTTGCCGCTGTCGAGCGCCATGGCCGTGCTGAAGGTCTTGAAGGTCGAGCCCATTTCGAACGTGCCGTTCGACATGCGGTTCAGCCAGCCTTCCTTGGCGCCCTCTTCCGGATTGTTGGGGTCGAAGTCCGGCGCTGAGGCCATGCCGAGCACTTCGCCGGTATGAATATCAAGGACGACCGCGCCCGCGCCCTTGGCTTCGTAGTTGGTGACCGCGTTTATCACGACGTCGCGCACGATGTTCTGGACGCGCAGGTCGATCGAGAGCTTGACCGGCTCGAGCGGCTGATCGCTGGTCATTCCTACCGATGCCAGATCGGCAAGGCCCTGGTCGTCGATGTATTTTTCCATGCCCGCGACGCCGCGGTTGTCGATGTTCACGTAACCGAGAATATGCGAGGCCGTCGGACCACCCGGGTAGAAGCGACGCTTTTCCGGACGAAAACCGATACCGGGAATGCCGAGCGCCAGAATCTGGCTCTGCTGCTTCGGGGTCAGCTGGCGGCGAAGCCACGCGAAATGCGAACTCTTGACCGAGAGCTTCTTGTAAGTGCCCTTCACGTCGAGATCGGGCAGAACAGTCGCAAGCTTCTCGATCGCCTCATCGGCATCGACGATCTTGTTCGGTTCGGCAAAAAGGGAAACCGTGCGGATGTCGGTCGCCAGCACTTCGCCGTTGCGATCGAGGATGTCGGGCCGCGACGCCATCAGGCGGTCCGGTGGCAAGATGCTGGAAACGACTTCCGGATCCTTCATCCCATATTCGACGAGGCGGCCACCAATGACGCCGTAAAGCGCGGTGAACCCGAGGATCAGCAGACCGACGCGGCTTTTGGCCTGACCGGACTTCTTTTTGCGCGAACCCTCAAGCGGCAAGCTGCCCGACGGGCCACCGAAGCGGTTATAGACGCCGGAGGAGAAATGCGCCTGGCTCTTCAGGACCATGATGCGAGAGAGAAATGACATGGCTACTCCACAGATCCCGTTGACATCAGATCCTCTTCTTCCGCCCGCGGTGCCGGAGTGGGAACCGGCTGCGCCTTGGCAGCAACGGCCGTACCTGCGCTTGCACCAGGCTTCCGGCCGTTCTTCGCCTCGGTGATTTCCGGAACCGGAACCTGCGATTTCAACATCGGCAATTCGCGCGTATGGACGAGCGCGGTGGAGTCCGTCGGCTGCAACTTCAGTTCGCCATTATAGGTGTTCACCAGACGCTCCAGCCGGTTCGGCTGAGATTGCAGCGCCCAGTCGGCCTTGAGCAGATCGATCGTATCCTTTTCAAGCTTGATCTCGGCTTCGAGGCGATGAACCTCTTCGAGCTTCAGTTCTGCGCGGTGCTTGATTGTATAGGTCACGGTGGCCGCTGCCGTCATGATGCCGATGAGCACAAAGTCGAACGTTCTCAGCATATCAACCTCCAAGCTTTCCGAGGCTGGCAAGACTGGGCAATCCGAAGATCGACATATCCGCAGCTTCGGCCGGCGCATTGGTACGCATGCCGGCCCGCAGCTTGGCGGAACGCGCCCGCGGATTAGCCTCGGCTTCAGCCTTACCTGCAGCAATCATGGATTTACCGATTGGTTCGAAGGTCGCCGCGCGCTCATGGGCGATCGGCAGATGGCGCGAGCCCGAAGCTTTGCCGGCGCGGTCGGAGAAGAATTTCTTGACGATACGGTCTTCCAGCGAATGGAAGGTGACGACCACGAGACGACCGCCGGGCTTCAAGACGCGCTCGGCGGCAAAGAGCGCCTGCCCGAGCTCGCCAAGCTCGTCATTGACGAAGATGCGAAGCGCCTGGAAAACGCGCGTCGCCGGATGAATCTTGTCCTTCATCTTGCGCGGCGTCACGACCTCGATGAGCCCGGCGAGATCACGCGTCGTTTCGAACGGCTTTTCGGTCCGGCTCTTCTCGATGGCATGCGCGATACGCGGCGCCTGATCTTCTTCGCCGAGGAAATGGAAGATTCGGATGAGTTCGGCGACCTTTGCACGATTGACGACGTCGGCGGCAGAAACGCCAGAAGCAGACATGCGCATGTCGAGCGGTCCGCTCTTCTGGAAGGAGAAACCGCGCTCAGCCTCATCGATCTGCATCGAGGAAACACCGATGTCGAGCACGACGCCGTCGAGTCCACTCTCAGGTGCATGATCTGCCAGGCTGGAAAACTGCGAATGCGTGAGCTTGAGGCGGCCGCCATAGGCTGCGACCATGTCCTGGCCGGCCGCAATTGCCGTCGGATCCCGATCCAACGCAATCACATCAGCGCCGGCATCGAGAATGGCCGATGTATAGCCGCCCGCACCAAAGGTCCCATCAAGAATTATTTTGCCGGAAGCCGGCTGAAGTGCCGAAAGCACTTCGGCAAGAAGAACCGGAATGTGGCGAACCGGTCCGCCACCGGCATCAGTTGAACCTCCGCCAGGATTCGCCGCCATTCCGTACCCTCGTTCTATCCGGAGCGCCTGCCCGCCAGCCTGCGCTCCCCTCGTGCCTGTATCTGCGCCGCCTGGAATGCCTGCGGCTGCCACAGCTGAAAATGATCCGCCCGACCGACGAAGGCCACCTCGTCCGAGATGCCGGTAAAGTCGCGGATGAAGTCCGTGACCATCAGCCGCCCCTCGGCGTCGAGCTTCATGAAGACCCCGCCCCCATGGATAAGAAGCGACATCTCGTTCGCATCCGGCGAAAACGGATCTTCCGCAGCGATCTGCCGCTCGAACCTTTCGAGAAGATCCGGGCCGCCGACGCTGATCGCCGGAAACACAAAGTCCTGAAAGCAATAGAGCTCCTGGACGTTGCGCTGCGCCAGAACGGAGCGAAAGGCCGCAGGCACGGAAACCCTGCCCTTGGAATCGATCCGGTTGGTCGCATTCGAAAGGAAGCGGCTCATGACACGAAACATCCGTTCCCGAAAGAGCCCGAGCACAATTCAGATGCCCGAAACCCTCAAATTCAGACACAGCTTCGCCAGCCGGATGAACAAAAATCCATCCGGCGCCTCCGGAAAGGACGACGCCTTGGCTTTGCGATTGATGGGCGTTTGATTGCCCTCGTGCAGTGCATTTATGGGATAGCATGGGACCATATGGGCGTCAATGGGAAACGCCCGTCTCGCGATGAGCGCAGTATCGAAAATTTATAAGCTGTTAAGTTTAACAAAGGGTTAGGATCGACACTTCCGCTCGTCCCAGAAAGCATCGATGAGAAAAAGAAATCGGCACGACGGCCCGTGCGCAATCATGCGCAAAAATCGCGAACAATCAGAGGATTACGGATCGGCCCTCGAAATCCGACGCCACAGAAGTTAATCGCCAGTTGGCCTGTAAGCCGGGTTCTGTATGGCTCCGGCCGAAACCGGAACGTGGCAGCCATTCCTCTGGGACAGCGTTTGCACGCTGCCTCACGCAACCCACCCGGATGACTGACCTGGAAACCGGCCGGCAGGCTTTCGCCCGCCACGTCATCCCTATTCGGTCTTGCTCCCGGTGGGGTTTACCGTGCCGTCGCCGTTGCCGGAGACGCGGTGGGCTCTTACCCCACCCTTTCACCCTTACCTGCGCAAGCGCAGGCGGTTTGCTTTCTGTGGCACTTTCCCTGAGGTCGCCCTCGCCGGACGTTATCCGGCACCGTATTTCCGTGGAGCCCGGACTTTCCTCACCTTACCGCCTTTCGACATTGGTAAAGCGCGGCTGCCCGGCCAACTGGCAGGGCTCAAATAGCCGAGAGTGCCGCCAATTGCCACTGGAAATATACGCATGCCATTACCGGAAAGAAGGTTTGAAATCCGTGGCGTAGCCCTGATCCCCGATCTCACCCTTAAACAACAGCTCTGCCCCGAGACGGCCGATCTCGTCCGAACTCTTCGCCGAAGTGCCGGCGCAGCCAGTCAGCACCGCAAGCCGTGGAGACGACGTATAGCCGACCATCGGATAACGGCTCTTCGTATGCGAGACGGCGCAGGCCGCCGTCAAAACGGAAAGCGGCCGCAAATCCGGAACAAGACGGCGGACAATCGCCATGAGATGGTCGCGCGCCGCCGGCCGGCCGTCGGTCCTGAACCAGGCACGCAAATCCTTTTCGGTCTTAAGGAGGTAGTCATCGGGATCGCCGCCGATCTTCAGATAATATCTCCCGTCAGGATACCGGATCGGAGGCAGCAGATAGATGTCGGTCTCCGGCGCCTCGACGATCAGCGACGGCATGACGGCAAACTCTGCGGCCTGCGCCTCGTTCACCTCGAACAGTGTGACCGTCCGCCCATGAACCGACATATCAACCGATTGCGGCAACAGATTCTCGCCAATGGAAAAACCGCCTGCCGCAAGCAGCACTTTTTCCGCCGAGTACACCTTGCCGGCCGAGGTCTCGACAGCAGCAACCCCGCCCGCCTCGCGGATTGCCGTCACATAGTCGCGAACGACTGTTGCACCCGCCTTTTCCGCAATGATCGACTGCGCCTTGACCAGTTTGCGCGGACTGATATGGCCGGCGCCCTTTACCTGGAATACGCTCTCGCAGCCGTCCGGCAGGGCAAAGAAAGGAAACGCTGCTTTGAGGCTCGCCTCGTCGAGCAGCCTCGTTTCGACACCAAGCGATGCAGCGGCTTTTGCCGTGTTGACGATATAGTCGCTCTGCGCCGGCGCCACGAAGACGCAACCCGCTTCGGTGTAGAATGTGATGCCGCTCTCTGCTTCGATCTCAGCATATCGGGCGATAGAACGATTGGCGAGCAGGGCCCAGTCGCGATCCGGATCGACGGTCCGGGTGATGCGGCCCTCGTCGTAATGGCTGGCGAAAACACCCTGATGCGCCTTGCGATTTTCCGGTTCGTCTGGACCGATCACGGCAACGCCGTCGGTCTGTCTCGCCAGATGCTTCGCCGCCGCCGCGCCCATCATGCCGCGGCCGACGACGATATATTTGAAATCAGCCGCCATATCTCACCTCGCTTCGAGGTCCAGATAGCACGGCGGCCGACGCAATTCATATTGTTAAATCGAGGTTTGCGCCGCGCTCGACATAAGAGTGAGCACTTTGCCGCAATAGGCCTTTGAGATCGGGTTCATCTTCCGTGCGCCGTGGCCGGCATTGTATTTGAGGATGGTATTGCAGGTTTGGCCGCCGCCGAGCTCGTGGGCAGTCGCCAGATATTTCATCCCATATTTGATGTTCGTTTCCGGATCGAAGAGGCCCTTCTTCGTTCCCGAATAACCCATCATGCGCGCCGTTGCCGGCTTGATCTGCATGAGGCCGATCTCGCCTGCGCTGCCGCGTGCCTTCGGGTTGAAATTGCTCTCGACACGGACGACGGCGTGGGCAAGCTCGACAGGCACGTCATATTGCTCGGCGTATTTGGCAATTAGAACGGAATATTTATTGGCTGTGAAATCCGGCATTGCATAACCGCTTTGGCGGTCGACGGTCTTGAAAAGCACCGTCTGGGTTTTTTCGTTCCCGTCATTGTTTTTATTACCTGCATCGCCGGCAAAAGCGCAGCCGTACCCTGCCAGCAGCAGGCTTGCGCATGCCGCTGCACCAATAATCATATGTCTCATGTAGTCTAGTTACTCCGACCCAAAGAATTACCGGACTGCGCGCCTCGCCGTCTTCCGGTTTCACGTGCCAAGGACTGGCAACGTTCCGCAGCAATTCTTATCGTTTCATTTTGACTCCCGCAGCTACACACAAAAACAGCCGCGAGCGCCGTTCAGCGACCGGGGTTAGACCATCGCAATGAGGAGATAATAGGGAAATGATGTGGCAGCGCAGCATTCAAGGACGTTTGATCAAAAACGTTGCTTGAGTGTCACACAGACGTCATGAATAGCGTGGCAGCGCAGAGAGCAGCCGGTGCAGCGTGTCGATCGTCGAAAAGTCGGCAATGCCGTCGACGCGCTCCTGGCGGAAATGACGTTGGAAGGCCTCCACGTCGCCCGCCGTTCTCTCGGAGAATTCACCTGTGATTTCCGTGGCATAACCGTAAAGCGAAAGCATCGACTGCAAGGCTTCGACCGGTTGGCCGCAGTCGCCCCGTTGGAAGAAGCGCCCGCCGGTGATCGGCGCCGGATCGACCCAGTGTCCTACCCCTGCGTGATGCAGTTCCGCCCAGGGAAATTTCTCCCCCGGATCGACCTTGCGAATGGGCGCAACGTCCGAGTGCGCAAGCACCCTTTCGGGCGCGATCGACCAACGTTTGCCGCAATCACGACACAATTCGATCACCGCCGCAATCTGCTTTTTCGGGAAGTCCGGCAGGCCGCCCGGATGCCCGGCATTGGCGATTTCGATGCCGATGGATCGGGAATTGATATCCCCCTCGCCGTGCCAGCTGCCCTTGCCGGCATGCCACGCCCGACGCGCCTCCGCAACGAGTTGAACGACATCGCCGTTCTCGTGGACGAAATAGTGGCAGGAGACCTCGCTCTCCTCGCGACAGAGCCAATCGAGCGCCGATTCCGGCGTCGGCATGCCCGTGTAATGAAGGATGATCATATCCGGTTTGCGCCCGTCCGCACGCACGCCATGGTTCGGCGACGGCTGCACGCAAGCCTTGCTGTAGTCGGCCTCGAAAGAGGTCATGCGGCGCGGCGTTCCTTCTCGATCGTCGCATAGGCATCGTTGAGGGCAGCCATGCGCTCGTTGGCGATCGCGTGGAACTCCCTGGGCACGCCGCGCGAAATCAGCCGGTCGGGATGGTTCTCGCTGACAAGGCCGTGATAGCGGCGGCGGATCGTCGGGAAATCGTCGGAAGGCGAAACGCCGAGGACCTTGTAAGGATCGCGGCCGATCGAAACATGGCGCGCCGCGATCTGCTCGAAACGTTCTTCGCTCATTTCGAAGATCTGGCCGATATGACGGAGGAAATTCATCTCCTTCTCATGGACCGCCCCGTCCGCCTTGGCGATGTGGAAGAGGCCGTCGAGGACGTCTTCCAGAACAGCACAATTGGCGGCGCAGCTGACGCAGAGTGAAGAAAGCTTCGCGGCATAGGCCTCATAACCCGCGACATCCTGGCGCGCGAGATTGTAGAGGCGGGCAACGTTCTTCGCCTGGTCCTGCGGAAAGAAGAAAATGTCGCGGAAAGCCCGGACTTCCTTCTCGCTGACGATCCCGTCGGCCTTCGCCATCTTGGCGGAAAGCGCGATGATCGCGACGGAGAACGCGACCTTGCGACGGGTCTCGGGATCACCCTCGAAAACCGTGCGGATCGCCTCAACCATCGCCGCGAGCAGGTTACCCGCAGCGTTGCCAACAGCATTCAACAGTTTTTCCCAGAAGGACATCGAAGTTTCTCGCATCGCAATATGAAAATACCTTGATCAAATAATCATAGCCATTGCAAGGCGGCGATTGGTCGTAGGATTGAAAACACTTTTCACAATTCGGTAATTGTAGCGCCTCTTGTGAGGCTGGAGGCAGCACTCGGATGCGCACCTTTCTGCGCCTTTCGGACAGGCTTTAGAGCCTGCTTGAGATTTTCCACAGCGCGTCTCAGAAAGCAAATCGGGGCTTGAAACGATTAGATGCGCCCTTCTTGCCACCTTCCTTGGCCTGCCCGCCGCAGCCTTGCACTTTTCGTAAATTCTTTGCTTTACAGGGCTCTTTCCCTGCCGCATCCATGCGTTAGGTAAGCTGCATGCGACCACCCGCACAAAGCACTCAAGGAGGGAAAATGGCCAAACAGAAAGTAGCAATGCTGACCGCCGGAGGCCTGGCTCCCTGTCTTTCCTCCGCCGTCGGCGGACTCATCGAGCGCTACAGCGACGTCGCGCCGGATGCCGAGCTCATTGCCTATAAATCGGGCTATCAGGGCGTGCTGCTTGGCGACAGCATCCAGATCAGCACGGAAATGCGCCAAAAGGCGCCGCTTCTCCACCGCTTCGGCGGCTCGCCGATCGGCAACAGCCGCGTCAAGCTCACCAATGCCGCCGATTGCGTCAAGCGCGGCTTAGTCAAGGAAGGTGAGAACCCGCTTCGCGTCGCCGCCGAACGCCTTGCCGATGACGGCGTTACCATCCTTCACACCATCGGCGGCGACGACACCAACACGACTGCTGCCGATCTCGCAGCCTATCTCGCTGCCAATAATTACGACCTTACCGTCGTCGGCCTGCCGAAGACGGTCGACAACGACGTCGTGCCGATCCGCCAGTCTCTGGGCGCCTGGACGGCGGCCGAAGTCGGTGCGCATTTCTTCGACAATGTGAGCAACGAGCAGAGTGCGGCGCCGCGCACGCTCGTCATCCACGAGGTCATGGGCCGCCACTGCGGCTGGCTGACGGCGGCGACCGCTCGGGCCTATCTCAGCCGTACGAAGAACTACGAATATGTCGACGGGATGATGATGAATGCGGGCATGAAAAGCATCGATGCCGTCTATCTGCCGGAAATGGCTTTTGATCTGCAGGCCGAAGCCGAACGCCTCAAAGAGATCATGGACAAGACCGGCCATGCGACCGTCTTCGTCTCTGAAGGCGCCTGCCTTGATGCCATCGTCGCGGAGCGGGAAGCCGCCGGCGAGACCATCAAGCGCGATGCCTTCGGCCATGTGAAGATCGACACGATCAATGTCGGCGGCTGGTTCCAGAAGCAGTTCGCCAACCTCGTCAATGCCGAGCGTTCGCTGGTCCAGAAATCTGGCTATTTCGCCCGCTCCGCGCCCGCCAATGGCGACGACCTTCGCCTCATCCACAGCATGGTGGACCTGGCTGTCGAAAGCGCCCTCAACAAGGTTTCCGGCGTCACTGGCCATGACGAAGGACAGGACGGCAAATTACGCACCATCGAGTTCCCCCGCATCAAGGGCGGCAAGGCCTTCGATCTTTCGACCAGATGGTTCGCCGAAGTGATGGATACGATCGGACAAAAATACCAGGAAGCATGATTGACGCAGGGCTAATATGGTGTCTTTGCTTGTTTCTTAGGGATTGGGAGGAGATTCCATGTCGCTCGAAGCCTGGCTCGCTTTCGCCGCCGCATCCGCCATCATGCTTGCCATTCCGGGGCCGACCATCCTGCTTGTCGTGTCCTATGCGCTTGGCCATGGACGAAGGACGGCGCTGGCGACGGTGAGCGGCGTGGCGCTCGGCGATTTCACGGCGATGACGGCTTCCCTCTTCGGCCTCGGTGCGGTCCTGGCCGCATCGGCCATGCTCTTCACAGTGCTGAAGTGGATCGGCGGCGCCTACCTCATCTGGCTAGGCATCAAGCTTTGGCGCGCGCCGCTCATCACCGAACCGGTCGCCGACAACGACAACCTGCCGGAAGAGAAGTCGCTGAAGATCTTCCTGCACGCCTATATCGTGACGGCGCTCAATCCGAAGAGCATCGTCTTTTTCGTCGCCTTCGTTCCGCAATTCCTCAACCCCGCGCAGCCCTTCTTCGAACAGATGGTCATCATGGAGCTGACCTTCCTCGTTCTCGCAGCGATCAATGCTTCGACTTACGCCCTTCTCGCGAATGCCGCACGCGGCCTCATCCGCAAGGCCAGCGTGCAGCGCGCCGTCAACCGCACCGGCGGGACGTTATTGATCGCTGCAGGCGCCGTGACGGCCGGTTATCGCCGCATCGCCGCCTGACGTTTTCCCCGGGTTGCGGCGCAACAGCGAATAGGTTAATGGCAAATCCGGGTTCAGGGTCTCGATAACTTTTAAATGCTGCCAGGGCGGCGCGATTCACGAAAGTGACAGAATGGTAGCGAACGGATTTTCCGGCCTGAAACGCGGCCTTGTCGTGACGACAATGCTGTGCGGTATAGCCGGATGCTCGACGGTCGAGTACACGTCCCAGGCGGAATTGACCGCTGTGCAGAGCGTCGTTCCAACCCCGAAGCCTGGCGAAGATGCGATGATGATGGCCGCCGTACCGGCCGCCGACGGCGCCAGCCAGCCCGAAACCGCATTCGCAGCTTCCAATCCACAGGCGACACCCGCTTTGACCGCGGCCGCAACGGTAATGCCGGCGACGGCAACGTCTGCCGATCCTGCCATGCAGCAGGCGATGACCGCGAGTGGCATGCAGATTCCGCTGACGCCGGAAATGACGGCGATCCAATCGGTCGTGCCGACCCCGCGTCCAGGCACTCCGGCATCGCCATCGACACAGCTTGCTTTCGCAGCGACAGCGCCGCAGAGCGGCGCCCTGGCTGCGATCGCCTCCGTCGGCCCCGCGCGGCGCTCGATGTCGGATTTTACCTTCGACGAGTCCGGTCCGATGGACCCGCCAGCCGCGCCGCCGATGTTCAGCGACAGCGACATTGATACCGCGCCGACCGCGCAAAAGAGCTTTATCAGCAAGCTGATCAGCAAATATTCGAAACTTTACGAAGTCCCCGAAACATTGATCCACCGCGTGGTGCACCGCGAAAGCCGTTACAATCCAAAGGCTTACAACAAGCGCGGCTATTTCGGCTTGATGCAGATCAAATACAATACGGCCAAATCGATGGGCTATGACGGCGCGCCCACCGGCCTTCTCGACGCCGAAACCAACATCAAATATGCCGCGAAATACCTGCGCGGCGCATGGCTCGTTTCCGACAACAAGGAAGAAGATGCCGTGAGGCTTTATGCGCGCGGCTATTATTACGATGCCAAGCGCAAAGGCATGACGGATGTTGCCCACGGCAACTACTAAGCTTTCGCATTCACATATGCTCAACTGGCAGGCAGCGCGGCCAGCAGTTCTTTCAGCATGAGCTGCGGCTTGTAGCCGAGGCGGCCTGGCGTCAAGCCCATGCGGACGAAGACCAGATCGGCGGATGGCACGATCGCCATGCTTTGCCCGTCATGTCCTTCCAGCCAGAAGGTATCTTCCGGCAGCCCCGCTTCGGCGCTCGTATCTCCGCCGGGTGCTGCGAGCCATGCCTGGCCGTGCGTATATTTACCGCCCGACGATTGCGTCGGCGTTCGCATCGCCCTGACAAACCCGTCCGGCAGGAGCCGCTGACCGTTCCAGACGCCGTCCCGAAGCAGGAATTGACCGAAACGCGCCCAATCGCGCGCCGTCGCGTAGAGATAGGAACTGCCTGCAAAGGTGCCACGGGCATCGACCTCCAGCACCGCGCTCGACATGCCGAGCGGCTTGAAAAGTGCCTCCCTCGGATAAGAGAAGGCCTTTTTCTGGTCGCCTACCCCATCCATCCAGATTCGCGACAATAGGACCGCAGTGCCGCTCGAATAACGGAAGCGTTCACCGGGCTTTGCTTCGAACGGCGCATTGGCGGGCAACGAAACCATATCGGGGTCGAGATAGAGCATGCGCGTCACATCCGTGACATCGCCGTACTCCTCGTTGAACGCGAGGCCGCTTTCCATGCCCAGCAGATCCCGGAGCCTGATCTGCGACCGTTCGTCATCCTTCCACTGCGGCAAAAGGTTGGTCGCGTTGAAATCCACCTTTCCATCGAGAATGGCGCGCCCGACGAGCGCCGCATTGACTGTCTTGGTCATCGACCAGCCAAGCAGAGGCGTTTTCGCATCGAAGCCTTCGCCGTAGCGCTCCGCCACGATCCGGTCGTTGTGAACGACGACCATCGCCCGCATTTGCGGACCGGCCAGCACGTCGTTTGCCAGCAGCGACGCAAGCTCTCCGTCGTTAGCTTCAGCAACGCTCTCGCCTTCCGGCCATAGTGCCGCGTTCTCCGGAACCACCCGCGGCGGCGTATCCGAAGGTACAGCCTCGGCAGCAGCCTTGAAATTGCCGTCAGGCACGCTCGTGCAGCCGAACGCCCCCCGATAGAGCGCATATCCGGGTGCGAAGAGCCCCAGGATGCGCGCCGTCACACGACCCTGATCCCGATCGACCGAAACTCTCACCAATCGCAGTAGAGGATTGCCCGGCGCTTGTACGTCGCCGTAGAGCACCGCTTGCGGGTCGCGTCCTGCCAAAAAGACATTCGAGCAGACAATCTTCGCCGCATATCCGTCACCCACGCGCAACAGCTCGGGCGGATCGACGTATAGCCAGGTCCCGCCTCCGATGACGATGACGACGGAAGCAGTGGCGAGTGCCTTCACGATACGCAGAACAAATCGCATGTCATTGCCTCCACGAACGGAGAGAAGCAGGAAATCTCTTCACAAAAAAGAGCACAAGAATGCGAGTGCCGTATCCTGCCAGGCAATTCCTGTGGAAAGCGATACCCACAGCCTGCGTCATCAAACTGTAGCAGGGACGCGCTACACGCCCTGAACGCAAAAAGGGTGACAGACTCATATGACGGAATTTGCACCGGATACCGGCTTCCGCAAGAACCGGAAACTCAAGGACGCTCTTCTCCGCCACAAGGCATTTTCCAAGGACGGCTTTTCGGAACGGCTTTTCGGCCTGCTCTTTTCCGGCCTCGTCTATCCGCAGATCTGGGAGGATCCGGATCTCGACATGCAGGCGATGGAACTGCAGCCGCATCACCGAATCGTCACGATCGGCTCGGGCGGCTGCAACATGCTCGCCTATCTCTCCAAGGCGCCGGCCTCCATCGATGTGGTCGACCTCAACCCGCACCATATCGCGCTAAACCGCCTGAAGCTTGCTGCCTTCAAGCATCTTCCCGGCCATACCGACCTCGTGCGCTTCCTCGCCATGCCGAACGAGCGCTCGAACAGCCAGGCCTTCGACCACTTCCTGTCGTCCAAGCTCGATGAGACGACACGCGCCTATTGGAACGGCCGCAAGTTCGGCCGCCGCCGCGTCACCGTCTTTAACCGCAATTTCTATGAGACCGGCCTGCTCGGCCGCTTCATCGGCGCGGCCCATCTGCTCGCCCGCCTGCACGGCGTCGATCTCAAAGAGATGACGAAAACCCGCTCCATCCGCGAACAGCGCCAGTTCTTCGACGAGCAGGTTGCGCCCCTCTTCGAAAAGCCGGTGGTGCGCTGGATTACAGGACGCAAGAGCTCGCTTTTCGGTCTTGGCATTCCGCCGCAGCAATATGACGAGCTAGCCAGCCTCGCCGCCGATCAGTCGATCGCACCGGTGCTGAAGCATCGCCTCGAAAAGCTCGCCTGCCATTTTCCGATGAGCGAAAACTATTTCGCCTGGCAGGCTTTTGGTCGCCGGTATGCCTGCGATGACGAAGGCCCGCTGCCGACCTATCTGAAGCGGGAGCACTACGAGGTGATCCGCTCCAATACCGATCGCGTCAACGTCCATCATGCAAGCTTCACCGAGCTTCTCGTCAAGGAACCCGCCGCCTCTCGCGACCGTTATATCCTGCTCGACGCGCAGGACTGGATGACGGACCAGCAGCTGAACGAGCTCTGGGCGGAGATTACCCGCACCGCCCGCCCCGGCGCCCGCGTCATCTTCCGCACGGCGGCCGAAAAAAGCGTCATCGAGGGCCGTCTTTCCCGAGCGATCCGCGATCAATGGGAATATTTCGCGGAGAAGTCCCGAGATATGACCGCACTCGACCGTTCGGCCATCTACGGCGGCTTCCACATCTACGGAAAGAAGGCGTGACCGAAATCCGCACCATCGTGGACGAGAAAGCCGAAAAGCATGCCAATCTCATGGACGGCATGTATCGCTACCAGCGCCATATCTATGATCTGACGCGCAAATACTACCTGCTCGGCCGCGACCGTACGATCCGCAACCTGGACATCCCGGAAGGCGGCACGCTGCTAGAAGTCGGCTGCGGCACCGGCCGCAACCTGGTACTCGCACACCGGCTGTTTTCCGGCGCTAGGCTCTATGGCCTCGACATTTCGCAGGAAATGCTGAGTTCGGCGCGTAAAACATTCGCCACGAAGGCAGCGGTTGCCGATTTTCGCGTCGCCGATGCGACCGCCTTCACGCCACGCGAATTCGGTGTCGGCGGCTTCGACCGGATCCTCATTTCCTATGCGCTCTCGATGATTCCCGATTGGGAACGCGCCGTCGATGCCGCAATCGCCGCATTGAACCCCGGCGGACAGCTGCACATCGTCGATTTCGGCCAGCAGGAGGACCTGCCGGCCTGGTTCAGGGCGGCGCTGAAGTCATGGCTTGCAAAATTTCACGTCACGCCTCGCGCCGATCTGCGCCAGCTGCTGGAAACGCAAGCCCATGAAAACAACGCGAGATTGTCGTTCGAGACGATCGGCGGTGGCTATGCCTGGCGGGCAGCAATCATCGCCCGGCCTTCATAATTCACTTGAAACTAACCGATTTTTTACGTTGATATGTTGAAACAGGGGGATTCCTCTACTGAAACTCGTCTTTCGAAGGTCAAGCTGTGGGGCAAGTCGATCATTCGGTCCACGACGGGACATTTATGCGCCGGATTTTGTTTTGTGTATTGCCATTGGCTATCATGTTGGCCGGCTGTACTTCATCGGGATATGATTATCTTGAGACCGCATCCATAAAACCGAAGACCCGCTTCAAGGATACCGACCCGCAGGATTTCGGGGCGAAGCATCCGCATCGGAACGAGGTTCACGGCATCGACATCTCCAAGTGGCAGGGCGATATCGATTGGCAGACGGTGAAGACTTCCGGCGTCGCCTTTGCCTTCATCAAGGCGACCGAGGGCAAGGACAGGTTCGACCCGCGCTTCAATGAATACTGGCAGCGCGCCCGTGCCGTCGGCATCCCCCATGCGCCCTATCATTTCTATTATTTCTGCTCGTCGGCCGATGAGCAGGCCGACTGGTTCATCCAGAACGTCCCGCGGGAATCGATGCGCCTGCCGCCGGTCCTGGACGTCGAATGGAACGGCGAATCGAAGACCTGCCGCTTCCGGCCGGACCCGGCGACCGTCCGCGCTCAGATGCAGCGCTTCATGGACCGCCTCGAAGCCTATTACGGCAAGCGGCCGATCATCTACACATCGGTCGATTTCCACCGCGACAATCTGCAGGGTTATTTCCAGGACTATCACTTCTGGGTCCGCTCGGTGGCCAAGCACCCGGAAGTCACCTATGCCGACCGCCGCTGGGCCTTCTGGCAGTATACGTCGACCGGTGTGATCCCCGGCATCAAGGGCCCCGCGGACATCAATGTGTTTGCGGGCTCCTCAAAGAACTGGGCCAACTGGGTGGCTTCCGTTTCTAAGGACAGAAATTCTTAGTAACGTCCGCCGATCTTTCTTGCTTCCGTCACATTCATCTGTGAAAGCAACGGACATATTTCGGATATAAGGACGATCTCATGCACCGCTCGCTCGCAAGCCGCTCTGCACTTGCTCTTTTGTTTGCAATCACCGCGGCAACCACGGCATTGGCTCAGCAACAGGCAATGGCTCCGGCGGCCTCCCCTCCACCAGCCGCAACCCCTCAGGCTCCTCCCGTGGCTTGCGGCGGCGATCTTGCCGAATTTCTAGCTGGCGTGAAGGCCGATGCGATCGCCGCCGGCGCCTCCGCCGAAGCTGCCGACAAGGCGCTCGCCGGCGCGCAGATCGATCCCAAGGTTCTGAGCCGCGACCGCGCGCAAGGCGTCTTCAAGCAGACCTTCCTTGAGTTTTCGCAGCGTACCGTCAGCCAGGCCCGTCTCGATATCGGCCGCCAGAAGCTGAAACAGTTCGCAGACGTCTTCGCCAAGGCCGAGCAGGATTATGGCGTCGCCCCGGGCGTCATCACCGCCTTCTGGGCAATGGAAACGGACTTCGGTGCGGTTCAGGGCGATTTCAATACGCGCAACGCGCTCGTCACGCTGGCGCATGACTGCCGCCGTCCCGAACTCTTCCGCCCGCAATTGATCGCGCTCATCGAAATGGTTCAGCACGGCGACCTTGACTCGGCAACCAATACCGGCGCATGGGCGGGCGAAATCGGCCAGGTACAGATGCTTCCGCGCGACATCGTCGCCTACGGCATGGACGGCGACGGCGATGGCCATGTGCGGCTGAAGGAGAGCGGCCCGGACGCCATCCTGACGGCCGCGAAGTTCATCCAGCATCTCGGCTTCAAACGCGGCCAGCCCTGGCTGCAGGAAGTCACCCTGCCCGACAACCTTCCCTGGGAAAAGTCAGGCCTCGGCGGCACCATGACGGCGGGCGAATGGTTCGCGCTCGGTGTCCAACCGCGTGACGGCAACACCAGCTTCGGCAATCTGGAGGGTGACCTCGTTCTCCCGCAGGGCCGTCACGGACCGGCCTTCATCGCCTACCCGAACTTCAAGATCTATCTCGAGTGGAACAAGTCATTCATCTACACGACCTCGGCCGCCTATTTCGCCACCCGCTTTGGCGGTGCGCAGCCCTATCTCAAGGGGACGCCGGAACAGGGCCTTGCCAATGACCAGATGAAGCAGTTGCAGACCAAACTGCAGACGAAGGGCCACGATGTCGGTCAGATCGACGGCATCCTGGGTTCCGGCACCCGTGTCGCGATCCAGAAAGAGCAGCAACGTCTCGGAATGCCCGCCGATGGCTGGGCGACGCCCGGCCTGCTGAGCGCGCTCTGATCGGTCCATTTTCGTGAAGACCGCCCAATTCGATCGCGTCCCGGAAATTGCCGGGGCGCGATTTCGATTTCCCGCATCATATCAGCAGCTTCCAGTCATGCCTTTAAGTAGCCGTCACCGTTAACGGGCCAATCGCCCATTTTAACGCACGGTTAAAATGTGTGAAGAAAATTTCATTGTGATTTGGCAATTAATTCCAATTGCTTAGCTGATCAGAACGCGGCTCATCCGCAGTCCGCCGCTGCGTTGCAGCATAGAATCCGCTTTCCACGCGACACAATTCAGACATATTATATGCTGGTTAACGCGAGGAGGCAGACATGGGTATCACACGATCCTTGAATGTCCTGTTGGTCAGTGCAGCGTTCGCGTTCGTCTTGTCCATGCTCTTCATTTGAGCGGTCGGCGAACCCTATGACTGGAATACCTAGCTCCTGACAAGCTAACAGTTCAGCCAATTAAAAAGCGCATGTCACCGCCAGACATGCGCTTTTTTATTCGATGCCGATGGCCGCCGCTCTCAGGCAGCGGCGCCCGCTGCCCTCTTTGCGCCCTCGCGCCTGAGGCCGAGATTGGTGAGCACGGCCGAAACCAACGACGAGCGGTTCATCGTATAGAGGTGAAACTCGTCCAGCCCGCGGCGGACGAGATCCTCGATCTGCTCGACGGCGACATCGACAGCAACCTTCGCCCGCTCCTCAACCTTGTCGTCGAGACCGGCAAAGCGCTCGTCGAGAAAGGCCGGGATCACCGTGCCGCATGCGCTGGCAAATCGCTTCAGCTGCGTCAGGTTCTGGATCGGCATGATGCCGGGAACGATCGGGATTTTGACGCCTGCGGTCCGCACCTTTTCCAGGTAGCGCTCGAAATTGTCGTTGTCGAAGAAGAATTGCGTCAACGCTCGGTCCGCGCCGTTGTCGGCCTTGCGCTTCAGCATGTCGATATCGGCCGCCACGTCCCGGCTCTCCGGATGCTTCTCCGGATAGGCGGACACCGAAATCTCGAAATCACCGATCTCGCGAAGGCCGGCCACGAGTTCGGCCGCATTGGCGTAGCCGCCCGGATGAGGCTGGTAAGGCACCCCTGCCCCGCCCGGCGCATCGCCGCGCAACGCCACGAAGTGCTTCACGCCGGCCTTGCGGAAATGGTCGATCACCTGATGCGTTTCTCCCTTCGTGGCACCCACGCAGGTGAGATGCGACGCAGTCGCAAGCGGCGTCTCGTTGAGGAACCGCGTCACGGCCGTCAGCGTCGGCGCCTTCGTGGTGCCGCCGGCGCCATAGGTCACCGATACGAAATCCGGATCCCAGTCCTGCAGCTCATCCACGGTCTTCCAGAGCTGACCTTCCATCTCCTCCGACTTCGGTGGGAAAAATTCGAAGGAAATGCCGATATTGCGGCGGTCTCCGGTGTTCAAAGCCATATCATACCTCCCCGGCCAATACTGTTTCGGCGCCTTCGGATGCAATGAGGCGCCTCGGATCGCGCGCAAGCCAGATCGTGACCGTAAGCCCCTTCTCGCCCGGCTGACCCGGATGAAGATCGACGGTCTGCTCCATATCGAGCCCCGTCTTGCGCAGCCAGTCGGTCATCGACTGATGCGAGAAACCAAGGCGGACATGCGCGTGCTCGTCGCGAAGATATTCGAGCCCATGCGGCGCAAGGTCGATGACCATGAGACGCCCACCGGGTGCCAGCATCCGCGCCGCCTCGGCGATCGCGATTTCCGGCTGATCGAAGAAGTGCAAAACCTGATGAATGGTGACGAGATCAAAATCCTGTCCCTCGAACGGCAGGTTCAGGATGTCGGCATGCCGCACCGAAGCCTTGGTGATGCCCGCCCTGTCGAGATTGGCGCGTGCGACGCTCAGCATGTCACGGCTGGCATCGACGCCGATCGCCCGGCGATAGAGCCCGGAAAGCAGCTCCAGCATGCGGCCGGTCCCCGTGCCAAGATCAAGCAGCGAATAGACCGGCTGGTTACCGAGCAGCTTGATGACCGCGGCATCCACCTCTTCGTCGGCGGCATGGAGGCGCCGAAGCTCGTCCCATTCGGCGGCATTGCGGCTGAAATAGGCCTGCGCGCGCTCTGCCCGCTGACGCTTTACGGCTAAAAGCCGCTCGCCATCGCGCAGGATCACCGGGTCGTTCTGGGACGCGTGTGTTAGCAGCACGCGCACCAGCGCCGCCGCCTTGCCATCCTGCCTCAGCCGGAAATAGGCCCAGGCACCCTCTTGATAGCGATCAATGAGGTCGGCCTCACCGAGCAGCTTCAGATGCCGCGAAATGCGCGGCTGCGACTGTCCGAGAATTTCCGTAAGGTCGGTCACCGTCAGGTCGCCGGCGGCAAGAAGCGCGAGAAGCCGCAGGCGCGTCGGCTCACCGGCCGCCTTCAAGACGTCCACCAGCGCATCCAATCCAAGCCTCACAGCTTCAGCCATATCCCGACCCAATCAACATATAAAGATATCTTTATGTGATTTGAGAAGGCCTGGCAAGCAGGAATCCGCTCTGTTGACGAAATTCACTGCTCTGAAAGCGACCGGCAAAAATACAGAAACCCCGGCGCTTGCCGGGGCTTCTGATCCAAGAGGTGGCGTTGGCGATCAGCGTGTCAGGCGCTTGTAGGTCACCCGCTTCGGATTGACCGAATCCGCGCCGAGGCGGCGCATCTTGTCCTGCTCGTAATCTTCGAAGTTGCCTTCGAACCATTCGACATGGCTGTCGCCTTCGAAGGCGAGGATATGCGTTGCAAGCCGGTCGAGGAACATGCGGTCGTGGCTGATGATAACGGCGCAGCCGGCGAAGTTTTCCAGCGCATCCTCGAGCGCGGCCAGCGTTTCCGTATCGAGATCGTTGGTCGGTTCGTCGAGCAGGATGACGTTGCCGCCGGCCTTCAGCATCTTGGCAAGATGGACGCGGTTGCGCTGGCCGCCGGAGAGCGTGCCAACCTTCTGCTGCTGGTCGCCCCCCTTGAAGTTGAAGGCGCCGCAATAGGCGCGCGAATTCACTTCGTGCTTGCCGAGCTTGATGATGTCGTTGCCGGCGGAGATCTCTTCCCAAACGGTCTTGTTGCCGTTGAGCGCATCACGGCTCTGGTCGACATAGCCGAGATCGACGGTATCGCCGATGCGGATTTCGCCGCTGTCCGGCTTTTCCTGGCCGGTGATCATTCGAAAGAGCGTCGTCTTGCCGGCACCGTTCGGACCGATGACGCCGACGATGCCGCCCGGCGGCAGCTTGAAGCTCAGGTTCTCGATCAGGACGGTATCGCCATATCCCTTGGTGAGGTTCTCAGCCTCGATAACGACCTGGCCGAGACGCTCGCCGACCGGAATGACAATCTGGGAGTCGCCGGGACGGCGGTCGGCGGCTGCCGCAACCAGTTCGTCATAAGCGCGGATACGCGCCTTCGACTTTGCCTGACGCGCTTTCGGGCTGGACGCGATCCATTCCTGCTCACGAGACAGAGCCTTCTGGCGGGAGGCTTCTTCGCGCCCCTCCTGCTGCATGCGCTTCGCTTTCGCTTGTAGATAAGCCGAATAATTGCCCTCATAGGGAATGCCGCGGCCGCGGTCGAGCTCGAGGATCCAGCCGGTGACATTGTCCAGGAAGTAGCGGTCGTGGGTGATCATTAGCACCGAACCTGGATATTCGCGCAGGTGCTTTTCGAGCCAGGCGATCGTCTCGGCGTCGAGGTGGTTCGTCGGTTCATCGAGGAGCAGCAGGTCCGGCTGGGCAAGCAGCAGGCGGCAGAGCGCGACGCGGCGCTTTTCGCCGCCCGAAAGATTGTCGACCGAAGCATCGCCCGGCGGGCAGCGCAGCGCGTCCATCGCCATCTCGACCTGGTTTTCCAGGTCCCAGAGGTTCTGGCTGTCGATGATGTCCTGGAGCTTCGCCCCCTCTTCCGCCGTCTCGTCGGAATAGTTCATCATCAGTTCGTTGTAGCGGTCGAGGATCGCCTTCTTGGAGGCCACACCTTCCATGACGTTTTCGAGCACTGTCTTCGATGCATCGAGCTGCGGCTCCTGCGCCAGGTAGCCGAGCGTTGCGCCCTCGGCGAGCCAGGCTTCGCCGGTATATTCCTTGTCGAGGCCAGCCATGATGCGCAGGACGGTGGACTTACCGGCGCCGTTCGGGCCGAGGATACCGATCTTGGCATCGGGGTAGAAGGAAAGGTGGATGTTCTCCAACACCTTCTTGTTGCCATAGGCCTTGTTGAGGCCGGCCATATGATAGATGAACTGACGTGCCATTATACGCTGCTCCGGGCGGAAACTTGAAAACCGTGGCCGCTATGTAGGCGAAAGCCGGCTTTCGGGCAACGCCGAAACCGGCTTTCTCTACGGCAATCGATTTGGTTCCGTTCGAAAAGCAACGGAACGGAGGGATTTGCTTGACCTCCTCAGGCTTTCCGCCCAGTCGCATTCAAGAGCCGGGCCATCGCACGGTATGGGTCACGCAGCGAAGCAGCGCGCTCAAGCGCGATTTCTCTGGTAGGCGTCCCCGACGCTTCTAAAGTCATCCAGCCGCATCGCTCCCCCCTTCCAAGCCGCGCTCCAGTCCCAACCCTTGCGATAAACTCTCAGAACCCCGCAGCGTCGACAACGCCTTCGTCGCAGCCGAAGGAGGTGCGGCCGGCCTTTTGCATGAGTTTCGCAAGCCCCGCACCGGCCCCGGCGGCCGAGCCTGCATCCTGCGACAGCCCGATCGTCAGCTCGCTGATCACGCGGACGCCGCCCGCGCGCCGGCAGCTCATCTTCACACGCTCGCCAGCGCCCGCCCCGAAGCTCTTGTCGAAAGCCGTCTTGATCTGATCGGCCCTGACCGTCTTGCCGACATTCGCGGCAAAGAGGTCGCGCACCGCCGAGCCGTTGAGGTCGTCCATCAGGCGGATCGCCACGCCGAAATAATCGTCGGCGCTCATCTTCGTGCAAGTGCCGTGCTTCATCCATTCATGACGCTCGAGGGCCGATTGCGTTCCGGGCATGGCCTTTGCGAGGGCTGACGCATTCTCAGCCGTCAGCTTGACCTCTGGCAGCTTTTGCCAATCGCCGTCTTTGTCGACTGCCTGCAAGTCCTTCGATACACCGCAATAGTTCAGCCGCAGCGGCCAAAGGCCGTGCAGCGAGAAATTCGAAGCGTCGAAGCGCTCCTTCGTCTGGCTGCTGCATTCCGGCTTCCTTTGGTTTGTCTGGCAGAATGCCGGCTGCCAACTTGCGGCAAGGATGAAGCGCGTTGCCCCTTCCCCTTCCTGCGCAACCGCAAAGCCAGTCAAAACCATTGACACAACAGACGCCATCAAGCGCAGAAACACCCTGCTCATCGCCGCTCCTCGCAGACAGAACAATTCAGGAACAAGTATGCACGAAGCCCAAAACCCTGCAACCCTCACTCGCAGGAAATTATACTGCAAACATGGGACGGGATGTTGCATTTGGGCCGCGATGTGCTCTGTTGCAGCGGGAGGATGGAAATGTTTTCGCAAACGCAATGGCTTAAGGCGCTCGAGGCGACGCTCGCCTTTCATCATGAGCCAGCCAGCGGCGGCCCGCGCGGCATCGTGCTGATCTCCCATGGACTTGCTGAACATTCGAAGCGCTACGCACGCTTCGCCAAGGCGATGGCCGGGCGCGGCTATCATGTCTATGCGCACGACCACCGGGGCCACGGCGAGACGGTGGCCGACGGCGCGCCGATCGGCCAGTTCGCCCGGCGCAACGGGGTACAGCAGGTTCTTGGCGACATGGTCGCCATGCGGGAGTACGCGGCAGGGTTCCATCCGAACCTTCCCGTGATCCTCTTCGGCCACTCCATGGGAGGGCTGATCGCGCTCAACGCTGCAGTGACCTATCCGGAAAAATTTGATGCCGTCGCCGTGTGGAATTCGAATTTCGCTGTCGGTCTGACAGGCCGGGCCGCGCAGGCCGTCCTGCTTGCCGAAAAAGCCCTGAAAGGTTCCGACGTTCCGAGCGACCTGCTGCCGAAGCTCACCTTCGACAGCTGGGGCAAATCCATCCCCGGTCACCGGACCGAATTTGACTGGCTCTCGCGCGATCCGGCCGAAGTCGACAAATATATCGCCGATCCGCTCTGCGGCTTCGATGTTTCCGTTTCGCTCTGGCTCGATATATTCGAACTCACCTTTCAAGCGCCGCAGAAGCGGCATCTCGACAGGTTGCGAAGGAACCTGCCAATCCACCTCGTCGGCGGCGGAAAGGACCCAGCGACCGATTTCGGAAAAGCGGTGATGTGGCTGTCAAACCATTTGAAACGGCATGGTTTCTCCCGTATCACGGCCGAAATATATCAGGATAAGCGGCACGAGACGCTGAACGAGATCGGCGCCGAAGCGGCGATTTCGGCCTTTGCCGATTGGTGCGATGAAGCAACCGCAAGATCCTGACGAGCGGACCGGAAATGAACAGCGCAATAACGAAGAATAGCTCCTCCGAAGTCAGCATGGGTCTGATGCTCATGTTTTTTTCGGTGCTCGTATCGCCGCTGATCGATATTTTCTCCAAGCTAGCCATCACGACGGTTCCGTCTGCGGAGATCACCGCGGCACGCTTTGCCATACAGGCTCTCTGCATGCTTCCGATCGTTATCTGGCGCAAAAAACTGACGGATTCGTCATGGAGGCAGAGCCTCCTCCACGCGATCCGCGGCGCCATCATCACCATTTCGATGATCTCGTTCGTCACCACGCTGAAATACATGGCGGTTGCAGACGCGATCGCGATTTTCTTCGTCGAACCCATCATCCTCACCATCCTGAGCAGCCTTTTTCTGGGCGAGACGATCGGTTGGCGGCGCTACACAGCCTGCGGCGTCGGTTTCTTCGGCGCGATACTCGTCATTCAGCCAAGCTTCCAGGAAGTCGGCTACGTGGCGTTGTTGCCGGTCGTCAGCGCAGTCTGCATCGCCATCTCCGCGATGATGAACAGGGCCCTGGCGCAGCGCGAGGACCCATGGGTGATGCAGTTTCACATGGGCTTGTGGGGTCTGCTCTTTTGCGGTGTCCTGCTTTTCTTCGCCCGTGGAAGCGGCTCGGATGTGTTCGAACCGGTAATGCCAACCATGATAGGTCTCGTCTGGCTCCTCGGCGTCGGCGTAACGGCCGCGATCGCCAGCATTCTGGGCGTCTATGCCTATCGCTCCGCACCCGCCTCCACTTTGGCGCCGCTGCAATACCTCGAGATCGTCTCGGCTACGATCTTCGCATGGCTGGTTTTCGGCGATTTTCCCGACGCCATCAAATGGCTGGGCATTCTCATCATCATCGCATCCGGACTTTACATCATCTGGCGCGAGCGCCGCTTTGCATCCAAACCCGTATCCGATACATCTGAGGCAACGCGGGCACCATGATCCGTTCTCGGGAGGAACATGACGGACAGTCGTAAGAAGCCGCCGCTTGCCGGCATCAGGGTGATCGAGCTCGCCCGCGTCCTGGCAGGCCCCTGGGCCGGGCAGATGTTGGCCGATCTCGGCGCAGACGTCATCAAGGTCGAAAATCCGGACGGCGGCGACGATACGCGGCAATGGGGACCTCCCTTCGTCGAGGGCAGCGACGGCGAAAACCTTTCAGCTGCCTATTATCACTCCGCCAATCGCAACAAGCGCTCTGTCACGGCCGATTTGAAGACCGAGGAAGGCCAGTCGCTGGTGCGACGTCTCGCGGCAACGGCCGATGTCCTCATCGAGAATTTCAAGCTCGGCGGCCTCGTCAAGTACGGGCTCGACTACGAGAGCCTGCGCAAGATCAATCCGAAGCTCGTCTACTGCTCCATCACCGGCTTCGGCCAGTCTGGCCCCTATGCCAGCCTCGCGGGCTATGACTACATCGTCCAGGGCATGTCCGGCTTCATGTCGATCACCGGCGAGCCGGATCGCCAGCCGATGAAAGCTGGTGTCGCCATTGCCGATATATTCACCGGCATCTATGCCGTCGCGGCGATCGAGGCAGCCCTCATCCATGCGCTGAAAACCGGTGAAGGCCAGCTCGTCGATATGGCGCTGCTCGACGTGCAATCCGCCGTGCTCGCCAATCAAAACATGAACTACCTGATCTCCGGCCGCGCGCCGGCGCGGCTCGGAAACGCCCATCCGAACATCTCTCCTTATGAGGTCGTACCGAGCGCGGACGGTTTCCTGATCCTCGCCGTCGGCAATGACAACCAGTTCCGGCGTCTCTGCACGATCCTCCGCCTCGATGGCATCGCCGGCGACGAGCGTTTTTCGACCAACAAGGCCCGCGTCGTCAACCGCGACGAGGTGCGCCGCCTGATCTCGACCGAAACGTTGAAATGGCAGAAAGCCGACTTGCTGAAAGCCTGCGAAGAGAATGCCGTGCCAGCCGGCGCGATCAACACGATCGAGGAGATGTTCGCAGATCCGCAGATTAAGGCGCGCGGGCTGCGCATCGATTTGCCGGATGCGGCAGGAAACGTTATCCCCGGCGTGAGGACGCCGGTCGTGCTCTCCGAAACGCCCCTGCGTTACGAGAGGCCAGGCCCTCGGCTTGGCGAGCATCAGGAAGAGGTCCTGGCTGAGCTCGAGGCATTGGAGCGCGCCGAACGGGAGGGGACATCTGCACTATGAAGAAGACCGGCGGCGAGCTGATTGTCGAAGCGCTGAAGGCAAACGGGGTCAAGCGACTTTCCTGCGTGCCCGGCGAAAGCTTCCTCGCCGTGCTGGACGCGCTTTATGACACCGATCTCGAAGTGATCGTCTGCCGTCAGGAAGGAGGCGCCGCAATGATGGCCGATTGCTGGGGCCGTCTCACCGGCGAACCCGGCATCTGTATGGTCACCCGCGGGCCTGGAGCCACCAACGCCACGGCGGGGCTGCATATCGCCAGGCAGGATTCGATCCCGATGATCCTCTTCATCGGCCAGGTCCAGCGCGATGCCCGCGAGCGCGAAGCCTTCCAGGAGGTCGAGTTCCGCCGCGCGCTGACCGAATATGCCAAATGGGTCGGTGAAATCGACGATGCGGCGCGCATCCCCGAATTCGTGACCCGCGCCTTTGCCATTGCCACTTCCGGCAGGCCCGGGCCTGTCGTGCTGTCACTGCCCGAGGACATGTTGCGCGACGAAGTGGAAGCGCCGCGCGCCAAGCCTTATGCCCGCGTTCCCGCTCATCCCGGGCGCCGTCAGGTCGACGATTTCTACATGCGGCTCCTGAAGGCCGAACGGCCCATGGTCATACTCGGCGGCACACGCTGGGATGCAGATGCGGTCGCCGATTTCCGCGTCTTTGCCGAACGCTTCAAGCTGCCGGTCGGCTGTTCCTTCCGCCGCCAGATGCTCTTCGATCACCTTAATCCGGGCTATGCCGGTGATGTCGGCATCGGCATCAATCCGGTGCTGGCAAAGGAGATCAAGGAGAGCGATTTGCTCATCCTGCTCGGCGCCCGGATGTCGGAAATGCCGTCGTCAGGCTATACGCTGGTCGACGTCCCCTACCCGGCGCAATCGCTCGTCCACATCTATCCCGACCCGTCCGAACTTGGCCGCATCTACCGTCCGGACCTTGCGATCTGCGCATCGCCGCAGGACTTCGTCGCCGCCCTTACCGATCTCGAAGCGCCGGCCGAACCGCGCTGGGCGGAACGGACGGAGCACATGCACCAAGCCTATCTTGCCTGGTCGAAGCCGCCGCAAACAGGCCCCGGCGCCGTTCACATGGGACCGATCATGGAATGGATCGAGGGCAACACGAAGGCCGACACGATCTTCACCAATGGTGCCGGTAACTATGCCACGTGGCTGCACCGTTTCCATCGCTTCCGGCAGTTCAATACGCAGGCGGCCCCCACATCCGGCTCGATGGGTTACGGCCTGCCGGCTGCCGTGGCCGCCAAGCGGCTTTTTCCGGAGCGTGAAGTCATCTGCTTTGCCGGCGACGGCTGCTTCTTGATGCACGGGCAGGAATTCGCCACCGCCGTCCGCTACGACCTCCCAATCATCGCCCTCGTCATCAACAACGGCATCTACGGCACGATCCGCATGCATCAGGAACGCGACTATCCCGGCCGTGTCAGCGGTACGGATCTCACCAATCCGGATTTCGCCGCCCTTGCTCGTGCCTATGGCGGCCATGGGGAAACGGTGGAGAAAACCGAGGACTTCGCGTCTGCGTTTGAGCGAGCCCGCGCCAGCGGCAAGCCTTCGATCATCGAGGTGAAGCTCGATCCCGAGGCGATCACGCCGACACGCACGCTGACCGAAATCGCGCAAACAAAAAGCCGGTGAGCGAACCCACCGGCTTTGAAACTGGCAAATGGCGCCGATCTTAGTCGATTGCGGCGATGACGATGAACTCGACCTTGTACTTCGGTGCGGCGAGCTTGGCCTCGCTGGTGGCGCGTGCCGGCGTGTTCTTCGGGTCGACCCAGGCTTCCCAGGCAGCATTCATTTCCGCAAAGTAGGAAATGTCGGAGAGATAGATCAGCGTCTGAAGAATCTTCGACTTGCTGGAACCTGCAGCGGCAAGCAGACGATCGACTTCGGCAAGCGCCGACTTGCACTGATCGGTCACGCTTTCGCCTTCGCCGACCTGACCTGCGAGATAGACGGTGTTGCCGTGGATGACCGCGCCGCTCATGCGGGCGCCGACGTCGATACGCTTGATGCTCATGATGTTCTCCTGAGTTTTATGAAATAAAGGGCGCGGCCGAAAGCCGCGCCAAAAGATCAGCCGCGAATATGATGGGTCTTCTGATAGATCGCGGTCGAGCGTGCGCCGGAACGGCAATAGCCGAGCATCGGGCGCGGAAATTCGTCGAGTGCGTCGACCATGCCTTGCACGGCTTCCTCCGTCACGCCCATCGGGCCGACGGGCACATGCGCGATGTCGAGGCCGAGTTCCTTGGCGCGGGCTTCGATCACGGAAAACGGCGTCTGATCCGGGCTTTCCTGATCCGGGCGATGGCAGACGATAGACTTGAAGCCCATCGCCTTGATCTGATCGAGATCTTCCAGCGTGATCTGGCCGGATACCGAATATTCGTCGTCGATCTGGCGGATGTCCATCGCGCGTTCCTCCTGAAAATCAATGGCAGAAGCTCTACGATGCGGGACCGGAAGCGTCAACAACAGTTCGCTCAGAGAAAGGCGAAGCGAAGCGCATAGCTGCGGCTCTCGCCCGGTTGCAGCATGTTGAACTCGCCGCCTGCTTGAAGCTCGCTTCGCGAGACCCAGCGATGAGAAACCGGTTCGATGCCGAAAACGTCGGCCGGCGTCTTCTGGTTCCGCCAGACCTGCAGGTGCGGCAGCGTATCCGCGCGGAAACGCACGCACAGCGTCTTGCCACCCGCCGCTTTCATGGGACCGAGACGGACTTCGGCAAAGCCATCCGTCATCGCTGGGGCCCCGACGCAAAAGAGGCCGCCAAGCTCTTCGCCGAAGGTCCATGGAAAACCGCCGCCTTCGAGCATCGTCCCTTCCAGCCGCGTACCGGCATCGAGCCATTTGCCGCCGGTATTCATGTGGTACATGAGGAAGGTCGGCGCCGCCCGGTCGCTGGTGTTGACCACCCGGTCGTCCAGCAAGACCTCCCCTGTCGCACCGTCGATGCGCCAAAGCCGTTCGATTCGCTGTGGCAATCCTTCGACGGTGACGATATCGATGTCGGCGCGGCACTCGGCATTGCCGTTTTCGAAATTGGTCCAGAGAACCTTGGCCGGATGACCGGAGGCCGAACCGTGCAGCGGGTAGGCCTTGCCATCCGTCCGCCCCGGGATCGGCTCGCGATGGCGGATGTGATCCGGACCGCAGGTGAAGAGAAAGCCTTCGAGCGAGTGGTCGATACGCGGATCGCCGTCGTCCGGGATGGCGCGCTTCGGCGCGATATCGACGCCGTCGACGATGCATCCGCCGATATCCATCACCGATGTTTCGTCGAGCATCAGGCGCGGCCCCTTGACGGCGGCAAACTCGATCATTGCGATTCCTCCCGATCTTCAAGCTGCCGTAGGGTTAGGATCCGTCCGCACTTTCGTCAATCGCGGCAAACCTGTTGCGCACAACCGGCGGTGCGCCATGGAACCCGCTTGCCAAACGAAACGTTTTGCCTCAGGCAGAAAGCAGGTAATTTTCATCTTTTGTTTAGTACGAATTCATAAATTCCACACTAGCGTCAAAATTCGCGGGTGTGTGTCGGCCAAATCACTGTTCGAGGTGTAAGACGTGAATCGCTTTTTGAAATCGGGGATGTCCCTCGCCGCAGTCGTGCTGGCCCTTGCCGCTGCCGCACCGGTTGCCGACGCGCAGCAGTACGGCCGCCGCCAGCGCGATGTCGTGATGGTGACGCCCGACGGTGCGATCATCGACTACATTCCACCGGGCGCCGACGTCTATTATTCGCGCGATCGCAACGGCAACCGTGTCCTGCTCGATGGTTACGGCAACGTCGTCGCGACGGAAATGCGCGGCAGCGGCTATTATCCGCGCCCGCCTGCCAGAGAAGCCCATAACGACGACCCCTACGACCCGGACAACAGCTACGGCAGCACGCGTTATGTGGAGCGCGGTGCCGTGACCGGCTCGATCCCGCGCGATGCGGAAATCCAGCGCGATCCACTTTACGACCAGCCCTATCCGGATGCCAACGGAGAAAGCTACCCGCAAAGCGAGGACTATGCGTCGATCGAACCGGATCAGCCGTTCCCGGGCGACATGGAACAGAGGCCGCCCTCAGAACCGGTCATCACGCTCAAGGGAAAATCGAAGCCTGAGATCGTCGCCATCCAGGTCTTCCTCGACCGCGCGGGCGTTTCTCCGGGCGTCATCGATGGCCATATGGGGTCCAACGTCACCAAGGCGATCTATGCCTATGAGCAGATGACCGGCGAAAAGCTCGACCCCAACAATACCGAAGCGATCCTCGAGCAGCTTCGCCTGTCGGGCGGATTACCCGTCACTAGCTACACGATCACGCCGGCAGATGCCGCCGGGCCTTATGTGGCCGCGATTCCGGAAGACTATTCGCAAAAGGCGCTTCTGCCTTCGATGGCCTATACCTCGACGACCGAAATGCTTGCCGAGCGCTTCCACATGGACGAAGGCTTCCTCAAGGAAATGAATCCGGGCGCAGACTTCACCGTGCCCGGCACGATCATCAAGGTCGTCAATGCCGGGCAAGCCAAGACCGGCACCGTCGCGAAGATTCTCGCGGACAAGGCCAAGAAGCAGGTCTTCGCCTATGACGCTGCAGGCAATCTCGTCGCCGCTTATCCCGCCTCGATCGGCTCCAGCGATACCCCTTCGCCCTCCGGCCTCGTCAACGTGGAACGCGTCGCTCTGAACCCTGGCTATACCTACAACCCGAAGATCAACTTCCAGCAGGGCGCAAACGACCGCATCCTGAATATCCCGCCCGGCCCGAACGGTCCCGTCGGGACGGTCTGGATCGCCCTTTCGAGGCCGACCTACGGTATTCACGGCACGCCGGAACCATCGAAGATCGGCCGCACCCAGAGCCACGGCTGCATTCGTCTGACGAACTGGGATGCCACGGAGCTTGCCAAGATGGTGAAGCCCGGCGTGACGGTCGAGTTCGTCGATTGAATTGTCGTCAGCGGCAGGGCAAGCCTCTGCCCCTCATCCGCCTGCCGGCACCTTCTCCCCTTTCTGACGGGAGAAGGGAGATATGCCGCACCATGTCCGTTTCTCTTAGCCATTTCGCAAGTCAGTCCATCGCCCCTTCACGGGGAGATGGTTAGGGTGAGCGCGTCCGCCACGAACACAAGTTTGAGCCGAGCCCAAACAAGAAAACCGCCGGATCGCTCCGGCGGCTGGTTCAAATAATCCCAATATTCAAGCCGCTGAACGGATCAGCGGTCCGGTTGTCCGTGCGGAAGCGGGAAGCTTGGCCGGCACCTTGCGAATGATTTCCTCGGCAAAACAGAGCGCATTCTCGCAGGCCTTCTCGAGATTGGAAACCCGCATCGGGTCCATCTCGTGCAGCGTGCCGCCGCAATCGAAGATGTCGCGGAATGCCGCACGCTCGATGATCGCCGTATCGAGGACCGGAACGTTCCGCTCGTTGAGCAGCGCCTTGACGAGTTGCAGTGCACGGGTGGTCACCATTGAATTGACACGGGTAAGCACCACCGAATGGCCGATCTTGATGCCCGCCTTCTCATCCAGATACTGCAGCAATTCCAGCACCTGCGCCCCGCCGCTCGCATCCATGGCACAGCCCTGGATCGGGATCAGCACATGGTCGGAGAGGCCGATTGCGGTGGCCAGCAGCGGATTGCGGGCGCCCGGCAGGTCGATGATAAAGTAGTCCGTGGAATGCTTGTTCTCGCTGATGTGCTGCGGAAGCGAGGCGGACGTCACGAAGTCGATGACCTGTATATTCGCCACATGGCCGGAAATCTCGTGCCAGCGCGAAATCCAGTGCTGAGGATCGGCATCGAGAATGGTGATGCGGTAACCTTTGCGGGCAAGTTCCGTCGCGAGCAGAAGGACAGCCGTGGTCTTGCCTGCTCCGCCCTTGGTGTTTGCAAATGTGATGACTGGCATGTTCGATCCTCGAAGGGAAATATCACGAGCCGGATATCGCTCTCTTGCGCACTTTCGGGTTCATCGTGCGGTTAACGTATCCTTTCCGATGATGGTTAACAAAATCCAAACAAACGCGCCGAAATTGCAGCCCGCATTTTTCACATCCCTAAAAGTTGGGATGCCGGAAAATGAAAAAAGCCCGGAAAGCTTGGGCTTTCCGGGCAAGTTTTAACGGTCCGCCTTATGTGATCAGAAGCAGTCTTTGAAAAGCGTCTTGGTATTTTCGAGCGTCATCGGGACGGGATTGCCGCCCGCGCTCGGGTCTTCGATTGCCATCGCCGAGAGCGCGTCGATCCGGTCCGGTGCGATTCCCATGGCCGAAAGGCTTTCCGGAACCCCGAGTTCAAAGCGAAGCTTCAGCACGT
The DNA here is from genome assembly GCF_000419765.1 of Rhizobium mongolense USDA 1844. Taxonomy (GTDB): domain Bacteria; phylum Pseudomonadota; class Alphaproteobacteria; order Rhizobiales; family Rhizobiaceae; genus Rhizobium; species Rhizobium mongolense. The sequence goes on along the minus strand of NZ_ATTQ01000004.1, from coordinate 278,678 downwards.
AGTCATAAAAACCGTCGAAGCCGCCGGAGATGCCGAGATAGGCCGCAGCGCGTGCGATCTTCTCTTCGATCGCTGCGCGGTTGAAGCGCAGTACCGCCGGCATCACGACGGCATTGGTCATGCCGTGATGCGTGTTGTAGACGGCGCCGATCGGATGCGACAGCGCATGGATGGCGCCGAGGCCCTTCTGGAAGGCGACAGCGCCCATGGCGGCAGCCGCCATCATGTTGGCGCGGGCTTCGAGGTCGGTCCCTTCCTTATAGGCACGCGGCAGGAATTCCTTGACGAGGCGCATGCCTTCCAGCGCGATCCCGGCAGACATCGGATGATAGAAGGGCGAGGAATAGGCTTCCAGGCAATGCGCAAAAGCATCCATGCCGGTCCCGGCGGTGATGATCTTCGGCATGCCGACCGTCAGCTCCGGATCGGCGATGACGACGCCCGGCAGGAACCTTGGATGGAAGATGATCTTCTTCACATGCGTTGTGGAATTGGTGATGACGCTGGCGCGGCCGACTTCCGAGCCAGTGCCGGCCGTCGTCGGCACCGCAACGATCGGCGCAATGCCCTCGACGCTCGCACGCGTCCACCAGTCCCCAATATCCTCGAAATCCCAGACCGGACGCGTCTGGCCGGCCATGAAGGCGACGCATTTGCCGAGATCGAGGCCCGAACCGCCGCCGAAGGCGATGACGCCGTCATGGCCGCCGTCCTTGAAAGCCTTCACGCCGGCATCGAGGTTCTTCTCGTTCGGGTTCGGATCGACGTCTGCAAAGATCGCGCGGCCGAGGCCTGCATCTTCCAGGATGTCGAGCGCATTCTTGGTAATCGCCATGGAAGCCAGGCCGCGATCGGTAATCAGCAGCGGCTTCTTCATGCCGAGGCTCTTGCAGGCGTCCGCCAGCTCCTTGATGCGGCCGCGGCCGAGCTTGACGGCTGTCGGATAGCTCCAGTTGGCTGTGATATTGCTGCTGCTCATGCTGTGACTTTCTTGAGGTGATAAGATTTCGGGCGCGTCAGATTATGGAAGCCGATGATCGACAGCGAGCCGCCGCGCCCGGTTTCCTTGACGCCGGTCCAGCACAGCGCCGGATCGAGGTAATCGGCACGGTTCATGAAGACGGTGCCGGTTTCGATTTCGCGGCCGAGCCGCCCTGCCCGCTCCGGGTCCTTCGTCCAGAGCGAAGCCGTCAGCCCGTACTGGCTGTCGTTCATCAGCGCGATCGCTTCGGCGTCGTTCTTGACCTTCATGATGCCGACGGCCGGGCCGAAGGTTTCTTCGCGCATGAAGGCCATCGAGTGATCGACATTGACCAGAATCTGCGGCGCGAGATAGGCACCGCCGTCATCCTGCGGGAAGAGCTTCGGATCGATGAGCGTCCTGGCACCCTTCGAGACGGCATCGGCGATCTGCTCGCGCACGACCTTGGCGAAACGCTTGTTCGCCATTGGACCGAGCGAGGTTTCCGGATCGAGCGGATTGCCGAGTTTGTAATTGGAAACCCAGGCGACCGACTTCTCGACGAAACTGTCATAGAGCGACTCATGCACATAGATGCGCTCGATGCCGCAGCAGCATTGGCCGGAATTGTAGGTCGCGCCATCCATCAGCGTATCGACGGCCGCATCGAGATCGGCGTCCTCCATGACGTAGCCCGGATCCTTGCCGCCGAGTTCGAGGCCGAGGCCCGTAAAGGTGCCGGCTGCAGCCCGCTCCATGGAACGCCCACCTTCGACCGAACCCGTGAAGTTGATGAAATTGAAGCTTCCTGCCGCAATCAGCGCCGAGGTCGTTTCGTGATCGAGGAACACGTTCTGGAAGACATCCTCAGGAACACCTGCCTCGACAAAAGCCTGAACCAGGCGCTCGCCCACCAGCAGCGTCTGCGACGCATGTTTCAGGATAACGGTATTGCCTGCCATCAGCGCCGGAGCGATGGTATTGATCGCCGTCATATAAGGGTAGTTCCACGGGGCGATCACGAACACGACGCCATGCGCTTCACGCTCGATACGGCGCTCGAACGTATCGCTCTCTTCGACAACAAGCGGCGCCAGCGCGTCGGCAGCGATCGACGCGACATAGTTGGAACGCTCGTTGAAGCCCCGATATTCGCCGCCATACTTGACCGGCCGGCCCATCTGCCAGGCGAGCTCCGGCACGACGAGATCGGACATCTCGTTGAGCCGCGCGACGCCTTTGAGCACAAGCTGCACGCGCTCCTCCAGCGGCCGCTTCGCCCAGGCCCTGTGCGCCTTGCGGGCGCGGGCGACAACGTCCTTAGCCGCCTCTAGCGAGAGCGCCGAGCGCTCTGCGTAAACCGATCCGTCGACCGGCGAAATGCATTGGATCATAGTCATGATCGAATCCTGTCTTTGTATTCTTCAAATCTCTTCGGGCACCAGCCCCTCATCCGCCGGCCGACACCTTCTCCCCACAAGCGGAGCGAAAGGAAGTATGCCGCACCGGTCTCGTCAATCGCATCGCCCCGGGGGCAATTTCCCTTGCCCCCGTCAAAGCGGGTTAGGGTGAGGGCAAGCAGCGACACGCCGCAAAATGCCTTACGCCCTTTCAAAGCCTCTCGCCACTTCCCAATCCGTCACGCGACGGTCGTATTCCTCCTGCTCCCATTCGGCAGCGCGCGTGTAGTGGTCGATGACGTCGTTGCCGAAAGCCTTCCGCAGCATCTTCGATTCCGTCATGGCGACCGTCGCGGCACGAAGCGTGTGTGGAATCTCGCGGATATCTCGCGCTCCATAGGCGTCGCCGACGAACGGCGCTTCGAGTTCGAGCCTGTTCTCAATCCCCTCAATGCCAGCCGCCAGCAGTGCTGCAAAAGCGAGATACGGATTGAGGTCCGAACCGCCGACGCGGCATTCGATTCGGATCGCCTTTGTGTCGTCGCCGCAGAGGCGGTAGCCGGCGGTGCGGTTGTCCTTGCTCCAGATCGCCTTCGTCGGCGCGAAGGTGCCCGCCATGAAGCGCTTGTAGGAGTTGATATAGGGCGCCAGGAAATAGGTGATCTCGCTCGCGTGGGCGAGAAGGCCGGCCACGTAGCTCCGCATCAACGGCGACATGCCGTATGTACTCTTCTCATCGAAGAACAGCGGCGTCTTGCCGTCGGCGCTCCAGAGCGACTGATGGACATGAGAGGAGCTGCCGGCCGACGTATAGCTCCATTTGGCGAGGAAGGTGATCGCCTTGCCCTTCGACCAGGCGATTTCCTTGCAGCCGTTCTTGATGATGGCGTGCCTGTCAGCCATCGTCAGCGCGTCGGCGTAGCGCACATTGATTTCCTCCTGCCCCGCCGAAGCCTCACCCTTGGAATTCTCGACCGGAATGCCCGCACCCTGCAAACCGGTACGGATCGCCCGCATCACATCCTCTTCCTTGGTCGTCTGGAAGATGTGGTAGTCCTCGTTGTAGGCGCTCGCGAGCTTGAGATTGCGGTAGCCGGCGGCATGCGCAGCCTCATAGGTCTGGTCGAAGAGGAAGAATTCCAGCTCGGATGCCATGAAGGCCTTCATGCCCATGTCTTCAAGGCGCTTGACCTGCTTCTTCAAGATGGCGCGCGGCGAATGCGGCACCTCTTCGTGCGTGTGATGGTCGAGCAGATCGCAAAGGACCAGTGCCGTTCCTTCGAGCCAAGGAATGCGGCGCAGCGTCGAAAGGTCCGGTTTCATCGTGTAGTCGCCGTAACCCTTCTCCCAGCTCGTCGCCTTGTAGCCAGAGACGGTTTCCATCTCCATGTCGGTCGCGATCAGATAGTTGCAGCTATGCGTTTCCTTCCAGGCGCTTTCGAGGAAATATTCCGCCTGGAAGCGTTTGCCCATCAAGCGGCCCTGCATGTCCACCTGGCATGCGAGAACCGTATCGATGCGCCCTTCGGCCACGTCCTTCTTGAGATCATCGAAAGTATAGCTGTTGCTCATCATTTATCCGCCTGAAATCTGGATTGGAAACTCGGGGCAACGAAATGGCATGCAGCGGCGGCCATGACCGACCAGATGCCTTTTCGTTGAACCGGTGATGGGGCCGCGCGAACGGCGGCCCCGCCATTTGAGAGGGAAGCTCGATTTTCTTACGCTTCGCCAACGGCCTTTTCGGCAGCCGCGATTTCAGCCTGGCGCTTGGCGACTTCCTCGCCGATCGGCGGGCCCTTGAAGCGGCGCTTTTCGAAGCCGTACCAGACGACGCCAGTCACAACAAGGAAGCCCACGGTGATGTAGAGCGCCCAGTCATTCGGCGGCTGGATGCCGAGAACGAAAATAAGCACCATTGCAATGATCGAGAGCACGGCAAAGAGCTTGAACATCCCCTCGCCGAGGTTCCACGGCCCCATCTTGTCCCACTTCGACGTACCCCAGGCGAAAAGGCCGAGCGTGATCGGGATCGCGAAGGAGAAGAAGAGGAAGATGACGGTGCACGAAACGACGATGGTATAGACCGGTGTTTCGCCGATCGAAACGAGCGACGAACCCCACACGAAGAGGACGGCGAGGATAGAACCCGTCCAGATCGCGGCAACCGGCGTGCGGTGTTTCGGGCTGACCTTCGACAGTGCCTTTGATGCCGGCAGACCGCCGTCACGCGAGAAGGCGAAGATCATGCGTGAAACCGAGGTGACGGTTGCGAGGCCGCACAGCCATTGGCTGACCAGAATGGCAAGATACAAGATGTCCTTGATGATCGGGTTCACCTGGCTGTCCATCGCCCAGAAGAACACGTTCCAGCCCTGCTTGGCTGCTTCGTCCATGCTGGGCAGCATCAGCACGAATGCGCAAAGCATGATGTAGCCGAAGAGCGCCGACCAGAGCACGGAGGAGATCATGCCGCGCGGCACGGAGCGCGCCGCGTTTACGGTCTCTTCCGACGTATGCGCCGACGCGTCATAGCCGGTGATCGTGTAGATCGGCAGCAGGAGGCCGAGCAGGAACACCCAGGTACCGGACGTGGCAGGCCAGACATTGCCTCCAGTTTCGCCCGAATAGTTGGCGAAGGTAAAGAGACGGCCGAACTCGTAGGACGGAGCAGCGATCAGGCAAACTGCGGCAAGCGCGATCGCCGTGGCGAAGATCAGGTAGCCAGAGAAGTCCGTGAGCTTGGCCGTCAGGCCGATGCCCATATGGTTCACGAGCGCCTGCGCACCGGTGATGATGATCAGGAAGACGATGCGAACGAATGTCGTGTCCGTCAGCCCGAGATAGCTCGTGCCGAAGGAGCCCATGAAGAAGTAGTAGGTACCGACGTTGATGGCACCGAGCACCGTCACGAGGCCAAGCAGGTTGAACCAGGCGGTCAGCCAGCCGGTGAAGCGGTTGCCGAGGATGGAACCCCAGTGGTAGAGGCCGCCCGCGGTCGGATAGGCGGAACTGATCTGCGCCATCGCAACGGCGAAGACGAGCGAAATGAAGCAGCCGAGTGGCCAGCCGATGCCGATCGCAGCACCACCCGCGCCGGCAGTCGCCTGCGCCAGCGAATTGATACCGCCGGAAAGGATGCAGATGATCGAGAAGGAGACGGCAAAGTTCGAGAACGAACTCATCCGCCTTTCCAGTTCCTGGGCATAGCCCATCGAATGCAGGATGCTCATATCCTGCTTCTTATCAAGTTCGGTATAGTCCGACATGACTTCCCCCTATTTGACGATCAGCAGCGGAATTGCTGCAGATCCAGTGCCAAAGTTGCCCGCGGCTTTCGCCATACGGACAGATCGCAGTTAGACTGCTCCCTGGGGTCTTTTCTTTTATGGTCAGGCTTCCAGGCTTTGCTGGAGGAGCCCTGTCAGATAGTCGGCCATGACCCCTTGGCCGGCATCGTCGCTGATGAGGTCGTTGCGGACCTCGATCATTACATTGCGGAGCCCGTTCGACAGCCCGTGCAGGATCAGCGTGTGCGTCACGCCGTCCTCAGGGCCATAGGGCTCGTTGCGTTCGGTTTTGTAGAGCGGCGCGTCAGCCGCCCCTGCCAACATGCTGTCTGCCAGGCGGCTGTCGGCATCGTGCAGGATGCCGAGCTCGACGGCACGCTCCTTGCCATTATAGACCGGCGTGAAACTGTGAATAGTGACGATGACCGTCTCCTGCCCCTGCGCCTGACGGTCCTTGATGAGACGGCTTACTGCATCGTGGAAAGGAAAATACAGCGCTTCGGTACGGGCCTGCCGCTCCTTTGCGCTCAGATTCTGATTGCCGGGGATGGCATAGATTTCGCTCTTCTCGGGCATTGCGCCCGGCGATTCGGGCGGGCGGTTGCAGTCGTAGATCAGACGAGAGAAGCGCTGAAAGACGAGTGTTGCGTCAAGCGCCGTCGAGATGCCGCGTGCAACGGCCAAAGCGCCTGGATCCCAGGCGATGTGGCTATTCAACGCTTCCTCGGAAAGGCCGAGATTGCCGAACTGCTCGGGTAGCGCTCGCGAGGCGTGTTCGCAGATGACCAGCAACGGGCTCTTTCCTTGCGGCCGCTCGATGCCGACGCAGTCTCCATCCGCTTCGCTTAGAATCTTGAGCTGAATGAGCACCTACCCGCGCCTGCCCTTCCCTTAATAAAATCCTTACAAGAAAAGAATTCTTCAGTCTTCGGGCGGTGTCAAGCGCGCTCTGAAAATTTCTTTTCATGACAGTGGTTGACATGGATTGTGACAGCGTTGTTAACTTTGAGTGGGAAAGTGGCACAAGACCAATCCCGGGGAGCAAGATCGAGTGAGCGCCGCGTCGAAGACGGTTTCGGACGTCATCCATTCGCATTTCGAAGCGCTGACGCGCGCCGAGAAGCAATTGGCCGAGAGTCTGCTGGATAACTATCCCGTTTCAGGGCTGGGCAGCATCACCACGATTGCCGAAAACGCCGGCGTCTCGACGCCCACCGTCGTCCGCATGGTCCAGAAGCTCGGCTTCAAGGGGTACCCGGATTTCCAGGCGCATCTGCATCAGGAAGTCGAAGCGACGATCTCCAATCCGATCGCCAAGCACGACCGGTGGGCTTCCAATGCGCCGGGCACCCATATCCTCAACCGTTTCGCCGATGCCATCATCGGCAATCTGCGCCAAACGCTGAGCGATCTCGACACCGCGACCTTCAACAGCGCCGCTGCCCTGCTTTCGGATCGCAAGCGCGGCCTTTATTTCGTCGGCGGTCGCATCACGGGCGCGCTTGCCGAATACTTCTTCACCCACATGCAGGTCATCCGGCCGAATACCGCCCTCTTGTCGTCGAACTCGTCGAGCTGGCCGCAGTATGTTCTCAACATGAATGCCGGCGACCTGCTGATCATCTTCGACATCCGCCGCTATGAGCAGGAAATGGTAAGCCTTGCCCAGGCAGCCCGCACGCGCGGCGCCGAAATCATCGTCTTCACGGACCAATGGGGATCGCCGGCGGCAAAGCTCGCGAGACACGCCTTCCGCGTTCAGATCGAGGCACCGTCGGCTTGGGATTCCTCCGTCGTCACGCTCTTTATCGTCGAAGCGCTCATCGAAGCGGTCCAGAATACCACCTGGGACGAGACGAAGGAGCGCATGAAAACACTGGAGGGCCTGTTCGAACAGACAAAGCTCTTCCGCAAACCCGGCTAGGAGGAGAGGCAGGAACGAACAAAAACAATGAGGCTGCGTGAAGGAAATAGAACTGCGTGTCGCAGACGAAACAGAGTTCGAAAAATACTGGAAATCATAAGAAAAACGAACGTCATGCGACCGTCATACAAGCTTCATGCAACGCCAGTAACAGCATCGCCAGACCACTGAAAACCGAAGGAGAACAACAGTGATCTCTAACATTTCTCGACTGCTCTCGCTTTCTACTGCGATCGTCGTAGCTTCGACTGCGATTGCCGCAGCAGAACCGAGCGCCGAACTCATCGCTGCCGCCAAGAAGGAAGGCACGCTGACGACCATCGCTCTCCCGCACAACTGGTGCGGCTATGGCGACGTCATTGCCGGCTTCAAGGCCAAGTATGGCATCGAAGTCAACGAACTGAACCCGGACGCAGGTTCGGGCGACGAAATCGAAGCAATCAAGGCCAACAAGGGCAACACCGGGCCGCAGGCTCCGGACGTCATCGACGTCGGTCTCTCCTTCGGCCCGTCGGCCAAGGCTGAAGGCCTCATCCAGCCCTACAAGGTCTCCACCTGGGATTCCATTCCGGACTCCGCCAAGGACGCCGACGGCTTCTGGTACGGCGACTACTACGGCGTTCTTTCGTTCGTCGTGAACACCGACATCGTCAAGAACGTCCCGAAGGATTGGGCCGACCTGAAGAAGTCCGAATATGCCAACACCGTTTCGCTCGCTGGCGATCCGCGCGCTTCCAACCAGGCTGTTCAAGCCGTCTATGCCGCTGGTCTTGCCGCGGGTGAAAAGGATGCCACGAAGGCTGGCGAAGCAGGTCTTGCTTACTTCGCAGAGCTCAACAAGGCCGGCAACCTCGTTCCGGTCATCGGCAAGTCCGCGTCGCTCGCTCAGGGTTCCACCCCGATCATCGTCGCCTGGGACTATAACGGCCTCTCCTGGCGCGACAGCCTCAACGGCAACCCACCGGTTGAAGTCGTCGTTCCAGCATCGGGCGTCGTTGCCGGTGTCTACGTTCAGGCGATCTCCGCCTTTGCTCCGCACCCGAATGCAGCCAAGCTCTGGATGGAATACCTCTATTCCGACGAAGGTCAGCTCGGCTGGTTGAAGGGCTATTGCCACCCGATCCGCTTCAACGACCTTGCCGGGAAGGGCCTGATTCCGAAGGAACTGCTCGACAAGCTGCCGCCGGCTGAAGGCTATGCCAAGGCTGTCTTCCCGACGCTCGACGAGCAGGCCGCAGGCAAGACCGCCATCACCACCAAGTGGGACAGCGTCGTCGGCGCCAACGTTCAGTAGGCATGACTCCGGCCTCCCCGCCCTTATAGCGGGGAGGCATTTTCTTTCACTCCGACGCCCCGGATGAGCTTCGCATGAGCACCGTTTCAACGCCTATGGCGAGCACCGCCCCCCTGATCAATAAGGATCGCGTGATCGACTGGCTGGGTATCGCGCCCTTCGTCATCTTCGCTCTGCTGTTTCTGATCATCCCCACGCTTTATCTCGTCGTCGGCGCCTTCCTCACGCCGGAAGGCGAATTCACGTTCAAGAACATCGGCGATCTCTTCACGCCGTCGATCATGAGCGCCTATTGGATCAGCATCCGCGTATCGGTGGCTTCCGCCCTCGGCGGTGCGCTGATCGGCTTCTTTCTCGCCTGGGCAGTGGTCCTCGGCGGCCTGCCCTCCTCTGTCCGCTCGACGCTATTGACCTTCTCCGGCGTCGCATCGAACTTCGCCGGCGTGCCGCTTGCCTTCTCGTTCCTGGCAACGCTCGGCCGCACCGGCCTCGTCACCATCTTCCTGCGCGACTGGTTCGGCTTCAATCTCTACGGCACCGGATTCAACCTTTTATCCTTCTTCGGCCTCACCATCACGTACATGTACTTCCAGATCCCGCTGATGGTGCTGATCCTGACGCCGGCGCTCGACGGCATGAAGAAGGAATGGCGCGAGGCCGCTGAAATCCTTGGCGCCACGAACCGCCAGTACTGGACGATGGTCGCCCTGCCGATCCTTTGGCCGAGCCTGCTCGGCACGACGCTGCTGCTCTTTGCAAACGCCTTCGGCGCCATCGCCACAGCCTATGCGCTGACAGGAAGCTCCCTGAACATCGTTCCGATCCTGCTTTACGCGCAGATCCGCGGCGATGTTCTTCACAACCCGAACCTCGGCTATGCGATCGCGCTCGGCATGATCGTCATTACCGGCGTCTCCAACGTCCTTTACCTGATGCTGCGCATGCGCGCCGAACGGTGGCAGAAATGAAAGCTCAACGTCTCGGCGCCTGGCTCGCCATCTTTCTGGGTGCGTCCTATTTCATCATTCCGCTGATCGGCACCATCGAGTTTTCGCTGCGCATGCGCCGCGGCGTATACAGCTTCGACGCCTATCAGTCGGTCTTTTCGGACATCCAGTTCCGCGAGACCTTCGGCTATTCCATGCTGATGGCCCTTTTGACAATCGTCTTCGGCATGCTGCTCGTCGTGCCGACGGCCTATTGGGTTCGCCTGCGCCTGCCACAGATGCGCCCGATCGTGGAATTCGTGACGCTGCTGCCGCTGGTTATCCCGGCGATCGTCATCGTCTTCGGCTATCTGCGCATGTACAATTCATCGTCGTTCCTGCCGTTGACGGGTTCTACGACCGGTACGAACATCCTGCTCGTCTGCTCCTACATCACGCTGTCGCTGCCCTACATGTATCGAGCGGTCGATACCGCCATGCGCGCCATCGACGTCCGCACGCTGACAGAGGCGGCCGAAAGCCTCGGTGCCAGCTGGCCGACCATCATGTTCCGGTGCATATTCCCGAACGTCATGAGCGGCGTGCTGTCCGGCGCCTTCATTACGCTGGCGATCGTCATGGGCGAATTCACGATGGCTGCCCTCCTCAACCGGCCGGCCTTCGGGCCCTATCTGCAGCTCGTCGGCGCCAACAAGGCGTACGAGCCGTCGGCGCTCGCCGTCATTGCCTTTTCGATCACATGGCTCTGCATGGGTCTGCTCAACCTCATCTCCCGCTTCCAAAAATCCGCCCCCGCAAGGTAACTGGCCATGTCATTCCTCACGCTGACCAATCTTCAGAAGTCCTTCGGCCAGGTTCAGGTCGTCCATAATTTCAACATGAGCATCGAGAAGGGGGAATTCGTCTCCTTTCTCGGGCCGTCGGGCTGCGGCAAGACCACGGTGCTGCGCATGATCGCCGGCTTCGAAACGCCGACCGGCGGCAGCCTCTTCATCAACGGCAAGGATCAGCGCCCGCTGAAGCCGAACCAGCGCAACATCGGCATGGTCTTCCAGGCTTACGCGCTGTTCCCGAACATGAACGTGCACGACAACGTCGCCTTCGGTCTCAAGGTTGCAGGCATGCCGAAGGCCGACATCGATGCGCGCGTGAAGGAAATGCTGGGTCTTATCCGCCTCGACCATCTCGCTGATCGCTTCCCCTACCAGATGTCCGGCGGCCAGCAGCAGCGCGTGGCGCTTGCCCGCGCGCTTGCCGTCAAGCCGCAGGTTCTGCTGCTCGACGAACCGCTCTCCGCGCTCGATGCGAAGATCCGCGTGTCGCTGCGCGAAGAGATCCGCCTCATCCAGCAGAAGCTCGGCATCACCACCATCTTCGTGACGCACGACCAGGAAGAGGCGCTCTCGATCTCCGACCGTATTGTCGTCATGAATGGCGGCAAGGCGGATCAGATCGGCACACCCTTCGAGGTCTACAATACGCCGGCAACTCGTTTCGTCGCTTCCTTCGTCGGCACGCTGAACATGATCGAGGCGAAGATCGTCGATCCGGCGGCAAACCGCATCCAGATCGGTGACCAGGGCGTGACGCTCAAGCAGTCCCTCGCAACCTGCAAGGCGGGCGAGACCGTTTCGCTGGCGCTGCGTCCAGAAGCGGGCTCGCTTTCCGACAGCGTCAAGAGCGATACGGCGCTGACCGGTCAGGTCATCTCCGCCCACTTCCTCGGCTCCGTCATCCGCACCCGCATGAATGTCGGCGGCAACGTCATTTCCTTCGACATGTTCAACAGCCCGGGCGTCACCCCGCCGCAGGCAGGCGAAACCGTCACGCTCCGCTTCATGGCCGCCGACCTGCTCGTCGTCCGCGATTGATCTTGCTTAAATAATCGGACAAGGGCGCCATTCTCCGTGGCGTCTTTTTCTCGATGCTGCTGACCTGGATCCTGTCGGCCGGGATCGTCGTCACCACGCTGATGAACGCGACCTACGCAATCGGCGGCCCACCCCGCTTGCGGTGGCGTCATTTGTGCCGATCAATCCGATGGCGCCTGCCTATGACCTGCTCTTCATCGCCGTACTTGCCTTCATCCTTGTGGCGGCCGAGGCAGCGTCGAAGCCGATATCGGCATCGAGGAACGGACGGACCGGCTGGCGCAGAAGGCGTGAGAGAGCTCCGTATGGCAAGAGGGTGCGGCAGGAGGTTGCGCCCCTTCACTCCTCCGGTCGCCCCTACCGTATCGCCTGTTCGTTTTCATCGAAGCGATGCATATGCGCCTTGTCCGGCGTCGCATAGACAATCTCGTCCGGCTCGTACTTGTGTTCGCCAAAGAGGCGCGCCGTCAGCAGGCCGCACTGGTCGGTCTCCAGATAGACGATCGTATCGGCGCCGAGATGCTCGACATGCACGATTTTCGCCTTCCAGGTCCCCTGCTCGCGCGAAAGCGTCAGATGCTCGGGACGAACGCCGATCGTCCTCGCCTCCTTGTCGCTGAGCTTTTCTGCCGGGATAAAGTTCATCATCGGTGAGCCGATGAAGCCAGCGACGAAGACGTTGGCCGGCCGATTGTAGAGTTCCATCGGCGAACCGACCTGCTCGATCGCACCGGCGTTCAGCACAACGATCTTGTCGGCCAGCGTCATCGCCTCGACCTGGTCGTGGGTGACGTAGATCATCGTCGCCTTCAGGCTGCGATGGAGGCGGGCGATCTCCAGGCGCGTCTGGACGCGCAGCGCCGCATCGAGATTGGAAAGCGGCTCGTCGAAGAGGAAAAGTTCCGGTTCGCGCACGATGGCGCGGCCGATCGCGACGCGCTGGCGCTGGCCCCCGGAGAGCTCGGCCGGCCGGCGCGCGAGATAGGGCCCCAGCGACAGCATCGACGATGCCTTGCCGACGCGCGTCTCGATCTCGTCCCTCGGCATTCCCGCCTGCTTCAGGCCGAGCCCCATGTTGTCCTTCACGGTCAGGTGGGGATAGAGCGCGTAGGATTGGAAGACCATGGCGATACCGCGCTTGGCAGGCGGCGTCAGCGTCTCGTCCTTGCCGTTGATGAGGACGGCGCCGGACGTCACGTCTTCGAGGCCGGCGATGCTGCGTAGCAGGGTCGATTTTCCGCATCCGGACGGTCCGACGAAGATGACGAATTCGCCGTCCCTGACCTCAAGGTCGATGCCCTTCAGCACCTCATGCGTGCCATAGGTCTTGCGTATGGATTTGAGTTGAAGCGATCCCACTAATCTTTCCCTTACAGTTTGACCGGTTTGCCGGTGCGTACGCTCTCATCGGCGGCGAGGCAGATTCGTAGCGATACGACGGCATCTGCCATGTGGCGATTGAGGTCGAGATCCTCGCGAATGGCCTTGAGCATGAAGGACTGCTCGCGGTCGCAGAGCTCCTGATGGCCAGGTTCGCCCGCCATCGTCATGTCCTGATCCGGATTGATGAACTTGCCGTCCGGCCCGGTCTCGGCATTATGCAGCCGGATCACGGAGGTCTTGGTGTGCGTGTCGATGTCGTCCGATTTCGCGTTCGGGTCCATGACGATCGAGACCGCCCCCTTTGGAGACATGACATCTTTCACGAAGAAGGCCGTCTCCGAGATCATCGGCCCCCAGCCGGCCTCGTACCAGCCGACAGAACCATCCTCGAAGATCACCTGCAGGTGGCCGTAATTGTACATATCCGGCGCGACCTCGCCGGAAAGCCGCAGCCCCATGCCGCGCACCTCGACGGGCTTGGCATCGGTGATCTGGCACATGACGTCGACATAATGCACGCCGCAATCCACGATCGGCGATGTCGTCTGCATCAGTGATTTATGCGTCTCCCAGGTCGGGCCGCTGGATTGCTGGTTGAGGTTCATGCGGAACACGTAGGGCGGCCCAAGTTTTCGTGCTTCCTCGATCAGCTTTATCCAGGATGGATGATGGCGAAGGATGTAGCCGATCACCAGCTTCCGCCCGGCTTTCTTCGCAGCCGCCACGACGCGCTCGGCGTCGGCTACGGTCGTTGCAAGCGGCTTTTCCACAAAGACATCGCAACCGGCCTCGAATGCGGCGACCGCATAGTCGGCATGACTGTCAGAATAGGTGCAGATGGAGCAGAGGTCGGGCCTCAGCTCGGCCAGCGCCGTCTTGAAGTCCGGATAGATGCCGTAGCCCTGCAGCTCAGGCGCAAGCTCCGGCTTCGAGCGGTTGACGAGACCGACGATCTCGAAGTCCGGGTTGTTGTGATAGGCGAGCGCATGGCTACGGCCCATATTGCCGAGCCCCGCGACGAGAACACGGACCGGATTTTGCAAAACGGTCATTTCACTGCTCCGGAGGTGATGCCGCGGATCAGCTGCCGCGAAAAGATGACGTAGAGCACGAGGATCGGCAGGATCGCCAGCGACAGCGCAGCCAGGACCGCGTTCCAGTTGGTGACGAATTGCCCGATAAATATTTGCGAGCCGAGCGTTACGGTCTTGGTGGATTCGGCCGGCGCCAGGATCAGCGGGAACCAGAGATCGTTCCAGATCGGGATCATCGTAAAGACCGCAACCGTCGCCATCGCCGGGCGCACAAGCGGCAGCACCAGCCGGAAGAAAATTGCGTATTCGGAAAGCCCGTCAATGCGGCCGGCATTCTTCAGGTCATCGGAGACCGTGCGCATGAATTCCGACAGGATGAAGATCGCCAGCGGAATGCCCTGCGCCGTATAGACGAGAACCAGCGCTGTCAACGTATTGACGAGACCCGCCGCAACCATGCCCTGCAGGATCGCGACCGTGCCGAGACGGATGGGGATCATGATGCCGATCGCCATGTAGAGGCCCATCAGCGTGTTGCCGCGGAAGCGGTATTCGGACAAGGCGAACGCCGCCATCGCGCCGAACAGCAGCACGAAGAAGATCGAGACGACCGTCACGATCAAGCTATTCTGGAAATAAGTCGCGAAGTCGCCCTGCCCCAGCACCGTCCGATAGCCGACAAGGCTGAAGGTCGAGGGCGTCGGGACCTGCAGGGGCGAACGGAAGATCGCGTTGCGGTCCTTGAACGAGTTGATGATCGTGAGAAACACCGGAAAGACGGCGACGAGCGTGTAACCGATCAAAGCCAGGTGAACGAGCCCGGTGCGGATCGGCGATGTGCGTGCTCTGTTGGACATGGACCACGCTCCTTAGAACTGATACCGGCGCATGCGCCGCTGGATGGCAAAAAGATAGAACGAGACGCCAGCGAGAATGATTAGGAACATCGTCGTCGCGATCGTCGCCCCCATGGACCGGTCGCCGAGCTGCAGCTGGAAGCCGAAGAAGGTGCGGTAAAGCAGCGTTCCCAGAATGTCGGTCGACTTATCGGGGCCAGCAAGCGCGCCCTGCACCGTGTAGATCAAGTCGAAGGCGTTGAAGTTGCCGACGAAGGTCAGGATCGAGATGATGCCGATCGCCGGCAGGATGAGCGGTAGCTTGATCTTCCAGAACTGTGCCCAGCCGGTGATACCGTCGCATTCCGCCGCCTCGATCACCTCTTCCGGAATGCTGAGCAGCGCCGCGTAGATCAGCATCATCGGGATGCCGATATATTGCCAGTTGGAAATCAGCGAGACGGCGACCAGCGCCGGGCCGGACTGGCCGAGCCAGGGCGCAAAGAAGGACTTCATGCCAACAAGGCTCATCAGCCAGGGTGCAACGCCCCAGATCGGCGAGAGGATCAGCTTCCAGATGAAGCCGACGATCACGAATGAAAGCAGTGTCGGCAGGAACATCGCGGTGCGGTAGAAGGCGACGAAACGCAGCCGCGGCGTGGACAGAAGCGCTGCAAGCGCAATGCCGATCGGATTCTGCACGCACATATGAATGGCGAAAAAGATCAGGTTGTTGACAAGCGCATTCCAGAAATCATGCGCCCAGTGTGGATCGCTGAACAGCACCTTGTAGTTCGCAAGGCCAACGAAGGCGGGCGCGCCGTCAACCACATTGTAGAACGAAAGCCTGAGCGTTTCGATCAACGGCAGGATCATGATCGCCGAGTAGACGACGATTGCCGGGAGAAGAAAGACGCCGATATGCCAGCGCACCGGGCGCTTGAGCGAAATCGGGGTTTCCGATGTCAGATCGGTCATTGTTTCTGGCTCGCTTTGCTTCGTTCTCTCCCCTATCCTCGGGTTATCCCGAAAATCAAACAGGGATCCAGTTGCGCCGCGTCGGCGGCGCGGGAGACTCTTCTCACGCGAAAGACTTCGCGTGGCTGGATTCCTGTGACGAGCACAGGAATGAGGGCGGCGGAAGATCGCCGCCCTTCTCGCTGGAGGCTTACTTGGCCGGCTTGTACCAGCTGTCGAGACCCTTCTGGAGCTTTTCGGCAGCCACTTCCGGCGTATCCGTGCCGTTGATGACGTTGGCTGATTCAATCCAGGTTTCGTTTTCCAGGTTCGGCGTGCCGCGCTGCAGGATCTGATAGGTCGAGCGGACGGTCGACTTGTACGGGCCGCGCCAGGAAACGAATTCCTGAGCCAACGGATCACTCATCTTCACCGGGTTTGAGTTCAGGCTGAAGAAGCCCGGCAGCGAATTCGCGTAGATGTCTGCGAATTCGGGAGAAGCAACCCAGCTCAGGAATTTCTTGGCTTCCTCGGCATGTGCGCTCTTCGTATTCAGGCCGACACCGATGTCCGGATGGTCGGAGATATAGCCGGTGTCGCCCGCCTTGGGAACCGGCGGCGGGAATGCGCCCATCTTGAACTGCGCCTGGCTGTTGAACAGCGAAATTTCCCATGAGCCGGCGGGGTAGATCGCCGCACGGCCGAGCGTGAAGAGGTTCTGGCTGTCGGAATAGGTCTGCGCTTCGAAGCCGTCGCCGAGATAGGGCTTCCACTTGGCGAGTTCCTTGTAGGGCTCGACCCATTCGGCATCCGTCAGCTTCTTCTTGCCTTCGATCAGGGCCATGCGGCCCTCTTCGCCCTTCCAATAGTTCGGGCCGATGTTCTGGTAGCCCATGGTTGCGGCTTCCCAAAGGTCCTTCGTGCCCATCGCCAGCGGGATGTAGGTGCCGTCCGCCTTGATCTTTTCGAGAGCGGCGTAGAACTCGTCCTGCGTCTTCGGAACGGCGATGCCGAGCTTGTCGAAGGCATCCTTGTTGTAGATGAAGCCGTGAATGACCGAAGCCATCGGAACGCAGAAGGTTGACTTGCCGTCGTCGGTCGACCAGGCAGCCTTCGCAACCGGCGTGAAGTTTTCCATGCCCGGCAGGCTTGTTAGGTCTGCAAGCTGCTTCTTGTTAAAGAGTTCGAGTGAGGCGTCGAACGGCCGGCAGGTGATGATGTCGCCTGCGGATCCGGCGTCGAGCTTGGCGTTCAGCGACGCATTGTATTCCGTCGGCGCGGTCGGCGAGAAAACGAGCTTGATGCCCGGGTTCTTGGCTTCGAAGGCCGGGATGATCTTTTCCTGCCAGATCTGCAGGTCGTCATTGCGCCAGCTTTCGATCGTCAGCGTGACATCCGCAGCGTAGGCAAAGCCGGCAGACGTGAGCAGACTGGAGGCAAGCAGCAGGCTTTTCAGAGCAGTGTTTTTCATTTCC
This sequence comes from Rhizobium mongolense USDA 1844, assembly GCF_000419765.1. GTDB lineage: Bacteria > Pseudomonadota > Alphaproteobacteria > Rhizobiales > Rhizobiaceae > Rhizobium > Rhizobium mongolense. Next base: position 261,306 of record NZ_ATTQ01000004.1, on the reverse strand, counting down.
CTCTCCTGTTTTAAGCGCCGCAGGGCGCTATCTTGGTTCTGAAACAAGCAGTTGGCGTGCCTGAGGATTACACCCAACGCCCCTTGGAAGGGCCGCCAGCAACTGCCGGCCCCGAAAGCTCGACGGACACGGAAAGCAAAGACGCTCCCGGCCCGTATGCGCCCTCCCGATACGCTGAACCGGGCGCGATAATTTCCTAAGGAAAAGCTGCAGGCGGCTTGGTCTCCATGGCGTTTGCGCCGAAGCGGCAATCGTGATGCGACCTTCTGTCAAAGAAACCGGCTGATGTCCTGATGCCGGTTTTTTCTGCCTCTACGTGCTGTTCCCTTTTCCGGAATTAAGGCCAAAAAAATACCAATTGTCCAGCCGATTTTAACTTTTGATGCTCATAAATTTCAGTTAAAAAATTTTATCATTCAAAATCAATGACATATAGATGCAAAATTTTCGAACCAATTCTGCTTGGTAAATGGTATTTTTTTGGTATTGTAGCAAAAACCTAAAGGATGCGGCGTTTGGAGGCTCGATGACGGAATTGGCAATCGGCATAGATGGGGGCGGATCGAGCTGCCGGGCTGCAGTTGCCGACAGCAAGGGCAACGTTCTGGGCCGCGGCAAGGCTGGGCCTGCCAACATCCTCTCCGATCTCGACAACTCTCTCCTCAATATCATCTCGTCAGCGCGCGAGGCTCTGCGGGATGCGGGCCTGCCTGCCGAAACCGTTTCCAAGGTCTCCGCCGTCGTCGGCGTCGCGGGCGCCAATGTCGGCGACTACCGAGCCCGCATCGAGCACGCCCTGCCCTTTGCAGATGGCCATGTCGTCACTGATGCCCTGATCGCGCTTGAGGGCGCCCTCGGCGATTCCGACGGCGTCATCGGCGCCTTCGGCACCGGCTCTGTCTACAATGCGCGCCGGGACGGCAAATTGCGAGGTATCGGCGGCTGGGGCTTCGTCGTCGGTGATCAGGCAAGCGGCGCGCGCCTCGGCCGCGACCTATTGGAAAAGTCTCTGCTCGCCTACGACAAGGTGCGCCCGTCTTCGCCACTGACGGTAAAGCTCATGACTGAGTATGGCGACGACCCCGAACGCGTCGTCGAATTCGCCCACGCCTCGAAACCCAAGGAGTTTGCCCGATACGCGCCGCTTGTCTTCGATTACGCCGCACAAGGCGACGAGATCGCAATAGGCATCATCAAGGACGCCGCTGCGGCGATCGGCGATAACCTGGACGCCCTCCTCTGGCCGGAATGCCCAGCGATCTGCCTGCTCGGCGGCCTTGCAAAGGCCTATGAACCCTGGCTCGCCGAGCGGCACAAAGTCCTTCTCAGAGAGCCGAAAGGCGACGTGCTCCAGGGCGCGATCGATCTCGCATTAAAATTTCTTCAGGAGCGACAGAAGGGTGCGGCATGACGGATGATTTCGCCAGCATCCTTTCACCCGAGCGCCTTCAAGGCGGCGGCAGCGGCCCGCTTTATGTCAAACTGCGCCGCACCCTTGAAGAAGCCATTCGCGCCGGCACGCTCGGCCACGGCGATGCCTTGCCGCCGGAGCGCGACATCGCGGAGTTCGCGACCGTCAGCCGAGTCACGGTCCGCAAGGCGATAGACGAACTCGTCGCGGACGGTCTGCTTGTGCGCCGCCACGGCTCCGGCACTTTCGTTGCCAAGCCGGTCTCGAAGGTCGAACAACGGCTGTCCCAGCTCACCTCCTTCACCGAGGATATGGCCCGCCGCGGCATGACCTCGCGCTCCGAGTGGCTGCATAAAGGCATCCACACGCCCTCGCCCGACGAGATGATGAACCTCGGCCTGGCCGCCGATATCAAGGTCTCGCGGCTGAGCCGCCTGCGCATCGCCGACGACCAGCCTCTGGCAATCGAGAATGCCAGTGTCTCGGGCGAATTCCTGCCGGACCCTTTCGTGGTGACGACATCGCTCTATGCCGAACTGGAGAGGCGCCAGGTTCGTCCCATCCGCGCAGTGCAGCGCATCTCAGCCACCAATATGAAGGAAGCCGACGCCCATCTGCTTGGCGTCCCCGTTGGCGCCGCCGGCCTTTCGATCGAGCGTATCTCCTACCTCGGCTCGGGGCGCGCCGTTGAATTCACACGTTCGCTCTATCGCGGAGACGCTTATGATTTTGTGGCGGAACTGACGATCGGGGCCTGAGATCTACTACCTTCCCAGGCTGCGATGTCCTCCTCGTCCATCAATTCGAAAAAGTTCGGGCCGGTTCCGATAACTTTCTTTGAGAAACCAATCTGAAACGAGATCTGCGATGGGCGTCAGCGTCGCAACCGGCTTCCGTCCCTTCACAATAACCACGTCTTCGCCAGAGCGTGCGGCCTCAATCAGCTGCAACACATCGATCTTGCGGCGCGGACAGTCCCATTGTCAGCACACCCTGAGCTGACTGAGCTATCCTGCTCCATATACTACCGATTTTCCGGGCTTTGGAGAGATCAACGGCATAAACCCGGAAAGTGAAAACACCTTCCGGGTTTCTTGAATCAATGCCTGAAGACATCGCATACGCCACGCGTCACGCCGCGTCGTCGATCTCCTCGGCAGCCTTGCGCGGCACGTAGTTGAGCACCGGCCCGAGCCAGCGTTCCACTTCGGAAATCTCCATGCCCTTACGCGCAGCGTAGTCCTCGACCTGGTCGCGCTCCACCTTGGCGACGCCGAAATAGTAGCTGTCGGGGTGGCCGATATAAAGGCCGGAGACCGAAGAACCGGGCCACATGGCGTAGCTTTCCGTCAGCTTCACGCCGGCTGCCTTCTCGGCGTCGAGCAGGCGGAAGAGCGTCGCCTTTTCCGTGTGGTCGGGCTGCGCCGGATAGCCCGGCGCAGGGCGGATGCCGGCATATTCCTCGGTGATGAGTTGCTCGTTGGTCAGCGTCTCGTCCTTGGCATAGCCCCAATACTCGCGCCGGACCCGTTCGTGCATGCGCTCGGCGAAGGCCTCGGCGAAGCGGTCGGCGATCGCCTTGACGAGGATCGAGGAGTAGTCGTCGTTGGCACGCTCGAACCGTTCCGCGATCGCAATTTCCTCGATGCCCGCGGTCACCACGAATCCGCCGACATAGTCCTCGACACCGCTCGACACCGGTGCCACGAAATCCGACAGCGCCATGTTCGGGCGGCCATCGCGCTTGGAAAGCTGCTGGCGGAGCGTGTAGAAGGTCGCAAACTCTTCGGCGCGCGCCTCATCCGTGAAGAGACGGATATCGTCGCCGGCGCTGTTCGCCGGCCAGAAGCCGATGACGGCGCGCGGCCGGAACCACTTCTCGTCGATCACCTTCTTTAGCATCGCCTGCGCATCGGCCCAAAGGGCACGCGCCGCCTCGCCCTGCTTCTCATCTTCGAGGATTGCTGGGAAGCGTCCGCGCAATTCCCATGTCTGGAAGAACGGCGTCCAGTCGATATACTTGGCGATCTCCGCCAGATCATAGTCCTCGAACACCTTGGTGCCGATGAACTGCGGCCTAGTCGGCTTGTAGGCGGCCCAATCCACCTGCTGCGCATTCTCGCGGGCGCGGGAAAGCGGCAGACGAACCTTCTCGGCCTCGCTGCGCGCATGGGCCGCGGCAACCTTGGCATATTCGCCGCGGATATCGTCGATATAGCCCTGGCGCGTATCCGGAGACAGCAAGGACGAGACGACGCCGACGGCGCGGCTTGCATCCGTCACATAGACCGCCTGGCCCCTCGCATAGCCGGGATGGATCTTCACCGCGGTATGAACGCGGCTCGTTGTCGCGCCGCCAATCAGGAGCGGGATATCGAAGCCCTCGCGTTCCATCTCGGCTGCCACATGCACCATCTCGTCGAGCGACGGCGTGATGAGGCCAGAAAGGCCGATGACATCGACTTTTTCGGCCACCGCCGTCTCGAGAATCTTTGTGGCCGGCACCATCACACCGAGGTCGATGATCTCGTAATTATTGCAGGCAAGCACGACGCCGACGATGTTCTTGCCAATATCGTGCACGTCGCCCTTGACCGTCGCCATCAGGATCTTGCCGGCAGTCTTCCTCTCGTCGCCGCCATTGAGGCGCTTTTCCTCTTCCATGTAAGGCAGCAGCACGGCGACCGCCTGCTTCATCACCCGCGCCGACTTGACGACCTGCGGCAAGAACATCTTGCCGGAACCGAACAGATCGCCGACGACGTTCATGCCGGCCATCAGCGGGCCCTCGATGACATGCAGCGGACGTGCCGCCTTCTGGCGGGCCTCTTCGGTATCGGCCTCGATATATTCTGTGATGCCGTTGACCAGAGCGTGTTCAAGTCGCTTCTCGACCGTCCATTCGCGCCAGGAAAGATCCTGAACTCTGGCTTCCTTCGTCCCTGCACCCCGGAAACGCTCGGCGACTTCGAGCAGGCGCTCGGTACCATCCGGACGCCGGTTAAGCACGACGTCTTCGCAGGCGTCGCGCAGCTGCGGATCGATCTGGTCGTAGACCGCAAGCTGGCCGGCATTGACGATGCCCATGTCCATACCCGCCTGGATGGCGTGGTAGAGAAACACGGCATGCATCGCCTCGCGCACCGGCTCGTTGCCACGGAACGAGAAGGACAGGTTGGAAACACCGCCGGAAACATGCACCAGCGGCATGCGCTGGCGGATCGTGCGCGTCGCCTCGATGAAATCGACGCCGTAATTGTTGTGTTCCTCGATGCCGGTCGCGACCGCAAAGATGTTCGGATCGAAGATGATGTCCTCTGGCGGAAAGCCCGCCTTCTCGGTCAGGAGCTTATAGGCGCGGGTGCAGATATTCACCTTGCGCTCGTAAGAATCAGCCTGCCCTACCTCATCGAAAGCCATGACGACGACAGCCGCACCGTAGCGGTGCAGCAGTTTCGCCTGGGCGAGGAAATTCTCCTCGCCTTCCTTCAAAGAGATCGAGTTGACGATCGCCTTGCCCTGAACGCACTTAAGACCCGACTCGATGATCGAAAACTTCGACGAGTCGATCATCACGGGCACCCGGGCAATATCCGGCTCGGCGGCGATCAGGTGCAGGAACTCGACCATCGCCTTTTCGGAGTCGATCAGGCCTTCGTCCATATTGACGTCGATGACCTGCGCGCCGTTTTCCACCTGATCGCGGGCGACGTCCAAGGCCGCATTGTAGTCGGCGTTGGTGATTAGCTTGCGGAAGCGGGCCGAACCGGTAACGTTGGTGCGCTCGCCGACGTTGACGAAAGGAATGTCCTTGGTCAGTTCGAAAGGCTCGAGCCCCGACAAAGACATAAACGGCCGGTGTTCCGGGATCGGCCGCGGCTTGTACTTGGCAACCGTCTCGGCAATCGCGCGGATATGTTCCGGCGTCGAGCCGCAGCAGCCGCCGACGATATTGACGAGGCCTTCGCGCGCGAAGCTGTCGATTTGCGCCGCCATCAGCTCCGGCGTCTCGTCGTACTGGCCGAATTCGTTCGGCAACCCGGCATTCGGATAGGCGCAGACGAAGGTGTCGGCAACACCCGCGAGCTCTTGCAGATGCGGACGCATCGCATTGGCACCGAGCGCGCAGTTGAGGCCGATTGTGAACGGATTGGCGTGGCGCACCGAGTTCCAGAAGGCCGAAGGCGTCTGTCCGGACAGCGTGCGGCCGGAAAGATCGGTAATCGTGCCCGAGATCATCACCGGCAGGCGGATACCCTTCACTTCGAACCGCTCCTCGCAGGCAAAGATTGCAGCCTTGGCATTCAGCGTATCAAAAATGGTCTCGATGAGGATAATGTCCGCGCCACCGTCGATGAGGCCATCGATCTGCTCACCATAGGCGATGCGAAGCTCATCGAAGCTGATCGCACGGAAACCCGGATTGTTCACATCCGGCGAGATCGAGGCAGTGCGGTTTGTCGGGCCGATGGCGCCCGCCACGAAACGGCGGCGGCCATCCTCGCGCTCGGCGCGGATAGCGGCGCGGCGCACGATCTCGGCACCGTCTTTATTGAGCGCGTAGACCTCGCCTTCCATCTGATAATCGGCCTGCGCGATGCGGGTCGATGAGAAGGTATTGGTTTCGAGAATATCCGCGCCAGCCTTGGCGTATTTGTAGTGGATTTCCTCGATCGCATCTGGCTGCGTCAAGATCAGAAGATCGTTATTGCCCTTCTGGTGACAGGCGCAACCGATGAAGCGATCGCCGCGGAACTGGTCCTCATCGTAGCCGAGCCCCTGGATCTGCGTACCCATGGCGCCGTCAAGAACGAGGATTCTCTCGCTCGCCGCTTTCCGCAGAGCTGCAAAGACTTCGCTGCCGTCGCGTTTTGCCCCTTCGGGGCCGAAAAGATTGTCGAACACGGGCGGGCTCCTTGACGTCGTTTAAAGACCAAAGTGACCAAATCACATAAAGATATCTTTATGTCAATATATGCCTGACGTTTCGGGTTTTGCAAGGCTTGGCGGGTGACAGACCAGAGCGTGCTCTATATAGGCCTTCGCAAGGCGTTGTGCATGAAATCGGAGGAGTAACATGGCACCTGCAATCGGCGGCACCGGGCTCGGAAACTGGAGCGCCCGCGCCTATCACCGCAACTGGCTTCTCGCCCAGGCAAGCGGCCTTTTCGAGTTCTTCCAGCACAATTCTGTCAATCCTAAGGGCGGTTTTTACGATCTCGACGATCATGGCAAGCCGCTTGATGCCGAGGGACAGGTTCGCAGCATTCATATTGCCTCGCGCGCAGTCCACTGCTTCTCGATCGGGGTCCTTCTCGGCCGTCCAGGAGCCGCCGGCGTCGTCGATCATGGCATGGACTACCTCTGGAACCACCATCGCGACAAGAAGAATGGCGGCTATTTCTGGTCCTTGAACGACAATGGCCCCGCTGATTCCAACAAGCAGGGCTACGGCCACGCCTTCGTGCTGCTGGCTGCGTCCTCAGCCAAAACCATCGGCCATCCGCTGGCCGACGGAATGTTGGCCGACATTACGGAAATCCTGAACACGAAGTTCTGGGAGCCGCAGCATGGCGCCATCGCCGAAGAGTTCACCGCCGACTGGCAGCCGCTCGACGGCGGCGCCTATCGCGGCCAAAACTCCAATATGCATCTGACCGAAGCGCTGATGGCCGCCTTTGAGGCAACCGGCGACAAGGAATATCTCGCCAAGGCCGAAAGCATCGCCGATCTTGTCATCCTCCACGCGGCCGGTTCCGTCGGCTGGCGCGTGGCCGAGCATTTCAGTGCCGATTGGGCTCTCGACAAGAATTACTATCATCCGAACGAAATGTTCCGCCCCGCCGGCACCACGCCCGGCCACTGGCTCGAATGGGCCCGGCTTATCCTGCAGCTCTGGTCACTCGGCGGCAAGCGCCACGACTGGATGCCGGACGCGGCGAAGGCCCTCTTCGCACAATCCATGGCGCTCGGCTGGGACGACGACAAGGGCGGCTTTTTCTACACGCTCGATTGGGACGACAAGCCCGCCAAGCGGAACAAGCTGTGGTGGCCCGCCTGCGAGGGCGCCGGCGCCGCCCACTTCCTCAACGAGCACCTGCCGAGCGACTTCCACGAGCAAAGCTACCGCAAGATCTGGAACGTCATCGAACGCGCCTTTATCGACCATGAGAACGGCGGCTGGCACGAAGAATTAACGGAAGACCTGGTTCCGTCCCACAGCCTCTTCCCCGGCAAGGGCGATATCTACCACGCGTTACAGGCCTGCCTCATCCCGCTCTTTCCGGCGACCGGCAGCCTGACCAAGGGCATCATCGCGGCTGGCGGGAGGATTTGAGGCAGTTGCCGGCGTGGCGCGGGGCGCTTCCTGCCGACGCCCTCATTCCTGTGCTTGTCACAGCGATCAGCAGCGCCATGTTCATGGCGCGGGAGACTCATTAAAAAGAGGGTCGATCACGGCGCAGGCGCGCCGTGGCCAAGCACAGAGGAATGAGGGTCGCATAAAGTGGCGCTCCGCGGTTAAATTCCTCATCTCAGCCGCAAGGTATCCAAATCCTTCGCCAGCATCAGTGACAGCGCCTCCACGACGAGATTGTGGTCGTCGCGCTGCGGCAGACCCGAAACGGTGACGGCGCCGATGCAGCCGGTTCCCTTGACGTTGATCGGGAAACTGCCGCCATGCGGCGCGTAGTCGGCGGCGGAGAGCCCGTTGTCTTCGACCGTCTTGCCGTCCTTCTGCAGCTTCAGACCACAGGCATAGCTGCTCTTCCAATAGCGGAACACCATATTGCGCTTGCGACGCACCCACTGGACGTTGTCGGGGGTGGCGCCCGGCAGCGCCGCGTAGAAGACCGGCATGGAATGCAGCGTGACGTCGATTGCCACGCCAAGGCCGCGTTCGGTCGCGAGTTCTTGCAAGAGCTTGCCGAGTTGCCAGGCGGTGGTGAGATCGAAGGCGTCGAAGCTCAGCACTCTTTCCTGCTCAGCAATCCCGCCAAGATCCGCTTCGATGGTCATAAACCTCGCTCCTCGTGCATCATCGAACCGGCAGAGAACATCCGCATCCGACGGCAAAAGTAAAGTAAAATCGTGATGATACCGAAGCTTAGTGCGGCATCGACAGCAGCGCGCCTATGATTTCCTCGGGCCGCACGGGCTCGTTGGAGCGCAGCTTCACCGTGCCGTCGCGGTCGAGCAGGACAAGGCCGAATTCACCGGGCTGCGGTCCTTCGAGGTCATCGCGGATTTCATCGGCGTCGAGGTCGTAGGAGCCTTCGAAAAGCGGAAACACCCCGCCGCCGGCGATACTGAACACCTCGATATCATCCTCGATGAAACGCAGATGCGAGGTGCGCAGCAACTCGTCCTGAACGGTTGCGCGATCATCATCCGCATCCGCAAATATGATGAGCACGCGTTTTGAGCCAATGAATGGTTTGAGACAGTCCGGCGAAACGGGCGCACGCGGCGCCGGACCCATGATTTCGCGTATGATTGATTTTAGCATGGTGCTCACATCCTTCGTGTCTGTCTTCAACGATTGGAAGTGAGACCGGTTCCCTGCGATCGTGACGGGACCGCGGCGTGGCGCGATCCCTCAAAGGCTCATTCGGGCGGCTTGCGCTCTGCAGTGGGGCTGGAGACGGCCATGATATCGGCGCCGCCGTTGGCAAGAAGGCGTTTGCGCACCAGCACGCGCATGACGCGGGCGGCCGTCGAGAAGCTCATCTGATCGAGCGGTCCTTCGCCTTCCCAGGGTTTGGTCAGTCTTTCGGTGACGGCGCCGACAATGTTCATCGGCACGATGTCGTCGCATTCGCGCATGGCTTCGAAGACGAGGCTGATCGGGATGACCCGTCCTTCAAACGTGACGATCGGTTCGGTAAGTTCAGTATCCCATTCCTCGAAGGCATAGAGCGCTTCGCGGAACAATTCCTGAAGGGTGATCGGGGCGTGTCCGTTGTGAAGTGGCGGCAAGGCATTCGTCATGTCTGTCTCCTCTTGTGGATTAAGCCAGTTCCTCCTCATCGGCCGGGATCGAAGCAGGACACAGAACCCCAGGGGTTCCCTCCGGACCGAATAACACGATCGATTTTATAGTGTAACACTCGCGTGATAAAGCGATTTATGCCCACCGGGCTGCCGACAGACCTCCTAAAAGGGATAAGCCGCTGATATCGCTCAAGAACATCAACGGCTTTTTTTCACTTTGAAGTGGAGAATTGACCTTACTGCTCGAGTGCGAAGGTGACGTTGACGGTAACATTGTAGGTGTTTTCGCCGCCCTGAACCGGCACAGCCGCGTCGCTTGCCTCCTTCATCATCGCCGCGCGATAGACCGGCTGAGGCAGCGGCCGAGCGCTGTTTTCGCTGATTTCGATGACGCGGCCGAGCTTCACGCCGGCAGCCTCCGTCAGCGTCTTTGCCTTCTTGATCGCTGCCGCGACGGCATCCTTGCGGGCCGCCTCGATTGCCGCTTCCGGCTTGTCGTTGGTGAACTGGATGTCGCCGCCCTGGTTGACGCCGAGCGTCACGGCCTGGTCGATGATGCCACCCAGCTCGCCAAGATCGCGCACGCGCACCGTCAACCCGTTGGAAACCTGGTAGCCGATCAGTTCCGGCGGCTTCGGCTGGCCGTCGTTGTTCTGCGGATAGTTATACTGCGGCTGCACAGAAAAGCCCGAGGTCTGCAGGTCTTTGTCGGCAATCCCTCCCTTCTTCAGCGCTGCCAGCACCCCAGCCATCGCCTTGTTGTTCTCGTCGAGCGCCTCGCGCGCCGTCTTCGCCTGCTTGACGACGGCAAGGTTGAGCGCCGCCATGTCCGGCGCCAGCGCCGACTCCCCCTCGCCCGAGACCATGATCACCGCCTCGCGCGGCTTCGTTTCGTCGGCAGCGGAAGCCGAAGCCCCCGCCAGCGCGGCAGGCATGCCGATCAGCACGCCGAAAGCCACGTTTCTGATAGTCCGTAGCGCCATTTTTTCACTCCTTGGTTGTCGCCATCCCACCTCACTCTTTGACGATTGATTGTGAAGCTATTGCGGCAGCGTCTTGTCGCTGCATCCGAATTGCGTTAGAGCGAAACCGCACCGGGGAGCCATTGCCCCGCTGCCCGCGCGGCAAAGCCACGTGAGGGCCTGTAGCTCAATGGTTAGAGCCGGCGGCTCATAACCGCTTGGTTGGGGGTTCGAGTCCCTCCGGGCCCACCATCATGTTCCTTGTCCGACCCGGAGACATCGGTAACGAAACGTACCTAACACATGGGTGACAACATCGTGCCGAACGGGTTGTCGATGGTTTGCAAGGTCCTCTGCTCCAGGTCGATATATCCCAGATCATAATGCATGAAGCTGACGAGCCAAATGCCGTCGTCGACTTCCTTGAGCCCCAGTTTCTGGCCGACCAGCACGGTCGATATGTTGATCTTCTTGCGATAGATGCAGATGCGGCCGCAATTGGTCACCAGCGCATCCCGATCATGGAAGGGGTAGTCGATCTCCGGCAGGCCCTGATAGGGGCGTGACGAAGCGGCGTAGAGATCTGCCGGCACCTTCATGTTGAGCGCCTCGTGCGGCCGCTCCTGATTGAATTCGCTGACGAAAGCATCGAAGCGGGCCTGCTGCTGGAGGATGTTTTTGCCGGGTGGTCTGGTCGCCTCTTTCTTCAGCGTCAGGTGCATGCGCTCATGCCGGCCGTTTTCTTGGGGACGGCCCGGCCTGATGCGCTCCAGCGTGATCCCGAGCCTCAGCCACCACACCGACAGTTTGGACAGTAGAGCCCGTTTGGTCTGGCGAAAGGCAAGCCGTTATCGCTGCGGATCGCCGTCGGCAGGCCACATTCGATAAACAGCCACCGGAACGCGTCGAAGACAGCCCGCTCTCGCGTCGACTCAAAGGCTTCGCAGGCGAGAAGATAACGTGACGCCTGGTCGGTGACCGTCAGCGGGTAACAGTATTGACCATTGCCAAGTTTGAACTCGCCCTTGAAGTCGGCACACCAAAGATCGTTTGGCAGCAATGCCTGTGACAAGGCTGTCCCTTCGGCTCGATGTCGCTGCCGCTTGCGGGCATGGGCGACCAGACCATGTCGATCGAGAACGGCATGCACCGTACTCTTCGACGGCACGCGCACATCGCCGGCCAGGCGCTTCACCAAAAGCTCCCTAATCTTCCTGGCACCCCAATGCGGCTTGCTCTTCTTGCACGAGACGATCATCGCCTCGACCGGCTCAGGCAGCTGGTTGGCATAACGCACCGGCCGTCGAGACCGATCCGTCAGCGCCTCCAGGCCGTCGTCCTTGTAGCGATTGAAGATTTTGTAGCCGGTCTTGCGCACGGCACACATCGCTCATGCCTTCGCCCTCTAGCAGCCGGGCGACAAATCGTAGACGTTCCTCCATCACCGAAGTCTCTTTCCACGGCATCAACACCTCCCGCCAAAAAGCGAAAAGCGTTACCGATGTCTCCGGTACGAAACGTCACCTCTCTCAGGTCGGGCACCTAACGAACTCATGTCACTGGTATCATCGCGTCGTTCAAATGGAACAACCCCCCGCGCTAAACGTTGGTTATGTCGGAGTGTAATCACGAGAAAATGCGCCGTGCTAGGCACTCCTAGGAGACGTACATGGATATCACCACGCTTCTCATCATAGTTCTTATCGTTGTTCTGCTCGGCGGCGGCTTGTACGGCCGAGGACGCTGGTACTAAGTGACGCCGTAGATACTTTTCCACAGGAACTCCGCGAGATATAACGTTACCGGCAAGCGGCGGCCATGGGCAATGGCCACATCTGCGATTGTGCGAAACCCCGCCCTATCCGGAGCCACGGTTACACTCTCATTGACATGCGTTCAGTCGGGGTCGGGCGGCTCTGTTCCTCGACTTTGCCCATGGTCCACTCATGGAAGACGCTGTAGGCAACCGCCAGCAAGGTTGGCCCAAGAAAGATTCCGATGCAGCCAAAGGCGGTGACGCCGCCAAGGAAGCGGCCGAGCAGCACGGGCAGGTTATTGGACTTGCCGAGGACCTAGGGTCGGATGAGATTGTCAATGCTGCTGGCGAAGAGCAGGCCCCACGCTGCAACGAAGATGCTCCGCCAAACGGCTCCCCTAGACGCGAAACCATAGTGCCACCGAGCCCCATACAAGCGGGGGGCCCGCCGGCACAAACGGGGGGATGAACGTAAGGAAACCAAGCAGCAGGCGCCCCGGATGCCAAGCTTCATTTCTTTGAAGCCGGCCATTTCGCGCTCGAGGAAAACCTGAACGAAATCGCGGCTTTGATCTCCGAATTTCTGACGAGCTTTAGGTGAAGCGGGCAACGACAGTATCCGTCGGTATAGGCCCGCGATATCCAAGATCAATATTCGGGACGTGGGTGGCTTGCTAAAGTTTTGAACGGAAACCGGCTCGGACATCACGTCAATGCGACACGTCCCCACCCACGACAACTCTCTCGGACACGCGCTCCTCGTTGCGTTTGCCGGGATAGTACTGACTATGATCGGCGCTTATGCCGTCGGCCTCGCCCTCATGTCGACAAAGCCTGCCGGGACGCGTTTCTACGTCCCCATCCTTGAATGCGCCATTCCCGAATGCGGGGCATCGCCGGGGGCGACCTGCTCCGTCAATGGCGAGTTTGTCCGTATGAAGGTCGGACCGACCGTGCGATGTTCATAAAAGGTCCACGCCTTCCCACGCACGTACCGGCGAAAGCAACTGAGTTTGCCTGCTTCTCCCACACCGGAGCGATAACATGGATGTGACCACGAACCTCGACAAGATGACGCCAGGCGAGAAGTACGGCGCTATCCGTCTCCCAAGCCGCAGGCTGCACTTTTCCGCCATTCTGGCGAAGCAACGCGGCGACGATTTCTGGGACAGGTTGGAGCGCCTGGCCGATCGGCTGCTCCGCGAGAGCGATGCGATTGTCACGGGGGACCGTGCATCTCCGATCCCATCCTGGTCGAGGCAGCGGACCTGCTCGCTCGGTTCGACAACGCGGCCACATCGGGACGGCAGCTTCGCTTAAATGAGTAGACGCCGTTTCGAATATGTACGTGGACCCGGTCTGCCTAGCGATCGTTAACGACACAGAGCATAGAAGCTTGAATAATAGCCAACTCCCAACCGTTGAAGTTCGAGGTTTCCTGAGGCATCCGGACCAAGCGTTAGCAGTCGTTCCGCTCACTCCGCCAGTGGCGGCGGCGCAGCACTCGCGGCTCCGATCTGCAAAAGCGGCACCCTTGGTGCAAGGTCACGCGGCCTCTGCCACCGTAGCAGAGCGTGCTGCGATCTGACACTGACGGCGTGCTTTTCGATGCTACCGGCAAGCTTCGAGGGGCGGTCGAACGTGCGGCGCCAGAGGCCGCGGATGGCGGCAAGTGGATAGGCGCGGGCGGGCATGGCCTGCGGCATCTCGCTGAACAGGCGCTGGATCATCTTCCGGCGGACATCCTCGGCGCTCTGCCGGATTTCCCAGTCGTAGCGGCGGTCGCGGACTGCGACGATGGACATGGACAGGCCGAGGCGCGACCTATCCACGCCGCTCACCCTGGCCGCGACGTCGAAGTCGGCGAAGGGCGAAAAGATTACAATGTCGCCTGCACGAATCTGCCCGGCCGTCCGATTGTCATGCAGCGTGATCTCGGCGTTGCTGATTGAAATGGTGTCGACCGTGCAGGGCATACGATTGCCGTCGCGTGCAAGATTTGCCTGCCGTGCGAGCGGAAACCGGATGGTGTCAAGCGGCTCTCGCGGAAGTTCTATGCAAACGAGCAGGGAAACGAAGGCATAGACCATGACGACCACGCCCCACGCGACGCTGAAGCCGTCGAGGTCGTTGTAGGTACCCATCAGGGGACCGTTGAGCATACCCATGAACGTCAAGATGATGACCAGGAAAAACGTCCCGGCCATCGGGTAAAGGACATCGACGCGCGCTCGGTCCTCGCCCTTGGCCGTGACCTTGAACGGCCGCCCGAACGGATGGATGAGAGCGTGAAGCAGGGCGATCGTGATAGGGATCGCCGACACCATTTGCGACACTTCCGTAAAGAGCGGCATGCTGCGCCGGCCAGAAACCCAGGCATGAAATACCCACATGCCGCCGACCATCGGAAGCGCATAGAGGAAGAAGGCTTCCGGTTCCATTTGGATCGCCGGCAGGCCGAGGAAGTAGTAGAGGATCGGCGCTGCCATCAAAAGCAGGATGAACGGGCGGCAGAACCAGAAGAGCAGTCCGTGGAAATAATGCAGCCGTTGTAGGAAGGTGTATCCGCGGCCGAAGAACGGGCCATCCCGGAGCAGCGCGACCTGAATAGTTCCGAGGCACCAGCGGCAGCGCTGGGTAATATAGCCTGAGAGGCTTTCGGCCGAGAGCCCGACGCTCAGGCGTTCGTTCAGCCAGCGGGTTTTCAAGCCCTTCTGCAGCAGCCGGTAGGTCAGGTGGATATCCTCCGTGACCGTTTCCTGCGGCATGCCGCCGATCAGGTCGAGCGCATCGCGCCGAACGATGCAGGACGTGCCGACGCAAAAGGCAGCCCCCCATCCGTCCTTCGACGGCTGCATGACGTCGAAGAAGATGCGCTGGTCGTCGACCCATGCCTTCGATGCCAGGAGGTTATGCTGGACGGGGTCGGCATTGTAGTAGAACTGCGGCGTCTGGATGAGCCCGATCCCTGGATCTGCGAACTGGCCGACGGTGCGCTTCAGGATGGCGCGTTGCGGCGCAAAATCGGCGTCGAGAATGAGGATGAAGGGGGCGTTGGTCTCCTTCGCCGACTGCCGGATGGCATTGTTGAGATTGCCGCCCTTGGCGCCAACATTGTCGCCGCGCCGCAGATATCGCACGCCAACATCGGTGCAGTAAACCTCCAGCCAGTCGCGGCGTCCGTCATCGAGCACCCAGACGGTGAAATTCTGATAGTCGATCGCCTTCGCGGCAAGGATCGTACGCTCCAGAATGGATAGCTCTTCATTATAGGTGCAGATAAAGACATCGACGGCCGGCGGCGATGCGGCGCCGGCGATGGTGAGTTCGCTCGCGTCCGCAGCGGCACTGTGGTCGGTCCGCCGGAAGAAAAAGACGATCGAAAGCACCGTATAGAAGATGACGACGATTTCGAAAGAGAGATAGGCCCGCGGCCACAGCGCATAGGCGCTCCATTCGAAGTCCGGCAGCGTCTTGGTGATGCGGAAATAGAGATAATTCAACAACATGACGATGAGGATCATGCCGAAGATGACGCGATCCTTGCCCCGGCGGCTGTCGAGCAGCCAGGCGCAGCCCATGATGAGTGCAAGCGAAAGCAGCGAGAAGAGAATGGCGTCCGAGAGAGTGACTACTTCGGGGGACATGGGCTATCCTTGCTGATGAGCGCCTGGCCCGCGCGGCCGAGGAAAGGGTTGAGGTCAAGCACGGCAAGCACGGCCCAGCCGGTCGCCCCGATATGCGGAAGACGGTAATACTTGAAATCGCCGGGCGAGGAGTTGGGACCGACCTGAAGGCCTGTCGAAAGCTGCTCGTTGACCGTCGCATAGATGAGCCCGCCGGGCGTGACCTGGGCAGTGATGGTCTTGAACAAGGGTTCGGCCTTTTCGGACTGTCCGGCAAGCCGCAGAACGAGTGCTGCCTGCGCCGTGCCCTCGAGCCAGATGCCGTCGCGGTCGCTGTTGAAGTCGAAGCCGCCATCGACGCCATGGTTAAGCTCGGTCCATTCCATGACCCGCTCGACCTTGGTCTTGAAGTCCGGCACGGCGATCAACGGCCACAATTCGGCGTCGAGTCCCGACATCGCGATATTCGGAGCGTTGCTGTCGGGGACGCTGCCGATGTAGAAGCGCCCCTCGCCGTCGTCCCACATGGCACGAAGGAACTTCAGCGCGCTGTCGCCGCGGTGGGTCCAGTCGCCGCCGGCGTCCAGGCGCGCAAGCCAGCTATCCGCGGCGTAGATATCCAGATTGTGTTCCGTCGATTTCCAGGTCATGCGCTCAGGCGCCGGCTCATGGCCGAAAAAGCCGCCGAAATAGCCCGGGTTTTGCGGATCTGCCGTGCTGCGGTGGATCCAGTCCATGATCTTGCGTGCGGTGTCGAGATAGGCCGGCTGTTCCGTCTCCTCGTAGGCCATGAGCAGCGCCAGCGCGCCCCATGCAGTGCTGCCCGTCGCACTGCCGACTTGGTAGCCGTCCTCGATCCAGGAATTGCTGGCCGCACTCCAGTAACCGGGCAACAGCATTCCCTCCTTGCCCGGAACGACGGGACCGGACCGGTAGGCATTCCTCAACCGTCCGTCATGATAATGACGGTCCGTCTCCACGGCGAGCACGAGAGCATCGGCGATGCGGCGCGCTTCGGCCTTTCTCTTGCAGCCGTAAAACGCCATTAGGGCAAGCGCGTTGTCATAGGTAAAGCCGGTGTTTTCCAGAGCCGGATGGAGCGCCGACCCGCCGTTTGCCGGTTCGAAACTGCGCAGGACGAAGGGCTGCGCCGGATCGCCGCCCATCTGGGCAGCCAGCCCGTCGCAAAGCGTGCAGGCAAGCTTTTGATGTTCGCTGCCGGCACGCGCCGGGAATGTCTGCAGGACAATCACTGGCGCGGCGAGCAGCAGCAAGCGTGCTATCTCGATGGTCGATCTCAGATGCTTCATTGTTGACCCTCATCAATGCAGCGGCGAAACCGGCGTTACGGATTGGCGGGTTCGGCAGCGGCGGAGCGCGGCGCCGTCGCCTTGTCGAAAAGCGCGGACGCCGAATGCATCGTCCCGGGCGACGCCAGCCTGTCCATCGCCAGCTTCGAATAGCGGGCGATCCGGGAGACGATCGTCTCGCCCAATGAGACGATCACATCCTCGCCGACATGACATCCAAAGAATTTGTCGTTGTTCTGATGTGCCGGAGCGCTGCCCTCGCCGGCCGGTTCGTCTATCTTGACGAGCACATAGACCTCGTGGCCTTCGGCTTCCGGAAACTTCGCGTAATAGCGATTTTCCGGGCCTGAGTTGAAGTAGCGCACGATCTTGTAGATATGGGCGTCGCGCTTGACGCCGAGGCTGCGGAAATTGACCATCGCCGGCATGCCGATCTCGAGCGACGTCACATCGCGGCTGCGATAGACGGCGGCAGCAAAGGCCTCGTTGCAATCCAGCGATTTTGCCACCGGCTGGCCCTGCATCACGAAATCGCCGAAGGATGCGTCGACGCTGACGATCTGGCCATGGCGCTCGGCGACGACCTCGGCGGCGCCGGTCTTGCCAAGCCGACCCTCCTCCCGCGCAATCAGGTTTTCGACCTGCTGCTTGCGCTCCGTCATCTGGTTGATCTCGATGTTGTCTTCGGCGATCTCGCCGGCAAGCTTGGTGCGCTGCATTTCAAGCGTCAGCAGATTGGCGGCGACGGTACCGCCAGTGTAGATGTCGCGTTCGACGAGCGACAGGACAATCTCGTTGCGGCGCAGTTCGCCGCGCGCGGAGTCGAGTTCGTACTGCGCGGCGTTACGCTTCTGGCGCTGCGGTTCGATGCTGGCCTCTGAGATCAGCTTCTTCTTTAGAAGCACGAGCTGCCGCTGCAGCAGGGCGTTCTGTTCATTGAGCCGCGCCTCGTAGGTCTGCACGTTGTAACGGGCATTCTCGATGACCGCCGAAAGCTCGCTGATCACGCCGTTCTTGACGTCCGCGATCTGGCTCTTGACCTTCTGGAGCTGGTCGGTGCGTTCCTGAACGACGCTTCTCGTATTGTTCAGCTTTTCGGTGAGATCGAGCTTCTCGAGCCGCAAGCCGGTCAGCGACGTCTGGTCCTGGTTGGGATTGGAGACCGTCGCCATGACATCGCCGAGCTTGACGACCTGTCCGACCTGCAGCGAAATCCTGTCCACCCTGCCGTAAATCGGCGAGGCGATCATTTGCACCGGCGCATTGATGACTGCGCGCGTGGAGACAATGAAAAACTGATTGGGGATCATCGCCATGGCGATCGTGAAAATCAGCATAAAGGCGAACACATAACCAAGCGCCCTTGATACTGAAAGTATCTTATGATCACGCGGATCAAGTAATAGAGTTTCGTCCTTCATTTTCGCCAATCCTGACTTTTTACGCTGCAGGCCGAATAGAAGGGCGTTTCCATGTATATTTTTTGTTACTTATATTTTATATCGATGAAATTCGAGTATGCAAACGAAATTTTTTCTATGGTCTCGATGTTTAGATTCAGTTTCGGTACGAGAAGTATCACCGAGAATGCAATCGACCCATCTTGTTTAAATAATTCTTGCAATTAATACGTGCAGAACTGGATGCAATCGAGTTCATCCATCCAGAAGCTACTTTAAGAGTTTAACTTTGATTTTGCGGTGATTTTGGCAACGCACCCAGAGGGACGAGCCAGACACGGCGTCCATCCTCACTCTGCGGAGCGGGCTGTTCACGGTTGAGAAGAAGCCCGCCTTGCGCGCGAGTCGTAAGTGAAGGAGACCAAGGTGTCGCGCACCGATCCCGACAGCGGCTCTAGTGCGTGACGGCAGACCGAAGGGCTGCTTCGATCTCGATCACCTCTGGAGCAGCGCTCTCGCTGCCCCAACACTTGATTTCTCGATTTTCGGGCGCGCCCGTCACTGACCGATGTCGTGGTAACGCATCGAAACCCGCGCACCCTTTACTCGCCCTCAATGCCGCTACACACATGCACCACAGAACTGGCAAACAAGCATTGATTTAATTAGATTTTTTCGATTGGTGAGCACCGTTGTTTCATGGCTCGCCTCACTTCTTCGGGAAGGTTCTCGATGTCTCACCGACGAACCAGCAGATTTGCGGTGATAAGTAGCAGATGCCACCAGACGGGCCTTTACAAGGGTAGCGCGAAGATCACGTCTCGACCCCAAGTGGAAGCCTACTCGCCACGACTGAACTCACGCCCATGATCCGTTTTGGATCGCTGAAATGGTCAAATCGAGCGACAACTTTCAGATGCCGACAGGAGTACCATGGCGTCAGCGCGTCAAATGCGGTAGAGTCTTCCTCATAATCCGTCCACGTGCGCAACGCGGGGGTTGGATGATGCCCGTTTCCAAGCGAGAATTGACAGCCGCGTCCGCGTATACCTGCCACCCTGGTCGGACACGCTACACTTGGAGTTGCGTCCAAATTTCGGAGAGGGACGTGCGAGACGCTCCTTGTCATGAAATGAAGTTATGCAGGCAGTCTTTCGCGAAAGACCGAAAGCCACACTTCAGCATCATTCCACTGGTTGCGGTCATTCTTTGTCTTGGGATAACGGCAAGCGCAGTCAACGCGGGGCCCCTTCATGACGCCGCGCGGGAGGGTGATCTCGACGTAATCAGCCAGCTCTTGTCTCAAGGCGTCGATGTCAATAGCCGCGACGAGAGTCGCGAGACGGCTTTGATCGAAGCTGCGCTTTCCGGCCAGACCAGGATCGCCGCCCAGTTGATCGAAGCCAGCGCCGACATCGAAGCCCACAATGACCGCGGCTTCACCGCGTTGCACGCGGCGGCGTATTCCGGAAGTGTGGAAATAGCCGAGCTCTTGCTGGACCACGGGGCGGAAGTCGACGCCTTGAGCAAGCACAAGATCACGCCATTGCATGTAGCCGCCGAAGAAAACCAGGCGGCAGTGGCCGAGCTGTTGATTGCCCGCGGGGCCGCGGTCGAGGCAATCCAGGCCTACGGCTATACGCCGCTGAGCCGAGCGACTTTCATGAAGAGCACCCAGGTGATGACCTTGCTCAAGAAGCACGGTGCCAATTGCCAACCCAAGAAGACGATGGGCGCGGCGTATGCGGCCTGCGTTGCGGTTGGTAACTGACCGACAATATTGGAGGACACCGCATGAAGAAGAAAGGTCCTGCAATGCGAGGCCATTTGGCTCTTGCAACGGCCGCAGTCGTCTCCCTCACCACCATGGGCTCTGGTGAATCCTGCGCCGCCGAGGTGGTAAATACCGGGTATTTCGGCAACGTCGCCATCCTGGGCTACGATCCCGTGGCGTATTTCACCGATGGCCGTGCGACAAAGGGTTCGCCGGAGTTCACAAAGAAATGGCTCGGTGCGACATGGTACTTCGCCAGCGTGAAGCACCGTAACGCGTTTGCTTCCGAGCCGATCCGCTACACTCCTCAGTATGGAGGCTTCTGCGCGCTGGGCACGTCAGTGGAAGAGGCATCTGCGAACATCGACCCCGAAGCCTGGCGCATCGTCGACGGCAAGCTTTACCTTTTCTCCGGAAAGGAGGGCCTGGAGGAAGACTTCGATGCTGCGCCGGCGGCCGTCACAGCGAAGGCCGACGCTAAATGGCCGGGGGTCGAGGCGAAGGAGTTCAAAACCAGGGCGGAGCACAACTGAACCAAACTGGCGATGTTGCGCCTGACGCGTTGCGACGGTAGGGCATCATGGGAGAACCGAGAAATACCAGACGTTCGCGGAGTCCGGCAGGACATATTCGTCATGTTTTTCCGCACTTCCTCCGGGATTGCGATAGACAGGGCTGCAAAATTTGCGGCCGAGCAAAGTCGATGAGGATCGCGTGCACAAGAAATTGTTCTCGAGACTGAACTTGCCGACGATGATGCTGTTATGAGCGCGCAATGCAAAATCACCGTTTGCGCCGAGCTCCATGAAGAAGCGGACACCGTCGTGCTGATGCCCGATCCAGGTCTTGTCGATCGCCAGAGCCCGGATCGAATGGGCATCCAGGCGGTCTTCTGGCCGCCCACGAAAATCGTAGCTCCATTCCGGGAGCTTCGCAGAGCGCAGAGCGTCCAGCCGGTGGTCGAGATCCTGTTGCCGACGATGGTGGGAATACACAACTCGCAGGCTGGCGAGGCTCTGGCCGGGCGACTTCTCGAGGATTGCTTCGACCGCTTTGTGCGCTTCTGCCATGCGCCCCAGTCGCGCGTTTGCCATGGCCAGGGTTTCAAGGCCGAGATCGCTCGGCTCCTCCGGTCGGACTGTCTGCAGTGCCCTGATTGCCTCCTCATACCGATGATTCATGTAAAGCACGAGACCGTAGTAGTCGTAGACTTGGACTCGTGGCTTGGGGTCTAGTTGCAGTACGCGTTCCATGGCTGCCAGTGCTTCCGGGTTCTGCCCCGCATAAGTCAGAACAATCGCGAGGTTGAGTTCCGACTCCGCGCCATTCGGATCGAGCGCCACGGCTTTATTCACCGATGCGATGGCCCCATCGATTTCGCCGTCAAGCATTTGCAGGATGCCGAGCACGGCATAGGCTCGCGAAGACTGCGGGTTCAGTTCGAGGCCCCGCCCTGCCGCTTCATAGGCACGTTGCCGCGCGACCGCACTCAACATCAGTGGCTGATAGTCGAACCCAAGGACGTCAACGATGGCTCGGGCGTAGCCTGTATGGGCGTCGGCGAATTCGGGGTCGAGCTTGATTGCCTTCTCATAGAGGGAGAGAGCCTCTTCGAGAGATTTGTAGTCTATGGAGTACACCTTCTGCTCGGCTCGAGTGTAGGAGTCGTAGGCTTCGAGATTGCGGGTTGGCAGGCGGGCAATCTGAGTTCGCTCTCTGTCGGTCAGGCGCACCGCCAGCGCGCCCACGATGTGCTCGATCACCTCGTCCTGCAGCGCAAAGATATCGGTGTAGTCGCGGTCATACCGCTCCGCCCAGATGTTCCTTCCCGTCTTCGCATCGACAAGCTGCGCATTGATGCGAACCGCGTCTCCCGCACGCCGGACGCTGCCTTCAAGCACGTAGCGGACGTTCAATTGCTCGGCGATCTGCCGGACGTTCATGGATTTGTTCTTGAACGAGAAAGCGGAATCGCGGGCGATAACAAGCAGCCCAGAAATCTTCGACAGATCAGTAATGAGATCGTTCGTAAGCCCCTCCGCGAAATAGTCCTGTCTGCCATCGTTGCTGATATCGCCGAACGGCAGCACAGCGATGGATGGCCGTTGCGGCGCAAACGGCCATTGCCAGGCGAAGACAATCGCGGTGAGCGCGATAAGCAGCGCTGCGACCGCTGCCAGGATCATAGTCCGCCGACCTGGCTGGCGGGCGGCGGCGGCGACCGTTCCCGCCTCGGAGGGGGCGAGCAGAACGCGATAGACGCGAACCGGGTCGGCTATGTTCTTCAGGTGCTGCTCACCGAGAGCCGAGAAGCCGACATCGGCCTTGTGCACGGCGTGATCGAACGCGGTACCAGATATGCAAATGCCGCCGGGCGGGGCGATAGATTGCAGGCGCGCGGCTATGTTGACGCCGTCGCCGTAGATGTCATCGCCTTCGACAATGACGTCGCCGAGATTGACGCCGATGCGAAACTGAATTCGCTGTGTCTCGGAGACGCCCTGGTCGCGACCGGCCATTTTCCGCTGGATCACGGCGGCACACCGGACGGCGTCAACAACGCTCGCGAACTCGACCAGCGTACCATCGCCCATGAGCTTGATGATGCGGCCGTGGAACACCTCGACGGCGGGATCGACCAGTTCCCGGCGGCAGGCCTTCAGCCGCTCCAGCGTGCCGTCCTCATCCTCTCCCATGAGGCGGCTATAGCCGACCACATCGGCAGAAAGTATCGCTGTGAGCCGCCTCTCCATGTCTCTGCCCACCTCTTGATCGTCGATCAGTGACGGCCGTGTATCCTACCACGTCGAAGGCCCGCAGACAGCGCCGGCGCTCATGTGGCCGTACATTTGAGTTTTCGCGCAGCATCTCACTGAACGGCAGCATTCGGAGCTTCAGGCAAATGCCGCGGAACGTGGTCAGCGTCAGAGATTAATCCGGACCTTCAGAGACAAGGAGATGCAACCATGGCGTCCATAACTGTGCTGACGGTTGGTTCCAAGGTATGTAGTCGGTAGCTAATGTTCGCAAGGAGGGAGTTGGTGATGGAGCGTCGAAACGATGCTCTTGCCATCCCTTATAGCGCAAAGTCGCCGCAGGCTTGCGGCCAACTAACTTTTAGACCCCTCATCCGGATGGCATGGCATCCGACCTAGCGCTTCCCGTTCCGAGCTCATACGCTGGTATTTGCTCATCGAAACCTTTGAGCTGCCGCGGGCCGAGCGCGACCAATGAAATTTTGCCACGCACGGATTGCGCCACGGCGTGATCGACGAGGATTTGCTGATCATCGGCGGACGAACAGAGTCGCGACGCAAGGTTCACGACATGTCCGATCGCGGTGTAGTCAACACGGGCTTCGTAACCAATTCGGCCGACTGTAGCCCATCCCATCGCCAGTCCTATGCCGAAACCAATCGCATGACCGCGCAGACGCCATTCAGCGATTAGGCGCTGGATGGCGTGCTGCATGTCGATCGCCATCTCAACAGCACGAAGCGCCGGGTCTGCGCACGGTACCGGGGCGTTGACGAGGACCATCAAACCGTCTGCCGCGAAGTTGGTCAGCGTGGCCTCGTAGCGTGTAATGATCGCGCCGAGCGCCTCGTAGTACTCGCGCAAGACCTGCATGATCTCCTCGGGTTCGGTGTGCGCCGAAAAAGCCGTGAAGCCACGTAAATCGCAGAACACAGCGACGACTTCTGCGCGCTGTCCGGCGAGCACGCTCTCGTCGCCGGACTTTTCGACGAGTTCCGCGACCTGCGGCGCGAGAAAACGCTTCAGCCGTGCAATTCGCTCAGAACGATCCCGCGATAGGGCGAGTTCTTGCGCCATTTCATTGAACCGGTCCGCCAGCCGTTCGAATTCGTCTCCTGTGGCGATGTCGATCCGGTGCTCGAACTGTCCAGCACCGATTTTTTCGGTGCCCTCCTCCAGAAGGCGGATTGGTCCGGTCATCCGCCTGGCAAGCCAGTAGGCAAGCGCCGATGCGACGGCGGCGGCGGCGAGCAGCAGGCCACCCGTCCGCCACAATGAAGCATACAGCGGTGCGAAAGCCTCGGCCTGCCCCTGCTCCACGAACACGGTCCAACCGAGATTGGGGATCGGCGCCATGGCGGTCACGACCGGTTCATTCTCGGCGTTGCGGGCCGTGGTCGCCTTTCCGCCTGCGGCGGCGATCTCGTCCCGCAATCTGGTGAGGGCCGCCGCTGTCTTCTCGTCAGTGCCCTGCAACACCTTGCTGATGTCGGGGTGGGCGATGAGCCTGCCGGTCTGATCGAGAACAAACGCCCGGCCACTACTACCGACGCGAATTTCCGAAACAACTCTCCAGACAAGCTTCAGGTTGATTTCAGCAACGACGATGCCACCTGCCTTGCGGTTTCCGGCCATGGCCATGGTCATGAACGGTTCGGAGCCGTCGCGAAAAGTGACTGGCCCAAACCATGTGCCATTCGAACGAACTCCCACGACAGCAGGATCGCCAGAGCGATCCGATCCGCCTTCCATCCTGTTCAAGTCGATACGGGAGACATGCAGCCGTTCGACGCCGACATCGTCAACAAGGGTGATGCTGACGATCGCCGGGACTCGTCGCATCACTCGCAATGCATCCAGCCGGTGTTGTCCCTCATCCTGGGTCCAGGATTGCTGGACCGTCCAACCCAGTTGATCCTTGATGCCGTCGAGAAAGCTCTGAATTTTGCCGGCCGCCGATGTGGCCTCCACCCGCAATAGAGCGCTGAGCATTGCGCGCTGGTCGCGATAGCCGAACCAGGCGTCGCCGATGCCGCTAACAGCCAGCGGAACAATGACCGCAGCGAAGAAGGCGAGGAAGTACTTCCGGAACAGCGATCGGCGCATCGGGGCGGCTTGAAGCTGGACCGAACGCCGCACACCATCCTCACTCGATGACTTCATCAGCCATCAGCAAAACGGTCTGCGGCAGCTCGATCCCGAGGGCATTGGCTGTTTTCAGATTGACCGACAAGTCGAACTTCATCGGCTGCTCGATCGGCAACTCCCCTGGCTTGGTGCCTTTCAAAATGCGATCGACATAAAAGGCGAGCCGATGTTGCATTTCGCCATAGTTAGCCGAATAGGCCATCAGACAGCCATCTGCGACGTACCACGAGCCCCAAGCCATGGTAGGCAGGCGATGCTCGATCGCCAAGGCGGCGATTCGCGACGACTGGTCGGCCAGCATGAGGTCGGGAAGCACGAAGGCAGCTTGAGCGCCATCGGCCTTCATGCGCGAGAACGCAGCATCGAGTTCGCCCGGCTCGCTGACTTGCTGGAGGCTCAACGCCACTCCGAGGTGGCGGGCAGCTTGCTTGGTGTCCGCTTCAAAGGGGAGATATGACACCACCGGGTTTGCCAGCACGCCGACAGTGGCAAGCCCCGGTATGGCCTCCATCAAAAGCTGCAGGCGTTTGGCGGCTAGTTCGGTGGCGTAATAAGTGACGCCCGTGAGATTGCCCCCAGGTTTTGCGAGGCTGCTCGCCAAGCCTGCCGCAACCGGGTCACCGCTGATGATGGTCACGATTGGAATCGCATCGGTCGCTCCTTGAGCAGCATGCGCCGCCGGCTGAGACGATGTCACGATCACATCCACGGGAAGCTGCACCAGGTCCATCGCCGCGGCCGCAAGGCGACTGTCTTGCTTACTCGCGCTCCGGCACTCGAAGCTGAGTTCGTGCAGCGTGTAGCCCAGGTCGTGAAGCCCTTGCATGAACATTCCGAACTCACTGGTTTCGGTCGCATACGGCATACCGCAGGGCCACCATGCGAGAAGGCCGATTCGTGGCGTCTTGGCCGACGTCTGCTGCGCGCCGGCGATGGCAGGAACGCTCATCGCAAGAGCAACTGCCAGGCAAAAGTAGTGTCCTCGTTTCGGTTTCATCCGAGCACCCCTCGCCGACCACGGCACATGGCGGATGGATGGTGAGATCAAGCTAATTGCTGCAAGCTGACATTTCGACGCGCCCCTTCTCGAGAAGGAGCGACCGACGAACAAGCCAAGATATTCAGGGGACGAAAGTATAGTCGATATTGGAGCGGATTGGTAGCGCAGAGGGACATGGAGCCGTGTCCAACCAATCTCTTAGGCGGCGAATAGCGATTAGACGGCCGCGAACGTCCCGAATCGGCGGTGCTCAAATGGTGCGCGCAACACACTCTGCGAACGTCTCCGCCGGGGTCGATAAAGCAAGGTCTTTCTGGGACGTTCGTTGAGAGCTGCCTCGCGATAGCTCTGAGCTTGGCCTGGCTGCATACGGACAGGTCGGCGCCACGTGACAGATAGTGCGCAGCAATCGGTTGGTGTTTTCGTTCGAGCCGCGCTGCCAGCAACGTCAGGCCATTGCCAGTCGCTGGTGAGAATGCCAGTTAGCCAGACGTTCCAGCCTTCGGCACAGTGCTCCGCTCCGAACTCGTAGTAGCCCTTCAGGTTCACATACCCGTCGTTGCACCCGCGCCGCTATCGCCTGTTAAGGTATCCGACCAGGCCGATATGGGTATGCTCGTCGAGGAACTGCGAGGCCGATGTGGGCATCGATGCCATTCCGAAATGCTCACCGGCTTTCCGAGCGCCTCGCTCACCCTTGATCGCTTAAAAGCTTGGCTGCGTTTGGACATGCAAAACCCCCGAAGGTTGATGTCCAACTTTCGGGGGTCAGTTCATGGTTGGCAGGCTAACCTTACTGCTGCGCCGGAGGCGTTGCCGGCGGGGTTGCTGGTGCCGGTTCCGTAGCCGGCGGCGTTGTCGGTGCCGGAGTTGCCGGGGCCGGCTCGGTTGCCGGTGGCGTTGCCGGCGCGGTCGACGTTGCCGGTGGCGTTGTAGCTGGCGGCTGGGTCGTTGTTGTCTCGCCGGCGGGCGGTGTGGCTGGCGGTGCACTCGTGCGCGGCCAGTAAATCGCTGCAAGGGCTATGATTACAACAACAGCCGCAATACCGATCCACATTGCCCATGGTGACCGGCGGTCGCTGCCCGGTGTCGTACGAACATCCGGACCAGGTCTATTAAAATCATTGGTCATAGTAGTCCTCCTGTACACTCTAAAACTACTAAGTGCATAAAAAGTTCCACGCTGTGTTATGATGCAATGCTCGAATATTGCAAAACCGCCTTAGTTTCGAATGCTATTCCTCTTCAGGCATTCGCAAAGCGGTGTCTACCGCACATCGCATCGAAAGCGATTATACCATCTTTTGCTCTTCCGATCGCAAAAAAGGAGGAAATCGATATTCGAAAGGTGATTTGCGCTCCTAGTGATGCCGTGGCAGCATTCGCCTCCAGCATTCCGGCTTTGGCCGGCAGCATGCTGTCACCGAACAAGCATGAAAATCGTGCCCATGGGAGGGAAACATGTCCGATCAACTGCCGATGTTCATCCTGCAATCGATCGTTATCTTCGGCCTCGTCGGCGCGCTCTTCATTCGCGCCTGACCTGTCTAGCGAACGTCTGACCTTGCTCTCGGCCGCGTGTCGTTGCGTTCCCAGGAGAAGATGGCGCGTGGCAAGGGTTCGCGCCCGCGGATGATGTCGGCTCCCTTCTCGCCGACCATGATTGTCGGAGCGTTGGTATTGCACGACGGAACACGCGGCATGACGGAGCTGTCGCACACGCGCAGTCCGTCGAGCCCCCTCACCTTCAGATCGAGACCGACGACGGCCATGGCATCCGCGCCCATCTTGCACGTGCCGACTGGATGGTGATCCGTCTTGGCATTGGCGTAGCCGTAGTCGAAAAGCTGCTCGTCGGTGACGACGCCGCTTCCCGGCAGCTTCTCCTCCAGCACATAGGGCTTCAACGCCGCCTGCTGCATGATCTCGCGGGCGATCTTCAAGCCCTCAATCGACATCTTCCGGTCATGCGGATCGCTCCAGTAATTCGGGTCGATCAGCGGCGCAGCCGCCGGATCGGCCGATGCGAGACGCACGGTGCCGCGCGAGCGCGGATGCAGATAAGCAGAATTCAGCGTCACCCCGGCGTTCTTCAGCCTGGCGACGCCCGCCTCGATACCGGAGCCGAGGCCGAGATGGAACTGGATATCGGGGGAGCGCGCGTTTGGATCCGCATACCAAAAGCCACCGGTCTCGAAGAGCGAGGAGGCCACGGGGCCCGAACGAAAGAGCACATATTGCAAGCCCGCCCAAAGCGTGCGGTGCAGCTTGGCGACGCCGTCATAAGTGTGATCGCCGGTGCATTCGGAAATGACGAAGAGGTCGAGATGATCCTGCAGATTGCTGCCGACGCCGGGCAGATCATGCTTCACATCCACGCCAACGGCTTTCAGATGGTCCGCAGGCCCGACACCGGATTGCAGCAGCAGCTTCGGCGACCCGATAGCACCGGAAGAAACGAGCACCTCACGCTCGGCGCAGATGAGCTCGACGCCGTTGCGGCCGGCCACCTCGACGCCGATCGCTTTTCCACCCTCAATCACGATCCTCACAACGCGGGCATTCATCCGGATGGTCAGGTTTGCCCGGTCTCCGATCGGTGACAAATAGCCGAGCGAGGCCGAGGAGCGGCGACGGTTGCGCTGCGTGAGCTGATAGAAGCCGACGCCCGCCTGCTGTCGGCCGTTGAAATCGTGGTTATAGGGGATGCCAACCTCTTGCCCCGCCCGGATATAGGCGTCGCAAATCGGCAGCGCTGAAACCGGCATCGAAACGCCGAGCGGTCCGCCATAGGAATGGTAGTCATCGGCAAAACGCTGGTTGTCTTCGGCGCGTTTGAAGTAGGGTAGAACGGAGCGATAATCCCAGCCATCGCAGCCCTCCTCGCTGGCCCAGAGATCGTAGTCGGCGGCATTGCCCCGAGTATAGAGCTGCGCATTGATCGACGAGCCGCCGCCGATGACCTTGGCCTGCGTATAGCGCAGCACCCTGCCCTTCATGTGTCTCTGCGGCACCGTCTCCCAGCCCCAGCTCGCGACGCCCCTCGTCATCTTGGCAAAGCCTGCCGGCATGTGGAACAGCGGGTTCCAGTCGCTACCGCCTGCTTCCAAAAGCAGCACTTTGACATTTGGATCCTCGCTCAGCCGGTTGGCGAGCACGCAGCCCGCCGGGCCGCCGCCGGTGATGATGTAGTCGTATGCCATCCCAAATCCCCCGCTCAAAGGCGGCCGATCGAAAGCCCGCCACCAGCATCGATCACCGAGCCCGTGGCAAAGCCGAAGCTCCCCGACGCGAGGGCTGCGACGATCGCGCCGATGTCCTCAGCCTCCCCCCAGCGCTTCATCGGCACGAGCCCGCCCGAAATCAACGCATCGTATTTTTCGGCTACCGTCGCCGTCATCGCCGTGCGGATGATGCCTGGCCGCACCTCGAAGACGCCAATCCCGCTCTCGGCAAGCCGCACCGCCAATCCCTTGGTGAAGGCTGAAAGCCCGGCTTTGCTGATGCAGTAGTCCAACCGCTCCGGCGACGTCAGCTCAGAGGAAACGGAGGTGATGTTGACGATCGAACGAGTTGCCTGCCCGGTGCCACTTGCCAGCATCGCCTTGACGACCGCCTGCGTGAAGAACACCGTTCCCCGCAGATTGGTATCGAGCACCGCGTCGAAATTCTCCGGCTTCAGCTCGATGAAGTCGCCGCGGACAATCGAACCGATGCCGGCATTGTTCACCAGGCAGTCGATCGCCCCGAATGTCAGCAGGACGTCCTCGATGGTTGCGGCATGCCCGTCAACGTCCGCCAGGTCAGCCTTCAGGTAAGAGGCGTCGACCCCGAGCGAACGCAATGTCTCGACCACCGGATCGTTCGGCCCGCCATCCTCTGTTCCGGTGATCGCGACGTCATGCCCCGCCTTCGCCAGCGCCTCGGCGATAGCCAGTCCGATACCTTGTCTTCCTCCGGTGACAAGCGCGACCGGCCGCCTTCCCTGTGCCATCACGCGAGTTCCTTCTGCAGGATATGATCCCCGACGCGCAGCGCCTGCGC
Source organism: Rhizobium mongolense USDA 1844 (assembly GCF_000419765.1). GTDB lineage: Bacteria > Pseudomonadota > Alphaproteobacteria > Rhizobiales > Rhizobiaceae > Rhizobium > Rhizobium mongolense. The sequence goes on along the minus strand of NZ_ATTQ01000004.1, from coordinate 231,126 downwards.
TGCCACCGTCAGCGCCGGATTGACCGCGGCGGACGTCGGCAGATAGCTCGCATCGACGACGAAGAGGTTCGGATGGTCGTAGGCGCGGCACAAGATGTCGAGCGGCGCCTGCGCAGGATCGTTGCCGATTCGGACCGTGCCGCACTGATGCGACGGCGTGCGCTTGTCGAATGGCCGCGAGAGCACTAGCGGAAAGCCGGCCGCCCTCAGCGCCTGCTTCAGCTTCTTCACCAGCATCAGATGCGCCGGCCAGTTCGTCCGCACCCATTGCAACAGAATGCGCTCGCCATCGACCATGATGCGGCTTTCGGGATGCGGAATGTCCTCGCTCATCGCGTAGAAATCGATCGCATGCGCCGAGAGTTGATTCAGCATCCATTCCGGCACCGACGGCATATTGGCCTTGAGGATGGCGCCGGAAACGCGGCCGAGCAGCTGGACATTGCCGAGCGGCGGCCCGCTCTCGCCGTCCGTGAGATAATAGTCGTTGAAGCCGAAAGTCTTCTGATAGATCGCGTCGTTTCGATAGGTCGGCGAGACCGCGATCACAGCGCTCGAATTGTGGTTCATGAAATTGCGGCCGACCTGATCCGAGCTGTTGGCGAGCCCTTTTGGATTCTTCTCGTTTGCCGAGCGCAGCAGCAAGACGGCGGATTGCACCGCGCCTGCCGCAAGGATCACGAGCTTCGGAGAGACCGCCTCGTCGGAGCCATCCTTCCGGCAATGAACCGTCTCGATGCGCTTGCCGTCAGCCGCGGTTTGAAGCCGTGTCACCCGCGATCGGGTCTGCAGGCGGACGTTCGGATGCTGCAGCGCCAGCGCAAGACCGATCGTCTCGGCATCCATCTTGCCGTCGAAACTGTTCGGATGCGCGTCCCAGGGCGTCTTCGCCTTGGCAAGCCAGCGTTCGATATCGATGCCGAGCGGCAGCGAATAGGGATGCAGGCCGTTCCGCTTCATCCGCTCGCGCACAAGCGCAATCGATGGCTCGTCGGGCACGGGCGGAAAGGCGTAGTTCTGCGAATGCACAGGCTCGGTAGGGTCTTCGCCGATCTGCCCGCGCACCTGGTAAAGCTGCTCCGCGCGGCTATACCATGGCTCCAGCTCTTCGTAGGCAAACGGCCATGCGGGCGAGATGCCTTCCAGATGCTGCATCTCATAAAAATCCTCGCGCCGGTAGCGCACCATGACCGCTCCGAAGAACTTCGAATTGCCGCCGACATTGTAGTAATTGCCGGGATTGAACGGCGTGCCGTCCATCTCGTACCAGAATTCCTTTGGCCGGAAGTGGCCGCGCTGGAAGATCGCGCGCTGGTCGCGGTTCTCCGGCCGGTCCTCGATATGTCCGCCCGCCTCAAGGAGAAGGATATCGGCGCCAGAGGGCGCAAGCGCAGCAGCGATGGTCGCCCCGCCGATCCCCGAGCCGATGATGACGATGTCCGGCTGCTTCACCAAGCGATCCTCCCAGAACCCAAGCCCTTGGCTCAGCGCGGCATCCACCAGCCCGTCCGGGCGCCGATATGCATGTTGAGCGTCTTGGTCTCCGTGTAGTCCTCCACCGCATGTCGCCCGAGTTCGCGACCGAGGCCCGATTGACGATAACCGCCGAAGGGCAGTTCTGCTGCACCATCCATGAAGGTGTTCATCCAGATCGTGCCGGCCCTTACCTTCCGTCCGATCGTCAGGCAGGTGTCGAAGTCGCGGCTCCAGACGCTGGCCGAAAGGCCGTAATCGACGGAGTTCGCGATGCGGACGGCATCCTCTGCACTCTCGAATGTCAGCACCGAAAGCACTGGTCCGAACACCTCCTCGCGCGCCACCGCCATCTCTGGTTTGACGCCGGAAAGGATCGTCGGTGCCATGTACTGGCCAAAACCGAAATCGATATGACTGCCGCCAAGTGCAATATTCGCACCACTGTCCGCGGCGGCGGAAACATAGCCCTGAACCTTCTCCAGATGCTGCGGCGTGATGATCGCACCCACCTGCGTCGATGGATCCAGCGGATCGCCGACCTTCACTTTCTGCGACAGCGCCGCCACCCGCGACGTTACGTCGTCGGCGATGTCGCGATGCAGGATCAGTCGCGATCCGGCATTGCAGCATTCGCCTGCGTTGAAATAGGCGCCGAAGACGGCGGCATCGACGAAGGCGTCGAGATCGGCGTCCGGAAACACGATCTGCGGATTCTTGCCGCCAAGCTCCAGCGACACTTTTTTGAGCGTCTTTGAGGCGTTTTCCATCGTCAGCCGGCCGATGCCGGTCGAGCCGGTGAAGGAGATCATGTCGACATCCGGATGCCCGGTCATCGTCGCGCCGACGGCTGCACCCGCGCCGACGATCATGTTGACGACGCCCGCCGGAACGCCCGCCTCCATCAGGATTTCGCCGAGCACGAGCGTCGAGCCGGAGGTGAGTTCAGATGGCTTGACGACCGCCGTGCAGCCCGCTGCAAGCGCGAAAGGCAGCTTCTGGCTGACGATCAGGAACGGGAAATTCCAAGGCGTGATGATCGAGACGACGCCGACGGCCTCCCGCAGGACGACGCCGAGCGTTCCCTCGCTCAGCGTATTGTAGCTTTCGCCATGCAGATCGCGGGCAAGTGCTGCCGCATAACGCCAGATGTCGGCAGCACCGGCGATCTCACCCTTGACCTGCGTGATCGGCTTGCCAGCCTCGATCGCATCGAGATAGGCAAGTTCATCGGTACGCGCGGCGATCATGTCCGCGGCCTTAAGCAGAATGTTGGAGCGCTCGGAGGCTGTCATGCGCGGCCACGGACCATGGTCGAACGCCTTGCGGGCCGCAGCAATCGCCTTGACCGCATCATCCTTGGTCGCTGCCTTGTAGCGGCTGACGGCAACGCCATGACTCGGCGCCACGCGCTCAATCGTGCCTGCCTCGATGCCCTCCACCCATTTGCCGTCGATCAGCATGCTGAACTCGCGCACCTTCACGTCCACGAGCTTCTGCGGTTTCAGCAGCACCGTCATCACCACTCTCCCTTGAATTGAGCCGGACGCTTTTCAGCAAATGCCGCAACGCCCTCTTTGAGATCGCCGGTCTTGGCAGCCAGGATCGATCCCAGTGCCTCGACCGCCGCACCATTGTCCTCGCCATTGGCCGATGCGATCAGAAGCTTCGAAATCTCCAGCGCCGCCGGCCCGCGAAGTGCAATGCGCGAGGCATAGTCCCTGGCCGCGGCAAGTGATGTGCCGGTATCGACGACGGCGTCGACGATGCCGTTCGCCTTTGCCTCTTCGGCCGAAAACATCTCGCCGCCCAGCACCATCCGCCGGACGATCTGCGCGCCGAAGCGCTTGACCAGCCGCTGCGTACCCGACCAGCCCGGGATCATACCGAGGCCCGTCTCAGGGAGGCCAATCTTGATCTGGCTCTCGGCAATGCGGATATCGGCAGCGCCCGCCAGTTCCAGACCGCCGCCGAGCGCATGGCCGTTCAGCGCCGCGATCAGCGGCATGCGCAGCGTCGCAAGTCGCTCGAAAATGCGGTGGCCGAAGCGCACCCAGGCATGGCCGAACTCATTGGCCTGCATGCCGCCCCAGGCCTTGATGTCACCGCCCGCAGAAAAGGCCTTGCCCTCGCCTGTCAGAATAGCGACGCGTACATTAGCGTTCGCCTCCACCCCGTCGCAGGCCGCGGCCAGCGCCTTCAGCATGTCGATATCGAAGGCATTGAGCTTTTCCGGCCGCGAGACGGTCATGACCGCGATGTGACCTTCGATTGAAACGTTCACCTCACCCATGGAATGCTCCTTCCAGAGCCCGCTTTGGCTTTTCTGGCAGCTTGAGGCCGATCGGCGCTTCGCCGAAGAGAGCGTCGTCCATGACCTTCAGATTGTCCGAAACGATCAACGGAAATTCCGATTGGTCGAGAATATGTGCCTGCAGATCGGCGCCGGGTGCGATCTCGGTCAGCACGATGCCATCCGGCGTCAGTTTCATTACGCACCGCTCGGTGACATAGGTGACATCCTGCCCCTGGGCCACGCCGCGCGGACCCGAGAAGGTCACGTGCTCGACGGCGTTGACGAGCTTCTTGAGTTTGCCTTCCTTCTCGATCACCAGCCTGCCGTGCTCGACGCCGAGCTTTGCGCCGGCATTGAACATGCCCGAAAAGACGATCTTCTTCGCCCGCGCCGTGATATCGACGAAGCCGCCGGCGCCTGCCGTTACGTGTGGACGGAAGGAGAGCTTCGAGACGTTGACCGAGCCATCGCGGCCGATCTCAAGGAACGAGAGCAGCGAGGCATCGAAGCCTGCACCCTGGAAATAGGTGAACTGGTAGGGCGACGGCATGAAGGCATCGGCATTCGAGGCGCAGCCGAAAGCGAAGTCGAGAAGCGGCACGCCGCCGACGGCACCCTGCTCGATCACCCATGTCACCGTCCCGTGAAGTCCCTCTTCCAGCAGGATGCGCGGCACGTTGGCCGAAATCCCGAAGCCGAGATTGACGGCGCTCCCACCCTGCAGTTCCTGCGCCACCCGTCGCGCAATCGCCTTCTGGATATTGAACTCCGACAGGCGGAATGTGTCGAGCGGCCGGAAGATCTCGCCGGAGATGGCCGGATCGTAGAGCGTTTGCGTCGTCTGCTTCTGGTCGGGATCGACCACGACATAGTCGACGAGCACGCCCGGAACGCGGACATCGTGGGGCTTCAATGAGCCTTCCTTGGTTATGCGCTTCACCTGCGCGATGACGATGCCGCCATTGTTGCGGGCGGCGAGCGCCTGGTCGAGGCCGCCGAGATAGGCGCCTTCATGTTCGTATGTCAGGTTACCGCGCTCATCCGCCGTCGTCGCCCGGATGATCGCGACCTGCGGTGCGATTGCCTTGAAGAACAGCCAGTCCTCGCCTTCGAAGCTGATTTTCTTGACGACCGGTTCGGCAGCGGCCTTGGCATTCATGGCGCAGCCTTCGCGCGCCGGATCGACGAACGTATCGAGGCCAACCTTGGTCATCACCCCCGGCCGCTTGGCGGCCGCCTCACGGTGCATGTCGAAGAGGATGCCCGACGGCACGTTATAGGCGGCGATCTCGTCGTTGCCGATCATCTGCCAGATCAATGGCGGCTCGGCGCCGGACGGGCCGGAGGGATAGGAGCCGCCGATGATCTTCTTCAGCAGGCCCTTCCTCGCGATGTAGTCCACGCCTTTGATACCGCTCATGTCGCCTGCCGCAATCGGGTGCAGCGTCGTCAGATCGCGGGGATGGCCGGTCGCTTCGAAACGCTCACCGATCGCCTTCAGCATCAAGTCGGGGCAGCCGAGGCCGCTCGACGACGAGACCGAGACGATCGCACCGTCGGGGATCAGGGCTGCAGCGTCGGCGGGTGTGACGTGCTTGTCCATGTCAAAGCCCCGGCTCGATCTTGACCACCTTGCCGGTCCTGGCGGATTCGATGACGGCAAGGCCGGTCGCAAGCGACCAGACGCCGTCTTCGCCCGTCGCCGACGGCCTGCCCTTCCCAGCAACCGCATCGTGGAAGGCCCTGAGCGCAACCTCGTAGAGATTGGCGCTTTTGCATTCGAGTTCGCTCTCGCCTTCTGCATTCCGCAGAGTCACGCGGCCGACCGGACGCTGAGTCATGACGTTACTGGCAACGAGCGATCCGTCGCTGCCATGCACCTCGAAGCCGGTCTCTGCATATTTCGTGGTGAACCCGTCATGGAACTGCGCGATGACGCCGGACTTGAAGCGCAGTACGCCCATGACGGCATCCTCCAGCCCGGCCTTGCCCATGCCGCCGCTCTGGCCGAAGGCGATCGCCTCGACCGGATCGTCGCCGAGGACGAAGCGCAGCGTATCGGCATCGTGCACGGTGATATCAAGGATGACCCCGCCGCCCGCCTCTGGCCGGTCGAGCCGCCAGCCCTGCAGATGCGGCGGTAGATAGACTGCGTGAAAGACACGGGCCGCGAGCGGCTTGCCGATCTTGCCCGCTGCAATCGCATCGCGCATGGCGCGGTGGGTGGCGGCATTGCGCAGGTGGTGGTTCGTCGCCAGCACCACACCCGCCTGCCTGGCAGCCTTTACCATCGCGTTCGCATCGGCCTGGCTCATTGCCAGCGGCTTCTCGCACAGCACATGCTTGCCCGCCTGGATCGCCGCCAGCGTCTGGTCGCGGTGAAGCTCGTTGGTGGTCGAGATGTAGACTGCCTCGACATCCGGATCATTGAGGAGGTCGGCAACGCTGGTCACCGATTTCGCAATGCCGTTCTCGGCCGCGTAAGTCTTGCCGCGCGCCGCGTCCGCGCTCATCACCGAGACGGCCTCGCCGCGCGCTGCGCGGATCGCACCGATCACCCATTCCCTGGCGATCGTGCTGGCACCGATCAAACCCCAATTCGTCATCGGACTCCTCCTTGAATGCCTGTGCCGCAGCTTTGACGGACGACGAGGCGCACGCTTTTGACCAGCGCTTCGGGCTCAGCCGTCCCCGAATTGATCTGCTTTAGAAGCAGCTGCGCTGCCCGGCGCCCCATGCCTTGCGGATCGACGGAAACGGTCGTCAGCGCCGGCACCGCCGTCTTTGCCTCGATCACATCGTCGAAACCGACCACCGCGAACTCGGAGCCCGGCTCTATTTTTCGGCTTCGAAGCCCGTCACAGGCGCCGAAGGCAACCGCGTCGTTGAAGCAGACCGCAGCCGTCGGAGGGGTGGCAAGCCGCATCGCCCGCTCGATCGCCTCGACGCCGCCCGCCCGCGAGGGTGCCGCTCCGATGGCCAGATCCGCGTCGAAATCCAGACCCGCGTCAAACAGCGCATCGCGATATCCCATAAAGCGCTCGGTAAAGACGGCGGTATCTGGAAAGCCGCCGAGAAAGGCGATGCGACGATGGCCGAGCTTTGCAAGATGCGCGACGGAGGCGGCCGCTCCCGCGTGATTGTCCGATGTCAGCGACGAAACCCGCGCACCTGGCACATTGCGGACGGCCAACACGACAGGGATTCCGGCATTGGCGAGGCCCCCGAAATCTGCAGCCTCCGTGCCGCGGGCCGGCGAGATGATGAGCCCGGAAATCCCGTGTTCGCGCATCGATGCAATGACTTCGCGCTGCCGGTCGATATTCTCGCCGGTATTGGCCAGAAACTGCACGTAACCCGCAGACTGCATGACGCTGTCGATGCCGACGGCGAGCTCGGCGAAGAAGCTGTTCGTCAGGTCGTTGACGACCATACCGACGATCTTTGACTTGGCGTTCGCCTGTCTCAGATTGGCAGCGCCGCGATTATAGACATAACCAAGCTCGCGGATTGCGGCATTCACCTTGGCGCGCGTCGTTTCGTTAACGAGCGAGCTCCCCTGCAGCACGAGCGACACGGTCGACTTTGAAACGCCGGCGGCGTTCGCGATGTCGATGACGGTCACCCGCTCCCTGCTCATGATTGCTCCTCCAAGAATACTCGGAGATAATTGGAACGTTCCAAATTTGTCAAGGAATGAATTGCAGCGCAGTTACATCTTTTTCTGATCGGTTTGGAACGTTCTAAATCAAGGTGATAAGCCGGTGAAAAAAATCTCTACCCGAACACAAAAGCGTACCGGAATTGACAAAAGTGCACTTTGCAGCCGTACTCGACGGTACTAATGAAATGAGCGTCGCTTCTTCTTTTCCCCGAAGCGGCCTAGAACTCAGCCTCGCCCGTCGCGAGGCTTTTTTCATTTTGCGGCCGCAATCCCGGCAATGAAAAACCGCCCTTGCCGTGATCCGAGAAGAATTGGCAAAGGCGGTTCTTGTGCCGCCGCGTCTGAAAGACCGGCGGCTGCTACTTATTAACGGCGGATCAGCGGGCAGCCACGGACATTCGCGAAGGTCATTCGGTCCCAGCCACGGCGGTCACGGCCGGCAACGACGACGCGGCGCGGTGTGACATTGACGACGCGCACGTCGCGCAGGCCGGACCAGCGAGCCGCGCGCACTGCCATGACCGGCGAGCAACCGCGGTAGACCGGTGGCGGACGATGATACTGGACGTCGATGACAACGCCGCGCTCCGGGCTGGCTGCGGCAGCAGTCGAGACGCTGGCGGGGATCGAAGCAATGGCAAGCAATGCGGCAAACGATGCCTTGGCAATGAAATTGGTCATCGGGTTTTCCTAGTTTCAAAGAATGATCGAACTCCCTTCCGGGGATGATTCGACAATAGAAGGCTGAAACTGAATGGTGTTCGAATTGCGTATTCAGGTTCGGTTCAGGCGCTGACATGCAGCACGATTTCGCGGCGATGGGGACGGTCGCGATGCTCGAAGAGATAGAGCCCTTGCCAGGTGCCGAGCACCATCTTGCCACTCGTAAAGGGAATACCGAACGAAACCTGTGTCAGCGCCGCCTTGATATGGGCAGGCATGTCATCCGGACCTTCGGTCGTGTGGACAATCCAGCGCATCGATGGGTCCGATGACGGCGGCACGAGCCGGCGGAAGAAGGCACTGAGGTCCGTCTGCACATCCGGGTCGGCATTTTCCTGGATCAAGAGCGAACAGGAGGTGTGGCGCACGAAGACAGTGAGCAAACCTTCGTCCACGCCGGTTGCGCGGACGAAGCCAGCCGCCTGGTCGGTGAATTCATAGAGGCCTTGCCCCCGGGTTGAGACGGAGATGATCGTCTGGGGCATGGAACTGCCTTTTTCAAAGTTCGACGACAGTTTCGAAGCCGCCGTAGATCATTCGCTTGCCATCAAAGACCGTTTTCCATTCTTCGCCCTGCAGGCGTGGATCGGACATGACCTTGGCCACTATATCGTCGCGCTCCCTCCTCGATCCATAGACGATCCAGGAAAACCCCACCACTTCGTCTTCCTTCGCCATCACCGCACGCGGAAACGAGGTGAGTTCGCCATAGGGCACGTCGTCGGCAAGGCACTCGACATATTTGAGCGCACCATGCTCCTTCCAGATCGAGCCGGCGAGATTCGCCAACTTCTTGTAAGCCTCGATATTGGCTTTCGGAACAGCCACGACGAATCCGTCGATGTAAGGCATTGTCGTTCTCCCATATTCTGTTGACGATCATAGGACGGATGGCGAGCGCAAGGCCCGACAGTATAGGTGAGAAAATATGCGTGATCCGCCGATTTCCAGCCCCGCGGCGTCCCGGCCTTGGCAAGATCAGGCAAAAGACGCGTTCGTTTCAGAATAATCCGCTTTGCACGATTTGCGCCTATTGGAACGATTGTCCCGATCGCGACAACGCACCTGATCAGCCATTGAAAGAAAGCGTCAATGCGCCATTTTCTGACGCAAACGGAATGGCGCATGGCGCATGAAAGCATGCTCAATAGGCTTGCTGGCGGACGCGGTGCCGCAGGCAACCGGGTTCACGTCACACCGCGACCAGAGGGAACAAGAAAATGAAAGCACTTTTGGCTTCAACCGTCCTTGCTGCCGGCCTGATCGGCCTTTCGAGCACGGCTTCGGCCGCGGAGTGTGGCAACGTCACCATCGCCAGCATGAACTGGCAATCGGCCGAAGTTGCCGCAAACCTCGACAAGATCATCCTCGAGGAAGGCTATGGATGCACCGCCGAGATCGTCAGCGGCGACACTGTTCCGACGCTCACATCAATGGCTGAAAAGGGTGAGCCGGACGTCGCACCGGAAGCCTGGGTAAGCCTCCAGCCGGAACTCGTGAAGCGCGGCCTGGAAGGCGGCAAGGTGGTTGCTGCCTCGAAAATCCTTTCGGACGGCGCGATCCAGGGCTGGTGGATCCCCAAATACATCGCCGAAGCCCATCCAGACATCAAGACGATCCCTGATCTCTTCAAGCATCCCGAACTTTTCCCTGCTCCCGAAGACAAGAGCAAAGGCGCCGTCTTCAATGGCCCTCAAGGCTGGGGCGGAACGGTGGTGACCTCGCAGCTCTTCAAGGCCTATGGCGGGGACAAGGCTGGCTTCACGCTGGTTGATACGGGCTCGGCAGCCGGCCTCGACGGTTCCATCGCCAAGGCCTACGAAGGCAAACAGCCCTGGGTCGGCTACTACTGGGCCCCGACCTCGCTCCTCGGCAAATATGAAATGGTGAAACTCGGCTACGGCTCCGAATACGATGCGGCGGAATGGAAGCGCTGTACCTCGGTTGCCGATTGCCCCGATCCCAAGCCGAACGCCTGGCCGGCCGACGACGTTCAGACGCTCGTGAGCAAAACCTTTGCCGATCGCGCCGGCCCGGCCATGGACTATCTCAACAAGCGTGCCTGGACGAACGACACCGTTAACAAGCTCATCGCCTGGATGACCGACAACCAGGCTACCGGCGAAGACGGTGCCAAGCACTTCCTCAAGGAAAACGAAGCCCTGTGGAAGGAATGGGTCTCTCCGGAAGTCGCCGAGAAGATCAAGGCTTCCCTCTGATCCCTCATGATTCGCAAGCAGGCGGTGCTTGACATCCGGGCACCGCCAGCCCGATCCTTTTGCGCGACGGCCATAAGAAGAACAGGGCCGCCGCCGCTTTAGCCATGGGGAACTGACATGGACTGGCTCTGGAAATTTCCGACAATGGATGCCGACACGCTGCGCGTTCTGAAGAAGAACGTGGACGAAGGCTTTCGCGCTTTTACCCGCGCTTACGGCGACAGCATCGAAGGGCTGTTCAGCCCGCTGCAAAGCTTTCTGATCTGGGCCGAAAGGCTGCTCACCGGCACGCCCTGGCCGCTGGTGATCCTGGTCGTCGCCGGCATTGCCTGGCTTGGGAGCCGCAATTGGAAGATTGTCATCGGCTGCGCCGCAACGCTCCTGCTGATCGGCTGGTTCGACATGTGGGAAGACACGATGAAGACCGTTTCGATGATCTTCGTCTGCACGGTGCTTTCGGTCGCGATCGGCATTCCGATCGGCATCGGCATGTCGCGTTCCAACCGGCTACAGAATGCCGTCAATCCGGTGCTCGACGTGATGCAGACCATGCCGAGCTTCGTCTATCTGATCCCGGTCGTCATGCTGCTCGGCATCGGCCGCGTCCCCGGCGTCATCGCCGTCGTCATCTATGCCTTGCCGCCGATGATACGCCTCACCAATCTCGGCATCCGCATGGTTGACAAGGACGTGCTCGAAGCGGCCGACGCCTTCGGTTCATCGAGCTGGCAGAAGCTGCGCAACGTCCAGCTTCCCTTGGCGTTGCCGACCATCATGGCCGGCATCAACCAGACGATCATGATGGCACTTGCCATGGTCGTCATCGCTTCGATGATTGGCGTCCAGGGCCTCGGCCAGCCGGTCCTCAAGGCTATCGCCAACCAGTACTTCACCCTCGGCGTCTTCAACGGTCTCGCCATCGTCGGCATCGCCATCATCTTTGACCGCATCAGCCAGGCCTATGGCCTCAGGCTGCAGAAGCACCGGGAAATCGTGCATGGCTAGTCAGTCGATTGAGATACGCAATCTCTACAAGATTTTCGGTCCGCGTGGCGGCGATTACATCGAAGCCGTCACCAAGGGCATGTCGAAAACCGAGCTCAACAAGGAGCACGGTCATGTCCTCGGGCTGAAGGATATCAACATCTCGATTCCCGGCGGCAGCATCACCGTCATTATGGGGCTTTCCGGTTCCGGCAAGTCGACGCTGATCCGCCACATCAATCGGCTGATCGACCCGACGGCGGGCGAAGTGCTCTATGGCAATACCGACATCTGCAAGATGAGCGAAGAGGAACTCCGCGAGTTCCGCCGCCGCAGGACGGCGATGGTGTTCCAGAAGTTCGGCCTGCTGCCGCATCGCAACGTGCTGCAGAACACCGTCTACGGACTGGAAATACAAGGCGTGCCGAAGGGCGAGCGCGAAGAGCGTGCTAATATCTGGATCAAGCGCGTCGGGCTCGACGGCTTTGCCGGGCATTATCCGAACCAGCTTTCGGGCGGCATGCAGCAGCGTGTCGGTCTTGCCCGTGCACTCACCAACGATGCCGAGATACTCTTGATGGACGAGGCCTATTCCGCCCTCGACCCGCTGATCCGCGTCGACATGCAGAGCGTGCTGCTCGACCTGCAGAAGGAACTGAAGAAGACCATCGTCTTCATCACCCACGATCTCGACGAGGCGTTGCGGCTCGGCGACAAGGTCGCCATTCTGCGCGATGGCGAGCTCATCCAGCAGGGCTCGGCCGCCGATATCGTGCTCAATCCCGCAAACGACTACATCGAGGCCTTCGTCAAGGAAGTAAACCGCAGTCGCGTCATCCCGATCGAAGCGCTGATGGAGCCGCTCAGCAATCCCGCAAGCGACACCGTGATCCGCATCCCCGGCAAATCGACCGTGGAGGAAGGTATGCGGATGATGACCGAAAGCAACGTCACGCACGCGACCGTCACCGCCGCCGATGGCCTGCCCGCAGGCCGCGTGTCGCTGGAAGGTCTCGTGCGCTGTCTTGTCGGGACGGGACGCTAAAACTCGCCGGCCTCAGGCGACTGCAGTTCTTCGATCGAATCCACGCGATCCGGATAGAACGCCATGCGGTCCTTGATTTCGCGCATCGCCGCATGCGGGTTTTCATAGGTCCAGATGGCGTTCTTCGCGCCCTCGCCGCCAGGCGTGATGCTGTAATAGGAGGCCTCGCCCTTGTAGGGGCAATAAGTAGAGTGGTCGGTGCGTTGAAGCAGCGACATGTCGACATCCTTGCGCGGAATATACTGCACCGGCGGATAGGAGGCCTCGCGCAATGTCAGTGCATCGCGCGTATCAGCGACGACCTTGCCGTCAAGCTTGACGACGACGCGCGCCGGATTGTGGTCTACGGTGATCGGATGATCAGGCCCGGGAATCTTGATTGGCTTGTCTGACATGAGCGTTCGCCTTCGAAAGATTGCACCGTCCCTACATAGGGTCGTACCCGGCGCTTCCCAAGGGGTCACTGTCACGCCGCCGCACCCGGGTAAGTGCAGACAAGCCGAGCCCCAGAACGGCGGCGAGCACACAGGCGACGCCAAAGATCTGATGGATGCCGACCGGCTCGCCGAGCAGCACGAAGGCAAAAATGACGGCGGAGACTGGAGCGAGTGCCGTAAACAGCGAAGCCTCGCTGGCGCTGACGCGCGCTAAGCCCGCGTACCACAAGATGAAGCCGCCGACGGTCGGCACCAGCGCATAATAGACGACGGCCGACAGCGCCGCTCCCGAAAAGCCGCTTGCGGCATGGCTTTCGAAGAGAGCCGGAATGCCGGCAACTAGGAAACCGATACCGGTCATCAGCGCCGACTGCGTGAGCGGCAGGATCTCGCTCTGCATGCGCTTGTTGAGAAGAATGAACAGCCCCTCGCAGATGACGGCGCCGAGGATCAGTGCATTGCCGGCAAGTGAGCCGGCTGCGGATGCGCCTGGCGTCACCGCGACCCAGAAGACGCCGAAAGCGGCGAGCGCGATGGCAACCAGCAGGAAGCGGTGCGGCCTTTCGCCGAGAATGAGGATCGAGATTACCGCCGAGACGACCGGCAGCGTGCCGATGATGACGCCGGCATTCGTCGCCGACGTCAGTTGCAGGCCGGAGATCAACAACGTCGTATAGCCGACGCTGCCTGCCCCTGCCTGCGTCACGAGGATGAGCCAATCGTGGCGCGACAGTTTCGGCAGCCGCGATCGGGTGAGTTGCATCAGAAGCAGGAAGAAAGGGAAGGCCGCAGCGAAACGCAGTGCCGTTGCCGTAAATGGCGGAAGGCCTGATGCGATGATCTTGCTGGCGATCACCGTGCTGCCGACCGTGATCATCGCCAGCGTCAGATAGATGTAGCCCTGAAATGCTTTTGTCATGGGATTCTCCGTTTCGATGGACGGAGAAAACCGCAAAGACGAAGTAGCTTCTTGAACGAAATTGCAGGCCGTCAGGCAAGTGCCGTGGCATAGACACGCGGCGTGAGGCCGTATTTGGCCGTGAAGACGCGTGTCATGTGGCTCTGATCGGCAAAGCCGCTGGCGAAGGCCGCTTCGGCAAGCGGCGTGCCGGAAGCGATCAGGCGGCGGGCCATGTGGATGCGCGCCTGGACCAGATAGGCATGCGGCGTCATGCCGGTTGCTTTCGCAAAACCGCGCAGCACCTGAAACCGGCTAAGGCCGCTTTCGCGCGCAAGATCGGCAAGCGAGACATTGGCGAGGGGATCGCCGTCGATCAGGCTCTGCGCCTTGCGGATCGTGCCCGGCGCCATACGCGCCACTTCCGGCATCGGCTGTTCGCGCATCACATCAGCAACAACGCCGAGGAGCAGTTCTTCGCGCGCAAGGTCATCCTGCGTGGAGCTGCTGGTGATTGCGGCAAAGAGGCTCGCGAAGCGTGCTGCAAGGACGCTGTTTTGAATAACGGGGCGCGGAATTTCCGTGTGCATCATCCTGCTTTCGCCCGCATCCTGAGCGAGATCGCCGAAGATCGCCGGATCGAAATAGAGGATGCGCCACGACCGCCCCTCGCCGATCGGTGCACCGTCATGGACCTCGTTCGGATTGACGGTGATGAGATCGCCGGCTTGCGCCTCGACCATGCCGCGCCCGCTCAGCGACTTCTGCGCACCGGAGACAATCAGGCCGATGCCGAATTGCTCATGCGTATGCCGTGCGAAACTGTGGCGGGTTTCCGCCTCCACGGCATCCACGCCGGCCATCGCCGAACGGTGCATTGTGAACTGACTTTTGGCCACGCAGCGTCTCCTTCAGGCCGGACTCTGCCAGCGGCAGGCGAAGCACGCAACGTCTTTGCCGAGATTAGTGAAGTGTCTCAGGCCGGATTTCGTCGGAGAGAATTTTCAGGGCGTCTTCGAGCGCTGCAACCAGAATATCGGTCAGCTCATCACCCTTGTTTTGGAGGAACGCCAGGCTCGTGGCCTCGTCCTGCATTTCAAAGAAGTGTTCGATTTCGTTCGACATCATCGTCCTTTCATTCACCGGAACATTCAGCGATGAAAGCAGACTAGGAGAGCTCACTTGCGCAGGGCTGGTGCGAGCCCGTGTCAGAACTGCGGAAGATTGCGGCTCCGCCACAGGCTGGGCGGGATCGGATCGCCGACATCGACGGCAAACGAGACGACCTTGGTTACGCCCTCGTCCACCTCACATCGGAATTGAACGTCGTACCAGCCCTCGCGCGTGCGGAAGGCACCGCGCCGGACCTCGAGCACCGTACCGCGCGGCAGCGCGTAAGTGGGGACCATTACCGGATTGTAGGCGGGCGATCCGTGAACCAGTTGCTCGCGAAGCTCGGTGCTGCAAAGCTGCGCGGCCCTTCTTCCGCGCGGCATGTTGCCCATGGCGGTCCGGGCGATCGGATCATCCGTTTCGTTCTGCGAGAACAGCGTCTTTGCTTCCTTCAACTCGGTAGGCTTTTCAGCCTTCGCCGTTTCCGTCTGGTCGATCTTGGGCTGGTCCGCAGGCTTTGCCTGTTCGAAGGCGATTTTCGCCTTGTCTCCCGCGCCAGCCGAAGGTCCGTTCTTCTGCGGGTCGATATTGGCCACATCCACCTGAGGCAGATTGACATCGTCCGGCACTGGGTTTGCCGGCGGCTGGTCCGTGGCGGGAGGCATTGCACTGGCCGTTTCGGCAGGCTTGGGCTCTTCCGGCTTCGGCTCCTCCGGCGGCGTCACCGGCGGCTTGCCGGCCTCCGCCGAAGCGTTGCCCGTTTCGGATTTGCGCGGGCCACTATCCTTGTCGCCGAATTCAAAGACGGGCCTCAGGACGGGCATTCTCTGTTCCTTCCCCTCATTGTCGGAGGGATCGTTCCTGGCTTCGGATTTCGGCGGTTCGGACGGCTTCTCTTCCGGCTTGGCTTCCGGCGGAGGAGGTGGTGGCGGTGGCAGTGGCGGTGGTGGCGGCGCCGGCGGTTTCTGCTCAGCCTTCTCCTCGATCTTCGGCAATTCGGGAGGTTTCTCAGGCGGCTTTTGCTCTTCCGCCTTCTTTTCCTCGGCCTTCTTCTCCTCCGGCTTCTTTTCCTCTTCCGGCGGAGGCACGAGATCGACGTTCACCGTCTCCTCTTCTGGGGGCTGCGGCGTCTTTTCAGGCAGCTTCACCAGGAAAAACGCAACGACGGCAATATGCAGCGCGATCGAGGCTGTGACACCCCAACTGATCTCTCTCCAGCGCTTTGCGACGATCTTCTGCATGCCCGCGAACTATGCTCTCCGACAAGGTACGGATGTGGCCTTTTAAGAAGGCAGCATCAAGCCGCAATACAAAAAAGTGCTTTGCCGCGCGGCCGTGCGAAGGCCGCGCGGCCGATCGTCCACATCTTTTCACCGTCACGAGGCTGCGATCCGCAGGCCGATCGCCGCTAGCCGAGCGAGCCTATGATTTCGCGATAGGCAGCCTCCGGAAACGCCTTTAGCGTTTTCGTGCGAACGTTGCCGGCCGTTGCAAGCTGCAGCGTGAACCGCGCCATCACCGCGTCGTCCGGCGCCTCGCATATGGAGACCATGTCGTATTCACCCATCGTCAGAAAGAAATCCTTGAAGGAGCCGCCCATCTCGCCGAGCGCCTTCTTTGCCGCGTCCAGCCTTTTTGCCGAGTCGCGTGCACTGCGAACGCCTTGATCCGTCCAGTTGATAAGCATGACGTATGTGGTCATTGCACACCTCCCTACGGAGGGTTTTGGTCCACGCAGGTATGTGGCGACCTTCGCTCACGCGCTGCGGCCGGTCCCGTCCCCCGTATCATCCGGACTATACCATCGAGGCGCGCGGAAAGCGACGGAATGTCTGGTAACGCAAAAAGAAAGAGCCGGGACGGACCCGGCTCTTCGATCATCAATCAGTCAACCGCAAGGCTGTCATCGCAGCCGGTACGGCTCTTAGCTGTCCAGGAAGCTGCGTAGCTTTCTGGAGCGGCTCGGATGCTTGAGCTTGCGCAGCGCCTTCGCCTCGATCTGACGGATACGTTCGCGGGTAACCGAGAACTGCTGGCCGACTTCCTCGAGCGTATGGTCCGTGTTCATGCCAATGCCGAAGCGCATGCGCAGCACGCGTTCCTCGCGCGGCGTGAGCGAGGCGAGAACACGCGTCGTCGTCTCGCGCAGGTTCGCCTGGATGGCGGCGTCGATCGGCAGCAGCGCGTTCTTGTCTTCGATGAAATCGCCGAGGTGCGAATCTTCCTCGTCGCCCACGGGGGTTTCGAGCGAGATCGGCTCCTTGGCGATCTTCAGGACCTTGCGGACCTTTTCGAGCGGCATGGCGAGCTTTTCGGCCAGTTCCTCCGGCGTCGGCTCGCGGCCGATTTCGTGCAGCATCTGGCGGGACGTGCGGACGATCTTGTTGATCGTCTCGATCATGTGCACCGGAATGCGGATCGTGCGCGCCTGGTCGGCGATCGAGCGGGTGATCGCCTGGCGGATCCACCATGTCGCATAGGTCGAGAACTTATAGCCGCGGCGGTATTCGAACTTGTCGACCGCTTTCATCAGGCCGATATTGCCTTCCTGAATGAGGTCGAGGAACTGCAGGCCGCGGTTGGTGTACTTCTTGGCGATGGAGATGACCAGGCGAAGATTCGCTTCGACCATTTCCTTCTTGGCGATGCGCGCTTCGCGCTCGCCCTTCTGCACCATGTGCACGATGCGGCGGAATTCCGAAATCGAGATGCCGGTTTCCGTGGCGAGGTTCTGGATCTCCTGGCGGATGTCACGGATCGTCGTGTTTTCGCCCTTGGCGAATTCCTTCCAGCCGCGAGCAGCCAGATTGCCGATCGACTTCATCCAGTTCGGATCGAGCTCGGCACCCTGATATTGCTCCAGGAACGAGTCGCGCTTGACGCCGTAGGATTCAGCCAGACGCAGCAGGCGGCCTTCGTTCTGAACGAGGCGCTTGTTGATGTCGTAAAGCTGCTCGACCAGAGCCTCGATGCGGTTCTGGTTGAGCGACAGCGACTTGACGGCCTTGATCAGCTCGTCCTTGAGTTCCTTGTAGCGGCGCTCTTGGGCAGAAGACAGCGTGCCGGTCGCGGCAAGGCGCTGCTCGACCTGCTGGTCCTGCAGCTTGCGCAGCTTCTTGTAGGTCTCGGCGATGAGGTCGAGCGTCTCCATGACCTGCGGCCGCAGCTCTGCTTCCATGGCTGCGAGCGAGAGGTTGGATTCGTCTTCGTCCTCTTCCTCTTCTTCCACGGGCATGCCTTCGCCGCCGACATCGGTGATGTCGTCGTCGCCGGAACGCATGCGGCGGGTCTTTTCCTTCTCTTCGGCGGCCTTGCGGTCAGCCTCGATCTTTTCAGGGCTCTGGAACTGCGGGGCGGCCTTGGCTTCCGGACCGGAATAGGTCGTTTCGAGATCGATGATCTCGCGAAGCAGCGTCGTGCCCTCGTTCAGTTCGTCGCGCCAGATGATGAGCGCCTGGAAGGTAAGCGGGCTTTCACAGAGCCCGGCGATCATGGTTTCGCGGCCGGCCTCGATGCGCTTGGCGATGGCAATTTCACCTTCGCGCGACAAGAGCTCGACGGAACCCATCTCGCGCAGATACATGCGCACCGGATCGTCGGTACGATCGGTCGGCTCCTTCTTCTTTGCCGTTGCAAGCGCGGTGCCGCCGGAAGGTGCGAGCTCGCCGCCTTCGCTCTCGTCATCGCCGCCCGCATCGTCGTCGTCACCGCCGCTCTGGCCTGCCTCTTCGGCTTCTTCGTCTTCGATGACATTGATGCCCATATCGGACAACATCGCCATCGTGTCTTCGATCTGCTCGGACGTCACTTCCTCGGACGGAAGAACGGCATTCAGCTCGTCCATCGTCACGTAGCCGCGCTTCTTCGCGGCCTTGATCATTTTCTTGACCGCGTCATCGGAAAGATCGAGAAGAGGGCCGTCGGATGCGCCGTCGCGTTCGACTTCCGCTTCTTCGTTCTCTTTGACCTTGGTTACCATTTATATCGTCGCCTTCCTGACGCTATTCAAACTCGCTGCGGTGAACGGCCCTCGAAGCCTGAGTGCGCAAACCCAAGCCTCGAATCACCTTACCCACCTAACGGGATGACCTTTAAAGCCCAATTAACCACGATCGCTGATGCCGGACGACAGAGCTTTAGTGCTTCGAAATTTCCGGCCATGGTTATGTGCGATCCGCCTCGACCCAGTTCACCGCTTTTCAAGTCGAACGGTGATTCCCACAATTTTTGTTCGCGTCAAGCTTTTCCACTAAAAAAGCCGTCGAAAACACGCAAAAAGCCTTATCCACAGGCTGGGAACCGCTCAAGCGATTGCTTCGCTTAGATAGGATGTCACCGCAAGAAGACAAGGGGAGCAAGAATTCTTGCCACGGCAACGAGAGATCTTCCTGGTTTTTAGCTGCCGTTGCAGGACATCCGCCGCCTATCGCTATCGGGACGCACCATCGTAAGACATGATTTCCAGACAACCGAGATCGATCGCGGGAATACAGCACAGGTTGATCGATGCCATGGGATCTCCGTTCGGAAGAACGCCTTCGCCGTAGGGTGCAATACCGCAGTTGCTGCAGAAGTGATGTTTGATGACATGGTTGTTGAAAGTATAGGTCGACTTGTTTTCTTCCGGCGTCTGCAGCTTTAGCTTGTCGCGCGGTACGAAAGCAAGCAGGCCGCCCCGCCGGCGGCAGAGCGAGCAATTGCAATCGATCGCCGTCTTGAAGTCTCCGTCCACCTCGAATGCGATTTTGCCGCAGTGGCAGCCTCCTTGGTAGATCATCGTTTTTCCCTTAGTTCCAATCCATCACGACCTTGCCGGAATTGCCTGAGCGCATCGCCTCGAAGCCGTCCCGGAATTCGTCGATCTTGATGCGGTGCGTGATCACAGGCGACAGATCGAGCCCGCCTTGGACGAAGGCGATCATCTTGTACCAGGTCTCGAACATCTCGCGACCGTAGATGCCCTTGAGGTTCAGCATCTTGAAGATGACCTTGTTCCAGTCGATCTCGAAACCAGCCGGCGCGATGCCGAGGATTGCGATCTTGCCACCGTTGTTCATCTTGTCGATCATGTCGCGGAAGGCGGGTGCTGCACCCGACATTTCAAGGCCGACGTCAAAGCCCTCCGTCATGCCGATCGCCTTCATGACATCGGCAAGATTCTCCTTCGACGCATCGACGACGTAGTCGATGCCGAGTCTGCGCGCCAAATCCAGCCGGTGCGGGTTGATGTCGGTAATGACGACTTTGCGGGCGCCGGAACGTTTGGCGACGAGCGCGCCCATGATGCCGATTGGGCCTGCACCGGTGACGAGCACGTCCTCGCCGACGAGATCGAAAGAAAGTGCTGTATGAACCGCATTGCCGAAGGGATCGAAAATCGCGGCGATCTCGTCCGGGATGTCGTCCGGGATCGGCACGACATTGGCTTCCGGAATGCAGACGAACTCGCCGAAGGAGCCGGGACGGTTGACGCCGACGCCAAGCGTGTTGCGGCAGAGATGCCCCCTGCCGGCGCGGCAGTTGCGGCACTTGCCGCAGACGATATGGCCCTCGCCGGAGACCCGCTCGCCGACATGGTATCTGGTGACGGCGGAACCGATCTCGGCGATCTCGCCGCAGAACTCATGGCCGACGACCATCGGTACCGGAATGGTCTTCTGCGCCCACTGGTCCCAGTTCCAGATATGGACATCCGTACCGCATATCGCCGACTTCTTGACGCGGATCAGAACGTCGTTCGGCCCGACCTCAGGAACCGGCATGTTTTCCATCCAGAGCCCGACTTCCGGTTTCGCCTTGACCAGCGCCTTCATCATATTCGACATTCGAGGATTCCCGTCTTGTATAGTGCCCAGCTTTGCCATTTCCCTTCTCCCCTCGGGGAGCACGGCACACCGTTATTTACTCGTTAGTCCATTCAGAGCGTCATTCCATTCAGAGCGTCGCTGACGCTTCGGCCCCTCATCCGTTTTGACATCTTCGCCCCCCGGGGAGAAGATGGAGCAAGCGGCGTCAAATGACGCCCAGTTCCCTGCCCGCTTCCGCGAAAGCCGCAACCACGCGCTCGACATCTGCCCTGGAATGCGCCGCCGACATCTGCGTGCGGATGCGCGCCTGGCCCTTGGGCACGACCGGGAACGAAAAGCCGATCACGTAAACACCCTTCTTCAGCATCAGCGCCGCCATGTCCTGTGCAAGCTTGGCATCGCCGAGCATCACGGGAATGATCGGATGCCCCTCGCCCGCCAGCGTGAAACCGAGCTTGGTCATCTCCGCGCGGAAGAGCGAAGCATTCGCTGAAAGTTTTTCGCGCAATGCGTTGCCGTTCTCGATCAGGTCAAAGACCTTGAGCGAGGCGGCGGCAATGACCGGTGCAAGCGTATTGGAAAAGAGATAGGGCCGCGAGCGCTGCCGCAGCCAGTCGACGATCTCGGCCTTCGCCGAAGTATAACCTCCCGAAGCACCGCCGAGTGCCTTTCCGAGCGTGCCGGTGATGATATCGACACGGCCTTCGACGCCGCAATGTTCCGGCGAACCACGGCCATGCTTGCCGACGAAGCCGACGGCATGGCTGTCGTCCACCATGACCATGGCGCCGTATTTCTCCGCGAGATCGCAGACACCTTGCAAGTTGGCGATGATGCCGTCCATCGAGAACACACCGTCGGTCGCGATCATCTTGAAGCGGCTGTCTTCGGCCTTCTTCAACTCTTCTTCCAGCGCCTTCATATCGTTGTTGGCATAGCGGAAACGCTTGGCTTTGGAGAGCCGCACGCCGTCGATGATCGAGGCATGGTTAAGCGCATCGGAGATGATCGCATCCTCCTCGCCCAGCAGCGTCTCGAACAAACCGCCATTGGCGTCGAAGCAGGAGGAATAAAGGAGCGTGTCCTCCATGCCGAGGAACGACGAAATGCGGGATTCGAGTTGCTTGTGCTCCTCCTGCGTGCCGCAGATGAAGCGGACGGAGGCCATGCCGTATCCATAACGGTCGAGTGCCTTTTTGCCCGCCTCGGCCAGCTCGTCGTTATCCGCAAGGCCGAGATAGTTGTTGGCGCAGAAGTTCAGCACGCGCTCGCCGGAGGCTATGGCGATTTCGCCGGCTTGCTTCGAGGTAATGACGCGCTCGGACTTGTAAAGGCCGGCATCCTTGAGCGCGGAGAGTTCGCCGCGCAGATGGGAGATGAATTGCGAGGTCATTGACGGTCTTTCTTCCGATGCTTCCGACTGTCGCCGAGTTAGCATATTGCCGTCGGCTTGTCTTGTTCAGCGCCGAACCGATACCAGCAGGAAGCAGCCTTCTGCAGCAGGATGGAGCCGGCACGCACAACACCGCCCCTTGATTTCGCCGATTGACCTCGCTCGGAATTGCCTCCTTCGTCAACGGCCATGTCCTGACGTCGATGGCGGCATGACCGTCAGGATGTGAAAACTGCCCTTGCAGCTAGCCTTCACCCGACCGATAGACTGCAAGATGCCGATCTTGATCGTAGAGCTCGACTTCCATTTCGACGTCAACAAGACCGAAACGCTCCTGAACGGAACGGATGGCTGCCGGCGTGTTGGCGCCGGTGCGTTCGAGTTCCATGAAGAAATGTTCGAAACCACCGGGCGTTACGACGGCCATCATGCGCCCTGTCGCATCGCTGATGTTTTTCCACGCATGCGGCACGTTCGGCGGCAGAACGACTGTGGTGCCCAAAGGGGCATCGATCACCTCGTTGCCGCACCAGAAACGATAGGCTCCGGCAATCACGCGGAAAACCTCGGTCTCCCGCGTATGCATGTGCGGCGCCGGTCCTGTTCCGGGCGCCGAAAATGTCTCCCACATGCCAAGCACGCCACCGGTTTCTTCTGCCGTCGCATGAATAAAGACCTGCCCGTCATGCAGATGTCTAGCAATCCGCTCACGCCCGGGCAACGAAACCACCGCTCTGTTGAAAATTGCCATCGAAGCTCCCCCGACTTTAGGGGAAACCTATCAGAGGTCCGGCGCGCAGAACACCACCCGATTGCATTAGGCAGACCTCTGCAACCGCCCCATTCCGGTCTAGTTGCCGTTTGCCAGAATGACGTCCAGAAACGCATCGCCAAAGCGCTCAAGCTTCGATTGCCCGACGCCCGAGATGTTCAAGAGCTCCTTCCGGCTCCTTGGCCGCTCGGTGGCGAAGGCAATCAGCGTCGTGTCGGGGAAGACGACATAGGGCGGAACGCCGAGGGATTTGGCGATCGACGTGCGTTCGGCCCGAAGCGCTTCGAAGAGAATGCCGTCGGCGCCGGAAAGGCCGGAGCGGCGCTCGCTACGTTCGGCTTTCTTGGTGCGGCGTTCCGAGGCCGGGCGATCCTTGCGGAAGAAGACCTGGCGTTCATGCTTGAAGACGGCACGGGCATCCGGCTCCAGCTTCATCGCGCCATAGGCTTCATGATCGATGCGGATCAGACCCATGGCAAGAAGCTGGCGGAAGACGGATTGCCAGATGCGGGCCGGGATATCCTTGCCGGCGCCGAAGACCGGCATGTCGACATGGCCGAAACGCTCGGTCTTTTCATTGGCATTGCCGAGAAGCACATCGATCACATGGCCGGTGCCAAAACGCTCGCCGGTGCGATAGACGGCGGCAAGCGCCTTGATCGCCGCTTCCGTCCCATCCCAGGTTTCGACTGGCTTCAGGCAGGTATCGCAATTGCCGCACTTGCCGGCATGCGCCTCGCCGAAATGCCCAAGGATCGCCTGGCGGCGGCAGGAAGCCGTTTCGCAGATGGCGAGCAGCGCGTTGAGCTTGCCGCGTTCGATGCGTTTGATCTCATCGGCCGCATTGCCCTCGTCGATCATGCGGCGGCGCTGGATGGCGTCGGACATGCCATAGGCCATCCAGACCTCCGACGGCAGGCCGTCGCGCCCAGCACGGCCGGTTTCCTGGTAATAGGCCTCGATGGAGCCCGGCAGGTCAAGATGGGCGACATAACGCACATTCGGCTTGTCGATGCCCATGCCGAAGGCGACTGTGGCGACGAGGCAAAGCTCTTCCTCTTTCAGGAACGCATCCTGATTGGCATCGCGCAGCGACCGGTCCATGCCGGCATGATAGGGAAGCGCGCGGATGCCCTGCGCGTTCAGCCAATCTGCCGTGTCTTCGACCTTGGCGCGCGACAGGCAGTAGATGATGCCGCTATTGCCCTTGTGCCTCGAGAGGAACCGCAGGAGCTGCTGGCGCGGCTGATCGCGCTCGACGATTTCGTAGGAGATGTTCGGCCGGTCGAAGCTGGTGGTGAAAACCTTGGCGTTGTTCAGCGCCAGCCGTTCGATGATGTCGTCGCGGGTGTGCGGATCGGCAGTCGCGGTCAATGCAATGCGCGGCACGCCCGGATAGTGATCCGCAAGCCTGCCGAGTTCGCGATATTCCGGGCGGAAGTCATGCCCCCATTGCGAGACGCAGTGCGCTTCGTCGATCGCAAACAGTGCGATCTTCGCACTGCCGATCGTCTCTCTGAAGCCGTCCATGAGGATCCGCTCCGGCGTGACGTAAAGTAGATCCAGCTGACCCGCCGACAGTGCGCGGCGGACATCGACGAATTCCTCGCGGGTGAGCGACGAGTTGATCGCTGCAGCGCGGATGCCGAGCTGCCTCATCGCCTCCACCTGATCGCGCATCAGGGCAATCAGCGGCGAAACGACGATGCCGACGCCGTCACGGCAGAGCGCCGGGATCTGGAAGCAGAGCGATTTGCCGGCGCCCGTCGGAAAGAGCACCACGGCATCGCCGCCTGCCACGAGCTGATCGATCACTTGCTGTTGCTTGCCGCGAAACCCGGGATAGCCGTAGACGCGCTTCAGGATAACGAGCGGGTCCCGGCCGTTGCCGAAGAGCGCGCCTGCGGCCGAAAATGCCATGTCGCCGCCGTCCATCAATGGCTTGCCGCGCCCTTCACACGGCCGGAAAGCACGCCGAAGCCATCGATGATGGCTTCCTGGTTCTCCAGCCGGAGGCCCTCGAAATGGACTTCCTGCAGGGCGCGCATCAACTGGTCGATGACATCGCCGTCTCCGGCCTCCGTTGCCTCGGCGATCTCGCGTTCGAGTTCGATTTTCTGCCAGCGCAGTGCCTTGGCGCGCTTGTGGAAGGCAAGCGCCTGGCGGTAGCCCTCGCGGGCATCCTCCATGGCCGCCTCCTCCGTCGCGATCCAGAGGCGCGCGTTGCGGATCTGCTGCTCCAGGCTCTTAAGGAGCGCGCCGAAACCCTGCTCCTCCAGCCGCTCGATCAGGTATTCGCGCGTCAGATGCGGCCCGGCGACGGCCGCCGCAGCACCGAGCACACCTGACCATAGTCGCTGAAGCTCGCGGTTGTCGTAATCGATCGAGGCGATTTCGTCATACTCGTCCTGCATCAGGGCGGGATGATTGACGATGGTGAGCGCCAGCACGCTTTCGCGCAACGCCGGAATTTCCTGATGCCCGCGCACGAGACCCGAACGCGCAAGGCGCTCGGAAACGCCGCCGCCGGAGATGCGCGCGCCGCGCGCCTCCTGCCCGCCGCGTCCGCCGGGCCGGCCGCCGCGATCGAAGCTTCGGCGCTCGCCACGGTTTTGGAATTGCGGCTGAAAGAATGCGTTGAGGCGGTCGCGGATGTCCTGCTGATAGTGGCGGCGGACATTTTCGTCGACGATGACGGCGACCATCTGCTTCAGCCGGGCTTCGAGTTCGGCGCGCGCCTCCGGCGTATCGAAATTGCCCGCGTTGATCTCGCGGCTCCAGAGCATCTCGGCGAGCGGTTTTGCCTGGCTCATCACCTTGTCGAAAGGCGCACGGCCATCATGGCGCACGAGGTCATCCGGGTCCTTGCCATCTGGCAGCAGCGCAAAACGCACGGTTCGGCCGGGCTTCAGATGCGGCAGCGCCAAATCTGCCGCACGGTTTGCGGCGCGGATGCCGGCGCCGTCGCCATCAAAGCAGAGCACCGGCTGCGGCGTCATTTTCCAAAGCAGTTCGAGCTGGTTCTCGGTAAGCGCCGTACCGAGCGGCGCAACGGCATTCTCGACGCCGGCCTGATGCAACGCGATGACGTCCATATAACCTTCGACGGCGATGACGGTGCCGGCGCCGTCTGCACCTTGGATCGCTCGCCGGGCGCGCGCGAAATTGTAGAGCACATTGCCTTTGTGGAAGAGCTCGGTCTCGTTGGAATTGAGATATTTCGCTGGCGCATCCGGCGACATGGCGCGGCCACCGAAGGCGATCACCTTCTCCCGCGACGAGAGGATGGGAAACATGATGCGGTCGCGGAAGCGATCGTAGCTGACCGGCACGTCGGGACCATGGACCACAAGACCGCAGGCTTCGATCTGCTCCTTGGCCACGCCCTTACCCGCCAGAAATTCCTTGAGCGAATTGCGGCTGTCCGGCGCAAAGCCGAGGCGGAAGGTGTCGATTGTCCGGCCCGTCAGCCCTCGGTCGCGCAGGTATGCCCGGCCCCGCGCGCCGTTCGCCGTCTGCAGTTGGTCCTGGAAGAACTGCGTCGCCAGTTCCATGACGTCCTGAAGCGAGCCGCGCTCCTTCTCGCGCTTTTCCATGACGGGATCGGCGATCGGCATGGCGACACCCGCCATATCGGCGATCTGCTGAACGGCTTCGGGGAAGCTCATGCCCTCAAGCTCGGTCAGGAAGCGGAAATGGTCGCCAGTGACGCCGCAGCCGAAGCAGTGATAGCGGCCCTTGCGGTCCTCGCAGTGAAAGCTCGGCGACTTCTCGCCGTGGAATGGGCAGCAGGCCCAGTAATCGCCGCGCGAAACATTGGTCTTGCGCTTGTCCCAGCTCACGCGACGGCCGATCACATCCGAAATCTGGACGCGGTCGCGTATCTCATCGAGAAAGGAATTGGAAAAGCGCATATGAACCTCTTGGCGAACCATCATATACGCAGGTTTGGCGGGACCTGCCATGAACTTCGGCGGAAAGACGCGCTATTCACAGGCTTGACGCCCTCGAGTTTGTATAGACGGCGACGCATGCGTGCCCAGAAGCAATCGAACTTTTAGATGCAGCATGGAGCCCGTTCAGAAGCAGTTCTCGTCCTTCGCCATAACCGACGAGGACATTGAGCGCGCCAAGAATCCCTGTATTCGGCTGGATGACCAGGAAGTATTCGATTTCTTCCAGGCAAGCGGCAAGGGCTATCAAACTCGCATCAACGCCGTCCTGTGCCACTATGTCCAGCAGCAGAAAGCTTTGAACGATCGACTCCCAAAATAACAAAAAAAACAATCAAAAAAGCATGAGAGGTTGCAGCCGAGGGTGCGACAACTGCGCACGCCGACCGCCGGTCCGCCTTCCAAACAGACCAAACAGGCTCGCGGCAAGACACGCCTCACGACGAACAAAAATTCCTTGTTTATCAATCGATTAGTGCGCACATAAGAAGATCGCGGGATAGGCTTGGCGTTGTCCGTGCGCACCGTTCATTCGCATGCAACAAGCTCACGATCGAATTATTATATTTTTGTAATTTGAATCCTCTGCTGCATGGCAATACGCTCCATCCCAACAAGCGATCCCCGAGCGAGGCTCCATCCCTACCCCCGGCGCCGCCTCGCAAGGGTGCCTTTGCAAATACGCCGCTGGTTTGGGTTTCGGCCTGCGTCGCCAGCGACAAGCAAAGAGCAAGAAGGCAGGAGCGCCCCCAGCTCCTGCCTTCTTTACTTTTGGGCTTTAACCTTCTCGGTTAACTGACCATCGGAATTTTCCAGCATCCTTGTGCAAAGTAACATTGACAGGCGCGTCCTTCGTAACAGATGGAATACGTGTGCCCGCCTGGAATGTTGGATGTCTATTACCGCAGAAAAACTTGCAGCCGATGATCGTTTTTTTGAAGCAGTGTTACTCTGCGCCAATGAGATGCTTGCGATCTATCGCGAAAGCCCGCGCATTGCCTCGATCTTTGCCGCACAGCAGCGCTGGCTGATGGCGCATGCCGGATTTGCGCTGCACTACGGCTATCCCGACGGCATAAAGAAAGGGCTTTATTCCGGCCGCTTTGTCGAATTCGTCGTCGCCAACAAGATTGCCAGCCGCAATACCGCTGCCGCTTTCATGCAGGAAATGCTTGCTTATCGCTTCCTGAAGCCGGCAAGCGGTCAGAGCGATCGCCGCACGCGGCTGCTTGAGCCGACGGAAACGGCCGAACAGCATTTCCTGAAGTGGCTGCTCGCCCATCTGTCCATCCTCGACGGACTCGATGGCGGGAAACGCCTCGAGCGGGCAAGCGCGGATCTTTCAACCATCGGCAAAATCCAACCGCTGATCGCCAAGGCGATCATCGAAACCGATGCCGTGCGCGACCCTGGCAGCACTTTCAATCTCTTCAACTGGGCAAATTCGGGCGGGCTGGTCATGGATTATCTGATGTCGCGCCTGCCGGGCTTCGATCGGTCGAAGGAGCGCACGACTCTTGGTCCCGTATCACTTGGCGAAATCCGTGCGCAATTCATGATTTCGAATACGCACCTGAAGCGCCTGCTTTCACAGGCCGCCGAAATGGGAAGCATCGGCTGGGAGGAGCCGCCGCGCAAGGGCGATCTCTGGCTCTCGCGCGGCTTCATTCTCGAATACTGGAATTATCAGGCCGCGAAATTCGCGGTCGTCGATGCTGCGGCCGAGGCAGTGCTCGGCCCGGCTGCATAGAGCCTATTTCAGCAGTTCCTTGACCGTGCCTGACGCCTTGGCGAAGTCCATTTGGCCGGCATAGCGTTCCTTGAGCGCCGCCATGACCTTCCCCATGTCCTTCGGCCCCTCGGCGGCGGTCTCCTTGATGATGGCAGCGATATTCGCCCGCACTTCGGAGTCCGAAAGCTGCTTCGGCAGGAAGTCCTGGATCACAGTGATCTCGGCACGCTCTTTGGCAGCAAGTTCGGGACGGGCGTTCTCTTCGTAGATCTTTGCCGATTCGTCGCGTTGCTTCACCATCTTGGCGAGGATCTGCAGAATCTCGTCATCCGGAGCCTCGCCTTTGCCTGTGCCGCGATTGGCGATATCGCGGTCCTTGATCGCCGCCTGGATCAGGCGGACGGTCGAGAGCCGTTCGGCATTCTTGGATTTCATCGCGTCCTTGAGCGCGGTGGCGACCTGATCGCGCAGCATCATCTTCACTCCTGTTGAATGGCGCTTCATAAACCAGCCCGATGGCAGGGATCAAATAAATTGCGATATCTGCGCGAGAAAGCGAAGGAAAAGGCCGCCGATCCACGCTAGAAAGATTGACGCCGGGGCACAGCGCGGCTATCTACCGCCACCTGCACCAAAATTCGTGATCAGGCCTGAGATGCGCTGCGACAAGCTGCGCCCATACGCTTGCGAACACAAATGGCAGTCTGACGGCCCCCAAGACGTCAGGACCTGCCGGAAACGGGATGAAGATGACCGCGACAGCACCCTGGACAACCGAAAAGCCGACCGCCCTGCTCGTTCTGGCAGATGGAACCGTGATCGAAGGCAAGGGTATCGGCGCCACCGGCAAGGTCCAGGCCGAAGTGGTCTTCAACACGGCGCTGACCGGCTACGAAGAAATTCTGACCGACCCCTCCTATCTCGGCCAGATCGTCACCTTCACCTTCCCGCATATCGGCAATATCGGCACGAATGATGAAGACATCGAAGACCTGACGCCGGCAGCGCGCCACGGCGCGGTCGGCGTCATCTTCAAGGCCGACATCACCGAGCCCTCCAACTACCGGGCCGCAAAGCATCTCGATGCCTGGCTGAAGTCCCGCGGCGTCATCGGCCTCTGCGGCATCGACACTCGCGCGCTCACCGCCTGGATCCGCGAGAACGGCGCACCGAATGCGGTGATTGCTCATGACCCGAACGGCGTCTTCGACCTTGAAACCCTAAAGGCGGAAGCCAAGGCCTGGAGCGGCCTCGAGGGCCTCGATCTCGCCAAGATCGCCTCCTCCGGCCAGTCGTCGCAATGGGCGCAGACGCCTTGGATCTGGAACGAAGGCTACGCAGAACTTGCCGCCGACAAGGCGAAATACCATGTCGTCTGCCTCGATTACGGCGTGAAGCGCAACATCCTGCGCCTCTTTGCAGGCCTCGACTGCAAGGTCACGGTCGTTCCGGCAACGACGAGCGCCGAGGACGTGCTTGCCATGCAGCCGGACGGCATCTTCCTGTCGAACGGCCCGGGCGATCCGGCGGCAACCGGCGAATATGCCGTGCCGGTAATCCGGAAGCTGATCAAGACGGATATCCCTGTCTTCGGCATCTGCCTCGGCCACCAGATGCTGGGGCTCGCGCTCGGCGCAAAGACCGAAAAGATGCACCAGGGCCATCATGGCGCCAACCACCCAGTGAAAGACCATACGACCGGCAAGGTCGAGATCGTCTCGATGAACCACGGCTTTGCGGTCGACACGAAGTCGCTGCCGGAAGGCGTTGAGGAGACTCACGTTTCCCTCTTCGACGGCACCAATTGTGGCCTGCGCGTCGCCGGCAAGCAGATCTTCTCCGTCCAGCACCATCCGGAAGCCTCTCCCGGCCCGCAGGACAGCCATTACCTCTTCCGCCGCTTCATCAACATGGTGCGCGGAAAGAAAGGCGAAGCAGCGCTCGCCGAGCGTTGACACGCAGTCGTCAGCCGAACGAAAGCCCGCCTGCCGCGGGCTTTTCTTTTACCTGGCGCTTGACCTAAACTTAACTTGAGGAACTAGACCGATTGCCGTGACATCGACAACCAAGGAGATGGTGATGAACGGCGCTTTTTATCGCGTGGACAAGTTTGCTGTGCCGGAGGAGGCACGCGAGGAGTTTCTGATCAATGTGTTGAGGACGCACGAGGTGCTGCAGGCCCAGGAAGGCTTCATCCGGCACACGGTACTGGAGCAGGTATCGGGGCCGGGCGAATTCAATTTCGTGACGATTGCCGAATGGGAAAGCGCCGAGGTCGTCGAGCGGGTAAAGGCCGCCGTCCAGGCGGCGCACCGGGCGCGAAACTTCGATCCTCAGGCGCTTTTCACGCGACTCGGTATCCGTGCCGACATCGCCAATTACAAGCCGGTTGCAGCTTGACGATCGAATGGCCGGCTCAGGCGCCGGCCATTTCCCCCTCGTGACGCACGAGAATGTAGAAACGCGCGCAGAGCATGACCGCGGCAGCCGCAAGGCCGACGAGAAAACCGAACCAGATGCCGACGCCGCCGAAGCCCATCGGGAAAGCGAAGAACCAGGCAAGGAAGAATCCGATCGGCCAGTAGGCAATCAGCGCCATGATCATCGGCACACGCGCATCCTTGAGGCCGCGCAGCAAACCATTGGCAACCGCCTGCATGCCGTCGACGAGCTGGAAGAGACCGGCAACGACGATGAGCGGACCGGCGTAAGCCAGGACCTGCGGCGCTTCCGGCGAATTGACGTCCAGGAACCAGCTGCCGAGAAATTCGGGCATGATGGCAAAAAGCACGCCGCCGATACCGGAGATCGCCGCCGCGATGATCAGTACCGCGATCGAGGCGCGAACCAGAGCGGAATGGTCCCCCTGCCCGTGCGCAATGCCGACGCGGACGGTTGCGGCCTGCGAGAGGCCGAGTGGGATCATGAAGGCGATCGACGCCCATTGGAGCGCAATGCCATGTGCCGCAAGCTCAATCGTGCCGATGTAACCCATCAGCAGCGAGGCAACTGTAAAGAGGCTGACTTCCGCAAGAATGGTCACGCTGATCGGCAGACCGAGACGAACGACGTCCCAAAGCGCGTGCCAATCCGGCCGCCAGAAACGCACCAGGATCTCGTAACGCCGCGTCTCCTGCCTCATCTGCACATAGGCGAGGATGAAGATAAAGCCCGCAGTCTGCACTGCGACCGAGACGATCGCAGCGCCCTGAAGGCCCATTGCCGGAAAACCAAAATGACCGAGGACGAGGGCGTAGGCGAAGATCGCGTTTATAACCAGCATGGCAATGGTCACATTGAGGACGACGGCAGCCTTGCCGATCGCGCTGACGAGCGCGCGCACAACATTGTAGAGCAGCCCCGGCAGCACGCCGAAATGGCCGATCAGGATATAGCCGTGCGCAAGCTTGGCCACTTCCGGCTTCTGGCCAGCGGCGAGCAATATCTCCTCGGCATAAAAGAAGGCCGGCTGCATGACCAGCCAATAGAGTGTGACCATCCAAAGGCCCATGCGCATCGAGCGACGAACGGTGACGACATCGCCCCGGCCGTAAGCCTGCGCGACCATCGGGATAACCGCAATGGCAAAGCCCGAACCGAAAATCAGGATCGTGAACAGAAACTGCGCCGATAGCACCATGGCAGCCAGATTCTCGGCGCCAAGGCGGCCGACGATCATCACGTCCGTGGTATTGATGCCAAGCTGGGCAAGCTGTGCGCCGATGAACGGAATGCCGAGCGACAACGTGGCGCGGAAATGCGCACCCCAGTGATTGTCGGTTTGCGGCGCAAGCCTGTGCACGTCGATCGGCGCGTCCATCAGAGCCATTCCTGTTTGGTTGAATCAGTTCAGGCCGCATTTCGCGGCAATACCGGGCCTTAGATCAAAGGCCCGCAAAGAGCCACCCCAAAAGAGGCAGATGATGAAAAATTCATCACATCATCACGAATTCTGATAGCTCATTGCGCCGGCGCCTCCAAGGCTTCCGAAGGTTTCGGTGTCCGGACCTTCGCGAGGAACACCAGGGCCGCCGAGAGAATAAAGAAGGCGGCGAGCAGGTAGGGAGCACCGGCAAAGGTCACTGGAGCATCCGGCCCGGTGAAATAGCCGAACATCTGCGTGAAGATCAGCGGGCCGGCGATCGTCGTAATGCTGCTGAGGCTGGTCAGCGCTCCCTGCAATTCGCCCTGCGCGGATGGCGGCACCTTGCCGGCGGCGATGCTGCGAAGCGGCGGATCGGCGACGTTTTCCATCACGGTCAGAATGATGACCGTGTAGACGACCCAGCCCTCCCAGGCGAAAGCATAACCCGTCAGAGCAACGACGGAGAAAGAAAGGCCGACGATGGCGGTCTTCCACTCACCGAGCACCGGCACGATCTTTGGCAGCACGAGCCCCATGACGATCGCAGCGCCGATGCCGTAGATACCGAGCGAAAGGCCGATTTGGCCTTCGCTCCAGCCGTAGCGATAGGTCGAAACGAAGGACCAGACGGACGGATAAACGGCGTGTGCCAGCCAGAAGAGGAACATGACGGCGCCGACCCAGCCGATGCCGGGATAATTGCGCATCTGCTTCAACGCGCCCAGCGGATTGGCTCGCTTCCATTCGAAAGTGCGCCGATGCTTGGCGTCTAGCGTTTCCGGCAACAGGAAATAGGCCGCAGCGAAATTGAGGAAGGAAAGCGCCGCTGCGCCGAAGAATGGAACGCGCGGGCCGAATTCGCCGAGTAGACCGCCAATGACCGGTCCAATCGTGAAGCCGACGCCGAAGGCGATGCCGATCAGTCCGAAATTCTTGGCGCGGTTCCCGTCATTGCTGATGTCGGCGATATAGGCAGAACACGTCGCATAGCTGCCGCCGCTGAAGCCTGCGAGCGCCCGGCCGACAAAAAGCATCCAGAAGCTGGTGGCGACCGCGCAGATGAGATTGTCGATCGCGAAGGTCACCACGGAGAGAAGCAAGATCGGACGGCGGCCGAAACGGTCACTGAGATTGCCAAGCAGCGGCGAGAACAAAAACAGCATGCCGGCATAGACGACCAGCAGCCAGCCGCCGTCGAGTGCGGCATCGCTGATGGTTCCGCCGGTAAGTTCCTCAAGATAGGCGGGCAGCACCGGCATGATGATCGCAATGCCGATCACGTCCAAAAACAGGATCATGAAAACGAGGAAGAGGCCTCGGCGAACGAATTTGGGATCGAGCATGGAACATCTCTCAACAGGGGATTGCTTTCTGGAAAGACGATCTCGTCGCCGGGGTTGTTACATAGCCCAACGAGAAAAATGAAACAATACGTGAACATTTCAAAGTTTTTGATCAAGCCGCCAGCGAAATTGATCGGCGGGCGGAACAAACGGAGATTCTAAGCGGGCCGCCGCTGCTCCTTTACGAAACCGACGAAGGCGCGCAGCGCAGGTGGCATGTGCCTGCGGCTGTCATAATAGAGGAACGGTCCGGAGAATCCGGTGACCCACGCCTCAATGATCGGCATGAGTTCGCCGCGTGCAATGGCTAGCGAGCACTTCCTCGAAGGGACCGGTGACGCCGAGGCCGGCGATGGCACCACCAACCTCCATCTCGATGACGTTGGCTACCAGCGACCCGGACGGCGGATCACCAGCGTTTCGCCGTCGCTCTCGAACTCCCCGTCGAGACGTGCGCCGTTGCGCCAATAGTCTTCGGGTGCTGCGGCACGCCGCGTCTTTCGAGATAGGCGGGCGACGCGGCAACGATATGGCACTGGCAACATGGGCTGCCGTGCGAAGGCTCCGCTCCTTGCAATGGCGGCGAAGGCAGCCAGATCACTGAGAGGCAAGTCATCCATTGTGCGCATTATCGTACAGGGTGTTCAATGTTATCCGAATTATCGCACAAAGTCCGGTCGGGTAAAACACGTCTGAGGATGCCGCTCAGGTATCGAAAAAGGAGAAAAGAGATGCAGACCTATCGTTTGGCAAAGACCGGACCCGAAGTTTCCGCCATCGGCCTCGGTTGCATGGGTATGTCGGGCATGTATGGCCCTTCGGATCGCGAAGAGGGCATCGCCACCATCCATGCCGCGCTGGATGCCGGCGTCAACCTGCTGGATACGGGCGATTTCTACGGCATGGGCCATAACGAGATGCTGATCGGCGCAGCGCTGAAAGGCCGCAAACGCGAGAATGTCGTGATCAGCGTCAAGACCGGAGCGCTCCGCGATCCGCGGGGCACGTGGCTCGGCTACGATTGCCGGCCGGCGGCGCTCAAGAACTTCGTTGCCTACTCGCTGCAGCGTCTCGGCGTCGACTACATCGACATCTACCGCCCTGCCCGCCTCGACCCGAACGTGCCGATCGAAGAGACCGTCGGCGCGATCGCCGACATGATCAAGGGCGGCTATGTTCGGCACGTCGGCCTTTCCGAAGTCGGCGCCGACACGATCCGCAGGGCGGCGGCCGTTCATCCGATCGTCGATCTTCAGATCGAATATTCACTGATTTCCCGCGGCATCGA
The DNA here is from genome assembly GCF_000419765.1 of Rhizobium mongolense USDA 1844. GTDB lineage: Bacteria > Pseudomonadota > Alphaproteobacteria > Rhizobiales > Rhizobiaceae > Rhizobium > Rhizobium mongolense. The sequence goes on along the minus strand of NZ_ATTQ01000004.1, from coordinate 196,121 downwards.
AGATGCAATCCTACCCACCTGCCGCGAACTCGGCATCTCGATCACCGCTTACGGCGTGCTCTCGCGCGGCTTGATCAGCGGCCACTGGCAGAAGGGCCAGGCATCGGGCAAAGGCGATTTTCGCGGTTATAGCCCCCGTTTCCAGGAAGCTAATATCGACCAGAACCTGGCGCTCGTCGAAGAACTCCGCAAGATCGCTGAGGCAAAGCGGGTTTCAGTCGCCCAGATCGCAATCGCCTGGGTTGCCGCACAGGGCAAGGACATTATCCCGCTCGTCGGCGCCCGCCGCCGCGACCGGCTGACGGAAGCGCTCGGTTCAAGAGCCGTCGAGCTTTCGGCAGATGATATGGACACGATCGCACGCGCCGTGCCGAAGGATGCGGCGGCAGGCGCGCGCTACCCGGATGCGCAATTGCAGCATATGGACAGCGAAAAATAGGGCCATAAGCTCCTGCTGGCAGCGCCCTCCCCAGCCCTCTCCCTGTCAAAATGAGGAGAGGGCGAGCAAAAGATGCTCGCTCAAACCGGCCCGGAGAACGTATCGCAGGCGGCGAGCTGGCCGCTGTCGAAGCCCCGCTTGAACCAGCGCATGCGCTGGTCCGAGGTGCCATGATTGAAGCTTTCCGGCACGACATAGCCCTGGCTGCGCTTCTGCAGCGTGTCATCGCCGATCTGCTGAGCAGCGTTCAGCGCCTCTTCAAGGTCTCCGGCATCGAGCATGCCTTTCTGCTCGGTATATTTCCCCCAGATGCCTGCAAAGCAATCGGCCTGCAGCTCGACGCGCACCGACATTTTATTGGCCTCGGCTTCGCTCATGCGCTGGCGCGCCTCGTTGAACTTCGGCAGGATGCCGAGCAGGTTCTGGACGTGGTGGCCGACTTCATGGGCGACGACATAGGCTTCGGCGAAGTCGCCGGAGGCGCCAAATTTGCTCTCGAGCTCCTGGAAGAACGCGGTGTCGAGATAGACCTTGTGATCACCGGGGCAATAGAACGGTCCGGTGGCGGCGGATGCGAAACCGCAGGCCGATCGCGTCGCCTCTGCAAAGAGCACCAGTCTTGGCTCCTCATAATCCCTGCCCTGAGCCTGGAAGATGCCCTGCCAGGTGTCCTCGGTCTCGGCCAGCACGGTACGCATGAATGCGGTCATTTCGTCATCGGCGGGCGTACTAGTGCCTTCCGATTGGCTCTGCTCGTAGCCGGAGCCGCCCGTCATGCCGCCATCCAACACCTGCATCAGGTCGATGCCCATCGCCTTGAAGATCAGATAGATGACAACGAGGAAGATGATCGTGCCGATCGAAAGCCCGCCACCCCTGCGTCCCACACCGCCGCCTGTTGGAAAGCTGAAGCCGCCGTTGCGGCCGAACGGATTACGGCCGAACCCGCCACCCGTCGCATCACCGCGGCGATCCTCGACATTGTCCGACTGGCGGCGCCCCTTCCATTCCATCTGAACTCTCCCCCTGGCGATGCGCAGGCATGCGCTCTAGGGCAATTATATATCCGGCGACGGCGTGAAGGCCAGCAGGTTTCAGGCAAAGGGCTTTAGACGCGGACAAAGCGCGAATGGCACCGATCGTCCCGTGCACAATGCCGGCCATGGCCGACCGTATCGTTCCCGCTGAAGATCACCTCATTCATGATCGCCCCCGGCACCAAAGTGAACAGACCGGTCCAAGACCACTAGACCGAAGTCGTGACAAGCCTCGGCCGCGAACTCGTGCTCCTTTTCCTTTAGCGACACGCTGAAGGAGCCGGGCGACACAGCCGGGCTGCAGGTTCATCGCTCGCATGGGACTGCCGATGCCCATGTCGAGCGCTCGAAGCAGGACAAACGGAACCTTCTTATCCTGACGCGCGACGGCTTCGAAATTCCGGTCAGCCGTAGCTGCGCGGCGAAGGTGCGGCGTTGCGTCGGTTGAAGAAAATGCACCAAATGCTTGACGTGACTCCCGCTTTCGCCCTCACTGAAGGAGAGGATGCGGGAGGACATGATGAAAGCTGTACGCCTGGAAGCGACGGGGCGGCTTGCGGTAAGCCGAATGGAAAAGCCGGTGCCAGGCCCTGGCGAAATGCTGGTGAAGGTCGAAGCCTGCGGCATCTGCGGCACCGACCGCCATCTCTTCCTGGGTGAATTTCCGTCGAAGCCGCCGGTGACACTCGGGCACGAATTCGTCGGCATCATCGAAGCCGTTGGGCAAGGCGTGAGCGCCTTTCGCCCCGGCATGCGGGTGACCGGCGACCCGAACATCGCCTGCCGACGCTGCCCGGAGTGCCAGCGCGGACATGTCAATCTCTGCCGGAACCTGCAGGCGATCGGCATTCATCGGGATGGCGGTTTTGCCGAGTATGTCTGCATGCCGGAGCAACAGGCGTTCGAACTGCCTCAGTCGCTCGCACCGCTGCATGGCGCCTTTTGTGAACCCCTCGCCTGCTGTCTGCACGGCGTCGATCTGGCAAAGATCAGGGCAGGCGCATCCGTGGCCGTGCTCGGCGGTGGCGTGATCGGACTACTTGTCGTGCAGCTTGCGCGGCTCGCCGGTGCAACGCGTGTCGTGCTGGTGACGCGCAACGCCGATAAACGGCGGCTTGCCGAAGACCTTGGCGCGACGGCAACGGCCGACCCCTCAGCAGGCGACGTCGTCAATCTGGTCACCGCTGACCAGGGCCTTCTGCCGGGCGGTGCCGATGTGGTGATCGAATGCGCCGGCGTGGCGGAGACCATGGAACAGGCTCCTCTCCTCGCCCGCCGCGGCGGCACCGTCGTGATCCTCGGTGTCATGCCGCAAGGCGCCAGGATTTCCATGCAGCCCTTCGATCTGCTGTTTCGCGAGATCAAGCTGGTGAACTCGTTTCTGAACCCCTTCACCCACGGTCGCGCTGCGGACCTGATCGCCACTGGCGTCATCAAGGTCGAGCCTCTCATCTCCCGCCGGATCGGGCTTGATAACGCGCCGGAAGCGATCGCCAATCCGGCACGCAACGGCGAGATACGCGTCATTGTAGTACCCGGCCCGTGAACGGCATTTCAGGAGTTTTCGGATTCCTGTCGATTCCGCGATTTATGGGGTTCCGTTTGCAAATACATTTGCCTATAAGCCGCTTCTAGCCTGAAAAGACCCCTCGTGCGCGACCGACCCGGTGCCTCCCACCCTGGCCGGCTTTTTGCGCAGCTAGAAACGGATATCGCCCATGCCGAAGCGCCAAGACATCAAATCGATCCTCATCATCGGCGCGGGACCGATCGTCATTGGCCAGGCTTGCGAATTCGACTATTCCGGCACCCAGGCCTGCAAGGCGCTGAAGGAGGAAGGCTACAGGGTCATCCTTGTCAACTCCAACCCGGCGACAATCATGACCGACCCGGGTCTCGCGGACGCGACCTACGTCGAGCCGATCACCCCGGAAGTCGTCGCCAAGATCATCGCCAAGGAGCGGCCGGATGCGCTGCTGCCGACCATGGGCGGCCAGACGGCGCTGAACACGGCTCTTTCGCTAAAGCGCATGGGTGTGCTCGACCGCTACAATGTCGAGATGATCGGCGCCAAGCCGGCCGCGATCGACATGGCGGAAGACCGCGCCCTCTTCCGTGAAGCCATGGCCCGCATCGGGCTGGAAACGCCGCGCTCGATGCTGGCGAACGCCACAGACATCAAGGACGCCGACCGCAAGATGCACGAGGCCGAGCGCACAAAGCTGCGCGAAAGCCTCTCCGGCGCCGCACTCGACACTGCGCTGGACGATCTGGAAAACCAGTGGAACCTGGGCGAGAGCGACCGCAAGCAGCGCTATTTGAACCACGCAATGGCGATCGCCGCTCAGGCGCTCGATGACGTCGGCCTGCCAGCCATCATCCGCCCGTCCTTCACCCTCGGCGGCACCGGCGGCGGCATTGCCTACAACCGTTCGGAATTCTTCGACATCGTCGGCGGCGGCCTCGATGCTTCGCCCACGACCGAAGTCCTGATCGAGGAGTCGGTCCTCGGCTGGAAGGAGTATGAAATGGAAGTTGTCCGCGACAAGGCGGACAATTGCATCATCATCTGCTCGATCGAAAACATTGATCCGATGGGCGTCCACACCGGCGACTCGATCACCGTCGCTCCGGCGCTGACGCTGACCGACAAGGAATATCAGATCATGCGCAACGCCTCGATTGCGGTGCTGCGCGAGATCGGCGTCGAGACCGGCGGCTCAAACGTCCAGTTCGCCGTCAATCCAAAGGACGGCCGCCTCGTGGTCATCGAGATGAACCCGCGCGTTTCGCGCTCTTCGGCGCTCGCCTCCAAGGCAACCGGTTTCCCAATCGCCAAGGTCGCGGCGAAACTCGCGATCGGCTACACGCTGGACGAACTGGAAAACGACATCACCGGTGGCGCCACACCCGCCTCCTTCGAACCGTCGATCGACTATGTCGTCACCAAGATCCCGCGCTTTGCCTTCGAGAAGTTCCCGGGCGCCTCGCCAATCTTGACGACGGCGATGAAGTCCGTCGGCGAAGTCATGGCGATCGGCCGCACCTTCGCCGAATCCCTGCAGAAGGCGCTGCGCGGCCTCGAAACGGGCCTGACTGGCCTTGATGAAATCGAAATTCCAGACGTCGAGGAAGGCGAGTCCAGCCAGAACGCCATCCGCGCCGCGATCGGCACGCCGACGCCCGATCGCCTGCGTATGGTTGCCCAGGCGCTGCGCCAGGGCATGAGCGAGGCCGAGGTTCACGAGGGCTCCAAGATCGACCCGTGGTTCATCGCCCAGTTCAAGGCGATCGTCGACATGGAGGCCCGTATCCGCGCGCATGGCCTACCGAGCGACGCGGTAAACCTGCGTATGCTGAAGGCCATGGGCTTTTCGGACGCGCGCCTCGCGACGCTGACGAACAAGCGTCCGAAAGAAGTGGCCGAACTTCGCAACAGCCTGAATGTCCGCCCGGTTTTCAAGCGCATCGACACCTGCGCGGCCGAATTCGCCTCGCCGACTGCCTATATGTATTCGACTTACGAAACGCCCTTCGTCGGCGCCGCCCGCTCCGAAGCGCAGGTCTCCGACCGCAAGAAGGTCGTCATCCTCGGCGGCGGTCCGAACCGTATCGGCCAGGGTATCGAGTTCGATTACTGTTGCTGCCACGCCGCCTTCGCACTGAAGGATGCCGGCTACGAAGCGATCATGATCAACTGCAACCCGGAAACGGTCTCGACCGACTACGACACCTCCGACCGCCTCTATTTCGAGCCGCTGACGGCCGAAGACGTTATCGAGATCCTGCGCGCCGAGCAGGAAAAGGGTGAGGTCGTCGGCGTCATCGTCCAGTTCGGCGGTCAGACGCCGCTGAAGCTTGCCGAAGCGCTGGAAAAGAACGGCATCCCGATCCTCGGCACCGCGCCGGATGCGATCGACCTTGCCGAAGACCGCGACCGCTTCCAGAAGCTTCTGATGAAGCTCGACCTCAACCAGCCGAACAACGGCATTGCCTATTCCGTCGAGCAGGCTCGCCTCGTCGCTGCCGAAATCGGCTTCCCGCTGGTGGTACGCCCCTCCTACGTTCTCGGCGGCCGGGCCATGCAGATCATCCACTCGGAATCGATGCTGCAGACCTATCTGCTCGACACCGTTCCGGAACTGGTTCCGGAAGACATCAAGCAGCGCTATCCGAACGACAAGACCGGCCAGATCAACACGCTGCTCGGCAAGAACCCGCTGCTCTTCGACAGCTACCTGACGAACGCCATCGAGGTCGACGTAGACTGCCTCTCCGACGGCGATGACGTCTACGTCGCGGGTATCATGGAGCACATCGAAGAGGCCGGCATCCATTCCGGCGACTCGGCCTGCTCGCTGCCACCGCGCTCGCTGTCGGGGGACTTGCTCGACGAGCTCGAGCGCCAGGCAAAGGCCATGGCCAAGGCGCTGAATGTCGGCGGTCTGATGAACGTGCAGTTCGCGATCAAGGACAGCACCGTCTACGTACTCGAAGTCAACCCGCGCGCCTCGCGCACCGTGCCGTTCGTGGCAAAGACCATCGGCGCGCCGATTGCCAAGATCGCCGCCCGCGTCATGGCCGGCGAGAAGCTGGATGCCGCCTTCGCCGCCTACGGTGAAAAGCCCGATCCGCGCGCCCTGAAGCATATCGCCGTCAAGGAGGCCGTCTTCCCCTTCGCCCGCTTCCCGGGCGTCGATACGCTGCTCGGGCCTGAAATGCGCTCGACCGGGGAGGTCATCGGCCTCGACACCGATTTCGCCCTTGCCTTCGCCAAGTCGCAGCTCGGCGCCGGCGTTGAACTGCCGCGTGACGGGACGGTCTTCGTCTCCGTTCGCGACCACGACAAGCCGCGAGTGCTGCCCGCGATCCGTGTTCTTGTAGACGAAGGTTTCAAGGTACTCGCCACCGGCGGCACGCAACGCTTCTTGGCTGAAAATGGCATCGAAGCGACGAAGATCAACAAGGTGCTCGAAGGCCGTCCACACATCGAGGATGCAATCCGCAACCGCCAGGTCCAACTTGTCATCAACACGACGGACGGCAACAAGGCGATCTCCGATTCGAAGTCACTCCGCCGCGCGACACTGATGCAGAAGGTGCCGTATTACACGACGATGGCCGGCGCCGAAGCAGCCGCCCAGGCGATCAAGGCGCTGAAGGCCGGCAACCTCGAGGTTCGCCCGCTGCAGAGCTATTTCTGAGCATTAGACGACCGGAAGTTGCCGTAAAACCTCCCGGATGTTACCGTTGCGGCGGTACAGTCGGAGCGATTGATGGCAAAGAACATCGTCATTCTGTTCGATGGCACATCGAACGAGATTTCGGCCGACCGGACCAATATTGTCAGACTGTTCGGCACCTTGAAACGCTCGGATGCGCAGATCGTCTACTACGATCCAGGCGTCGGCACGTTCGGCGCGGCCAATGCCTGGTCGAGACTGCTTCGCAAATCCTATGAGGTTTTCGGGCTCGCGACGGGCTGGGGCCTCGACCAGAACGTCAAGGAAGCTTACCGCTTCCTGGTCGAAAACTACGATCGCGGCCCGCCCGACGCCGCTCGGCGGCATTCCGACCGCGACCGCATCTACATCTTCGGCTTCAGCCGTGGCGCTTATTCGGCGCGGGTGCTAGCGGGTTTCATCCATGCCTTCGGCCTTACAAGCCGGCATCATCTCAACCTGCTCGATTATGCCTACAGGACCTACAAGGGAATTTCCGCGCACGAAGAGAAAGCCGGCGGCGCTGCAGAAAATGGCGGCGAGGATCCGTCCTCTGCTTTCGCCGCCATGCGTCTCTACGAACGCATGCTCCGAAACGACCGCCCGCCGATCAAGCTGCTTGGTCTTTTCGACACGGTGACCTCAGTGATCGAAACGGGGAAATGGTTTCCGCAGTTCAAGACCCATCCTTTCACCCGCAAGAACCCGAGCGTCGAATGGGTGCGGCACGCAGTCGCCATAGATGAACGGCGGACGATGTTCCAGCCAGAGCTCTGGGAGCGGGACCAGGAATATTGGGGCCGCCCGTTCCGGCCGAAGGCACCGGTGGCGAAGCAGAATTTCCGGGAAGTCTGGTTCGCCGGCGTCCACGGCGATATCGGCGGCGGCTATCCGGAAGCGCAAAGCGGGGCAGTCAAGATCCCCCTCGCCTGGATGATCCAGGAAACGCAACCGGCCGGGCTCCTCTACCGCACCCGCATCGTCAACGACATCGTGCTCGGAAAAGGCGGAAAGAAGTATGTGTCTCTGGACGCCACTGCTCCCATCCATGATTCCATGACCGCCGGATGGAAAATCGTCGAATACATTCCGCGGCGCGTGCCGGAAAATTCCTGGCGCAGGCACAGCAACCGGGATGCGGTCTATTTCCCGTTGAGCGACCGACGCTTCATTCCGCACGATGCGCTGATCCATATCTCGGTCAAGGAACGGATGAATGCCGGCCCCTACAATCCGCCGAATTTGCCAGCAAATCCTGACTTCGTTTCTTAACGGCTTGAATCACTCTCTTCGATCACGCGTCCAAGCGCTTGATCCGACTCACATCTTCACCAACGCGATCGGCGTGCTGTGAGCAGACAGTTAGCCGGGCGCGCGCCATTACGAATTTTATGGAAATCGGCGGCAACGATCTGCTATAAGCGGGCGATTAGGATTATTGCACGGTTCCGAAGTCCCCTTCGGGACCTGTTTTCTTTTGTGTCGCTGCCTGACTATAGGACACGAAGATCAAAGGACAGGAAAATGGTTGATAAGGTTCCGATGACACAGGGTGGTTTCGTCAAGCTGCAGGAAGAACTGCGCTGGCGTCAGCAGGAGGAGCGCCCGCGCATCATCGAAGCGATCGCCGAAGCCCGTGCCCATGGCGATCTTTCCGAAAACGCCGAATATCACGCAGCCAAGGAAGCGCAGAGCCACAACGAGGGCCGCATCAGCGAGCTCGAAGACCTGACGGCGCGCGCCGAAGTGATCGACCTTGCGAAGATGTCCGGCGACAAGATCAAGTTCGGCGCCAAGGTCAAACTCGTCGACGAGGACACCGAGGAAGAAAAGACCTACCAGATCGTCGGCGATCAGGAAGCCGACGTGAAAGCCGGCCGCATTTCCATCTCCTCCCCTATCGCCCGCGCGCTGATCGGCAAGGTAGTCGGCGATTCCATCGAGGTCATCGCACCGGGCGGCTCGAAAGCCTACGAAGTCCTGTCGATCTCCTGGGGTTGATTGCCTGTGGCGGAAACGGTCAAGCCGGCCGCGATGGATATAGCTGACGTCGAAATCATCGCACCGAACTTCAAGCAGCGCCTCTCCGGCGTCACGTCGACGATCGTTCAGCTGATTCCCCTCCAGGTCAGGCTCGGCATCAAGATTGCAACGCTCGGCCCCGGCTTACCGAAAGACCTACCGAAGCTGACGTGGAGACAGCTTCTTGGCGCATGGCGTCCGTCAGCCGGACGCCGGCAGCGCGTGTGGCACGCACGCCGCAACAACGAGATGGCCGCTGGTATCGTGCTGCGGCACGTTTTGCGCATGCCATTGAAGCTGCTCTTTACGTCGGCCGCCCAGCGCCGCCATACCGCCTACACGCGCTGGCTTATCCGCCGGATGGACGCGGTCGTCGCGACCAATGCGCGGTCCGGCTCCTTCCTCCAGGTGCCGCATATTGTCATCCGCCACGGCGTCGATCTGGAACTTTTCCATCCACCCCGGACCGCCGAGGACACCATAAAGGCCACCGGTCTGCCCGGCAGGTATCTCGTGGGCTGCTTCGGCCGCATAAGGCATCAGAAAGGCACCGACCTATTCGTTCGGTCGATGATCGATCTGCTGCCGCAACATCCGGATTGGACGGCGGTGATCTCCGGCCGGGTCACGGCAGAGCATACCGCTTTCGCCGACAAGCTGAAGGCCGATATCGCCGCCGCCGGCCTTGAAGATCGGATCGTCTTTCTGGGCGAAGTGCCAGACATCAAGGTCTGGTACCGCCGCCTGACCCTATATGTTGCCCCTTCCCGAAATGAAGGTTTCGGGCTGACGCCTCTCGAAGCTATGGCATCGGAGACTGCGGTTGTGGCATCGGACGCCGGAGCCTATGCCGAAATGATCGAGGACGGGACGAACGGAAGCGTCGTTCAGGCCGGCGATGGCGAAGCTCTCACGAAGGCAATCGCACCCTATCTCGCCGATCCACAAAGGACGCTCGCCCGTGGCGAGATTGCGCTCGCGCATGTGCGGGCAAATTTTGCACTGGAAGGCGAGGCCACGGCATTGAAAGCCGTCTATGAGGACCTTCTTCGGCGGTAGCGGTCAATTCTCTCGGTTACGGCTGCGCTTGAAACGTTCGAGATAGGCACTGGCGACCGCATCGTCGATAATCGGAGATACCGCGCGCCAGTATGTCTAAATGTCTACCAGAGAGACATCCTTTACCTGTCGAATGGTCAACATCGTCCGCACGGTATCCACATTCTCCGTGGCCGTGAGCTCTTCGATCACGAAATCCTGAAAGCCCGCTAGGTTCTCAGCGACGCACTGCAAGAGAAAATCGGATTCGCCCGACACCATCCAGGCCTCTCGCACGAGCGGCCAATTGGCTGTCTGCTTCGCAAATGCCTTGAGATTGGCATCCGACTGATGTTTCAGACCGACCATACAGAAGGCCACCAGATCATAACCGAGCGCCGGCGCATTCAAAAGCGCCCGATAGCCACGGATGAATCCGGATTCCTCCAGCTTACGCACCCGCCTGAGACAGGGCGGCGCCGAGATACCGACCCGCTCGGCAAGTTCGACATTCGTCATCCGGCCATCATTCTGGAGCTCGCGCAGAATCTTCATATCTATCGCATCAAGTTCGACGCGCATCACCATGGTAGAGCTTCCTGTTTCTTTTTCGATCGGCCGTTTGCAGGCCGCTTCCTATTATTGCCCGCGACAACTTCAAACGCCGAGCCTCGCTGCCAACCTGTATTCAATTGAGGTTCGAACTTGCCCTTGGCGAGGGCATGCACGCCTATGATGAAGCCTTTGATAGGTGCAAACCACACAGTATCCCGCGCCAATCCATACATCGTCCTCGTTAAGCGTCTACCGAACCGCCATGCTTTATAATCGTGTTGCGGCCGAGATGCAGTGACCTCGGCAACAGCAAGCCCTAGCGAGGCAAAAATAGCCCGAAAGTGGCATATATGCACGTCGATCCCTAAGGCTTCTTCATCAGATCCGGGGCCCCAATCTGGGATATTAAGCCCGGCTCGACTGGTTGGCCGGTAAAAGGATAGGTCAGAGATCCATCATAGACAAAATTGATATCGCCTTTCGTCAGACACTGTTTTCAATAACTTTTGGTACTCGCTCGCGGATCGTTCAACGGAAATGGTGATCGGCGCTTGCCCATTACTGGCTCTCTGTTGTAGCGGTGTGGATGAAATGGTCGATAACAGCATCAGCCAGCGAAAACGAGGGCGTCGGGGTCGAACCAACAAAAACATCTGCGGATAGCTCGTGATAAGAGCGTAAGCACTTGTGCGTATTCCATGCTGTCCCCTTGAAAGGTAGCTTGGTTCATCCCTAGACTATACAAAAGCGTTTATTACGATATCTCGCACGGCTTCCACAGGATGCCTGCCACCAAAGGATCCGGACCATGACTGCCCGACACACTAAAGTTCTCATCATCGGCTCCGGTCCCGCGGGCTATACGGCCGCAGTGTATGCGGCACGCGCGATGCTGAAGCCGGTGCTGATCGCCGGGATGGAGCAAGGCGGGCAATTGATGATCACGACGGATGTCGAGAACTATCCGGGCTTTGCCGACCCGATCCAGGGCCCGTGGCTGATGGACCAGATGCTGCACCAGGCCAAGCATGTCGGCGCAGAGATCGTCAGCGATATCGTAACCGAGGTCGAGATGAACCAGCGGCCCTTCGTGGCCCGCACCGACAGCGGCCAGGTCTGGACCGCCGATACACTGATCATCGCGACCGGCGCCAAGGCAAAATGGCTCGGCATCGAAAGCGAACAGCATTTCCAGGGCTTTGGCGTTTCAGCCTGCGCCACCTGCGATGGCTTCTTCTATCGCAACAAGGACGTCATCGTCGTTGGCGGCGGCAACAGCGCCGTCGAGGAAGCCCTTTATCTTTCCAATATCACGAAGTCGGTGACGGTCGTGCATCGCCGCGATGCCTTCCGTGCCGAAAAGATCCTGCAGGAGCGCCTCTTCTCGAAGGAGAATGTGACGGTTCTCTGGAACACCGAAGTCGCCGAAATCACCGGCACGCCGGCGAAACCGCCGATGCCGCCTTCCGTTACCGGCGCGCGCTTGCGCGATACCCGCACCGGCGCCATCAGCGACGTTTCGGTCGACGGCGTCTTCGTGGCGATCGGCCATGCGCCGGCAACCGAACTTTTCAAGGGCAAGCTCAAGCTCAAGGACAACGGCTATCTCTGGACCGCTCCGGATTCGACCGCAACCAGCATAGAGGGGATCTATGCTGCGGGTGACGTGACGGACGACACCTTCCGGCAGGCGGTCACCGCCGCCGGCATGGGATGCATGGCCGCCCTCGAAGCCGAGCGTTATCTCACGGGCCACATGCCCGTCGCCGTGGCCGCGGAGTAAGATCGGCTATGAGGGGTGGGGGGATGCCATTGGATTGGGACAAGCTGCGTATTTTTCACGCGGCTGCCGAGGCCGGATCGTTCACGCATGCGGCCGACAAGCTGCATCTCTCCCAATCCGCGATCAGCCGCCAGGTGAGCGCGCTGGAGCAGGACGTCGGCACCAAACTCTTCCATCGCCATGCCCGCGGCCTGATCCTGACGGAACAGGGCGAACTGCTCTATCGCACCGCCCATGACGTGCTGCTGAAGCTCGAAACGGTGAAGATGCAGCTCACGGAAACGACAGAAACGCCCACCGGCAAGCTGCGGGTGACCACCACCGTCGGCCTCGGCCAGGGCTGGCTGACGGACAAGATCCAGGAGTTCATGCAGCTCTATCCGGACGTCCAGATCCAGCTCATCCTCGACAACGAGGAACTGGACGTGAACATGCGTCATGCAGATTGCGCCATCCGCCTGCGCCAACCGCAGCAGTCCGATCTCATTCAGCGCAAGCTCTTCACCGTGCATATGCACGTCTATGCCGCCCCGTCCTATATTAACCGCTACGGCGAGCCTCAGTCGGTCGAGGACCTGGACAATCACCGCATCATTACCTTCGGTGAGCCCGCCCCCAGCTATCTGCTGGACGTAAACTGGCTGGAAATTGCCGGCCGCTCCTCGGACAACAAGCGGATTCCGCATCTGCAGATCAACAGCCAGACCTCGATCAAGCGCGCCTGCCTGCTTGGCATCGGTGTCGCCTGCATGCCGGATTACATCGTCGGACGCGATCCGGGTCTCATCCAGCTAGCGATCAACGCCGACGTGCCCTCGTTCGACACCTATTTCTGCTATCCGGACGAAATCAAGAATGCCGCAAAGCTGAAGGCATTCCGCGATTTTATCGTCAGCAAGGCGAGAAACTGGAACTTCTGATTCCCGTTTTTGTTCACTAAAATGCTGACCATGCAACCAACGCATGACTGGCATGCACAAAAGAGGGTTGCCGTTTGCTCAATTAAACACCATATCGCACTCAGCTGATGCACACGGTGGCTTTTCCTCCCAGTTCCACCGCATTAGCTGTTCCCCTCTGGAGGTTTTTGACCTTCACACCTTAAAGGGCCCCGAACTTTCGGCGGCCCTCTTTTTTTGCCCAGAATCGCTGCATCGCAACATAATTTGTGCAGCGCATGGCAGACATGCATAATAATGCATTGAAAGCTGCCCAAGAAAGCACCATATCGCACGTAGCTGATGCACTTCGGTGGCTTCTCTCCCAGTGCCACCGCATTAGCTGTTCCCCTCTGGAGGTTTTTGACCTTCACACCTTAAAGGGCCCCGAACTTTTCGGCGGCCCTCTTTTTTGCTTGAAATTTAGGCAGTCACCAAAACAGAACAGCTCACGTCCTCGTGATTTGCATATCGAATAACCGCGATCCATATATCGATAAAATCCGATTTATAGTTCGGCATAAGACGATGGATAGAGATGAAATCCTGAAAGCGCTTTCCCACCCGATGCGGGTGGAAATCCTCAACTGGCTGAAGGATCCGAAGGAGCACTTCTCCTCCCAGGAGCACCCTTTGGAAATGGGTGTCTGCGCCAGCCAGTTCGAGCGCTGCGGCCTTTCGCAATCGACCGTATCCGCTCATCTTGCAACATTGAGCCGCGCCGGCCTCGTCACGACCAGGCGCGTCGGCCAATGGGTTTTCTACAAGCGCAACGAAGAAGCGATCGCTGCCTTCCTCAAGCAACTAAGCCAGGATCTGTGACAGCCTGATCGGCGTCAGCGCCACCGCACTTGCCTATCTCTCCGCCGGGTCGAGTTCACCCGCCATGCGGAGTGATCCTCCCGCCAGAACAGGAAAGGACTTCCATGAACAAGCTTTTCGAACCCGCGCAGATTGGCGACATTGCCGTCAGGAACCGCATCGTCATGGCACCGCTGACCCGCAACCGCTCGCCCGGCGCGATCCCGAACGATCTGAACGTCGAATATTATCGCCAGCGCGCCACAGCCGGTCTCATCATCACCGAGGCAACGGCAATCACACACCAGGGCCAAGGTTACGCCGACGTTCCCGGTCTCTACAAGAAAGAAGCTCTCGATGGCTGGAAGCGCGTGACGGATGCCGTGCATGCAGGCGGCGGCAAAATCGTCGTACAGATGTGGCATGTCGGCCGCATCTCGCACACCACGCTGCAGCCGAACGGCGGCAAGCCGGTCTCTTCAACCAATAAAGTCGCGACGGCGAAGACCTATCTGGTCAACGCCGATGGTACCGGCAGCTTCGCGGAGACCTCCGAGCCGCGTGCGCTCGAGACATCTGAAATTCCCGGCATCATCGAGGATTATCGCAAGGCAACGCGCGCTGCGATCGACGCAGGTTTCGACGGCGTCGAAATCCATGGCGCAAACGGCTACCTGCTCGACCAATTCCTTCGCGATGGCGTCAACGACCGCACCGACCGGTATGGCGGCTCGATCGAAAACCGCGCCCGCTTCACCTTCGAGGTGGTCCATGCCGTGACTCGGGAAATCGGTGCCGGCCGCACGGCGATCCGTATTTCGCCGGTCACACCCTCGGGCGAAAGCTATGATTCGGATCCGCAGGCGCTTTTCACCTATGTCGTCGAAGGCCTCGCCAGATATGACCTCGCCTATGTCCACGTTATCGAGGGCCAGACGGGCGGCAAGCGCGACTACACGCAGGGGACAAATCCACCCTTCGACTACAAGGATCTGCGCCAGGCTTATGAAAAGGCTGGCGGCCATGCAAACTGGATGGTCAACAACGGCTACGACCGTCAGATGGCAATCGATGCCGTCGAAAGACGGCCGCGCCGACCTGGTCGCCTTCGGCAAGCCCTTCATCGCCAATCCGGATCTGGTCGAACGCCTGCAAAAGAACCTGCCGGTGAACACGCCGGACCAGGCCACCTTCTATGGCGGCGGGGCAAAGGGTTACATCGACTATCCACTGCTCGAAAAGGTCGCCTGACTGTCAGACGTACTGGATGAAATCCCGCCTTGCGCGGGATTTCTTTTTCCACTGCCGCCGTTAGAATGCGGCCATGTTCGAATCCCATCTCGACCGCTGGTCGCTGGCGCCGGACGGCGAACCGATCATCACCCATTCCAGTCACCTCCTGCCCGTCCTTTGGAACGGCAAACCGGCAATGCTCAAGAAGTCTCGTGACGTGGCCGAAAGGGCCGGCGGTGCGTTGATGCACTGGTGGGACGGCGGCGGGGCCGCCAAAGTCTATGCTCATGATGACGAAGCTGTTCTGCTCGAACGGGCGACGGGCGGTCGCTCGCTGCTGAAGATGGCGATGGATGGCGAAGACGATGAGGCAAGCCGGATCATCTGCCGCACCGTCGAAAGACTGCACGCACCGCGCCAAAAGCCCCTGCCCGGTCTCATCCCGCTCCGCCGCTGGTTCCGGGAACTGGCGCCTGCAGCGAGAACTTATGGCGGCATCCTTCCCGAATGCAGTGCTATCGCCGAGACGCTGCTTTCCGATCCGCGCGATCCGGTCGTGCTGCACGGCGACATTCACCACAGCAACATTCTCGATTTCGAAGAAGACGGGTGGCTTGCGATCGACCCGAAGGGCCTGATCGGCGAACGCGGCTTCGACTATGCCAATACTTTCGCCAATGAAGACCTTCCGGCCATCAGCGTGCCGGGACGCCTCCGGCGCCAGCTCCGGATCGTTTGTGCCGAAACCGGCATGGAGCCCAAACGCCTGCTGCAATGGATTGCTGCCTATTCCGGCCTGTCGGCGGCTTGGTTCCTCGGCGACAATATGAATACGTCTGCTGAGAACCCGCTTTCCGTCGCGCGCATCGCTCTGGCGGAGTTGCGGCAAGCCTAGCGGCTTCCTTCAATAAAGGTCAGAGGATGTTTTCTTCATGCGGCAGATTGGAGAATATACGCCACGCGCAAGAGCCTGCGCTTGAATGCCGCGGAAAAGCGGCTTCATCAACATGGTCGTCGAACGGGCGCTCGGCTCAGGCACGCGGAGAGACATCGGCGGAACCGCCACCCTTCCATTTGGTATCGACGACTTCCGTCTCCGGCCGGTCGCCGCCTTCGGCATATTCCTCATGCCATTTGCCTTTCTCGTCCTGCCAGCTGATCTCGGCGGAATCGCCGCCGACCTGCTGTTCGGCCGCGACGATGCGGGCTGCCTCCAGCGCTTCGGCATGCGACGGGAACGCTTCAGAATAGACTTCTCCCAGCCGGTAGGCCCAGCCGCCGTCATGGGGAACGACCTCGTAAACCACCTTGATCATGCACCTCTCCTCTTTTCTCGTTACCCGATCTGTCGGCAATCAGCCGAAGGTCGCCGGACTGCATCCGGTTCCATCGCGCGCGGCAAGGCGAGAATTACGAGGCACGCCGCGATTACTTCCGGCTGACCAATATCGGCAGTATTCCATTAAATGCACAAGACTGCAAATTCGCCACGCAGTCGCACTGCCTGATGGGGAAGATCATCGGCTGTCGAAGAACCGAATCAGAATTTCAGGGCCGGCGGATAGCCTGCCAGAGCCCGGTCGATCGTCACGAGCTGCAGTCCTTCGACTTGGGCATTGGGCGAGCAGAAGGCGGGCCGAAGGGGTCGCCTCTGGCAGGGATCATCGAAATCGTCGGCTTTGAACATCTGCGTCCTCGTGATGCCTTGCTCTTGAGGTAGGCTTCGGCCGCATCAAGGTTCACCCCCCGCGCTGCTTATGCGGGACGAGATCGAAGACCGGACCGCCGTTTCGCGATGCAAGCTCAGTCTGGCCGTTCTTGGGATCGTGGATCGATAAAGTTTTCTTGCGTCAAATGCAGCCACCCAGCCACACCGTCAACGATGGGATCAAAAGGGAAAAGCCCGCCATCGCTGACGGGCCTTTCTTCAATTCTGCCAACAGCTTTACTTGCAGGCGGCGCAGAAGCGCTGGATGCGCTTGCAGGCTTCCTCGAGCAGAGCTTCCGAGGTCGCATAGGAAATGCGGAAGTTCGGGCCGAGCCCGAAGGCCGAGCCGTGCACGACGGCGACGCCTTCACTTTCGAGCAGCTCGGAAACGAAATCTTCGTCGGTCTCGATGGCCTTGCCAGAAGGCGCGGTTTTGCCGATCAGGCCGGCGCAGGACGGGTAGACGTAAAAGGCGCCCTCCGGCGACGGGCAGGTGATGCCTCTGGCCTGGTTCAGCATTGAAACCACCAGATCGCGGCGGCCCTCGAAGATCTTCTTGTTCACCGGGATGAAATCCTGCGTCCCGTTCAGCGCCTCGACGGCGGCCCACTGGGCAATCGACGTCGCACCCGAGGTCTGCTGCCCCTGGACCATATCCATGGCCTTGATGAGCTCAAGCGGCCCGGCCGCGTAGCCGATACGCCAGCCGGTCATCGCATAGGCCTTGGAGACCCCGTTCATCGTCAGCGTGCGGTCGTAGAGCTTCGGCTCGACTTCTACCGGCGTGACGAACTTGAAGTCGCCATAGGTCAGGTGCTCGTACATGTCGTCGGTGAGCACCCAGACATGCGGATGCTTGAGCAGCACGTCGGTCAGCGCCTTGAGTTCGGCAAGCGTATAGGCAGCACCTGACGGGTTCGACGGCGAGTTAAAGACGAACCACTTGGTCTTCGGCGTGATCGCCTTGTCGAGATCCGCTGCCTGGAGCTTGAAGTTGTTTTCCTGCGTGGTCGAGACGACGACAGGTGTGCCGCCGCAAAGCGCCACCATCTCCGGATAGGACACCCAGTAGGGAGCCGGAATGACGACTTCGTCGCCAGGGTTCAGTGTCGCCATGAAGGCGTTGAACAGGATCTGCTTGCCGCCGGTGCCGACGATCGTCTGCTCCCAGGAATATTCCAGGCCGTTCTCGCGCTTGAACTTCGCGGCGATCGCCTTGCGCAGTTCCGGGATGCCGGAAACCGGCGTGTACTTCGTCTCGCCGCGATTGATCGCCTCGATAGCGGCCTTCTTGATATTGTCCGGCGTATCGAAGTCCGGCTCGCCGGCGCCGAGGCCGATCACATCGCGCCCCTTTGCTTTCAGCTCACGCGCTTTCTGGGAGACGGCGATGGTGGCTGAAGGCTTCACACGGGAAAGAGCATCGGCAAGAAAGGCCATGATATCGGTCCTATACGGTTGAAACGGGCAGAAGGCCGGGACCGGAGTTCTGCGGTTAGCTCTATGTCCAATGTACGGCGTCATTTCAAGCGCAAAGGCGTGATGGTGCCAATGATTCTTATTGATCAATTGCCGAGCGCGGCGGTCGAAGCATGAATCACTTTGCGAAGAACTTGAATCACTTTCTGAAGAGATGCCGATTTCATCCCTGGAATCAAAAACTTCGCCGGATTCAGCCTTTGCCATGATTATGCCGCAACAAATGACAAGGCATGCCGCAATTCGGTCGCGAGCCTGCCGGGATCTAAGCCTCATCTATAGCGCTCCGTAATTGGTTGTTGAGGGTATGCCAATGTTTCTGGAGGACGAGCGAGCCGCAGGGCGGCTTCGCGCCCGCCGGGTTTCGCTTTCTCTTTTGATTGCAGCAGGCGTCGTTGCCGCTTCGACGATGACGGCATTCGGGGTCATTTCGACAGCTCGCGCCGAAGGGACGCCGCAGCCGCAGAAGACCGAGCAAACAACCGGCTCCGTCACCGTACCGGTGCCGGCAGCAACCGAAGCGACCGCCCTGCCTGCGGCTTCGGCGAAGGCGCCGCGGATGACGACACACGCCGACGGGCAGATCATGCGCGGGCTGACCATGCTGGTTTTCGCCCTGACCGCTGCGGGCGCACTTGCAGTATGGCGCCGCCGTATCAAGCGCCTATTGACCACGAGGACCCGGTAATGGTGTCAAGCCCCCGCAACGGAAACCGGGATGCGTACGGGTTCGAACCGCTTCCCTCTTACCTCGAACTGGCCATGGCGACGGCGGCAGCCGCAGCCCATGACGGACCGCAGCAGCGTGAGAAAGGCTTCCTTTTCTCGCGCTTTTCGACGGTCGAGCGGATGATTGCGCTCGGCATCGCCGGGCTTGCCCTGTACGGCATCGCGCTGATGAGCGACGGCTTCTACATCAAGGGCAAGGCTGCCGTCGCGCAGATCCTGCTGCAGCACGCCTTCGCGGGACGCGAGCTGGTGGACACGACGCCGACCGCTTCCATTCAACGTCAAAACACAAAGCCGTTATCCGCGCCGCAATAAGGTTGAAGCGCCCTGCCTCCGCTCCACGTTGAAAGTGGATGAAAGCGACGGGAAACGCCACATGACTATCGCCAGAACATTCGCCGCTTCGGTGCTTTTCGGCCTGCCGGTCTTCGCACCCGGTTTCGCCGCGGCAGCAGACAGGGTCGAGACCGAGAAGGTGGCAGTCAGCGTCGAAACCCTGGCGGAAGGGCTGGAGCATCCCTGGGCTGTGGAAGTGCTCCCTGACGGCGCCTATCTGGTGACCGAACGGCCTGGGCGGATGCGGATCGTCAGGGACGGCACGCTTTCAGATCCGATCGGAGGCGTGCCGGACGTCCGCGCCCGTGGCCAGGGCGGTTTGATGGATGTGGCACTTGCGCCGGATTTTGCGACGAGCCGCACGATCTATTTCACGGCATCGACCGCCAATCGAAGAGGCTCGGGAACCGAAGCCTTCAGCGCCGCGCTTACCACCGACGGCAGCAAACTCGAGAACGTGAAGTCGATCTTCACGATGAAGCAGTTCACCGGCGGCAGCATCCAATACGGTTCGCGCATCGCCATGGCGGGCGACGGTAGTCTCTTTATCAGCATCGGCGACCGCGGCGACAGCAATCGCTCGCAGGACTGGAAAGATGATGCCGGCTCGATCGTGCATATCAATGCCGATGGCAGCATCCCTGCGGACAACCCGTTCAAGGACAGCGGAAAGGCGCTGCCGGAAATCTGGTCGAAAGGCCATCGCAACCCGCAGGGCATCACCTTCGACCTTGCCGACGGCAAACTCTACACCGTCGAGCACGGCGCACGCGGCGGCGACGAAATCAATGTCATTGAACCCGGCAAGAACTATGGCTGGCCGATCATCAGCTATGGACGTAATTACTCCGGCTCAAAGATCGGCGAAGGCACGGCCAAGAAAGGACTGGAACAGCCGCTGCATTATTGGGATCCGTCGATCGCGCCAGGCGCGCTCGCGATCTATCGCGGCAAAATGTTTCCCGAATGGGACGGCGACTTCGTTGTCGCAGCGCTCAAATTCGAACTGCTCGCCCGCATGCAACGCGACAAAAACGGTACCTTCGTTGCAGGGGAGCAGATTTTCGAGGGTGATTACGGCCGCCTGAGGGATGTTATCGTCGCACCGGACGGTGCGCTCTTGGTAGTCACGGACGAGGCCGATGGCGCACTGCTGCGTGTCTCGCGCTCCGACCGCCAGAACGGCTAGGCATTGCGCAGTTCCTTGCGGATCACGAATTTCAGGCCGGACCAGACGGAATCGATGGCACAGGCACAGACCTTGACGTCCACGAGACCGATCGGAAGCAGGATTGCCCGCAGCACATCCTCAGTTATCGTCGTCGGCAAGCGCGCTGCCTTCTTCGGCCAGGATATCCAGAGCATGCCGTCAGGATTCAAGGCCCTCAAAAAGTGACCTGCCATGCCTTCCAGTGCAACACGCTTGGCTTCGAAGACAAGTATGTAGTCAAAACATGCGCCGTCTTCGGGTAGCGCATCATCAACGCGCGAGAAGCCGGCAAAGCCGCTGATCTCGCCGATAGCGTCGGGCACACAGATCAGCAAGGCCGCCTGCCCGTCCCTCAGGCCGAGCTTTTTGGCAAGCGGAATTCCGGAGTAACCGGCGGGTCATTCTTTCAGCCGTGCACGCAATCCCGGCACTCTGAACGAGCCTTTCTTCGCCCTTGCCGGAACGAAATGCAACTGGTAACCGTCCTCGATACAACCTGCCCCACATCGAGGACTGATATGACGCGCGTCCAGGCGAACCTCCTTCTATTGCTTGCTGCCGCCATCTGGGGCGGCGGCTTCGTCGCGCAGTCGACGGCCATGAAGGCAATCGGTCCGTTCTGGTTCATAGGGTTGCGTTTTGCAGTGGCGACCGTCGCCGTCCTGCCTTTCCTGTTCGTTGAAGTGCGCAGGGCCAGTGTTGAGACGACGCGCCGCCACCTGGGGCTCTATATCTTGATCGGCCTTGCCCTTTTCGGCGGCGCTTCGACGCAACAGATCGGGCTTCAGACGACGACCGTGACGAACTCCAGCTTCATCACCGGGCTCTATGTTGTCTTCGTGCCGCTGATCGCAGTCGCCTTCCTGCGCCGACCGCCGCACTGGATCATCTGGCCGGCTGCCATCATGGCCGTCGCCGGTATCTACATGCTGTCCGGCGGGCATCTTTCGGCGCTGACCACGGGCGACGGCCTGACGGTGGTCTGTGCCGCGTTCTTGGCGATACAGATCACGCTCGCCGGCACGACGGTCTCCGAGACGGGAAGGCCCCTTACGCTGTCGGCAGCCCAATTCGCCGTGACGGCGGTCGCCGCGCTCTTCGTGGCCGCGATTGTCGAGCCTATCAGCATGGAGGCGATCTTGGGCGCGGCACCGGAGATCCTCTATGTCGGCGTCTTCTCTTCGGGCGTCGCTTTCGTGCTGCAGGTGATCGGCCAGCGCTACACCACGCCGTCGCAAGCCGCCATCTTCCTCTCCTCCGAAGCGCTCTTCGGCTCGGCACTCGGCGCCCTCCTACTTGGAGAGACGATGCCGCCGCTCGGCTATGCAGGCGGTGCGCTGATGTTTATCGCTATGCTTGTGGTCGAATTGGTACCGGAACTCAAAAAAAGACGCAGCCAGCCCGCTTGAGCAATGGCTTTTTCCGGGTTGGACGGCAATTCTAGAAAAAATTTAAGCGCGCCGTTCAAGACGCGCTATCATTGCATTTTTGGGAAAAACTGCTCTCAACTTATATTGCAAGCAATACAAAACCTTTGACATACCTGGACTGCGAGCGAAATTTTGCGTTTTGACGCAAATAGGATGGCCGGCCTCAATGTGCTTTCGATAACACGTTAAAAAACTTTTGCTTGCCAATTCCCCTTAATCGCAGCAATCTCACGGCGTTCGGGCATTTTGCGAGCATGGGAAGTCCTTAAGTATGTGCGCGCCGGAAACGCTAATATTCCGGTCAGCCGGTCTCGCCAAGATGGGGAATAATCCCGTCATGAGACAGGCCGAGGTAGAGGGGACCTTTTTCTCGAATTTCAAGAATTGCCTGCCAACGCCCCGCAAGGGACATAGTTGATGCTGCCCGTGTGGATGGCGGGCAGAGAGAAAAGGACCTGACGCATGGCCGAGACTGGCACTGTAAAATTCTTCAATACCGACAAAGGCTTCGGATTCATTAAGCCGGATAAGGGTGGCGCCGACATCTTTGTTCACATTTCTGCCGTTCAGGCATCCGGCCTTGCCGGCCTGACGGAAAATCAGAAGGTCAGCTTCGACACGGAGCCGGATCGTCGCGGCAAAGGCCCCAAGGCCGTCAATCTGCAGATTGCGGGCTGAGGCCTCCACAAGGCCGTCGAATTCGAGTTGAGGCCCGGCAGCTATGCCGGGTTTGTCATTCAGCGTCCGTTCAGATAGCCGCCACTATCTTGTCATCATCACGGTGCAGGAACCGCTCACGGGGTTCCAAGAATAGGATATGATCATGAACAGGCTCGCCAAGACATTTCTTCTGACCGCTACTGCCGCAGCCCTCTCCCTTTCTGTGATCGGCGAAGCATCCGCCCGTGACCGGTGGCATCACCATAACGATGGCGACGCAGCGCTTGTCGGCGGCGCCGTCGGTCTCGCAACCGGCGTGATCGTCGGCTCGGCCATCGCCAATCAGCCGCGCTATTATGAAGAGCCGCGCTATATCGATCCGCCCTATGAGCCGGAATATGAAGCCGCGCCGGTTTACCGCGCACCGCCGCGTTACTACGCCCCTGTCCGGGCTGATATCGAGCCTTGGACGCCGCAGTGGGAGCGCTACTGCTCTTACCGCTACCGCAGCTTCGATCCGAGAAGCGGCACCTTCATCGGCAACGACGGCCGCGAGCACTTCTGCACCGCAGGCTGATCCGCGGACCATTTAAAACGCAAAGCGCCGCTCATCGGGCGGCGCTTTTGTTTTGGTCGTCTGTCGAGATCAGATGCCCCTGAGGAACGGGTTGCCGCGTCGCTCGTCGCCGATGCGGCTGCCAGGGCCATGCCCGCAGATGAAGCCGACATCATCTCCGAGAGGCAGCACCTTGTCGCGGATCGAACCCAGCAGCTGCTGGTGATTGCCACCCGGCAGATCGGTTCGGCCGATCGAGCCGTTGAAGAGCACGTCGCCGAGATGGGCGAAGTTCTGCGCACGATTGAAATAGATGACATGGCCGGGCGCGTGGCCGGGTGTGTGATAAACTTCAAACTCGTGGCTACCGAAGGAAATCCTGTCGCCATCCGTCAGCCAGCGGTCCGGCACGACGTTTTGAAGACCGGTAATGCCGTATTGCTGCGCCTGCATCTCGATCCGCTCCAGCAATGGCCGATCGTCCTCGTGCGGACCGACGATTTCAACGCCGAGCGCTTCCTTCAGTTCTTTCGCGCCACCCGCGTGGTCGAGATGGCCGTGCGTCAGCCAGATCTGCTTGATGGTCAGGCCGTTCTCCTCAAGCGTTTTGAGAATGACCGGCACATCGCCGCCCGGATCGACGACTACGCCCTCCTTCGTGTCCGGATCGAAGAGAACCGTGCAGTTCTGCTGGAAGGGTGTCACCGGAATGATGCCGGCCTGGAGCATGCCCATGATATGCCTCGCTTGTCTCTGCCTGCTTCCGATATAGCCTGAAAGGTCATCAAAGCCAGCCGCCTTTTGGCGGGCATTGCCCTTGCCTCACGCCTTCAAGACGCATCGTAACAACAGTTCATCGCTTGTGAAATGGCCCAGCGCTGTGGCGCTTTATCATTAAATTTCAATTCGTTGCGATTTTCCGATGAATCCAGAATTCAGCCCGCGCGGTCAAGCGGCGGAACTAGATGGTAAACGGAGCGTTTCATTCCAGCTAAAGCAAGGAGAAAAAGAATGACCTTCACGAGAAATCTTTTCCTGGCAGGTGCCGTGCTCGCCGCGAGCGCTGGCTTCGCCCATGCGGAAATGAGCGCGACGGCCATCAACGACCTCAACGTGCGTTCCGGGCCTGGCCCGCAATATCCCTCGGTCGGCGTCGCAACGCGCGGCTCTGCGGCCATCTTGGATGGCTGCATCCAGGGCAGCCGCTGGTGCCGCGTCGATGTTAACGGCATGCGCGGCTGGGTCTATGCTGAATACCTGCAGGTCGAGCACCAAGGCAACGCGATGATCGTCGAAGAGAACGAGGCCGTTCTTGGCGTCCCGTCTGTGACATATGAGTCGACCGCAACCGTCGTGCCCGCCGATCCGCAGCCCGCCCCCGGCGATGAACTGCTTGGCCCCGTCGGCTCCGTGGAAGCAATAACGCCACCAGAGACGGTCCGCACCTATATCGAAACCACGCCGACGCAGACGATTCAGTTGGGCGGCGATGTCGTCGTGGGTGCCGAGGTTCCGGATACCGTGACCTTCCAGGAGATTCCCGACTACCAATACCGCTATGTGCGCATCAATAACCGGCCCGTGCTCGTCGATCCCGGCACCCGCCGCATCGTCTATGTCTATCAATAAGCGTGCGGAATGAGGCGGTCGTTGGACCGCCTCATTGCGTTAGAGTGCCTGGCAAGCTTTCTGCCACACCGAACCCCTCACATGGGTTGCATTTAGCGCCCCTTCCATCCTCTACGTGATAAAATCGCGATATGTCGCAGGAGTGGCGTCTGCCGGTGATCCT
Source organism: Rhizobium mongolense USDA 1844 (assembly GCF_000419765.1). Taxonomy (GTDB): domain Bacteria; phylum Pseudomonadota; class Alphaproteobacteria; order Rhizobiales; family Rhizobiaceae; genus Rhizobium; species Rhizobium mongolense. The sequence continues at coordinate 171,153 of NZ_ATTQ01000004.1, read as the reverse complement.
CATTGATCGCGCCCCGAGAGGAAATCATGGAAGAACGCCTTCCGCTCATCACGCAACTGATTGCCGGCGCAATCGTCGGCATCGGCGGGAGCATCCTGTCGACGGCTGTCGAGATCGGTAAAACAAAGTCCGGCGCGCGGAAGGCGCGACCGGGCTTTCTGTCCGATGGAGACGTTACTCGGCCGCGATAGACGCCGCCGGAGATACTTCCTTCATGTAGTCGTTCATTAGCGTCTCGGAGATCGTCGCGGGCGTGAATTTATAAGGTCCGATCTCGGAGACCGGTGTCACTTCCGCAGCAGAACCCGTCAAGAAGCATTCGCTGAAGCCCGAAAGCTCTTCTGGCTGGATTGCCCGCTCGACGACCGGATAGCCGCGGCGCTTGGCGAGTTCGATCACCGTCTGGCGCGTAATGCCGTTAAGGAAGCAGTCGGGAAGCGGCGTATGGATGACGCCGTCCTTGACGAAGAAGATGTTGGCGCCCGTCGCTTCGGCGACCTGGCCGCGGTAATCGAGCATCATCGCATCCGCATAGCCCTTGGCCTCCGCGGCATGCTTGGAGATGGTGCAGATCATGTAGAGGCCGGCGGCCTTCGACGAAGACGGCGCCGTCTTCGGGTCGGGGCGGCGATATTCGGCGATATCGAGGCGGATGCCCTTGAGCTTTTCGGCGGGATTGAAGTAGCTGCCCCACTGCCAGATGGCGATCGCAACATTGATGCGGTTCGACTGCGCCGAAATCCCCATCATTTCGCTACCGCGCCAGGCGATTGGGCGTACATAGGCCTCGGAAAAACCTTGGCGCTTCAGCAGTTCGATAGTTGCCGCGTCGAGTTCCTCGACCGAGTACGGCACCTTGAATCCAAGGATTTCAGCGGACTTGTGAAGACGCTGGTTATGCTCCGTCAGCTTGAAAACGCGGCCGCCATAGGCGCGTTCGCCTTCGAAGACCGCGCTGGCATAATGCAGACCATGCGTCAGCACGTGAACCTTCGCGTCCTTCCACGGCACGAATTCGCCGTTGAACCAGATTTCGCCATCCAGCTGGTCGAAGGGAACTGAAGCCATTCTCTTATCCTCCGGCGACTGCACGCCATGCCTGTTGATTGTTGCCCATATTACGTTTTATCCACTACGCAGTGGGGAAAAATATGCGTTGTATGGGGAGGAAAGACGGGCCGGTTTCGAACGAACGTCCCGCCTCCGCAAAGTCCGGGGAAGCTAACAGCGGCGTAAAATTGTGTCAACAAAGCTGACATATCTTTGCTAAAGTTTCCCGGGGCCTGCAGTACGAGAAAGGAAATGACGTGGCGGCACGACAGAAAGTAGCCAACTCCGAACCATTGGCCGCACCGATGGAAAACACCGGCATCATCGATTTCGAGATCATCGAGCTCTTCTTTTTCGCCTATCGCGATTTCGTCTCTGATCCGGATGCGATCCTCGAAAAGAGCGGGTTCGGCCGGGCTCATCATAGGGTAGTGCATTTCGTTAACCGTGAACCGGGCATGACCGTTGCCGATCTTTTGGATACATTGAAGATTACCAAACAGAGCCTCGCTCGGGTGCTCAAACAACTGATCGATTCGGGGTATATTCGTCAGGTTGCTGGGCCTGAAGACCGGCGCCAGCGTAAGCTTTATCCGACTAAGACCGGGCGCGAACTCGCGCTCGCTCTGGCGGAGCCGCAATCGCGCCGCATTGAGAGAGCATTCGACGGTGCCGCTCCGGACGTGCGCGAAAGCGTGAAGGCATTTCTGAGGGGTATGAGGGACAGACAAACAACGAAAGCGGATTGAATGGCGGGGAAGACAATCATTTCTGATGACGCGGCGCATCTGCTGGTGGTCGATGACGACACCCGGATCCGCGCTCTTTTGAACCGTTACCTGACGGAGAACGGCTTCCGGGTGACCGTGGCTGCAGATGGTGCCGAGGCGCAACGCAAGCTCGCCGGGCTCGACTTCGATCTCATCATCATGGATGTGATGATGCCGGGCGAATCCGGCATCGACGTGACGCGCGGCCTGCGCGCCATCAAGAACGTGCCGATCATCATGCTCACAGCGCTTGCGGAATCCGACAATCGCATTGCGGGCCTTGAAGCCGGCGCCGACGATTATCTCTCGAAGCCTTTCGACCCGCGCGAACTGGTGCTGCGCGTCAATAATATCCTGCGCCGCAACGCCTCGGACGCGCCGAAGATCGAGCAGATCATGTTCGGCCCGTACACTTTCTCGCTCACCCGCAAGGAATTGAAGAAGGCGACGGAAGTGATCCGCCTCACGGACCGCGAGCAGGAAATCATGCTGCTTTTTGCCAAGCGCGCCGGCGACACCATTCCGCGGCACGAGCTCATCGGCAACGACGTCGACGTCGGCGAGCGCACGATCGACGTGCAGATCAATCGCCTCCGCCGCAAGATCGAGGACGACCCTGCAAATCCTGTCTGGCTCCAGACGGTTCGTGGTATAGGATACAGACTGAGCATCGATTGATGGCCTCAACGTCAGGATCGCGACAGTGATGGTAACTTTCGACTCCCTGCGCCGCGAAGAACGATCGCCAGCCTCCGGATGGAAAGGATTCGGTCGCTGGCTACGCCGCCGCCTGCCGACCGGTCTCTACGTCCGTTCGCTGCTGATCATTATCATACCCATGGTGCTGCTGCAGTCCGTCGTTGCGGCGGTGTTCATGGAGCGCCACTGGCAGATGGTGACGCAACGCCTGTCGATGGCTGTGACCCGGGATATTGCGGCGATCATCCAGATCATCGAGACCTATCCGCAGGATACGGATTATAGCGAGGCCACCCGCATCGCCCGCGAGCAGTTGAACCTTCAGATTTCGATCGAGCCTGACGGAGATCTGCCGCCGCCGCGCGAAAAACCATTCTTCTCCATCCTCGACGGCATCCTGAGCGATGAGATCAGCGACCAGATCAAACGACCGTTCTGGATCGATACGGTGGGAGACTCGAGTCTCGTCGAAATCCGTATAAAGCTGGACGATAAGATTCTGCGCGTTTTGACCAAGCGCAACCAGACCTACGCGTCGAACACGCACATCTTCATCGTCTGGATGGTCGGCGCTTCTCTCGTCCTCATCGGCGTGTCGATCCTCTTTCTGCGCGGCCAGATTCGGCCGATCCTGACGCTCGCGCAAGCCGCCGAAAGCTTCGGCAAGGGACACAAACACGATGACTTCTATCCGCGCGGCGCCGATGAGGTCAGGCGCGCGGGTCTTGCCTTCATCCTGATGCGCGAACGCATCGAAAGGCAGATCGAGCAGAGAACCGCGATGCTCACCGGCGTCAGTCACGACTTACGCACGGTACTCACGCGCTTCAAGCTGCAGCTTGCCCTTGCCGGCAACAGCCCGGAACTCCAGGGACTGAATGACGACGTCAACGACATGCAGTCGATGCTCGAAGCCTACATGGCCTTTGCGCGCAGCGAGATCGAGGAGGATGTCGGAGAACTAAAGCTTACCGAACTGCTCGGAAAGATCGCAACGGACTTCGCTCTGCACGAAAAGCAACTCACCTATTCGATCGAAGGCGAAGACAAGATCTCGGTTCGGCCGAACGCATTTACGCGCCTGGTGACCAACCTCGCATCCAATGCCCGCCGCTATGCGAATACGCTGAACATCGAAGCGAAGCACGGCGCGAAATGGCTGACGCTGAATTTCGACGACGATGGCCCCGGCATTCCCGAAAAGAACCGCGAGGATGTCTTCAAGCCCTTCTTCCGTCTGGATGAAGCACGCAATCTGGACGATTCCGGAACCGGACTCGGCCTTGCGATCGCGCGCGATATCGCCCGTAGCCATGGCGGCAATGTCACGCTCGGCGACAGCCCGCGCGGCGGTCTGCGCGCCACCATCCGCATCCCCGCGTGAGTTCCAGATGGCAATCGACCGGAAAGAAATGACCTGGCTCAATCCTCCGCCCTTGGCGGAGCTTCACGAGGGTGCATTGCATGTCCGATCGGGCGACAGGACGGACTTTTGGCAAGGTACCTATTACGGGTTCCACCGTGATGACGGCCATTTTCTCTATCATCGGCGCAAGGGCGACTTCACCGCAGAAGTGACATTTTCCGGACGCTATCAAGAACTGTACGACCAGGCCGGCCTGATGGTCCGAGCAGATTCAGCGCACTGGATGAAATGCGGAATCGAATATACCGACGGCGCAAGGCACTTCAGCACCGTCGTGACCAATAGCAATTCCGACTGGTCGGCCTTTCGCATCGAGCACGAATTCGACCTGCTCTCCCTTCGCGTGACCCGCAACAAGGACGCACTTTTTATTCAGTACCGGACCGACCGGATCAGCGAATGGCGCATGGCGCGCCTCGCCTGGTTCGATCCGTCGACTGAAGAGGTTATGGTCGGCCCGGCATTCTGCTCGCCGCAGCGCTCTGGCTTCGAAGCCATCTTTCATGATTTCACGCTGACTGATCCGGTCTCGCGCGACATTCACTGATCACATCAGCTCGATACGTATTTTTAAAATCTTCCCCGCCCTCGAGGACGGGGATTTTCAGGGCGGCTCAGGCCGGCCTTTCGCGTATTCGGGAGACGGGTTTAACCGCCTTCGATGGCCGTGTTCCGGCCGCTAGGATATTGACCGCCGCGTTTGACGTCGGCATGGTCTGCGTGTCCGCAGGAGAAGCAGAGGAACTTTGGGATGACCCACGCCATCCAAAAGCCCGCCGTTTTCGATTGCTGCAACGATATCTTCAAAGCATGTTCGACGACCGGGATGAGCCTTCAGCTGCTTTTTTTTCTCAACGCTCCAAGTCGCTTTGATCATGCCCGTATTGCAAAGATAACGTCTGGCATGCCAATTGAACCTCGGATTACATCAGCTTCCTGCCGTTCGGCACCGGCTTGTCGGTTGCAGCAAGAACGATCGCACCCGCTTCGTCTTCGAAGCCGAGCGTCAGCACTTCCGAGCGAAACGGTCCGATCTGGCGCGGCGGGAAGTTCACAACCCCGAGAACCTGGCGGCCGACGAGGTTTTCCAGCGTGTAGTGAACGGTGATCTGCGCCGAGGATTTCTTGACGCCGATTTCCGGGCCGAAATCGATTAGCAGCTTGACCGCCGGCTTTCGGGCTTCCGGAAAGGGCTGGGCCTCAATGATCGTGCCGGCACGAATGTCCACACGCTCGAAATCGGCGTAGGTGATTTCTTCAGCCATCGCGCGTCCTCAACCGGCAAGCTCTTCGGCGCGTGCGCGCGCAGCCGCAAGAGCCTCGTCGAATAGCGGCTGCATGCCCTCTTCTGCCATAAGAACTGAAAGGGCCGCGGCCGTCGTGCCGCCCGGCGACGTTACGTTCTGGCGAAGCTTCGAGGCGTCGTCGGGGGACTGGTATAGGAGTTCACCAGCCCCCGCGACAGTTTCCCGTGCAAGGCGCATGGCAAGGTCCGCCGGCAGGCCAAGTTTACGGCCTGCTTCTGCCATACACTCGACGAGATAGAACACATAGGCCGGGCCGCTGCCTGACAATGCCGTCACGGCATCGATATCTGACTCGGCCGAAACCCACTCGACAGGACCCGAGACGCGAAGAAGCGAATGAACGCGATCGCGCTGGCCGGCGCTGACGCGCGGATTGGCGAAGGCGCCGGTGACGCCGCGGCCGATCATGGCGGGGGTATTTGGCATGGCGCGGACCATGGCGGCTTCGCCGAGATGCTTTTCGAGGAAAGCCAGCGTCTTGCCGGCAGCCACCGAAACGACCACCGTCTTGGATCCGACGGCGCTTTTGACCGGTGGCAGGACTGTTTCCATCACCTGCGGCTTCACCGCGAGGAAGATGACATCTGCTTTCAGGCCGGCGGGAACGGTTGAGGCATGCGTCGCGCCCGCATCGCCGATGACCTTCATCATCGCGGGCGACGGACCCGGATCGACCACGACAACGGATGATCCCGGAACTCCGCTCTTCAGCCAGCCGGAAAGCATCGCACCGCCCATATTGCCGGCGCCGACAAGAACGACTGTATCGGAAGACGATGGTGACATTTTACGCTTCGCCGACCGTTTCGAAGAGGACTGCTTCCATGGCCTTGGCAGCATCCAGGCCCGACCAGATGACGAACTGGAACGCCTGATAATAAGCTTCGCAGGTATCGAGCGCGCTGGAAAGCAAAACTTCCACCTGACGGTTCGTTGGCTCGGCACCGCCCGCCAGAAGCAGCGACTGCCGGAAGATGATCACGTCTTCCTGCCGCCACAGATCGAAATGACCCATCAGAACCTGCCCGTTGATCGCCGCCAAAAGCTTGGTGACCTCGTTGACGCGAGCTTCCGGAACCTTGATGTCAAACGCGCAGCCGAGATGCAGCGCCTCGAATTCCTCCATCCAGGAGAAGGAAACGTGGTAATCGGCCCACTTCCCCTCGACCGTCATTGCGATCTCGTCCTCGCCCGACCGCTCAAACGACCAGTCGTTATTGGCGGCGACGTACTCGATCATATCGACCGGGTTCGACTGACGCTCGAATTCCAATTCCATAAGGCTCATGCAGCACCTTCTTGACCGGAATGAATGCGACTGAACTTGGGTTTACGACACAAGAAAAGACACACGCAAATACCGGAACCACCACTCGGATGTTCGTTGAACCACTGCCAGACCTAACGCAGTGAACCTTCCCGGAGCTTACCAATGTCCGCTTCGAATCATCATTTAAAATCAGTGTATAACGCCCCCCGTGACAAGCCAGCCCCTCTCCGGTCATTTCCGGAAAGGCACTGTGGACAGCCGTTCGGAATTTGATTTCAGAAGGAGGTTGTAAACGACTCTGCGTATTGGCTTTTTTGGCAGTGTCCACAGGTGGAAAACGACACCTGATTTTTTTGTCGATGAGGCGGTGTGCCGCTTAAGCGCCACACCGTACCCTGTGCCTGAATGGGATTTACTTCGTTTTTGCAGCAAGCTTTGCTTCGAGTGCGGCGACTCGGGCAAGCAGCGCTTCGTTCTCGTCGCGCGCCTTGATCGCCATTTCGCGGACGGCCTCGAATTCCTCGCGCTTGACCACATCCATGGTGTTCAGCCAGCGTTCGGCCTGAGCGTTGAAGGCAGTCTCAATTTCCTTGCGCACACCCTGGGCCGCGCCTGCAGCATCCGTCATCAGCTTGGCGAATTCGTCCATGATGCGGTTTGTTCCACTGGTCATGGCGGTTTTTCTCCTTCCCACCACATGATTTTGATGGGCCTGAAGCCCTAAGGAATGAGGTAGGGCTTTGCTGTTAAGGATGCAAGCGCTTTGCTCTGGATAAGCCGTTCCGAGCATTGCTCTGCCTCACAATCGACTTGACCGCTTCGTATCGCAACGCCATGTTCCGCGCACATCAACGGGTGGAAAAATTTTGCCGACTGCAGCCAATCTTCTTTCGATCATGCCCTTTCCGGATATCGATCCGATCGCCTTTTCGATCGGCCCTGTGGCTGTTCACTGGTACGGTCTCGCCTATGTCGCAGGCATCATGCTTGGATGGCTCTATGCCCGGCAGATCGCCGGCAATGATGCGCTTTGGCCGGGCAATGCCTCGCCGATCACCAAGGCGCAGATCGATGACTTCATCGTCTGGGCGGCCCTCGGCATCGTTCTCGGCGGTCGCATCGGTTACATCCTTTTCTACGATCTGCCGGCCGTGATCGAGAGCCCGCTCCGTGCCATCGAGATCTGGAATGGCGGCATGTCCTTCCACGGCGGAACCATCGGCACGACGATCGCCATGATCCTCTTTGCACGCAAGAACGGCATTCCTGTCTGGAGCCTTTTCGACATCGTCGCTACCGTGGTGCCGATCGGCCTGTTCTTCGGCCGCATTGCGAACTTCGTCAACGGCGAGCTTTGGGGGCGGCTTACGGATGTGCCCTGGGCAGTCGTTTTCCCGACCGGCGGGCCGTTTGCGCGGCATCCGAGCCAGCTCTATGAAGCAGGCCTCGAAGGTATCGTGCTGCTGCTTTCGCTTGCTCTTATCGTCTACGGTTTCCGGGCGCTGAAATCACCGGGGCTCGTTACCGGTCTCTTCGTCTGCGGCTACGCGCTGTCACGCATATTCGTCGAGTTCTTCCGCGAACCGGATGCGCAGCTTGGTTACCTGCTCGGCACGAACTGGCTGACCATGGGCATGGTCCTTTCTTTCCCGATGATCCTGCTCGGCATCTGGGCGATGGCGCGCGCCCGCCGCCAGGCCGCTTTGCAGCATTGAGCCCGTCAGGACGGTAACGATCATGACGACCGCACTCGGTGAAAAGATAAAGACGATCATTCAGGCGAACGGGCCGATCAGCGTCACGGACTATTTTTCACTCTGCCTCGCTGATCCGGAATACGGCTACTATCGCACCCGCGAGCCCTTCGGCCGGTCCGGCGATTTTGTCACTGCGCCCGAAGTCAGTCAGCTCTTCGGCGAAATGATCGGGGTCTTCGTCGTGCATGCCTGGCAGCGGCATGGCGCGCCGGCAGGCGTGCGCCTCGTTGAAATCGGCCCCGGTCGCGGGACGATGATGGCCGACATGCTGCGCGTGATCGAGCGTCTCGCCGCGCCGCTTTTCGAGAATATGACAGTTCATCTCGTCGAAACGAGCGAGCGGCTGCGCGGTATCCAGCAGCAGACGCTTGACGCACATGAGGGCAAGATCAGCTGGCATTCCGATTTCGAGGAAGTGCCGCCGGGTTTCACGCTGATTGCGGCAAACGAGCTATTCGACGCCATTCCGATCCGCCAGTTCGTCAAGACGCCGACCGGCTTTCGTGAGCGCATGGTTGGCCTCGATATCGATGGCGATCTGACATTCGCCGCCGGGTTCGCCGGCATCGATCCGGCACTGCTGCCTCAATCACCGCAGGCCGCGCCGGCCGGCACGCTCTTTGAGATTTCGCCGGCCCGCCAGGCTGTGATGATGACGATCTGCGATCGCCTGAAGGCTTTCGGCGGCACGGCGCTGGCGATCGATTACGGCCATCTCGTCACCGGCTTTGGCGATACGCTGCAGGCCGTGCGCATGCACGAATTCGACCCGCCGCTTGCCCATCCCGGGGAAGCGGACCTGACGAGCCATGTGGATTTCGAAGACCTTGCGAAAACCGCTGTCGGCGCCGGGCTGCATCTCAATGGCGCGTTGCACCAGGGCGATTTCCTGATCGGCCTCGGCATTCTCGAGCGCGCAGCCGCTCTCGGCCGCGATCGTGAACCGCGCACCCAGCAGATCATCCAGAGCGCGGTGGACCGTCTGGCCGGCTCCGGCGAAGGCCGGATGGGCGAGCTTTTCAAGGCGATGGCCGTCTCCTATCCGGCCGTCGATCTCATGCCGTTCCGCCCGGTGGATTGACAGGACGCGCGGCCCTGGGCCAACATCCGGCGCAATCAAGAATGCTTCGCCGGGCGGGCCGGCGGACAATGGCGCCGTTCAAACACCCCGGAATCACTGATGCAAGACGCGGCCTCTCCCGCACCGATCGAAAGCGCGCTGTTGAACGAAGCGGCCGGCGAAGCGATCCGCCACGGCTATTTCACACGGGCGGGCGGCGTGTCGGAGGGGCTCTATCGCGGCCTGAATGTCGGGCTTGGCTCGAACGACGACCGCGCAAGGGTGATGGAGAACCGCCGTCGCGTTGCCGCCTGGTTCAGCCAGCCCTTGGAAAGGCTCGCGACAGTTCATCAGGTTCATTCGCCAGATGCGGTCACCGTCGACAGCAGCTATGACGGCACACGCCCCGAAGCCGACGCGCTGGTCACGGCAACGCCTGGCATCGTCCTCGGCGTCCTTGCTGCCGACTGCGGCCCGATCCTGTTCGCCGACCCGGAAAACCGGGTGATCGGCGCCGCACATGCCGGATGGAAAGGCGCACTGACCGGCGTCCTGGAAAACACCGTTGTAGCGATGGAAAGGCTTGGAGCGAAGCGCCGGACCATCATCGCCTGCCTCGGTCCCTCGATCAGCCAGACAAGCTATGAGGTCGGCCCGGAATTCGTCGAGCGCTTCGTCACACAGGATTCGTCTTACGAGCGCTATTTCATTCCTTCGAAGAAGTCGGGCCACGCGATGTTCGACCTTCCGGCGCTGACCATCGACCGGCTGCTGGAGGCGGGTGTGCGCGCCGAAAGCCTTGGCATTTGCACCTATCCAGACAGCGAGCGCTTTTTCTCGTACCGGCGCACCACACATAATAAAGAGCCGGACTACGGCCGCCAGATTTCAGCGATCAGCATCAGGGAGATTTGACCGAATGGCACTGCATTTCGAAACAGCCGAATTCGCAAGCCGCCTCACGCGCCTTACTGACCAGATGCGCGCGGAAAAGCTGGATGCCGTCCTGCTCTTCGCGCAGGAAAGCATGTACTGGCTGACGGGCTACGACACGTTCGGCTACTGCTTCTTCCAGACGCTGGTGGTCAAGGTCGATGGCACGATGTCGCTGATTACCCGCTCTGCGGACCTTCGTCAGGCCAAGCACACGTCGATCCTCGAAGACATCCACGTCTGGGTCGACCGCGTCAATGCCGACCCGACGCTCGACCTCAGGAACCTGCTGGTCGATATGGACCTGCTCGGCGCGCGCATCGGCGTCGAATACGACACCCACGGCATGACCGGGCGAATCGCCCGCCTGCTCGACGCCCAGCTTTCCACCTTCGGCCAGATCGTTGATGCCTCCTATCTCGTCAGCCGCTTGCGCCTCGTGAAAAGCCCAGCGGAGGTGGTCTATGTCGAGCGTGCCGCAGCCCTTGCAGACGATGCTCTGGATGCCGCAATCACGCTGACCAAGTCCGGCGCCGACGAGGCGGACATCCTTGCCGCCATGCAGGGTGCTGTCTTTTCGGGTGGTGGAGACTACCCCGCCAACGAATACATCATCGGTTCCGGCACGGACGCCCTGCTCTGCCGCTACAAGGCCGGCCGCCGCAAGCTCGAAGCAAATGACCAGCTTACGCTCGAATGGGCGGGCACCTATGCGCACTATCACGCCGCCATGATGCGCACGATCGTCATCGGCGAGCCGACGCACCGCCACCGCGAACTCTATAACGCCTGCCTGGAAAACCTGCAGGCGATCGAAACCGTACTGAAACCGGGGCACACTTTCGGCGACGTCTTCGACATGCATGCCAAGATCATGGACGAGCGCGGGCTTGCCCGGCATCGGCTGAACGCGTGCGGCTATTCCCTCGGCGCCCGCTTCTCGCCGTCCTGGATGGAACATCAGATGTTCCATATCGGCAATCCGCAGCCGATCGAGCCGAACATGTCGCTCTTCGTGCACATGATCATCGCCGATTCCGACACCGGAACGGCCATGACGCTTGGCCAGACCTACCTGACGACGACGGATGGGCCGCGCACCCTTTCCCGCCACTCGCTCGATTTCATCGGCGCATGACGGGCAATCATCGGCAAGAATCCGGAATTGACAGCGGACAGCCCCCACCCCCATAAATCAGGCGGGCTGATGCGAATGAGGGAAGGACGACGACAGCGATGACGCGAGCTCAGACTGCGCCGGTGCTCCTTGCCTGCCTGGCCGCGCTTTCCGCCTGCAACACCACCGATGCGCTGACGCCGCAAGTCGATATTGGCGACTCGTCGCTTGGCCGCTCCTCACCCGTCACCCAGCGCGAAGTGGAGCGCATGGCAGGCTCAGAGCCTACGCGGGCCTTTGCTGGCGAATCCAGGCAGGCCGGCTATCACCCGGCATACAACAATCAGACTTACAGATCCGGTCCCGGCGCGCCGCCGACGACAATGCAGGAGCAGGCCGACGCGCTTGCCCGGCGCGGACCCTCGCCCGCAGCTTCGCCGCCTGTCGAAGGCCGGACGCTTGCCGAGCCGGTTTCCAATGCGCAGGCGGAAGAAGAAGACATGGGCAATCTGGCCCCTGCCCGCCAGCAGAAACGGGTCGCAGCCATCGATCCTGCCGCCTCGTCCGCAATCGGCGGCAACACCGTTCGCTTCCTGCCGATTATCGGTGCTCCCGTCCAAGCGGTGACGCCGCTTTCCCGCCAGCTCGGAGCCGAGGCGCGCTCGCACGGTCTCTCGATCAAGAGTTCGAACGACACCAGCAGCGACTATATCCTGAAGGGTTACCTCTCGGCCTTTACCGACGAAGGCAATGTAACCGTCGTTTACGTCTGGGATATCCTCGACGGCAGCGGCGCCCGCCTGCACCGCATCCAGGGACAGGAAAAGGTGCCTTCCGCGGCACAGGATCCCTGGGTCGGCGTTCCTGCCTCCGTCATGCAGCAGATCGCCACGAAAACGATCGCCGCGTTTAATTCCTGGCGGCAGACGCGCGACGGTTAGCAACAGGCTTTTTACAAATATCAAAGCCTGTGGCGCCTTTGCGCTTGCATTCGGAAGCAAGCTGGCTAAAAAGCGCGGCTATCAGCAGACAACAGGCGGGCCAAAATGAAGGTTTTCGCAGGCAATTCGAACCGGCATCTTGCCGAAGCGATCTGCACCTATCTCAATGTGCCCTTGGGCAAGGCCAGCGTCAGAAGATTTGCCGATCAGGAAATCTTCGTCGAAATCCAGGAAAACGTCCGCGGCGAAGACGTCTTCGTCGTCCAGTCGACCTCCTTTCCGACGAACGATCATCTGATGGAACTGCTGATTATGATCGATGCGATGCGCCGTTCGTCCGCGCGCCGCATCACGGCAGTCCTTCCCTATTTCGGTTATGCCCGACAGGATCGCCGCGCCTCAGGGCGCACGCCGATCTCCGCGAAGCTGGTCGCTAACCTTATCACCGAGGCCGGTGCCGACCGCGTTCTGACGCTCGACCTGCATGCCGGCCAAATTCAGGGATTCTTCGACATCCCGACGGACAACCTCTACGCCGTTCCGGTTCTGACGCGCGATATCAAGGCCAATTACGACATCAGCAACGTCATGGTCGTTTCGCCGGACGTCGGCGGCGTCGTCCGCGCCCGTTCGCTTGCCAAACGCCTCGACTGTCTTCTGGCGATCGTGGACAAGCGCCGTGACCGTCCAGGTGAATCCGAAGTCATGAACATTATCGGCGACGTCGAAGGCAAGGATTGCCTGCTGATTGACGACATCGTCGATTCCGGCGGCACGCTTTGCAACGCCGCCGATGCTTTGCTGGCCCAAGGTGCGGCAAGCGTCACCGCCTACATCACCCACGGCGTTCTTTCCGGCGGCGCGGTCACCCGCATCACCTCGTCGAAGCTGCGCGAACTGGTGATCACCGACTCTATCCAGCCGACCACCGCCGTCCAGTCGGCCCACAATATCCGCGTCATCACGACGGCAACCCTCATCGGCGAAGCGATCAACCGCACCAGCCAGGAAGAATCTGTTTCCAGTCTCTTCGACTGAGAGTTTTCCTCACCGGCAAAAGATAGGCAAGGTTGTATTTTTCGTCTTCTTCGGCAGCGCGCTTTCGGCTAGTCTCGCGCAAAGTGATTTGCATGGGAAGCCATATGACGGCGATCAATACGAAATGTTCACTAGGCTCGAAGCGCTTTGCGCTTCTCGCGCTTATTCCCCTGCTTTCCGCCTGCACGGTGGAGGTCGATCCCGGTCCATCACGCCCGCCGCCCAGCCCGTGGCCGCCGCAGCAGCAAATGTGCACCATGGAATATGCGCCGGTCTGCGGCGAACGCGGCGGCCGGCTTCAAACCTTCGGAAATGCCTGCCAGGCCCGCAACAGCGGCTTCATGATCGTCGGCCGCGGCGAATGCCGCCGCGCACCGCCGCCCTTTGCGCGCCCCGATCGGGATCGTCCCGGACGCCCCGACTGGCCGGATCGCCCGGACAGACCTGACCGTCCGGAACGCCCGGGCGGCATCTGCACGCGCGAATATGCGCCGGTCTGCGGTCAGCGCGGCCGTCAGACACAGACCTTCCCGAACCCCTGCGAGGCAGGCAATGCAGGCTTCCGGATCATCAGCGGCGGCGAGTGCCGCTTCTGATCATCGGCGCCGGTACCGGTGATGATGTTGGCCCACGGGATCCGCCGCCTAGCCCGACTTTGGCAAAGCGGTTTGGAAAGGCGACTGCGTGCGGTCATTGTGTGGTCAACTTGACTTCACTCAAGACCTCGACTGGCGCAAACCGCACAATATCCAACGCGTCGAATGTAACGCAGAATTCCCCCTGCGGATGCCCACTTGATGGCAGGCTCGAACATGGCCCCGGGGATCTTCATTGCGATCGTGCAATGAGGCACCCAGCGATCGGGGCGATAGTGCTCACGACAGAGCGCTGGGTCTATTTCACTATGGACGGCCGCGTGAAGTTGCAGCAGCCGGCCATTCGGTACAGGACGCGCCCACAACGCTAAGAATTCGTTTTGAAAATAGGAAATACCCGAAAACTCACGGGTATCGCCGATTGAGTGCCTAAAATTCTGGACAGCACATCGGTGGGCGCAAAATCCTCATATACCGCTAAGGTCACATGCGGAGGATAGTCTAGGGCCTTCATCGATGGAGCAGGTTCGAATGCGGACGCTCCCTGCCAAAGCTCGACTATCGGCAAGGCGGTCTCGTTTAAGCATTTCAGACTTATCGCCATGAGGCATGCGCGGAACGCCTCCAACGTCATTGTCGGCCACTTCTAGGCGCCCAATGTGGCCGTGACAATCATCGTCACCTGATGCTCAGCAAAATCATTCCGGCTTATCCGGCCCCTTGAGCTGCTGACCGTTGACGGTCACCGTGCCATCGGGGCTGACCGTCACGTCCCAGCGCTGCCGGCCGTCCGGATCGGTCTTGGCGAAACCCTTGACCATCAGCATTCCGAAGGACGCCTGATTGAGCTCGGGATTGGTCTTGGCAAGCTGCTGAACCGCTGCGATGGTCTTGTCGTAGTCGCGCGCCAGAATGGAGGCCTGCAGCGCATAGTCGTCCTTGCCCGCATCGATGCGGCTCTCGACCTTTGCGGATATGTCGATGTCGTAGACGCCGGACTTGGCGCTGACCTTCGGGAAGTCGATCACAAACCTGCCATCGCGGAAAAGCCGCTCCACGGCCTTCTTGCCCGCGTCCTCCCCGCCCTCCGGCGGCTTGGTGAGATCAAGTTTCATGAATTCATCACCGAAAGCCGCAAAATCCATATCCGGGATGGCGAACTGCACATCGACTGCCTGCGGCAGAAAGGCGGAATAGGCGGCCGGAACCATCGGGCTGTCAAATGTGACGTCGGCAGCATTCAATGCAACGCCAAGCTGCGTTGCATTGCTCGGCCCATTTACAGCCAGGCGGTAGCTGAAGCTCTTGGCGCCGCCTCCGCCCGCAGCACTCGTCACTGCAAGATTGTTGAGGGTGATAGTTTCCTCGAGCGAAGAGATCAGCGGAAAAGCGTCGCGAAGCATGCCCTTCAGCGTTTCCTCGCTCTCCTTGCTCATCTGCTTTTCCTCGGCATGGTCGAGTGCGAGGACGACAATGTCCCTCAATCGCTTTGTCGGAAGGCTGTTGACCTTGGCGTCGAAATCGATGGTATCGGCAGTGATCTGGAGCGGCGGCATTTCCTTCCCGCTCACCTGCTCGGCAAACGCTGTCAAAGTACCGTTCACCGCAAAGTCCGCCCTGTCGGCGGAAGCGCCATCAGCGGAGGTGAGCTTGTATTTCATGTCTCCGAAGCTGGCATTGACCTGTTCGGTATCGGTTGCGGTCGTGACTTTGATATCCCTGGCGCTGAAATCGCCGGAGCGGAAATAGCTGATCGCGGGATCGAAGACCGATGTATAGACCATTGAGGCGATGGAATAGGTGAAATCGGTGCGCTTCTGGTCCGGTCCCTTGAAATGTCCGGAAACGTTCAGGCTGTTGTCGCCTTCGACATTCCAGAGCCCGTTGTCCCGCGGCGTGGCGAACATCGAAATCGGTTTCAGGCCGGTGATCGCAAAATCCGCCGGGTTGATCTTGGAAAGCAGCTTGGCCAGGTCGTAGATGATCTCGTAGCGCGCACCGGCCGGATTGACGGCGACGACGCCGCTCTTGGCAATGTCTTCGGGCAGCAGGCTGTTGAGATTGTCGCGAATGGCGTTTGCACCATCCCGGTCGATCTCAGCCGCATGGGCCGCCGTCATCAATCCGAGAACAACGGCGCTCGTCGCCGTCATCAGCCTGTACCGCATGAACGTGCTCCTCCGCCTCGTTGATCGGCGGTCATGTGAGAATGTACGCGGCCGGATGTCAACTCAGGCTTGTCGAAAAGGCAAGCCCTGTAAATGCTGAATCGCAACATTTAGAAACCGAATTTGATACCGGTCCCGTCTCTATTGTATTGCGGCGTAGGATTCCTTTATCAATATCCTGGCACTGACCGGCAACCCGAGATATAGGGCCGCGTCGCCTTGCGTTTCCGCTTCACTTATACTATAGCGCACGCGTCCGCGCAGACACCCTTGGAGGCAACGCGGATGAGGAAGGCCCAACGCCCCTCCAGTCACCGGAAGGTTGATACCGGACGGAGACTCTCCAAATAACCTCGAAAGGAATAGCCATGAGCCAGGAAACTTACGAGCTCAAGGCCGAGGCGCGCGAACGGGTTGGTAAGGGGTCCGCCCGTGAACTTCGCCGCAACGGTTTGATTCCCGCTGTCATCTATGGTGACAAGCAGGCCCCCATTTCTATCGCTCTCAGCACCAATGAGGTGACGAAGCGCATTCATGCCGGTAGTTTCATGACCACTGTTGCGACGATCGACGTCGGCGGCAAGAAGTACAAGGTTCTGCCGAAGGACTATCAGCTCGATCCGGTTCGCGACTTCACGATGCACGTGGATTTCCTCCGCGTCTCCGGCAACACGCAGGTCACCGTCGAGATCCCGGTTCACTTCATCAACGAAGAGAAGTCGCAGGTGAAGATCGGCGGCGTTTTGAACATCGTTCGCCACACAATCGAAGTTCATTGCCCGGCTGATGCGATCCCGGAATTCTTCGATATCGACCTCTCCGGCAAGAAGATCGGCGACAGCATCCATATCTCCGAAGTCACACTGCCGAAGGGCGTAACAACGGTCATCGACCGCGATTTCACGATCGCAACGATCGTTGCTCCGGCCGCTGGCGTTGAAGAAGAAGCTCCGGCTGAAGGCGAAGGCGAAGCGGAAGCATAATCCGCATACACCAATTCGTAATTATAAGGCCCGCTTTCCCCTGGAAGGCGGGCCTTATCAATTTTAACGCGAGCCCACTTCAGCAACATTTAACACATTCGTGAAAGCATTCCCCAAGCATTTCTACACTTGCCGCTCTTTGCCGTTATGGCCGCGAAGTGAGAGCCCGGGGAGAAAACGGAACCATGAACAATTCCGTTGAGAACAGATTTTTTGCGATTGTTTGCGGGGCGCTTCTCATATTTGTCGCTCCGCTTTTTGTATTGTTTCTCTTCCTTTCTTCCGAGCGCGCCGACAAGGAAATACGCGACCACATCTCCGTTCTTCTGGTTGCCAATTCCCAGGCGCTCGCAAAGCCGCTCTGGGATCTCGACGAAGACAGCGTAACCCAGATCAGTGCCACGATGGTTTCGCAGGGCGCCATCGTGAAGGTCGAGGTTCGCGATCAATCCAGTCAGCTCAACGTGACGCAATCGACCATCCCGAAATCCTTTGACGGCGAGCTCGTTCAGGTTTCCCGCGCAATCATCTACAACACGGTCGACGGTCCGAAGAACCTTGGCAGCATCGCGGTCTATTATCCGAAGCTTGGCCTCTTCTCCGGCCTCAAGCATGAAGAAGTCGTCTTCATATCGATCTTCATTTTCGCTGTGCTCACCGTCTTCGGCACCGCACTGATTGGCAACCGCCTCTTCGTCATCCAGCCGCTCATGCGGCTTATCGCGGCCATAGAGGCCACCCGCCAGCTTGGATCGCGCCATCACGTCGATTGGCAGTCGAGCGATGAGATCGGCCGCCTTGCCCGCAGCTTCAACGAGATGCAGACAAAGCTGGAGAGCGAGGAGAAGGAACTGAAGCTCGCCCACCGCCTCGCAACCGATATCTATAACCTCACGCCCGCCATGCTCTTCTCGCTGGACAACGAGGATCGCATCATAGCGGTCAGCGACTATTGGCTGGTCGCAACGGGCTACGGCCGGGCTGAGGTGATCGGTCGCAGATTTGCCGAACTCGTGACGCCCGACACCCGCGAAGCGTTCCAAAACCGCAAGGAAGGTTTCGAGAACGGCGCGGCACTCGACGTGACCGTGAAGTTCCTCTGCGCAGACGGCCGCATCATGGACGTGCTGATCCTGGAATCCAAGACAGCCACCGGACCAAACCAGTTATCGCTGTCGGTCATGACCGACGTAACCGCACTGAAGGCCTCTGAAGACCGCAACCACCGCCAGGCGATCACCGACCATCTCACCGGCCTGCTGAACCGCCAAGGGTTCGAGACCGCTCTCGACGGCAAGATCGCCGAAGCCGACGCCTCTGGCCAGGAGCTGGCCTGCCTCTTCATCGATCTCGACCGCTTCAAGTGGATCAACGACAATATGGGCCATGCCGAGGGCGATCGCGCGCTTCGCGAGCTCGTCGAGCGGCTCAACGAGCATCTTGCGCCCTCCGATCAGGCAGCGCGACTTGGTGGCGACGAATTCGCCATCCTGCTTCCGGCCAAGGACGGCGAGAAGCGCGCCAGGGCGATGTGCGAGCAGATTGCCACCGTCTTCGAAGCGCCTTTCGGCCCCGACCTGCATCTGAGCGCCAGCATCGGCATCGCTATCTATCCGCGCCATGCGTCGAATGCAGCCGAACTGCTGCAGAAGTCGGATATGGCGATGTATGCGAAGAAGCGCGACGGCAAGAATGGCGCGCAGATTTTCGACAACAGCATGCTGGACAGCGCAAGGGCGCGCGCCGAGATCGAAAGCCACATCGAAAATGGCCTCGCCGAGGATTGGTTCGACGCCTATCTGCAGCCGATCGTTGGACTTGACGATCACCGCATCGCCGGCTTCGAAGCGCTCCTGCGCCTCAATCACCCCCAGAAGGGCCTGATGCCGCCGGCTGGCATCATCCACGTCGCCGAGGAGACCGCCAAGATCGTCCGCGTCGGCAACGTCATCATGGAAAAGGCGATCGGGCATCTGGCGAATATCTCCCGGATCCCGGGCATGCAGGACACCTATCTCGCGATCAATTTCTCGCCGCTGCAGTTCGAAGCCGCCCTGCCCTCCCGCCTCGCCGGCCTCGTCGGGCGGCACGGCATCCGTCCGGATCGAATTGTCGTCGAAATCACCGAAGCCGTTCTGATGCACGACAATCCGCAAATACGCATGGTGCTCACCGAACTGCGCCTTTTCGGCTGCCGCATCGCCCTTGACGATTTCGGTACCGGCTACTCGTCGCTGAGCTATCTCAACCGCTTCCCGGTCGACATCATTAAGGTCGACCAATCCTTCACGCGGTCGATCAACGACACGAATGATGACGTCCGCCACAAGAGCCGGATGCTCATCGAAGGCATCACCACGCTCTCGCACAAGATGGACTGTACCGTCATCGCGGAAGGCATCGAAACCGAAGAAGAATGCCGCACCCTACACCAGATGGGGCTTGACTACGGTCAGGGCTACCTCTTCCATCGTCCGCAGAATGCCTCGAAATTGATCGAGGACCTCACAGCCGTGGTAAACGAGGTCGCCCAAGCCTCGTGATCGGCGCATTGAAGGTGGAAATAGATGAAAAAGCTCCTGCTTCTTGCTTTTCTGACGCTTCCTTGCGCAGCGCCGGCACAGTCGCAGACGGTCAATTTCACGACTGAAGAATACGCGCCTTTCAACTATCGCGACGGCAAGGTGATCAAAGGCGCGACCGTTGAACAAGTCGAAAAGGTCATGGCCGATATCGGCGTCGACTATACCATGGAGTTGCTGCCCTGGGCGCGAGCCTATAGCCTCGCGCAATCACAGCCCATGACCTGCGTTTTTGCCACGGCACATAATGCCCTGCGCGATCCCCTCTTCAAATGGATCGAGCCGCTGCTCGTCGATCGCAATATCTTGATCACGCGGAAAGGATCGGGCGTCGTTGCGAATGACCTCGAGGCGTCCAAGAAATATACCATCGGCACGCAGCGCGAAGACTATACCGAGATGGTGTTGAGGCAAAAGGGCTTCACCAAGCTCGATATCGCCACTGACTTCAATGCCACGCTTCGCAAGCTTCTCGGCGGCCGTATCGACATGATGCCCATTTCAGAGCTTTACTTCGAAAAGCTGAAGGCGGATCAGCCGGTGGAGATGGTCACCATACTCTCCTCACAGCCGATGGGTATCGCCTGTAACAGGGATTTTCCATCCGACCTTCAGGTGCGGATGCAGACCGCCCTCGATAAGCTGATCGCCGACGGCACCCAGAAAGAGATTTTCCTGAAGTATGGGCTGCATCTCGGCAATTAGCGCCGCGCCGTGCCTTTGCGCTTGACTTCCTGCCCGTTTCGCGGTGGTGAAGCGGGCAGCAGGCATTCAAGAAACGGACTGGCCAATGCTGATCATCGCGGGTCTCGGCAATCCCGGAAGCAAATATGCCGGAAACCGTCACAATATCGGCTTCATGGCAGCCGACGCCATCCATCGGCGCCACGGCTTTTCCCCCTGGTCCAAGAAGTTCAAGGCGGAAATTTCGGAAGGCGAGCTTGGGGGCGAAAAGGTGCTGCTGATCAAGCCGCAAACCTACATGAACCTCTCCGGCGAAGCCGTCGGCGAAGCCATGCGTTTCTATAAGCTGCAGCCTTCCGATCTCGTCGCCATCTATGACGAGCTCGACCTGCCACCCGGCAAGGCTCGGCTGAAGATCGGCGGCGGCAATGGTGGCCATAACGGCATCAGGTCGCTCGATGCCCATTGCGGCAAGGATTACCGGCGCCTGCGCCTCGGCATCGGTCACCCTGGCGTCAAGGAACTTGTGCAACACCACGTCCTCGGCGATTTCGCCAAGGCCGACCAGGCTTGGCTGCAGCCGCTCCTGGAAACGCTTGCCGACAATGCCGACATGCTGGTGCGCAAGGAGGATTCGCAGTTGATGAACAAGCTGGCGCTCGCCGTCGGCGGCAAGGCGGAGGCGGAGGCGGAGGCGGACAAGCCGAAGCCCGAAAAGAAGCCGGCAGCGCAATCCCACATCCATCAGGCGCGACACCCGCAGCCTAAGCTGCCTGCGACCGGCCCTATGGCCGAAATGCTGAAGAAGATGTTCGGCAACAAGGGTGAGTAGGCAAGATGCCGAAGCGAGATATCATGATCAAGCCCGCCGGCCCCGACGACTTACAGGCCCTTCTTGATCTCTACCGTCACCTCAATCCCGATGATCCAGCGATCGATCCCGCCTGGGCAAGCGACCGCTTCTCAACCATCCTCGCCCAACCGCGCATGACCATATTTGTCGCGCTGGCCGCCGATATGCCTGTTGCATCCGCTACGCTGATCATCACACCCAATCTCACGCGCAACGGTGCTTCATACGCTCTTGTCGAGAATGTCATTACGCACGCCGATCACCGCAGGAAGGGTTATGCCGGCGCGTTGATCCGTCACGCCTGCGCAACGGCCTGGGAGGAGAATTGCTATAAAGTGATGCTCCTTACCGGTTCAAGGAACCCCGCGACGCTGCGTTTCTACGAAAACTGCGGCTTCATGCGGGATAAGATCGGCTATCAGATCAGGCGCCCCGGCTGATCAAAGCAATTGCAGCTCTTGAAGGCGGTAGAGGAGCAGTTCCCAAAGTGCCTTGGCTCCGTCATCGATCGCCGTTGCCATCAGCATCGAGGCATCCTCTACGAGCAGCATCGTGCCAATGCCGGCAATGACGGCAATGGAGCAGGCAATGCGTAGGTTCTTGAGGCTATCGGACCGATAGTGGCCGGCATCGTCATATTCCGTTCCGAAGAGCATGTCGGAAAGATCATAACCGTCCGAAATGGCCAGATCGATGATCGGCTTGTCCGAAAGCCTGTCCGGATAGACGTTGAACAGCGCACGGACGACATGGCCTATCGCACCGAAGATCGCAAAGAGCGCCGCGGCGACGAAATAATGCCAAGTAGCTGCCTCAGCATGCATGCGCGCCTCCGTCGTGGGCGCAATCTAGCGGCAATTGACGGATAGCGGCTTAAGAAGATTGGTTAAGAAACGCCTATTCTTCGGGTTCCGCCGTAAGCATCAGCGGGAAGCCTGCCTCCTTGGCATAGTCCATCGCCTCCTTGACCTTGGTCTCGGCAATGTCCTTGGCGCAGACGACGACCACGCTGGAGCCCATTTTATGCGCCGTCATCATCACCCGGTATCCCGTCTCCTCGCTCATCCGGAAAACGGCCTTGAGGATCATGACGACGAACTCGCGTGGCGTATAGTCATCGTTGAAAAGAAGAACCTTGTAGAGCTTGGGCTTATCCAGCTTCAGCTTGATCTTCGTTTTCGGCTTTATGGCAACGTCGTTGTCACTCATCGGAAAATCCACCCGTTGATGACATGAGAGGCAGTTTTCTAAATTAGGCAGTTATTGTCGGCTAGGAAATTTCGACACTCCCCTGTCGATTGCGAGCCCCGACTACAGCCTTTCAATCAGGTAAGAGCTCAAGGTCAAGCTCCTCGCCGGGTATTAGACACCAAGATAGCCCAGGATCTCCTTGGGTAAAGGTTACCTGCCCTTTCGGTGAAATCCGCAATATTACGTCTCGAAATCTCCGCGGACAGAAAATAGGCCAGCGTCGCCCGAACGGCAAGTGAGCAGCGGTAAAAGCGGCGGAAGACTTGACCGCATGGCTCCTTTATCCCATAGGCAAGGCAACGATTTCAGCGAATACGGACATCCAGTCATGGGCTTCAAATGCGGTATCGTCGGTCTGCCGAATGTCGGCAAGTCGACACTCTTCAACGCGCTCACCAAGACGGCAGCAGCGCAGGCGGCGAACTATCCCTTCTGTACCATCGAGCCGAACACCGGCGAAGTCGCCGTTCCCGATCCACGGATGCAGAAGCTCGCCTCGATCGCCGGCTCGAAGGAAATCATCCCAACCCGCATTTCCTTCGTCGATATCGCCGGTCTGGTGCGCGGCGCGTCCAAGGGCGAAGGCCTCGGCAACAAGTTCCTCGCCAACATCCGCGAAGTCGATGCCGTCGTGCATGTGCTGCGCTGCTTCGAGGATGACGACATCACCCATGTCGAAGGCCGCATCAATCCGGTCAGCGACGCCGAAACCATCGAAACCGAGCTGATGCTTGCCGACCTTGAAAGTCTCGAGCGCCGCGTCGAGCAAACCCGCAAACGCGCCGCCTCCAAGGACAAGGACTCGCTGACCCAGCTTCCCGTCATGGAAGCGGTGATCAAGCTCCTCAACGAAGGCAAGCCGGCCCGTTTATTGTTGAAGACGCTCGGCGCGGACGAAATCGAAGTTCTGAAGGGCCTGAACCTTCTGACGTCCCATCCGGTGCTCTACGTCTGCAACGTCGCGGAAGCCGACGCAGCAACAGGCAACGAACATACCGAGGCTGTTGCCGAGATGGCGAAAGCCCAAGGCGCCGAATGCGTGACCATCTCGGCCGCGATCGAGTCTGAAGTGGCGCAACTGCCAGAAGAAGAAAGCAAGGAATTCCTCTCCGCACTTGGTCTCGAAGAGGCCGGCCTCGATCGCCTAATCCGTGCGGGCTATCACCTGCTCGACTTGATCACCTATTTCACCGTCGGCCCCAAAGAGACCCGCGCTTGGACGATCGTGCGCGGCACCAAGGCACCGGCCGCTGCCGGCGTCATCCACACGGATTTCGAACGCGGCTTCATCCGTGCCTTCACTATCGGCTATAACGACTACATCGCGCTCGGCGGCGAAACCGGCGCCAAGGACGCGGGCAAAGCCCGCGATGAAGGCAAGGAATACGTGGTTCAGGACGGCGACGTGATCCACTTCCGCTTCAATACCTGATTGGCAGCACGGCCGAGGGAGGACGAGGCCAGATGAAGCTAGTTTTTGAAGACTTCGAGCCGGGCCGCAGCTTTGCGCTGGGCCCTGTCGCCGTGACGGCGCAGGAAATCATTGAGTTCGCAACCGAATTCGACCCGCAGCCGATGCATTTGGACGAGATGGCCGGACGCGCCAGTATCCTTGGCGGGCTCGCGGCTTCCGGCTGGCATACGTCCGCGCTCTTCATGCGCATGATGGCCTATGGTTTTCTGCTGAATTCACATTCCCAGGGCGCACCCGGCATCGACGTGATGGAATGGAGGAAACCCGTGCTTGCCGGCGACACGCTGTCCGGGCGTTCGACGGTGCTGGAATCCCGCGCCATGCGCTCGCGGCCCGGCATCGGCATCGCCCGCTTCAAGCATGAGGTCCACAATCAGCAGGGCGATCTGGTCTGCTACTGCGAAAACTGGATCATGTTCAGCATGCGCGACACAGCGGAGACAAACCCATGAGGATGGCGGAGCTTTATACGATCGGCGAAAAGGCCGCGATCGGCGGCTATACCTTTACCGAGGAGCGGATCATCCATTTCGCCACGCGCTTCGATCCGCAGCGCTTCCATGTCGACAAGGAAGCCGCCAGGACGACGCTCTTCGGCAATCTGTGCGCCTCGGGCTGGCATACATGTGCCGCCTGGATGCGAACTTTCCTGGATTACTGGGAAAAGGAAACCGCGCGACTTGCCAGGGAGGGCGTCGCCCCACCGAAGCTCGGCCCTTCGCCCGGCTTCCAGAAGTTGCAATGGCTGCGTCCGGTCTTCGTCGACGAGACGGTCAGCTATTCGGTGACCTTGCTTGCCAGCCGGCCTCTCACATCCCGGCCGGGCTGGTTCCTCAATTCGATCCTCAACGAAGGCGTCAACCAAGACGGCACGCCTGTCATCCGCTTCGAGGGCAGCGTGCTCGAATTCGAGTAAAGCCGGGTCTCAGTGCCCGGCGAATTCGACCAGCGTGTGGACGTTCACGCCGAGCTCATCGAGCTTTCTGCGGCCGCCGAGATCCGGCAGATCGATGACGAAGC
Organism: Rhizobium mongolense USDA 1844; assembly: GCF_000419765.1. Classification (GTDB taxonomy): domain Bacteria; phylum Pseudomonadota; class Alphaproteobacteria; order Rhizobiales; family Rhizobiaceae; genus Rhizobium; species Rhizobium mongolense. The sequence goes on along the minus strand of NZ_ATTQ01000004.1, from coordinate 146,174 downwards.
ATGCACCGACGACTTCCGCGCCCATCTGGCGAAGTAGCTTCGTCGCGCCGACGGCGGTCCCGCCGGTTGCAATCAGATCGTCCACGAGAATGACCTTCTCGCCCGGCTGAACCGCATCCCGGTGCATCTCCATCTCGTCGACGCCATATTCCAGGCTGTAGGCGATCCGCACGGTATCATGCGGCAGCTTGCCCTTCTTGCGGATTGGCACGAAGCCTGCCGAAAGCTGATGCGCCACGGCGCCGCCGAGAATGAAGCCGCGCGCTTCCATGCCGGCGATCTTGTCGATCTTCAGGCCCGCATAAGGCTGCACCAGCTCATCCACAGCGCGGCGAAACGCCCGCGGATTGCCGAGCAGCGTCGTAATGTCGCGAAAGATAATGCCGGGCTTCGGATAGTCCGGGATGGAGCGGATGCTAACCGCAAGCTCCGAGGCAATATTGTTCATGGAAAGTCCGTCTGTCTGCGAGGGCATTTAGTCGGTCGCACCCTATCAACTGACTGGCATGGAACCAACAAAAAAGGCGGCCCGAAAGCCGCCTTTTGCTTATTGAGCTGGAACCGCTCAGTGCTCCTTGTTGGCATAGACCGAGCGCTTCGTCAGGAAGATGAGACCCGAGAAGATCAGCAGGAACACGATGACCATGAAGCCGGTGCTCTTGCGCTCTTCGAGGTGCGGCTCTGCGGCCCACATCAGGAAAGCCGAGACATCCTTGGAATACTGATCGACGGTCTGCGGCGTGCCGTCGTCATAGGTCACCTGATCGTCGGAGAGCGGCTTCGGCATCGCGAAGGCCGCGGCAGCGTTGAAGTAAGGGTTGTAATGCGCGCCCTCCGGAACCTGGAAACCCGCCGGCGGCTCTTCATAGCCGGTCAGCAGCGAGTAGATATAGTCCGGTCCGCCTTCCTGATACTGCGTGAAGATATCGAAGACGAACTGCGGGAAGCCGCGGGTTATTCCGCGGGCCTTCGCGATCAGCGAGAAATCCGGCGGGGCCGCGCCATTGTTCGCAGCGGCAGCGGCCTGGGCGTTGGCGTATGGCGAGGGGAAATGATCCGAAGGGATAGCCTTGCGTGTGAACATCTCACCGGCAGAATCCGGGCCATCTTGAACGTCGTAATTCGCGGCGAAAGCCTTGACCTGCGCCTCGGAGTAGCCGAGTTCGCCGAGCATGCGGAAGGGAACCAGGCTCATCGAGTGGCAGGCGGAACAGACTTCCGTATAGACCTTCAGGCCGCGCTGCAGCTGGCCCTTGTCATAATGGCCGAACGGGCCGGCGAAACTCCAGTCCTGCTCCCGCGGGTGCTTCAGCGGATAGTGCGGCGTGGCGCCTTCCTCGTGCTCGGCCGGAGCGGCGCCCTCGCCATGCGTCGCTTCCTGTGCGAATGCAGCAGTTCCGAGGAGAGCTGCGACTGCGAGCGGCAGAATGCTTGCAACAAGCTTTTTCATCGTTCTATTCCTTCCGCTCGCTTATGCCTTGACCGTAGCAATTTGTTGATTGCGCTTTTCCAGCACGGCTTCGGTGATCGAGTTTGGAATGCGGCGCGGTGTCTCGACGAGACCAAGCACTGGCATAGCGACCAGGAAGAAAGCAAAGTAAAGCAGCGTGCAGATCTGCGAGATCAGGACGAAAGCACCTTCCGCCGGCTGGGAACCGAGCCAGCCGAGGATGATCGCATTGATCACGAACAGCCAGTAGAACATCTTGTACCACGGGCGGTAGACAGCAGAGCGGACCTTCGACGTGTCGAGCCATGGCAGGAAGAACAGCACGATGATCGCGCCGAACATCACAAGGACGCCGCCGAGCTTGGAATCGATCGGACCGATGTTGAAGGTGATCGAGCGCAGCATCGCGTAGAACGGCAGGAAGTACCATTCCGGAACGATGTGCGCCGGCGTCTTCAGCGGGTCAGCCGGGATATAATTGTCCGGATGGCCGAGGAAATTCGGCATGTAGAAGACGAAGTAGGCGTAGACCAGCAGGAAGATCGAAACGCCGAGTGCGTCCTTGAGGGTCGCATAGGGCGTGAAGTGAACGGTGTCCGTCTTGGTCTTGACCTCGACGCCGGTAGGGTTCGTCTGGCCGGTCACGTGCAGCGCCCAGATATGCAGCACGACAACGCCTGCGATGATGAAGGGCAGCAGGTAGTGCAGCGAGAAGAAGCGGTTGAGCGTCGGATTTTCAACGGCAAAACCGCCGAGCAGAAACTGCTGCACCCATTCGCCGACCAGCGGGAAGGCCGAGAAGAAGCCGGTGATGACGGTCGCGCCCCAGAAGGACATCTGGCCCCAGGGAAGAACGTAGCCCATGAAGCCGGTCGCCATCATCAGCAGATAGATGAGAACGCCGAGGATCCAGAGGATTTCGCGCGGCGCCTTGTAGGAGCCGTAGTAAAGTCCGCGGGCAATATGCAGGTAGACCGCGACGAAGAAGAAGGATGCGCCGTTGGCATGCATATAGCGCAGCAGCCAGCCGTGGTTGACGTCGCGCATGATTTTTTCGACGGCATTGAAGGCGACCGAGGTCTCGGCAGCGTAATGCATGGCGAGCACAACGCCGGTCAGGATCTGCACGACCAGCATCACCGAAAGCATTGCGCCGAAGGTATAGGCATAGTTCAGGTTACGCGGAACCGGATATGCAACGAAGCTGTCGTAGACCATGCGCGGCAGCGGCAGGCGCGCATCGATCCACTTCTCGAGGCCGGTTGATGGCTCGTAGCTGGAATGGCCACTCATAAATCAGTCTCCCCTCAACCGATCTTGATCACTGTATCGGAAACGAACGAATAGGTCGGAATCGGCAGGTTCGTCGGCGCCGGTCCTTTACGGATGCGGCCGGCCGTGTCGTAGACCGAGCCATGGCAGGGACAGAACCAACCGTTGTATTCGCCGGCCTGTCCGAGCGGCACGCAACCGAGATGCGTGCACGAACCGATCATGACGATCCAGTTTTCCTTGTCCTTGCCGGCAGAGCGGTCGACACCGGTTGCCTGCGCTTCGGCCGGAAGGTTCTCGTTGCGTGCGATCGGATCCTTGAGATCCGAAAGCGGAACCTCGTCGGCAGCCTTCACTTCCTCGGGCGTACGGTTGCGGATGAAGACCGGCTTGCCGCGCCACTTGGCGGTCAGCGACATGCCCGGCCCAAGGCTCGATACGTCGACTTCGATGGAAGCAAGAGCGAGCGTGGACGCATCCGGACGCATCTGATCGATGAACGGCCAAGCGACCGCCGCAGCGCCGACGGCGCCTGCCATACCGGTGGTGAGATAAAGGAAATCACGGCGCGTGGGCTCCCCTGAAGCCTCGCTTGTCGTTTCGTGTTCGCTCACGGCTAAACCATCCTCTGCGCAATTTTCGCGGAATTCCGCACTGCCCCTCTAAGCGGCGAATCTACATAGACACAATTCGGCCTTAGATTCCCCGCCAATCCGGCGCGTTCTATGCTTGATCGCAAATTATGTCCAGCCTTGACAATAGTATGAGGGCACAATGTCGCGGGTATTTTCAGATGATCTTTTTACCGCAATCCCCGGGATTCAGCGGATCGGAGCCTAGCTGGCGGACGCTTGTCTAAACGGCTCTCGCCTCGCGCCCGGGCATATCTTCGCCTGCACCGAGGAAGCCGCCGGACTGGCGCGCCCATAGCTCGGCATAAAGTCCGCCTCTTTCGACCAGGGATTTATGCGTGCCTTCTTCGATGATTCGGCCGCGATCGACAACAATTAGCCGATCGAGCGCGGCAATTGTCGAAAGGCGGTGAGCGATGGCCAGCACGGTCTTCCCCTCCATGATCCGGCTGAGATTGGATTGGATCACCTCTTCCACCTCGGAATCGAGCGCCGAGGTCGCCTCGTCGAGCACCAGGATCGGTGCATCCTTCAGCATGAGGCGCGCGATTGCGATGCGTTGCCGCTGCCCGCCGGAAAGCTTCACGCCGCGCTCGCCGACATGCGCATCGAAACCCTTGCGCCCCTGCTGATCGTGCAGGCGCTCGATGAAGCCGAGCGCCTCTGCCCGCCGTGCGGCATCGAGCAGCCGTTCCTCGTCCGCATCGGGCCGGCCGAAGAGGATGTTGTCCCTGACCGAACGGTGCAGCAGCGACGTATCCTGGCTGACGACGCCGATCTGCATGCGCAGTGACTCCTGGCTGACCCCAGCAATATCCTGGCCATCGACAAGGATGCGCCCACCTTCAATGTCGTAGAGGCGCAGCAACAGATTGACCAGCGTCGACTTGCCGGCACCGGAGCGCCCGACGATCCCGACCTTCTCGCCGGGTGCGACGGTGAGCGAGAAATTCTCGATGACACCATTGCCCCGGCCGTAATGGAAGCAGACGTTTTCGAAGCGGATGCCGGGTTCCCGGACGATAAGATCGGGAGCATCGGGCCGATCGACGAGACCAAGCGGCTGCGAGATCAATTCGGCAGCATTCTGGATCGTACCCAGATTGCGCATGATGCCGTTGAACTGCGTCATCAGGCGCCCAAGAAGAAAGTTGAGGCGCAGGACGAGAGCCAGCGAAAAAGCGACGGAACCGGAACTCACCAGCCCGCGCAGCCACAGATCGACGCTTAATCCGCCCATCGTTACGATCATCAGGCCGGAAAGCAGCGCCATGGAGGCACGCACACCGGTAATGAACCGGGTAAAGCGCAGTACGGTATCCTGATAGATATCGAAACCCTGGCGCATGTAGCGATCGCTCTCCTCGTCACGAGCGAAAAGCTTCAGCGTCTGGATGTTGCTGTAGGAATCGACCATGCGGCCGTTGAGCATCGAGGCGGCTTCCGCAGTCTCGCGCGAGTGATAGCGGATGCGCGGCACGAAATAGCGGGCAAGGACGCCGAAGGCAGCGAGCCAGAACAGCACGACGGCCGCAAGCGAAAAATCGAGCTGAGCCACCAGCACCAGTGTCGTCGCCGCGTAGATTCCGACGAACCAGACGCTCTCCATGAGCGAGGTGACGAGATCACCCACCGCCTGGCCGGCCGACCAGACCTTCGTCACGATCCGCCCGGAAAAATCGCTCTGGAAAAAATGCAGCGATTGGCGCGAGACGTGGAGATAGGATTGCCAGCGCGCGAGATTGTAAAAACCCGGCGTGATGACCTGCTGATCGACGAGCGCGATGAGGAAGACCACTACGAAACGGACAAAGCCGATCAAAGCGAGCATTCCGAAGAGCTCGCTGCCATGTGCAGCAAGCATTTCGCTCCAGCCAACGCCCGGCCTGACGGTGCTCAAAATATCGACCAGCCGTCCGACGAACCAGAAAAGCGCCGCCTCGATCGCCGCCGACATGCCGCCGAGGACAAGCATCGCGACGAAGGGCCATTTTGCCTGGCCGATGTAGAACCAGATGAAGCCGACCGTCGAACGCGGCGGCTGGATGTTGCCGCGCCGGCGGAACGGATCGACCCAGTGTTCAAACAGATTGAGTATCGGGCGCAGGAGCATCATTGCGTTATAGTCCGAGACAACCCTGCGGCAAAGGGAATGGAGGGCGGACACAACCTTATATTTTGGTAATTTTCGGTAACATCGGCGGCATCCGTGTTGAATGTCGCTGACCTCGTCGCGATCTCGGAGTACAATGCCCGCTTATCGGAGAAATACCGTCATGGAAACGAGGGTGCTCGCGTCGCATATTCCGCTTCCGCTTGCGGACAGACTCGATGAAACCGCAGCCCAACTCGGCATATCGCGCGACACGATCGTCAGCGAGGCAGTTGCCGCATGGCTCGACAACGAGGAAGAGCGCCGCCTGACGGCACTCCGCACGATGGCAGGCGCCATCGTCGTGGTCGAGCGTCACAGGGTAAGAGACTGGGCAGACAGCCTTTGAACCGGCAACGGCTCTTTTAGGAATCAACCGTGCCTGCGGCTGCTCGCGTCGACCGTGCAAAACGCGAATAATGCTGCGATCGGCAGCAAGGTAATAGGCTCGAATCACTTCGAAATTCGCGATGGGCAGCGAGATCGGTTGCGTTGATGTAGCCCCTTGCTCTCCCGATCGGATAACAGGGCTTCTTAACTAGTCTCAACAGTTAAGAAGCCCTCCCCGCTTTCGCCGGGAGGGCCTTTCGCTTACTCCGCCGCTTCCTCGGCTTCTTGCGAATGATCGGCGAGGAAGCCGCCGGACTGGCGGGTCCACAGATCGGCATATATGCCGCCCTGACTGACGAGATCGGCGTGCGAACCGGCCTCGATGATCCGGCCCTTGTCGAGCACGATCAGGCGGTCCATCTCCGTCAGCGTCGACAGGCGATGGGCGATCGCGATCACCGTCTTGCCTTCCATCAGCGCGAAGAGGTTCTCCTGGATCGCCGCTTCCACTTCGGAATCGAGCGCCGAGGTCGCCTCGTCGAGCACCAGGATCGGCGCGTCCTTCAGGAACACCCGGGCGATCGCAACGCGCTGGCGCTGGCCACCGGAGAGCTTCACGCCGCGCTCGCCGACCTGCGCGTCGAGTCCCTTGCGGCCCTGCATGTCGACAAGCCCTTCGATGAACTCCCAGGCATTTGCCCGCTTCGCAGCCTCGATCACATCCGCGTCCGTCGCATCCGGACGGCCGTAGGCGATGTTGTCGCGGATCGAGCGGTGCAGCAGCGACGTATCCTGCGTCACCACGCCGATCAGCGAGCGGAGGCTTTCCTGCGACACCTGCGAGATATCCTGGCCGTCGATGGTGATGCGGCCAGCTTCCAGATCGTAGAAGCGCAGCAGCAGGTTCATCAACGTCGTCTTACCGGCGCCGGAGCGGCCGACGAGGCCAACCTTCTCACCCGCCTTGATGTCGAGCGACAGGTTATCGATGACGCCCTTGCCCTTGCCGTAGTGGAAGCGGATCCGGTCGTAATGGATCGCACCCTTCTTCGCCTGCATCGGCGGAGCATCGGGCTTGTCGGTGATGTCGTGATTCTTCGTCATCATCTCCATGCCGTCATAGACCGTGCCGATGTTTTCAAAGAGCGCCGATACCTCCCACATGATCCATTGCGACATGCCGTTGACGCGCATCGCAAGGCCGATCGCGATGGCGATCGCGCCGACCGAAATCTGGCCATTCAGCCAGAACCAGATCGACAGGCCCGAGATGACGAAGAGCGCCACGCAGTTGTTGATATAGACGCACACGTGGAACAGCGTGACGCGACGCATCTGCTGGTGCACTGTCTGCAGGAATTCGTCCATGCCGGCCTTGGCATAGCCTTCCTCCCTGCCCGCATGCGAGAAGAGCTTGACGGTCGCAATGTTCGTGTAGCTGTCGACCACCCGGCCCGTCATCATCGAGCGCGCATCCGCCTGCTGCGCCGCGATCCTGCGCAGCCGGGGCACGAAATACGACACGATGCTGACATAGATGGCAAGCCAGACCAGGATCGGCACCATCAGCCGCCAGTCTGCCGCTGCGATCACGATGATCATCGTCAGGAAGTACGTGACGACATAGACGAAGACGTCGAGGATCTTCATCGTTGTTTCACGAACGGCAAGCGAGGTCTGCATTACCTTGGTCGCAACGCGTCCGGCAAACTCGTTGGCAAAGAAGGTCATGCTGTGGCGCAGCAGGAAGCGGTGCATCTGCCAGCGCGCGATCATCGGGTAGTTTCCGAGCAGGACCTGATGCATGATAAGTGAATCGAGCCCAGCCGCCAGCGGCAGGCCGACGAGGATCAAAGCCGCCATCCAGGCAAGCTTGTGCCATTCGCTCTGCAGGAACGTCGCCTTGTCAGCATTCGTAAGCCAATCGACGATATCGCCGAGGAACTGGAAGAGTGCCACTTCGCCGATCGCAATCAGCGCCGTCAGCACGGCCATGGCTGCAAGCCAGGGCGCCGCAGGCTTCGTATAGTGCCAGCAGAAGGCAAAAAGACCTTTCGGGGGAACGACAGGCTCCTCACTCGGAAAGGGGTTCAGTCGCTGTTCGAACCAGCTAAACATGAAAAGTGCTCCGGAACTTCACCGTTCCACCTCCCGGCCCCTGCAAAACGCACTAAGGCACATATGGGAACCGGACGTTCGAGGGGCGAGGCCACGACAGCCGCGCAATGGATCAAACATGGGGAATTTTAGAAAGCTTGCGCTCAGGAGCGCGAGATCGCCGCGCTTGGTATCGCGGCTGGAAGGCGCGTAAGCATCAGAATATTCATGTCGGCCCTCCCTAGCTGGCGATTGAAGACGCGCACCTATAACGCGAAAATTGCGAAATTTCCAGTCCAAAGTCGGCAAAATTGAACAATTCAGGGTCAAAGGGTGGCCTGTTGCGCCGAAATCACAGTTGAACTAGGTGTCGTTGCCTTAGAAGCAAGATGGAACTTCGTATGGCCGATCTCAGACTGGCGCTCTATCAGCCCGACATCCCCGGCAATACCGGCACGATCCTGCGTCTTGCCGCCTGCTTCGGAGTTGGTGTCGACATCATCGAGCCCGCCGGCTTCGACATTTCCGACCGCAATCTGAAACGCGCCGGCATGGACTATATCGCAGCCGTTGCGCTCACCCGTCATGCCAGTTGGGATCGCTTCGAGGAATGGCGGGCGCAAACGGGCCGTCGCATCGTGCTCGCCTCCACCAAGGCATCGGTCCGATACACGGACTTCGCTTTCCGGCCGGACGACATTTTACTGTTTGGCCGCGAAAGCGCAGGCGTTCCGGATCATGTTCATGAAAAAGCCGACGGGCGTATCCTGATCCCGATGGTCGAGGGCCAGCGCTCGATCAATGTCGCCGTCTCCGCCGCGATGATCGCCGGCGAGGCTATGCGCCAGACCGTCTGGCGTTGATTTCGCCTCTAAGCGACCTCGCGAAGCCTCGCCATGATATGTCGCAAACGGCGTTGTGCTATCCAGGAACAGGCGTATTATAATTAGCCGGACAATCAAAAAGTGAGAACCAGGCCGCGATTTCAAAGAGATGGCAATGCGCTGAGACACCCAATGCGCGGCATTGCGCCGGCCGTGAACGAGAAGAAAAGACCCGCAGGGAATGGAATCCACGATCGTCATGATAAACCTGTTCGGCGCGGTAGCCCTGCTGCTGTTCGGCCTCGCGCAGGTGAAGGAGGGTGTGTCGCGGGCCTTCGGTGCGCGGCTGCGAACAGGTCTTGCGACGGGCACGCGAGGCGGCTTGCGCTCCTTCGTTTCAGGCTTCGTCGCAACGCTGGCATTGCAAAGCTCCACGGCGACGGCGCTGATGGTCGCCTCCTTCGTCGAGCGCGAACTGGTGAAGCCACGCATGGCGCAGATCGTCCTGCTCGGTGCCAATGTCGGCACGGCCGTCACAGCCTGGATCGTCGCGACCGGTATCGAATGGCTGTCGCCGCTCGTCATCCTCGCGGGTATCATCCTCTATCGCAGCGGCTCGACCGCACGCCAAGGTGGTGGCACCGCACTGATCGGCATCGGCCTGATGCTCTTGTCTCTGCATCTCTTGAGCGGCGCGACAGAGCCTATGCGCCAATCGCCCGCGCTTGCCGCCTTTATCGGCCTGCTCGACAACGCCTGGCCGGTGGCGCTTGCGTTCGCTGCCGGCATTGCCTTCATCTCCTCGTCGAGCCTTGCCGCCGTTGTCCTGATCCTTTCCCTGGCGTCGACCGGTATTCTCTCGGCGGGTTTGGTCATCGTTCTCGTCCTGGGCGCCAATGTCGGCGGCGCAATTCCACCGGTCGTCGCTTCGCTTGGCGGACCTACCTCGGCAAAGCGCGTTACGCTTGGCAACTTGATCGTGCGTGCCGCCGGCTGTGTGATCGCGCTCCCGCTTGCCGGCTACGGCGCCGAACTTCTGGAAATGCTGCCGCTCGATCCCGCCAAGCTGCCGGTCGATGCGCATCTCGGCTTCAACCTGATCCTCGCCGCTGTCGCCTGGCCGTTCTCGCGCCTGTTGTCGCAGCTGATGCTGCGTCTCGTTCCGGAGGAAGCACAAACCGACAATGCGCCGAAATATCTCGACCCGCACGAGCTGTCGACGCCCGTCGTGGCGCTTGCGAGCGCCACTCGCGAAGTCCTCGGCGTCGGCGACCTTATAGAACGCATGCTGATCCGAGCCTCCGACGCCTTCGAGCAGAACGACCTGACGAAGCTCAAGGAAATTCCCACGCTCGAAAAGCGGGTCGATAGCCTGCAACAGGAAGTGAAGGTCTATCTTTCCAAGCTCGGCCGCGAGGGCCTGAGTGAAGAGAACGGCCGCCACTCGATCATCATCATCGACTACGCGATCAACCTCGAGCATATCGGCGATATCATTGAAAAGGGCTTGCTGCCGCAAATCAGCAAAAAGGCTTCGCTCGGCCTGCGGTTTTCCGACGACGGTTACCAGGAGCTCAAGAAGCTCTTCCATTTGACGATCGACAACCTGCGGATCGCGCAAACGATCTTCGTGACGCGCGACTTCAATCTCGCCAAACAGATGATGGAAGTGAAGGTCGAAGTCCGCAGGATGGAGAAGCAATCCGCCGAACGCCACCTTGAACGCCTGCGCGAGGGCTACGCCGACAGCCTGCAGACGAGTTCACTGCATCTCGATATGCTGCGCGATCTGAAACGCATCAACGCCCATATCGTCTCGGTCGCGCATCCGATCCTCGACGAGAGCGGATTGCTCATCGAGAGCCGCCTGCGCACGCCTGCGCAATGACGGTCAATCGGCGGAAGGCAGCCGGCGCATGGTGAATTCTATCTGGTCGTTGTCGAGCTGCCGCCAGCTTTCCACTTCGGTCCAATAGGCCGCCTTCGGGTATTCGGCGAACCATTCGCGCGCCTTTGCCCGCGCGTCAAGCAGGCCAAGCCGATAGGTCTGGCGCACGAAGTGATCGCCCTTGCGGGCAGTGCCTTCCGCCCGATGCCGTTCGATCCTGCGCTTCAAGCCGTCAAACGACGGAGGTCCCGGGATTTTAGTCATGAAACCTACCTCCGACCGGGAAAGGTAGTATTGAAAATATCAATTTGCGAGTCGAATCTTTGCCGCCTCGACTGCGGCTTTCGGCCGGCTGGCAAGGCACCGAGGCAGCTGATACCACGAAACCGTAATCAGCGATGATCGAGTCGCTTGTGATGCAATAACGACTGCTGGGGATAATGATGGAACGACCAGACCTGCCGATCGGCCTGCCGGACGATATCGAAGAAAAGAAGGTCGCCGCCCGCACTTGGTTCGAAGGGTTGCGCGATACGATCTGCGCCTCCTTCGAGGCCTTGGAAGACGAGCTGACCGGCACTCTTTCGGACCAGGAGCCCGGCCGTTTCGTCGGGAAGGAGTGGTCGCGGGAAAATGGCGCCGGCGGCGGGGGCCGGATGTCGATGATGCACGGCCGCGTTTTCGAAAAGGTCGGCGTGCATACCTCCACAGTGTATGGAGAATTCGCACCCGATCTGCGCGCCCAGATGCCGGGCGCCAGCGAAGACCCTCGGTTCTGGGCCTCGGGCATTTCGCTGATCGCCCATCCGGTGAACCCCAATGTACCGACAGTGCATATGAACACCCGCATGGTCGTCACCTCCAGCCGCTGGTTCGGGGGTGGTGCGGACCTCACGCCGGTGCTCGACCGGCGCCGCACGCAGGAAGACGACGATAGTCGCCTCTTCCACAAGGCGATGGAAATTGCCTGCCGCAGCCATTCGGCCGTCGCCGACTACGGCGCTTACAAGAAATGGTGCGACGAATACTTTTTCCTGAAGCACCGCAACGAACCGCGCGGCATCGGCGGCATCTTTTATGACTGGCTGCATTCAAGCGAGGAAGCCGGCGGCTTCGATGCCGACTTCGCTTTCACCCGCGATGTCGGCCGGGCCTTCGCCATGGTTTATCCAAAAATCGTCCGCTCCAATTTCAACAAGGAATGGACCGAAGCCGACCGTGACGAACAATTGATCAGGCGCGGGCGCTATGTCGAGTTCAATTTGCTCTACGATCGCGGTACAATCTTCGGGTTGAAGACGGGAGGCAATATCGAGTCGATACTATCGTCGATGCCGCCGGTCGTCAGGTGGCCATGACTGTACGAAAGCGTACGGGTAAAAATACATTACATGGCCTTCAAGAAGCGTGAGCGCGCGCTAAACTAACGTGCTAAACTGAGCTTGTGTTGCGTAACAATCGGAGGAGGATTGTCATGATGATACAGAGCGGTTCGCCGGCGTCTGGGGATGTTCGGGAGGCATCCCGCGCAATCGAGACCCCGGATTTCCTGAACCGCATTGCCGAAGAAATGCGAGCCACGAGCGGCTCGGACCTGCCCCTTTCCTGCTTCATCGAACAGGTGAGGTTGCAGCTCGCTGCCGGAAAATCGCTCGAAGAACTGCGCGGACAGGCAAGAGAAGGCGCAAGTTCGAATGCCCCGTACCAGTCTTCCGACTGCTTCCGCGCCTGGGCGATGCCGGAATATCGCATGTGATTTGCCGGCCGATGTCCATCATCGGCCGGAACCTTCTCTCCGTTTCGCACATTGAAGTTTCGCACATCGAGGAGAACCGCGTACAGCGCGATCATCCCGTCATGTTCCGGACAAAGGAGTAGACAATGCGACTTTTCGAATGCGGTACGCTCGTTCCGGGCTGCACCTGGCACACCCGCGCCGATGAGGACGCCGAAGTCGTCCGCCGCGCGGTCGAGCACATGAAGTCCGCCCATGGTGAAACGACCATTCGCGAAACCATGGTCGACAACATCAAGGCCCGCATCCGCGACGAAGCGACAGCGGCCTGATCACTTCGAAAGTTCATTCAGCCGGGCGAGCAGCGTCGCCCGGTCGGCGGCAAAATTCTCGTCGATCCATTGGCTCTCGAGTTTCGCAAGCGTCTCGCCAACACGCGGACCTGCGGGCATTCCGGTGGAAATGACATCGCCTCCGCCGATTGGAAACTGCGGTCTCTTCCACACCAGAGCCCGGTCCAGCAGCTCGCCGAGCCTGGCCGACCGGCTCATTTCCTTCATGTCGCCTTCCGCCTTGCCGCGAGCAACGGCGAGCGCGAGCTTCAGGCGCGTGACGATGCCTTCCGCACCACTGCGATAGAGCAGCCGGTCGAAGGCCGCGGCAGATATTTCGTCATCGACTGGGGGAGCCGCCGCCCAGGCCCTGAAATAGGCCGCTTCGGCATTCGAAAATCTCAGGCGGACAGCCATCTTCTCTAGCCGTTCGGCATCGGGCGGAACGATCGAAGCGAGCCGCAGAAGCGGATCGGACTTCCAGCCGAGCGCCTTTTCAGTAGCGACCAGTGCCGGGATGGCGTCGATGCCCCATTTCTCCGTCTCCGGCAGGACTTCACTGAGCACCGAAACCTGCCGCATCCAGAGCAGCGCCCGGCCCGGATCGTCGGCAGCAAGCAGCTTGCGAAGTTCGGACCAAACCCTTTCGGACGAAAGCGTAGTGAGTTTGGAACGCGCCGCCGAACAGGCCCGCAGTCCTTCCGCATCGGGCCGGCCGGAGCCGTAGTGAGCAAAAAAGCGGAAGAACCGCAGGATGCGCAGGTAGTCCTCGGCAATCCGTGTCGCCGCATCCCCAATGAAACGGATGTTGCGATTCTTAATATCGGCAAGCCCGCCGACGAGATCGACCACCTCACCTTTAGAATTCATGTAAAGGGCATTGATCGTCAGGTCGCGCCGTTCCGCATCCGCCTGCCAGTCGGTGCTGAAGGCGACCTTGGCGCGGCGCCCGTCAGTCTCGACGTCGGTGCGCAGCGTCGTCACTTCGAACGGCTTTCCTTCGATCACCAGCGTCACGGTGCCATGCTCGATGCCGGTGGGGATCGCCTTGCTGCCGGACGCCTTCGCGCGTTCCGTCACGGCGTCCGGCGTCAGCGTCGTCGCGATGTCGATATCGCTGACCGGGAGCCCCATCAGGCTGTTGCGCACGGCGCCGCCCACGACGCGCCCCTCCCCGCCGTCCGCGTTGAGGAGCGCGAAGACGCGCTGAAGGCGGGGATCCTTGAACCATGCTTCATCAGCAAGGCTGGTCATGCATAAAGCCTCTCGTAAAGGGTGCGGACGATACCCGCCGTGATGCCCCAGATCATCCAGCTTTCATAGGGCATGCGGTAAAAATGCCGGTCGATGCCCTCGACCAGGCGCCTGTCGCGGGTGTGGTTTTTCGGGTTCATCAGGAAGGAAAGCGGCACCTCAAAGACATCGTCGACTTCCCGCGGATTGGGCTTCAGCTCGAACCCCCGACGGACGACGCCGAGCACCGGCGTGATGCGGAAGCCGGTGGCGGCGAGATAGTGCGGCAGGCGTCCGACCGTCTCTACAAAGGAGCCGGCAATGCCGATCTCTTCCTGTGTCTCGCGGATTGCCGCCATCTCCGGAGAGATGTCTGTAGAATCGATCGCTCCGCCAGGAAAGGATATCTGGCCGGAATGCTTGCGCAGGTTCGCCGTGCGCTTGGTGAAGATGACCCGCGCCTCGTCGCCGTCGTCGACCACCGGCACCAGCACAGCGGCGTCGCGTAGGTGGAAGCCCTCGACCATCGCGACGATATCCGGATTGAGGATGTGGTCGCCGTGATCCCGCCAGGAATGATCGACCGGCCCGCCGTTTTGATTAAGCGCCCGGCGGCGGAATTCCGCGGCGGAATAGAGTGGGTAGCCTGGGGTCGGGGCATTGCTCATCGGGACAGCATATCCAGTTCATCGGCGGCCATGACAGGGAAAACGCAGCCGCCGGAGCGGACGCAGAACATCTCCCTGCCCTCGATATCCGCAATCTCGCCGAGGTCCGCCAGTTCATACATCACGGCCCGTGACACCAGCGCCTCGAGACGCCCGCGCACATGCAGATAGGGTTTCAACTCGCTGTTTTCTCCATGAATCACGAAGCGCAGCGGATACTCCTTGCCGGCCTCGACGACATCGCCAGTATTGGTGCGGAATGTCAGCACCTGCTGACCATTGCGGTGCGTCATGCTCATCTCGACGGCGACGAACGGCGCGTCAGCGACCCTGATTCCAACTTTTTCCACAGGAGTGACGAGATAGGTCTTTCCGTCCTCGTCCTTGCGCAGGACAGTGGAAAACAGGCGAACCAGGGGCGCACGGCCGATCGGCGTTCCCATGTAGAACCATGTGCCGTCGGCGCGGATTTCCATGTCGATATCGCCGCAGAAGGGCGGATTCCATTTCTCGACCGGTGGAAGTCCGCGCTTCTTGCCGAAGATTTCGCCTGCAGCGCGCGAAATCAGCGCGGCAAGCCCTGCGGCATCTTCACTCGCCCTGATCTCTTGCGCTGCCATTCTTCTGTCCCGGTTTGCTCTTAACGATAGAATAGTCACGAGATAGTCATTTGGAACGAACTTGTCAGCCCGCAACATATCCATAACTCTATAGGGTACGAGCCAGAGGCGTAAGTCCGCCGATTCGCGACGAATGATTCAGCCGTTGGAGATACTTGATGGGTATGATGAAGACCGAAGACAGCCTCGGGGAGAAGGAAATCATCGCTGCCGCAGAAAAGGCGCTCGCCGATATCGCCCTTGTGCGCGAAGAAGTCTCGAAGGTGATCTTTGGCCAGGAAAGCGTCGTCGAAAACACCCTGCTCGCTGTTCTTTCAGGCGGCCATGCACTTCTGGTCGGCGTGCCCGGCCTTGCAAAGACCAAGCTGGTGACCACGCTCGGCGAAGTGCTCGGCCTCGGTGCGAACCGCATCCAGTTCACGCCGGACCTGATGCCGTCGGACATCCTCGGCTCCGAAGTGATGGACCAGGACGAGAACGGCCGCCGCTCCTTCCGCTTCGTCAAGGGCCCGGTGTTCGCCCAACTGCTGATGGCGGATGAGATCAACCGCGCCTCCCCGCGCACGCAGTCGGCTCTGCTGCAATCGATGCAGGAATATCACGTCACGATCGCCGGCCAGCGCTACGACCTGCCGACGCCTTTCCACGTTCTCGCCACCCAGAACCCGCTGGAACAGGAAGGCACCTACCCGCTGCCGGAAGCTCAGCTCGACCGCTTCCTGCTGCAGGTGGACGTACATTATCCGGAGCTTGCCGCCGAACGCCAGATCCTGCTCGAAACGACCGGCATCAGCGAAACGAAGCCGCAAGCCGTCCTCGATGCCGGGCGGCTGATGGAAATCCAGAAGCTCATCCGCCAGATGCCGGTGAGCGACAAGGTCGTCGATGCGATCCTCGATCTTGTGCGCTCCGCCCGCCCCGGCCAGGGCAACGCTGCGACCGACAAGAATGTGGCCTGGGGCCCGGGTCCGCGCGCCGGCCAGGCGATGATGCTCTGCGCCCGCGCCCGCGCGCTTTATGAAGGCCGTCTGGCCCCGTCGCTCGACGATATCCATGCGCTTGCCGAACCCGTTCTCGAACACCGCATGGCGCTTACCTTCGCTGCACGTGCCGAGGGCATGTCGGTCCGCGATGTCATCGCCGGCCTCGTCAAGCAGGCCAAAGGATAAGGAAGCCGGACGCGTGGCATCTATCGGACAGATCGTCAATCCGACCCCTGGCAGCGATGCCCTCGCCCGCGCAAGACAGCGGGCCTCTCTGGTGCCGGACTGCCTCGTCGAAGCCAAGCGCATCGCCAACACCGTGATTGCCGGCTGGCATGGGCGCCGCAAGCGCGGAATCGGCGAGAATTTCTGGCAGTTCCGCCCCTATACCGAGGGGGAAAGCCTATCGCGCATCGACTGGCGTCGCTCCGCCCGCGACGACCATACCTATGTTCGCGAGCGCGAATGGGAAGCCGCCCATACCATCTGGCTGTGGGCCGACATGTCGCCCTCGATGATGTACAAGTCGACCTTCGGCAGTGTTTCGAAGGAAAGCCGCGCGCTCGTCATCATGCTGGCGCTCGCTGAAATCCTTGCGCGCTCCGGCGAACGCATCGGTTGTCCGGGCGTCATGGAACCGGTCGCCGCCCGCAACGCCGCCGAGCGGCTTGCAACCGCGCTCATGCATGCGCCGCTACCGGGCGGGCTGCCGGACATTGCCATGATCCGCGGCTGGAGCGACCTCGTGCTCATCGGCGATTTCCTGGACGATGCGCCAGCGATCATGGCCCGCCTCACACCGCTTGCCCGTCGCGGTCTTCGCGGCCACGTGATCGAGATCGCCGATCCCGCCGAAGAGCTTTTCCCCTATACCGGCCGTACCGAATTCACCGATCCGGAAACCGGCTCGAAACTCGTGTCCGGCCGCGCGGAAAACATCCGCGAAGCCTATAGTCGCGCCTATCTGGCTCGCCGCGACGGTCTCGGCCAATCGCTTCGACATCTTGGCTGGACGTTCGTTACCCATCGCACCGATCACCTGGCATCCGAAGCGCTGGTTGCGGTGCATATGTATCTGTCCGGGATGCCGGCCAAGGCGACACATGGGGGGCTGTTATGAGCACCCTTCCCTTTGCTTTCGCCTATCCTGCAATCCTCGGCGCGCTCGTCGCACTGCCGGTCATCTGGTGGCTGCTGCGGCTGACGCCGCCGCGCCCGAAATCCGAAGTCTTCCCGCCGCTGAAGATACTGGCCACCGTACTGAAGCGCGAGGAAACGCCCGCTCAGAGCCCCTGGTGGTTGACGCTGCTTCGAATGCTGCTCGCCGCTGCCGTGATCCTTGCGATCGCCGATCCGGTTTTCAATCCGCGCACCAATTCGCTCGCCGCAGGCGGTCCGCTCGTTCTTTTCGTCGACAATGGCTGGGCGACGGCGCCGGATTGGCAACGCCGCGTGCAGACCGCCGAAGCGCTGATCGACGACGCCGAATCCGCAGGCGCCCCCGTCGCGGTGGCCTTTACCGCCGATCCCACCAACAATGCTGTGCCGGGCACCACGACGGCGGCCCGCGACATGCTGCGCGCCGCAGAACCGCAGCCGCTCGTTCCGGATCGCGAACGCGCCTTCGAGGCATTGCGCGCCGCCCTCAACGGCACAAAACCCGGTACGCTCGCCTTCCTTTCCGACGGCGCTGCCGCCAAGGTAAACGATGCGACCGTGCGCCAGCTCGCCGATCTGAAGCCTGCCGAGCTCCGTCTCATCGAAGGCGACACCACACGGACGATCGCGATCACCGGTGCCACGAATGCCGCCGACGCCATGAGCGTAACCGCGACGCGCCTCGACAGCGCGGGCGCCGCCTCGCTGCCGCTGACGGCGCAGGATGCGCAGGGCCGTGCGATTGCCGCAGGCACGGTGGATTTCCAGCCCGGACAGTCGGTCGCCTCCGGCTCGATCCCTGCCCCCTTCGAGATGCGCAACGATTTCGCCCGCGTCAGCATCGACAATCTTGCGACGGCAGGGTCGGTCCATCTGCTCGACGATGGCTTCAAGCGCCGACGCGTCGTGCTGCTTTCCGGCGAAGCGGGTGATGAATTCCAGCCGCTGCTATCGCCTCTTTATTACATCCAGCGCGCACTGCAGCCTTATGCCGATCTGATTCAGCCGAACACGCCGGATCTCGCTGCCTCCATCCCTGATCTGCTGTCGCAGAATCCGTCGGTTATCATCATGGCCGATATCGGCCGGCTGCCGCAGGAAACCTATGAGCCGATGCAGCGCTGGATCGCCAATGGCGGCACGCTGATCCGCTTCGCTGGGCCGCGCCTTGCCGCCGCCCCAGCGGACGATCCGCTGGTGCCGGTGACGTTGCGCCAGGGCGAGCGTGCGCTTGGCGGTGCGCTCTCGTGGGCCGAGCCGCAGCCGCTGGCGGATTTTCCGAATTTCGGTCCTTTCGCTGGCATGGCCAAGCCGACCGACGTGACCGTCAAGCGCCAGGTTCTGGCCGAGCCGACGCCCGATCTTGCCGAGCGAACCTGGGCAAGCCTTGCCGACGGCACGCCGCTGGTAACGACCAAGCCGATCAACGCAGGCCGTATCGTGCTCTTCCATGTCAGCGCCGAGGCAACCTGGTCCAACCTGCCGATCTCCGGCAATTTCGTCGAGATGCTGCGTCGCATCGTTCAGCTCTCCCGCTCGGGGGGCGTCACCTCCGAAGCCGGTGCTGCAACGACTGCTGAAGCCCTGCCGCCCTTCCGCCTGCTGACGGCGAAGGGCGTTCTCACGACAGAGACCGGCACGGCACGGCCGTTGATCCCCAACGCAAAGACCGAGCCCGTTTCCAATTTCGACAATCCGCCTGGACTCTATGGTTCGGAAGACGGCTTTACCGCATTGAATGTATTGCCGAATAACGCCGAGCTGACGCCGCTCGACACCGCCGGCATCAATGTCCTGCGCGAAGGCCTGATCGGCGGTGAAACCTGGTCCGCCAAGCCCGCTCTCTTCCTTATCGCCTTCCTGCTGCTCCTGGCAGACAGCCTCGTCGTGATGTTCATGGGCGGCGCCTTCTCCCGGCTGCGTTCGGCGGCCCGGCCCGCGGCAATCATCGCAGTTGCCGTCAGCACGACCTTCTTCCTGCAACCCTCGCAATTGCGCGCCGACGATTCCAAGCCCGGCGACGACCAGATATTCCAGCGATTGGACAATACCCACCTCGCCTATGTCGTCACCGGCGAGCAGGATGTCGACAATATTTCCGAGCACGGCCTTGAAGGCCTGACCGAGTTCCTGACCTTCCGCACGACACTGGAGCCGGCGCCGCCCGTCGGCCTTGATCTTACGAAGGACGAGCTGTCCTTCTATCCTATCATTTACTGGCCGGTTTCCGCCTCCGCGCCGATGCCGTCGACGGCCGCGATCAACCGCATCGACGCCTATATGCGCGCCGGCGGCACCGTGCTTTTCGATACGCGCGACCAGTTCTCCTCACTGGATAACAATGGCGGTGCCTCAAGTGCCAACGGCGAGCGCCTGCAGCAGATCCTCGCCAATCTCGACATCCCCCCGCTGGAGCCGGTTCCTTCGGACCACGTTCTGACGAAGTCCTTCTACCTGCTCTCCAGCTTCCCGGGCCGCTATTCCGGAAGTCCGCTCTGGATCGAGTCGAGGCAGGACAATCGCGCATCGGACACCAAATCGACGGCCTCGGCCGACGGTGTTTCGCCGATCCTGATCACCGGCAACGACTTAGCCGGGGCCTGGGCGGTCGATCAGAACGGCGCACCGATGCTGCCGACCGTTCCGCCGGATGAGATGCAGCGTGAATACTCTTATCGCGCCGGCGTCAACATCATGATGTATATGCTGACGGGCAACTACAAGACCGATCAGGTCCACATCCCCGCGCTCCTCGAACGGCTGGGGCAATGACATGACGGTTGATTTTTCGCCCTTTATTCCCTGGCCGGTTCTTGCAGCGCTCGCGGCCGTCGTCGCGGTTGTCGCGGTCTTCGCCATCTGGCGCGGCATCCGCGGCGCCTGGATCCGCACGCTCGCCGCCCTCGCATTGCTGGCAGCGCTCGCAAATCCGCTGCTCATGCAGGAAGATCGCGAGCAGCTTTCGACGGTCGTTCCCGTCATCGTCGATCGGAGCCAGAGCCAGCAGACGCCGGAACGTATCAAGATGACCGACGAGGCGCTGGCGCAGTTGAAGGATCGCCTCTCGCGTTTCCCGAATATTGAACCGCGCTATGTCGATGCGACCGAGCCGGAAAATTCCGATACGCCGTCCACACGCCTCTTTTCCGCCCTTTCGGCCGCCGTTGCAGACGTACCTCCAGCGCGCATCGGCGGCGCGATCATGCTGACGGATGGCGAAGTGCATGATGCGCCGGGCGTCAATCAGGCGCTCGGCTTTGACGCGCCGGTCCATGGCCTGATCACCGGCAAGGCCAACGAATTTGACCGCCGTATCGAGGTGATCAAGGCGCCGCGCTTCGGCATCGTCAATGAAGAGCAGCAACTGGTCCTGCGCGTCTTCGATGACGGCCCGAGCCCGGGCAGCACGGCCGATGTCACTGTGAAGCTGAACGGCGACGTGATCGCCGCGCTCCAGGCGACACCGGGGCAGGATACGCCGTTTTCCTTTAAGGTTCCCCGCGGCGGCAGCAACGTGCTGGAATTCTCGGTGGCCGGACTGCCTGGCGAAGTGACGGAGGCAAACAACCGCGCCGTTCATGTCATCGATGGCATCCGCGAAAACCTGCGCGTGCTTTTGGTCTCCGGCGAGCCGCATGCCGGCGAGCGCGCCTGGCGCAATCTCCTGAAGTCCGACGCCTCGGTCGATCTCGTCCATTTCACCATTCTGCGCCCGCCTGAAAAGCAGGACGGCACGCCGATCAACGAGCTTTCGCTGATCGCCTTTCCGACACGCGAACTGTTCGTCGACAAGATCAAAGACTTCGACCTGATCATCTTCGACCGCTACCAGCATCGCGGCGTGCTGCCGATCCTCTACTATGACTACATTGCACAATATGTCGAAAACGGCGGTGCGCTGCTCATCGCCGCGGGTCCCGAGCATGCCGGCCAGGATTCGATTGCATTGACGCCGCTTTCGGCCGTTCTCCCTGCCGAGCCGACCGGCCAGATGATCGACAAGGCCTTCTATCCCCGCCTTTCCGAGGAGGGCCGCAAGCATCCCGTCACCCGCGGCCTCGACGGCTCCGCCGACGAGCCGCCGCATTGGGGCCGCTGGTTCCGCAGCGTCGATGTCGCGTCTCCGCATGGCCAGACGGTCATGGTTGGTGCAGACAATCATCCGCTGCTGCTTTTAAACCGTGCCGGCCAGGGGCGCGTCGCCATGCTGCTCTCCGACCAGGGCTGGTTGTGGGCCCGCGGCTTTGAGGGCGGCGGCCCGCACGTCTCGCTCTACCGCCGCATCGCCCATTGGCTGATGAAGGAACCGGCGCTCGAGGAAGAAGCGCTGACGGCGCGCGCCTCCGGCCGCACACTGGAGGTAACCCGCCAGACGATCGGCGACAATCCAGGCGAGGCCACAGTCCGATATCCATCAGGCAAGACGGAAAATCTGCCGCTGAACCAGTCCGAACCCGGTCTCTTCAAGGCCGAGAAGAAGATGGACGAGATCGGCCTCTTCGAAATCCGCAACGGCAACCTGACGACGCTCGTTCATGTGGGCGCCGTCGATGCGCCCGAATTCAAGGCGATGATTTCGACGACGGACGTGCTGAAGCCGATTTCCGGCAAGACACGCGGCCTTGTCACCCGCGTTTCAGATAACAATGGAGCGATCGAAGTCCCGCCGATCCTTCCGGTTCGCGGCCAGATTCGCGTCGCCGACAATGACCGCATGCAGATCAAGTTGACGAACGAGACCGTGCTGAAGGGGATCAATACCCTGCCGCTCTTTGCCGGTTTTGCCGGTGTCGGCGTGCTGCTGCTCGCCTTCGGGGCCATGTGGTGGCGTGAAGGACGATGAGTCTCGCTTATGCGAGCGAGACCCGCCGCGTCTCTGCATCGATCGCAAGCGCGGCGATGGCAGCCACCACCAGCAGCGCTGCAAATAGCCCGATGGCGACGCCGAGACCCAGCGACACGACGAATGCCATCAGCGACGGTGCGGCAAGCCCGCCGAGCCGAGCCATGGCGCCTGCGGTCCCCATTCCGGTGGCGCGCGATGCCGTCGGGTAGAGCTCGGGCGTATAGGCGTAAAGCGCGCCCCAAGTGCCGAGCAGCGCGAAGCTCATGACCAGCAGCGATGCGCCGATCAGCACGTCGTCCGGCGAAAGTACGAAGAGCAGGCATCCCGCCGCCGAAAGCAGGCAGAAGCCGATCAGCGTTGGCCGCCGCCCCCATTTCTCGACACCGTAGGCCGCGAGCGCGTAGCCCGGTATCTGGGCGAGCGCCACGAAGACGAGAAAGCCATAGCCGCGCACGAAACCGAAGCCCTCGCCGGCAAGCCTTGCAGGCATCCAGGTGAACACGCCGTAATAGGAGACCGAAACGAGAAACCATATCGCCAGGATCATCAGACTGCGGCGGCGAAGCGAGGCGGAGAAGATGCCCTCTGAAGGCGCATGCGGGGCCGGCACAAGCTGATCGGCGGCGGCAAGCTCCGGCCTGCCATTGCGTTTCAGCATACGGTTGACGATTGCCTTGGCGTCTTCGGCACGGCCTGTTCGCACCAGATAGAGCGGCGATTCCGGCACGAAGAAGCGAAGCCCGATGCCGAAGATGGCGGGCAGCGCCGTCACGGCAAAGATGTAGCGCCACGCATCGGCAACGCCGGCGACGCTTGCGGCCCATGCGGCAAGCGCAACGATCAACGTGCCGACCGCCCAGAACCCCTCAAGCACGACGAGCCAACGGCCTCGGTTCTTTGCGGGCAGAAATTCCGCCATCATCGCATAGTCGACCGGCAACGTGCCGCCAACGGCCATCCCCGTTAAGAAGCGCAGAACGAGCAGGCTGGTGAAATCCGGAGCGAAGATCGAAAGCGTACCGAACATGGCATCACAGGCGACCGTCAGGATCAGCACGGAGCGCCGGCCCACCCTGTCGGCGAGGCGGCCGAAGACGACGGCGCCGATCAGCATGCCGAGGAAGAAAAGCGTTCCGGTCTGCAGTGCCTGCGGGACCGTCAGCTGGAACGTGGCGGCGATCGAAGCTGCCGTGAAGCCGACGGCTAGCACCTGCATGGCGTCGGCCGCCCAGACAAGCCCGAAAATCGCCATCAGCCGCCGCTGAAATGCGCCCGTCCCGGCGCGATCCAGCGCCTCGTCCATCGAAATTCCGCTCATGCCGCCCTCCACCAAGCTGCCGAAACCTCGCGCAAAGTGAGGTCAGGGAAAATCAGCGATAGAACATATGACCTATGCACGCCAGCCGATTATACCCTTGAGACGCTGATGCGCATCTTCGGCAATCGGAACGACCAGAACACGGGCGGGATCGACTGGCCCTGGAAAGGCGAGCGCGTTGTAGGCAACCTTCTCGAAGCCGAGCGGGCAATAATACGGCGGATCGCCGACAAGGATGACGGCCTCGGAGCCGTTGCGCCTTGCCGCCTCCACCGCGATTCGCACGAGTTCGCGGCCGATGCCCATATTCTTGTGCGATGGCCGGACGGCGAGCGGTCCGAGCAGGTGCCCTTTAACATCGCCCGCCATGACCGGCGTCATCCTGACCGAGGCGATCGTTTCACCGTCATCGGTACAGATGAAGGAGAGCGACAAATCGTGCGGCCCCTGCTCGCGGATGCGGGCAGCGGCGCGCGTGTGCCGGCCAGGGCCGAATGCTTCTTCGTTGATGTGTTCGATAGCCGCGTCGTGAGACGCATCCTCAGTGAGGTAGACCAGATCGTGCTTGTGCATGATGAGACAGAAACCGGATAGACGGAAGTGATGGTTTTCGAGCACGCGCTTAGGCGTTCGGGAACATCAGCGTCGTCGCAGATTTCTGGATGCGTAAATCAAATCGGGTTCCTGAGAAAATGTGAAGAGGCCGATAGCAGGAAAAATTTCCCTCGTCCAACGCAAAGTGACGCCACCGAAAAAACATTTGTGACGCATTGTTCAGTCTTTTCACCCCTGCAAAGATCGGCCGCGTGCAATATGTTTCCGCCAACGGCGAATTTGAAGGAAGAGAACAATGGGCATGCTGGTCGACGGCGTCTGGCAGGACGTCTGGTACGATACGAAGGAAACGAAGGGTCACTTCAAGCGCGCGGCCTCTCAGTTCCGCAACTGGATCACGGCCACTGGAGAGGCAGGACCGACGGGCACCGGCGGCTTCAAGGCCGAGGCTGACCGCTATCATCTCTATGTCTCACTCGCCTGCCCCTGGGCACACCGCACGCTCATTTTCCGCAAACTGAAGAAGCTCGATGACATCATCTCCGTGTCCGTCGTCGATCCGCTGATGGCCGAGAACGGCTGGGAATTCAAAGTCGGCGACGGCGCGACTGGCGATCACCTTTACGGTGCAAGGACCCTCTTCGAGATCTACGTGAAAGCCGATCCGCACTATTCCGGCCGCGTCACCGTTCCCGTGCTCTGGGACAAGAAGACCGGCACGATCGTCAACAATGAATCCGCCGAGATCATCCGCATGTTCAACAGCGCCTTCGACGGCCTGACCGATTCGAAGACGGATTTTTATCCCGCCCATCTCCACGCCGATATCGATGCGCTGAATGCGATCGTCTACGACACCGTCAACAATGGCGTCTACAAGGCCGGCTTTGCAACGACGCAGGAAGCCTACGAAGAGAATGTCGTGAAGATTTTCGAAACGCTGGACATGCTGGACGAGCGTCTCGGCAAAAGCCGCTATCTCTTCGGCGACCGGCTGACGGAAGCCGACTGGCGGCTGTTCACGACGCTGGCGCGCTTCGATGCGGTCTATGTCGGCCACTTCAAGTGCAACATCCGCCGCATTGAAGACTACAACAACCTCTCGGGCTACCTGCGCGATCTTTACCAGACGCCGGGCGTCAAGGAGACGGTGAACCTGCGCCACATCAAGGAGCACTATTACCGCAGCCACAGGACGATCAATCCGACGGGCCTGGTCCCGGCTGGCCCGGCTCTCGATCTCGACCGGCTGCACGGCCGCGCCAAGCTTGCCGATGCCGCGTGAATCCTACCAGAAGTGCGCGGCGGGCTCTTCGCCGCTCAACTCCCTCAGCCTGCGCCTCGTCGCTTCAGTCGTGCCGTCCGGCAGACCGTCGAGCGCGAAGAAGCCGCATTCGACAATTTCGCGATCCGGCTTGCGCGGCGCCGTCTGCTCGACCTCGGCGCGGTAAAAGACCACATGATCGCGCCGGCTCGCCGATGCGTTGAAATAGACATGGAAGAGCTGCGGTTTGCCGATAATCCTGAGGTTGCCTTCCTCGCGCAGTTCCTTGATCAGCGCTTCCTCTGCCGTCTCGTTGCGCTCCAGCCCGCCGCCAGGCATATGCCAGCCGGGAATGTAGCTGTGGCGGACCAGAAAAATCCGCCCGGACGAATCGAAACAGGCCGCCCGCACACCCATGGTCATGCCCCGCGCGAGCGCGAAATAGCCATGCACGATCCGCATCAGCAACTTTGATTGCCAGGGCCTGATTTCCTTGGTCGTCATGGTTCTGTTTTCACTATTTCGTTCAATCGGATGTGTTTGATTTGTAAATATCCTGGTCTATGTCTCGTAGCATGTTCAAGCTCGCGCATATCTCGGATATCCACCTCGGCCCACTTCCCAATCTTTCATTCCGCGAGCTTTTCTCGAAGCGCATAACCGGCTTTGTGAACTGGCACCGCCACAGGCGCAAGCATCTTTTCGGCGGCACGCTGGATCTGCTCCTGGAGGATATCCGTGCGCGCCATGCGGACCACCTGGCCGTGACCGGCGACTTGGTGAATCTCGCAAGCGGCATTGAGATCCGCTCTGCCGCCGCCTGGCTTCGCGCACTCGGAGAACCGGCCGAAACCTCCGTGGTTCCAGGCAATCACGACGCCTATGTGCCCGGCGCCTACGAGAAATCCATGCGCGCCTGGTACGACTATGTACGCGGCGACCTCGCCCCAGCCGAATGGGAGGAAGACAAGCACATCTTTCCCTATCTCCGCGTCCGCGGCAAAGTCGCGCTCGTCGGCTGCTCGACGGCCGTCGCCACGCCACCATTTGCCGCCAGCGGCTTCTTTAGCCAGCGGCAGGCACGCGAGACCGTCAACATGCTCCGCGCGGCCGGTGAAGCCGGCCTCTTTCGCGTCGTCATGATCCACCACCCGCCGATCCGCGGCGCGACCGCTTTCTACAAGCGGATGATCGGCATCCGCCGCTTTGCCGCCGTCGTCTCGACCGGTGGAGCAGAACTCGTGCTCCACGGCCATACGCATCTCAATACGCTCCACTGGCTGCGCGGCCAGACCGGTCCCGTGCCTGTGGTCGGCATTGCTTCCGCCTCGCAGGGACCGGGTGGCTTGAAGCCCCGTGCCGCCTATAATCTCTTCAGCATCGACGGTTCGCCCGGCGCCTGGGAACTGAGGGGCGAACGCTTCAGTTTGAACGACATGGGCGATGGCGTTTCGTCGGAAAGTATCGATATTTTCAAGCTTTAGACGGAAAAGCGGAATCTTTTTCGCCGCCTTTTGAATCATTTTCTGAAGCTTCTGCGATTTTCCGCCGGGCGATGCCTAAGCCCTTGGTATTTCCAAATCCCACTGTACAATCCGGCCGCAACCGCCGCCGATCAGGGAGCAAGCCATGCGCGCCGCAGCAAACCGCATCTGCCGTCTCACCTTCGCCTTCGGCCTTGCGGCCGGTCTCTCGGCACCGGCCTTCGCCGTCGGTGACGAAAGCGACGAGACAAGCCCGCCTCCGAAGACCCAAACCACGACCAAATGCGCCGACGGCAAGGTGTGGGACAAGAAGAGGAAGGAATGCGTCGCGCCGAAGAAGAGCGGCTTTAACGACGACGACCTCTACGAGGCAGCGCGCGAATTCGCCTATGCCGGCCAATATGAAAATGCCATCACCGTCTTGAACCTCGCCAGGAACAAGAACGATCCGCGCATCCTCAACTATCTCGGCTATGCAAACCGCAAGGCGGGCCGGAGGGAACTCGGAATGTCCTATTACCGCAAGGCGCTGCAAGCGGACGAAAATTATATCCTCGCACGATCATACATGGGCCAGGCCTTGGCCGAAGAAGGTGACCTCCAGGGCGCCCGCGTCCAGCTCGTCGAAATTCGCGACCGCGGCGGCGAAAACACCTGGGCTTATCGGGCGCTATTGCAGAGCCTGAACGGCTACCGGACCTATTGAAACGGGTCCTGCTCCGTCGACCAAGAAAGAAACCTTGGGGAATTCTTCGACCGCGCCGTCTTCTTCTTGCGCGGCAGTGCAAAATTGTTCCATAAAGGTCACTTCCACGATATAAAAGCTTTGCCCACATCGGGTGCTTCGCCCGAACACATTCACGAAATGAGACTATGCGTCAGCCTGTAACGACCATCGATATCCGACGCGACCTGGTGGGCCTGCTCCCGCGGCTGCGGCGCTTCGCGATGACGCTTGCCGGCGATGCGGCGGCTGCCGACGATCTGGTGCAGGCGGTCTGTCAGCGTGCGGTGGCGAAGAGCCACCAGTGGAGCGGCGAAGGCCGACTCGAAAGCTGGATTTACACGCTCGCCCGCCAACAGTGGAGCGACGATGGCCGCAGACGCAAGGCGCGACCGGCTTCCAAGAGCAACGTCACGGATATCCGCGACGCGGCGCGCGATCGCGCAGCCGTCGCCGATACCGATGCCATACACCGCATGCTCGCCGAAATGCCCGAAGGCATTTCGAGCGTCTTCCTGCTCGTCGCTGTCGAAGGACATACCTATCAGCAGACCGCCGACATCATGGGCATATCGGCCGGCAGCGTGCCCGCGCAGCTTGCCGCGGCGCGGCTGCACTTCGCAAGCCACGCCGACGACCATCCTCACAGGTACTGAACTTTGCCCGATTTCAAAAAACTATCGCTTGATGCCCAGCTGACTGCCCTTCTCGACGGCGAAACGACGCCGGAACAGAAGCACGAGCTGGAGCAGCGCCTCGCCACCGACGAAGGTGCGCGCCGGCTCTACGACAAGCTGCGACACGGCACCGATTTCGGCCGCCGCCGTCTGGACGATATCCTTAAGGAGCCGGTTCCGCTGGCGCTCGTGCGCTCGATCAAGAGCGTCCAGCCGCCCAAGGCGCCGATCGCGCCGCGAACCACCCGCCCGTCGATGAAGCTCGCGCCGAGCGGCACGCAGGCGCTGGCCGCAGCGATCATCCTTTTTATCGTCGGCTGCGGCATCGGCTATCTCGCCGGCACGAGCCCTGGCGCTCCCACGGGCAATGGCACGACGCAGATCGTGGACGACAATGCCAGCAGCAAGAACTGGCTGAACGACATCACCGCCTACCAGCGCCTGATGATCCGCCAGCCGCGGCATATCGTCGAGGTACCCTCTACCCAGGCCGAGGAGATTTCCAACTGGCTGACGTCCACGGTCGGCGTCGCCTTCCGCGTGCCTGACTTGTCTACCGACGGCTGGACCTTCCAGGGCGCCCGCGTGCTTCTTGGCGACGGAAAGCCGGTCGGCCAGCTGGTCTATACGAGCACGGACGGCGATCTCATCTCCATCTGCTTTCGCAAGGATGCCCAGCCGCCCGAGTCCGAAGATTTCAAGGAAACGATCAGGGACGAAATCGGCCTGATCACCTGGCACAATGCCGGCACCTCCTACGTTCTGGCCGGACCTTCCGCCGAAGCCTCGCTCAGCCAGATCGCCATGGAAGTCGCAACCGCAATCTGAGCCTTACGGGACCAGCACGACCTTGCCGCTGACGCCTCGGCTTTCGATGGCGCGATGCGCATCGGCAGCCTTGTCGAGCGGAAAACTCGCGCCTTCCGCGATGAACAGCGCGCCGGAGACGGCAAGCGAAAACAGCGCGGAGAGATCGTCCGCCAGCGTTTCAGATAACAGAGGCAGCAGTGCAAATCCCTTGAGCGTCTGGTTTTTCTCGAACATGGAATTCAGGTCGGCAACCTCAAGCCGAAAGCGGCCCAGTGCAGCAAAGACAAGCTCTCCGCCCGGAGCAAGCGCTGCAAGGGAGGCACGTGTCACCTCGCCACCGATCGTATCGTAGATCAGATCGACGGGCGCATTGTCACGGAGGGTCTCCTGCCAGCCCTCGGATGTATAGTCGATCGCCGCATCCGCCCCGAGCGTGCGGGCCAGCGACCTCTTCTTCTCGCTGCTTGCCGTCGCGATGACCGATCCGGCGCCCTCACGCTTCGCCAATTGCACCAGCAGCGAGCCAACGCCCCCGGCTGCCGCGTGGACAAGAACGGTTTTGTCCCGTGGCGGCACCTGCCGCACCATGTGCAGCGCCGTCAGCCCCTGCACCATCAGCGCAACCGCCGCCTCGAAGGACACTGCGTCAGGGATCAAGATCACCGACGCACGCGGCACGGCGACGTACTCCGCATAGCCCTCACCGCGGCCGAGCACGAAAAGCGGAACGGCAACGCGCGCACCGATGGCAGCGGGATCAGCTCCCTCGCCTACCGCCTCGACAACACCCGCGACTTCAACACCCGGGATCATCGGCAATTCCGGCGTCACCGCATACCGGTTGGCGCGCATCAGCACTTCGAAGTAATTGACGCCTGCAGTACGGACGCGAACGAGCACCTCCCCTTCGCGCGGCACCGGTTTCGGTAGCGCGACGACCTTGAGAACCTCAGGGGGACCGAAATGGTCGTAGCGGACGGCTTTCATGGGCAGACCTCACGTTTGAATGGCGTGAGCAGCGCTTTATCAGTAAGCTCCGGGGCGGGAATACACACTCTTTCGTGCCATACCCACCAGGAAGTGACCATGGCTGAGCCCATCAAAAGACTACCCAAATTGCCGGTCGAACGCGCCCTAAAGGTGATCGCCGGGCGCTGGAAACCGGTTATTCTCTACTACGTTTTCTGTGGCCCGAAGCGCCTCTCGGAGCTGAAACGCATGATGCCGGAGATCACGCAGAAGGTGCTGATCCAGCAGCTACGCGAAATGGAGGAACATGGACTGGTAAGGCGCGAGGTGTTTGCCGAAGTTCCCGCGCGCGTCGAATATACCGCAACCGAGCTCGGGCTCGGGCTTGAGCCGGTGCTGCTGGCGCTCTGCCAATGGGGCCAGCGCCACGCCGAGGCGCAGAATGAAATCGCCGACATTGCCGACTGCATCGTCCGCCCGCGCAAGGCATCTTTCGCCGCCTGAGGGGCGAAACGCGCAGCCGGCGGCGCCGGCTGCGCAATCTCGATCAGTTCTTCCCGGCTCTCACATCCAGCACGCGGTTGGCCGCCGAGACGATCGCTTCGAGCGAGGCGCCGACGATATTGGTGCTAATGCCGGCACCGAAGAGTTTGCCGCCGGGATAGGCGGTCTCGACGTAGGAGATGGCCGCCGCATTCGAGCCGTGCTGCAGGGAGTGCTCGGAGTAGTCTTCGACCGACATCTCGATGCCGAGATAGTGCGAGAGAGCGTTGATGAAGCCGTCGATGGGGCCGTTGCCGCGGCCTTCGATACGCTTCGTCTCGCCATTGTCGATAATCTCCGCGGCGACGACACGCACGCCCTTGCGCTCTGGATCGGCGAAGGTGTGATGATCGACGAACTTGATGCGGCCCTCGGGCTGCGTCACGTAGCGCTCGATGAAGCGGTCGTAGATGCGGCGCGACGGCAGTTCCTTGCCTTCCTCGTCGGTGATGCGCTGGATGTCCTCGCGGAACTCGACCTGGAGATTACGCGGCAGATTGAGCCCGTAGTCCTGCTGCAGGATATAGGCGATGCCGCCCTTGCCGGACTGCGAGTTGATGCGGATGATCGCCTCGTAGGAGCGGCCGACATCCTGCGGGTCGATCGGCAGATAGGGCACTTCCCACACCGGATGGTTGGCGACCTTGATCGCCTTCATACCCTTGTTGATCGCATCCTGATGCGAGCCGGAAAAGGCTGTATAGACCAGTTCGCCGACATAAGGGTGGCGCTCGCCGATCTTCATCTGGTTCGAATATTCGAAGACGCTCTTGATGCGCTCGATATGGGAGCAGTCGATTTCCGGATCGACGCCCTGTGTGAACATGTTGAGCGCCATCGTCACGACATCGACGTTGCCCGTGCGCTCGCCGTTGCCGAAGAGCGTGCCCTCGACACGGTCGGCGCCTGCCAGAAGACCAAGCTCAGCTGCCGCAATACCGGTGCCGCGGTCGTTGTGCGGATGCAGCGAGACGATCAGGTTCTCGCGATTGTCGAGATTGCGGCACATCCATTCGATCTGGTCGGCATAGACGTTCGGCGTCGCCATCTCGACGGTGGACGGCAGGTTGATGATCAGCTTGTTGTCCGCCGTCGGCTTCATCACGTCGATGACGGCATTGCAGATTTCCAGCGCCACTTCGAGCTCGGTACCGGTGAAGCTTTCCGGCGAGTATTCGAAGCGGTAGCCGCCGGCTTTCGACGCCATGTCGGTGATCATCTTCGCAGCATCGACGGCGATCTGCTTGATACCCGGCACGTCCTTGGCAAAAACAACGCGGCGCTGCAGCTCACTCGTCGAGTTGTAGAAATGCACGATCGGCTTGTTGGCACCCTGCAGCGCCTCGAAGGTACGGGTAATCAGCTCAGGGCGGCACTGAACCAGGACCTGCAGCGAAACGTCGTCCGCCACATTTCCTTCCTCGATGCACCAGCGCGCAAAGTCGAAGTCCGTTTGCGAGGCGGAAGGAAAGCCGATTTCGATTTCCTTGAAGCCCATGTCGAGCAGCAGCTGGAACATGCGAGCCTTG
This sequence comes from Rhizobium mongolense USDA 1844, assembly GCF_000419765.1. GTDB lineage: Bacteria > Pseudomonadota > Alphaproteobacteria > Rhizobiales > Rhizobiaceae > Rhizobium > Rhizobium mongolense. The sequence continues at coordinate 114,081 of NZ_ATTQ01000004.1, read as the reverse complement.
CGGTCATGGCCCATCGGGTCCACCAGCGCCTGATTGCCGTCGCGAAGGTCGACAGAGCACCAGACCGGCGCCTTGCTGATCGTCTTCGTGGGCCAGGTGCGGTCGGGAATGTTCACCTGCGGGTACGGGCGGTATTTCACGCCTGCGGATTGCATGCCTTTTGCGGGATTTTGCGTCGTCGCGTCCATTATCTTCTTCCTCGTCCCGGCAATTTGCCCGCGTCTTAGCCCATCATGGCGGGGTTGGCGACAGCAAATGCGGACCTTGTTGGTCTATGTTTGAATTCAGAAAATTCGTCGCGAGGAGCGATAGGGCCAGCGGGCTTTCGGCCGCCGGGCGCTCCTCAAAGGACCCGGCAACCGCGAGTAAGGCCGAGAAGAAGAAGCGACGTCAGGGCGCGCGTGTTGTCACGCAGGGCAACGCGGCCGCGGACAATGGTGTCGGAAATCTTTGCGCCAGTGGTATTCATGCCCGCACTTATAGCTGCCGAACAAAAAAACGGCAACCCCCCGCCTATTTTCTTGCCGCCTGCACGAAACGCGACAGTGCCAGCATCAGCCCGCCGGCGACGAGCCCCCAGAACGCTCCGGAAATGCCGGCGAAGGAAACGCCGGATGCCGTCACCAGAAAGGTGATCGCCGCAGCCTCGCGCGATTCCGGCGCCTGGAAGGCGGCCATCGCCGATCCGGAGAAGGCGCCGACGAGGGCCAGCCCTGCGACCGCCTGAATCAGGATCGGCGGCGCCAAAGCCACAAAGGCTGTCACGGCACCGGCAAGCAGGCCGAACACCACATAGCCGGCGCCGGAGATCAGCGCCGCCCAATAGCGTCGCTTCGGATCTGCATGCGCGTCCTGCCCCGCACACATCGCCGCCGTGATCGCCGCCAGATTGACGGCATGGCCGCCGAAGGGCGCGCAAAGAACCGAAAAGAAGCCGGTGACGGCAAAGAGCGGCCCCGGCTTCGGATCATAAAGATTGACCTTCAGCACCGCGATGCCCGGAATGTTCTGCGATGCCATGGTGACGATGAAGAGCGGAAGCGCGACCGAAACGAGGCCCGCGAGATTGAACACCGGACGGACGATCTCGATTGTCGGCACCAGAAACTGCCCGATCGAGGCCAGCGCCCCGTGCGGAATGTCGATGCCGAATGTCAGCACCAGCGCGAAGGCGCCGAGGGCGGCAGGCACAGCCCAGAGCCGCCTGAAGGCGCCGACGACGATCCAGGCGAGAATGATGGGCAGCCCCAGCAGCGGATTGAAGGCGATCGCCTTCACCGGGGCGAAGCAGAGGCCGAGCAGCACGCCGGCAAGCATGGCATTGGCAAGCGGCGCCGGAATCGCAGCGACCGCGCGGCCAAGCGGCTTGAAGAGGCCGGCGACGACGATCAGCACCGCGCAGATCAGAAAGGCACCGACGGCGGCATTGAACCCACCCTCGATCGCCCCGGTGCTCGCAAGAAGTGCTGCACCCGGCGTCGACCAGGCAATACTGACCGGAAGCCGTGTTACCGCGCTCAGCACGATGCCGCAGATGCCCATCGAGATCGACAGCGCCATAAGCCCCGAAGCCGCCTGCCCGTCCGTCGCGCCCACTGCCTGCAATCCTTGCAGCACGACGGCAAAGGAACTGGCAAAGCCGACAAAGGCTGTGAGGACGCCCATGAACAGGGCCTGGACGGAAAAGTCTTTGAGCATGGCGGGTCTCGGATGACTGGAAAAGGTCCATGGAGCCCCATCGAATGGAGTCGCGCAAGTCCAGATGCCCGCCTTATGGTTCCCTCGTCTCCTCAGGGAGACGATGCTCGTCAGGGGAGATGTGGGAGCCGGTGTAGCGGGGCGATCGATCCTTGAGATTTGTTGCAAACACTCGCTGCTACCAAGAAAAAAGGGGCAACGCTTGCCGCGCCGCCCCCTCATTCGAGCCTTCAGCCCGCCTTCTCCCCACCGGGGCGAAGTGAAATCAAATCTCGCTCTGCGACGTTACGATTCGCGAAACCAGGCCGTAAGCCTTGGCTTCTTCAGCCGAAAGCCAGTAGTCGCGGTCAGTGTCGGCGGCGATCTTCTCGATCGACTGGCCAGTGGCGGTCGCCATGATCTTGTTCAGACGCTCGTTCATCTTGATGATTTCGCGTGCCTGGATCTCGATGTCGGAGGCCATGCCGCGCGTGCCGCCGGACGGCTGGTGCAGCAGGAAGCGCGTGTTCGGCAGGCAAAGACGCCGCTCCTTCGGTACCGCGACGTAAATCAGCGCGCCGGCCGAGGCGACCCAGCCGGTGCCGATCATCCAGACCTTGGGCTTGATGAATTTGACCATGTCATGGATCGAATCGCCGGATTCGACGTGACCACCAGGCGAACTGACATAGATACGGATGTCCTCGTCGCTGGCTGCAGCAAGCGCCACGAGCTGCGAGCAGACCTTCTGGGCGATTTCCTGGTTGATCGGCCCGTAGATGAAGATCGAACGCGACTTGAAAAGATTCGCCTCCGTTTCCTTGCCGAGCGGCAGCTCCTTCGTCTTGTCGTCGTCTTGTTCTTCGTCGTTCATTCGAACCTCTCTTACTTCCAAATCGGGTTCCTCGCACATAGTGCGACTCAATGGGTAAAACAATGCGGGAAAAAGACAAGCCACGGAACGGGTGAAGATATTCTTATGACAAACCGGCGATATGCTCGCATTCTGCCGGAGCGCTTGAAAGCGGAGGAGAAAATGCCATCGGAAATGCTGCGCGCGGCTGTCCGCAACAATGCGCTCTGGTGCAATGCCGTCTGTCAGGCGCAAGGCGTGCCCGGCGAATTTTCCGCAACCCTCTGGCTTCACCGCCAGGGCACGCCGCCCTTTTATCCGGACGTCATAACGCTGACGGGCGCTGATAGCGCGCGCGAGCAGGAGGAAGCGATAGCTGTGCTGATCCGCTGGCGAAAAGGCGGCTGGGGCGTCAAGGACAGCTACGCGGCGCTCAACCTTACTCCTTTCGGTTTCGAAATCTTGTTCGAGGCCGATTGGATCGGCATCGAGGCGGTTGGGATTCATGCGCCGAAAGAGCAGCCCCTGACATGGAAGCGGATCACAACGGCGGTTGACCTCGAGCTTTGGGAAAGAGCCTGGGGCGCCGGCGACCCGCCGCTCTTCGCTGAACCGCTGCTGCGCGATGCGGATATCGCCTTTCTTGCCGCCTTCGAGAGCGAAGCGCTCTGCGGCGGCGGCATTCTCAACCGCCAGTCGAATGTGGTCGGCCACTCGAATGTCTTTGCCATCAAAAAGACGGAGCGCGTCATCCGCGCCGGGCTGCTGCAGAAGGCGGCCGAGATCTTTCCCGGCATGCCGGTCGTCGGCTACGAGCACGGCGATGATTTGAGTGATGCGCTGGAGCTCGGCTTTACGTCGCTCGGCCCGCTGCGCGTCTGGGTCCGGTCCTGACCGCCTTACCGAAATGTGACGCGCCGCGGCTTTGAAAAGCCAAAATCGGTTCCTACCTCATCCTCAGGCGGCCATGTCCGCACGAAAGACACAAGGAAGACAGCTATGTCACCGGAAGAACGCCAATTGCTGGCCGGCCTCTTCGACAGGATCCGCACCGCCGCCGCGACACCGCGCGACCGCGAAGCGGAGGCCTTCATCGATCAGGGCGTGCGCGAGCAGCCCTATACGACCTATTATCTGGCGCAGGCCGTCATCGTTCAGGAAAAGGGTCTTGAAGCGGCCGCCAACCACATCAAGGAACTGGAAGAGCGCATCCGCCAGCTCGAGGCCGGCGAAAGCCAACATCACCAGGCCGAACAGGGTGGCGGTTTTTTGAGTTCGATCTTCGGCACCGGCCAGGCGCAGCAACCGGCACCGACCTCGGATCCCTGGGGCAATGCGCCGCGTCAGACCATCCATCAGGATCGCGGTTACGACGATCCCGTCCGCCCGATGCGGCAGCAGCCGAGCGGCCCGTGGGACCCGCAACCCGGCGCGCCTTCTGCTGGCGGCAGCTTCCTTCGCGGCGCGCTCGGCACCGCCGCCGGCGTGGCGGGCGGCATGCTGCTTGCCAATTCGCTGAGCGGCATCTTCGGCACTCATATGTCGTCGCTCGGCTGGGGCTCGCCCTTTTCCGGCAGCAACCCTTCCGGCAATGCCGGCGCCCCCGCCGAGGAGACCGTCATCAACAACTACTATGGCGATCAGAACCCTCAGGTTGCCGATGACAACAATAACAATGACATCCGGCAGGCCGACTACAGCAGCGACGACAACAATGATGACGACGTCGCTGACGATCAGTCTGGCGACGACAGTTTCGATGTCTGATCGATCGGCCTAAGCGTCAGCCGCGGCCGCGATAGGTCGCGACACCCTGGTCGGGCAGCCACACGCCTTCGGGCGGCTTGCCTGTCTGCCAGAAGACGTCGATCGGAATGCCGCCGCGCGGATACCAATAGGCGCCGATCCGTAGCCACTTCGGATTGAGCAGTTCGACGATCCGCTTGGCGATATAGATCGAGCAATCCTCATGGAAGGCGCCGTGGTTGCGGAAGGAATGCAGGAAGAGCTTCAGCGACTTCGACTCCACCAGCCATTCGTTCGGAATGTAATCGATAACGATATGGGCGAAATCCGGCTGGCCGGTCATCGGGCAGAGCGAGGTGAATTCAGGCGCGGTGAAGCGCACCACGTAGTCGGTGCCCACGTGGTTCGACGGCACCTTCTCCAGCACCGCCTCTTCCGGCGACTTGGCTGTTTCGGTCTCTTTTCCCAGCATCGACAGGCTGGAAACATCGGTTTTCGGCATTAGACGTCCTTTACGACTTTGACGCGGATTCCATGGGCCCTTTCACCCTCGGGCTCGACGTGAATGGCAATGCTGGCGCCCGGATGCACCGCGCGGATGGCATCTTCAAGGCAGTCGCAGATATCGTGCGCCTGCCTTACCGGCATTGTGGCCGGAACCACAAGATGAAAATCGACGAAGGTGACAGACCCCGCCCGGCGGGTCTTCAGGTCGTGAACGCCGATCGAGCCCGCCGCATGCGTGGCGATCGCCTGCTTGATCGCCTCCTCTTCCTCCGGTTCCACCGCCTGGTCCATCAGCCCACCGATCGAGTGCGAGATCACCTTCCAGCCCTGATAGAGGATGTTGACGGCGACCAGGATCGCAAGCACCGGATCGAAGATCGGATTGCCGGTCGCGATTGCCAGAAACAGGCCGATCAGCACGCCGACGGAGGTCACGACGTCCGACATGATATGCTGGCCGTCGGCGGAAAGCGCCGCCGAGCGGTGTTTCCGGCCAGTCCGGATCAGCAGTTGCGCCCAGACTGCGTTGATCACGCCCGCCGCGAAATTGATCGCGAGGCCGAGCGCAGGCGCGTCAAGCATGCGCGGCGCCGCCAGATGGCCGATCGCCTCCTTGACGATCAAAAGCGCGGCGACCACGATGAGCGCGCCTTCGGTCACCGCCGAGAGATACTCGGCCTTGTGGTGCCCGAACGGATGGTCGTGATCCGCCGGCTTCTGCGCGTAGCGAATCACGAAATAGGCAATGAAGGCGGCAACGACATTGACGGTCGACTCGAGCCCGTCCGAAAGCAGCGCGACCGAGCCGGTGACCCACCACGCTGCCATCTTCAGTCCCATGACACCGAGCGATAGCGGAATGCTCCAAAGCGCCAGCCGCTGAACCGCGAGATTGCCTTGTCCGTCCATATCGATCACCTGCCGGCCTCAGTGCGGATGCGAATGAATTGCAGCATTTGGCCCATTCAAACGCAAAACCGCCCGCGCGAAAATCGCGCAGGCGGTCAATGTGGGTGATATGGGGGATTATCGGTATTTTGTCAAATTGGTCGGCCGCGGTATCGATTGACGAAAATTGCATAACACGTTATATAACTGTTGATTGATTGCGGAGGTTTCCTATGGTTGACGACGTCGTGCGAACCCTCGGTTTTCTGTGCATGGGCAGTCGTTTCCGCCGCATCGGGGAGCGTCTGCAGGCCGATACCCAGCAGATCATCGAAGAATACGGCATCGCCATACAGGCTGCCCAGTATCCGTTTCTCGCAGCGCTCGATCGCGCCGGCCCTTTGACGATCGGCGAGCTTGCACAGGCGGTCGGCATCACGCAGCCGGGTGTCACGCGGACAGTAAGTCAGTTGCTGGAATTGGGCTTGGTCGACATGCAGGCAGCGCCCGACGACCAGCGACGGCGATTGATCTCGCTTTCCCGGAAGGGACAGGAACTCGTCGACTACTCGAAACAATCGGTGTGGCCGCGGATTTCGGCGGCAGTCGCCGATCTTTGCGGCGATCTGAACGGACCGATCCTCGCGCAGCTGGCCGCCATCGAGGACGGTCTTGCCGAAGCTGCCCTTGCCCGCCGCGCCGCGAACGAGGAAACGACATGAGACATATTCTCGACCGCCCGATCTGGAGCGCGCTCGACACCGCGCATGCGAGCCTCGCCGAAGGCAACGAGCGAGCCCGGCGATACCCGCCGTCCATCGTTCCTTTCGCAGCCTCGGCGGATGATACGCCGGAAAGTCTCGAGGCATTGGAAAACCTCCCGGAAGCCGACGAAACGATGCTGCTTGTCGAAGCCGGTCCGATCGCCGTTCCACGAGGGTTGGCTGCTGTTTCCGAGGCTTTAGCCGTCCAGATGATCGCCGAACGGCCGCATGAGAGGATCACGGATTCACGTATACAGCCGCTGAGCGAGGTCGACGCCGCGGAGATGCTGGCGCTTGCGACCTTGACCAAGCCCGGTCCATTCACGCGGCGGGCGCAGAGCCTCGGCACCTTCTGGGGGATCAAGGCTGAAGGCAGGCTCATCGCCATGGCCGGCCAGCGGCTGCGGCAGACCGGCTTTGCGGAACTGAGCGGGCTTTGCACGCATCCGCAATTCCAGCGGCGCGGGCTTGGAACGTTGCTCTTTCTTTTTGTCGCCGGCGAGATCGCCGCCCGGGGCGAAACGGCGTATCTGCATGCCTATGCGAACAATACGCCGGCAATTGGCCTCTATAGGTCGCTCGGCTTCAGGCTGCGGTCCGACATGAACCTGCGCGTCGTCAAACGCCGAGCATAAACGGCCGATCCACGGCAGCGAACCTGCCGAAGTGCGGGCGTCCGCTCAAGCCGCCTTCGTCTTCGCCCTGCGCGCCAGATGCGCCACTACGTTCTCGATCATCCGCATGCCCGCGTCGCCGCCGAGCGTCATGATTGATTCCGGGTGGAACTGGACGGCGGCGATCGGCTCCTTCGCATGCTCGATGCCCATGATCGTGCCGTCCTCACTTTCTGCCGTGATGATAAAATCGCGCGGCAGGGTCGAGGGATCGGCGAAGATCGAGTGATAGCGGCCGACCGTCACCTCTCTGGCGAGGCCCGAAAAGACAATGCCTGGCTCCAGCACCCGGATGCGCGACGGCTTGCCGTGCATCGGCAGCGCCAGATGGCGCAACTCGCCACCATAGGCTTCGGCAAGCGCCTGTAGGCCGAGGCAGACGCCGAAGATCGGCAGGTTACGGGCGCGCGCCCTTTTGATCGTCGCCTTGCAATCGAAATCCTTCGGATTGCCAGGTCCGGGCGACAAGACGACGAGGTCCGGGTTCAGCCGGTCAAAAATCTCCTCCGGCACCGGCGTGCGCACGGTCGAAACCGTCGCTCCGGTCTGGCGGAAGTAATTGGCCAGGGTGTGGACGAAGCTGTCTTCATGGTCGATCAAGAGGATGTTGACGCCCTTGCCGACGGCGGCAACGTCGCGCTGGATCTTGCCGGCGTTGCCGGCCTTGGCATCGCGGATGGCAGAAAGCATAGCGGAGGCCTTGAGTTCGGTTTCGGCTTCTTCTTCGTGCGGGTCGGAATCGTTGAGAAGGGTCGCCCCTGCCCTGACTTCGGCGATGCCGTCCTTGATGCGCACGGTGCGCAGCGTCAGCCCGGTGTTCATGTCACCGTTGAAGCCGACCATGCCGATCGCCCCACCATACCACGCGCGCGGGCTCTTCTCATGGCTTTCGATGAAGCGCATGGCCCAGAGCTTCGGCGCACCGGTGACGGTGACGGCCCAGGCATGCGACAGGAAGCCGTCGAAAGCATCCATGTCATCACGCAACCGCCCCTCGATATGGTCGACAGTGTGGATGAGGCGCGAATACATCTCGATCTGCCGGCGGCCGATGACCTTGACCGAACCCGGCTCGCAGACGCGGCTTTTGTCGTTGCGGTCGACGTCCGAGCACATCGTCAGCTCGGATTCGTCCTTCTTGGAGTTGAGCAGCTTCAGTATCTGTTCGCTGTCGGCGATCGGATCGTCACCGCGCTTGATCGTGCCGGAGATCGGGCAGGTCTCGATGCGGCGGCCCGAAACGCGCACGAACATTTCCGGCGAGGCGCCGACCAGATATTCCTGGTTTCCGAGGTTGATGAAAAAGGAATAGGGCGACGGATTGATCGCCTTCAACCGCTTGGAAATATCCGAAGGCCTGCTGTCGCAGCGCTCCATGAATTTCTGCCCCGGCACGACCTCGAAGAGATCGCCCTTGCGGAAGCTTTCCTTCGCCTTGACGACGAGTTCGGCATATTCGCCCGGCCGATGATCGCTCTTCGGCGGAATGGCGTCCGTCTGCTTGAAGGGCTCGGGCGCGATCTCGCCCTTCCTGCCCTCGGTCGTCAGGCCGTCTTTGGCGAAATCATAGCGATCGATCCAGGCCTTGGCGGAGTAATTGTCGACGACAAGGATCTCGTCCGGCAGGTAGAGCACCATGTCGCGCTGATCAGAAGGGCGCGTGAGCTTCAGGTTGATCGCATCGAACTGGAAGGCGAGATCGTAGCCGAAGGCGCCATATAGGCCAAGGCTGGCGTCCGCCTGCGAATAGAAGAGGTCGGTGACGGCGCGCAGAACGGTGAAGACCGTCGGCATCTTCGAGCGTTCTTCTTCGGTGAAAACGCGATCGGGCATCTTCACCTTGAGATCGAGGCGGCGCGCGGTGGCAGCACCAAGCTCCAGCTCGGCAACGGTCTTCAGCCGCTCCGTCACGAAGGCGAGCAGCACTTCGCCACGCTCGTTATAGGCTTCGATCCAGACGTCGCGCCCGAAAGAGGAGAAGCCGAGCGGCGGATCGACGACGGCCGTATCCCAGCGTGTGTAACGCCCCGGATATTCGTAGTTGGAGGAAAAGACCGCGCCGCGACGCTCATCGAGCTTGTCGACATAGGAGACCACGGCATCAGCATAGGGGATTGCCCTGCGCTGCCGGGTAACTGTAACGCCGCCCCTCGTCTCGTAGATTTCCGCACCATCGTCCCGAAGGATCGTTACCATTGTTCCACTCCGTTATCGGGGCCCGGACGAGAGGCGGCCTTAAAAACAAAAAAGCCGCCTCGAAGTCTCGGGCGGCTCACTCGTCGTCTTTGAACACGATTGGTCGAGGCCGCCTCAGCGAGCCCACCACCAAACAGCAATGTTCAACGACGTCTTCATGGGAGGATTGTTAGCGTGAGATTGGGGGAAGCGCAAGAGCGGTTTTAAGCGGGTTCGGGTTCGCTTTTGCCGGCTGGCACCAGTTGAAGCGAACCCGCTAACCCGAACTACCAATCGAGCTGCTTGCTCAAAGTGATCTTGAACGTGCGCCCCTTGGCGTAATCGTTGGAGATATTTTCCCGATAGTATTGATCGAAGAGATTGTTGACGCTGGCCTGGACCTGCCATCCCTGCATCTCACCACTCTGCGGCCTCCAGGAGGCGAAGATATCCACGGTCGTCCAATCAGGGGCCGGCACGACGAGATGGTTGGGCGTGGAACCGGAGGATGCTGCCGTTCCGCGGACGCTGTTCTGCGCCTCGAAGGCATGCGTTACGCGGGTGCCGTATTCGATGTCGCGCTCGGGAAGCCGGCCGCCCAAGGTGAAGGCGATCTTGTGGGCCGGCACGGTCGGCAGCGGCTTGTTGTAGTTCACCCCATCACTGCGGTCCTGGCCCTGCGTGCCGGTATAGGCAAGCTTGGCGAAAGCGTAGTCCGATTCGTACGCCCCTTCGACTTCGACGCCATAGATGCGGGCCTTGCCGACATTGTAGAAATAGGAGGACGCGCCCGTGCCCGTGGTAGCGATGAGGTTCTCCAGGTCATTGTAGAAGGCGGTCGTCTTGAAACTGATGTTGTCGCCCGCCTGGAATATGTCATCCCGTGTTGCTGTAAAGCCGACTTCGTAGTTGTTGGACTTTTCCTTCTTGAGGTCCAGGCTTGTTCCCTTGCTCCAGGTGTAGAGCTCATCCAACGTCGGCAGACGTTCCGTGCGGGCAATCGAACCAAAAACGCCGAATTCGTCGGTGAGCTTGTAATGCGCGGCAAGCTTGGGCGAGAAAGCCTGATCGTTGACGTCGACGGCATTGCTGAAAGCCGCCGTGGAATCGCCGGGCTCTCTCCAGACGAAGTCGCCGCGAACGCCGCCGATGATGGTCAGCCGCTCGTCATAGACGAATTCGTTCTGCACGAAGAGTCCGACCTTGTTGTCGGTGCCCTCGGGATGTGTGGCGATCGCACCGGGCGTCGGGCTGGTCGCAAGCGGCGAATCCGCGGTGCGGTCCTGATGGCTCAGTTGGGAGCCGTAGGTCAGGTAGTTTACCCAGCCATCGCCGGAGAACTCAGACGTATTCTGGAGATTGGCCTGCCATGTCCGGTAGCCGTAATCGGCATCGATGATGTTCGAGAAACCGCCGAGCGTTCCATCGCTCTGGTCAACCGAAGTATCAGAGTATGAGAGACTGGCCTTGAGGTCGAGCCACGGATTGTCGCTGATGGGATTTTCGTAGCTCAGTACCGCGGTATCATCGACTACATGGCGGTCGACAGTACCGAACGCGGCCTGTGTGCCGGTCTGTGCATAGTCCTGGTCGTTAGCACCGCTGTCCCAATGCTGATAGGACAAGCGCAGCGTCTGCTCGTCGCCATCGCCGAAATGGAAAGTCCCTTTGGCAAGACCTGACCACGACTGGAAGTCGGAACCCGACAGGTCGCTGCCGTCTCCCAACTCGAATTGGCTGGACCCACGCTTGTTCAGCATGCCGAGGAATTCGGCGCCTTCGTTGAAGCGATGCGCGAAAATAGACGAGCCGAGGTAGCCGTTGCCGTTTGTTTCGTAGCTGCTCTTGAGCCTGAGAGCGTTGTCATAGCCCTCCTGCAGAAAGTCGGAGGCATCCTTGGTGGTGAAGTTGATGACGCCGCCGAGGGCACCGGCGCCGTAAAGCGTGGAAGAGGCCGGCCCGCGCAGCACCTCCACGGACTTGTAGAGCTCAGGGTCCGAGAAGAACGATCCCATCCGGTACTGTTCGTAGAATTTCTGGGCTCCGTCCACGTTCACCACGATGCGCGAGCCGTCGGCGGAATCCTCGGTGGAGCCGATGCCGCGGATATTGAACGCCTCGCCGAAGACACGGTCGCTGCCGGCAATGGAGACGCCAGGCACATCCTTGAAGATATCGCCGATCGTTTCAGCCTGGAGATCATCGATATCCTTTTGGTCGAGAACGGTAACGGCCTGCGGCGTATCGATGGCGATCTTGCGCTGCCCCGCACCGACGACGATCTTCTTGAGCGGCGTTACGCGATCCGTCTTTTGGGAAGCCGCCTCCTCTTCCTGGCTTTGCGAATATGCCGGGGAGCCCGCGCCCAAGACGAACAGTGCAGTGCAAGCCAAAAGAACGGCGCGCGAATTGCGGATAATCATTAAACCAACCCTCTAGGATGAATAGCTACCGGGCTGGCTGGTCGGTGCGCGTCAGGCGCTCGAGGGGCTGGCTAGGCTTTTCGGATTTTCGGCGGGACCCAACATTCCGCCTTCTTCCTGCCGCATAAAAAACATGAGTATATTTGTCAATATAAACGCCTGATTTATGTTGAATTCAATACTCATGTTTTAACGACGTCCGGAAACGTTGCGAAATTGCAACGAAATCCGCCCTCATGCGTTGCCCCTTTTCCATCGGCAGCCATGGACGGTTGAAGCTTGAAGAACATCGCAATTGCAGCGGCCACCGCAACCCTGATTATCCTCACTGGCGCAAGCCTCCCGGACAAAGGTCCCATCCCGCACAAAAAGCCGCAGATTGCCGGCGAAGCCGAAACACCGGCAGAAACGGCGCCAACCCCCGAACCGAGGCCATCAACCGTTAACGATGCACAGAGCACACCCGCCCCTCAAAATGAGACGCCTTCGGAGGCGGCTAAGCCGCAGGACAAGAAGCCGGAGAAGTTCGGCCCGCCGGCACCCGGCACGTTGGAAGCTCAGAACCTGACCATCGAGGCGGAAAGCGAGGCCGATCACGCGCAATGCGTGAGGCAATTGCAGGCGCTTGGCGCCGTCTTCAAGGATATCCCACGCATCGATGATGGCCACGGCTGCGGCATCGACAAGCCGATCAGTCTTATGGAGGCGCTTCCCGGCATCAAGGTGAAGCCGGAAGCGACATTGCGCTGCCCGGCGGCTCTGGCGCTTGCCCGCTGGATGAAGGAGAGTGTCGTTCCAGCCGCCACCGCCGCCGCGAAGGAACAGGGCCGGATCACGGCGGTCAATCAGGCGTCGTCATACGTCTGTCGCCTGCGCAACGGCGCGGAGATAGGAAAGATTTCCGAACATGCCCGCGGCAATGCCATCGATATCGCGAGCTTCGGTTTCGAAAAGGGCGATCCCGTTGCGGTAAAGCCGCGCCGGGAAGACCCCACCCTCACCGGCGCCTTCCAACGCACAGTCAGCGCCTCCGGCTGCCTCTATTTTTCCACCGTGCTCGACCCCGAAAGCGATAGCGCGCATGAGACGCATTTCCACATGGACGTGCTGCAGCGCAAGGGAGGCTTTCATTATTGCCACTAGTTAGCCTCGCTAATGCTCCAATACCTGGAGCTGGTTGCCGAGCCGATCGCCGCTTCAGTTGTCCGCACGTTTTGTGCACACATACGGCTTCTTGACGCAGGCGATCTTCGGCGTGGAGCATTCGGCCTTGCCGTCGACCATGGCGCAAATCGAACACTGGTCGCTGAACTCCAAGCAGCCAGGGGTGGTCTTGATGAAATCCGCCATGCTCTGTTCCTCGGCAGACGGCGCATCGGCGGCCATGGAACCATTCGCTACAGACAGTGAAAGGACCGCCACTGCGGTGAAAATAAAGTTTCGCAGCAAACTCAAAACAACCCCTCGATATAACCCTGCTCATTTAGGAATATCCGCTCGGCGGATGGCGATTTCGGCAACCCCGGCATTGTCATGATTTCTCCTGTGATGACGACGACGAACCCGGCGCCTGCCGAAAGCCGCACTTCGCGCACCGGCACGATATGGCCCTCGGGCGCGCCGCGAAGGTTCGGATCTGTCGAAAAGGAATACTGCGTCTTCGCCATGCAGACAGGCAGGTTGCCGTAGCCTTGCTCCTCCCAGACGATGAGCTGGTCGCGAACCGCCTTGTCCGCCGTCACCTCGCCGGCGTGATAGATCTTCGATGCAACGATCTCGATCTTTTCGAACAGCGGCACGCCGTCGGCATAAAGCGGCTCGAATCTCGCCTGGCCGGATTCCGCCAGTTCCACCACCTTGTAGGCGAGATCCTCGATGCCAGCCGAGCCTTCCGCCCAGTGGCGGCAGAGGATCGCTTCGGCGCCGTGGCGAGCAACGTAGTCCTGGACGGCCGCGATTTCCTTATCCGTGTCCGAAACGAAATGGTTGATCGCGACCACGACCGGGACGCGGAATTTCCGCACATTCGCGAGATGCCGCCCGAGGTTCGAACAACCCTTGACGAGTGCCGCGACGTTTTCTGCCGCCAGATCCTCCTTCTTCACGCCGCCGTTCATCTTCAGCGCGCGCACCGTGGCAACGATCACCGCCGCATCGGGCTTCAGCCCCGCCTTGCGGCATTTGATATCGAAGAATTTCTCTGCGCCAAGATCGGCCCCGAACCCCGCCTCGGTCACGACATAATCACCGAGCTTCAGCGCCGTCTTCGTCGCAATCACCGAGTTGCAGCCATGGGCGATATTCGCGAACGGCCCGCCATGGACGAAAGCCGGATTGTTCTCCAGCGTCTGGACAAGGTTCGGCTGCATCGCGTCTTTCAGGAGGACCGCCATCGCGCCGTCCGCCTTCAGATCGCGGGCATAGACTGGCGTCTTGTCGCGGCGATAGCCGATGATGATGTTGCCGAGGCGGACTTCCAGATCATTGAGGTCCGTCGCCAGGCAGAGGATCGCCATGACTTCCGAAGCGACGGTGATGTCGAAGCCGTTCTGGCGGGGAAAGCCGTTGGCAACGCCGCCGAGCGAAGACACCATTTCGCGCAGCGCCCGGTCGTTCATGTCCATCACGCGGCGCCAGGTCACGCGGCGCAGGTCGATGTCCAGCTCGTTGCCCCAGTAGATATGGTTGTCGATCATCGCGGCGAGCAGGTTGTGCGCGGCAGTAACCGCGTGGAAATCGCCGGTGAAATGCAGGTTGATGTCTTCCATGGGGATGACCTGCGCATAGCCGCCGCCGGCAGCACCACCCTTGACGCCGAAGCATGGCCCGAGTGACGCTTCGCGGATGCATACGACGGCCTTCTTGCCGATCCGGTTGAGACCGTCGCCGAGGCCGACGGTGGTCGTCGTCTTGCCCTCGCCGGCCGGTGTCGGGTTGATGGCGGTGACGAGAATCAGCCTGCCATCCTTCTTCCCCGCCTGCGCGGCGATGAACTCCGCGCGGACCTTCGCCTTGTCGTGACCATAAGGCGCGAGATGTTCTGCCGGGATGCCGAGCGTCGCGCCGATCTCGAAAATGGGCTTCTTCCTTGCCGCACGCGCAATTTCGATATCGGATTTGATGGCCACGCTGGTCTCCCCGGGAGCTTATGCTTCTCACCCCGGAACATGCCGCGATCCCCGCGCCGGAAACAAGACCCCGAATGCCGCTTTTTCACTGCCTCCACCACAATCGCACGTCACTCAGGGACGCAGCTTTCGAGAGCGTTATTCATTGAAACTTACGTTGTGCAGACGCATTCCCGAGGTAAAAAAAGCAAAGGATCGTGAATCTCGTATCTGCTGCGACGGCACCTGGAACACACCGGACGTCACGGAAAACGGCGTGGCGAGATATCGTTAGGCTCTATAACGCGCCGGCGCCATCAGATGCCGGGGAATGGAACAGAAGTCTTGTCATCACCAGGGCATCGGGACTGACGGCACGTGCTGGGGCAAGGCGCTCGGCGGCGGCACCGGCAAGGGGGACACGGGCGGCTCGCTTGGCATTCCCGATGACATGGCGCTTCTCAACCTTGCGTTGCCGCCCGCTGCCGCCGTGTTGACCGAGATTACCTGTTCGAGCGCCAAGCTGCAGATGTCGGGGGCCGCCGCCCCTTGCCCGCGCGACGTCTTCGATACCTTCGCTGACGCCGTGAAGCATTCAGACGGGGTCATGGAGCGTGCCACATGGTCAAAGGCGGCTTCGATTTTATCCCATCAAGGCACGCGTCGCCGGTACGCAGGCCCACCGGCGATTTCTTTCCGAAGTGATTCTGCCGCTGCGCGGCGTGCGGAAACCCACACTTATGCAGTAGAAGAAGAAGTAACGCCGGCCGGACTGCTACCTGTATAATATTAAACACAACCAGAGAGCGTGCAGTGTGATTAATTTTTAACAGTATGATTTAATCAGCGTATCCCAAGTCGATTAGGGCTAGCGTGACCGCCAATTAGCGTATTTTATAGCTTTAACATGAAGGCAAGGCGGGGCGCATTATGTCTTACATGACTACCTCAGAAAGGCAGTCACTTTTATCGGCAGAATTGGCATCGGCGCGAACGCGCGCTCTTTTTGTCCAGGCCTTGCACAGGATTGCAGACGCTTTTGGGTTTGCCCATTATACGCTGATGAATAAGCCGTCCGCGGAAGACCTGTTTCTCAAACCGCTAGTAATCGAAACCTCGCTGACGGGCACGTATCTCAGAGAATTCGACCGCGCTCATACGTTGCGCGCTTGTCCATTTTCGATAGTGCTCGGAGAAACCGTCGCCCCGCAAAAATGGAATCTCTCTGATCCACCAACGTCTGAGATGTTTCGCTGCGAACTACGCAGCCTGATGCTCCAGCACAAAATGCCGGTCAGCGTCGTTTTGCCGGTCAATGGGGCAGACGGCAAGCGGCTGGTTTTCTGGTTCTCGGGCGACCGCGCAGCGCTCAGCCAGAGCGAGATGAACGAACTCACGGTGATCGTGCTTCACGCCTTCGACGCCTTCAGTGCGGTCAAGCGCAACGAAGACAGCACCTATCATGCGCTTTCCGCACGCGAGCTCGAAGTTGTTCGCTGGACCGCCCAGGGCAAGACCTCGGTGGAAATCGGCCAGATCCTCGCCCTCTCCGACCACACCGTGAACGCCTACATGACGAACGCCATCAAAAAACTTGATTGCGTGAACCGCACACAGTTGGTTGCAAAGGCTATCCGATTGAAGCTCATCACCTGAGAAATCATAAGAGAATCAGCGCAGCGCAGACCTTCGAGCACGAGAGCCTGCCCAAGGTTGGATTTCACTATGCTACAGGGTCGATAACCGGGGCGGCCGCTACAAGATGGCGATATCGATCAGGCGCTTCCGCGGCACCGAGATCGTCGGCGTCACCCACGAATTCGTCGAAGCGGTTCGCATTGCGGAAATCGAAGACAATTCGCCTCGGCCCTGACGATCAGCGGTCGAGGACGGAACGCATCTCCACGAGGTTAGACCGGACCCGGAGGATGTAAAAGCCCATCGTCGCCAGATGGCTCGGCATGATCCAGCCGTCCTCGCGACCATTGGAAATGATCGCCGGCTGGATGCGCAGGGCCGCTTGAAACTGCTTTGTCGTGCCGCTCCAGATGGCGCCAAGATTGCGCTCAGCCACCACCTGCGAAAAGTCCGACTGTGCTGCCGAAAGGATGGCGTAATAGGCGTAGAGCTGCCCGTAGGCGAACCAGAAACGGTCATCAGCGCGCGTGTCGAACCAGCCGCGATTGTGATTTTCCGAGCGCTCCGCCAGCATGTCGGACGTGCCGCCGAGATCGTTGGCAATGCGGTCGATGAACTGGATGAGGTTGTCGGCACGGCCGTCAAAAACAGCGTTGCAGCTGGCAAGGTCGGTATTGAACTTGCGCAGGCTGCCGATGGCCGAACGGTAGTAGCTCGGCGTCGGCGTCTTCGGCCCGAACGGATTGAGCCCGAAATACCAGCTGTATTCGTCGAATTGCAGATTGCCGCGGGCGTTCTGAAGATCGTTGTTGATGCCGGAGGTGCCGCGCACGCGCCCGAGCGTATCGACAAGCTCGGCCGATGTCCGCCTCGCCGCCTGATTGACGCCGCGCTGGAAGGACGCCTTGTTGTCGAGGAACGGCGTGTGATCCCAGTCAATGCCGAAAAGCCCGAGCCGGTAGAGCAGCATGGACGATATCCATGAGTTCTGGTTGACGTTGAAGTCGGTCAGATCGGCAGCGACATCGACGATCGCAGAACGCTGGCAGGTCTTGGCCGCAGGTGCTGCGCCGCCGGCAACAGGCAGTTCCTGGCCGGCCGGGACCTTGCGTTCCGAAAGACGGTACTGGTCGACGAAGGACGGATTGAAATTCGACCAGACCTGCGTCTGCCAGAAGAAGTACGCGTAAAGGACGGCAAGCAGCGCCGCGAGCGCAATGATGGGAATTCGGATCATCCAAGTCCGGCGCTGGTACCAGCCATGAGCGGCAAGGAAAGGCCAGAACGCCCAGGCGGCAAGAAGGCTGAACCAGCGGGCGATCGTGCGGCCGATCAGCCTGAAGAAACCGGCGATCCGGTCGAGCATGCCCTTCTCCTAGCAGAACGTCAGAAATTTCTGCTTTCACATATGTGTTTGCTCGATCGAGCACAACATGAAGGAGAGATTTTTAACGGATCGCGCAGGCCAGGAAGATCAGGGATCGCGATTATTGCCTTTAAGCCGTCATCTAGCGCAGGAAGCGCAGTCTGAACCTCGAAGGCTTTTGCGCCAGGTCGATGATCGGGGCATCGGCCGCGTCGTGGCTTTCGGCAAAAGCCGCGAACCTCCTGGCGAAGGCCGCATCCGCTGCCGCCTTGCGCCGTCCGATTTCCTGGGGAACAAGCATACCTTTTTCGAAGAGCGAGATTGGCCCGGCGATATGCGGAAACAGCTCTTGCGTTATCTTCCGTTTCGAACCCGGAGCGTCGGCATCCACCTGCGCCTGATAGATGATCAGCCGCTCTTCCGTATCGATCGAAAGCTTGCGGGCCAAGGCGTTGCAAAGACCGATCTGGCTGTTCAACCCATCGACAAACGCCTGGAACATTGTAATGAAGCGTTCGCGGCGCTGACTTTCGTGGCGCATCGCCTGCTCTTCTTCGGCGATCTTTTCGGCCTCCACCTTGAGCGCGCGCCGCTCCTCCTCCATTCGCTCCCATTCGGTCTTGCCGCCGTAGAGGCCGATGCGCCCCTGCGTCGTCAGTGCTTTTGCGTTCAGCTCCTTCACGCGCAGCCGCGCAATATCGATGGCATCGACAAGGCGACGGCGCTGCCCGACAATCGTGACAACGCCGCGCTCAGCCGCCTTGTGGCAGGCAAGCGCGAAGTCACGGTGGCTGCCGACCAATCCCGCAATGGTGTTCGATTTCGACAGCAGGTCGAGCAGCCGCTCGATCACGGGGGCCGCGCGCACACGCTGACTGTGGAGGTGCCACATGCGCTGCCTCGAAAACCAGCCGGTCAGCTTCTCGCGCGCGGTCAGGCCGCGGAAGCTGTCCAGATCCGCCGAAACCTCCGCCGTCATGCGGTCGAGGCCGGCCACCATTTCGCCAAGCAGCCCATCGAACTCCACGCGCGCTGTGGCAAAAGCCTGGAACCGATCGCGCTGCGCCAGAAACGCCTCGTCGTCAGATTGTGTTCCGTTGCGCGCAAAATCCTCGATGAAGTCGGCGCTCGCGGTTGCGTCGGCGCGCAGGGTTGAGACAAGCGCATCGGCTGCTTCAAATAGACTGTCGAACGAGGGAGCTTTGCGCACCGGCTTCTCCAGAGAATCTCCGAGCCTAGCCTAGCCGCTCGGAGGCCGAAGCTCAAACCGCCTCGGCGCGCCATTCGCCGTTCATTGCATCGTCCCAATGCCTGCGGCAGAGCGATACGTATTTCTCGTTGCCGCCGACTTCGATCTGCGCGCCCTCTCGCGCAACCTCGCCGTTAGCACCGAGCCGCACGACCATTGTCGCCTTGCGGCCGCAATAGCAGATGGTGCGCACCTCGCGCATCTCGTCTGCAATCGCCAGCAGTTCCTCGGAAGCCGGAAACAGCTTGCCCTGGAAATCGGTGCGAAGCCCGTAGACCATGACCGGTATGTTCAGCCGGTCTACCACGCGGGCGAGCTGCCAGACATGCTCGCGCGTCATGAAATTCGCTTCGTCGACGAAGATGCAGGCGATCGGGCCGCCCTCGCCGCTCAATTCCTTGATGAGCCCGAAAAGATCGGTATGCCCCTCGAAGGCGATCGCGCTCGCTTCCAGCCCGATGCGCGAACCGATGACACCCTTGCCGGTGCGCTCGTCGAATGCTGCGATCAAGAGCACGGTGCGCATACCGCGTTCCTGGTAATTATACGACGCCTGCAGCAGCATGGTCGATTTGCCGGCGTTCATGGTAGAGTAGTTGAAATAGAGCTTTGCCATCGTTTTCTCCGTATTTTGCTTCTTGAAAGCTCGAATCGGCAAAGAAAAGACCGCAGAATCGATAATCACAGGAAATCCGGAGGCAAAAATCGTAAAATGCACGGGAAACCGGCCGTGTCATGGAAAATGCGACACGTCGCATTCGGGGTAGCCAATGCGGCGCAAACACACTGAGGTCGCTTGTAAATGTCGGCTATTGATGCTTGGCTTGGGAACCTAAGACTGGGAGTCTAAAATGAAAACAACAAGCGCATTCAAACTGACCACCGCCACTGCAGTTGCCGCACTTTCCATCGCAACCGCATCATTTGCCGCAGAACCCGAAAGTTGCTCGACCGTGCGTTTCTCGGACGTAGGCTGGACGGACATTACCGCAACAACCGCCGCCGCCGCGGTCGTTCTGAAGAGCCTCGGCTACGAGCCGGACGTCAAGGTCCTCTCTGTACCGGTGACCTACCAGTCGCTGAAGAACAAGGACATCGATGTGTTCCTCGGCAACTGGATGCCGGCACAACAAAAGGACGTCCAACCTTATCTCGACGACAAGTCGGTTGAATCCATCGGAGCCAATCTCGAAGGTGCCAAATACACGCTTGCCACCAACGCCAAGGGAGCCGAAATGGGCATCAAGGACTTCAGCGATATCGGCAAGCACAAGGACGCTCTTGACGGCAAGATCTACGGGATCGAACCGGGCAACGACGGCAACCGCCTTGTCATGACCCTGATCGAGAAGAACGAGATGGGAATGGGCGGGCTTGAAGTCGTCGAGTCCTCCGAACAGGGTATGCTGGCGCAGGTTGCCCGTGCCGAGAAGGACGGCAAGCCGGTCGTATTCCTCGGTTGGGCACCGCATCCGATGAACGAGAACTTCAAGATGACCTACCTCACGGGTGGCGACAGCACCTTCGGCCCCAACTTCGGCGGCGCGACGGTCTACACCAATACCCGCGCAGGCTTCGTCACCGAATGCCCGAACGTCGGCAAGTTCGTGTCCAACTTGAAGTTTAGCTTGGAGATGGAAAACCAGATCATGGGCAAGATCCTCAATGATGGTGAGGATCCGCAGGTCGCGGCAACCGAATGGCTGAAGGCAAATCCGACGGCAGTCGAGCCATGGCTCGCCGGCGTCACGACCAAGGACGGCAAGGACGCCGCCGCGGCCGTCAAGTCCGGCCTCGGCCTTTGAAACTGATGAACGGGGCGGCCCACGCGCCGCCCCTTTTTGTTTCATCCTGATCTCTGCTCTTTCGGATAGGCGCGCTCCTTGAACTGGATCACCGATTACAAAATCCCTATTGGCCCCGTCGCCAAATCCACCGTTGACTGGCTGACGTCGAGCGGCGAATGGTTTTTCGACAGGCTAGCCTTCGCTCTCTCGCACGTGATCGGCGCATTGCTCTTCATCCTGCAGGCGCCACATCCGCTGATCGTGCTCCTCGCCATCACGGCGATCGCCTATTGGCTCCGTCGCTCGATCGGCGTTGCGGTCTTTACCTTGCTCGGTTTGCTGCTGATCATGAACCAGGGCTACTGGAAGGAGACGACGGAAACGCTGGCGCTCGTTCTCGCCTCCACATTCGTCAGCATGGCGATTGGCATTCCGCTCGGCATTGCCGGGGCAAGACGCGCATGGGTCTTCTCCATCATGCGTCCCGTGCTCGATCTGATGCAGACGATCCCGACATTCGTCTACCTGATCCCCGCACTCATTCTCTTCGGCCTTGGCATGGTGCCAGGCCTGATCGCAACCGTGATCTTTGCCATCCCTGCGCCGATCCGTCTGACCCGCCTCGGCATCATCTCGACACCGCCCTCCCTCGTCGAGGCAGCCGAGTCCTTTGGCGCAACCCCGACGCAGGTGCTGCGCAAGGTCGAGCTGCCCTTCGCGATGCCACAGATCATGGCCGGGCTCACGCAGACGATCATGCTGTCGCTATCGATGGTGGTCATCGCTGCGCTCGTCGGCGCCGATGGTCTTGGAAAGCCCGTCGTTCGGGCACTGAACACGGTGAATGTCTCCATGGGCTTCCAGGCCGGTCTCTGTATCGTCATCTTGGCGATCATTCTCGACCGCATGTTCCGCACGGCAGGCGAAGGAGACGGCGCATGACCTCGGTCCGCTTCGACAATGTCAGCATCATCTTCGGCGATAAGCCGCAAACCGCCCTCTCTCTCGTCGATCAGGGAAAGACCCGCGACGAAATCGGCGCCGCAACCGGTCTCGTTCTTGGCGTCGCCGATGCCTCGCTCACGATCGAGGAAGGCGAAATCCTCGTGCTTATGGGCCTTTCCGGCTCAGGCAAATCGACGCTGCTGCGCGCCGTCAACGGCCTCGCTCCCGTCGTGCGTGGCAAGGTTTCAGTTTCCTCGGCAACCG
The DNA here is from genome assembly GCF_000419765.1 of Rhizobium mongolense USDA 1844. Classification (GTDB taxonomy): domain Bacteria; phylum Pseudomonadota; class Alphaproteobacteria; order Rhizobiales; family Rhizobiaceae; genus Rhizobium; species Rhizobium mongolense. The sequence goes on along the minus strand of NZ_ATTQ01000004.1, from coordinate 92,018 downwards.
GCCCGGTAGATCCCTATGCATGCAGCCCGAAGGCGCTCCGCGATCTGCGGATGCACACCGTCTCCATGGTGTTTCAGCAGTTCGCATTGCTGCCCTGGCGCACGGTTGCGGAGAATGTCGGCTTCGGCCTCGAACTTGCCGGCATGCCGGACGCCGAGCGCAAGAAACGGGTCGAGGAGCAGCTTGAACTCGTCAACCTGACGAAGTGGGCGGATCGCAAGGTCAACGAACTCTCCGGCGGCATGCAGCAGCGTGTCGGCCTCGCCCGCGCCTTTGCGACCGGCGCGCCGATCCTGCTCATGGACGAGCCGTTCTCCGCGCTCGACCCGCTGATCCGCACCCGCCTGCAGGACGAGCTTCTCGAATTCCAGCGGCGCTTGAAGAAGACGATCCTCTTCGTCAGCCACGATCTCGACGAGGCCTTCCGCATCGGCAACCGCATCGCCATCATGGAGGGCGGGCGCATCATCCAGTGCGGCACGCCGCAGGATATCGTCAAAAACCCTGCCGACCAGTATGTCGCCGATTTCGTCCAGCACATGAATCCGATCAGCATGTTGACGGCGCAGGATGTGATGCAACCGGGCCTTGGCCATGCGGCGGGGGCGAGCGTCAGCGCCACGGCGCGCGCCCAAACGCCGCTCGTCGATATTCTCGACGCACTCGCCCGCCAGCCAGGCAGCATCGGGGTCGTCGAAAACGGCGCCATCATCGGCACGATTTCGGCTCAGGATGTCGTTGCCGGCCTGACCCAGCACCGGCGCAAAGAACAGGCTTGATCCAGCCGTCTGCTTCCGTCAAGAAAGTGGACATGAAAGATCAGGCTTCCGTACTCAGGGAAACGGACGAAGAAGCGCGCAAGCTCGCGCGCGTTCTTTTGCGTTCCGCCCGCTATGCTGCTCTTGCAGTGCTCGATCCCGCGACCGGCTTTCCGTTTGCAAGCCGCGTTCTGCTCGGTACAGATATCGACGGCGTGCCCGTCATCCTCGTTTCGGCGCTGTCGACGCATACTAAGGCGCTGGAGGCCGACCCGCGCGCCTCCCTCTTGACTGGCGAACCTGGCAGGGGCGATCCCCTTGCGCATCCGCGGCTCACAACCCAATCCATTGCCGAACCGGTCGAGCGCGGAAGCGCCGTTCACCAGCGCATCCGCACCCGTTTCCTCGATCGGCATGCCAAGGCGAAGCTCTATATCGACTTCCCGGACTTCCGTTTCTTCCGTCTCGTTCCGCAGTCGGCAAGCCTCAATGGCGGCTTCGGCCGCGCCTATGTTCTGGAAGGTGCCGACCTCATGATTCTCTCGCCCGCGAACGAGGCCGTGGCCGCGCAGGCAGCGCAGACAGTGCGAGATTTAGTAGAGGAGCATGCCGACCTGTCCGAAGCGCTTGCAGAGCTTTTTAAGGCGCCGAACGATGCGGCATGGCGCATATGTGGAGTGGATTGCGCAGGGTTCGACGCTATTTCCGGTGATTTGCTCAACCGTTGCGAATTTGAGTCACCCATCGAGAATGCGACGGACATTAAGTCACACATATCTAAAATAGCATACTCGCTACGTGAAATTTAGGTATATACAATCTTCCGGACCAGTTGCTACGTTTTGAACGTCCGCCAACCCCGTCTAACGCCCTGTGCCTATACGGATACATAATTCGCTTAGGAAGATTGGAAATATGGAAACCACTGACCTTTCAGACCACTCAAACGTGGCGGCCGCCCTTTTATCAGCGATGGCGAACCCCAAGCGCCTCCTGATCCTCTGCAGTCTCGTCAAAGGCGAGGTTCCTGTCGGCGTCCTTGCGACCCAGGTTGGCCTCAGCCAGTCCGCGCTTTCGCAGCATCTGTCAAAGCTGCGGGCCCAGAAGCTGGTAAAGACCCGCCGTGACGCGCAGACCATTTATTACTCGAGCAATTCGGAACCGGTGATGAAGATCCTGGCGACGCTCGAGGACATTTATGCAGTCCAGGGCCGCAGCAGATCTGCAGCATAATAACGCAGACATAATGTCTGCTAAAAAGCCGTGCTGCCAAAGGGATGTCTCCGGAACGGCACGGTGAGCAGTATTTCAGCACGATAATATAACTTTGGCCGGCAAATCTCTCGATTTGCCGGTTCTGTTGTTTGAGAGAACGCTGCGGCGTTTGATACGCCAATGGCCGGAACGCGCCATCGATGGCGTCCATGGCTTGACGCCCCAAGAAGCGCTGATAATTTGACCGGACAGTAAAAATATGGGCGCAAAGCCCCGGGGACGGCCCCGCGACGGCCAGGAGAACAGCATGTCCAATCGCCTCAATGCACCGAACGATCTTCGCGCCTTCTGGATGCCCTTTACGGCAAACCGGCAATTCAAGAAGGAGCCGCGCATGTTCGTCGGCGCCAAGGACATGTACTACACGACCCATGACGGCCGTCAGGTCCTTGACGGCACCGCCGGTCTCTGGTGCGTGAATGCCGGCCACTGCCGGCCGAAGATCACCGAGGCGATCCGCGAGCAGGCCGGCGAGCTCGATTATGCCCCGGCCTTCCAGCTCGGCCATCCGAAGGCCTTCGAGCTTGCGAACCGCCTCGTCGATATCGCGCCGGAAGGCATGGACCACGTCCTCTACACCAACTCCGGATCCGAGTCGGTGGAGACGGCGCTCAAGGTGGCCCTGGCCTACCATCGGGTGAAGGGCAACGGCTCCCGCTTCCGCCTGATCGGCCGCGAACGCGGCTATCACGGCGTCAATTTCGGCGGCATCTCGGTCGGCGGCATCGTCTCCAACCGCAAGATGTTCGGCACGCTTCTGACCGGCGTCGACCACATGCCGCATACGCACCAGCCGGGCAAGAACACCTTCACCCGCGGCGAGCCGGAACATGGCGGCGACATCGCAACCGAGCTGGAGCGCATCGTGACGCTGCATGACGCCTCCACGATCGCCGCTGTCATCGTCGAGCCGGTCGCAGGTTCCACCGGCGTTCTCATTCCTCCGAAGGGCTACCTGCAGAAGCTCCGCGAAATCTGCACCAAGCACGGCATCCTTTTGATCTTCGACGAAGTCATCACCGGCTTCGGCCGCCTCGGCGCTCCCTTTGCCGCGCAGTACTACGATGTGAAGCCCGACATCATCACCACCGCCAAGGGCCTCACCAACGGCGTCATCCCGATGGGGGCTGTCTTCGTCACCTCCGAGATTCATGACGCCTTCATGAACGGCCCGGAGCACATGATCGAGTTTTTCCACGGCTACACCTATTCGGGCAACCCGATCGCCGCCGCCGCCGCGCTTGCCACCCTCGACACCTACAAGGAAGAAGGCCTGCTCACCCGCGCTGGCGAACTCTCGGATTACTGGGCCGACGCCCTTCACTCGCTGAAGGACTGCGCGAACGTCATCGACATCCGCAACACCGGTCTGATCGGCGCGATCGAACTCGACCCGATCGCCGGCGAACCCACCAAACGCGCCTTCACCGCCTTCCTGAGGGCCTATGAGAACGGCTTGCTGATCCGCACCACAGGCGACATCATCGCCCTTTCCCCGCCGCTCATCATCGAAAAGAAGCACATCGACGAGCTCTTCGGCAAACTGCGCGAGATTTTGCAGAACAACATTTGAGACCGGCGCACTGCCCTCACCTTAACCTCTCCCCCGCACGTGGGGAGAGGTTTCGCGCTAACGCAGGGCGGATACTGCCGTCAGGCTTAATTAACCCATGCAGATTTCTCTACTGATCGCGACGATGTTCGTGGCCACAGTCTCGTCGAAGCTGCCGGAAGGCTTCTCGATGGGAGGGACCCTATACGTGGATTGTCTGAGCTCTCGTGAATTCGTTAGGGGCTACGTAACGGGGTGGCTAGAGAAGTGGGGACGGGACGAGTACCTTGCGCGCCGGAATCTCGAAACGCCGCCCTTTCGAGCTGAAAGAATGGTCGATGGTGCGTACTTTGGCCAATCGGTTGGGATGAACTTTTGCCTTCCGGCAAATGTGTCCGCCAAAGAAATAGCGGACGATCTCTGCAGGTTTTTGAAGGCCAACCCCGCCGCCCATGATGCGGCGGGTGATGATCTGATGATGGTTTGGATGAAAGGTCGCTTCGAGTGTAACGGCAGATAGCCAGAGCGTTGGGAACCCGGACGGTTGCCAAAGCGCGTCAGCCACCTAGCCGCCGTCCCGCCGAGTTAATGCGCGGTGTCGGCTGTTGACGGTAGAGCTGCCGTGGTCAGGCATTCGCTCCATGGAACCAAATCCATGAGAGGCGGAGATTTCCGCGAAGTCGGCGACCTCGATCGCGTTGCGGGTCGCCGCCCGCACACATTCCCGGCAGGAAGGACGAGTTCATTTCCAGCCGGAGGTTTCCATGCTCAAGTTCATGCTTTTTATCGCCTTGCTCGTCTCATTCTCCGCCCAGTCGGCATTCGCCGCGGTCGGGTTCCGCGAGATGACCTTGCCGGACAAACAGGGCGGCCGCCCCATGCATGTCAGCATCTGGTATCCCACCGATACCGACCGGGAGCCGGTGCTGCTCGGCGAAACGCCCGCCTTCAGGGGCCAGCCTGTCGTCAAGGATGCCGAAGCCGAGACCGGCCCTCACCCGCTGGTGATTCTTTCACACGGTTATGGCGGTAGTTGGCGCAACCTCGCCTGGCTCGCGAGCGAACTTGTCCACAAGGGCTATGTGGTCGCAGCCCCCGACCACCCCGGCACTACCACCTTCGATATGCGGCCACCTGAAGCCGTAATTCTCTGGAAGCGCCCGCGCGATCTCAGCCACGTTATCGACGCGTTGCTTTCCCGTCGGGAGCTGACCGGCGGCATTGCGAGCAACCGCATCGCTGCCATCGGTCATTCGCTCGGCGGATGGACGGTCATCGAACTTGCCGGGGGTCGCTTCGATGCCAAGGATGTCATGACGAATTGCATGACACAGTTCGGCTCTCTCTATTGCAAGATATTCAAGGGGTTGGGTCTCGGGCGGGACGCAGCCTCCACTTTAGCGATGGGTGCCGATCTCAGCGACCGGCGGATCGGCGCGGTCGTCACGCTTGACCTCGGCCCAGGACGCGGGCTTACGCCGCAAAGCCTCGCATCCGCCCGCGTGCCAGCGCTCGTGTTCGGAGCGGCCGAGGATGTCGACAAGGAGACCGCCGCCAAAGCGGATATCGCCGCCACCAACAAGGACTCTGCCTATCTGGCCCAGTATCTGCCTTCTGCCACGACCTCCTATGCTCTCGTCCCCGGCTCCCTGCATTTCAGTTTCATGCAGCCTTGCAAACCGGGAGCGGCAGCGCTGATTGAGGAGGAAGCTCCGGGCGAAAGCATCGTCTGCAAGGATGGTCAGGGCGCGGATCGAAACGCCATTCATCGGCAAGTTGCCGATATGATCGTCGCCTTCCTGCAAAGAGCCCTTCCAACAAGATAGATCGTGAAAACTTAAAAAAAATCGCGATCGACGCCTGTTTCTTCCCGGATTTGCCGAAGACGGGCCTCACTTTGTTATCTCCTTGCGTAATCGCAGCAAAATTCATAGAAAATTGGTCTGTGCCTTCCGAAGCCAAAAGTGGCCGGAAGGCGCGTTGACCGCACTGTAGCCGTCGTCTTTTGGCGCATCCCTTTGGGGTGTTGAACGAACGGGTTTCGTTGTCGCGGCAGTCATCGCGGGCCAGAAGGCCCCACCCAAGGAGAACGAAAATGAGTCTGAAGACTTTGACTGGCGCGACCCTTGTCGCATCGCTGGCCTTTGCGCCATTTGCCTATGCCGACATCACCATCGGCCTGATCGCACCGCTGACCGGCCCCGTTGCCGCCTATGGCGACCAGGTGAAGAACGGCGCGCAGACCGCCGTTGACGAGATCAACAAGAAAGGCGGCATCCTCGGCCAAAAGGTAGTCCTGAAGACTGCCGACGACGCGGGCGAACCCAAGCAGGGCGTTTCCGCCGCAAACCAGCTCGTCGGCGAAGGCGTTCGCTTCGTCGTCGGTCCGGTCACCTCCGGCGTCGCCATCCCCGCTTCCGACGTGCTTGCCGAAAACGGCATCCTGATGGTGACCCCGACGGCGACAGCACCGGATCTCACCAAGCGCGGCCTCACCAATGTGCTGCGCACCTGTGGCCGCGACGACCAGCAGGCCGAAGTCGCCGGCAAATACGTGCTCAAGAACTTCAAGGACAAGCGCGTCGCTATCGTCAACGACAAGGGCGCCTATGGCAAGGGCCTTGCCGACGCCTTCAAGGCAACGCTCAATGCCGGCGGTGTCACCGAGGTCATCAATGATGCGATCACCCCCGGCGACAAGGATTTCAGCGCGCTCACCACCCGCCTCAAGGCCGAAAATGTCGACGTGATCTACTTCGGCGGCTACCACCCGGAAGGCGGCCTGCTTGCCCGTCAGCTTGCCGATCTTTCCGTCAAGGCAACGATCATCGGCGGTGACGGCCTCTCGAACAGCGAATTCTGGAATATCGGGACGGAAGCTGCTGCAGGCACCGTCTTCACCAACGCATCCGATGCGACGAAGAGCGCTGACTCCAAGGCAGCCTCCGACGCGCTTACCGCCAAGAACATCCCGGCCGAAGCCTTCACGCTGAATGCTTACGCGGCCGTCGAAGTCCTCAAGGCCGGCATTGAGAAGGCTGGCAGCGCCGAAGACTCCGAAGCTGTTGCCGCCGCCCTCAAGAGCGGCGAACCGATCGCAACCGCGATCGGCAAGCTCACTTATGGCGAAACCGGCGATCTCACCTCGCAGAGTTTTGCGCTCTACAAGTGGGAAGGCGGCAAGATCGTCGCCGCCGAATAAGGCCTGACAGTCGAATCCCATTGACCGGGCGTCTTATCGGCGCCCGGTTTTCATTTCTGGAGCAGTCTCGCTTATAGCGCTTTGTCCGGCACTTCGGTTATAACGGACGGATGGCCAGAACGAGGATGCCCATGACCACCAAGCTCGAACGCCTCATCGATCAGGGCACAGGCCGCCTGCCGGCCGATATCGTCTTGAAAGGCGGACGTTTCTTCGATCTCGTGACCGGCGAGCTGGTCGAATCCGACATCGCCATCGGCAGCGATCGCATCGTCGGCACCTGCGGCACATATGAGGGAGAAACCGAGATCGTCATCTCCGGCAAGATCGTCGTTCCAGGTTTCATCGACACGCATCTCCACATCGAATCCTCGCTCGTCACGCCGCATGAATTCGACCGCTGCGTTCTGCCCTATGGCGTCACCACGGCCATCTGCGATCCGCACGAGATCGCCAATGTGCTCGGCACCGAGGGTATCCAGTTCTTCCTCGATTCGTCGCTCGAAACGATCATGGATATCCGCGTCCAGCTCTCCTCCTGCGTGCCCGCCACACATCTTGAGACATCTGGGGCGGATTTGCCGATCGACAAGCTCCTGCCCTTCCGCGATCATCCCAAGGTCATCGGCCTTGCGGAATTCATGAATTTCCCCGGCGTGATCCACAAGGACCCGGTCTGCATGGAAAAGCTAGAAGCGTTCCAGGGCAGCCATATCGACGGCCACGCGCCGTTGCTGCGCGGGATAAACCTCAACGGCTACCTCGCGGCCGGAATTCGCACCGAGCATGAATGCACGACCGCAGCAGAGGCCCTCGAAAAGATCAGCAAGGGCATGCATATTCTCGTCCGCGAAGGTTCGGTCTCGAAGGACCTGAAGGCCTTGATGCCGATCATCACCGAGCGTCTATCGCCCTATCTCGCGCTCTGCACCGACGACCGCAATCCGCTCGACATTGCCGAGCAGGGCCATCTCGACTACATGATCCGCACCGCAATCGCGAGTGGTGTCGATCCGCTTGCGATCTACCGCGCCGCCTCGATCTCCGCCGCCCGCGCCTTCGGATTGATGGATCGCGGCCTCATCGCGCCTGGCTGGCGCGCCGATCTCGCCGTCATCGATAGCCTGGAGCGCTGCAAAGCCGAGATCGTCTTCTCTGCCGGCCGCCGCGTCAGCGATGAGCTCTTCGCCACCCGCAAGCCGGTCGCGCCAGTCGGTCTCGACAGCGTGAAGGCGCGACCCGTCAACGCGGCTCATTTCGGCGTCCCGGCCACCGAAGACGAGACGCCGGTCATCGGCGTCACCCCCGGCAAGATCATCACCGAATTTCGCCGGCACCGCCTTCCGGCAAAGGGAAACCAGACCGGCATCGATCTCGAAAACGACATCATCAAGGTCGCTGTCATCGAGCGTCACGGCAAGAACGGCAACCACGCCAACGGCTTCGTCCAGGGCTTCGGCCTAAAGAAAGGCGCGATCGCCTCCACCGTCGGCCATGACAGCCACAACATCTGTGTCGTCGGCGTCAGCGATGATGATATGGCGTGCGCGGCCAACCGCCTCGGCGAAATCAAAGGCGGCTTCGTGGTCGTCGAGGACGGCAAGGTGACCGGCGAGATCGCCCTCCCCGTCGCCGGCCTGATGAGCCTCGAACCTTACGAAAAGGTCCGCGACACTCTCGACCATCTCCGAAAGGCAGCCTACGCGCTCGGCGCCACGCTGGAAGAGCCCTTCCTTCAGCTCGCCTTCCTGCCGCTGCCCGTGATCCCGCACCTGAAGATTTCGGACCGGGGCATGGTGGACGTGGATCGGTTTGTGCTGATCGGGTGAAAGGCATTTTGATAAGCCGTTGAAGTGATCCCTTAGACCGCCTGCGTCAGATCCGGTGACAATGCGCACTCAGCGCTTCAAGCTGGATCGACTCCCTGCCAGCCAATCCGCCAGAGCCCGGCATGTCGACGTGCTCGCCAAGCGTCATGCCCACGGCCAATCTGAACTCCGCAGACTTGCGGGTCAGGTTGAAGACGAAGAGCAGTTTCTCTCCATTCTTCTCGCGTGTGAATGCCAAGAGATCCTGATTTGTACCGATGAATTCCATATCGCCGTCAAGCAACGCTGGATGCCGCTTCCGGAATTCCAGCATCTGGCGATAATGAGTGAGTACCGAGTTTACGTCCTCTTCCTGCGTATCGACGGAAAGGGCTGCCTGCTCGTAGGGAACAGGCAGCCAGCTTTTCTCTGCCGAGGTGAAGCCTGCATGCGCCTTGCCGGCCTCCCAGGGCATCGGCGTGCGGCATCCGTCGCGACCCTTGAAGGCGGGCCAGAAGCGGATGCCGTAAGGATCGCGCAGATCCTCGAAGGCAAGTTCCGCTTCGGCAAGTCCCAGCTCTTCGCCCTGATAAAGGCAGATCGAGCCGCGCAGCGCCGCCAGCACGGAAATTGCCAGCTTGGCGATCATCGGCCGCTCCTCCTCGGCTTTTGCGAAACGGCTCACATGGCGCTTGACGTCGTGATTGGAGAAGGCCCAGCACACCCAGCCGTCGACAACCGTCTTTTGAAAGGTCTCGACGCAGTTGCGGATATGCGCGGCCGTGAAGTCAGGTCCGAGCAGATCGAAGGTGTAGCACATGTGCAGCTTGTCGCCGCCGCTCGTATAGGCCGCGACAGTCTTCAGCGACCGCGCGCCGTCGCCGACCTCGCCGACCGTCGCTCGCGCTTCATATTGATTGAGCAGCGTCCGGAAGCGCTTCAGGAAATCGAGGTTTTCCGGCTGCGTCTTGTCGTGGAGATGGTTCTGCATGCCGTAGGGGTTGCTGTCCGGCGCATCGAGACCGCCGTCGCTCGTATCCGGCTCATGGGGCGGATTGTCGCGAAGCAGCTTGTCGCAGAAGTAATAGTTGACCGTATCGAGCCGGAAGCCGTCGACCCCGCGGTCGAGCCAGAACTTCACGGTCTTCAGCACCGCATCCTGGACTTCCGTGTTGTGGAAGTTGAGGTCCGGCTGCGAGGTCAGGAAATTGTGCTGGTAATATTGCCGCCGCACGCCATCCCATTCCCAGCCCGGTCCGCCGAAGATCGAAAGCCAGTTGTTCGGCGCCGTGCCGTCGCGCTTCGGGTCGGCCCAGACATACCAGTCCGCCTTGGGATTCGTGCGGCTCGAGCGGCTTTCGACAAACCACGGATGCTGGTCGGACGTATGGGAGATCACCTGGTCGATGATGACCTTTAACCCCAGCGAATGGGCGACAGCCATCATCTCGTCGAAATCATCGAGCGTCCCGAAGATCGGATCGACGTCGCAGTAGTCCGAGACGTCGTAGCCCATGTCAGCCATCGGCGATTTGAAGAAGGGCGAGAGCCAGATCGCATCGACGCCGAGATTGGCGATATGCGGGAGGCGGCGGGTAATGCCCTTGAGGTCGCCGAGACCGTCGCTGTTCGTATCCTGAAACGACCGTGGATAAACCTGATAGATGACCGCACCCCGCCACCACTCCGCTGCCTGTATCGCCATTTGCCGGATTCTCCGCGCCATTCGAAATGCGCACAGACTAAAGCCCGGAAAACAAAAAACAACTGCGCCGGTGACCTCTTTTGGGCGGGACGCACATCGCAAAGAAAACGCCGCCTACGAGCTTGTCCACACCTTGAGCAACCCTCTTTCATTGGGGGTTGCAACGCCAATCCTTTGCGATAAGGTGCGCATTGACTTGCACGTAACAGGTCAAAAACCGGGAACAAATGACTAAGAATAGGCAAAAAAGCCTGGAAAGGTGGCCCAATATGACCCATACAACGAAAAAATTTCTAGCCTCAGCAATGCTTGGCACATTGCTGGCTTTCTCGGCCCACGCGGTCACGCTCAATATCCACAATGGCGGCGATCCGGCATCGCTCGATCCGCAAAAGCTCTCCGGCGACTGGGAAAATCGCATTGCCGGCGACATCTTCGAAGGACTCGTGGCTGAAGATGCTAAGCTCAATCCGATTCCGGGCCAGGCCCAAAGCTGGACCGTCTCGGATGACGGCAAAGTCTACACCTTCAAGCTGCGCGACGGCATCAAGTGGTCCGACGGCCAGCCGGTAACGGCCGGAGACTTCGTCTTCGCCTTCCAGCGCCTCATGGACCCGAAGAATGCCGCCGACTACGCCTATCTGCAGTTCACCATCAAGAATGCCGAAAAGATCAACAAGGGCGAGATCACCGATTTCAACCAGCTCGGCGTCAAGGCAATCGACGATAAGACGCTCGAGATTACGCTCGAAGCCCCGACGCCGTATTTCATCGGCGCGTTGACTCACTACACCGCATACCCGCTGCCGAAACATGTCGTCGAAGCCAAGGGCGCGGACTGGGTCAAGATCGGTAACATCGTCACCAACGGCCCCTACAAGCCCGTCGAGTGGGTGCCTGGCTCGCACGTTACAACCGTCAAGAACGACCAATATTATGGTGTCAAAGATCTGAAGATCGACGGCGCGAAGTTCTTCGTGCTTGAAGACCAGGAAGCCGCGCTGAAGCGCTACCGCGCCGGCGAGTTCGACATCCTTACGGACTTCCCGACCGATCAGTACGAATGGATGAAGAAGAACCTGCCCGGTCAGGCCCACGTGGCTCCGTTCTCCGGCCTCTATTACTACGTGATCAACTCGAGCAAGCCGCCGTTCAGCGACAAGCGCGTCCGCCAGGCTCTTTCCATGGCGATCAATCGCGAGGTCATCGGCCCGCAGATTCTCGGAACGGGTGAACTGCCCGCTTATTCGTGGGTGCCGCCGGGTACGGCCAACTACGGCGAGCCGGCCTACGTCTCCTGGAAAGATTTGCCCTACAGCGAAAAGGTCGTCGAAGCGAAGAAACTGCTTACGGAAGCAGGTTTCGGCCCTGATCATCCACTAACGGCACAGCTCAAGTACAACACCAATGACAACCACAAGCGCATTGCCGTGGCGATTGCCGCCATGTGGAAGCCGCTCGGCGTGAATATCGAACTCGTCAATGCCGAGACCAAGGTACATTATGATCAGCTGAAAAGTGGCGAAGTGGAAATCGGCCGCGCCGGCTGGCTTGCCGATTACAACGATCCGGACAACTTCCTGAACCTGCTCGTTACCGGCGTTCAGATGAACTATGGCCGCTGGTCTAGCCCCGAATACGACAAGCTGATCAAGGAAGGCAACGCGCAGACGGATCTCGCCAAGCGCGCCGAAATCTTCAAGAAGGCTGAGCAGCTGGCGCTGGACGATTCCGCCGCCTTGCCGATCTACTACTACGTCTCGAAGAACGTCGTCTCGCCAAAGATCGAGGGCTTCGTCGACAACGTGCAGGACATCCACCGTACGCGCTGGCTGTCGATGAAAGAGTAAGGAAAACGGCCCTTCCCGCGGTCTGCGGGAAGGGCCGGTCCACGATCATGATCAAATATGCACTCCGTCGATTGCTGTCGACGATCCCCGTTCTCTGGATCGCCGTCACAGCCTGCTTTTTCGTTTTGCGCCTTGCCCCCGGCGGCCCCTTCGATGGCGAAAGGCCATTGCCGCCGGTCATCATGAAGAACCTTGCGGCCCACTACAATCTGGATAAGCCGCTGATCCAGCAGTATATGATCTATGTCGGCGACCTGTTGAAAGGCGATCTTGGCCCGTCCTTCGCCAGCGAAGATTTCACCGTCGGGCAGCAGATCATGATCGGCCTGCCCTATACCTTCACGATCGGCACCGCGGCCTTCCTGCTCGCCATCCTTGTCGGCGTCACCGTCGGCTGTCTGGGAGCGCTCTACCAGAACAAGACGCCCGACTACATCCTGGGCGCACTCATTCTGATCGGCGTCGTGCTTCCCAACTTCCTGATCGCCCCGATCCTGCAGCTCGTTTTCGGTATCCGTCTCGGATGGCTTCCCGTCGGCGGCTGGGGTGACGGCTCCTTCAAATTCCTTGTCATGCCGATCGTCGTTCTGGCGCTGCCGCATGCCGGACGCATATCGCGCATCACCCGCGGCTCGATGATCGAGGTCATGAACCAGAACTTCATCCGGACAGCCAAGGCAAAAGGCATCGGTCCGCGCCTGACGGTCATGCGCCACGCGCTGAAGCCTGCCATGATGCCCGTCGTCTCCTATCTCGGACCGGCGGCAAGCTATCTTCTCACCGGCTCGCTGGTTGTCGAGAGCGTCTTCGGACTGCCCGGCATCGGCCGCTATTTCATCACTGCAGCGCTGAACCGCGACTACGGGATGGTTCTCGGAACGGTCATCTTCTACATGGTGCTGATCGTCTTCCTCAACCTTCTCGTCGACATCGCCTATGCGTGGCTCGATCCGAAAGTGAGAAACCGATGATCCTCAACCCCGCAAAACGCGAACTGCTCGCCGCCGAGTTGCTGCAGGCCGAAGGCCTAGCCCCCGAAGGCCGTTCGCTCACCAAGGATGCGCTTCGGCGCCTGTCACGCAACAAGGCGGCGGTAATCTCGATCGCGGTGCTGGCGCTGCTCGTCCTCCTCGCCTTCCTCGGCCCTTATTTCATTCCCTTCAACTATGAAGATCCGGACTGGGCCGCCTTCCGCACACCTCCGGACTTTGCAAGCGGGCATTACTTCGGCACCGATCCGAACGGCCGCGATCTTCTGGCCCGCGTGCTTTACGGCACCCGCGTCTCGCTTGCCGTCGCGCTGACGGCAACCGTCGTCTCCGTCGTCATCGGCGTGCTCTACGGCGCCGTCTCCGGCTATCTCGGCGGCAGGCTGGATTCGGTCATGATGCGTTTCGTCGATATCATGTATGCCCTCCCCTACATCCTGTTCGTCATCCTGCTGATGGTGATCTTCGGCCGTAACGTCTATCTGCTCTTCGCCGCGATCGGCGCGCTGGAGTGGCTGACCATGGCCCGTATCGTCCGCGGCCAGACACTGTCGATCAAGCAGCGCGAATTCATCGAGGCTGCACGCGCCTCGGGGCAGAGGCCTTTCAAGATCATCCTCAAACACGTCATTCCGAACCTCGTCGGCCCGGTGGTCATCTTTGCTGCACTCACCGTTCCCGAAATCATCGCCACGGAGAGTTTCCTTTCCTATCTCGGCTTCGGCGTTCAGGAGCCGCTGACCTCGCTCGGCACGCTGATTGCCGAAGGCACCGATGCAATGGAGAGCATGCCCTGGTTGCTGGTCTTCCCCGCAAGCTTCCTCGTCGCCCTGCTGCTCAGCCTGCTCTTCATCGGCGACGGCCTGCGCGACGCGTTCGACCCGAAGGATCGCTAAACGATGACCGACAACCTTCTCGAACTCAAAGACTACTCGATCACCTTCGAAACGCCGGACGGCCAGGTAAAGGCCGTCTCCAACTTGAACCTCACGATCAAGCGCGGCGAGCGCATCGCGATCGTCGGCGAGTCCGGCTCCGGCAAAAGCCAGACCTTCCTAGGCATCATGGGGTTGCTCGCCAAGAACGGCAAGACCAGCGGCCAGGCGCTGCTCGAAGGCAGGGATGTGCTGTCGCTGAAGCCACGTGAACTCGATCAGGTGCGCGGCAAGGACATGGCCATGGTCTTCCAGGACCCCATGACCGCCTTGAATCCGTCTCTCAGGATTTCCCGCCAACTGACGGAACAGCTTGAGGTTCATCGCGGTTTCACGGCGCGCGCAGCCTCTGCCGAAGCGCTCGATATGCTGAAGCGGGTCGGCATCCCCGACCCCACGCGCCGCTTCAACCTCTATCCGCACGAGCTATCGGGCGGCATGCGCCAGCGCATCGTGATTGCCATGGCGCTGCTCACCAAGCCGAAGCTCCTGATTGCCGACGAGCCCACCACCGCGCTCGATGTCACCATCCAGGCGCAGATCCTCGATCTCTTCAACGATCTGACGGCCGAGATGAATACGGCGCTCGCGATGATCACCCACGATCTTGGCGTCGTTGCCGGCCTCGCCGATCGCGTCGCAGTCATGTATGCCGGCCGCATCGTCGAGGAAGCGCCCGTCGATGAGCTCTTCGAAAATCCGGCACATCCCTATACGGCGGCGCTGCACGCAGCGATCCCGCGCCCGGATCAGGACGTCGACCAGCTCGTCGTCATTCCCGGGCGGCCGCCGAACCTGCAGCACCTGCCGAAAGGCTGCAACTTCTCGCCACGCTGTCCCAAGGTAGAAGACGATTGCATTGATCGTCCGCCGCCGCTCGAAACGCTGTCACCGCGCCATTGCGCAGCCTGTTTCCACCCATTCCCGCGTATCGAGGAGCTACTCAATCATGGCTGAACGATCGCTGTTGAGGGTCGAGAACCTGACAACCCAGTTCGAACTGCCCTCCAAAGGCTTCTTCAAGCCGCCGGTGATGCTGACGGCCGTCAACAATGTCAGCTTCGACTTGAAGGAGGGCCGCACGCTCGGCATCGTCGGCGAATCCGGCTGCGGAAAGTCCACGCTCGGCCGCTCCATCCTGCGGCTGTTACGCTCGCAGGGGGGCCGCATCCTCTGGCAGGGCCGCAACCTGCTGGACCTGTCGGACGAAGAGATGCGCGCCGCGCGCCGCGACATGCAGATCATCTTCCAGGATCCGATCGCATCGCTCGACCCGCGCATGACGGTCGGCGACATCATCGCCGAGCCGCTGACCGTCTTCGAGCCGAAGCTTTCCAAAGCGCAGCGCCTCGAACGTGTGCGCGACATCATGAGTGCTGTCGGCCTCGTGCCGGAAATGATCAACCGCTACCCGCATGAGTTTTCCGGCGGTCAGGCACAGCGCATCGGCATTGCCCGCGCGGTCGTGACGAGGCCGAAGCTCATCATCTGCGACGAGCCGGTATCGGCCCTCGATGTTTCGATCCAGGGGCAGGTCATCACGCTCCTGCGCAAGCTCCGGAAAGAGTTCGGCCTGACGCTGATCTTCATCAGCCACGACCTTTCCGTCGTGCGGCTGATCTCGGACGACGTGCTGGTGCTCTATCTCGGCAAGGTGGTGGAAGCCGGCGATTGCCAGACGGTCTTCGAACATCCTGCGCATCCTTATACGCAGGCATTGTTTTCGGCCGCACCGATCCCCGATCCGAAGCTTGCCCGCCAGCGCACACGCATCCGCCTTCAGGGCGACCCGCCCTCGCCGCTGAACCCGCCGAAGGGCTGCGTCTTTTCGCCTCGCTGCTGGAAGGCGACGGATATCTGCCGGACGGAAATGCCGCCGACCGAGCATGTGCGCCCGGGTCAAACGGCAGCCTGTTACCATATGGACCGGTAAATCGCGTCCGCTCTGGGTCAGCTCGCGCGCAACACGCGCGTTGCCCAGCGCCTGCCCCGGAGCGGAACAATCGCGCTCCGGGGCAGTTCTCCCCTTACACAAGCATGCGGGTCATTGCAGGGTTCCGAAGGAGGAAAAATTGCTCAAGCTGATATCCAATGCCGGCCTTGTGCTGGCGCTTACACTCGCAGGCGCTGTCGCGCCCGCGTCCTTTGCTCAGGCTCAGGACGTCCAGTTCCGTATCGGCCCGGACGGCGTGCGTATTTACGATCGCGATCGCGACGATCGTTATCGCGACGACTACCGCCGGGGCTGCAGCCCGCGCGAGGCACAAATCGCCGCTCGCGATTCCGGCCTCCGCCGGCCTGAGGTCGTCCGTGTGACGAGGCGCAGCGTCACGGTGCAAGGCTGGACTCGTTACGGCCCGGACCGCATCGTCTTCGCCAACCGTCGCGGCTGCCCGGAGATCGGATAGGCAAACGAACGATCTGCGACATGAGCCCGCCGTCACACCGGCGGGCTTATTCACCAACTATTTCTGGGTCGGTATGCCCGTTGGTGAGATGTAACGTCTTGACGATCGCCCTTTCAATGGCCTCCGCTAAGAGGATTCTACCCAATCTGAAAATACGACATGCGCTTCGAATTCGACGAGGCTTCCGACCTCGATGCGACCGAGGCCACGCAGGATCTCTGCCAGCTCGGCAGCTACACGATCCACGAATAGCAACCCGCCGTTGGTCTTCAAACCTGCCTCGCAAAGGAAGCGGGCCGGCTCTTCCAGTGGCTGCCGTCCGGCAAACGGGCCGCGACCGGCAATGCCGGCGCTTGCCTCCAAACGCCTCTGCGCGTAATCAGCAGACGCGGAGATTTTTCGGGAGGCAGTTTTGAACGGACGGTTCTTGTCGATCGGTGAGTGCATGGTGGAGCTTTCGCAGGCAGGCGGCGGCCTGCTGAGAAAGGGTTTCGCCGGCGATACGCTGAACACCGCTTGGTACGCTCGCGCCTGCATGCAGCCCGCCTGGAGCGTCGATTATTTCACCGCGCTTGGCGATGACGCCATGTCGGACGAGATGATCGCCTTCTTCGAAGAAGCAGGCATCGGCACGAAGCTCATCAGGCGCATCAGGGGCAAAGCGCCCGGCCTTTACATGATCAACCTCAGGAACGGCGAACGCTCCTTCAGCTACTGGCGCGACAACTCCGCCGCCAGGCAGCTTGCCGCCGATCCCGACCGATTACGCGAAGCGATCGAAGGCTCGGACGTCGTCTATTTTTCAGGCATCACGCTCGCCATTCTGCCGCGCGAAGACGCCGACACGCTGCTTGCCGAAACCCGCCGCGCCAAGGCCGCGGGAAAATTCGTCGTCTTCGATCCGAACATCCGCCCCCGCCTCTGGGCGAGCTATGACGTCATGCACACGACGATCAGCGAAGGCGCCCGCTCCTCTTCCCTCGTCATGCCGAGCTTCGACGACGAGGCCTTGCATTTCGGCGACGACTCCATCGAAGCCACCATCCATCGCTACCGTGCCCTCGGCGCACCGAACGTGCTGATCAAGAACGGCGCCGACGGCGCCACGCTGGACTTTGCCGGCCAGCAGAACTTCGTGCCGGCCGAAAAGGTCAACGAGGTCGTCGATACCACCAGTGCCGGCGACAGCTTCAACGGCGCGTTCCTCGCCAAATATCTGGAGACGAAGGATGCAGTCGCCAGCGCCTGTTTCGCAGTGAAGGTTGCCGCGCGTGTCGTCAGCGAGCACGGTGCACTCGTGGCAAAGGATAAGCTCGGGCTCTGAGCCTCGATCGGCAGCCTGTAATAAATCCATCACAGAGAAGCCTCAAAATAAGCACGCGGGAATCACGTTCCTTACGCCCGCTTGGGGTAGTGCTGTTGCCGTCCGATACGGCGCGGCGTGGATGGAAAACGGGACATGCTGCAACATCCGTCGACTAACTATCGCGGCGAGAGCTGGGCCAATACCGCGCCTGGAAGCTTGCCGGAGAGGCTGGTGATCGTCACCGACGCCTGGCATCCGCAGGTGAACGGCGTTGTCCGCTCGATCGAGAATACCAACCGCGAACTCGCGAAACTGGGGGTCGAAGTGTCCATGGTGACGCCCGAGCGCTTCAGTAGCTTCCCCTGCCCGACCTATCCGGAAATTCGCCTTTCGATCGCCAACTACCGTCGGGTCGCCCGTGAGATCGAAAAGCACAAGCCGTCCTATGTGCATATCGCCACCGAGGGCCCGCTTGGGCTGACGGCGCGGCGCTGGTGCCTGAGGAACCGTATGCCGTTTTCCACCAGCTACCACACACGCTTCCCGGAATATGTCTCGGCCCGTCTGCCGATACCGAAGCGCTGGCTCTACGCCTTCGTGAAGTGGTTCCACAATTCCGGCGCGGGCTGCATGGTGGCAACGCCGAGCCTTGCCCGCGAGCTGTCGGAAAAAGGCATCCGCAATCTGATGCCCTGGAGCCGCGGCATCGACGCCACGCAGTTCCGCCCGATGGCACTGGAAGAAAAGCCTTTCGGCCTGCAGCGCCCCATCTACATGACGGTTGGACGGGTGGCGTTGGAAAAAAACCTGCCCGCCTTCCTTGATCTTGCCCTGCCCGGCTCCAAAGTCGTGGTCGGCGACGGCCCTGCCCGCGCCGAGTTGGAAAAGCGCTATCCGGACGTGCTCTTCACCGGCCTGAAATTCGGCGAGGAGCTTGCCAGGATCTATGCACAGGCCGATGTCTTCGTCTTCCCGTCGCTGACCGATACATTCGGCAATACGATCCTGGAAGCGCTCGCCTGCGGCGTTCCCGTCGCCGCTTATCCCGTCACCGGCCCGCTCGACATCATCGGCGAGGATGGCGAGGTCGGCGCACTGGACGAAGACCTGCAGGCGGCCTGCCTCGGCGCATTGTCCGCCTCACGCGAGAAGGCCCGGGATCTTGCCCTGCAATATTCCTGGGAAGCGGCAACGCAGCAGTTCATCAACAATATCCGCGCCGCCAACGGCGTCATTACGCCGAAATGGAAGAAGGCCTGGCAATATGCCAAGACCTTACCCAAAAGCCGAAAGGCCGGCGATGCCGCCGGCCCGGTGAAATCCGGAACCTGATTTTTTATTTGTGCAGGGCGCTGCGCAGCGTGTCGTTGGCAAGGGTGATGGCGCTGCGGACGGCCGGGGTTTCGCTGATGGCGTTCAAGAGCACGAAGTCGTGGATCGTGCCGTTATAGCGGACCGAGGTGACCTTCACGCCGGCCTGCGACAGCTTGCGGCCATAGGCCTCGCCTTCGTCGCGCAGCACGTCGTTCTCATCGGTGATGACGAGTGCTGGCGGCAGGCCGTTCAACTGTTCCAGCGAAGCGTTGAGCGGCGTTGCCGTCGGCTCCTTACGCTTGGCTTCGTCCGGCAGATAAGCGTTCCAGAACCACTTCATCGCTTCCTTCGTGAGCCACGGGCCGTTGGCGAATTGATTGTAAGAGCCGGTCTCAAAGTTGGCGTCGGTGACCGGGTAGAACAGTACCTGCTGATTGATGGCCGGGCCGCCGCGCGCCTTGGCAAGCAGGGTGACGGCCGCTGTCATGTTGCCGCCGACGCTGTCACCGGCAACGGCGAGGCGGCTCGCATCGACCTTGAGCTCCTTGGCATGCTCTACGACATACTTCGTTGCGGCATAGGCCTGCTCGATGGCGATCGGATAGCGCGCCTCGGGCGAACGCTCGTAGTTGACGAAAACGACCGCAGCATTGGCGCCATTGGCAATCTCACGGACGAGGCGGTCATGCGTATCGGCATCGCCCAGCACCCAGCCGCCGCCGTGGAAATACATGACGACCGGCAGCGCAGTCCTGGCATTTTCAGGGCGGACGATCCGGAGCTTGATGCTGCCCGTCGGGCCGGCCTTGATGGTCTTGTTTTCTTCATGCACTGCGGGCTTCTTCACCTCGCCCTTCTGCGCGCCGGCGAGAATATTGCGGGCCTCAGCCGGAGAGAAGGTGTAGATCGGCTTGCTGCCGGCAAGTGCATCGATGAATTTTTGCGTGGCCGGTTCCAGCACGGGATCGGCAGCGGCGCCAAGGGCGGAGGCGGCCAGCATCGTTGCTGCGGAAAGTGCGGTCTTGATGGTCGACATTGTCTTGTCCTCTCAGTTTGCTGTTCGTTGCGAGCCGTTTTTGTATCGCGCACGATTGTTTATCGCGCAATTCAAAATAGTGCATAGCTGCCATGCGATAAAATCTCTTGCTATTATTTATCGCACGATTTCGATTGGTATGTTTCCGGAGAAATGCCATGCAGGAGCAACCAAAACTCGACAATTTCATCTGCTTCGCCATCTATACGGCAAGCCACGCGATGAACCGCGTCTACAAGCCGTTGCTCGACGCGCTCGGCCTCACCTATCCGCAATATCTGGTGATGGTCTCGCTCTGGCAGGAAGACGGCCAGACCGTCGGCGGCCTTGGCGAAAAGCTCTTCCTGGAATCGAGCACGCTTACCCCTTTGCTGAAGCGCCTCGAAGCCGCCGGCTATATCTGCCGCGAGCGCAGTAAGGAAGACGAACGCGTCGTCGTCATCCGCCTGAGCGGCGAAGGCATCGGACTGCAAGAAAAGGCCGCCGCGATTCCTGACTGCATCGCCGGCGCTACCGGCCGGGACGCCGCCGGCCTCTCGCGCCTGCAGGCCGAGATCGTGGCGCTACGCGAGGCGTTGAACAAAAGTGTTGCTGCCTGAGAAGGGCGAATGTTCGCTGTTGAGTGGCAGCCACCGACTTCGCCTTCCGGCTTAAAACCAGACATCGGCGAGCGGGCGCAACACCATGGCTGCGCCAGACGGTGCAATTGCAAATCGTGGCACCGGTATTTGTGCTCGAAACTCCCAGCGCGCAGCCAATGACAGGAGCCAGGCGTTCTCTGAGGTGCGATTTGTGTCGGTCGTGCCGGTCACCCTTTCACTTTTGTACGCCCGGCATGTTTTGCAGAGCAAAAAACGATGACTTTGCCGGTCAGAGGATCTTGATCGCCTGCCCGCCATATCAGGCCTGCCCGAAAACGCTGACGATGACGCAAAAAGCCGCCTCGATGAGCATCGTGATTGGACTTCCGCGCCCGCAGGAGTCAATCTTATTTCAGGGCAAAAGTGTAAGGGGGCGGAGCAGCCATCGTCTGAATCGGAGGCTAAAATGAAACATCAAGCACTTGACCAACTGCGGACCGTCGCAAACGTCAACCCGGATCAGCCGCGCCGGCCGATGTCGCGCAGCGAGCGCCTGCAGCGCTGGGCAGAGATCCTCGAGCAGTTTCCTAACCGGCATCTCTCGACACTGCACCAGACAGAATATCAGCCGGAAGCAGGGCGCGACATCATGCGCGCCGACAATTCGCCGATCTCCGTCGCGTTCAAAGATCCTGTGCTGCGTGCAGCCGGGATGGAAAACGACACCTATGGCGAAGCAAAGCGGTTTTTCGAGTTGACCGACAGGGAGTTGCATAAGGTCATCTGCTACTGCCACTTCGGCGCTACGGTAAACGCTGCAACCGCTGCCCGGCAAATCCGCTCTTTCTACGCTGAAGGAAAGCGCGGCATGTTCCATCGGCTGCGCGCGGCGTTCCTCGACTAGGAGCGCCAAGGTTTCGCAGGGTCATTGCTGGAGCGGCCCGGTCGGCAGCTCCAGCTTTTCCGCGCGCCGTGCGGCGGCGCATTTCCCGAACAGGAGTGAAAGGCGGCTACCGCTTCTTCTTCGATTCGTACGGATTGTCCGGCGAGCGGTAATGGATGCGGATCGGCACGCTCGGCATGTCGAAATCCTCGCGCAAACCGTTGATCAGATAGCGCGTATAGGATTCCGGCAGCGCATCGGAACGCGTGCAGGAAATCATGAAGGCCGGCGGGCGGGCCTTTACCTGCGTCATGTATTTCAGCTTGATGCGGCGGCCGGAAACGGCCGGCGGCGGATGCTGCACCTGCTGCTGCTCCAGCCAGCGGTTGAGCCGCGCCGTCGAAATGCGCTTGTTCCACACCTTGTCGGTATCGATGATCGACTGCATGAGCTTGTCGAGCCCGCGGCCGGTCTGGCCGGAAATCGGAACGGCGCGGATGCCGCGCGCCTGCGGCAGCAGGCGATCGGTCTTTTCGCGCAGGTCGGCGAGAACCGCCTGCGGATCCTCGATCATGTCCCACTTGTTGAAGGCGAGAACGGCCGCACGGCCTTCGCGCAGCACCAGGTCGACGATGTGCAGATCCTGTTTCTCGAAGGGGATCGTCGCGTCGAAGACGACGACAACAAGTTCGGCAAAACGGATCGCGCGCAGCGCATCGGCAACCGAAAGCTTCTCCAGCTTTTCGATCACCCTCGCCTTGCGGCGCATGCCGGCAGTGTCGAACATCTTGATCGTGCGGCCACGCCAATCCCACTCGACGGAGATGGAATCGCGCGTGATACCAGCTTCCGGCCCGGTCAGCAGCCGGTCTTCGCCAAGGAAGCGGTTGATGAGCGTCGACTTGCCGGCATTCGGCCGCCCGACGATTGCAACGCGGAGCGGCTTGGTATCGTCGTAGGCGGGCTCTTCATCCTCTTCGCCCTCCACTTCGGACCGCGGAACGTCCACGTCGGTAACGGCGACGTCTTCCTTCGGCGGATAGGCCCGCTCCTTGCCGAGCGCGGCGACGATCGCGTCGCGCAGGTCGAGCATGCCCTGTCCGTGTTCGGCCGAAATCGGCGTCGGTTCGCCGAGACCGAGCGTATAGGCGTCGTAGAAACCGCTGTCGGAGCCCTTCGCTTCGGCCTTGTTGGCAACAAGCACCACCGGCTTGCCGCGGCGGCGCAGCATTTCGGCCAAGGCGGTATCGACCGGCGTCAGACCGGTCTTGGCATCGACGACGAACAGCGACAGATCGGCCTCGTCGATTGCCGCTTCCGTCTGGGCGCGCATGCGGCCCAGAAGGCTTTCAGCATCAGCCTCTTCGAGACCGGCGGTATCGACGATCGTGAACTTGAGGTCGATCAGCCGCGCATCGCCCGGCCGGCGGTCGCGGGTAACGCCCGGCGTATCGTCGACGAGCGCCAGCTTCTTCCCAACCAGGCGGTTGAAAAGCGTCGACTTGCCGACATTCGGGCGACCGACGATCGCGACCGTAAAGCTCATTAGAGATCCTTAGATTCAGCCCTGCGCGGCGGGCGCCTTGCCGGATGCGGTGATATTATCAAGCATGATCTGGGCGCGGTTTGCAATGTTGCGCGGGCTTGCGGCATCGTCGGCGATCGCCTGATACCACTGGCGGGCCTGCACCATGTTGCCGGCCTTGTAGGCGGCAAGGCCCAGCGCTTCGCGGGCCGAGTGGCGGAAGGCGTTCGCCGGAATGGCCATTTCCTCGACGGCGGCGGAAACCTGCTCGTAAGTGCCGCTTTCGATCAGCAGCCAGCCGGCGCGCATCCTGGCGGCATCGCGGACGGCCTCCGGAACGGACTGGTCCTTGCCGATCGCTTCGAAGGCGGCGATAGCCGCGGCATTGTCGCCCTTCTGCGCTTGGACCGAGGCCGCACGCATGCGGGCGAGAACCGGATAGGCGCCGTGGCCTTCCTTTTCGAGCGTGGCGAGCGCGGCAAGCGCCTCGTCGCTCTTGTTCTCGTCGGCAAGCTTCATCGCCGCCAGGAACTGGTCGCCGGTGCCGGACGAGCGGTTGTCGTCCCAGTAGTCAAAGGCAACTTTGCCAGCCGTACCGACCACGATCAGAACGGCGATGGCGATGACATAGCGGCCGAAACGGCGCCAGGCGCCCTTCATCTGGTCGGAACGAAGTTCCTCGTTGACTTCACGGATGAAGCTGTCGTCGTTGAATGCCATTCTCGTCTCCGGCACGGATAAGCCCATTGCATGCGTTGCCGCATATTTGTGGGGCCTTCTACTCCATTTTGCGGCACTTGTAAGGGGGATCGCAAAGATTCGTCACACGGCAAGCGGCGAAACGCCGATCAGCCATTCGTGCACTCTCCAGACCAGCAGCCCCCAGGCAACAACGCCGATGACGGCCGCATAAAGATCATACTTGGCTGAAACGAAGGGCCGCAGCTTCAACTCGCCCGCCCGCTCGCGCCGCTTCAGGGCGATGCGGAGAATGACGCCCCAGGCGAGGAAGGCCGCAAACAGTAGGACGGACGAGGTCTCGCCATTGGCAAGCAGATGCGAAAGCGCCCAGATCTTCACCGATAGCACCATCGGATGCTTGGTCCGAACCGCGATGTGCCCCGCCGGCAGCAGCGAGGCGGCAAGACAGATGAGCGCAATCAGCATCAGCGTCAGTGCGATATGCGCCATCCACACCGGCGGCATGTACAGCATGCCGGTCACCTGCCGCGCCTGGCCAAAACCGTAGATCAGCAGGATCAGCGAAAGAAGGCTTGCGATCGCATAGGCGATCTTCCAGCCGTTCTCCCCGAGGCTTGCGATCATCGATTGGCGGAAACCGGGTGCAACCACCCGAACCAGATGGATACCGAGGAAAAGTATGATGCCGACGATAAGCAAGGCCATGGCGCGCGTCTCCTATCCGTTTTTCGAGGCTTAGCCGCAGCCGCAGGAAAATGCCAGCGGCACCGCAGCTTTGCCGCAATTCTGTAACAGGAAAGCCGCAAACAATTGTCGCGGTGCCCATGTTTCGTTTCATTTTCCCTGCCTGCCTCGCCTTTTCCTTCGTCACCTCCCTTCCCGCCCAGGCAGCCAACCAGCCGCCGAAGCAGCTGGTGATCGTGTCCTTCGATGGCGCCCATGACAACGCGTTGTGGCAGAAGAGCCGCGAGATGGCAGCAAGGAATGGCGCACACTTTACCTATTTTCTCTCCTGCACGTTCCTGATGAATCAGGCTGCGAAGAAAGCCTACCAAGCCCCTCATCAGAAACGCGGAAAGTCTAATGTCGGCTTTGCCCAAAGCGACGACGAAATCCGCGAGCGGCTCGGCAACATCTGGCATGCGCATCTCGAAGGCCACGATATTTCGAGCCACGCCTGCGGCCATTTTGACGGCCGTAAATGGAGCGAGGCCGATTGGTCCGCCGAATACGCGACCTTCAAGGCGACGTTGAAGAACGCCTGGAAAAGCGTCGACCTCAAAGAGCCGCAAGGCTGGCAGGATCTGGTCGAGCACGGCATCAAGGGTTTTCGTGCACCCTATCTTTCCGCGACGGCGGGCGGCGACATGATCGCTGCGCAGAAGAAGGCCGGCTTTTCCTATGACGCCAGCCTCGTCACCAAGGGTCCGGCCACGCCCGTCGTCGAAGACGGCATCATCCGCTTCGGCCTGCCGCTGATCCCCGAGGGTCCGAAGGAAAAGCCGGTTATCGGCATGGACTACAACCTCTTCATCCGCCACTCCAAGGGCGAAGAAGACAAGACCGACAGCAAGGTCTTCGAAGAGCGCGCCTACGCGGCCTTTAAAGAAGCATTCGACAAGCAATATGCCGGAGACCGCATTCCCCTCCAGCTCGGGTTCCACTTCGTGGAAATGAACGGCGGCGCTTATTGGCGCGCGCTCGACCGCCTGGTGAGCGACGTCTGCCGAAGAACGGATGTTGCCTGCGTCAGCTACGCGGAAGCGATCCCGATGATCGAGGCGCGCGGGAAATTGCAGGAACAGGAAACTTCGGGGCTTTAAGCGTGCCCCTGCGCGCCCTTTGAAACTCCTGCCGGGGCGCCCCCTCGTCCGCCCTTCGGGCACCGTCTCCCCGCTGGGGAGAAGGGCAAAGCGGCGCGCCACCCTTAATTGCTCTCCCAGCATTGATCACCGACACCGCCACCCTCTATCTTTGGAGTGACGGGTCACCACGAGTGCCGGCTGCGGATGAGCGGTTTGCCGCAAACGGGACGTTCCAGCTTAGCGCGACCCATGTCTTAGCCGTCCGGTTGGACGACGCCATCACGCTCGAGATAGCGCTGATCGATCTCCGGCAACGGCTCGTCGTCGATCGCCGCCTCGAAGGCCCTGAGACGCTTGTGGATCGACAGAAGCTCGATGATCGTCGTCCAGGAATTGACGAGATACTGGAAGGAGTTGCTGACCTGGCCGAAGGCCGTCAGGATCTGCTGATAGATACCATAGGTGATCTTCCCCGCCACGATCGTCGGCACCAGCATGAAGGTCACGAACAGCGCGTCGGCCTGCAGATAGAAGTACCGGGCAACGTTGAAATAGAGATAGTGGAAGTACATCCGGAAATAGTTGCGGCGGACGTTCGCAAATAGCTCGTTGACCGTCGGCGGCTGGGCCCGGTCGGCATAATCTTCGCCGTAAACCAGTTCTTTGCGGTAAGCAGCTTCCACGCGCTGGTTGCGGAAGTTCAATCCCGGCAGCTTGATACCGGCGACGGCGAGAAGCACAGTTCCGAACGCGGACCAGAAGAGCGCCAGCCAGAACAGCGTATGCCCAATTTCACCGACGATCGGCAGTTCGGAGACGTAACTTGAAAGCGCAAAAAGAATCGGCAGGAATACGATGAGCGTCATCACCGAATTGATCAGGTTGATGCCAAGGCCCTCAAGAATGCTCGAAAAACGCATCGTATCTTCCTGAACACGCTGCGCAGCACCCTCGATATGGCGAAGCTTCTCCCACTTGGACATGTAGAAATCATTCATGGCCGTTCGCCAGCGAAACACATAATGGCTGGTGAAGAAGTCAGTAATGATTGAAACGAACATGCTGAGAAACGCGATCTGCGCAAAGATCAGCATAAGGCTATAGAAGTCCCAGACGGTGACAGGGGCCGTTTTCGCCAGCGCATTCTGCAACGTATCACCAAACGGACGGCGCCAGTTGTTGATGGCAACGGAAATCTGAACCCCGAAATATGTCGCCATGATAATGAGCGCAGAACCCCATACGGACCAGATCCTCCAAGGATGGTCTTTCGCTCGCAGGTGCCAAAACCCGCAGAAGAGACCGACGCATATCAGGAAGAAAGCATAAAAAAACAGATTGTCGGGCAAGAGGAAAAAGTCGAGTCCGATTGGGGGCTCCTGCCCCTCGGGAAGCGGCCCGAAACCAAGAGAAAGACCCGTCGATTCTCCGACGCCATACCAGACGGCGATACAGATAAGTGCCCAGATGGCTACTGACGGGAAGAAGAGTTTCGGCTGCGGGAAGAAGGAATGGAACACGAGCAGTCGCTTTCCTGAACTGGAATCTTGGGAGTATCAGCTAACTGATTGTGCCGGAAACTATGGCAGTTCGAAGAAGGCAGCAATGGGTTCGGCCCATTGTTACGCATTTGTAACGGCTTATCCCAATCTCTTGATGACGGGAAGTACAAGGGCGGCGCACAGGATGAGGGCTGCAGCAGCGATAAAGGTCGGCATGGTGAAGCTGCCGGTCTGCTCGGCAATCCAGCCGGCAACGATGGGGCCGATGATCTGGCCGAGACCAAAGGCGGCGGTCATTGTCGCGAAGATGCGGCGCGCGCTTTCCGGAGCCAGCTTGCGGCCGATCTGCAGCCCGTAGGCGGTGATGGCGAGGAAGGTGGCGCCGAAGAGAGCGCCGCCGATCAGCGGCGCCATTGAATGCGGCAAAAGCACCGTCGCGAGAACCCCGACCGCTTCCATCAGCAGGGCGGCGACATAGACCCAGCCGAGGCCAAGCCGATATACCAGCGGCCGCCATGCAAAAAGCGCAACGGCTGCCGTGAGCCCAGCGATGAACCAGCAGAGGAATTCAACCGTCTGCCCCGCCGCGTCCATGCGCGCGATTGTGACGAGGAAGGTGGCGGTGATCACGTAGCCGAAACCGAAGATGCCATAGGAAAGCGTGATCAGAGCCACAGGGGGCTTCCAGACGATCGGCGGCTCCTTGCCGGCATTGCCTGAGCGTACCGGCGCCAATGGCAGCAAAAGCCAGACGGCGGCGAGGCCGATTGCCGAAAAGATCGCACCGCCGATCCAGTCGGCTCGCCAGCCGGAGGCGCCGGCAAAGATGAAACCGATCAGCATCACCATGACCGAAGAGAGCGCAATGCCGGCACCCGGGCCGCCAAAATGCGCCGCCTGAACGTGGTCGTTGTCCGCCGCAGCGCCATGGCTCAAGACGATCGACGAGGTGAAGATCATCGCAAATGCGCTTGCCAATCCGGCCAGAAAACGGATCACAGCGAAGACCGGAACGGAAGTCGTGGCGGCCATGGCGGCAAGCAGCAGCGCGTTCGCCAGAAGCGCCGAGAGCGCGACCTTGCGTTCACGGCCGGCGGCCCAGCTGTAAGTGGCAAGCACTGCGCCCGCTAGATAGCCTGCGAAATTGGCCGAAGCGATGAAGCCTGCATCGGCCGCCGAAAGCGGCACGCCGCTTATCATGCCGGGCAGGATCGGCGTATAGGAAAACCGCCCGAAACCCATGGCCGCCGACATCGCGATCATGCCGGCAAGCGCCGTCCGGAAGAGGTTCACTGGTTGGGTATCGCTGCGTACCAACATGCTTTGCTTTATCGCGCTGCACAATGGCGGGGACAAACGAGAAAAACTGATCGATCGATGAATTTCACAAATCTTCGACGCCCCTTGAAATGACATATCTTACGATATATGTTTTACGATATAGTGAACGATACATCGAGTAGCAAAGGAAGCGGACCATGAGAGGTTTCAGAGGTAGCGGCATGTTCGGCGAAGCGATGCGGATGGGAATGGGCCGCAAGTTTTCGGCTGGCGATCTTCAACTGGTGCTGCTGGCGCTGCTCGACGAGCGGCCGCGTCACGGCTACGAGCTGATCAAGACCCTGGAGGAGCGCTCGGGCGGCTTCTACGTTCCAAGCCCGGGCGTCATCTATCCGGCGCTGACCTATCTCGAAGAGACGGAACTGGCGGAAGTCCAGAGCGAAGGCACCAAGAAGCTCTACAAGATCACCGGACGCGGCAGGCATAAGGTCGAGGAGAATCGCGCCATGATCCAGCACACGCTGAACAAGCTCGAGCGCATCGGCGAGAAGATGGCTTTCGTTAACCGCATGTTCGATCCGGACCACCACGGCCGCCACCGCGACGCCGAAGACGAGGAGGATTTGATTCGCGACAATGGCGACATTCGCGCCGCTCGCACGCTGCTGCGCGCCGCACTCAGGATGCGTTACCCCTGGTCGAAAGTCGAAGCCGCCCGCATCGCCGGCGTCCTGGAACGCGCCGCCACGGAAATTCTGCAAGGTGGCAAGCCGGAGACGAAGGGGTAAGGCAGGCTTCCTCTTCCACGGGCGAGAAGATACGAAATCCTGTGCTTGGCCGCCGGCCAAGGCTTAGATTTCGTTGGCGAGGGTGGTGACACTACCTCGCGAGAAATCGCCGCTAAATCCCGCCATCGGGCAGCGTCAAGATCAGCGGCCCGTTCCGGGTCGCCACCACCGTGTGCTCGAACTGCACGGTTGGGGCCTGCGGGTCGGCGTAGAGCGTCCAGGCGTCGTCGCCGCCTTCGGCCCATGTCGCGCCGAGCGACAGGAAAGGCTCGACGGTAAAAACGAGGCCTTCGGTCATCATCCGCTTCTCGGAAGGATCGGGCCAGGTGGAAAGCTCGGCCGGTTCCTCGTGCAACGAGCGGCCGACACCGTGGCTCGCGAGGTTGGCGACCAGTGTATAGCGGTTCTTTGTCGCAAAGGCGCCGACGGCCTTGCCGATCTTCGCCAGCGGCTCGCCGGCCTTCACCTGGTTGAGGCCGACCCACAGCGCCCGCTTGCCGTCGCGGCAGAGCTTCTCGATCTTCGGCTTGACCGGCGGCACGGTGAAGGAGGCGCCGGTATCGGCAAAGAAACCGTCCTTTTCGGCCGAGACGTCGATATTGATGAGATCGCCCGGGCGGACCATGCGCGATCCCGGAATGCCATGGGCGATTTCCTCGTTGACGCTGATGCAGGTCGCACCCGGAAACTGATAGCAGAATTCCGGCGCCGAACGCGCGCCCGCATCTTCCAGCACCTTGCGGCCGATCTGGTCGAGCTCCAGCGTCGTCATGCCGGGCTCGACTGCTGCCGCCATCACCTGAATGGCATTGGCGCAGATGCGGCCGATCTCCTTGAGCTTTACCAGTTCGTCGTCGTTTTCGATTACCATCGCTTTTCCCGGCCTGCCGCAAGGCGCAGGCCATTGCGGTTCAGGCCGTGGATTTCGCCCCTTCGCCCGTGTCAGTCAATGCCTTTCTGACAAGCGGGGCCACTTTCGTGCCGTAGAGCTCGATGCCCCGCATGACCTGATCATGCGGCATGAGGCCGATCGCCATCTGCAGCAGGAAGCGGTCGTTCCTAAAGATCTCGTGATGTGCGACGATCTTTTCGGCCACGACCTGCGGGTCTCCGACGAAGAGCGCGCCGGAAGGGCCGCGCGACATATCGAAATGCGCCCGGCTCGTCGGTCCCCAGCCCCGCTCGCGGCCGATGCGGTTCATGACCTCCGCCTGCGGACCGTAGAATTGATCGGCGGCCGCATCCGTCGTGTCGGCGATGAAACCATGGACGTTGATGCTGGTCTTCAGCTTCGCCTGGTCCTGCCCTGCCCGGCGCGCTGCCTCGCGGTAGAGATCGAAGAGCGGCGCAAATCGGCGCGGCTCGCCGCCGATGATCGCAAGCGCCACCGGCAAGCCGAGCGCACCGGCGCGCGCCACCGATTGCGGCGTGCCGCCGACAGCGATCCAGAGCGGCAACGGGTCCTGCAGCGGGCGCGGATAGACACCGCGGCCGTTGACCGGCGCCCGCAGCTCGCCCTGCCATTTGACGGTCTCGTTTTCGCGGAGCGTCATCAGCAGATCGAGCTTCTCTTCAAAAAGCTGGTCGTAGTCTTCGAGGTTGTAGCCGAAGAGCGGAAAGGATTCGATGAACGAGCCGCGCCCTGCCATGATCTCGGCACGACCGTTGGAAATCAGATCAAGCGTCGCAAACTGCTGGAACACGCGAACCGGATCGTCCGAGGAAAGGACGGTCACGGCGCTGGTCAGCCGGATATTCTTCGTCTTGACCGCAGCCGCGGCAAGCGCAACGGCGGGCGCGGAGACGGCATAGTCGGGCCGGTGATGTTCGCCGAGCCCGAAAACGTCGAGCCCGACCTGATCGGCAAGCTCGATCTCCTCGATCAGATGCTTGAGCCGCTCGGCTCCCTCCGCACCCTTGTTGCGTTCAGGGTTCGGATTGACGTCGGCAAAGGTATAAAGGCCCAATTCCATAATCGGCATCCCGTTGAATGTGCCCATGGAGATAAGAAGACAAGCAGCGGAGGGCAACCGGAAATTCTGGAACGGACCGTTCGATGAAGTTGATGGGTCATTGCCCTGTTCTTGAATGGAAAGCTGCAAGTCCGCGGGCAGGGCTGCAGAGTTTCTCGGCTTGCCGACGCAAGCCGGCTCATTTCCTGTGCTCATCACAGGAACAGCCGCAGCAGGTCTGCGGGTGAAAAACTCGTATTTCTCCTGTAAAATAAAACACTTCGCAGCTTCAACGGAATCACTTTCCGAACAGCTTCATAATGATAATGGCCGGTCAGGAGAGCGGCGTTCAGCACCGATCTCCTGCTCCACTGCCAAAAGTCAAATGCGAGCCAGAAGCTCTGCGAGCTGATCGGCAGCCTTGCCCCAGCCTTCGTGGAAGCCCATCTTTTCGTGCTCTTCCTTGTCTTCGGCCCGCCAATGCAGTGCCTTGGCGGTGTACTTGGTCCGGCCGTTACCGAGGTCTTCGAGAAGCACCACGGCAGTCATGAAGGGTTTTTCGGATGGAACCCAGGCGCTGGTATAAGCGTCCGTCAGGACGATCTTCTCGTTTTCGACGACTTCCAGATACACGCCGTGGTTTGGAAATTCCTGGCCTTCCGGGCTGCGCATGACGACAAGGCTCGAACCGCCCGGGCGGACGTCGCTTTCGACCTTCGACACGGTCCAGGGGCGCGGGACGAACCATTCCTTCATATGTTCCGGATCGGTCCAGGCCTTGAATATCTTTTCCCGCGGGGCATCGAATTCGCGCACGAGAACGAGTTCATGTTTTGCAGCAGCAATCATTTCAGCATTCCTCCTGTTGAGCGAAACCTGTTTTCCATCAGGTTGTTACAAAGACGTGTCGCCATTTGCCGTTCCGACATCGCCCACGATTTTTTCTTGAAATTTATCTCGCAACCGGGTGTGCCGGCTCGCTCTGCAGCTTATCGATCTGCCGGCGGATGTGAGCCGCTTCGGCAGCGGAATTTGCAAGCGCGATCGCACGGTCGAAGGCTTCGCGCGCCTCCCTCGCCCGGCCCATCTGCTTCAGCAGACCGCCGCGCAGGCCATGATAGTAGAAGTAGCCGTCGAGCTTTTCACCGAGCGTTTCGACGAGCTGAAAAGCCTCCTGCGGTCCCTTGAGCTTCGAAATCGCAACCGCCCGGTTGAGCGTGACGACCGGGGACGGCTGCAGGCGCTCGAGCACGCTGTAGAGCAGATCGATCTCTTCCCAGTCCGTGTCTTCGGCTCGCTTCGCCCGGGAATGGATGGCCGCAATCGCCGCCTGCAACTGGTAGGGTCCGGGCCGGCGGTGGCGGATCGCCTTGTCGAGCAGATTCAGCGCTTCGTTGATCAAAGCATCACTCCAGCGCGAGCGGTCCTGATCTTCGAGCAGCACCAGTTCGCCATTTGCGTCGAAGCGCGCGTCGCGCCGCGAGATCTGTAGCAGCATCAGCGCCAAGAGCCCCATGATCTCCGGCTCGCCCGGAAAGATGCGAAGCAGGAGACGGCCGAGCCGGATCGCCTCGTCGCTGAAGGCGGCGGCCTCGCGTTTCGGATCGCCCTGCGAATAGCCCTCGTTGAAGACCAGGTAGATCATCGTCGAGACGATCGACAGACGCTCCGCCCGGTCCTCGGGACCCGGCGTCTCGAACGGCACGCCGGCTTTCGCGACGCGTGCCTTGGCGCGGGTAATCCGCTGCTCCATGGCACTTTCGCCGACGAGAAAGGCGCGCGCGATCTGCTGCACGGAGAGCCCGGAAACGATGCGCAATGCCAGCGCGATCTGCTGGGTGGCCGGCAGGTCGGGATGACAGCAGATGAAGAGCAGCCGCAGGATATCGTCGCGATAGTTGGATTCGTCCAGCCGGTCGGCGATATCGCTTTCGGCATCCTCCTTGTCGGAAATCAGGTCTTCGTCCGGCAACACCTGGGTTTTTGCCTGCTTGCGCAGGGCATCGATACCGCTGTTGCGGCCGACGAAGATCAGCCAGGCGGTCGGATCGCGCGGCGGGCCTTTGTCCGGCCAAGTGCGGATCGCTCGCAGACACGCCTCCTGAAACGCTTCTTCCGCAATGTCGAGATTGCGGAAGTAACGAAGCAGCGCGCCCAGCGCCTTCGGCCGGGCAGCAGTCAGCGCAACGTCGATCCAGGCGATATCCGTCATGTCGAGGCTTCTCCGGGCCGGAAAACGTAAAACGGCCGAATTTCATAGGACGTCGAGCCTGGATTGACCGCCGACAGCTCCTTCGAAAAAGCGATCGCCTCGTCCAGGGTCTCAAAATCGACGACGTAAAAACCGAGAAGCGCTTCCTTGGTTTCCGCGAAAGGACCGTCGAGCACGAGCGGTTCTTCCTTGCCCTTGCGCACGGTGGTCGCCGCTGTCGTCGGCAT
Organism: Rhizobium mongolense USDA 1844; assembly: GCF_000419765.1. GTDB lineage: Bacteria > Pseudomonadota > Alphaproteobacteria > Rhizobiales > Rhizobiaceae > Rhizobium > Rhizobium mongolense. The sequence goes on along the minus strand of NZ_ATTQ01000004.1, from coordinate 58,422 downwards.
CAGCCGTCCGGTCGGACCGAGCCTTCCGGCCTGAGCGACAGGGGCCTGCACGGCATGGAGCTTCGCCATGACGGCGTCTTCCTCCTCCTTGGACCAGGAGAACACCGTCTCTTCATTGGCATAGCAAAGGATTGCGTAAAGCATCTCTCACTCCTCTTCCTCAATGACGAAGAAGTAACCCGGCATCCGACAGGGCGCAGCAAAAAATTATCGTTGAGAGGATCGGCCAGCCGTGCTGGTGAAAAAACCTGCGAGAGCCGGCAGTAACGTTACCGCACCGGCTATGTTCAAGACGTGATCAACCGCTTCGCCATCTGATCCAGCGCCCGCTTGAACAGGGCCTTGTCATCGAGCGCACGCGACAGCACAAGAGCCCCCTGTATTCCGAGCACGGCGTTTTCCGCCGCCGCCGTCGCCTCGCTGGCCGGGCGGCCGCTGCGGACAAGGGCACCGGCGAGCGCATCGATCCACCGCCGGAAATAGCCGTTGATGGTGGCCGCAAATCGTTCACGGGTTTCATCGAGCGCGAAGGCGCCGACCAGGCAGATACGGCCGCCGGAGCGGAAATAGGCGTCGGCGTTCTTCCACATTGCCGCGATCGCTTCGGCAGGATCGTCGCGGCGCAGCGGCTCGTAAACGAATTGTTCGAACCAGGTGTCGACTTCGGCGAGCACGGCTGCTGCCATCTCTTCCTTTCCGCCGGGAAAGAAATGATAAAGGCTGCCCTTGCCGATGCCAGTCCGCTCGGTGATCCGGCTGAGCGTCGCCCCTTCGAAGCCCAGCTCGCGGAAGATTTCCGCAAGCAGCGGCACGACATCGGCGCGTTCGTAGAGCGTTCTCAGAGCTGACACCTTCCTTCAGAGACCAAGGTCGGAGAGGTCGGGATGATCATCCGGTCGCCGGCCGAGCGGCCAGTGGAATTTGCGGTCCGATTCCTTGATCGGCAGATCGTTGATGCAGGCGAAACGCCGCTGCATCAAGCCCGCTGCATCGAATTCCCAGTTCTCGTTGCCGTAGGAGCGAAACCAGTTGCCGCTGTCGTCATGCCACTCATAGGCGAAGCGCACGGCAATGCGGCTCCCGCCGAAGGTCCAGAGCTCCTTGATCAGGCGATAATCCAGCTCCTTTGCCCATTTGCGCGTCAGGAACGCAACGATCTCCGCGCGGCCGTTTATGAATTCCGCCCGGTTCCGCCAGCTGCTGTCCGGCGTATAGACGAGCGATACCCTTTCCGGATTGCGGCTGTTCCAGCCGTCTTCTGCCATGCGGACTTTCTGCGTTGCGGTTTCAAATGTGAAAGGCGGGACGAGTGCACTCATGATCAACTCCTGTACTGACTAGAATGCATTGTACCTGTCAGTACAGAATGATCAAGCGGACCTGGTGCGGCATTCCACCTTCATGAAGAGATTGGCGATACGCCCACGTTTTTGACGCATTTCGTCTATTTGCTTCCCGCTGCAGTGCACGGTCGAGAGAGGGAACCATGCGGCAGGAAAAGACCCGCATCGATTGGCTCGACATCGCCAAGGGAATGTCGATCATCCTCGTGGTCATCTACCACACGCTTCTCTACCACGACTTCCACGAGATTGCGCCGGACCTTTATGCCCGCATCAGCGGCATCATGACGCCAATTCGGATGCCGCTGTTTTTCACCGTCTCCGGCTTTCTTGCGGCATCGGCCGTACAGGCGCCCTGGAGCGACTTCCTGCGCCGGAAGATCTGGCTGCTCATCTATCTCTTCGCCGTCTGGAGCAGCGCGCGCTGGCTGTTCTTCCGCTATATCCAGACCAATTCCCTGGTACCGACCGAAGGCAGCGATCCCTACCAGCTGATCGAGATGTGGTGGGCGCCCAATACAGGCATCTGGTTCATATGGGCACTGGCGATCTTCATGGTCGCCACGAAGCTTCTTTCTTCCGCCCATCATGCGACGACCATCGCGATCGCCGCCATGGTCTCGGTCCTGACGTTCGGCGGGCATCTGCAGATCGATCTCTTTACCCATCGCAATGTGCTGCAGTATTTCGTCTTTTTCCTCTTCGGTTGCTGGTACGGAAAATCTGTAGTCGGCACGATTACTCGGCGCCCGCTTCTGATGGCATTCGGCGGTTTTTTGCTGTTTGCGGCACTCTATCTGTTGCGCTGGCGGCTGCAGGCCATCGAGAAAGGCAGTTGGGCGCTGCTCTCTTCCATCGCCGGTCTGGCATGGCTTTGCGGAACCGCCGTACTGATGTCGCGGCTGCAGCCAGTTCGGCACGCTTTCGCCTATTTCGGGCGCAACACGCTTCCGGTCTATGTGACGCACGTCATGATTGTTTCGCTGCTGGTGGCGGCGATCGCAACGCTGGTGAAGGCGCACGCGGCAAATGGCTATGTGACCGCGCCTCTTGTCGTGATCGTCGCGATCGGCCTGTCGCTCGCCATCAAGGCAGTTGCCGATCGCAGCGGCGCCGGCTGGCTCTACGTTCCCCCCGCAAGGCGCAAGCGGCAAGCGCTTGCCGCTTGAAGCGGTCGAGGCGATAGCCTGGGCCAAAACAAACGCTAAAGTTCGCTCAGCGTCCGCTTCACAGCATTGCGCCATCCCTTGACCTTCGCAGCCCGCGTCTTTTCATCCATGTCCGGCTCGAAGCGCCGGTCGCGTTTCCACGTGGCGGAGAAAGTCTTGCGGTCGGGCCATACACCTGCCCTGCTCCCGGCAAGCCAGGCAGCACCGAGGGCAGTGGTTTCGAGGATAACCGGGCGATCGACGGGAGCTTCGAGCAAGTCTGCCAGCCGCTGCATCGTCCAGTCGGAGGCGACCATGCCGCCGTCGACGCGCAGCACCGTGTCATCCTTGCCGTTCTTCCAGTCCTTTTGCATGGCATCGAGCAGGTCGCGCGTCTGGTAGCAGACGGCTTCGAGCGCAGCGCGGGCGAATTCGGCTGGACCGCTGTTGCGGGTGAGGCCGAAGATCGCGCCGCGCGCCTCCGGGTCCCAATGCGGCGCGCCAAGGCCGGTGAAGGCAGGGACGAGATAGACCTCCTGTGTCGGGTCGGCCCGTTCCGCAAGCTCGCCGGTCTTCGAAGCGCGATCGATGATCCCAAGTCCGTCGCGCAGCCACTGCACGGCCGCGCCCGCAATGAAGATCGAGCCTTCGAGCGCATAGGTCGTTTCGCCGTTTAGGCGGTAAGCGATCGTGGTGAGCAGCCGGTTCTTGGAGCGCACCATGTCGGCGCCGGTGTTCAAGAGCGCGAAGCAGCCTGTGCCGTAGGTGGATTTCATCATGCCAGGCTCGAAACAGGCCTGGCCGATGGTCGCAGCCTGCTGATCGCCGGCTACGCCGAGAATCGGGATCGCGGCCCCGAAGATAGAGGCATCGGCGACGCCGAAATCATCCGCGCAGTCCTTCACCTGCGGCAGCATGGCGGCCGGCACGCGCAGGATTTCGAGCAGGTCTTCGTCCCATTTGTTCTCGGCGATATTGTACATCAGCGTGCGCGAGGCATTCGTGGCGTCGGTGACGAAGCTCTTGCCGCCGGTCAACCGCCAGATCAGGAAGGTGTCGATGGTGCCAAAACAAAGCTCGCCCCTGGCGGCGCGTGCCCGTGCTCCCTTCACATTGGCCAGCAACCAGGAAAGCTTGGTGCCAGAGAAATAGGGATCGAGGATCAGCCCGGTCTTCTTCGTGAATGTCTTTTCGAGGCCCTGGCGCTTGAGATTGTCGCAGTAGCTCGCCGTGCGGCGGTCCTGCCAGACGATGGCGTTCTGGATCGGCTTGCCGGTCTCACGTTCCCAGACGACAACAGTCTCGCGCTGGTTGGTGATGCCGAGTGCCGCGATGTCCTTGGCTTCGATCTTCGCCTCGCGCAGCGCCATGTGGACGGTGGAGACCACCGAATCCCAGATCTCCTCCGGATCGTGTTCGACCCAGCCGGAACGCGGATAGATCTGCGTGAACTCCTTTTGGCCCGCGCCGGCGATCCTCAGCTCGCTATCGAAAATGATCGCCCGCGTCGATGTCGTGCCCTGATCGATCGCCAAAACATATCCGCTCACGCCTGTCCCTCCCATGCGTATTGCTTTGTTGCAGAAATCAATAAGGCACCAAAGCGAACCTGAAAAGAAAATAAAACGAAAAAGAAGCAGCGCCCATCCCGCCCTCGGCTGCTCTCCTTCCAGCCTGCAAATCGTCTCTTCCGCGCGATTGCCAGAAGCGCCGCTTTGGGCATAACCTTCGCGATATTGCGTCGCGAAAACAAGCCATAGGGAGAACATCATGAAGAGAACTGTTGTCGTCACCGGATCCACCAGCGGCATTGGGCTTGCGATCGCCACTGCCTTTGCCGGAAAGGGCGACAATGTCGTCATCAACGGCTTCGGAAAGGCAGACGAAATCAAGGCGATAGTGGAGCGGCTTGAATCGCTTTCCGAGGGAAGTGCCCTCTACCACCCGGCCGACATGACGAAACCCGCGGAGATCGCAGACCTGATCGCCACGGCGGCAAAAACCTTCGGCACCGTCGACGTGCTGGTCAACAATGCCGGCATCCAGCATGTCGAGAAGATCGAGGATTTCCCGATCGAGAAATGGGACCAGATCATCGCCATCAACCTGTCGAGCTCGTTTCATACGATGCGCGCCGCCATCCCGCAGATGAAGGCGAAGAAGTATGGCCGCATCATCAATATCGCCTCAGCGCACGGCCTCGTCGCCTCGCCTTTCAAATCCGCCTATGTGGCCGCAAAACATGGTATATTAGGCCTGACGAAGACCGCGGCGCTCGAGCTTGCCGAATTCGGCGTGACGGTGAACGCCATCTGCCCCGGCTATGTGCTGACGCCGCTCGTCGAAAAGCAGATACCGGATACCGCCAAGGCCCGCGGGATGACGGAGGAACAGGTGAAGAGCGAGGTCATCCTCAAGGCCCAGCCGACGCGCGAATTCGTCAAGGCCGAGGAGATCGGCGCCATGGCGCTCTACCTCGCCAGCGACGACGCCCGGCAGGTGACCGGCACCCACATCTCGATTGACGGGGGCTGGACCGCGGCATAACCATTTCAAAAACAAGAACAAGGAACAACATGAAAGACAGCATCCGCTTCATCCTCAACGGCGAGGACATCACCCTGAGCGATGTCCACCCCTCAGAGATGCTTCTCGATTTTCTGCGGTTGAGGCGCCGGCTGACCGGCACGAAGGAAGGATGCGCCGAGGGTGATTGCGGCGCCTGCACGGTGCTGGTCGGCCGCTTGCTCGACGGCAAGCTCTTCTATGAGACGGTCAATGCCTGTATTCGCTTGTTAGGATCGCTGAACGGGACGCATGTCGTCACCGTCGAGCATCTGGCCGCCAGGAACGGCACGCTGCATCCGGTACAGCAGGCGATGGTGGACTACCACGGTTCGCAATGCGGCTTCTGCACGCCGGGCTTCGTGATGTCGCTCTATGGCCTCTGGCTTTCCAACGAGAAGCCCGGACGGGCCGAGATCGAAAAGGCGCTTCAGGGCAATCTCTGTCGCTGCACCGGTTACGAGCCGATCGTCAAGGCGGCCGAAGCCGTCAGCCGTGCGCGGCCGAGCACGCTCTTTGATCCGCTCGAAAAGACGCGCTCCGAAATCGTCTCCAGGCTCTGGGCGATGCAGACGCGCGAAACGATCACCATTGTTTCCGGCGAGGACCGACTGATCGTTCCCGGCTCGGTCGAGGCGTTGGCGCGCGTGCTGGCCGATGAACCGCAGGCAACCGTCATCGCCGGTTCCACCGATGTCGGGCTCTGGGTGACGAAACAGATGCGCGCCTTGAGCCCCGCCATCTTCATCAATCACCTGAACGAACTGCAGGCGATCAAGACCACGGATGGCGGCGTGACGATCGGCGCGGGCGTCACCTATACCAAGGCTTTCGAAATCCTCGCGCCGAAAGTACCGACGCTCGGCGATCTCATCAACCGCATCGGCGGCGAGCAGGTGCGCAACATGGGTACGATCGGCGGCAATATCGCCAACGGCTCGCCGATCGGTGACAGCCCGCCGCCTTTGATCGCGCTCGGCGCCACGCTGAAGCTGCGCTCGGCAACGGGCACGCGCATGTTGCGGCTCGAGGATTATTTCGTCGAATACGGCAAGCAGGACCGCAAGCCTGGCGAATTCGTCGAGAGCGTCTTCATGCCCTACCCGGCCGAAGGCAGCCAGTTCGCGGTCTACAAGATCACCAAACGCCGCGACGAGGACATCACTGCCGTGCTCGGTGCCTTCTATCTAACACTCGATGAGGCAGGCGACGTCAACGATATCCGCATCGCCTTCGGCGGCATGGCCGGAACGCCGAAGCGCGCCCGCACCGTCGAATCCGATCTCATCGGCAAGCCGTGGAACGAGGAAACCGTCGACAGGGCACGCGACGCCTTCGACGCTGATTTCCAGCCGCTGACCGATTGGCGCGCCACCGCCGAATATCGGCAACTGACGGCAAAGAACCTGCTGAGGCGCTTCTACCTGGAATCGGTGGGAACGCCGGTGGAATTGAAGCGGTTCGAGGGGGTGGCGTGATGACGATCATCAACATGGCCGCAAGCAGCCGCCCTCATCCGGCTGCCGCCACCTTCTCCCCGCGGGGTCCGTCATGCCCGGGCTTGAGCCGAGGATCCACGCCTGAGCGGCTCGAGCGGACACCAAACGCCAGTGCAGGCAACTCGGAGGAGCCAACTGATGGATAAATCCACCTTCGACACCGCCAAGGTCATCATCAGCGGTCCCATGCACAGCGCGCTGAAACATGATTCAGCGCATAAGCATGTCACCGGAACTGCCGATTATATCGACGATATTCCCGAACCCGCAGGCCTGCTGCACGGCGCGCTCGGAATGTCCGACCGCGCCCATGCCGAGATCCTCAGCATGGACCTTTCCGAAGTCCGCAGGCACCCCGGCGTCGTTTGGGTCTTCACCGGCAAGGACGTGCCGGGCGTCAACGATGTCAGTTCCAACGGCAGCCATGACGAGCCGCTGCTTGCCGAAACCGGGGTCGAGTTCCACGGCCAGCCGGTCTTTGCGGTGATCGCCGAGACCCGCGATGCAGCACGGAAGGCCGCACAGAAGGCGAAGATCGAGTATCGCGATCTGCCGCACTGGAGCGATATCGACGGCGCGCTCGAAAACGGCAGCCCGCTCGTCATCGCGCCGATGACGTTGCAGCGCGGCGACGCCAAGGCCGAGATGGACAATGCCCCGCACCGGCTGAAAGGCCAAATGCGGATCGGCGGGCAGGAGCATTTTTACCTCGAAGGCCAGGTCGCCATGGCGATCCCCGGCGAGGACGACGAGGTGACAGTCTGGTCCTCCACGCAGCACCCGAGCGAAATCCAGCATATCGTCGGCCATGTGCTGAACATTCCGTCGAATGCCGTTACGGTGAATGTGCGCCGCATGGGCGGCGGCTTCGGCGGCAAGGAAACGCAGGGCAACCAGTTTGCAGCGCTTGCCGCCATCGCCGCCAAAAAGCTGAAACGTGCCGTTAAATTCCGCCCCGACCGCGACGAGGACATGAGCGCCACCGGCAAACGCCACGACTTCCTGGTGGATTACGAGCTCGCCTTCGACAATGAAGGCCGCATCCACGCCGTCGACGCAACCTACGCGGCGCGCTGCGGCTTCTCGTCGGACCTGTCCGGTCCGGTGACGGACCGCGCGCTCTTCCATGCCGATTCCAGCTATTTCTATCCGCATGTGCATCTGACCTCGGTGCCGCTGAAGACGCATACCGTCTCGAATACTGCCTTCCGCGGTTTCGGGGGGCCGCAGGGCATGCTGGGAGCCGAGCGCTTCATCGAAGAGATCGCTTATGCGATTGGCAAGGACCCGCTCGAAATCCGCAAACTGAACTTCTACGGTCAGCCGGGTTCCGGCCGCACGACGACGCCCTACCACCAGGAAGTTGAAGACAACATCATCCTGCGCATCGTCGAGGAATTGGAGGAGAGCGCCAATTACCAGGCCCGCCGCAATGCCATCATCGGCTTCAACCGCGACAGCCGCTACATCCGCAAGGGCATTGCGCTGACGCCGGTGAAATTCGGCATCTCCTTCACGATGACCGCCTTCAACCAGGCGGGCGCGCTGGTGCATATCTATCAGGACGGTTCGATCCACCTGAACCATGGCGGCACGGAGATGGGCCAGGGCCTTTATACCAAGGTGGCGCAGGTGCTGTCAGACAGCTTCCAGGTCGATATCGACCGCGTGAAGATCACCGCGACGACCACCGGCAAGGTTCCGAACACGTCTGCGACCGCCGCCTCCTCCGGTTCCGACCTGAACGGCATGGCCGCCTCTGACGCTGCGCGGCAGATCAAAGAGCGGCTCGTTGCCTTCGCCGCAGACAAATGGAGCGTCGATCCGGCTGAAATCGTCTTCCTGCCGAACCGGGTGCGCGTCGGCGAGAAGGAAATCTTCTTCCCCGATTTCATCAAGCAGGCCTATTTCGCCCGCGTGCAGCTCTCTGCAGCGGGTTTCTACAAGACGCCGAAAATCCACTGGGATCGGGCAGCAGGGCGCGGCACGCCGTTCTATTATTTCGCCTACGGCGCCGCCTGCAGCGAAGTCTCGATCGACACACTGACCGGCGAATACCTGATCGACCGCACCGACATCCTGCACGACGTCGGCCGCTCGCTGAACCCGGCGATCGACATCGGCCAGGTGGAAGGCGGCTTCGTGCAGGGCATGGGCTGGCTGACGACGGAAGAACTCTGGTGGGACGACAAGGGCCGGCTGCGCACGCATGCCCCCTCGACCTACAAGATCCCGCTTGCCTCCGACCGGCCGAAGATCTTCAACGTCCGTCTCGCCGAATGGTCGGAGAATGCCGAGCCCACCATCGGCCGCTCGAAGGCCGTCGGCGAGCCGCCGCTCATGCTGGCGATCTCCGTTTTCGAAGCACTCTCGATGGCGGTGGCCAGCGTCGCCGACTACAAGATCTGCCCCCGGCTCGACGCTCCCGCAACGCCCGAGCGGGTGCTGATGGCGGTGGAGCGGATGAAGCGGGTGTGAGAGTGGCTGGCTTACTGATGCCTCAAGCCAAGGTGAATGAGCGGGGGAGCAAGACTTACCCGGTGAGAGGCGACGGCTCCCTGCAATCAGCAGGCTGCGGTAATTCGCCCATTTTTTGGCGGCAAGCGCGCATCATATCAATCCTCCCCCTTGTGAGGGAGGTGTCAGGCAGGACAGAGGGGGGTGCTTCCGCGCCATGACCTCCTCTTTCCTCGCCTTCACGTCCGCTCACCCCGCCATCATCCTCATCGACATTGTCGAAACCCAAGGCTCCACGCCGCGCGAAGCCGGCACCTTCATGCTCGTCGCTGAAAATGCTACCTGGGGCACGATCGGCGGCGGGCAGTTGGAGTTCATCGTGATCCGAAACGCACGAGACCTGCTTATGGGCAGCGGCAGGGCGACCATGGATATTCCGCTTGGGCCGGAGATCGGGCAATGCTGCGGCGGGCGTGCTAAGTTGCGGTTCCGGCGGGTGACGGACGATCTGATGACAGAGCTGAAAGCACGGCATGCCGAAGAATCGGCGCACCTTCCGGAGGTCTATCTTTTCGGCGCAGGCCATGTCGGGCATGCGCTCGCGGCCGCACTTGCGCAGCTGCCGCTCTTCGTGACAGTGGTCGAGACGCGTAAGGAAGAGCTTGCGAACCTACCGCCGGAAGCGAAGACGCAGCTTACGCCGATGCCGGAAGCGCTGGTGAAGGCAATGCCCGCGGGCTCCGCCGTCGTCATCCTGACGCACGACCATGCGCTGGACTTTCTGATCGCCCGCGAAGCGCTGGCGAGAACCGATCTTGCCTATACCGGCATGATCGGCTCGACCACGAAACGGGCGACCTTTGCAAACTGGCTTTCGCGCGAAGGCGGCGAGCGGAACTGGCTCGACCGCCTCACCCTGCCGATCGGCGGCTCAGCGGTCAGGGACAAGCGGCCGGAAGTGATCGCCGCCATGACCGCTGCCGAAATACTGACGGCACTTTCGGCTTATCGGCAGAGATCGCTCTCGTAACGGGGATCGCGCCCGTCCAGGAAGCCAAGATCGCGCTTCACGCGATCCGGAATGCCGTCGAGATCGAGCCGCGACGGATGGAATATCTTGCCATAAGCCCAGCCTGTCAGGCGTGGAACAAATGACAAAAGCGAACGATTGACGAGATTGGTGTTCTCTTCGATAGCATGGCAATCCATGACATCACCCTTGTTCAACTGATGGTATGGCTTGCAGATTGCCGCTAAAAATGCTGCAATTCCAATCGAACAACCGTCTATATGCATAAAGAGAACTTATCCATGAAGCTGTCGAAACAATTCCCGCTGAATGCGCTGCGCGTCTTCGAAGCAGTGGCGCGGCTCGGCAGCTTCACGAAGGCGGGCGAAGAGCTCGGCATGACGCAGACGGCTGTGAGTTATCAGGTGAAACTGCTGGAGGAGAATATTGGCGAACCGCTATTCCTGCGCCGCCCGCGCCAGATCAGCCTGACGGATACCGGCGAACGGCTGGCGCCGAGGGTGACGGAAGGATTAGCCATCCTGAGCGAAGCAGTCGCCTCCGTCAGCGCCGCAGCAGAAGAAATGCTGCTTATCCACTCGACTCCGACCTTTGCGGCGCAGTGGCTGGCGAGACATATAGGATCGTTTCACCTGAAATATCCGAGCACTGCGGTAAGATTGAAAACCTCAGACACGCTGATCGATTTTTCGCGCGAGCCTGCGGACCTCGCACTCCGCAGCGGCAAGGGCAACTGGCCGGGCCTGCGTTCCCATATGCTGATGAAGGTGACATTTACGCCGATGCTGGCGCCCGCATTGGCCGAGTCGATCGGCGGCATCCATTCACCGGCCGACCTGCTGAAGCTGCGGCTGATCGATGCCGGAGACCCTTGGTGGCTCCAGTGGTTCACCGAGGCCGGCGTACCAAACCCCGATCTTGCCGGTCGCCCCCGTTCAAGGCTCGGCGCGCAGTCCTTTGAAGCAAGTGCCGCAATTGCCGGCCAAGGCGTTGCAATCCTGACGCCGGAATTTTATTTGGACGATCTCGCCGCCGGCCGGCTCTGCCAGCCCTTCGACCTCGTCTGCTACGACGGCGCCGACTACTGGCTCGCCTATCCGGAAAACCGAAGAAATGTGCCGAAGATCCGGGCCTTCCGGAACTGGATCATCGGCGAGATGGACGCGCACGCTCTCTAAGCGGCGCTCAATAGCCCATTTCCGGCGCGTAGAAGCAGCGCGGCGTGTCCTCGTTCGGGAACAGGCAGAGGTGATATTCGCCATCGCCGGATTGCATCGCCTTCGTCATCGGCAGCATGAAGACATGTGCCCGCGTCACCAGCCGGTGGTCGCCGGGCAACAGCGTCACCCGATATCCTCTGGGCGTCACCTTGACGCTCTTCGAAGGGATCATCTGGCAATCGCCAGTATGGTTGTCGCCATTGCAACAGAAGGGTTCGTAAGACCAACCCGCTGGCGCGTCGTGGGCACTCACACTCGACGCGAACGCAATCATCACACCTGCCAGAATGCTGCGCATGGGCATCTTCTCCGTCGATGAATGCGCCGCCTCAATGCGGTTTCCACCTCATCCTGGCGGCCCATAATGGTAATTGTAACCGAGTCGTGACATTTCAAGGATCACTAAATTTTGCAGTGCAACATACTCAAAACTAGGCGTGCTGCCTTAAACCGACCGCAACTTTCAATGACCTCACGGTCACATAATCCATGCTGACGGAGACCGAATTGAGGCTTATCGTGCGGAAATACGTCGCGGCTGAAACAGTCGCCGGTACGTGTTCCTCGGCAAAGCAAACGGCTGACGTCTTTCCCCTTCCCTCCCGCAGCAACTTTCTGCAATGTGGCGAGTCGGAGGAAGACAGGGGAACTGAATGTATGAATATGCCATAGCGTGGGAATGGCTGGCTTTTGCGACACGCTGGTTTCACGTCATCACCGCGATCGCCTGGATCGGCTCATCCTTCTATTTCATCGCGCTTGATCTCGGGCTGGTGAAGCGCCCGCATCTCCCGCCGGGCGCTTATGGCGAGGAGTGGCAGGTGCATGGCGGCGGCTTCTACCACATCCAGAAGTATCTGGTGGCGCCGGCGCAGATGCCGGAGCATCTGACCTGGTTCAAATACGAAAGCTACTTCACTTGGCTCTCCGGCTTTCTGATGCTCTGCATCGTCTATTATGGCGGAGCCGACCTCTTCCTCATCGACCGCCATGTGCTGGAGATCAGCGCGCCTGTCGCAATCCTGATCTCGCTCGCCTCGCTGGCCGTCGGCTGGATCGTCTACGACCTGCTCTGCAAGTCGCCGCTCGGCAAAAACACCTGGGGCCTGATGGCGGTGCTCTATGGCGTGATCGTCTTCATGGCCTGGGGCTATACGCAGCTCTTCACCGGCCGCGCCGCCTTCCTGCATCTCGGCGCCTTCACGGCCACGATCATGTCGGCCAACGTCTTTATGATCATCATCCCGAACCAGAAGATCGTCGTCGCCGACCTAATCGCTGGACGTACGCCGGATCCGAAATACGGCGCAGTCGCCAAGCAGCGCTCACTACACAACAACTACCTGACGCTGCCGGTCATCTTCTTCATGCTGTCGAACCACTATCCGCTGGCCTTCGGCACCGCTTTCAACTGGGTGATTGCAGCCCTCGTCTTCCTGATGGGCGTCACCATCCGCCACTGGTTCAACACGACGCACGCACGCAAGGGGCGCCCGACCTGGACCTGGATCGCGACCGTCATCCTCTTCATCCTCATCATGTGGCTTTCGACGGTGCCTAAGGTGCTGACCGGCGGAAGCGAAACGACTGCCGTCGCGCCGGCCTTCCAGCAGTTTGCGGGTGATCCCCACTTCCCTGCAGTCAAGGACGTGATCGGCACGCGCTGTTCGATGTGCCATGCCGTTGAGCCAGTCTACGAAGGCCTTGCCCGGCCGCCGAACGGCGTCATCTTCGAAAACGACGCGGAAATCGCCGCCCATGCGCGTGAAATCTATATACAGGCAGGCCGCAGCCATGCCATGCCGCCCGGCAACGTGACGGAGATTACGTCGGACGAGCGGAAGCTGCTCGTCGCCTGGTTCGAAAGCGCAGTCGAAGGCAAACAGCAATGATGACGAAACTCCTGCGCGGGCGCCTGCTCTCGTTCAAACGCGCGCCCCTCAGCGTCACTGATACGGACAGCTACCGCTATGAGAGCGACGGCGGCCTGCTGATCGAGGCCGGCAAGATCGCGGCGATCGGCGCCTATTCCGACATCAGGAAGAAGGCTCCGGCAAATGCGGTTGAGATCGACCACCGCCCATACCTCATTATGCCGGGCTTCATCGACACGCATCTGCATTTTCCGCAGATGCAGGTGATCGCCTCCTACGCAGCCAACCTGCTCGAATGGCTGAACACTTACACTTTCCCGGAAGAATGCCGCTTCGTCGAAACCGCGCATGCCGAAAAGATCGCGACGCATTTCTACGACGAACTGGCCCGTCACGGCACGACGACGGCTGCCGCCTATTGCTCCGTCCATAAGACCTCCGCCGACGCCTACTTCTCAGAGGCCATACGCCGCAACATGTGCATGATCGGCGGCAAGGTGATGATGGACCGCAATGCCCCGCAGGGCCTGCTCGACACGCCTGAGATGGGCTATGACGAAACGCGGCAGGTGATTGCCGACTGGCACGGCAAGGGCCGAAACCACGTCGCCATCACCCCGCGCTTCGCCATCACTTCGACGCCGCAGCAGATGGCGGCGGCCCAGGCTCTCGCTAAGGAATTTCCGAACCTGCACATCCAGACGCATCTTTCGGAAAACCACGATGAGATCAGGTTCACCTGCGAGCTGTATCCGGACGCGATCGACTACACCGACATCTACGCCCGCTACGGCCTGCTAGGCCCGAAGAGCCTCTTCGGCCACTGCATTCACCTCTCAGAGCGCGAGGCAGATGCCATGAGCGAAGCCGGTTCGGTTGCAGTCCATTGCCCCACCTCGAACCTCTTCCTCGGCTCCGGCCTCTTCCCGCTGAAGGCACTGGCGCGCCGCGAAAAACTCGTCAGGATCGGCGTTGCCACCGACATCGGCGGCGGCTCCAGCTATTCGATGCTGCGCACCATGGACGAAGCCTACAAGATCCAGCAGCTCCTCGGCGAGCGCCTCAACCCGCTCGAAAGCTATTATTACATGACGCTCGGCAATGCCGAGGCGCTCTCGCTCGCCCATAGCATCGGCACCCTGGATGAAGGCACGGACGCCGATCTCGTCGTCCTGAACGCCGCGGCAACGCCAGCCATGGCGTTGAAGATGGATGTGGTGAAGACGCTGCCGGAAGAACTCTTCCTGCTGCAGACGATGGGCGACGACCGGGCGGTCGTGGAGACTTACGTGGCGGGCGAGGCAGCGAAGAGCAACCTCACTCTCTGAAGCAGACAAACTGGACGTTCTCGCGACGCTGATCGATGCTTATGAGGCGTCTTTCCAATCCATCTGCCCGACCCAATCGACGCGTTCCATTGCGCATGCAACAACAGGGCTTGAGCCACAAGGACCTTGAACCGATGCTCGGCAGCCGGGGACGCGTGGCGGAAATTCTCAATCGCAGGCGATCCCTCTTGCCTGAAATGATCCGCCGGCTGCATGAGCATCTTGAGATTCCGACCGACATATTGATCCAGCCATCCGTACCAACAACGCGGCATAGGATATCAATTAGACCAGCTTTTTTTCAAAGCTTCCATCACTGCGCGGATGATCGGGACATTCCTGATGTCAGAGTGAACGACAAGCCAGACTTCGCGTGTCAGCGGCTTGGGCTCCCGAACGGCCTTCACGAGGCCGTCCAAGCCGACAAGGAGGAAATTCGGCAGGAGGGCGACACCGCCGCCGGCTCTCGCGGCGGAAAGCTGGAACTCGAGGGTCGTGGCCTTGATGGACAGTTTTCGCCCATTCGCCACCTCGAGCAGGCGAGTTGACTGCGGCGAGCTCGACATGGTTTCGTCATAGGCGATGAAGTTCCAGTCCTCTTCCGGCACAGAAGCCAGATAAGTTGGCGCCGCATAGAAGCCAAAAGCCACGTCGCCAAGTTTGGTAATGGTAAAGTCGCCCTGTTCCGGCTTCGTCATGCGGACCGCGATGTCCGCCTCCCGCCGGTCGAGCGAGGCGTATCGCGTCTCGCCGACAATGGTGATGCCGATGTCTGGATGGTTGCGCCGGAGCTCGACGAGCGGCCCGGCAAGCAGCGCGGCCGCAAACGTCGGCGGTGCGCTCACCTTGACATCGCCGGCAAGCCTGCCGCCGGCAGCAAGGCTCACACGTTCGATCGCCCGCGCCTCCTCGCCCATGCGCTCGGCCATCGCCGCGACCCGTTGCCCCTCTGCCGTCAGCGATATGCGCCGCCCGCGCCGGTCGACGAGCTTCACGTCCATCTGCGCCTCCAGGCTGGCGACGCGGCGGGCGACCGTCGCATGCTCCACGTCGAGCAAGCGGGCAGCGCCGAGCAAACTTCCAGTCTGCGCCAGGGCAGAGAAATAGCGAAGATTTTCCCAATCGAACATTGATCATTTTTTCCCATCAGTTGGCAGACAATAGGGAATTTCCGATCAGCAAGCCATCGGCCATGATTGCTGCGACAGCAAATCGGAGCACAGTCATGGACAAGATCGTTACACTTCAGGCGCCGGGCGGTATCGAGCAACTGCAGGTCCTGGAGCGCACGCCGCAGCAGCCTGGCCCCAATGAGATCCGCATACGGCATGAAGCGATCGGCATGAATTTCGTCGACATCTACCATCGGAAGGGCATCTATCCCTTGCCAGCCTATCCGGCAGTCCTTGGCGTCGAGGGCGCGGGCATCGTAGAGGCTGTCGGCACCGGCGCCGTCGAGCTGAAACCGGGTGACCGCGTTGCCTATGCCGGCGCGGTCGGCGCCTATGCCGCAACGCGCCTCATCCCCGCCGCGCGCGCCATCCGCCTTCCCGACGATATTCCATCACGCCTCGCCGCAGCCTCGATGCTGAAGGGCATGACTGCCTACATGCTGCTGACGCAGACCTACAAAGTCGCCCCCGGCACGATCGTCCTCGTGCATGCGGCAGCCGGCGGGCTCGGCGCCATTCTGGTTCAATGGGCAAAGCGTCTCGGAGCAACAGTCATCGGGACCGTCAGTTCAGCGCAAAAGGCAGTGCTCGCCCGCAAGCATGGCGCCGACCACCTGATCGTCGGGCGCGATGCGGATGTCGTCGGCGAAGTGAAGCGGCTGACTGGCGGCCGCGGCGTTGACACCGCCTATGACGGCATCGGCGGCAGCATGCTGTCCAAGACCATCCAATGCCTGCGGCCATTCGGCGTCGCCGCAACGATCGGCCAGGCCGGCGGCCCAATACCGCCGGTCGCAGTCGAGGAACTGCGCCCCGGAAAATCTCTCGCCCATCCGAGCATCATCGCCTATGTCGCCGACCTCGATAGTTACACAGCCGCGGCCAAAGCCGTGGTCGAGATTCTGCGTTCCGGCATCACCGCAACGATTGCTGGAGAATACGCTTTGCCCGACGCCGCCAAGGCGCAGCAACTCCTCGAAGAAGGACGTGCTGCGGGCAGTCTCATTCTTGTTCCGTAGGCGCGGAAAGAGATACCCAACAGCTTGGAAATCATGTTAAGGGCCACGGCACTATCCAGATGCGAAAGTCTCGTCCATGGCCACTCCTCTCACCATCGCTGACCTCAAGCAACTCGCCCAGCGCCGCGTGCCGAAAATGTTCTTCGACTATGCGGATTCCGGCGCCTGGACGGAGTCGACCTATCAGGCGAATGAGAGCGATTACGCCAAGATCAAGCTGCGTCAGCGCGTACTCGTCGACATGACGAACCGGACGCTGGAAACGACGATGATCGGCCAGAAAGTCTCCATGCCGGTGGCGCTCGCGCCAACCGGCTTGACGGGCATGCAGCATGCCGACGGCGAGATGCTGGCTGCCCGCGCGGCCGAGGAATTCGGCGTTCCCTTCACGCTCTCGACCATGAGCATCTGCTCGATCGAGGATGTCGCCTCGGTGACGACGCGGCCGTTCTGGTTCCAGCTCTATGTGATGAAGGACAAGGACTTCGTCATGGACCTCATCAACCGCGCCAAGGCGGCCAAGTGCTCGGCGCTGGTGCTGACGGCTGACCTGCAGATCCTCGGCCAGCGGCATAAGGACTTGCGCAACGGCCTGTCCGCTCCGCCGAAATTCACGCCGAAGCATATCTGGCAAATGGTGACGCGCCCCTTCTGGTGCCTCGACATGCTGAAGACGAAGCACCGCACCTTCGGCAACATCGTCGGCCACGCAAAGAATGTTTCCGACCTCTCCTCGCTGTCTTCCTGGACGGCCGAGCAGTTCGATCCGCAGCTCTCCTGGGCCGACGTCGCCTGGATCAAGGAAAAGTGGGGCGGCCCGTTGATCATCAAGGGCATTCTCGATGTCGAGGACGCGAAGGCAGCAGCCGAGACGGGCGCCGACGCAATCGTCGTCTCCAACCATGGCGGCCGTCAGCTCGACGGCGCCCCTTCCTCGATCAGCATGCTCCCGCAGATCGTCGATGCCGTTGGACATAGGATCGAGATCCATCTGGACGGCGGCATCCGCTCCGGCCAGGACGTGCTGAAGGCCGTGGCGCTCGGCGCCAAGGGCACTTATATCGGCCGTCCCTTCCTCTACGGCCTCGGCGCCATGGGCAAAGAAGGCGTGACACTGGCGCTCGGCATCCTCCGCAAGGAGATGGACGTCACCATGGCGCTGTGCGGCAAACGCGACATCAACGACGTCAACTCCTCAATCATCGCCGGGCGGCAGTAGCGCTTCTGTGAGAAGCCTGCTCAGAAGAGTCACGAATCCCGATATTGCTGTCACGGTGGCTGCGTCATTGACGACACGGTTTTGAAACGCATGCTTTCCAATCGTTTGCTGTCGCAAGGACGGCCTTGATAAAGAAGTCGTTTCTAAAGTGAAGGCGCGTTGTTTGACGGCGCATAGAATCCGCTCAGGTGTCAGATCACGACCAACTCATCACAAATGCGCCATCGTTACCCCGGGAAATCACTGCATCCGGATCGACTTCTAGTTCGTCATCAGTTTCTACGGCGCCGACAAATGCGCTCGTATCAGGATGCGGCTTCTCCCGTAGCTTGTCAGCTAAGGACCCCGCCGGGATCAACCTAAGTATCTGATTGATTTCCTCGTCCTCTAAACGCACCCACATGTTGGTTACTCTGTTTGCGACCGTACGATTGTGATCACGACGTCCGTCGGCCGCAACCGCTTTAACCAACTGTCAGCTTGCCAACGCCGGACGCTTTCCAACGAGAATGGTTTTAGTTGCGCCGACAGATTTTTCTGCTGACACTGGTAGTAGACGAAGCAAAGACACCGCCATGCCAACAGACGACCTTCAGCCACGCGGGGACACTTCTCGCCCAACAAGCCTGACGCTGTCGGAATTGATCGACAGCGGCTACTCGCAATACTTCGCTGTCCAGTTAAATCTTGACAGTCAGATCGATGACCCCGATTTCTTCGTGTTTGATGAGGAAGACAGACGGCGATGGGGCGACACCGTGATGTTCAGGGACAGGGAAATTGCGCTCGGCGACGACGTTTCGCCCATCACGGGCTACGCAAGCCGTTGGATCAGCCCGCTATTCCGATTGATATGCGTCGAACCCGCCTCCGCGAGGATCGCGAACTACAATCGTGATGACTTGCTGGCCTTCTGCCGCTCTTCTTGCCCCTGAGGCACGAGCGCCATGCTGGATTTCGGATCATAGCGCAAAGTCGCTTGGCGAAGTCGCCAAGATGGGCCATCTGGCAGGTAAATGTAGCGATGGCGAATACCTGCTTTGCGGGAATACCAGCTTCTACCGGTGCCGGAAGGGACTTGCGCCGACAAAAATCCCGCCGCACCTTTTATATGAACCCAATTCGGGAAAAGCAGATGCCGGAATACTTGATTGATATGCGAACGATGACGACCTTTTGGGTGACCGCGCCCTCCGAGAAGAAGGCGCTCGAAGCGCTCATGGAAGCAACGTATGACCTCGAACTGCGTTTGGAAATAGGCGAGGAAACGCCGATTCAGCTGGTCAACATTACCTGCCGCGACGAAGACCCCCCTGAAGTTATCGACGCACATGACGATGATGCGGATGAGAGCGCGAACGACGACGGTCCCTAATAACCTTGGCTAGCTCGGACACATTGTGAGATTTGCATCTGGATCCCGCCGCGCTCAGCCCTCAAATTTCGGTAGACACCCCGGGGTCGCGTTGCCCTTGTACCCAAGAGGCGCTTGAGGGAACTTCCGCTGTCTTTTGATGAGGCGGCTTACGCTACTAATCTTCGCCGTCTGGAATGAACACTTCGTCCCGAACAGACATCACCGGCCCCGGCGTGATGCTGTTTCGATTCATATGTCTGTCGATCATTCGCTGGACATCACCGCTGATGCGTCGAGGAACGAGAACCATCTCAAGATCCAAGGCTGCGCAGAGAGCACGAAGTGTCGCGACCTCGGGGTTAGCCTTTCCATTTTCGATCTTTGAGACCTTTCCTTGTGAGATACCGGCAAGATCGGCCAGCTTCTCCTGACTCATGTTGACCGCTTCGCGAAAGACCCGGAACATGCCCAGATCCAACCCCCAGACCATGTAAACCTCCGCTGTTATGTCTTTCGAGGGATATCCATACTAAATTATGCCGTTTAAGGTATAGCCGCAAGGTGTTTGCGACGACCAAACTTCGGCTTCAGACTTTTAGCAGCTCGATGGAATTACACGGTATGAAGAGGTTTTTGATTGATGTGCTATCAGGGATTGCTTTTTTGGGGCGGTCCGCTTGAGAACCAGCCTCGACTGAGAGTCTTGGACAGCTCGCAAATATCTGCCTAGATTGGCCAAGGATGAAACTGCCAACGGGAGGCATGCGGCATTGGGATTGTTCGACGGGATACTGGGTCACGATTCGAAGGTCGATCCTAACGAGCTGCGCAAGCGTCTCGACGGAGTGCTGATCGAAGGTGAAGAGGCGAAGTTGGCCTTTAAAGTGATTCGCGACTTTTTCGTTTTCACCCAGTGGCGGCTGATCCTGGTCGATATCCAGGGCATCACAGGTAGCAAAGTGGACTACATGTCCATTCCGTACAAAGCGATCACACGTTTTTCGGTCGAGACCGCTGGCACGTTCGATTTGGACACCGAGCTTAAGGTTTGGGTATCGGGAACCGCGACGCCAATCAGCAAGACGTTGAAGAAGGGCTCAGATGCGCGTGGCATACAGCGTGCCCTCGCTACGGGCATCTTCGGATAGCAGAATATTTGTTCCGGCGATGGTCCCGATTCCGGCGTGGCAGCAGACCTCACCCCTAGCTCCTGTAGACTGGCAGCTCGGCTATCGGCTGTTCAACCTCATCAAAAAGGATCAGATCGAAGCCGCGCCCAGCAGCGTAAGCGAAAGATCGCCAGAGATCCTTGAACCGCCGATTTCCAAAGTTGCTCTCGGCATCCTCGTCAACATGGAATATCCAGCCGACGTCGCCAAACGGCCCACCTACCGTGAGCCAGTCTGCATGATCATTAGAGGCGAGAAAGCGCTTCGTAGCGGGTGATAGATGGGCTGTACTTAGGCAAAGAAGTCTACGCAATCGGGTGATCCAGACACAGTAGAAACCATGATGTTTTCTGGCCGTCTCAAAGTCAAACCTTCATCTGCATGAAAGTCGCGCATGTTGCGAGACAAGTATCGGTGATAAGGAAACACAGCCGTTTCGTGGAAGCACCGGTCTCTGGCGGACTTCATCGAGAAAGTCCCTGACGAAAAGAGTGGCTCGTCGAATCCGAGGGATCGAGCGGCTCAGCGGACCTGGTTCCCGATCGGTCGCGGAGCGTCCCGGAATCAAAACATAAAACAGGTGATTGCAAGAAAGCAGTTGCGAAGCTGTCCAGCATGTCGTCGACTGCCTTTTGCGCGGACGCCGCGGACCTGGCGCATACCTGCGCTGCGAAAATAGCTGTTGCCATTCTCAAGGCTGATCGGTAATCACCGCGCCACGCAGACGGCCTGCCGATCAGTCGGTTTTTGCCGTCGGTAGCAACGCACGGGCGCTCCCCATTCCGGGTCGAGCGCCCGTTGTGCTTGCTCTCGGCGCTCAGTTATCAATTTCCTCCTACGAAAAGACCGATGGTGACCAAAGGCGAGCATCAGCTGCGGTCTCATATCTAAATATTCGCTTTGCTAGTTTTCGTTCTCGGCCGTGGCCAGACGCCAAGAAATGCAGGATCGTCCATAGCGACGACCCCACCATCCTGCAAAGCACCAACAACATAATTTGCGGGATTGAATATCGTCCAGCTCTCATCGGGTAACTGGATGGAAAACGGTTGCGCCGCAGGTGGCGACGGCACCCTTAGTCCGCGCGGCAAACCGGCCGTCTCGTCGGTGAACTTCACAATGCCCGAATGAGCGCCGAAGCCGATCTTATATCCAGCCGCTCTCAAAGCTGCGGGAAAATCCGGATGACCAATGAGGTCGCCATCAAACACAATCCCCAGCCAATTCCACGACCGAGTGAAGCAGCCACGTTCAAAGATCAGTCGGTCCTCCAGTTCCGTCGCCGGGACCTTCTCCGCGCTCCAGTTGTTCCCGAGCGGCGAACAGGACGTCCATTTGAACTTTTCAGCGTTTTCGGCATAGCCGATGAGATTGTTGCGATGTTCAAACCCGGAGATCCGCTTCTTTTTCACAATGGAACCGCGGAGCAACCAGGTGTTATTGAAGATATAGTGCGGCCCACCCGCCTGATGGTGGTCGGCAAGTTTGAATAGGGCACCACTCGCGTGTGTATCGCCATCAGGTCCGGGAATATGTAGATTCCAACCAAGATTTCCGTAAACGTAGAAATGACCCGACTGCTGCATCTCGAATGAGAATGGCATATAACAATCGACGAACTTGTTTCGCCGGATAGTCCAGTTCCACGCAAAGTCCTCGGGCTCGATCGCGTTATCCCGGACCCGAAGGAACCAGTTATCCTCGATGACGACGTTGCGGGCGAAGTTCGCCTTGGTCGAGGCCGATGCCTGATTGAAGAAATGCACGCCATTGAAGGCGTCCGCTATGATGTTATTGCGGATCACGACGTAACCAGCGATCGTCCAAGCTCGGAAGAAGTCGCCATCGTAAGCGCGAGCGTCCGTTTCCACGGCAACTGGACCCTCCTCATTCCTGGACCCGTGCACTGCTTTCCACGGTATCTTGCCCCAAAGCGTACAGTCCGCTGCTGACAGGTCAGATCGCGTGTGGCCTTTCCCGCGGATCGATAAGATATCGGCGGCGCCATGGCTGTCGACATCCTGGACCCAGTCGCAATCTTCGATCAGCAGGTGACGAGTATACGGCCCCGCCGCCCCAATGGCGAAAGTCCCTCCCCTGAAGCTGACCCGTCGGATGAAGATATGCTGGCAGTTGTCGAGGTAGATTGCCGTCGGCCAGCAGTTTTCGAAACATAGGTCCTCGATGATCACCCACTGGCAGTCCTTGAGAACCAGAGCTGCGTCATCAGCAACGAAATAAACACCAGGAAACGAGCCCGCTTTCTGGTGAGCCGCCGCCAGCTTATTTGCTGTCACTCGGTAGCCGTCGAAATCGACATCGGACCCAATCTTCGCCTTAGGTCCACGGATAACGATCGGCTCGGTTTGGGAGCCGCGCTTGCCGCTAATGGTAATCGGGGACCGGTAGCGGCCTTTGTTCAGATGAAGTTTGCCTCCTGGTTCAAGGCGCGTAATGGCATGATGGATGCCCTCTGGACCAACCCTCATTCGCGACCTCGTCCCCGCTCCCGGTTTCCATGAAATTTGCCAGCATAGAGGCAGCGCCTCACTTCTGACCGTTGGCGTTAAGTCATTTAAAGGCATCGTTCAGCAAATTAGCCAATCGATATCCGGCGAGCGAGATTTGAGCCTCCGCGACCTTGCGAGCGTTCGTTTCATACTCCCGCGTCAACATCACTGGCTGTGTCGGATCGAGCGCGACCGGCGCTGAATAGGCAAACTGCAGCGCGAGATCATGACTTTCTTCCAGCCACTGCGCCGGATCGAGCTCTTTTGCAAAGGCATCGGCGGGAGCGGGTATTTTGTCGGCCCCGTTGTCAGCGATTGCGCCTAGCGGTGTCGAGTACCCACCGAAGATGCCATCCCAGTAGAAATGCAACTTCGTTTCCTTGCCGTCGGCGGGTACGACTGTGATCTCGTTGCCGCCTCGGTCGCCCAGGTCCGGCTTACCCCTATCCTGCCACATCTTGTGGAGGGCTTTGTTGAAATAGGCGGTGCTGTGCAGCGGCTGATGAACATCGCCAATAAGATGGATCAGCCAGCTGAGATCGTACGACCGGATATCGTCGCTCTTTCCTGCGCTAACGGGCAAAGCTGCGGAGAAGAGCTTGATCTGTGTTTCCGCATTCACGGGGTCTTGCGGCGGCCAAGTTGATCCGTCAGTCGAGAATGGGATGTCTTTGTAGTGCCAATAGTCGTGAACAAGCTTGTCGGAGTACCCAACGTTGCGGGCTGCGTACGGACCGGTTGCTGTGTCGTTATCGCGAGTGTAATCTTTGTAGGTCTTGATATCGTCCGCCCAGACCGCCGCTCGGATAAAGACGTACTGATCGACATCGCCTGGGGTGCCGTCCGGCTTCGCAGGTACCGCAGCCGCCCACTCGCCATATTTCGGATTGAGCTTCAGTAGCCTGGACGCTTCCGCCTTCGCTTGCGGAGAAAGCTGCTCGTAGGCGATCGCCGCCACTCTCATGTGGCCCGAATCCCACCAGGCGTAGGACGTCGTCGGTAACGCCGCCGAAATCGCCACAGCTGCAATGGCTGCGAATTTGCGCATGGTGCTCACCCCTCCTCTTCGCTGAGGCAGCCATCTTGTCATGCTTGTATTACAGGTTAAAGTAGTATTTCGAAATCCATCATACGTGCTTTCGCCTGCAGAATTCCTTTCCTGAATTTGACATTTTGGATGGACAAACCATGAAGTTTGCCGTGGCTATGTTTTCAATTCTCATGTTGCTCGCGGCAGAGGTTCACGCCGCAACGTCCGGCCAAGAACCGCCAAAAAACGTCACCGTTTCACCGCCAGCCGCCCCATTGAAGCTGCCGGTCAACAAGATCGCCAATCCGGGAAAACTCCAGGCGTATTGCACCGTCGAGCAGCACTGTCCGCTTCGCGAATACTCCACGACGCTGGGAGTTTGCGGTCTGTATGTCATCAAGAACGGCGTTGTTCGCCTAGAGATGTTCAATAACAGCGCAAATATCCGCTGCCAGGAGGAGGCCAATGGCATCGACAAAATGTTCGGCATTGCGTCCGTCACGAAGTCGATCACATCTACTCTGCTAGCGCAGGTACTAGCGGAAAAATATCATCTGCGGACAAAGGCCGAATTTGAAAGTCAGTTGCAGCGCCAAGTCGGCAGCTTCTTGAAGCCCGGTGAGAGGAAAAAGATCGAGCGAGGCTATGCCACCGTCCAGGTTAACCAACTGCTCCTAATGAGATCAGACATTGGCTGGAGAGAAGAAGCATCCTGGCCGTTCCCTTCAGATTCCCTTCGCTTTGACGATGATGTGCGAGAGCCGCCACGTAAGGAAAAGCTACTGGAATTTGCCGCGCACTATAAAATTCGGCGACGTGGTGCCCTTCGCTTCAACTACTCTGCGCTTGACGCCGCGATGGTCATGCCTGTTGCTGCCAGTCAGGTAGAAAGCGGGCACCTGCTCAAGACGTTTGAGCGCGGCCTCTGGTCAATGATCGGGGCCAAGCACGCAGCGCGTTGGAACGTCGACAAAGACGGACGGCCCATCGGCTCATGCTGTTTCAGAGCCAAGATCGATGATCTCGCCCGTTTCGGCGACTTCGTGCGCCAAAAAGGCAAGGGGAAGATACCGTCCGCATGGTTCGAGCTTGCCACGGCTCGGACCATCGAGCGATTTGGTGGGCTTGAAGACGAGAGCGACGCATCCGACGAAAGCTGCATTCTTGGTTACGGGTATTTCTGGTGGCTGCGGAAAGGTCGAGATGATTTCACAGCCTATGGCCGCGACGGTCAATTCATCCATATCTACCCAAAGGAAAAGGTCGTCATCGTGCAGCTTTCGGATTGGAGCCTAACGAAGGTCAGTCATCACGCAAAGTGCATCGCCCTCAAAACACACGATGAGATAGTCCGTCAGCTTCAACATTGACCGGCGGAACCGATCCCAACCGAATTACTTCGGAAGTTTCCGCGGTGCTGATCCAACCTCAGTAGCAATGGATCGCTGTGGAGGCCAAGGCGCCTCAATATCCACTTTAATCGCCGCGATGCCTTCATGTATCCCGTACGGCGCAGGGTATCTGAAGCACCAGAGGTTTGGCTCGCCTACAATCATGGAGATCGCTTTTCTGCGTGCGCGAGGAAGGATGTGCCGAACCGACTGTGGGCAATTGTTTCCATGCCGAGAATGACTTGCGAGCCTGAAAAATGCGGGAACTTGCCGTCTAAGCCTCAGATCCTCGCCGTGAACTATGTGATCGGTGATACGGTTCACTGGAACATTGCAGTGTCCGCGCCGAAAAGGACTGTCGTCAGCCGTTACCTCCGCCGTGAAAACGGGGCCAGCGCGATTCCCCAGTATTACGGACACCTCCCTCAAGACGGCCGATAGAAAATTGTGTCTAGCATGGCCGCGCGGTTTTCCCAGATTTCCCCCTCCGCGCCGTCTGGCTTATCCTCGTTGTACCACTCGGATAGCCTGATAACTTCAACAACTTGTTCCCAGTAGTTGTCCAAGGTGAGCCTTGTTTTTGAGAACTCCATCCGAGCTGCAGCCTCCTCCCTGTTGGGCCTGCAAATACAAATGAAGGTGTCCGGTCGCTTCATAGCAAGAAGGCGACTTGCTGTTGGAACACCTCCCATCCGCGTCGAATGGTCGAAAGCTTTTTCGAAGTGCCGAATGAATTTTTTATAGTGTTCCACAGTAACCTGACCCTTCTGCGGTACACTGTCGATGGCGCGGGCAAGGTTCCTATCGTTTTCATCTATGCGATTTGCGAAGTCGCCCATACCTTTCATGGACCCAAACCAACCCCAGTCTTGCTTCAGGTCAGGCGAGTTCTTTTGATTTCTTCCAATGATTCCCGCGATGGCTTTTCGCTGCTCTGGACGCAGTTGCGAAAATGACCTCACATCTGCAACCCACTTCTGCGCCGTACGAAGCAGTGCAAGGCTCTTTTCTATGTCATGATGCGCGGAACTCTGAACCTCCATCACATAATCCATCCAAGGCATCGAAATTAACGGTGACCTGAATCCACCGGGCTTTATCTGCCGCAGCCCCTCCATTGGATTGCGCGGAGGCTTTGGCAGGCGATTGGCACGCGTGCAGCTTGCGCGATAGGCCGCAGCAAACTCTGAAGTGACTACCTCGCCCAGATCGGCGCTCGCCTTCGTGAACTTAAAGATGTCGACGAAAAATGGATCAGAAGTCTCGCCGGTCACCAGGATCGCAGCCTCCCAGTTCCTGTCCAGCCCTCCCGCGGTGAAGTTCGCGCTACCGACGATCGCCGCTGCTTTCCTCCCTGAGCGAAAGCCGTAAAACTTAGGGTGATATGTACCGCCTGAGAATTTTGTAGCTACCCGTGCTCGATCGACGCCCTCCAGGGCTGCCACTAGATCGGGATCGGTCTGACTAAATGCAACCCCAAACGTGACGTCTCTGATTTTGCTAACGTTCCGCAGCAGCACTTTCGCTGCGCCGGTCATACTCCCCCAGGCAACTGCCCAATGAAACTCTACATGCTCGTCGATAAGTCGGCGCAACGTTGCGTCAACTCCGCGAGCATTCAGAAACTCGACCTTCATAAAACAATCTTCCTTGGCGAGGTGTATCAGACAGATAGCTCAGCAAGGGACAAAGGAATACCTCGGCGAGGATATGCTGCCTTTAGTGGTCGCTGCCGAACGCAGATGGACTACTATTTCAGAAACATTTCAGTTGTGCTACCATTTATAGTTGCGACCGCGTCGGGAGGTTGCTCTCGCTCAAACCTATAGGGGACGGCACGCTCTGCATCCGCAACAAAAGTCACGGTGGAAACATATTTCACGCTTCTTGGCGACCTATGAGCAGTCCATCGCCCTGCCCGTCGGCAATCGGATGTTATATCTCGATCCGAAAGGTTTGAGAGATCATCTGACACATCGAAGAGGGTGCTGAGCCACGAGATGTCCGGTGACGCCTGCCGAGGGTTGATGACGGCAAACATGAGCCGTTCCATCAAAAATGGGAACAATCGGCTAAACAGAACACGCTCTAAGGCGCCGAACTCGTTAAACCCTTAGGTGTCCGCCCCGGTATTCCTACCGTGCACAGTGCTGCTGGTTTCAGTGCTGAAATCGATTGATCACAGCAAACGATCGCATTACGAATACCGGTCTGCTATTTGTTGGCAAAAACCGGCATGAATGTTTTAGGGATAAAACAAATACCCTGTTCTAATTGCACTCAACCCGTGATCTAACATTAGCGTTAGCTTTCAAGACAGTCGGTTGAATTGTAAAGTGATCAATAAACCTCGTTGGCTGCGCGACCTCGTTCGCTTTCTTCCGCTCAAAAGCCAGTTCGTGCTGTCAGGCAACGTACGCGACCTTCAAGCATATGAAATTGCCCCTGGCGTCGTTGCAGCTCTTCCGCTGACCCTTTGCTTGCAAAAAGAACTTGAGGCGTGTGGCTACCGGGACGTTATCCAATTCGCGCCTGTATCAGGCTTCAGTTTGCCCGGCGTCACGAATGAAGCCGAAATTGCGGAAGTGATGGCTCGGACCGGGCTTGGCAGTGAGAATTCCAGGAGCATGGGCCTCGACATCCTTGGGAATGTCCTGAGCTCCTTCACATCCTCGACAAGCGAACCTGCGGCGCTCATCGTGGACTTTGCGTCGCGCCTTGTGAATCGCGCAGACGCGCTTACGCCGGTAGAACATGCACTGTTCACCAACGCTCAAATCGTGTGCCACTCCGCCAACACCCGGCCCGCCGGAACGGGACGTAAGCCCTTCTACAATACCATCATCTGGATCGCCGAGCGTGAGTCCGATCTGCCCGATTGGCTGACTGTTGATAATCCCAAGCTTCGCAACATTCCCGTTGCCGTACCTGACAGCGCGACCCGGAAATCGCTTTCCCGCACTTTGCTAAGGGCACTTCCTGATGCTCAGGACGCCTCCGACGAGACGCTTCAAAAGTCGGCCGACGCCTTCGTCAACCTGACCGAGGGTCTGCTGCTGGCCGACATGAATGCGATTGCCCAGCTTGGCCGCAACGAGGGTTTGAAGGTCGGTGAAATTGCAGATGCCGTCCGACGCTACAAGGTTGGCGTGACTGACGATCCGTGGCGCATGATCGATCGTTCGAAGATTTCGGGAGCCGAAGACTTCATTCGCTTGCGCGTGAAAGGGCAAGATCATGCCATCGTCCATATGCTGGACATCATAAAGCGAGCCGTAACGGGCGTCGGCCGCTCGTCTACGAATGGGCGTCCGCGAGGGGTCGCGTTTCTGGCTGGTCCTACCGGCGTCGGCAAAACTGAACTGGCAAAGACGATTACGAGCCTGCTTTTTGGCGACGAGTCTGCATACATCCGTTTCGACATGTCAGAATTCAGCGCCGAGCATGCGGATCAGCGTTTGATCGGCGCCCCGCCTGGCTATGTTGGCTATGATGCAGGCGGCGAGCTTACAAACGCGATCCGCGAAAAACCCTTCAGCGTTGTCCTCTTCGACGAGATCGAGAAGGCCCATCCTCGGATCCTCGATAAGTTCCTGCAGATCTTGGATGATGGTGTACTAACATCTGGCCGAGGAGATCGCGTCTATTTTTCGGAAGCTGTAATCCTGTTCACGTCGAACCTCGGCATTTTCCGTACGGACAGCACCGGAAATCGAACTCAGAATGTTTCGCCTGACGAGCCTCATGAGGTAGTTGCAGCCAAGGTCCGCGAGGAAATCAATCAGCACTTCAAGCTCAACTTGAACAGGCCGGAGATCCTCAACCGCATCGGCGAAAACGTCATCGTCTTCGATTTCATCCGTCCAGCGATTGCCGAAGCCATCTTTGACAGCATGGTTGCGAATTTGCTGGAAAGCACGCGTTCGATCGGTTTTGACATTTCGATTTCCGAAAACGCAAAAGCCGGGCTGAAAGAGATGTGTCTGCGTGATCTGTCGAATGGCGGTCGTGGTGTCCGCAATATGGTGGAAGCACATCTGGCTAATCCGCTGTCGCGTGCACTGTTCGACGCCGGAGAGATCAGCGGCAGCTTCCGTATCGAGAAAGTCTCAGCGGGTGCCGTGACTTCAATAACGCTTACGCGGGAACAGCGCTCATCATGACGGCTATCGCGTTATCTCGCATTCATTTTCCGATCACAACGCTCGGCCCGGGCAATCGGATCGGGATATGGCTGCAAGGATGTTCAATTCGGTGCCCCGGGTGCATCTCGGCAGACACTTGGGCAACGGGCAGCGGGACAACGACCGTCCAGGATGTTCTGTCGGCGATTGCTCAATGGCTACCCTATGCTGACGGCGTCACAGTCTCTGGCGGCGAACCATTCGATCAACCCGAAGCGCTAAAAGAGTTGCTGGCAGAAATGCGATCTCGGATCGCGGCCGACATCCTTGTCTTCTCAGGTTATTCTCTCGAAGCCATTGCGGTTCACCTCGACAGTATGACCGGACTGATCGACGCCCTGATCTCAGATCCCTACCTCATTGAGGCTTCTCAGACACTCGCTTTACGAGGGAGCGATAATCAGCGTTTGAACGTTCTGACCCCGCTTGGGAATGCCAAATTCGCGGCATATCAACGGACGGTGGTGCCGTTAGATCGTAAGTTCGACCTGATGATGGACGGCAAAGGTCAAATCTGGATGGCTGGAATTCCCGCACGCGACGACTTCAAGCGGCTCACGGCAATCCTATCCGCCCAAAATCACAAGATCATCACGACCCAAGATCGCTCCGTACGAGCGTCGAGAAATCAAACCAATGATTAGATTTTGCCCTAACTGCAAGACTGAACGCCCGCTCAGTGAATTCTATTGCCAAGGCGTCCTAGAAGACAGTGTGACCTGCAATTGGGATCTGACAACAGTCACCGTGCGAGAGGCGGGCAAAGGTGAGTCGATAGACGCGGTGTCACCTGTTCTTGCGCCAATAGCCGCTGGCCGGACCTGCCCCAACGGGCATCCTGTTCACGAGGGTGACCTGATCTGCATGGAGTGTGGCGCGGAGATCTCGGAGGAGGTCGAGGCTAGCGAACCCATCGAGCAAGAGTCTCCTTCCGATACTGCCCCCGCGGGACACATCGCCACGGAGATATCCGGTTGGAGGATCGAAGCCCGCCTTCCCTCAATCAGCGCAGTTCGAGAGCGCTTTTTGGCAATCGATCAAGAAGCCGGGACCCGAGGAATATTGACGCTCTACGCAGACGGGTCTGAACCGGACCCTTCTGTCTATGATGCGATCCAAAATATGCCCGACGATCATCTGCCACGGATTTACGAGTTCGGTCGCTGGCATGAACGCGCGTATGAAATCTCAGAGGAGATAACCGGCGGGAGTCTCGCGGAAGCAAACTTCGATGGCTCTAACGTTGGCGTCGTCAACTCGATCGTTTTTGAGATCGGCAAAGCGCTGGGATCTTTCTCCCAAGCGGGCCTGCGCCATCGCGATATCACTCCCTCAAACATACTTATCCGTACCCACGACCCTTTGGATCTCGTCGTCACAGGATTTGGCTCAGCCAGATTGTCCGACTACGACCTCGATATCGTCGCACCGCTTGAAACGACACGCTATTTGGCGCCAGAGGCCATCGCCGGAGGGGTAGCTGCGGCTTCTGATTGGTGGAGCCTTGGCATGATAGCGCTGGAAATCGCCACCGCTGGCGCATGCTTTGAAGGGGTGAACCCCCAGGCATTCCTCATTCATGTGCTGACCAAGGGTGTCACTGTCCCAGAAGGCTTAGACCCATCTATCGAACGTCTCCTGAAAGGCCTCCTTGCAAGAGATCATCGAGAACGTTGGCAGTGGAACGAACTCCGCGCGTGGTACTCGGGCGAGGTCGTCGAACTGCCTGCAGAGGTCATCGACGAGACCGATATCACCGGCAAGGCAACAATCGTCCTAGCGGGTAAGTCGTATTCAAGGGCATCAAACTACGCGCTGGCGGCCGCAGAGCCAGGCAATTGGGATGAAGCCCGGACTCAAGCCGCGCGGGGTGTCGTTGCTGCTTGGGCAGAAGACGCAGGATTTGATGATGCAGTTCAATCCGCGTTGAGACGCCTTGCGCACACGGAGGGGCTATCGGACGACCTGCGTCTTTCCATGGCTCTGAAGATACTGTACCCGGCGATGCCTCTCATCGTGAAAGGCAACATCGTTACGCCAGGCTGGCTGCTCGACCATCCCGCTGAGGGAACCGACCTCATTTTCGGACCATCCGCCGAGATTCTTGGTCGCCTCGGCGTCGAAGAATGGTTGCAGCGTATGAAGCAGCGCGGCGTTTCCGTCCGCGAAAAAGCTCGCCAGTTTGCGATCACACTGAATGAAGAGGATCTACAGGTCCACCTCCTGTCGAGTTCCAAGGCTCGCCTTGCTGCGCTTTGGACGGAGAAAAGGCGAATTCTGCCTGACACCGATCATCCTGGCCTTAATTCGCTCATTGAACGACGCCAGACTACCGATGAGGACTTCATACTCTTGTTGTCTGCCGAAGTTGGCCAATTCCGGTCGGTCGACGAAATTCTGGATGAAGCCCAAGCAACGGCTGAACGCGCGGGAGTTTCTTCGTTCGAAAGGGAGCATGCCCGCGATCTCTTGAGCCGATCTCGAAGGGATCTGCACGCGCTTGTTGATCAGCGGCTCTCTGGCTTCGCACGGTCAGGCATCGAGCGTATCGACGAATGGGCAGATCAGTTCCGGCTGGACAGACGCATCAGTCTCGACCGGACTCTAGTTCTTCTCTCGGTTCCCGCGGAACAATGGCTAGAGCCACCGAAACAGCACTACGTATCGACCCTCCTCGAATACTTCTCAAAGAAAATTTCGGGAAGCATCTTGCGCGGGCCACTGACAAGAATGGTCATTGGCAAGACGACACCCCGCCTCGATCTCACCGAGCTCGGAACAGAGCGTAAGCCCGCAGCTGCGTTGCTTGATCTCATACTCGCTCGAACAGATCGCGCTGAGGACCTCGATCCTGCGGCATTCGGCCAATCCGAAACCCTGGAACGGCGGTTGCGATCACTTCACTCACACTCGACCCTGTACAAACGCGACACAGGCATCGACGGACTTTATCTCGGTTTCCCGTTCCTTATTCACCGTGACGATCGTAGAAAACCAAAGATCGCTCCAATTCTACTTTGGCC
Source organism: Rhizobium mongolense USDA 1844 (assembly GCF_000419765.1). Lineage (GTDB taxonomy): Bacteria > Pseudomonadota > Alphaproteobacteria > Rhizobiales > Rhizobiaceae > Rhizobium > Rhizobium mongolense. The sequence goes on along the minus strand of NZ_ATTQ01000004.1, from coordinate 25,884 downwards.
GGTAAAGGTCGTCCCGGAGGTTGGTAACCGCGGTCACGCTACCATCGCCTTCGACCGTGATCGCGACGAAGTACGCCTCAATCCCGCGTTTGAAGGCATGATTGGCATCGATGCTTCGCGACGCTGGCAGGAGGCTGCGAACGATCTCCTTGGACGGTCAACACTGACAGCGGCGGATGTGGTCGATGGATTTGGTGGGCTATCCAAGATCGAAGGCCGATCACTGTCAAAACTGCCGGGCAAAGACACGGATGCGGAGTTCGGCCACGACGTCATCTCGTGTTCCGCCGTTCTGTTCCATCTGGCATATATGGGCCAGGCGATTGTCGAGGACTTGCGTCAGCTGAAGAGCAAACAGCTGAATGGCAGTGCTCTGGAAACCGCACTTAAGGTGACGGACGAACCGCCCCAGTCGATGACGCGTGAAAAGCCGTCCGAAATGGAGCGCTTCTTCACTGTGGCCAGCGATCCGTCACAAGAAGCGGCTGTCATCGAAGCTAGGTTCGCACCCGGTCTATTGATCGAAGGACCACCTGGTACGGGCAAGAGCCAAACCATCGTAAACATGGTGGCCGACGCAATTGGCAGGAAAAAGAGCTTGCTGGTCATCTGCCAGAAGCAAGCCGCGCTCGAAGTCGTCAAAAAGCGCCTGGAAGCTGAAGGTCTTGAAGATCGCATCTTCATGGTCACCGACATCAATCGAGATCGCGAGCCAATCATTCAGGCTATTCGCGACCAGTTGGAAGCTCATCACAACAACGAGTCTAACCAGCTTTGGAAGCGTGATCGTCAAAACTTAGCGACGAGAATTCAGGCCGTCGAGAACGACCTTAATGGCCATCACGCCGCCCTGCATAAAGTCGACGAACACGTTGGTCTGTCATATCGAGGTCTTCTGGGAGATCTTATCGAGGTCGAGACGCCCCATGTTCCGATGGACGCTCCAGCGCTGAGGCGATTGCTTGGTCCGTTCAGGCCAGCTGAAATCGCGGAATTCGCCGAGGCATGTGGTCCGCAGGCACGGTACTGGTTACCGGCGCACTACGAGGGCAGTCAGCTCGTAGCTCTGAAGACGTTCAATCCGGACCCGGCAAACACCGCGACCTTTGACGAAGACCTTAAAGCCTTTATTCGCAGCGAAACAGAGCGTTTGGAGGTATTCACGCGCACGGATCGCGCCCTGTCGATAAAGGATCCAACCCCGTACCGCAGCTGGTTTGATGAAAACGACCGCGATTTCGTAGAGCTCAATGACAATGAGCGTAACGAGTTGGCACGCTGGTTCAAACTGTGTACGCTCGAAAGCGGATCTAGCAAAGCCTCTGTGGCCGAGACCCGGCTGCGGAATATCCACGATGCCATGGGCGGGTTAAGAGGATCAGCGCCTGTTGAATCCTTCCGCAAACAAACCTTGGCTCTGTCAGACGCTGACCTACAAGCTTGGGCGGCGGACGCCGAAACCCTAACCACTCCCCCCTCCTTCTTCGGAAAAATCAATCCGTTTCGATGGCTGCGTCTACGCAAGACTAAGTCGTTCCTTCAGTCAGTCGGACTAGCTCCGGAGATCGCCGCATTCGATGCCGCATTACGGTGGGAGCAGCAACTCCGTCCCCTACGGCAGGACCTCGTACAAACTTTGCGTCCATTTGGTGAAGCGAGTGTCGCCTCAGATGATCTCGTCGCCAACGATCTAGCGGTCGTTGCAGTCCACAGAGCTGACGCGATCGCGAGTGCTCAAGTCCTGGCTGACAAGATTGCCCAATACCCAGTTCCTTCACAGTTAGAGGCCGTCATCGCCAGGGCGTCGCTTTCCGAGTATGAAAGCCTTCGGGATAGCGCACATCAAGCATTCGAGCGTTACGAGGCTAAGCAGTTCAGCCGAGCGTCGCTTGAAAACGCCTCGCAGTGGTTCGAACCAAAGTGGGTGTCCGAGCGACTGAAAACGATCGAAGAAGATGGGCAGAATGGCGGAGCTATTGCTTCCATATTGGAAGCCCGCCCAACTCTCGAAGCGTATCAGCGGTTTCGGATCAGAGCGAACGGCTTGCCGCAGGTGGCACTTGAGATATTCAAGCTTTTGCGTCCCAAGAACGATCAGCTTGAGCGCGTGCCGGTCCATGCTCTAGACGAAGAAGTTCGCAAGATCGTCAAACGCGAGGCGATGCTCGCTTGGAAAACAAAGCTCGAAAACGACGATCCTCGCTTGCTCTACGAGGCTGCCGAACTGGAGGCTAAGATCAGATCGGTTGGCGAAGCGGAGAAGGCTATGCGGCGGGCAAACCGCCAGATGCTCACGCAAGGTATTGACCCTGTCCGGGTCGCCTCGCCACGCGATTGGGAGCCAATCACGCGACTGCGCGGTCAGCGAGCACAGCGACTGCGTGAATTCCTTGAAAAAGGACCGGACCTTGGGCTCATGGAGTTGCGCCCCGTTTGGCTGATGAACCCGGATGTGGCGAGCCGGGTGCTCCCACTACGAAAGAACATGTTCGATACGGTTATCTATGACGAGGCATCACAGATGCCGGTCGAGTATGCCCTCCCCACCCTTTTCCGTGGCGAGGTCGTGATCATCAGCGGTGACGAGAAGCAGATGCCGCCAACCGCGTTCTTCGCCAGCCGAGTTGAGAACGATGAAGCAGACGTTTTCGATGGCGAGGAGCTTGATGAAGATGCGACTGAGGTCGAACGCGAGACATACAACGAAACGTGGAACCGTCGCGAAATCAAGGATTGCCCCGATCTCCTACAGCTCGGAAAATCTGTACTTCCAACTACGACGCTTCAAATCCACTATCGCTCCGCATATCGAGAGTTGATCGGGTTCTCCAACAGCTCGTTCTATGGCAACAGGCTGAGCGTTCCCGTGCGGCATCCCGATGAGGAGATCATGCGGGCAAAGCCGATCGAGGTCATCCGGGCAGACGGAATTTATAGCGATCAGACCAACGAAATCGAAGCTCGTCGAGTGGTTCAGGTCCTAGCAGATATCTGGCGCGAGCCCGGAAACACGCCGACTGTCGGCGTCGTGACTTTCAACCGCAAGCAGGCTGACCTGATCGAGGAGATCCTTGAGAAGCAAGCAGAGAGAGACGACTGGTTCCGAAATATGGTTGCCCGGGAGCGTGATCGCATTGAGCGGGGCGAAGATGTTGGCTTCTTCGTGAAAAACGTCGAAAACGTCCAAGGTGACGAGCGTGACTACATCATCTTCTCATCGACGTTCGGGAAGAACGCGCAGGGAAGCTTCCGCAGAAACTTCGGGGTCCTGGGTCAGAAGGGTGGAGAGCGGCGCCTGAACGTCGCGGTAACCCGTGCACGGATCAAGGTAATCATGGTGACGTCGATGCCCATCGGCGAAGTTTCTGATATGCTGAGCAGCCGACGAAAGCCGATGATCCCGCGTGACTACCTCCAGGGTTATCTAGAGTACGCCCGGTCTATGTCGGACGGCGACTTCAAGAATGGCCGAACCCTGCTTGATCGCATGCTGACCGAGCGCAGCGGATCGCAGAACCGAGATGAAGCCGATATGGACGGCTTTGCTGCTTCGGTAGCTGCATACCTTTCTGAGCTGGGCGTAACCGCCGACCGGGTAAATGATGGAGGCGCGTTTAGTCTCGATTTTGCGATTGAGGATACCGAGACCGGTCTCTATGGACTTGGCATCGAATGTGATGCACCGCGTCACAGAATCCTTGATAGCGCGAGAGCCCGAGAGATTTGGCGTCCGTCGGTTCTCGGCCGGTCTATACCTATAATTCATCGGATTTCGTCTTACGGCTGGTACCACGCGCGTGAAGAAGAGAAACGGCGGCTCCGTGATGCGGTCGAAACTGCGATCCTTAAGGAGGCCGCTGAATGAGTGGCCCGAAAGTCGTACGAATTGTAACCCGAGAGGAGCTTTTAGCGATTTGCGAGGGGCATATAGCAGCTCTCACCGCAGCGATTGAGCAGTGGGAGCGAGTCGGCAAGCGAAATGAGATTGTTGACGCGGAGGATATTCGACTAGCGGAAAGGCGGATTGTAGCAATGCGCGATCTGCTTGCGAAAGATCAATTCGTGGAAGTTCAAAAACAGGTTCCCATCGAGATCGCCTTCTTTAAGACAGATATGGCGAAGCGGATTGAACGCGCAGCCGAAAAGGCCGCTCAAGCCCGCAGCGAGGAAAATAGACGGCTTCGTGCGGCAGCTTCTGTTGCGGGCTCCCTCAAGGCAAAAGGGCTTCCAGTACCACCTGCCCTCTTGCAACCAGCATCGTATACGCAGGTTGAGCTGCAAGACGCCCTGAGACACGCGTTCAAGCTTTTAGGTCCTTCTGAGTTAAGTAACGAAACAACAGATCGACAGCGCGAGCTAGCCGCGCAGCTAGATGATGGCGAGAAACGCATTGCCTTGGCAGATTGGCTTGCGGCCCATTCAAATCCTGCAGACGATGACCCGGCCTTAGCGGACCTCTCACGCCGAGTCGAGGAGTTGCGAGCGCTATCTCCGGAGCGAGCGACAGCACTGAGTGATCGGCTGGAGCACGTTTTCGCAGATCGATCCCCTCGAAGGGCGCTGTTGATTGACAGTTTGGCGATGGATATTGGTGAAGCACGTTTGGCTGCTATTGCAGAAGCAAACGCCGTAGGGGAACTGCGGGCAGTTGAGGCTCAACTCAAAAGTCTTCAATCCGCTTCGGTCGCTAATTTAGTCTCTGAAATTACCGAGCTGCTAAATTCGCCACCGATGTCATCCGAGATCTCGAACCTAACGGCGATAGCTAAAGCGGCGTTTGAGGCCGCGCTAAATAAACGGGCAGAGCTTGATCGGCGTCGCGTGGTGCTCGATGGTCTCGCAGAACTCGGCTACGAAGTGAAGGAGGGTATGCAGACAGCATGGGTTGAGAACGGTCGGGTCGTCCTCAAGAGTAAAAGGACACCTCAATACGGCGTGGAAATAGGTGGCGACCCCAGCAAAAGTATGCAGCTTCGAACGGTTGGCTTCGCTGGCCAAGGCAATTCGAGGGATGTTGCTGCGGACGTAGCGGCAGAAGCTGAATTCTGTGCTGATTTCTCTGCGTTGCAAAGGAAGATCGCAGCAAAGGGTGGAGATTTGTCGGTTATAAAGGCTTTGGGTGTCGGCGCTACGCCGGTCAAAAGAATATCTACCATCGAGAAAAGCGAAGCATCCGACGCTACGACCACACTCAATCAAGCGACTGTTCAACGATCGTCAGGGAAGCCGGTAAAGTAGTTCTGTGAGGACCATCGCTCCGATGACAGCGGCAACAACACCTATGAGCAGCATCCGGTTGAATGCCTGCTGCTCATAAGCCGCTTGCCGCGCATGTTCCGCCATCTCCATCACTCGTCGCACGCAGTCGCGATACTCTTTGTCGACATCGACTACTTTCCCTGTCAGCGCTTCCGTTCTTCTAGCCTGCTCTTTGATGGCACTGATGGGGCAGCAGCGTCTAGGTATGGATTGGCAGTTAGTAGTGGCATGGCAAGTCCCCAGTTGTGATTCAGCTATCGGAATACGCGAAAAATTTCCAGCGATTTTCCTTGTCGCCGGAAGCCGCGACTGGACACGCATCGATCATCTGCCATGATGGTCTGCAACTAGAGATGAGGAGTCGATCATGTTCGGATGGGGCACTTCGAAATACGTGGATGAGGTGGCGACGGGCACGTCAAATCTGATCTCATTACTGGATACAGTCGGAGTTGGTCAGCCCGCTCACTTTTGGCGTGAGCCTTATGTTCTTGGATATCTATTCGGAACTGCCTCAATGCTTCTGGGAATCGCCAGCAAAGGCAAGATACGGGGAGAGAAGGCAGGCGATCTCATTAACCAGATTTTCCAACGCATTGGCGGCGTTAAAGGTGATCAGATCGTTCAGGAAATAATGAGTAATCTGAGATCGCGAGACACCGCCTTCACGATGGCTACTGAACGCGGTTCGGAAATCGTGGCCTTCCTGTACGGGATGCCGCACGGTAACAACAGCAGCATCGACTTTGAGGATGCCCTCGATCTCGGCAGAGACCAAGCTCGTGGTCTCGAAGGTAGATCAGACGACGCAACCGTACGGAAGTACGCCTACGAGGCCGTTGTGCGCGAATACTGGATCGACGCAGTCAAAAGCCGACTTCTTTAGAACCAGAAGACTGCTATTGCAGCTGACGGACTTATACGAGACGCGTGAATGACCAACTACAAGAACGATTGCGGCCCAGTTGAGATCATTGGACCTAGCTCGCCATCCGAACGCTTCCTGCGCATACGCATGGACGACGTGCCCGCCTAGCGACAACCAAGCGATATCGCATGGGCGATCGGGCACATCCGCTCGACGTGCGCGAGTTGAAGGTCTTGAGCCACGAGGAGATGGCGGCTAGCGACGATCAGGTGTCGGTGACGTTGGAGCTGAAGGGATGAGCGATTGCGACTGCTTTGAGTGTCTGTGGAAATCGAGCATTCTTCCGTTTTTCAGATAGTGCCAACCCACTTCCGGTGCGAAAAAGAAGCTGGTCCCTACCTGCGTTCACATCCCGACTGCGATTCTTTTCTTCCAAGCGCTGCTGGCGAATTCCAATGAAGCGGACATTTACCCGTCGAGAACTGCATGACCTTGTTTGGTCTACACCTATTTCAAAGTTGGCGGAGCAGTTCGAGATATCGGATCGCGGTCTGGCGAAGATATGCGCACGCTATCATGTTGCTGTGCCCGGGAGGGGATATTGGGCCAAAGTTGAGGCGGGACAACCCGCAACGAAGACCCCTCTGTGGAAGATCGACAATCCAGCTCTCGAAACCGTCCATATCGGTGGGATGAAGCAGCAAGCGAATCCCTACGTAGCGTTCGCGATAGAAGCGGCGCAGAAGGCCGTTGAGAACGTCAAGGTAAGAAAAGCTGCGCCTTCGGGGCAAACGGAGCAAGCCAAGGACGCCAAGGACGCCAAGGACGCCAAGGACGCCAAGGACGCCAAGGACGCCAAGGACGCCAAGGACGCCAAGGACGCCGCGCTAACGGAAACACTCGAACCTGTCAAACGCCCCCACACGTCTGTCTCTGGTCTCGTGCTTGAGCTTAGGAGTGCTCAGCCGGATCGAGATGGAGAAATATCCGTTCTCGGCATTCGAATTCATAAGAATTCCAAGACCAGGATTATAGCCTTCCTTCATCACTTGGCCGTCGCTCTGGAAGGGCGCGAGATAGCGTTAAGGCAAAGCGACAAGGGGTTGAAGGCAGAAATCCTGCCGGAAGACATTCATTTTGAGATAACGGAAGGTAGAAGAAGAGAGAAGCACGAGCCGACCGCGAGTGAGCTTAAGAAGAAGCGGGACTACGACCAACGGAGAGAGATCGCCAGTCGCCGGGGCCAGTGGCTGCCTTGGGAAAGCTTCTGGCCCGAGTATGACTATCATTTTTCCGGGAAGCTTTCGTTTGAGATTAACAACTGGGCAGACGGTGCCAGGAAAAAGTGGTCTGATGGAAAACATCAGACGCTGGAATCTATGCTAGACAACATCGCCGATGGTCTCCTTTTCCACTTGGCCTTTGAAAAGGCTCGGCGCGAAGAGAGAGAGGAGAATGAACGGCGTCGGAAACGCATGGCCCATCGGCGCGAGCTTCAGAGCAAGCGCCTGGAACGCGAGGCTAAGCGCATTAGGTTCATCGCCGATCTCGCCGCCTATCACAACGAGGCGGCGCAACTGAGGGCGACAATTGCAAACGCGTCAGCGGGCTTGGAGCGAGCTGAGCCGGAATACCACCGGATGATCGACTGGGCCCAAAAGCGTCTCGCTCACTTGGAGGCACAGAACGAACTCGCTACACTTACGTCGCACCTTCAGTCGGAAAATCTCTTTCCTGACGATGATCCTTTGTTCGATCCTGAGGGCGATCCACCGCCGAAGCAGGGCTACTGGGATTAAGCAAGTGCTGGCGGCAATGTCGGCGGCAACCGTTCCAGCGTGCAGATATCTCCGCCCGAAGCCGCCTTTGCAAATCGTGTTCTTCGTTCTCGTTCTCTGACGCGTCTCATCCCCTGCTCCAACGATAGAGTGCATCGGGTTCGCGCTCTTCGTTGTCACTGCCATCCGTCTCGTTGACCAAGACGAAGCCGCGTTTCTCATAGAAACGTCGAGCGAGCGTATTTTTCTGGAATGTCCATAGTTGGAGACTTGACGCCGCCCCTTTGGCCACTTGGAGAAGCGCCTCACCAGCGCCCTGCCCCTGCCAAAACGGCAACACGTACAGTTGGTCAATCCAATCAGTCCGGAATGCTATGAGCCCTACGATTTCTTCGTCCAGCGCACCCCATACCTCGCATTCGCTGAATACGCGCTGTCGAAAATAAGCGCGATCTTCGGCAGGCGTATGGAGCCCCGCCAGCCACGGAAGTCGCTCGTCAAATGAGGTCCGAAGGATAATGGCGGCGCGGTCCATCTCTTCCAGACTCAGACGTCTTAGGCGGAATGACATAGGAGCTTTCGTCTTGTTGTGGCTGCCTGCGTTATCGCCTTGAATGCAGCCGCCGATGATCTACCAGACGTTCTTCAATTCACGATTATGCTCAGAGCCAAAACGGCGTCAATCTCCTGAAATCCGACTTCACTGGCGATTCCGGCAACCGCAATGCACGCAGTCGTCCCGGCGTACCATTCGCAACTTCTTGCGACTGCCAACCCAAATTGGTCTCGAAATAGTGTGCCGCCGTGGCGACCCCTGGCCACCAGTAATCATCGAGAACAACGAGTCCACCGGGCCGTATCACCATCTGCAAGTAATAGAGGTCGATGAATACGTTGTGAAACACATGGCTGCCGTCGACGAACGCCGCATCCGCCGACAACCCCTCTGTGGCAAACCGGGGTAGTGCGATCTGGGATCGTTCCCTCAACAGCGTCGCGATACCGTCCAATTGGGCCGCGCGGATCGCCTTCCAGCCCGCATCGCGAAACTCGCTTTCCTGGAACGGATCGAGAATTAGATGCCGTTTACCGCCGACCGAAATCAGCGCCTCACCGATCGCTAGGGCAGAGCTGCCATAAGCAAGGCCAATCTCTATAACCGTGCCGGGATTTTCGGCAGCCATTACATCACGAATTGCGTCGCAGTCGCGTTCGGGCAGCGTTACCTTTGCGAAATCGTCGACAGTGCGGGCCTGCGAGGGGCCATTATGGCCAGTTTTCGCCGTACTTCTCGGATCGTATCGAGATGTGTCATAGCGGCAACTCTCCCTTCCGTACGCATGGTCTGCCTATCAGAACACCGGAGAAAATTGCAGTCTTGTTTTTAGCGCGATTGCGGGTCTATCGCTGTGGCTTAGACAGAAACGAAGGAAGGCTCCGCGCCTTCGAAATTTGAGGTGAACCTGTTCGTCCACGGCTTATCAGGCGTGTCGCGAGGTTTTTCGATAGTGGCCGACGTCTGTTGACTCTCGGCTCTCGCCGCGACATTCCAATGGGTGTGCTTTTGGTGCCAACTCGGATACGGATGATGTTGTTCAAGATTTCGTCACGCAATATCATCCTGACGATCTTTGTCATGGCTCTGTCGCTAACCGCCGTCTTCCTGTCCGATAAAACAGCTTTCGGTGGCAAAATTGCAAGTTTCCTCGGACCTGAGCCTTTCAAGCTAACGCTTCAGTTTCTGTTGATTACGGTTCTAGGCGGCGCTCTTTCTGCTTTTCTGATGGCGCGTAAGGAGGAAGAGGCCCGCGACGATACTAAGCGCAAGGACAATCAGGCACGCCGGGATACGAGAATTGCCAATCTCCAGGCGCTCGATGGAAAACTCGCAGAAGCCCATCGGCACATGAAGTCGAGCAAACGCCGTCTACGATCACGGCTTGATCGGACTGATCCCAAACGTCCGACAATCGCTAAGAGCGATTTCGAGGAGTGTATGGACCAACTCTTGACTGCCCAGATCGCTGTGGAGGAAATTCAGGACCTGATAGCGACCCGTCGTGATTTGATTAAAAAATCGGACATGGGCCTCATCGATGAGTTTCTACAATACGCTGCCCGCTACTCGCACAACGTGTTCGAGGATTTTGAAAAAGGTAGGGTGAAGCGCGAGGCTGATAGGTTTTTACTAGATGAGGTCGCCGCTCCGAATCTCTATGACTTCCTCATGAAGTCATCAGAATCCGAATTGATTGCAACGCAGCGTGACATCATCAAGGACAAGCACCGAACTTACGAAGACCGTCGCGCGGTATTGGCCATCGTTGAAGGGCAAAGGCTTTTTGGTAAAGTCGCGCTCGAATGTATGCGCCTTGCGTCATCCGAGCTGAAACACCTTATAGATGCTGAACTGGCGCAAGATGAGCGCTCGACCTTGGGCTGAAAGCTACCGGGCCGTAGCCACGTTATTGTCGGCGTTGCGCTTCCATGGCGTCGGAAGCAAAGAGCATTGGGCTCCACCAATGGGTTTCAATCCAAGTCGCGCGAAACCTTCGCAAAAAATATTATTGCTTCTATGTTTGCAATTGCTAATATAAATTGAAACTTGGGAGCGCGACCAATGACTAAGATTGTAATCGCTTGCGTCGTCTACAGCATAATCTTGGGGACCCCCACTACGCTCCCGCGATGGTTTGCTAGTGATGCGCTAGCGCAAGCCTGTCCGAACGGTGTCTGTCCACCTCGGTGAGACGCTACGATGAGTGCCCTGCTCTCCTCAGTTCAGTTCTGGGTCGGCGCTGTACTCCTGATGTGTTTTCAGATTGGCAAGTACGGTGAGCTCAACGATCAAGACGACGACCTCAAACCCTGGTTCGGCGCGATACCGAACCTGCGAGTTCGCCATTTTCTGGGCTTCCAGAAATATTTAGCGACGCTATTGTTGTTCCTTGGGGTAACCTTCCTCGGATATGGTGTTGCGTGTCTTGTTTCTCCTTCCATCATATCCGGGTGGCTGCGAGTCACGACTGACACGACTGCTGCCGACAAAGCGAAGGCATACATTGACTCGGTACCCTACCCGCTCTTTATTGCCGCCGCCTTTATGGGGCTGACCAACCAATCGATCCCAGGATTTTCGAAGATCGCAAATCTGCAGCGCGACATTTTCCATGAACTGGTGGGCGTTCCTCGAATTGTCGCGAACACCGCAACCGATCTTTCGGTGCAACTCTGGGTAAAATTCCCGACCGACGCTGATCGATTGGCCGCGATCGAGCTTTGGGCAAGCCCAAGGTGGGAGACGTCGATACGCGATATAGCAGATCTCTCGTTTTATGACGCCGAACTCAAGCGGCGAACCAGTTCTCTTGTAAATATCCAAAGCAAGTCAGCGTCAGAAGCGTTGGCGCTGTTTCGTGAACTGATTTATGTGATGGCGATCGCGGCGGTGAGAAAAAATGGCGGCGCCGCACTGCGGAGCCTAGCCGCTAAACTGGGTGTGAATCTTCCGCAGAAGCCAAATCCGTTCAAGGGGCTGATACTTGCCGGACTCATATCCGTGGTCATTTTATCGATGCTTTGTTTTGCCGTTCCCATGCTCGGACCGGTCGTTGACGTTCTGAACGGACAGCAACCACTGAAGTTTTGGCCCCAAGGGAACGAGGCTTTGAGGGCATCTAGCATCTATCTCGCCTCTCAGTGCTTCCCGGTGCTCTTGGCTTCTACGCTACTCTTTCTGTTCTTCCAGCCTGAGCGGATGGATGCTGGCATAGGGTCGTCTGTCCGGTCGCTTATCGAAAAACACGCCGGGAAACTGGCGTTGATTATGTTGCTTGTTCTGTTGTTCGATTATGCCCAACTGATTTCCGACTACGGGATCTATAGCCCCGAGATAACGACTTCCCCCACCAAATTCTTCGCTTTGTGGTTCCCCTATAACGTCACCCATTCGATTATTTCGGTGTCGATATGCGTCGTACTGCTCCATTACGTGGGGCACGGCCAAGCCAAGACACCGGGAGTCTCGACTGCCTACATATTGGCCATGATTGCGGTCGCGGCAAGTACAGCATGCTTCTACGCGGTGGTTCGACTGCGATACGATTGGAAGGTAGATTTCGCGGCCGACTACGTCTTAATGATCTGCCTACTTAACGTCGTGGCCGCAATGATCGCGCTTTTCATTTCGCAATCGTTATACTACGGCCGAATTGTAAAACATGAGGATCGGTTGCCGGAAGCGGCGGAACATCTGCCTAAACCTGCTGGCGCGATCGCAATAACTCCTCCGGATCCGTGACGGACACTGCAGCGCCTCCACGAAATTAGCCGCTTGCGTTTCGCATCGTGAGCGTCCGCCGGATACCAGTGGACAAATTTTCAATCCCATGACACCACCTCATCATCAACATCGAGGATCAGTTACGATAGCTGGCTCCGGGACAACGGATCGCTGCTTTGGAGAGCCTGGCTATGCGGGCCGAGGCCGAGGGGCGCACTGCAAAAGATCACTGCATTCACCCTCCAGATTGCCAGAAGTACCGACAAACCAAGGGCTCGAGATCCTGCCACGTCGCTGGTCGTGGATCCAACCCTCGCATGGCTGGGCAGCTGCTGAAGACTGGCAAAGGATTGGGAGAAATAGATCGCTCCGCAGAGGCATGGATCAACATCGCCCACATCCGCATCCTAACCAGCCGCCTCGCAAGATATTACTCTTATTGAATTCTTTTCGAGTCAGTCTCTAACAGCCACCGGCCGAAAAGCTATGCGCATCTACATCAATCTAGTTATTACTTGAGGAAATCTTTAGCTTGCTTTATTTTAGATTTAACTAAATAAACTGAAAATTGTACGAACCAAAGGAGAGGGGAATGGAAAGGCAATATTCGGCTTCAAGTAAAGGTTTACTTTTTCTGAAAGAATGGGGTGGTATCGGCACTCTCGTGATTGCTCTGCTCTATACATTCCCCAAGGATGTGTGGAAAGAAATTACTGGCAGGGAGGAACGAGCCCGCGTAGCGGAGGAAAATGCTATCTTAGCTGTCAGGCGGACGCTAGCAGATATGGCAGCCCTCAGGGCAGAGAAAGCCTCGCGAATATCACAGTCCACCGATCCGCGATATCAAAATGAAATTGTGGGTGCGTACGATATAAGAATTTATAACTTAATATATACGCAGAAAGATGAATTTAAGGAGCGCTGGCATAAGCTTAGATCATCAGAATTATATATGCTCGGCAGTAGTCTTGCATTGATAGGTGAAGTTGGTGAGGCTCAATTTTACTATGATAAAGCTATAGAGGCAGCAATATCTGAAAAACGTCCTGACAATATAACAACTATATATAGGGAAAAGGGAAATTCTTTATTCATGGATACTCCATATCAAGATAAGGAGAATGCAAGAGTAGCATATGTCAAAGCATTAACTTCACTGTCTGGCGATAAAAGGTCCTCTTCACCCTATCTGTACGTGACGCATTTGTCAGAGCTTGTAGGTTTTGAGATATTATACGGAGATTGGCAATGTGGTATGTCAAAGAGGGCTTACGTTAATTCGCTGTATGAGGCGTTAGGCAAGAACAATCCCGCTTTAAGTAGTTACTATCAAATGTTCAGCGGAATAAACTCTCGATTTCGGCCAGGGAAGGGTTGCACCTGGAAAATTCCGGCTCATTTTGCACTTAGTTCCTTGGTGACTCCCCCAAACTGAACAGCCTTACGCTCCAGATGGTGGCATGTATCATGACCTTCTGCTGATAGGCGCGTGCACCGTGCGCGTGGTCGACGAACAGTCGCACTAGCTAGACCGTAAACCGAGCAAAGCTCGCTGAAGGCCTACCCCGCAGCAGGTGTAAGGCTCAGATCTGGCTAATTGCTTGACTGATCGCCCTCGACTTTCCCTGGTGCTCCCGGAATTTCCAGGATGATCCGTGCGCAAACTCGTCGCCCCTGCCCGTCGGCGGACGGAATTCATTGCGCTGCACGATGGACGTCTATCGGAAGCGAGGAAGGTAGTTCGAGGATCGCCGCCGCCACAGCTTACGGGCCGTCCACTGCGTCCAGACCAAGCACACCGTTCCGTCAGTTGCAGGCAATGACAGAGCTGCATTGTCCATTCTATTGCTCGATGTAGATCAGATACACCATAAGCGTGAATATCCCCTTGTGCAATAGTACCATTCGTATATGTTGACGCCAATATATACTGTGAGGGGGTCATGGGTTTGTTGGGGAGAGCTGCACTTCGCGGCATGGTTATTCTGTGCCTAGTTGTAAGTGGGTGCGCGAATAGAGGCCACGTCGAGTTTCAGGCGTACTCAACTGCGTTTGATCTTCAATATCAGCAAGCTGACAAAATTCTTGAGCGCCTCGCGATTGCGGAGCGCAGGAACTACAAGATCGCGTATCCAAATGACCCGCTAAAGTTCGATTACAGTCGTGCTGCATACTATCTCGACACGGTCGAGCCACCGCTCACAGCTTCACTGCGTAAATCGCTTTTGACTATCCAGGCATACAATGCAGCGCTGCTGTCTCTTGCCAACGGAGAATCCGCCGACGCATATGTCGCAAAGGTCGCCGCCGCGATATCGGACGCGACAGCTGCTGTAGCTGCCTCTCAGATCGCCTTCAAGGGACCGGGTCAAACCAAAGCGGCCGAAGCGCTCGTTGCATCCGTTGGAAACCAGTTGGCCTTTGCTGTGCCTGGATTAAGGACGGCTGCGAACCTTCGCGGGCAGCAAGCATTTCGCATGCTTCTCCAGGAAACCCATCCATATATGGAGAAAGCCCTCGCGACTTTGATCAAGGGCACCCCCACCTTTTACGAAGTGCTGGCGTTCGCAAAAGGGAAGACTTCGGGGCGACCGGGAGACCCGTATACGAGTGACGATATCAAGGCACTTGAGAACGAACAGGCTGAATTGGCGGGTTGGGTTCTCACGCTGGAGGCAACCCGTAAGGCGCTAAACGCCGCTGCTAACGCGGCCGCTAGTCGTGCTGACATAAACATTACGGTCCTTGCAGCTAGCGCTTCAGACATGAAGGTCCTGGCCGAGCAACTTAAGGCGGCCAGGCTGAGCAGGGGAGCGAAGCAATGAGCGATAATCTAGCGGAATGGCGTCGACTGAGAATTGAGCTAGGAGCCATATATGACTCGGCCGAAGGGCGCGGCGATAAAGACGCAATGAGACGCGCAGAAGAATTGACCCGACAAGCGGATCAAGCGATGGCGAGGGCTAGCCTAGAAGACCTAAGAGGAGTTGCAGAAGAACTGGCGGATATCACCAAAGACATTGAAAAGGCCACGTCCATTGCAAAACAGTGGTCTCCTTTTCAGGACATCGAGAACGAAATTCGACGCTCGTTCCGAGGAGATGTCGCAGACAACGACTACCTCGACGAGAGTCCGGAACCGGACAGCGCTCCATCTATGCCCGCAGACGCCTCATCGGTTCCTGTTGTTTCGCACAAGTGGAGCGAAAACTATCAGACGTTGTGGGACACAATGACTGTCTCCGATGCTTGGAAGGAGATGGCGACAGGCATTGTCACGAAACTGGTGAAAAACCAAAGCCGGTATGCGGCTGTTGTAGCAGGTACGACGATACCGTGGTGGTTTATCGCCGTCGTTCACTCGATGGAAGCCGGAATGAACTTCAATCGACATCTCCATAACGGCGACCCCCTAACCTCTCGAACGGTTCGGGAGCCGAAGAATCTTCCGGTTGTTCCCGACCCGCCATATTCATGGGAGGTTAGCGCTGAAGATTCCCTTCGCTACGAGAGATTGGACAAAGTAACAGATTGGTCGCTTCCAAGCGTGCTTTATCACTGGCACAGATACAATGGTATCGGGAATGAGTACAAGCGTCGGGGCATTCCCACCCCATATCTGTGGAGCGGATCGCAGCACTATGTCAAAGGCAAGTACGTAAGGGACCACGAATTCGACCCCAACGCTCGGTCCGATCAGGTCGGTGCGGCCGTCCTCCTGAAAGTCATGATTGACATGAATGTGGTCCAGCCGTTCAAGGTCGGCGGGCAGCTGAAGTCCAACCCTAAAACTGCGGCAGGAGACGCCCGGGTACTTGAACTCAGCCTGAAGGACGGATGGGCTTCTTATGTCAAGACCGAACTCACCGTACCCAAAGGCGTTGTGCAGGGCACGAAAGACGACAGCGGGCAGCTTGGTGTTCGCCGTCTGCAAGAATGGCTGACTGTTGCCAATTTCGTGACCCCGGTCGACGGCGATTTCGGTAATTCGACGCAATCGCAGTTAGCCAAGTTTAAGATAGCAAATGGACGCGCCGCCGACGCTTCATTGAATGACGAGCTTTGGTCGCTCCTAACGGCTCCAATGCTTCGGGCCCTCGCTCCCGTTGGCTTCAGCTCCACAACACCGTTGGAAGAGGCGGTTCTGCGCGTGGCTGCGCAACACATCGCGCAACAGCCTTGCGAGCTGGGCGGCGATAATTGTGGCCCCTGGGTCCGGCTCTACATGGCTGGCAAGCAAGGCAAAGACTGGAAGTGGTGTGCAGGCTTCGTCTGTTTCATCGTTTTCCAGGCGGCTAAGGAACTTGGCCTGCCAATGCCATTCCCGAGACAGGTTGGCGTCGATGCTCTCGTGCAAGACGCCAAGAATACCGGCAGGTTCATTAAGGGAACTTCTCTGTCATCAGCGGCTGCCCGACGCTCCAAGGTCAGGCCCGGGAGCCTATTCGTCATTCGGGAGACAGAGAATGACTGGACCCATGTCGGTATCGTACTCAACGTCAACGATACGACCATTGACACGCTTGAAGGTAACACGGGTGGCAGCGGCGGCGTTGACGGAGCCGATGCTCGCCGCCTGAACCGAAGCGTAGACGGCAAAGATTTCATCAGCCTGTTTTGATTGGGGGTGTGAAATGCAACTGGGAACTTTCTTAGAGGTCGGAATCAGCCTTGCAGTGATGTACGCAATGCTCGGACTGATGTGCACGACCGCCAATGAGCTGCTCGCGACCTTTCTGAAATTTCGCAGCAACAATCTGAAAGGCGCTATTCTCCAACTCATCGACAATCAACAACTGTACCGGAGCTTCTATAATCACGGGATCATCAAATCCGAACTTGAAATGACTGCAAAGCAGCCGGTCCGCACCAGGCAGCCTGATAGTAGCCAACTCCAGAATGCGGTACCGAATCCCGCCAATGACCCCGGTGACGCTAAGAAACCAGTGGGAAAAGATGCTCCAGGCAAGCACACGTCCTACATAGACAGCAATACGTTTGCGTTAGCACTGCTCGACAGTCTCGACACGTCAAAGCCCATCACAACCGTGCAGGAAGCCTTGGATATCGCCAACAAGCTTCCGCAATCGAACGTTCGAGACATCATGTTGAACGCGTTAAACGACGCAGGACATGACTTGCAGAAAGCCCGAGACAGTATCGCCATCTGGTTTGACGGGACGATGGATCGCCTTACCGGTCAATACAAACGAGACATGCAGAAGGTCACACTCTTGCTGGGTCTCCTTTTGGCAATCCTCCTGAACGCCGACAGTTTCGCGGTAACCCGAGAGCTTTGGAGAAACAGCACTATTCGGACTGAGGTCGTGCAGAAGGCAGCCAATCTTCCAGCTAACGAGATAACGAAAACCTGCGCAAACGAGCCCGAAAACCAACAAGAAACATGCGGCATCAAATTATTAAACAAGCGCTTGGCTGACCTTGCGCCTCTACCGCTAGGGTGGGACTTGAACGCCATTACAGCTGACAGTGGCGGACTTCTTTTCCTGCTTCTGAAGATTCCAGGTCTTTTAGTAACCGCATTGGCGATTTCACTAGGTGCGCCGTTCTGGTTCGACCTCCTGCAAAAATTCATTGACATCCGTGGCACTGGGAAGAAACCGGAGCCGAAAGAAAAAGGCTGACCCATTCAATTTGAGGTCCCGCTCGTCGTTTATCATAAAGCCTGCTACGACTCCGGTGGCTTTGCGCTGTAGAAGTAAATCAGGGGTCGCTATCGTCGGACAGAGTGAAGTTGACCTCGCTGACGCGAGTATCCGACAAGAAGCGCGTCGCTCTCGATCCACTGCGGCACCCGGATTTTGCGGCCCGTGGCCAACTGGTCATGAACGAAGTCCATTGCCCAGACATGGTTGGAATGGGTCGCCTCCGTGCGGCCCGCCCGACGCGTCGCTTTGACGCGACGCTTGGGAACTTTGTTACGAAGCTGAAGGTCCATCTCCTTGTAAGGCGATAGATTCGCTTCGGATTAACCGGCCACCCGTCGCGCTTAAGCAGGATGTGAACGCACCGCTAGCCGTGACCGCACCCGCGTCTGGCAGATGTCCTTGATCTTCAGCTTCAGTTCGGCCTGCTCGCCGCGCCTGGACTTGTAGACATAAAGCGAGCGAGCGATCTTCAACACCGGAACATGCACGGGGGATCGACCTTCCAGTCCACCTTGATCGTGTTGACAAACCTGCGCTTGCGGACAGGCCTCAAAGCTTCCTTGACAGAGCGTCCTGGAGCATGGCTTTATCCAGCGACAGATCGGCGACGATCCGCTTCAGCTTGGCGTTCTCCTCTTCAAGGCTAACGCAGCCGCTTCATCTCCGACGGCAGCAGTCCGGCATATCTCTTGCGCCACTTGTAAAAGGTCGCGCCGAAATACCTGCCTTGCGGCAGACCTCACCGACCGGCGTCCCGTCCTCCGCCTGCTTCAGCACGAACGCGATCTGCGCGTCCGAAGACTTCGATGCTTTCATGGAATTCTCCGTCTTCTTCCCCGCAAGGATCATAAATGGAAAATTCCAGGTCTGAATGGTCTAATTTAACGGGGGCAGGTCATCCAGACCCAAGGGAAGATCGTGCGCTCGCATCAAGATCCGGCTTGCAACACGCACAGCAAGCTGCCTAGTTCAACAAACAGACGGGCAAGAAACTCCAATCCCACAAAAGGAAACTATCGCGAACACTACTGCGCTTGCGGTGCCGCGTCGCTGTTGTCCGAAGTGTCGAGTTCGATCAGACCGCGCTCATGCATTCGCCGTAACAAGGCAACGGCGCCAATCTGCTTCGAAACAGCGTTTGAGTCGAACAGGCTGTCGGCGATGTAGGACCCCTTCGTGTATCCGCTCGTAAATGACCACAGGTAGGGCGAAGAGACACCTCTCCGCTGATAACCGGTGCCGTTATACCGTTCAATCGCGGTGAGAACGGAAGCAATATTGGCTGAATTCAGGTTTTGCAGACGTGAGTTCTTAAGGCCATCTATCGCACTCTCTTCCCAGGTAAAGGGCGGCTTGCCGCCCGCTGGGTGTCCCATCGGAGCGTTTACCGTTCGAGCGGCAAGGGGATCACCATTAATCAAATGCACATTAAAGCTCCCGCCCGACTCCATCCACCAGATAATGCCGACCACATACCAAGGTGTGTTGATAGCATTCCCCACCAAGACAAATCGATCACGCGCGGCCTGGATGCGATCAACGGCAGCATCGATGGATGAGAGAGCATCTTGATTAAGCGTGACGAGCCAAAACGCACGCTCGTATTCAGATGGCGAGATAACTGCTGCAGGAGTAGCCCCGCTCGACGGCAGCACCGGAAGATATTTCTGCGCCGCCTTCCTCAGACTCCCATCGGCGTCCGGAATGAGGCCTCCTTCTACAAAAAACATGATGTTACGATTGGATATTTGCGCGTCGCTTGAGGCGATGGCTTGCAAGATCAGGTTAGCTTTCGCCTTCTCGCGTTCAACGTCAATGGCAAGTTGAGCCTTGAGCGATTCCTGAGAGAGCGCGGTGCGGGCGTTATAGGACGCCAATCCGATATTCCCCGCCAATGTAAGAATACCTCCAATAAGCAAAACGGTGACTTGATCCGGCTTGAACCATGGCGTCGTTGCCGGAGGATTGCTTGCTTTCGCCGCAGTGTGCTTTAACTCGGCAAGCTTGGCTTTTGCTTCTTCGCGGCGGACGCTGAGTTCGAGTTGTCCCACATCAAAGTCCCCGTCTGATGCCGGAGCGCCTTGCTTCTCGCTCATTCCATTCCTCATTCTGTTCGTCACACGGAAACCGGGTGCGGTTCAACGCGCGATGGCCCATATTTCGGGCCTATACACGGCCAGTTAGCAAGGATGCGTGTTACGCCGACGATCCAACGCAAATCCTTGGTCAGCCAAGCTGCCGCTAGTCTAAAACTGCTGAGATGTGCGCCAAGCTACTTTGCATGGCAAAGCCACGCACATAGCTCGGCTAAACGTCTCATGGGTCGGCCTTGAGCCGTCAACTTTTAAGATCGAGGCGAAGAACCACCTCGCTCCAATCTGGCGCGTCTAACTCTAGATTTACTTGCGGGGGATCGTGAACGCAATAGAGTTGGAGGTGACACCGTCGCACTCGACTCGAAAAGCCACAGCAACATCAGACGTCGGTATCGGCAGTCTATTGATCGATAGGGTCTCATCGGATGCCGCCCTCCCCGCTTCGATTCTGAACTTTGGGGCATAGATTTCATCCTCAATGTACACGCTGGCATACTGGTCGGTACCGAGGAAATTGTAACTGCATATAGTTTCGCGCCGACGCTTCTTTAATAAGACGCGAAAATTGATATGAACTAAGTATTCCTCAACTGTCGGCTTAAGCACTGGCCCGGCAACGCCCACAGTTGTGAACGACACTTTGTTGACGGCAATGCGCACGCTCGGATCGAGAAAAAAGCTCTCCCACAGACCTATCATCCTGTCAGAGTTAACAATCAAGGTTACCGCAGCGACGCCTACCGCAGCCGCACCAACAGCAGCGAACCGCTTCCACCACGGCCAGCGTGACCGTTGCCTAGACGCAATGCGTATCGTCATATTTCGTCCATTTGCAAAACTCCTACGACCGAGCGAACTCAATCCCCTCAACCATGTGACGCCTTAGAGGTCAACCGAGGTAGACTGCATCACCATTATAATGCCGCACAAGGATGATCACCGCGCAGGATCGCAGTGGACGCATCAGGGCACCAATTATCACCAGGGTATTTCCTCACAGGCCATGACTGACGGAGTTGCCGAGGGGACCATGTAAAATCTCCAATATTTTTCATCAAACTTAGCGTCTACGTTGTCCATATATAGCATCTCCTCCGGCGGCACGAACTTCAGAGGAATTATTAAATTCACTACACATTCTCCCCCAGATTTATTTTTCACAGTTGTATGGAACTTGAAATGAGCGCTGATCTCTGCGTAAAATTTACTCAAAACATCGTAGTCATTTACTCTTCTTTTCTTAATTGCAATCAGGCCAACCCCTTCCGATTCCATGGAATCTGACATTACAAGCATTGTCCGCAGATTAGCCTGCGACTTGAATTGGAAGCCGTAGGAGTAATAAGGGGCTATAAGCTCCACCCACCACTTGCCCGACACACCCTGCGGCGCACATAGCCCACAGCCCAACGAATCAAAATCCACTAGAGTTTCAGAATTTATTTTGGCAAGCTCATCCGTTGAACGTATAATAATACCAGCATTCGTAGAATTCAAAGTAAACTTATTTGTGACGACATCTGGAACGTGCACAACACCACTCGCTATCTCCCCGTCTATTCCATCGTACGGTATTAAACCAACAAATTTCTCTGGGTTCTTACTGGTTGGAAATGGCAAATCTATTATAAACTTGCCACTTATTTCCGCGTCTAAGTCTAAATTTTGAATTGATAGTGATTTCTTTATCATATATAATTGATTTGAAGCAATCTCAAGCTTGGCATCGTATCTTTTTTCATTTTCTGCAGCAATAAGTGAACTACTATATCCTCTATACTCATTAACAGCAACTAACAACAATGTACCGAAAGCTATAGCTAATTTTGCCGCTCCCCACTTTGTCAAGCGCCGCCACCACGGCATGCCATTATGACAATTATCGTCATGTAATGTCTTGGTGTCAGACAATCCAATTACTGCAAGAGAAAATGCGAATAAGGCCAACATTACCTTTATTAGTAAAGATATCACCTGAAACCCCTTACCGAACGGAGCAAACCTCATGCGCAATACTTCAGGAAATATTACCACGCCCTCACAATACCCGAAAGCTCGAATGCTCCGGAGGATGAGAGCTGCACCCTTGGCTATGGCTCTTACCGGTGCCTGAGGCAGAACCGGCCGGATTATTTTGCAGAGGTTGCGGATGTTGGTGACGCCCTTATCCGGTTCCATCCGGATCAGCATATCCATATCGACTGGCTTGCCCTTCTGCCGCAATTTCTCTGCCGGGGGCATCGACCGCGCTTGATCACGAAAAAGGGCGAAGGGGGTTCATCTGATAGGCGGCCATCAGGTTAATCAGGCTCTCGGCGTCTTGAGCCCACTTGCTAACCCAGTCCTTGTCCTCCTTGCGGTAGAGATTGCACATTAATCGCAAAGACCTCCATTTCGCGTTGAGCCAGCGTAATCTTTGAGCGCTACGCTGGCCATCCCCAAGCGGCAAGACGGGGCGAACCACGGCGCAGTCTTCAGCTGACGGGCCGCTATTGGTGACCAATATTTGAGGTGTGAGCCGGTTCGAATTTTGATATAGAGGAATGGTTCAGTAGGGGAAACTGTCGACCGGATGGTGTCCGCCCTTCAGAAAGAGGGGAGCGATATTCGGTTTCTTGATCGGGGCGGGGCTAATTCACGTCAGTTGAGCGAACCGGCCCCTACTTCCCCGTCGCGGGCACGACACGGGCTTGGCGCGATGAAAGAGGCGGACACGCCAGCAAAGCATTCCGAATTTCGGCTGGCAGCTTTTCAAGGGCAATTGTTGAGAGCGTTCGAAACCCTATGTCCGCGTGTAAAGAGCCTGAGCCACCGAAAATTTCGTCAGCTCTTATTGTTAAAGGGATTTTGTGTATATCGTCATAAAATCCGCCGCCCTTAAGCGATACGCGTTCCGCCGGAAGATGCCCAGGCTGTCCAGAGACAGTAGCATACCCGGAATACCCAATGACAATACTAGAACTTTGTTCAGCAACTCTTTCAACACACCATTCCCAAACGTTTCCAATCATATCGGTGATCCCCAAACTGTTTCTCTATCTACGGCGCCGACGCACTTTGATGTTGACTCAGCATTGAAGTGAATTCGCTTTTGAACATCAAAAAATTCCTCAGGCCGGTGTAGCTTATGGTCCCCGAATGCGGCTATGTCCCAAATGTCACTGGTCGGAAGCGATACGATAAGTTTGCTATCGACCAAAGCGAGCGCTTTGCAGTAGCGAAGGGCATCATGAACATCTAAGCCGATGACAGGCTGATGCGGATGACAAAACCTGGGATCGTCAAACACATCGATAGTTTGTTTTTCCCAGTCCTCTGCAATGAAACGCCGAACTTTGAGGGGAGGAAAGTTATATCGAGTTTGTTGCTTTTGTAGCCGTTGGTATGCCTCGATGGTTACTGGATATTTCCCGTAACCCCACGGTGAGGGCCGTCTTGTGATGTGAGGCGGAACGTTGGATGTCCTAGTGCAAGCACTAGGAATAGTCCTATGACCATGCAGCAAATCGAAGTGATCACCTCTGTGGAGCGCCGTCGTCGCTGGTCTCGCGCAGAGAAGGAGCGGCTGGTTGCGGCCTGCCTCGAGCCGAATGCCAGCGTATCTGAGATTGCCCGGTCGGCAGGCATCCACGCGGGTCAGTTGTTCCGGTGGCGCAAAGAACTCTGCCAGGTCTCACCGCCGCCAGCGCGGCAGTTTATTCCCGTAGAAGTCGCGGCCTTGCCTGCGCCTGATCCGGTGGAGACAACACTGCCACCTCGACCGCGCAAGAAGATAAGCATTGTGACGATCGAGCTTGGCCGCGGCCGGCGCATTCGTGTGGAGAGCGATGTCGATACTGAAGCGCTCGCTCGGATCCTCGACGTGGTCGAGCGGCGATGATCCCGGTTCCGAGCGGCGTTAAGGTCTGGCTGGCGACCGGACACACAGACATGAGGAAAGGCTTCCCCGGCTTGTCGTTGATGGTGCAGGAGACGCTGAAGGGGGATCCGCATTGCGGCCACCTATTCTGCTTCCGTGGGCGTCGGGGCGGGCTGATCAAGGTGATCTGGCACGACGGCCAAGGTGCCTGTCTGTTCACGAAGAAGCTGGAGCGCGGCCGCTTCATATGGCCGTCAGCGGCTGACGGCACGGTGGTCATAACTCCTGCACAGCTCGGCTATCTGCTTGAAGGGATTGACTGGCGAATGCCGCAAAAAACCTGGCGTCCAAGCTCGGCTGGGTAGCGGAAATGGCTGGAAAGGCAAGACCGAATATGATTCCATCTGGTCATGACCGAAGCGGCCGATCAGCTTCCCGACGACCTTGCCAGCGCTCACGCGATGATCCTCGCCGAGCGCGCCGCCCGTCGTGAAGCCGAGGCTGTTGCTGCTCGTGCGCAAGCTGTGAACTCCCATTCCGATGCGCTGATTGCCCGGCTGAGACTGGAGATCGAGAAGCTCAAGCGCGACATCCATGGCAGCCGCTCGGAGCGAAAGGCCCGCCTTCTCGAACAGATGGAATTGCAGCTCGAAGAGCTGGAGGCCGACGCCAGCCAGGACGAACTGGCCGCGGAGATTGCGGCACGATCATCGACAGTCAAAACCTTTGAGCGCAAGCGTCCATCGCGCAAACCGTTTCCGGAGCATCTGCCGCGCGAGCGCGTTGTGATTGCCGCTCCTCAAAGCTGCCCCTGCTGCGGCTCGGCCAAATTGTCAAAGCTGGGCGAGGACATCACTGAGACCCTGGAAGTGATCCCGCGCCAGTGGAAAGTCATCCAGACGGTGCGCGAGAAGTTCTCGTGCCGAGAATGCGAGAAGATCGCCCAGCCGCCAGCCCCGTTCCATGTGACACCGCGCGGCTTCGCGGGGCCGAACCTTTTGGCCATGATCCTGTTTGAGAAGTTCGGCCAACACCAGCCGCTGAATAGGCAAAGCGAGCGTTATGCCCGAGAAGGCATCGACCTCAGCCTTTCGACACTCGCCGACCAGGTCGGTGCCTGCGCCGCGATCTTGAAGCCCTTGCACCGATTGATAGAAGCGCACGTCCTTTCCGCCGAGCGGCTGCATGGCGACGACACCACGGTGCCGATCCTGGCGAGGGGAAAAACCGAAACTGGCCGCATATGGACTTATGTCAGGGATGACCGGCCGTTCGGCGGAACATCGCCACCGGCAACCCTCTATTATGCCTCGCGAGATCGTCGCCAGGAGCATCCCGAGAGGCATCTCAAGACCTTCACCGGCATTCTGCAGGCAGATGCATATGGCGGCTACAACCCGCTCTTCAAGTCGGAGCGTGCTTCCGGTCCATTGACGCAGGCGCTTTGCTGGGCTCACTCGCGCCGCAAGTTCTTCGTCCTGGCTGACATTGCAACGAACGCCAAGCGCGGAAAAAATGCGACGCCGATCTCGCCAGTGGCGCTTGAGGCTGTGAGGCGGATCGATGCACTGTTTGATATCGAGCGCGACATCAAAGGACTTTCTGTCAACGAACGCTTGCAGCGGCGTCACAAGGACAGCCGCCCCCTCATCGACGAGCTTGAGGCTTGGCTGCGAGGCGAACGGGGAAAACTATCGCGCAGCTCACCTGTCACCGAGCCGATCGATTACATGCTCAAGCGCTGGGACGGCTTCACATCCTTCCTCAGCGACGGCAGGATTTGCCTGACCAACAATGCGGCTGAACGAGCCCTGCGCGGCTTCGCTCTCGGCAGAAAATCGTGGCTCTTTGCAGGTTCCGATCGCGGTGCAGATCGTGCTGCCTTCATGGCGACGATGATCATGACGGCAAAGCTCAACGACATTGATCCTCAGGCCTGGCTGGCTGATGTCTTGTCTAATATTGCGGATATGCCGGTCACGAGGCTTGAAGAATTGCTCCCATGGAATTGGAGCCCGCCGACCGCAGCAGCCCACGAAGCTGCCTGATATGCGGCCTTCACCGTATGCTTAC
>NZ_ATTQ01000003.1 GCF_000419765.1 Rhizobium mongolense USDA 1844 | reverse complement strand
CGACTGCAGCGCCGATACCGGCGCCGGTTCCCGCACCTTCTGCTGCGCCAGAGGTGTCCCGATCGCGCCCATTGTTCGAGACGATGCTGATATCATCCGAGGGAATGCCAGCCGACTCCAATTCGTTCACGGCCGAGCGCGCGTCCGCATAGTCGTCGAAAAGTCCAGTTACGGTTCTCATTGTTCTTNTCCTTGATGGTGCTGGTTACTTGGCGACTACGTTTCCTTGGTAGTCGAGTGCGACCGATACCGATTTGCCGTCTTTGGTGGCGGACGCCATCCAGATCCCCTTGTCATCGAGCTTCAAGCCTTTGACATCGGTGTAACCTGCNTTCTCGATNCGCTCCTTGGNCTGGGCTTCGGTAAAGCTGTTGGCACCTTCGACGGGCGCCGCCGGGTTTTTCGTGTCCGGGGTCGCTACTGCAGGTGTATTTCCGTTCGACGAGGGAGCGGGGGTGGTCTGGGCAAGTGCCGAGAGCGCGGATGCCCCTACCAGGGCGGCCGCCAGAATGGTGTTTTTCATCGGTGTTTCCTTTTTTGCCGACCTCATGTCGGATCCGTGATCGGAGAAACACCATGCTGCCCTTTAAGTTCCACCGGCGCAGGTATGAGTTGGTCGTCGGCCGGAATTCCATTCTTCCGATTGATTGCATCCAGAGGCGAGCTAAAAAATGCCCCTATCGTCGCTGATCGGAACATCCCGCGCGGCGTCACGTTCAGGTTTGTCACTTACCCCTACCATCGAAGAGTTCAAAGGCTCCGCCGCACTCGACGCAGGATTGATCTCTGCGGCCCAGGCCGGCGAACATTATGAAATCTCGCGCTACGGCACGCTAATTGCCTGACCAAGCAGCTGGCTCTAAAGGCCGCGATATGACCTGCGTCGAGGAACACCTCTAGGCGCGCCGCGCTTATTCTCGCCGCGACGGAACACACGCCCTCCCCGGCAGTTCTCCTCTCATGAAAGGAGATCATCATGATCAGCGGAACAAAAGGTGCCCGATGGGAGGGTGTCAATGAAAACGGAGGGCGGCCTTTATGCCTGCGCGCTGGGCAGAAGGAACGCCGGCAAGAGGGCAAAAGCGTTGAGCACTGGGGCCAATCTTTACCGAAAATCGGTCAAGGCAGAGCCGGTCCCAAGGCAGACGACCTTGCGAGGATGGACGCCCTTCGCGAAGCTGCTCGCAGGCACACCGACATGTTTCTCTCCGAAAGTACCAAGGATGTCGAGCAACAAAAGGCGTCGCGAATTCGCAAACGGCCTTAAACTCCAAGGATCTATGCAATGTTACTGACGACAAAAATCGCGGCCGCCTGCTGCGTTCTTCTCGCCCTTTCCTCTTGCGGGAACACTATCCGCGGCGTCGGGCGTGATACTGCCAATACCGTGGATGCCACCCAAAATGCAGGAAATCGGGTAGGCAGAGCAGCGGCGAATTGAACGGCAAGCACAGTAAGCGCCCCGTTCTCGGCCATCCCTGGGCCAACTTCGCGGGCGGACTTTCCGCCGGTCGGCCAACGCCTGCGTCTCTAGGGATCGGAAAGCGCAAGGCCCAGAAGCGCGGCGGCTGACGACGACCGCATCGGAGCTGACTCGAAAACCGTGAGCGCCGACGAGTGGCTTGTGCAATCCGTTGAAAGCGGGGCTTCCCCTCGGGCTCAAGACCCCGTTCAACGCGGTTCCGTGTGCCTGGCGGCGGTTGCGATCGCAACCTCCGCCCGAAGTGCTAAGCGGTGTCTGGAAGACCGCCGATCAGTTTGTCAATGGTGATCGGATAGTGCCGGACCCTGACGCCGGTCGCGTTGTAGATGGCATTGGCGATTGCAGCGGAGACACCGCACAGGCCAAGTTCGCCGACCCCCTTCGCCTTCATCGGTGACGACATCGGATCAGTCTCGTCCATGAAAATAACGTCCTGATGAGGGATGTCGGCATGCACTGGTACCTCATAGCCGGCAAGATCGTGATTGACGAAGAAGCCGCGGCGCGCGTCCACCGCGAGCTCCTCCGAAAGAGCCCCGCCCGCCCCCATGGTCATCGCACCGATCACTTGGCTGCGCGCGGTAATCGGATTGAGAATGCGTCCCGCCGCGCATACCGCCAGCATCCGTCTGATACGCGTTTCACCCGTGGCGACGTCCACGCCGACCTCGACGAAGTGCGCGCCGAAGGTCGATTGTTGGTGCGTTTCGGAAAGCTTGCCCCATTGGATCGTATCTTCACCAACCAGTCCCTCGGCGCCCGCTGCCTGTGCAAGTGACACCGACCGGTTGCCGGAGCGGACCTCGCCGTTTTCGAAGACGACATCCTCGGAATTGAAACCAAGTTTCTGCGCAATGGCTTCCCTCAGCTTCACGCAGGCTGCGTAAACACCCGCCGTCGAGCAGTTGCCCCCGAACTGCCCGCCGGAACCGGCGGACACCGGAAAGCGGGAGTCGCCCAGCCGGACCGCGACCTTGTCAACGGTGACGCCCATCATCTCGGCCGCAGTCTGCGCGATGATGGTGTAACTGCCCGTTCCGATATCGGTCATGTCGGTTTCGACGGTAACGACCCCTTCCCGGGCGAGGCGGACGCGTGCTCCGGAAGGAAGCAGCAGGTTGTTGCGGAAGGCGGCTGCAACGCCAATGCCGATCAGCCAGTTGCCCTCACGCTTCGACCCCGGTCTTCCTCGCGCGCTCCATCCGAAGCGCTCGGAGCCGAGCTTCAGACATCCGACGAGATCGCGGTGCGAGAACGGCCGCTCGGGCTTCTCGGGATCAACCTGGGTGTCATTGATAATTCTAAATTGCACGGGATCGAGGCCGAGCTTCTCGGCCATCTCGTCGATGGCGATCTCCAGCGCCATCAAGCCAGGCGCTTCGCCTGGAGCACGCATCGCGTTGCCCTCGGGAAGGTCGAGCGTCGCCAGCCGCATCGCCGTCATGCGGTTCGCGCCGGCATAGAGCAACCTGGTCTGATTGACGGCCGTCTCGAGCTGTCCGCCTTTCAGATCGCCTGACCAGCTTTCATGGGCGATCGCGGTGATCTTGCCGTCGCGTTCCGCTCCGATGCGGATGCGCTGGATGGTCGCCGGGCGGTGGGTCGTGTTGTTCATCATGAAAGGACGCGGCAGCGCCACTTTGACTGGTCGCTTCGCAGCCTTTGCTCCAAACGCGGCAAGGACGGCGTCGGCACGAAGAAATAACTTGCCTCCGAACCCGCCGCCGATGAAAGGCGACATCAGATGAATTTTCTCCTTTTCCACGTCGAGGGTGGTCGCCAGGTCTGACCGCCACCAGTCTATCATCTGGCTCGAGGTCCAGACTGTTAGCTCGTCGCCATCCCAGGCTGCGATGGAGGCATGCGGCTCCATCATCGCGTGGGACTGGTCCGGCGTCGTGTAGGTTTCGTCGAAAGTGATCGGAGCCGTCCTGAAGGCCGCATCGAAGTCACCGGCAGCTGAGTCTGGCTGCTGGGACTCGTCGGGCTTCACCGCCGAGTCCTTCGCCTCTCTGAGGTCGAAGGCGCCCTTCTCTTCGGCATAGCCGACCTTTACCAGCGCTGCGGCTGCGCGGGCTTGTTCAAAGGTTTCGGCCACAACGACGGCGATCGCCTGGTGGTAATGCTGGATTTCGTCACCGCCGAAGAGCTTTGCGGTGTTAAACTTCCCCTTCTTCCGTTCGCCGACTTCAGGCGCGGTCACAACGGCAATGACGCCTGGCGCCTTTTTTGCGGCAGAGACGTCCATGGATTTGATGCGGCCCTTGGCGACGGCCGCGCCCACGGGATAGCCGTAGGCGTACGGCACCTTGGCATCGTGCCATTCGTAGGCGTACATCGCCAGGCCCGTCGTCTTGAGCTGGCCGTCGATGCGGTGGATCGGCTGGCCGACGACCTTGAGCTGGTCGATCGGGTTCGTAGTTGCTGGCGTATCGAACTGCATGGCTACCCCCTGGTTTGCGAGATGACCGCTGCGAGCGTGCGCTCGACCAGGTCGACCTTGAAACGGTTCTGTTCGGTAGGACGGGCGTCCGCGAGAAGGACACCAGCGGCGGCGCGGGCCCCTTTCGTCAGCTCGGCTTCGGCCGCCTCGACGCGCCAAGGCTTGTGGGCAACGCCACCGACGGCGACGCGTCCGGTCCCATCGGGTTGGATAACCGCGCCCACGGAAACGAGTGCGAAGGCGTAGGAGGCGCGATCGCGGACCTTCCTGTAGATGTGACGCCCGCCGATCGGCGGTGGGAGGATGACCCCTGTGATGAACTCGCCGCGTTCGAGAACCGTCTCGATATGCGGGGTGTTGCCCGGCAGGCGGTGGAAGTCGGCGATGGGGATGGAACGCTGGCTGCCGTCTGCCTTTACCGTTTCGACCACGGCATCCAGCGCTCGCATGGCGATCGCCATGTCGCTCGGATGGGTGGCGATGCAGGCGTCGCTCGTGCCGACGACGGCGTGCTGGCGGGTGAAGCCGCCGATGGCCGAGCAGCCGCTGCCTGGCTGGCGCTTGTTGCACGGCTGGTTCGGATCGTAGAAGTACGGACAGCGCGTGCGCTGCAAGAGGTTCCCCGCCGTCGTCGCCTTGTTGCGGAGTTGACCGGAAGCGCCCGCGACGAGCGCTCGCGACAGGAGCCCGTAATCTCGACGAACGGTTTCGTGTGCCGCAAGGTCCGTGTTGCGAACCAGGGCTCCGATACGCAGTCCGCCCTCCGAGGTGGGTTCAATCTTGTCCAATCCGAGGCCGTTCACGTCGATCAGATGCGTCGGCGTCTCTATCTCGAGCTTCATGAGGTCGAGAAGGTTGGTGCCCCCGGCAATGAACTTCGCTTCCGGATTGGAGGCGACCGCTTGGGCCGCGGCCTCGACAGACGAGGCACGTTCGTAGGTGAAGGCTCTCATGCTTTTGTCCCCGCGACCTCGACGATGGCGTCGACAATGTTGGAATAGGCGCCGCAACGACAGATATTACCGCTCATGCGCTCGCGGATTTCGGCCGGGGTGACAGCCACCTTGGCGGTTAGGTCGCCGGTGACGTGGCTCGGGATGTTCGCCTTGATCTCCTCTAGCACCGCCAGGGAGGAACAGATCTGCCCAGGCGTGCAGTAGCCGCACTGAAATCCGTCGTGCTTGACGAAGGCCGCCTGCATCGGGTGGAGATCGCCTGGCTTTCCGAGACCTTCGATCGTCGTAATCTGGTCGCCTTGATGCATGACGGCAAGCGTCAAACACGAGATAACGCGACGGCCGTCGACTATGACGGTGCACGCGCCGCACTGGCCGTGGTCGCATCCCTTCTTCGTACCCGTCAGATGGAGGTGTTCGCGCAGCGCGTCGAGGAGCGTTGTTCGATTGTCAACGTCGAGATCACGCCTCTCGCCGTTGACGGTGAAGGACATCTTCGTTGTGTAGGGCATTGCGTTTTCCGCAGATTGTGCCGCCGCTCCCCCGGCTGCGACGCCGGTGACCGCGACGGTCGCGGCAGACGAGATAAGTAAATCCCGACGGGAGATTTCGAGTTGAATGGGGTTATGCATGTGCAGCTCCACTTCACGCTCATTGCATGGAGGCGCGTCTAGCCGATCCGGTAAAGGCGCCAGCAGGCTAGATAGAGCAGAAACGAGCGATGATTAGGCCTTCCTGCTGCATACCCTTATCGATCTGATTCATGAATGGCATTCCAACAGGCATATGCAAGGTTTGTGCCGGCCATACACGCTCAGCCTCTCGTATCGACCGCCGAAGGGAAGTACGCATCAAATCAGTGGATTGAGGCCGTTTGAACCCGTTCCCTCTCTACCCTTTTGCGAAGCTGATGTGTCAAGGTGGATAGGAAACATTCAAGAGGAACCGCCTTACATGACGACGACAAACGAAATCGCAGACAAGATTGCCGGTGAACATGGCCTTACCAAAGCCCAGAGCAAAGCCGTTGTAGAGGCGGTCTTCACCTCCATCACGTCGGCCGCCACATCTGGCGCCGAGACCTCGATCCCGGGCTTCGGCAAGTTCAAGGTAAAGGAGACGCCGGAGCGCGAAGGCCGCAATCCGTCAACCGGGGCCACCGTCAAGATCGCTGCTGCAAAGAAGCTCGCCTTCACGCCGGCCAAGGCAGTGAAGGATGCTCTGAACAAGTGATCTTTCGGATCAAGGAGGACTGCCTTTGAACTGACCCCATTTCGTTGGGCAGTTTAGAAGGCCGGGCTGATTTAAGGTCTGAGTTCTGTACCGTGCAGGGCTCAGAGCCTACGGCCGCACAAATCTGCAAGGCAGAATCCGCCGGCGCGGCACGTTGGCCAGGATGCGGGCATCCGTTCCGTTCGCTGTAGCGGACGTCAAGTCATTCAATCCTGCGGTGGCAGATTGGCCGGATTCCACACCACTTCCCACAGGTGGCCGTCCGGATCAGTAAAGTATCCAGCGTATCCACCGTAAAACGTTTCCTCAGCGGGCTTTACGATGTCTGCTCCCGCAAGCCGGGCTTGTTCCATGACCTCGTCAACCTCACGTCGATGCGAGACGTTGTGGCCGATCGAGAACGAGGTGCTGCTCGCGGGCGCTTTCGCCAGACCGCTGTCGTGCGCCAGATCATCCTGAGCCCAAATCGCAAGTTTAACCCCGCTGGAAAGGTCAAAGAACGCGACGGCGCCATGCGCGAACTCACGGCCGACGATCCCTTGAGTGGGCAGTTTCAGGCCGTCACGATAAAAGGCAAGCGCGCGCTCAAGATGGGCAACACCCAGCGTCAAGACAGAAATTCGCGGTTTCATCGACATACCTCCTCTCTGCCAGCTCCGTCACATCCGAGATCGACGGGGCTTTGATACCGAATAGCGCTGAAAGAGCACTGGCCCGAGTGCTGTCGTAACACTCAGAGCTGTTTTTTCTTTGACACTAGGCCGACCGATATCTCAAAGCGTCGACCAGAAGCGCGAATGCAGGCGAAGCCAGGCGGCGGCTCGGATAGTAGAGATGATAGCCAGGAAATGGTGGGCACCAGTCCTCCAGCACCGAAACCAATTTGCCCTCCTTCACCAGCGGACCGAGATGATCGTCGGGGAGACACGTCAACCCGATACCGCTCAAAGCGGCGTCGATTATCATCGGCACATCATTGCAGATGAATTGGCCGTCGACGCGGACGTTCAGCGGACGTGTATCTTTCTCGAATTCCCATGCGTAGAGCCCGCCGAGCGTAGGAAGGCGCAGATTGATGCAGGTGTGCTGCGTCAGGTCGTGAGGTGTCCGAGGCTTCGTATGACGCTCGAAGTACTGCGGCGATCCGGCAACCACCATGCGAAGCTCCGGTCCGATCCTTACAGCGATCATGTCCTTCTCAACGCCCTCTCCAAGCCGTATGCCAGCATCGAAGCGCTCAGCGGCCAGATCAACGAACCTTTGCTCGATCGATATTTCCACGTTGATCTCGGAAAATTCGGCCATCAGACGTTTCACCGCAGGCATGAGTATGGTCTCGGCCGCGTGTCGACTTGACGTGATGCGTATCGTTCCGGCGGGCCGCTGACGCAACGCGCTCAGGGCATTGATCCTGCTCCGGATGTCATCGAAGGCTGGGCGCAGAGTTTCGGCCAGTTGTTCGCCTGCGTCAGTGGGAGAGACATTGCGCGTCGTTCGTGTGAGCAACCGCACGCCCATGCGCTCTTCCAGACGGCGCACGTTGTGGCTCAGCGAAGACTGAGATGTTCCGAGCTGTGCAGCCGCGCGGGTAAAGCTACGCTCCTCCGCGACAGCGAGGAAGGCCACAAGATCCCCGAGTTCGTCCCGCTTCATTCATGAATCCACAGCATAGGTCCATGCCGAACCTAGCACCTAATAGATCGTCCCCGCCAGCGCTAATTTGAAGGTCACGCGTTTTCATCATCATCGGCGGTTGCGCCATGGCAGGTGTAGCCCCGACAGGCCCCACCACGCAAAAATGGAGAATGCAAATGCAGAAACGTGTCCTTGGAAAGAGCGGCCTGGAGGTATCGGCTCTCGGCTTCGGGTGCATGGGGCTGAACTTCAGTTACAGTCATTCCCTGAGCAGGCAGGACAGCGTCGCGCTCATCCGCGCCGCGGTCGAACGCGGCGTGACCTTCTTCGACACGGCTGAGGTCTACGGCCCATTTACGAACGAGCAGATCGTAGGTGAAGCGCTCGCGCCGGTCCGCGACCGCGCGGTCATCGCAACCAAGTTCGGCTTCAACATCGAAGACGGGAAGATGGCGGGACTGAACAGCCATCCGGAACACATACGCGAGGTATGCGACGCATCGCTGAAGCGGCTCGGTGTCGAGTTCATCGACCTCTTTTACCAGCACCGCGTGGATCCGAACGTGCCGATTGAGGATGTCGCCGGCGCGGTGAAGGATCTGATCGCAAAGGGCAAGGTCAGGCACTTCGGACTGTCCGAACCTGGCGCGCAAACGGTCCGCAGCGCCCACGCCGTCCAGCCCGTTGCGGTACTACAGAACGAGTATTCGCTTTGGACCCGCGGGCCGGAAACCAACGGCATCCTGGCCGCGTGCGAGGAACTCGGCATCGGCCTTGTTGCCTATAGTCCGCTCGGCAAGGGGTTCCTCACCGGTGCGATCAGCAAGGACACGGAGATCGGAGACAATGACTTCCGTAAAATTCTGCCGCGCTTCACTCCTGAAGCGCTTGAAAAGAACCAGGCCCTCGTCGATCTGTTGAAACGCATCGCAAGAGAGAAAAGCGCGACGCCGGCTCAGATCGCTCTGGCCTGGTTGCTTGCCCAAAAGCCGTGGATCGTGCCAATTCCGGGCACCACGAAGCTGCATCGCCTGGAAGAGAATCTGGGAGCAGTCGACGTCGCCCTGACGGCCGCGGACCTTACCGAGATCGAGGATGCCGCCGCGACGATCGAAATTGAGGGGGAACGCTATCCGGAACAGTTGATGGCCACTACCGGGCGCTGACGCTTGGACGGGTTGGCGCAGAACTGTGCCCGCCCGTGCGGCAAGATTGATGTTCGGCGGTCTGACCCCAGCCCGCCGCTTCCTGCCCTACCTGACGGACCAGATACTCGATCGCATCATCGACCCAGGCAAGGTTTTCGACCTCGAACTGCCACTTGCCAAAGTCGCCGAAGGCTATGGCGCCATGGACGAACGCCGCGCAATAAAGACGCTGCTCAGGGTCCAATTGAACGTCGGCTAGGCGCTGTTACTGCGGGACGCGTGCACACAGTCCGGTTCATGAATGGGAGATATGGACCTAATCGGATGCAGCAATCTAATCGAATGGGATACGTCACCCATCTCATACACTAGACACGGCGCGCTACTGGAGGGCTAGCGTTCACGGGAACAGACCATGGAAGAGGAAAGCCAGATGAAGAACATTGCCGCAGGCATCGCCATTTCCGCTCTCGCCGCGGCAGGAGTCGAGGCTCAGGAACGTCGCCGGGTCGCTCCACCCGCCGTCTACGACGTCGCGCCCGGCCTTGCCCACTTCACCGACGATGTGCTCTTCGGCGAGGTTTGGGAACGAGCAGAACTTGCACCTCGCGATCGGAGCCTCGTCACCGTCTCGGCGATCATCTCGACCGGCAAGACGGCGCAGATCGGCGGTCATGTCCGACGTGCCCTCGACAACGGCGTCAAAGCCGAAGAGATAGGCGAACTGGTCACGCAGCTCGCCTTTTATTCCGGTTGGCCGAACGCCATCTCCGCCGTAGCAGAGACTAAAACGGTATTTGACGAGCGTAACATCGCTCCGGTCAAGAACAGTGTGACGGCCCGGATCGAGCTCGAGGCTGCCGCCGAGGCGGCTCGCGCGGCGACGGTCAATGCCTCCGTCGCTCCGACCGCCGCTGGGCTTGCCGATCTCACAAACCGCGTGCTTTTCGGGGACCTCTGGCAGCGGCCAGATCTTTCGGCCCGCGACCGCAGCCTGGTAACGATGTCGGCGCTGATTGCTATTGGACAACCGGAGCAGCTTCCTTTCCATGCGAACCGGGCGATGGACAGCGGCTTGACCCGCGCAGAAGCATCTGAGGTCGTAACCCAGGTTGCCTTCTACGCGGGTTGGCCACGAGCCATGTCCGCAGTGCAGGTGCTCCAGCGGGTGTTCGACAGTCGGGAGGCCGCCTCTCAAGCATCTGCGGCCTCGGCCGATCTTAAGATAACCCGCGTGAACCAGGGCCGGGCCAGGGCTCCCGAACAATATTTCACGGGCGAGGTCGAGACCTCTGGCTTCTATCGGGGCGATGCGCCCGCCCGCATAGGCGGAGCGACAGTATCCTTCCCGGCCGGGGCCCGCACGGCATGGCATACCCACCCGCTTGGTCAAACGCTCTTCATCATCTCCGGCCGCGGCTGGATTCAGACAGAAGCAAAGGCTATCGAGCAGGTCGGACCGGGCGACGTGGTCTGGATACCGCCGCTGGTCAAGCACTGGCACGGCGCCTCGGCAGGCGAGCCGATGACGCATTTTGCCGTGGCCGAAGCCCTAAACGGCAGTTCGGTCACCTGGATGGAGAAGGTTTCCGATGAAGACTACGGCAAGGGTCGCGAAATCGATTGACTGGCCGGCGGAGCCTGAACGAGGAATCGATGCGGAACAGGATTTAACGACGAACTCTTCCAAAGGCTCTGTCTTGGAGCAGCCGGTTCAAGCGAGCGGGCTCGCGTTCTTACGGGCTTGGGCCATAAGGTGGACGTGGGCACCGCGCAATCCAAAGAGCTCCACGAGCTGGGTGGCATTTTCTGCGGCAAATCATCCTCGCAATTACGAAGCAAATTCCACGAATGCAACGTGATCGCGCCCGGGTTGGAGCGTTCTCTCTCCCGCCATCATGGCGGGTTCGTTACAGGCTGCCGGTTTAGTGAGACGGGCTTTAGACGGGAGGGCAACCGCAAGAATTGCCCTCCCCGCGAACAATCAGGCGGCTTCTGCAGAGAAACGCGCAAATAGCGGCTTAAGGCGGGGATGACGCGCCGCCTGCGGCGGATGAATCTCGACGGTTCGGCCGGATTTCGTCTCACGCCTGAGCCATTCGCTGATGGTCTCCGCACTGGTGTGATCCATGTAAAGCAGGTGTTTGCCGATGATATTGACTTTACGGCCTTCGGGCAGCCCTTCGAGCGTGCTAAGCAGCACCGGCACGTCCTTGCAAGTGACCGCTCCGCCCAGTCGGACATGAATTTCATCGTCGATCTCGGAATGCCTGATTGCGAGCTTTCGGCGCAGATAGGGAAAAATTTCGAGGATCGACAGCGCAAGGCCGAGCGCCACCCCGACCAGCAGGTCCTGCAGGACGACCATGGCCACCGTGACGGCCCAGATTCCAACCGGCATGAGACCATGGTGTTCGAACAGGTGGCGCACATGGTGAAGGCTGATCAGCCGCCAGCCGGTGACGAGCAGCACGGCGGCGAGAGCCGTCAAGGGGACCATTTCCAGCAATCCCGGCAAAAGCGCAACAAGGCCCAGGATCCACACGCCATGCAATACTGCCGAGGTCCGCGTGCGAGCCCCAGCCTGGATGTTGGCCGATGAACGGACGATAACACCGGTGATAGGCAATGCCCCGAGCAATCCGCAAAGCCCGTTACCGACGCCTTGGGCGAACAGCTCCTTGTTGAAGCGCGTGCGTCCCCCGTCATGCATTCGGTCGACGGCGGCGGCCGAAAGAAGCGTTTCGGCGCTCGCAATGACGGCAATCATCAGGATCGTCAAGATAATGCCGGGCTGCACTAGCTGGCCAAAATTCTCGGCCGTCGGCATCGATATGCTCTCTGCCAGTGAGGCAGGCACTTCCACACGAGCGATCGGGAGTTCAAGTGTTGTCGTCAGGACCGTCGCGCCAGCAACCCCGAGAAGCGCCCCCGGAACCAGCGCCAGCCATTTGGGGCGGAATTGTTCCCAGCAGACCATGGCGAGGAGGGCGATAAGACCGACCAGCAGCGCGACGGCCTCGTTGGTCACGCTGGCGCCCCACAATCTACCGACACTCTCGTTTATCGCGGTGACATTCTCGATACCACCTGCGGCAGGCTTGGCATCCATGAGTACATGGACCTGTCCGAGGATGATCAAAATGCCGATGCCGGCCAGCATACCATGAACGACGGCCGGCGAAATCGCTCTGAACCAGGAGCCGATCCTGAGGAAACCCGCCATGATCTGCAGGAGGCCGACAATGAGCAGCACGGGACCGAGCATGGCAATGCCATACTGTTCGACGAAGCCGAAGACGATGACGGCAAGACCGGCGGCAGGCCCGGAGACCTGAAGAGGCGAGCCTGCCAGCAGGCCGACGACGAGGCCTCCTATGATACCGGAGATAAGCCCCATGGCCGCTGGTACCCCGGAGGCGATCGCAATTCCCAGGCAGAGCGGAATGGCGACAAGAAAAACCACCAGTGACGAAGCGAGGTCGCGCGAGAATGCAGAGCCGTTGTTTATCATGGCGCTACTCCCCGGCAAGCGTTGCGGCAACCCGCGGCATGACATGCGGGTGATCTCGTCCTGTGATGGCGACCGGCAGCGGCTCGCCCTCCTGCACCTCGGTAAACGTTGTCAAAGCCCCGTCATAAACTTGCACCTCGCCCGTCTCTATGTCGAAGAACCAGCCGTGCAGCGTGATCTCGTTGGTCGCAAGCTTCGCAGCTACCGACGGATGGGTCTTTAAATGGTCGAGCTGCACGACGACGTTTTCCATTGCTACCGCGCGCACGCGGTCAGTTTCGGAGAGATCGTCGGCATAGGCTTGGCAAACAATCGAATAGGCGGC
Source organism: Rhizobium mongolense USDA 1844 (assembly GCF_000419765.1). Lineage (GTDB taxonomy): Bacteria > Pseudomonadota > Alphaproteobacteria > Rhizobiales > Rhizobiaceae > Rhizobium > Rhizobium mongolense. The sequence continues at coordinate 445,826 of NZ_ATTQ01000003.1, read as the reverse complement.
GTGGCTGTGCCGCAGCCAGGCTGCGACATTCGGCATTGGTTCCAGAATTTCCGGGTGGCACAGCCCTTTCATCGCCCCGCAATCGGAGTGACCGCAAACGACAATGTCGCTGACGCCGAGCGCCAGGATGGCATATTCGATTGCGGAAGAAACCCCACCATTGAGGGTCGAGAAGGGGGGAACAATATTGCCGGCATTGCGGCAGACGAAGAGATCGCCGGGACCGGCCTGCGTAATCGTTTCCGGCATCACTCGGCTGTCGGCACACGATATCATCAGAGCATGCGGCTGCTGGCCTTCGCGCGCCAGCTTGCGGTAAAGCGCCGAATGATTCGGAAACACGGCGCCACGAAAACTAGAGATACCTTTCAGGAAATCACCCATATATCGGATCCTCTTTCTGGCCGGACGTCGGACTGGGAGGATGTCTCTCATCCGGCGGGTTGCAGAAGCGATCTGTTCGCACATGCACAATAAAGGGCAGGACGAGAGCAAAAAAAGAGTCTCGCAGCATACTGCGTTGCAACATTTTTTGAACAAGACGTGATCTGGCTGATTGCCGCTCACGTCGCGAATTCCAAGATCGAACTATTGCGATCCACGCCTTCGCGCGGGGATCCCACCGCCGAATTCGCCGGTGATTCGCAGATGCCCTTATTCCGACGGACACCACGGCATCATGATCCAGCACGACCTTAAGACGGGTATCTCATGCCCGAAGCAATTGGGGTGAACGTCCGACAGGACGAGGACGTAGAGCAAGAGGGAACATCAACCTGACATGGGGAGGCTTGACTGGAGGTCCCACGAACTGGACTGGCGACTCCCGTAGAACAGAAATTCTAGCCGCAGGGGGTGGTGCTGTCCCGCTTGAGCGACAAGGCAAGAGTCCTCGGCTGCTCAGCAAATACGGTGAAGCCAGTGCGGAACGGCGATGAATTTCGGCAGGATCTGCCTCAGGCCCCCATCGCCAAGACGGGCCGACGCTCCTCCTCTGCCTTCTCCGCCATGCGGATTTCGTATGCCTTACCCCAGTTTGCCATCACGGTCACGGCATGGTTGAGGCTGCGGCCGAACTCGGTCGCGGAATATTCCACCCGCTGCACCTTCCCCGGAAATACCTTGCGGCTGATGAGATCGTCCGCCTCCATCTCGCGAAGCTGCTGGGCGAGCACTTTCTCGCTGATCCCTGACAGGATGCGCCTCAGCTCGCCGAAGCGGCGGGGAGAGAGATTGATCTCCCAGAGGATGTCGGTCTTCCACTTTCCACCGATCACGTTGAGCGCACTTGCAAAGCCGCAATCGTCGTCCGGCAGGCGTTTCATTTCCGTTCTCCCTTACTGCAGAGTAACCGCTTACCTGAAGGTACGCAATTTACCTCTCCGACTCGCAGCCGTATCAAATGACGTCTCAAATATTGGAGTTCAATTCGATGACGACAATAGGGTTCTTCGGCGCGGGCCGGATGGGAGCTTCACTTGTTCGGACGCTCGCAAAAAGCGGCCATGAGGTGCATGTCTGGAACAGAACGGCGGCGAAGGCGGAAGCGCTGGCGCCGTTCGGTGTGCAGGCGAAACCAACGCCGGAAGCGGCGGCGGCTGAGGCCGAGATCGTCTTCGTCAACCTGCTCGACTATGCGGCCTCCGACGCACAGCTGAGAAAGCCGGAGGTCACACAGACGCTGAAGGGCAAGCTCCTGGTGCAACTCACCTCGGGCTCCCCAAAAGCGTCGCGCGACACCGGCGCCTGGGCGACCGGCCACGGGATCGCCTATCTCGACGGCGCCATTATGGCGACACCAAATGTCATCGGAGAACCCGAAACGCTGATCCTCTTCGTCGGGTCGAAGTCGCTTTACCAAAAGCACGAAAGGGTATTTGTCGCGCTCGCGGGGAAATCCGCCTTCCTCAGCGAGGATTTCGGGGCTGCATCGGCCCTCGACAGCGCCCTTCTTGGGCAGATGTGGAGCACGTTGTTCGGCACGCTTCAAGCGCTCACCATCAACCGGGCAGAAAACATCAATGCCGACACCTACGCGACCTATCTCAAGCTCGTCCAGCCGGTCATCGACGGGGCCGAGCGGGACCTCATGCAACGGGTCCGCGACGGTCGCGACGGCGGCGACGATGAAACATTTGCAACAATCGCTGCTCACAATGTCGCTCTGCAGCATCTGCGGCATATCAACGCCGAGCGCGGCCTGAATCCGGTGCTTGCCGATGCCTACGCCAGCCTCTTCAGAACTGTCATCCAAAATGGTCACGTCGGCGACGATTTCGCGATACTGGCCCGTTTCATGAGTGCGCCATGACCGGTGCGGAAAAGCCCGTCGTCCGCACGGCACGCTGTTCCTGCGGCAGCCTGAAGCTGACCCTCCGCGGCGCGCCGGAGCGGGTCTATGCCTGCGCTTGTCTGGACTGCCAGAAAGCGACTGGCTCGGCATTTTCTTACCGGGCGCGTTATCGCAAACAGGCCATCATCGCCGACGACGGCGAGCGACGGCGCTTCCGGCGCTTCACCGACAAGGGCCGCTGGACGGATCAGATCTTCTGCCCGAATTGCGGCACGCTGATCTATATGGAGGCGGAGGTGCTGGACGAGCAGATCGTCGTCTCGATTGGCTGTTTCGCCGAGCCAGATTTCGCGCCGCCAGCTGCGATCTTCTGGTCACGGCGCCGTCATGGCTGGTACGAGCCGAAACCGGAGATTCAGCTTGTCGAGTAGTCTCAATCCACCACGGCCGCAGCTTTACCGGCCCGAACCCATCCGCGGTGCTGCCATTCAGCGATCCCTTAGCGGCAAAATGGGTCAAGGGGGGCGCCGTTGTACGGCGCACAAGGTCTCCGTTTTTGCATTGAGCCGTTGGTCCTCCCCAACGCGTCATTGGACCGAGCTGGGAAGACTATATTGCCCGCCTCTCGCGGCTCAGGCTTCAGCTTCTTCCGCGGTTTCCTCTCGCGGCCGCCTCAATCTGGATACCGATCGAATATTGGAAGCGCGTGGATGTGCGCGGACCAAGGCAAGCGCTCGGCAACCTGAACCTGAATGTCAGGGGCAACCATCGTTGGGTCGTCAAGGGTGGCGATTTGCACGTCAACGATGCCGGGAATGAGGGCTTCGTTCAGATAGATAAGGCCTGTTCCGCATGTCGCGCAGAAATGTCGGCGCGCTTGGCCGTTGGATGACCAGATGCGAGGATCGCCTTTGGTAATTCGGAAGCTGCCGGCCGCTACCCCCATCCAGCCGACCATCGGCGCACCAGACGAACGACGACAGTCCTCGCAGTGGCAGATCGCGGCATGAACAGGTCGATCTGACTCATATCGAACAGCGCCGCAACGGCAACCGCCAGTTAGTCGGCTATTGGAGCCGGCTTCAACCATTTCCAGGTCCTCCCAATCCTTTGCCTCATCTGATTGCGCGCTATACCACGAAATCGCCACTCTTGCCTTGACCGCTGGCGAATTTCTCATGGGAATCTTCGCGAGTAACCTGACTGGAGCCAAGTCACAATGCAAGTGGCCGCATAGCACCGACCAATCCGGACGATCGGGGAACTGATCGAAGCACTTCAATGACATCCCCCGTTTCGCCCGCAGACGCTTAAAGCTCTTATCCGCCGTTGATGCCAGTTCAACGGCGAAACCTGGTCAGTGCTTGACCTTCCCATCGCCCCGGTCGCCCTCACCAGGCCTTGCCTTGGTTTTTGCCGTTCGGTGGCGATTTGTGGAAAAGAGAGCCGCCGACGTCGTCGCTCTCCTTGAACTGTCCCTTTTCATTGCGGCCGACAAAGCGTTCGTCGCTGCCTGTATCGATCAGTTCGGGCTTGGTCGTCATCCATCCGTCAATTGCGACGAACGATGAACGCACGCTCTGCAAAAAGATGCATCGAATCAAGGCCATGAGGATGACTCTGAAAGAGAGCCGCGACGCAAGGCTAAGTCATTGAAATTAGATTCGTTTCGAATCGGAACAATCGATCAGTGATTGGGTTGATTCGCGATAGTTGGAGTCAGGAGTCCGCGTAAATGGTTACCCCGCGAGCGAATTGGAAGGGCTACATCAAGTTCGGCGAAGTTGCGTTTCCGGTCGCGCTTTACACGGCTGCCTCGTCCTCCGAGCGGATCGCCTTCAATACCTTGAACCGCAAGACCGGCAATCGCGTTCGCCGCGAATTCGTCGATAGCGAAACCGGCGACCCGGTGGAGCGCGAGGCACAGGTGAAGGGTTTCGAGATCGAGGACGGGCGTTTTGTTGTCCTCGAACCCGAAGAAGTTACAGCCGCGATTCCAAATAGCGACAAGACACTAAAGGTCGAGGCATTCATTCCTTGCGACGAGGTCGACGCCGTCTATTTCGACAAACCGTATTATCTTGCGCCCGACAAGATGGGGAGCGATGCGTACAAGCTCCTGCGCGACGGCATGAAAAAAGCCAAGGTCGCCGCAATCGCTCGCGCGGTCCTGTTCCGGCGCCTGCGCACCGTACTTATCCGACCGCACGGCAAGGGCCTGATTGGATCGACGTTGAACTACGACTACGAGGTGCGTTCATCCGAAAAGGCGTTCGAGGAGATGCCGGACCTGAAGATTGAAGGCGAGATGCTGGAGCTGGCAAAGCACATCATCAACACCAAGAAGGGTGAGTTCGACCCGAAACAGTTCGACGACCGCTACGAGGAGGCGGTGGCCGAGCTCGTGAAAGCAAAGATGGAAGGCCGCACGCTGCCGAAGAAGAAGGCACCCCCAGCATCCAAGCCGAGCGATCTTCTGCAGGCCCTGCGTGAAAGTGCCGGAATGTCCACGCCTGCCAAGAGCAAACGCACCGCGGCCAACGCCAACGGCGGCAAAGGCCGGCAAAAAGCCAATCGCGCCACCGCATCCACGGCCCGCAGCACTGGTGGCGCCCACCAGCGTCGTGCTGGCTGATCGAAGAGGACCCCATGGCTCTCCGCCCTTACTGGAAAGGCTATCTGAAGCTTTCGCTGGTTACCTGCCCGGTACAGATGATGCCGGCCACGTCGGAAAACGAAAAGGTGCGCTTCCACACGCTGAACCGGCAAACCCAGAACCGCGTCGTGAGCCACTATGTCGATTCCGTCACCGGCAAGGAGGTGAAGGACGAAGACGAAGTCAAAGGTTACCAAAAAGGCGAGAACGACTATGTCATTCTCGAAGACGAGGAACTCGAAAATGTCGCACTCGAGAGCACCAAAACCATAGACATCGAGGTGTTCGCGCCGCGCGATAGCGTTGGATGGATCTGGCTCGATACGCCTTACTACCTGTCGCCGGACGACCCTGTCGGCCAAGAAGCCTTCTCGGTCATTCGCGACGCCATGGCGGCCGAAAATATGGTCGGTATTTCCAGACTTGTCATCTCACGGCGGGAACGCGCTGTCATGCTTGAGCCGCGCGGCAAGGGCATCGTGCTCTGGACGCTGCGTTACGGGGATGAGGTCCGCGATGCCGAGACCTACTTCGAGAAGATCGATGACGAGATGACCGACAATGAGTTGATGCCCCTCGTCCAGCAACTCATCAAAAAGCAGACACAACCCTGGAACCCGAAGATGGCCTCCGACCCTGTCCAGGATAAGCTCCTCGACATCATCGAGGCGAAGAAGAAGCTGATGAAGAAGCCCGCCAGGGCAAAGCCGAAAGGCAAGGGCAAGGAAGAGCCGGCGCCAACCAACGTCATCAACATCATGGATGCATTGCGCAAATCGGTCGAAGCTGAAAACCGCTCGGAGAGGCAGTAGCCTCATGACGCGCCCGCGCCGGCCCTCTTTGCCATTGCTCGACGTGTCTCGTTCTGCACTCCAGTCGCGTCCGATCCGCAAGCGCGATCCCGACCAGCCGAACCTGCCTTTCGATCCGATGCCGCAGCGCGTGGAACCCTGCCTCGCGCTGCTGAAGAGCGTGGTCCCGGTGGGACCTGATTGGCTTTACGAGGTGAAGTGGGACGGTTACCGGCTCGCGATCCATATCGAACCAAAGGGTGTGAGTATCATTACCCGCGGCGGCCATGACTGGACCTACCGCTTTCCGTCGATCGCCGCGGCCGCAAAGGACCTCGGCGTGACGACCGCCATTCTCGACGGCGAGGCCGTTGTTCTCGACGATCAGGGCCGGTCGGACTTTGGCGCCTTGCAGCGTTCGCTCGGAGGTCGGGGCGGCAAACGGATCTCGACCGAGTCCATCCTATACGCCTTCGACCTTCTCTATCTCGACGGACGCGATCTCACTCGCACCGAGCTTGCCGTGCGCCGGCGCCTTCTTGAAGATCTGATACCAGAAGGCGGCAATGAGACGATCCGCCTTTCCGAAGCGATAGAACTGCCAGCCGAAGATCTCCTTGAGCACGCATGCCAGGTCGGCCTGGAAGGGATCATAGCCAAGCATCGGGATCAACCTTACCGCAGCGGTCGGACTGGCGACTGGCTGAAGATCAAGTGCGTCCAGAGCGAAAGCTTCATGGTCGTCGGCTACGAACAATCGGCGTCAGCGCGCGGCGGCATCGGTAGTCTGTTATTGGCCGGCAAAAAGGGCTTCGACTGGGTTTATGTCGGGTCGGTCGGCACCGGTTTCACCAGGAGCGATGCCGAGCACTTGAAAAAGACGCTCGATCAGCTGAGAACGAACAAGCCGGTGGTTCCGCTTAAGGGCAAGCGCTTCGTCTTCGCGCAGCCGACACTGATCGTCGAGATCGAATTTCGCGGCTGGACGCATGACCGCAATCTACGACACGCTTCCTACAAGGGGCTTCGGGAGATCCAGGACAACGCGGCCGTCTTCGATGTGACGGATTGGTGATGGAAATAGATCACACCTTTGGCGCCGGAACAGGCGATCAGCGCTTCGCGGAACCTGTTCACGCGAAAGGGCCGCCGAGATGATCGGCGGCGATTGCATCCCTGGAGGAGCGGCTTCGGCACGGCAGGTCAGTGATGACGAAAGGCCACTTCTCAAGCGCGAGCTGGATTATTGGCATGCACGGCATGCCAGCATGAAATCATCTATGGCGATAAGCCAGCCGTCATGCGTTTTGGCATGACGGCAACTCAGGCCATGACCATCAAGGCAATATGATCCGCAGCAGAGTGATCGGAGATGCCGCTCATGCGGTGGCTCTTGTCTTGCCCAAACGCTTAATCGCCTGCTCCAGCGGCCGCTGGGCATCACAATAGCCCTGCCAGGCCGGCGTCTTTGCGAGCAGAACCGGCACAGACCTGATCGTGAATCGCTGCGGATCGAGATCGGATTTGACCTGCGTCCATGTCAGCGGCATCGAGACGGTGGCGCCCGCTCGGGCCCGTGGTGACAATGGTGCAACCGCCGTCGCCATGCGGTCATTGCGCAAATAGTCGAGGAAGATCCGGCCGTTCCTCAAGCTCTTGGTCATCTTGATCAGATAGAGTTCGGGATTGTCGCGCGCCATCTGCTGGCAGACGGCATGCGCAAACCCTTTCGCCTCCGACCAGGAGAGCGGCTTGCGCTTGTTGATGGCAAGCGGAGTGACCACATGAAGGCCCTTGCCGCCAGTTGTCTTACAGAAACTGATCAGGCCGAGTTCCTCAAGCCTGTCACGCATATCTCGAGCTGCTGAAACGACTGTGGAAAAGGGTACGTCCGGACCAGGATCGAGGTCGAAGACGAGGCGTCCCGGCACTTCCGGCTGCTGCGGCTCGCAATTCCAAGGATGCAGTTCGACAGCACCGATCTGAGCGACGGCAGCCAAACCCTCGATCCGGTCGATCTGCAGATAAGGCTTCTTGTCACCGAAGACCTTCACCAGTTCGAGAAGGCTCGAGGTGCCAGGCATGGCATGTCGCTGGAAAAACTGCTCGCCACCGATCCCGTCAGGCGCGCGGATAATGGAGCAGGGCCGCCCCTTGATGTGCTCGATCATCCAGGAGCCGACGGCTTCGTAATAGCGGGCCAGCTCTTCCTTGGTGACGGGTCCCTTGTCATTGGCATCCGGCCACAGCGGCTTGTCCGGGTTGGAGATCAGCACGCCCATCACCTCTGCCTTAACACCCTTCCGCCGGGTTGACCTAGACCCCGTAGATGCCAGAGCCGGGCGGGGCACGTCGGTCTTCGAAGGCTTCGCCGGCCGTTCGGCCTCGACTTCCTTGGCCGGCTTGTCATCGCGCAGTCCCTTAAAAGCAGCTTGGCGGACAAGACCGTCGCCGGTCCAGCCTGCGAATTCGATTTCCGCCACGAGTTCGGGCTTCAGCCAAGTGACCTCCGCCTCCTTCTTCGGCGCGCCGATGCCAGTAAAGGGCGATTTCGTCGTCTCGAGCGCCTTCAACTTCGGAAGCAACGTTTCCACTTTCTTCGCGCCGTATCCGGTACCGACGCGGCCGACATAGACGAAGTTGTCGCCGTGGTAGACGCCGACCAACAAGGATCTGAACTTGCCATTCGTCTTGGCATAAGCCCCCAGCACGACCTCGTGGCCGGCCCGACATTTGGATTTGGCCCAGGTTTCGGATCGGCCAGATTGGTACGGCGCGTCCACCTGTTTTGAGATGATGCCTTCCAGCGACAGCTTGCAGGCAGATCTGAGGACCGCGTCGCCGCCAGTCTCGAAATGCTCGACAAACCGGATGCGGGGATTGTTGCCTGCCCCGGCCAGCAGGGCCTGCAACCGCGCCTTCCGATCTACAACTGACAGAGATCGCAAATCCTCACCACCGTCGTAAAGAAGATCGAATGCGAAGTAGACGAGATCGCCGGCTTTGCCTTCCGAAAGCGCCGCTTGCAGGGCTGCGAAATCGGGCGCACCATTCTCGTCGAGGGCGCAGATCTCACCATCGATAATCGAATTGGGCAGTGCAGATGCCGCCTCGCCTATTTCGCGATATTTGGCTGTCCAGTCGAGGCCCTTGCGGGTCTTCAGTGTCGCCTCACCGTCCAGCACGCGCATCTGGATCCGGTAACCGTCGAACTTGATCTCGTGGATCCAGCCCTTGCCCACGGGAGGGCGCTCCAGGGTCTGACAGAGCTGTGGCGCGACGAAGTCAGGCAGGTCGACAGGCGAAACCGACGCCTTGCCGGCTCGTACATCCGATTTTCGCTCGTCAGCGGCCAGCCCTTGATGGCTGTCCCAGACCGCATCAGCCTGAACGTCGCCTCCCGCGACGATGAATGGTTTGGGCTTGCGCCCTTTGCCAGCGGCGATCATCTCCATTGTTCGGCCGGAGGCGACCGATGTGTCATTCTCCTCCAGGATCGCCGCGCCATTCTCCTCGACCGAGAACGCGTCATGGTGCTTGATCAGCAGCCAGTTGGTTCGCTTACCACGTTCGCGATCGTTGCCCATGCGCACCAGCACGAAGCCGCCATGCAGGCGTTTGCCTTCGAGGGTGAATTTGAAGTCGCCCTTTTCCAGAGCTTGCTTCGGGCTCTTCTTTCCTTCCGGCTTCCAATAGCCACGGTCCCATAGCATCACAGTACCGCCGCCATACTGGCCTTTCGGGATAGTCCCTTCGAAATCGCCATAATCGAGTGGGTGGTCCTCCACCTCGACCGCTAACCGCTTGTCGTGGGGGTCGAGCGACGGGCCCTTCGTTACGGCCCAGGACTTGAAGACCCCATCGAACTCGAGCCTCAGATCGTAGTGAAGGCGGGTCGCGTCGTGTTTCTGGATGACGAAACGAGGGCGATTGCTGCGCGCAATGCGCCCTTCACCGCTCGGCTCAGCGGTCCTTTGAAAATCGCGCTTCGATCGATAGGTCGATAGTTTGTCACTGGCCATGGTTGTTCCCGAAAACAGCGTCCGACAGCGGAATGCTGCTTGGCAGCTGGAAGTTCCATGATGGCGTTCCTGCAGCCGAAAACAGGAAGCTTGTACCAGGCCTCGCCTCTTCGGAGACGAGGCCATCGCTGATGCCCTAGATAATGGCTACACGTGCTGGCCGGCCCGGATGGACGGACGGCCTTCTCTTCCACGGGACCATGACGGCAGGCATGCCGGCTTCAAGACAAGCCGCCAGGAATGCCTCGCGCGCGATCACCGCGGGAATGGTTCCGTTGAGGGCACCCCGGCACGTCTTCACCGCGCGCTCGTGGCGCTCTCCGTGGCGCAGTGGCCATTCGTTTTCGAGAAAATCCAACGCGTCGTAAGCGCCTGTGAAGATCCGCTCCAAACCGCATTGCAGCCGAATCCTTACCGGCCGGGTCCATGGAACATCGTTCAGCGGCATCTTTTCCTCCTTTCATGCCACCAATGATCCTGACGAAATGATATTGGGAGTTGTCTCCGACTGTTCAAGACCGTAAGGCCAACCAGATCATCGCGCCGCTGTTCAGGGAACCTGCACGGTTCCGTCAGCCGATCTCCCGGAAGGTAATGGAATAGCGAAGCTGCTCGACGGGCGGGATCGAGTGCTCCCATTCGCTCCGGGCGGGACCCGACAGCAGGTAGACGGAGCCCGGCTCGGCAATCACCGAGACACGCTCCCAGTTCGGGCCGGCGCGGCGCCTCAGCCTGAAAGTACATGGCGACAGCAATGAGACACCGACAACCCTGCCGAACACCCTTTTGTCTTTATGCCAGCCGATCGGCGCGCCCGGCGCATATTCGGTAATCAGCGCCTGTTGCAAGCCATCGGGTTCGATATCGGCGAAAGCTGCCGCAAGGGAGCGCACGGGCAAAAGGAACGGCGGAACGTCGTCAATGCGTCTCACCCGCTCGCTATCGAAGTCATACTTCCAGCCATAGGAGATGACCTTTCGCTTGCCCTCAAAGCCATGAAAGTCGAAGGGTTTCAGCGGCAATTGTCTTATCTCTCGAAGCAGATCCGACTGGACCGCCTCGGGAACGACGGCGGGTTGATAGCGGAAGCCCTGGGGCAATCGCGCCTCCGCTTCAGCAAACAGGTCTCCTTGCGGCGAAATGCTCATGGTCAGTTCCTCGCCGGCGTGTCAGTGGACACTCGGCGTTTTGACGACTGCTGCGAAATCCTCTGCCACCAGTTCGCTGATCGCAATCAGGACTTCCTCGGCCGAGAAGCCAGAAGCGATCGTAGTGCGGATCAGATCCTGCAGATCAGGCTCGACGACATCGCGGCAATCGTCGAGCCGCTCGTCCGAGATCGTTATGCTGTGCAATTCTTCCATCGTTCGACCTTTCAGGGTGTCGGCTGCCGGCTTAATGTGCCGGCGGGCCAGAATCATTTACGGGCAGACGCTCGGCGCATGGCGATAGGGAAAAGGCCCTCGCGCGCTGCATCTTCTTGCGGACTGCCTTTCGCCATCTGGCAATCACCTAGGCTCGTTCGCGAACCCGACGTTCCGAGGGCTTCTCGCAGGCGCGGCGTTCCTTCACTCACGGAACGGGCTTCGCGTTGCATCTCATTTTCAACTCGTGGATGGCCTGTTTGACATCGTTGTCTCTGACGATGACCTGCAACTGCTTCTCCCTTATCATTGTGGTTAATGTTCAGCCGAGTTGCTTGGCAATGATCGCCTTCAGTTCCCTGCGCGTTAGAAGGCAGGGGTAAGGCTTCCAGTTGTTGTCCGGCCGAGCGACGACCCACCGCGCTCGCGCGGCTTCGTGGCCGCAGGCGCGGCAGCAGTGCTTGTTGTGTTCAATCGAGTACCTTAGGCCCTTCGACACGCGGATTGTCGACGTCATCAGGACGCCAGCCGTGCGGTGTGGGATTATGTGGATGATTGCCAACAGATAAGAGGTGCCCGTCGGCATTACAAGTCGGTGCACAGCCGCGGACACCGTTGGGTGAATGGAGGCTCAACCTTGCACGGGAGTGTCGTTGACCACGATAGCTCGCAATGGCAGAGAAGCGGTTTAACGGCAGCCACGCTCCGAGGAAGAAACGTTTCGCTGTCTGACTCCCAAAGGGCGGGTGAGCGTCCATGCCGCCGCGAAAGCTTATATTCGGGGCAAACGAACAATACAAACGACCTTAAAAGGATCGGAACTGGAGCCTTGCTCACTGCGTTTGAACGTGAACGCCTTCGCCGGCTTTAAGCACATTTTCGATTAATGCTCACAACTGCTTCAGAATGATTTCCGAAGCCTTCTCCGCGATCATAATCACCGGTGAGTTCGTGTTGCCAGAGACAATCGTCGGCATGATAGAGGCGTCGACGATACGCAATCTATCGATCCCGTGCACGTTCAGCATCGGATTCACCACCGCCAAAGTGTCATTCCCCATCTTGCACGTGCCGACGGGGTGAAAAATGGTCGTCGCGATGTCGCCCGCCCTGCGGATCAAATCCTCGTCGCTGTCGTGCTCCCGACCGGGAAGAATTTCCTGCGGCCGGAAGCGCGCGAGCACTTTCGTTTTCATAAGGCTGCGAGCGTGGCGGATGGACCGTGCCGCCAAAATCCGGTCGCCGGCGGTGGAGAGATAATTCGGGCGGATTTCTGGCGGCAGCGCCGCGTCGCGCGTCGTCAAATGCACCGTGCCGCGGCTTTCGGGCCGGAGATTGCAGACGGACACCGTTACAGCCGGATAGCGATGGAGCAGTTCGCCAAGACGATCGGTGCTGAGCGGTTGGACATGGTACTCGAGATCGGCCGTCGCGACGGCAGGATCACTCTTGGCAAAGATACCGAGCTGGCTTGGCGCCATAGAGAGCGGGCCGGACCGGCTGATGGCATATTGCAAACCCATGCCGGCGCGGCTGAAGAGACTGTGATAGAGCTGGTTCAATGTGCGCGCGCCTTCAATCTTGAAGACCGTGCGGATCTGGAGGTGGTCCTGAAGGTTTTCTCCCACACCCGGAAGGTCGTGGTGGACGGGAATTCCGTTGGCCGAGAGCACCTCCGGCCGGCCGACGCCCGACAACTCCAGGATCTTCGGAGAGTTGATCGCGCCAGCCGACAGCACGACTTGTCGGGATGCGCGAGCAACGCAGAGGCGGCCGCGGTGCTGGAAGCGCACGCCGGTGACCGTCTTTCCGTTGAATTCAAGCCGCTCAGTTTCGGCGCCTGTGAGCAGGCGCAGATTCGTGCGTTTCATCGCCGGCCGCAGGAAGGCTTTTGTTGTATTCCAGCGCACGCCGCCGCGCTGGTTGACTTCGAAATAACCCGAACCCTCGTTGTCACCGTCGTTGAAGTCGCCGGTCTTCGGGATGCCGAGTTCTTCCGCCGCGTCGCGAAAGGCGTCGAGGATCGGCCAGGAGAGGCGCTGGCGCTCGACGCGCCATTCGCCGCCGGCGCCGTGCGTGGCGGACTTGCCACGATAGTTATCTTCTGACTTCAAGAAGTAGGGCAGGACGTCGTCCCAGCCCCAGCCCACATTGCCGGCCTGCCGCCAGCCGTCGTAGTCGGCGGCTTGCCCGCGCATATAGATCATGCCGTTGATCGACGAGCAGCCCCCAAGCAGCTTGCCGCGCGGATAGTTCAGCGCGCGGCCGTTAAGGCCAGCTTCCGCGGCCGTCTTCATCATCCAGTCGGTGCGCGGGTTGCCCATGCAATAGAGATAGCCGATCGGCACATGGACCCAATGGTAGCGATCCGAGCCGCCGGCTTCGAGCAGCAGGACCCGGTTCTTCGGATCGGCCGACAGACGGTTTGCCAGGACGCATCCGGCCGAGCCGGCACCAACGACGATGAAATCGTAGCTGCCTTCGTCCACCGGCATTTCAGTGCCATGCATGGTCATGCCCCAGCTCCCGCCACCTGGTCTTTGGTTGCCGAAAGCCGCCGCCAGAGGGGGGTCATGGCTTCTGCAATATCCTTGTACAGTGCATAGCGCCTGTTGTAGTGCGCCGTCAGCGCATCGTTCGGCTTGTAGTGCCGTTCGACCCGCACCATGGCATTCGCCCCTTCCGTGAAATCTGCAAAGAGGCCGACGCCCGTTCCCGCCGCAATCGCCGCGCCCAGCGCGCCCGTTTCCCGCGAGACAGCGACGGAAACCGGCGTACCCAGCACGTCGGCGAATATCTGCGGCCAGAGGCGGCTGCGCGATCCGCCGCCCGACAGCACGGCCTCGTCGAAGATGGCGCCCGCCTTGCGGATCGTCTCGATGTGCTGACGATGCCCGAAGGCGACACCTTCCAGTAGCGCGCGAACCAGGTGCCCCTTGCTATGCCAGCCCGCAACTCCATAAAAGCCCGCGCGCGCATGGCCGTCCTGCTGGGCGCCGTAGAGGTAGGGGTGGTAGAGTGGATCGTCGGACGTCGGCTCGATCGCAGCCGCCAAAGCGCAGCAGCCGTCGAAGGGCGATACGCCATCCTGATGTTCCCCCTCGAAGAACTCCCTTACCAGCCATTCGAGATTGGCTGCCGAGGTCGCGCTGTTTTCCATCGCCATGTAACGGCTGCGGTCAAAGGTCGCGGACATGAAGACCGGCCCGTCGAGGGCGGGGCGATCGATGATCACCTGGTTGATGCTCCAGGTGCCTGCGATGATCGAGGCGCTGCCGGTGCGCGAGACGCCCGAGCCGAGTGCTGAGGCGACGACGTCGAACAGCCCGCCGATGACTGACGTGCCGGCTGCAAGCCCGGTTTGCGCTGCGACCTCTTCAGTCACGGTGCCAGCGATGTCGGCGCTTTCGATGAGCGGCGGCAGCAGGTCCATGCAATCAGCCAGCCCATAGGCAGCCATCAGCGTCCGGTCGTACCGGCGGGCGGCGAGATTGAGCAGGCCGGCGCCGGACATGTCCGAGACCTCGCTGACGCGACGGCCGGTCAGACGGTTGACGAGGAAATCCTTGGAGAAGAACACCGTGCCGATGCGCTCGAAGAGCTCGGGCCTGTGACGCTTCAGCCAGGCAAGAAGCGTTGGCGTCTGCGAGGGCCAGGGGCGCTGGCGGCCGATCGGATAGGTCCGGTCGCCAACGCCTTCCGCCGCCCATTCGTCGACGAGACCTATCGCCCGCGTGTCGAGCGACTGGATGGCGAGGAGCGGTTCGCCGTCCCGGTCGAGCGCATAAAGCCCGTTGCCATGGCCGGCACAGCCGATTGCGGCGATATCGGTCGCCGCGATGCCCGCCTTGTCCAGACAGGTGCGGATGACACGCTTGGCATGGGCCCACAGCTCGCCGAGATCGCGCTCGACATGGCCGGGGTATGGCATACGGCTGTGGCCCTCCTCCCCCGCATGCGCCAGTTCCTGGCCCGTCCGATCGAAGATCACCGCCTTGATGACGGTGTTGCCGGCGTCGATCCCTAAAAGATAGTCTCCCATTCGCAACCCCTCCCAGGTTCGGTTATGCCTTCATACCTGCTGATAAAGCGCGAAGGCGTCCTCGCTGCCCGCATCCTCGTGCACGATCGCCATGAGCCCGCGCACGACGGCGCTCGGATTGGCATGTTGGTAAATGTTGCGCCCATAGACCATGCCCACCGCGCCTTGCCGCATCAAGGCCGCGGACTTGGCGAACACGGCGCGCAGGTCTTCCTTGCCGCCGCCGCGCACCAGAACCGGGCAGCGCGCAGCCTCGACCACGCGGTGAAAATCTTCCGTATTCGTCGTCGGGTCCGCCTTGACTATGTCCGCGCCCATCTCGCGGGCAAGCCGCGTCAGCGTGACGATCTTGTCGGCATCGCCATCGACCATGTAGCCGCCGCGTTCAGTGACCGGCTGCATGACGAGCGGCTCGATCATCAGCGGCACGCCGTACTTTTCGCAGTCTGCCCGCACGCGAGAAATGTTCTGCACGCACTGGCGGAAGAGATCCGGCTCGTCCGGCAGCATGAAGAGGTTGACCACCACGCAGGCGGCATCCATCTGCAACGCGCCGATCAGCGGCTCCGCCTCGTTCTGCAACACCGCCCACATGTCGCGATGGCGGATCCGGTTATAGGGGTTGCCCATGTCGATGCGCATGACGAGCGCCGGCTTCTCCTTGCCGGAAATGTCCTGCAGCAGGTCGGCTTGGCCGTAGTTCATCTGGATCGCATCCGGCTTCGCATCGACCAGCGCGTTCACGATGGCCGGCATGTTCTCCAGTCCATCGAGGAAGGACGGTTCGTTGCACACGCCGTGATCGATCGCCACGTCCAGGCAACGGCCGTTGCCGAACAGCCGGTTCATCCGGATCTTGCGGTTGTCTCGCATGGTTCACTCCTTTGTTTGTTCCTTGCGGAAAGGGTTGCCTCCGCGACGCCGTGGCGGTCGCGCATGAGGGTGAGAAAACGGGTGCGCTCTTCGTCCTTGCGCTGCACTGGCCAGCCTTTCTCGTCGGCGAGGAGGTCAAGCGCGATCTCGGCCATGTCCAGGGAAAGCTCGCCGGTGATGGCAAGTGTCGTGCGCCGGAGGAGCAGATCGTCCAGATGCTCGACCGCCTCCGTGCGGATGAGATGCAGGAGCTCCCGGGCGCTGTAGCCGGCATGAGGCAAGAGGTTGTCCGGCCCCGCGGCGGTAAAGCGGGCAACGGCCTTCGCATCTGTACCATAGCGCTCGAAAAGCGTTGCGGCGCGATCGAGGGAAAGACCTGTCGATTCCGACAGGTCCCGAATCCAGTCGCTACGGTCTATCGGAAATGCCCGTCCGCCGCCGAAAGTGCGGTCCGCCGTGTCGAAGCGGCGGCTCCGGTCAAGCCGTTCCAACGCCATATCGGCGGCGAGTTCGCCGAAGGAGCGAAAGGTCGTCCACTTGCCGCCGATCATGCAGAGCACTGGTGGCCCGCCGTCGCGGCCTTCGAGAACGGTGCAATAATGGTCACGCGGGATGCGGCCGGTGAAGCTGTCATTGCTTGCCGGCAGCGGGCGCACGCCTGCGAACTGGAAGACGATCTCTTCCGGGCGGATGCGGACACCCGGCAACACGAAGGCGAGCGATTGCAGGATATAGTCTCGCTCCTCGGCCTCGCAGCGCACCTTTGCGGGGTCGTCCACGCGGATATCCGTCGAGCCGACGAGCACCTTGCCGAGATAAGGAAAGAGGATGCAGATGCGCCCGTCCTCGTTCTCGTAATAGATCATGTGGCCATCGAGCATGTCGCGAAGCCCCGCATGGTCGATGATGAGGTGCGAGCCCTTCGTGCCGCCGATCAGCGGCGCGGGACGAGCTGCCTCAGGAAAGAGCGCGCCATTGGCGATGTCAATCCAGCCGCCGGTCGCGTTGACGACCAGTGACGGCTTGATTGCCAAGGTTTCGCCCGAAATCCCGTCGTGCAGCAGAAATTCCCCGGCCGGTGCATGCTCGATCGTCGCATAGTTCAAGGCGCCGGCGCTCGGGCCGGCCAAGAGCCCATCAAGCAGGAGCTCAATGCCGATGCGCTCTGGGTGACTCACCCAGGCATCATAATAGGTGGCGGAGTTGCGGATCGCCGGATTGAGCGCCGGCCATTTCGAAAGCGTGCTTTTGCGACCGCGAAACTGATGGCGCGGCATCAGGGCGCGCTTGCGCGTCAGGAAGTCGTAAATGCTCAGTCCAGCCTTGATGGCGACGGTGCCGCGGCGGCTCGGCCGACGGGTGAGGCCCAGAAAGCGCACGATGCCGTTTGCCAGCCCGGAAAAGATATCGAAGATCGGCACCATGGTCGGCAGCGGGGCGACATAGTGAGGGGCATTGCGCAGCAACCGGTCACGCTCGACGAGCGATTCCTGCACGAGGTTGAACTCACCGTTTTCCAGGTAGCGCAGTCCGCCATGCACCATGCGCGAGAGCCCGGCGCTTGCCCCGGAGCAATAGTCGCCCTTTTCCACGATGAGCACGTTGACGCCCTGCAGCGCCAGCTCGCGGAACACGCTGAGACCGTTGATACCGCCGCCAAGGACGCACACGTCCACCTTCGGGCTTCGGCGAAGCCCGTCCAATGTCTGTTCGCGGTTCATCATGACAATCCGTTATCCGTCCATGTTGGCCAGCTTCGCCGATAGGGCGGCGTCGATGGCCGCGAGATCTTCCGGAGGCAGCCGAAGCGTGCCGGCCCGGGCATTGTCGAGCGCTTGTGCCGGGTTGCGCGCGCCGCAAAGGGCAAAAGTCACACCTGGCTGCGCCAGTGTCCAGGCGATCACCGTCTGGGCGATGCTCGCATCGTGACGGTACGCGACGGGCCGGATCGCGTCGGAGAAATCGCGGGCCTTCTGCCGGTTGGCGACGGAAAAGCGCGCATTGTCCTTGCGCTGATCGTCGCCGGAGAAGATCCGGTCCGGCCCCATGCTGCCCGAAAGTAGCCCGAGCGCCAACGAGGAATAGCTGAGCGTCGATACGCCGTTAGCAACGCTGAGAGGCAAAAGATCCGCCTCGATCTCTCGATCGATCATGCTGTACCGCTCCTGGATCGCGTCAAGCGAGCCAGTGGCTATGTACTGCTCAAGCGCGGACCGTTTGACATTGCTGGCGCCGATGGCGCGGATCTTGCCGGCCCGCTGCAGTTCCTCCAGCGCCGCGACGGTCTCCTCGACCGGCGTCGTCACGTCCTGCCAATGGGTGATGTAGAGGTCGATATAATCCGTGCCGAGCCGGCGCAGGCTGTCCTCCACTTCATGGACAATCGAATCCCCGCCGAGATAGCGGTGAACCGGCTTGCCGTCCTGGTCGAAGAAGTGATTACCCTTCTGCGTGTGCCAGACGAGGCCACATTTCGTGGCGATCACTGCCTTGTCACGCCGGCCGGCAAGCGCCTTGCCGACAATTTCCTCCGAGCGGCCGAGCCCGTAGGCGGGCGCCGTATCGATGAGGGTTACGCCGGCTTCGAGCGAGGCCTGAATGGCGGCGATGGATTGCGCCTCGTCGGTTCCCCCCCACATCCAACCGCCGATCGCCCAGGTGCCGAGCCCAACGGCCGACGCCTTGACGCCGGAGCGCCCGATCTCGCGGATCAGTTGTTCGCCGCTCATGCCGAAACCCCTTCCTTGGATGCAATTTCAAGAATGCGTGCCCCGGTCGCCTCGTCGGTGACGAGCGTGTCGAGATGGTTGCCGCGCAGGACGCTGAGGATCGGGCCTGCCTTGTTCGGGCCGCTGGCGACGCCGATCTTCATCGGGATCGAGGCGAATTCCGCCAGGGTAAGCGACACCAGCGAACGATTGAGGCTGTAATCGCAGACCCGGCCCTGGTCATCGAGCAGGTGGGCAAGCAATTCGCAGCTTGCGCCTGAGCGCTCGATCGCCGCCCGATCAGTACTAGAGGAGGGATGCAGGTCGTAATAGCTGGAGTCGTCCGTTAGGATCGAGCCGATACCGACCACCGCCACCTTCGCCTCGCGCGCACGTTTGAAGACGTCGGCGACAGACCGCATGTTGATCAGCATCGCCCGCTGCTCGGCATCGTCGGCGAAGAGCGGCGCGTGGATCTGGTAGGAACGCCCCCCGAGCCGGTCGGCCATCAGGGTCGAAACATGGTTGACGTCGGTGTAGTGCTTGCCCTGGACGCAGCCAGTTGCCGGAATGACCTCGACATCAAAGCGGCGCGGCGGCTGCAGGCCGGCGACGACGGCGCTCACCCCTTTGCCGCCAGTGATGCAGATTGTGTCGCCGTCGCCGAGCTCCTCCATCAACAGGCGCGCCGCCGCCTCCCCGACCGCCTGGAGCGCGGTCTGCGGATTGTCGGAGACGGTCGGGACCACGATCGCGCGGCTGATGCCGCCGAGTGCCAGAAGCCGCT
Source organism: Rhizobium mongolense USDA 1844 (assembly GCF_000419765.1). Taxonomy (GTDB): domain Bacteria; phylum Pseudomonadota; class Alphaproteobacteria; order Rhizobiales; family Rhizobiaceae; genus Rhizobium; species Rhizobium mongolense. Next base: position 426,290 of record NZ_ATTQ01000003.1, on the reverse strand, counting down.
CCTCCATGTCGACCAGGGGCTCGACCGGAGACTTGATCTTGATCTCGACGAGGCCGAGCTGACGGCCGCGTTTGATGAGGCGGTTGACAGTGGCTTGCGAGATGCCGAGCTGGCCGGCGATCTGTGCCTGTGTCAGGCCCTCCATAAAATGAAGGACGAGCGCCTGATGCATCTGGCGGGCGATGACAATCTCCTCGCGCGGTACTGTCGTCTTGGGTTTCAATTTCGCAATTGGCATGTCAGGCGGCTTTCTGCTTGTGCAGGAAATGGTCGATGGAAACGGCAGCGAGCAGAATGCACCCCTTGATCATGTCCTGCCAATAGACTGAAACATCGAGCAGGATCAGAGAGCTGGTGACGACAGAGAGAAGCGCGATCCCGAGGATGGCGCCGAGTATCGTGCCGGAGCCGCCGTTGAGAGAGGCGCCGCCGATCACCGCCGCAGCGATGATGTTAAGTTCCATGCCAACGCCGAAGGTTGGAGTCGCCGCGCCGAAACGGGACATGTAGATGACGCCTGCGACACCGGCGAGCGTGGAGCAGAGCACCGTCACCCAGAATTTCACCTGATTGGTCTTGATGCCGGAGTAGAGCGCGGCCTTCTCGTTGCTGCCCGTATAGAAGACTTTGCGGAAGGCGGTGGCCCGGCGCAGCAGGAAATCGAACAGGATGACGACGGCGACGAAGATCAAGATGACGTAGGGTAGGCCGTAAAACGTACCCTGCCCCACCGCCTTGAAGCCCGCCGGCAGCGTGAAGAGCGAGAGCGGTGTCCCCTTTGTGATAATGAGGCAAAGGCCGCGCACGATCACCATTGCCGCAAGCGAGGTGATGAAGTGATTGAGCCCCACGACCGTCACAAAGAACCCCATTATGCCACCGATCGAGCTGCTCGCGAGGATGCCGATGAGCGAGGCCGTCCACGGGTCGAGCCCGGCGAGGAAGAGCGAGCCCGAGAGCACCATCGCGAAGCAGACCACGGAGCCGACCGCGAGGTCGATGCCGCCGACGATGAGCAGGATCGTCATGCCCACGACAACGATGCCTTCAACGGAAAAGCTCATCAGCATGGCGCGGAAATTGCCAAGCGTCAGGAAGTGCGGCGAGGCAAAGCTCATGATCACGCAGAGCGCGAGGATGATCGCGATCAGCCCCGCCTCGCGCATTGTGCCGATGCGTTTGAAGGACGCTGTCTTCGGCGCGCCCGTCGCCAACGTGTCGATCGCCATTCCAGTCTCTCCCACTTTGTTCTCACGCGGCATGGCTCGCCGCCTTTGCCGTGCCCACCCCCGAAGCGAGACGAATCACGGCCTCCTCCGTCATCTCATCGACGCCGAGCTCGCCGGCGATGCGCCCCTCCCGGACGACAAGCACGCGGTCACATAGCCCGAGGAGCTCCGGCATTTCCGATGAGATAACGATGATGCCGATGCCCGACCGCGCAAGCTCGCGTAGCAGGCGGTGAATTTCGGTTTTCGCGCCGACATCGATGCCGCGCGTTGGTTCGTCCATCAGGATGACCTTTGGCTTCGCCGCAAGCTGCTTGGCGAGCGCAACCTTCTGCTGGTTGCCGCCGGAGAGCGATTTGACCGGCGCCTCAATGCCGCCCATGCGCACCGCAAGCCGGCGCGCGAAATTCTCTGCCATTGCGGCTTCCGCGCGACGGTTGAGCAGACCGATCGGATTGGTCAGCGACTTAAGGTCCAGTACGGAGATGTTCTGTGCGATGGACATTTCTAAAAATACGCCCGACCCCTTGCGGTCCTCGGAGAGATAGACGATGCCGGCCTTCACGGCATCGGAATAGGCGCGGATCGACTGCGCCTTGCCATGCAGGCGCACCGTGCCCGCCGAGCGCGTTTTGAGCCCGCAGATGCCTTCGGCGATTTCCGTGCGGCCGGAGCCGATGAGGCCGCCGATCCCGAGGATCTCGCCCTTGCGCAGGTCGAAACTCACATCATGGAACCGCTCGCCGTCACCGATATTGTCGGCCTCGAGGATCGCCTCCCCGAACGCGTCGTCCGCACCGAGCTTGTCCGGATAGAGCTGCGTGATCTCGCGCCCCACCATGCGGCGCACCACGTCGTCTGGCGTGATATCGGCGATGTGGTCGGTACACAGGTAGCGGCCGTCGCGGAACACGGTAACCCGGTCGCACAGGGAAAAAATCTCCGCCATTCGATGGCTGATATAGATGATCGAAATGCCGTTCGCCTTGAGGTCGCGGATGATTGCAAAAAGCTGGCGGGTCTCGGTTTCGGTCAGCGCCGCGGTAGGCTCGTCCAGGATCAGTACGCGGCAGTCGAGCGTCAGAGCCTTGGCGATCTCGACGAGTTGCTGGCTGGAAATCGGCAGGTCCGCGACCTTGCGGCGGACGTCGATCGCGGCGAGACGGTCCATGACGGCCTGTGCATCGCGCTCCAGCGCGCGATAGTTCATGAAGGGGGCACGGCGGCGGTTGGTCGCCGCCATGAACATGTTTTCGGCCACGGTCGCATCCGGGCAGAGGGCGATTTCCTGATGCACGAGACCGATGCCGAGCGATTGGGCCGCGGCAGGGGAGGATATGCGCACGAGCTTGCCATCTACGCGAATTTCGCCTTCGCTCGGCTGCAGCACGCCGGCGATAATGTTCATCAGCGTCGATTTGCCGGCGCCGTTCTCGCCGCAGAGCGCATGGACTTCGCCTCGCTCCAGCGTGAAATCGACGTCGGTCAACGCCTTCACCGCCCCGAAATGCTTGGTCACGCCATGAATGCTGAGCACCGGCTCTGCCATCGTTTTCCTCCCTCTCCATCACGACCATCCGCACCCTTGAGTGCGGATGGCGATCTTCAGAAGCCTATTCCTCGATGCCCTTCGTGCCGCGACGCTTCAAGTACTTGTCCCAGTAGAAGTCGTCGGCGTTTTTCGCCGTCACAATAGACAGGCCGTTATCGACGACCGGGATGCTCATTGGGTTGAATCCGGAGCGCTTGGCGTCGTTCATCGGGTCGATCAGTTCCGGATGCTCGGCGAACCACAAAAGCATGAAGCCCATATAGCCCTGCATGCCCTGGTTCGGATTGATCGAGCCGAAGACTTCACCGGCCTTGATCATGTCGAGGATGTTGGCATTGACATCTGCGCACATGACGAGGACCTTGCCGCCGCTTTCCTTGTTTGCCTGCGCGGCGCCGATTGCCGAGTTCGCTTCGGGCATGAAGACCGCGCCGAGGTTCGGATTGGCCTGGATAAGGCTCGAAAGCCCCTGATAGGCCTTGGTCGGGTCCTGGTTTGAAGCAGCGCGGCCGACGAGCTTCATGTCTGGCCACTTCTCTTCCATACGGGATATGAAGGCGGCGATCCGCTTGTCGTGGTTGTCCTGGCCCGGATTTTCGAGAACCGCATATTCACCCTTGCCGCCCATCTTCTCGGCGATCGCGTCAGCGGCATAGGTGCCCTCGCGGGTGTTGTCCGAGGTGATGAAGGAGACGCGCTTGGAAAGCGGCGAGTCGGCCGCAAACGTGACGACCGCCGTACCTTGGTCAATCGCGCGGTTGATTGGCTCGATGAAGGGATCTGAGTTCATCGGATGAACGAGAATGCCGGCCGGGTTCTGTGCCAACGCCTGGTCGAAGGTGGCGATCTGTTTGTTGACGTCATATTCCGGCGTGCCGGTATATTCCGTCTCACAGCCGAGCTGCTGGCCGGCCTGCTTGAACATCTCATAGACAGGGAACCAGTATTCCACGCCCGACACCATGACGTTCATGACGTATTTTTCGCCCGGCTTGCAGCGGAACGGGTTGTCCGTTTCGGCGGCCGCGGAACCGGCAAAGAGCGTCGACGCAAGGACCGCCATCGCGGTCGTGCTGAAAAAAGTGCGCAAGTGTCCTCCTCGGGGCCAAAGCCCCTCCCAAAAAAGCCCGAAGGGCGCCAGACCGGCGCCGTTGATCGCAGTGATGACCGGATTTCCTCCTCGAAGTTCCGGTAGGGGCTAGCTAAACGCAACGCGCCACGCCTGTCAATATAATTCATCTCCTGAATTATAATTCACATGCGTTATCATCGCTACGTGGTGCTCAAGCAGAGCCGACATACGAAAAAAGCCTGCCGCGGGAGGAGGTGCGGCAGGCTTTCTCAAGAAAACCGAACAGCGACTGGGAGGAGGAGTGCCGCCGTTCCTACAGACGTCCCTTGGGAGGAGGAGCGGGCCGCCTGAAACACGAAGCTCTGCGGGAGGAGATGCAATTGCTTCGTCAAGAGAGATCATACGCGATCGCTCGGCGGTTGATAGGCTTTATGTTGCACTGCAGCTATGCAAGAAACACAGGCCACCAGGCTCGCGACCGGCAAAAGCCCTGGGAGAATACGGAAACATAAACATTGACGCGAAAACGCCCGCGTGAGCGGGCGTCGGCAGTGTCGGCAAGCTTGGAGGAGCGCTGTTAGCGAGCGAGCGATGCCCGGGCGATGCTACGAATATCGGCGCGGGCGATGCCGAGATCCTGCAATTCACGGCTGGACATCCGGCCAAGTTCGGAAACGGTCTGCCGGAACTTGCGCCAGTTGTTGAAAGAGCGTGCCACGTTCATGATAATCCCCTTTCCCGAGGGCTGTCTGACGTCAGCAACCGTGCTTGGGCTCTGGCGTCGTTTCGATGATTGGAATATAGGTGTTTCAATCGTTTTAAAACAGCGACAATCCGTCACCGCAGCTATGCGTCTGGCGCATATGGCCCGGAGTTCTTGCGACGATCGCCATTGGCTCGCTCTTTAGGCAGACGCCTGAATGGCATCTAACCGCCGATCTTAAAAGCCCATCCTGCAAATGCGCCTCATTGGACGCGATCAGGAACTTTGTCCGGACCACCTCGGGAGTATCCGCATCGGCCGATAAAATACTGAGGAACCGACACCCCTCCCCGCCAGTTCTCCTTTTATGAAAGGAAAACTCAATGGCAAATGAACTCGAAGCCGGCTTCACCGGATCGCCAGTTGAAAAACCTGAGGGCATCCGCAAAGTCGCATCTGACACCGCCTCCGCAATCAAGCGGGAGGCCAACGCAGTCGTAGTCGGCGTGACAGACCATCCGCAGGCCGCAAGCTCACTCATCCTCGGTATTGGAGCGGCAGCCTTCGGCATTGGCTACCTGCTGGGCAGGTCGTCCGTCTCCACTAGAAATCGGTATTGGAGGTAATGACATGGCAGGAGAGCAAAATGACGCTCGATCGCACAGTATTGATGAATATGGAGGACGGCGTGGCTCCATTCACGAAGACGAAGTGCGGAGACGAGCGCATGCCATTTGGGAGCGAGAAGGACGACCTGAGGGTCGTCAGGAAGATCACTGGATCCAGGCGAAGGGAGAGATCGAACGGGAGGCCGGTGAAATCGAAGGCGACGACCTTCCAAGCTTGGACGCCCTGAGAGAAGCCGCACGCGAACATACCGACGCGTTCCTGGTTGCAACCGACCTTGAAGATGCCGATCAGCGCGAGGCCGCGCCCGGCACCCGTGAGCAACCCTGATGATGGCAACAGGAACGTGAAGATGACAAAGACCGTGACAACAATTGCGGCCGCCTGCGACACTGTGCTTGCACTCTCCGCCTGCGGTAACACGATCGGCGGCATGGGTTCGTGACACAGAACTTGCTTGTTGCGGGCAACATCCAATCCGATCCTTAGCGCCGGACCTTGTTCAGCTCGAAGAACGGGTTCGGCAGCCTCGGTCCATTCCGGCAAAAGCCAATGCCGAGCTCAGCGACACAGCGGATAGGGGCGCCGTCAGAACGCCCGTTAAACGGTGTCGATCCTGATTTGTCAAAGCTCGTCTCCAGTGATTTCCCAAAGCAGCGAGTATGTCACTTTGCCTCGCCGCAATGCGGCGAGGCAGCAGTTCCAAGCGCCCTACTGCATAACCGCGGCGAACTGCATCCACTTGGCGATCGAGTCGATCGGTGCGTTGTCCGGCATCTTGAGAGGGCTCTGATCGGGCGTGAACCCGCGCGAAAGGGCCGAGTCGGGATCGGCAAGCAGCACGCCCACCAATGTCAATGCCACGAGACAGCTCCCAACTTCGCCCAATCGGTTTCCACCTGCAGCCTCGGCTTCGGCATGAATGTAGAACCACAGCGGTGTGCGTTCGTGGAAGCGGGTCGCGGTGCCGGCGAGGAAGTTCTGCAAATCGGGCTTCGTGGCAAACAGGGCTGAGACATCTTGGATCGGCGAGGACTCCACTGCGCCGATTTGTTTGAGATGCTTGTGTAGCGCCTGGCCCGTCGGAAGCCTGAGATTGTAGCCTCGACGAAGGTTCCGCCTTGCCAGGCTCTTGAACAACGCCTTGAGCTGTTGATCGCCCTGGTCTTCGCCTTCCTTGAACATCATATGCAATGGCGGAGCGAGTTCCGTGTCGATCTTTCTGGCAAGACGGGCCGGCTCGCCGTCGCTCCCGTCGTGGGGATCGACCCCTGTAAAGCGCGCCCAGTCGATTATCCAGTTCTTGGGCAGCTTCTTCTCGTCATCCAGCCTGCCGCCGCCGCCGGTGAATTCGAAAAGTAACCGCAAGGTGGCGCGCGGTAGGAAACCGGTGCCCGGTCGCCCAAAGTTCTTGTTGTAATCATAGAAGGCTCTGACCATGGAATGACCGAACCGATAAGCCGCCGCGAAGAATTCTAACGGCAAAGCATTTCCAAGTCGGGTATTCTGCCTTCGGGCATCGAACTCGGCTCTGAACTTGAAGAAATGAGATGCCCGATCGTTGACGACGCGGTCCACCACAACCGGGTCGCACACGCCCTTGAGATATCCATCAACGATCAGCCACTGATAATGGAGTCTGGTTAGAGCCTGCGCTGAGCTGAAATCGGCGATCCAGCCCGTGTCGTGCGACGCAAGGTAGTCGATGGCCTTGTTGTGGAACCGCAGAAAGCTCAGATGGAACTGCGCAACGACGAGATTTTCGTCGTTGCGATTGTCCCCGATTATCGCGCGCTGGGGCAACGTATCAGAGAATTTCTGAAACGCCTCAGGAGTCATCGCCGCTTGAGCCAGACGTAAAGCCGCTTCCCGGACGGACGACTGGACCTGGCCATACCGCGGCAGGTCTCGATGTTGGTCGAGGTTGTCGGGCAAAGGCCCCGGTTCGATCGCTGTTCCGACACGCATTTTGTCTTTCAGCGTGGGGTGGCGAAGACCAGAAATCACTTTGACAACGTCTGCGTCTATACCGTCACCGACGGCAGATCCGCCGTAGACACTATCAAGATCGAAGCGGGGCGAACGGGCGTTCCTGAACTGGCTCTCCACTGTCGACGAGGCGACAGGCGGATGTGCGTTGACCATGCTCGAAATCGCCCCTTCGCGATCAGTTCGGGCTGTCAGCTCATGATCGCCCCCAATATGTGAAAACCGGCGGGAGCGTAGAATCTTCAGTCGGATCCTCACTCGTCGGCGTAGCGACAATGTCGATCAACATTGCGCCGAGTTCATCGAGCTCCCCAACCGTCTCCGCCGTGTTGGGCAAGTAGTTCTCAGGCGCATCCAGTGGCGGTACGAAATAGCCGAAAGTCAGCCTCTTCGTCGACCGCGACGTCACCTGTCGCTGGCGGCCCGGCGCGAAGGCTTGAGATAGAAACGGTGCGCTTTTGCTCGGTACCCCCGTGTGATTGAAAAACGATTGCCATTGGCAACACCCTCCGTTTTCCAGCCCGCGGGATAATTCGTACAGCTAGAAGGCGAAGTTAATTAATCATATAGGGCTATTTTTTCGCCTTAAAGTTGGTAAACACAGCGTAAAATCCACCGCCGTGGTGTCTGGATTCGGAGCATTGTCATTGCGTCCGCAATCGTCGTGAGTGCCATAAAAAGCCCCTTAGGACACTCGGTCAATGGCACGCCTCAGTTCCTTACCTTGGCATCGATCGCCTGCCGCCCACTTCTGAGGCGGCGGGCAGGCATCGTTTGCCGCCAGCGAGCACTCGTCAAAAAGCGGAAAACAGCCAAGATCCGCGACTGAGCAAGGTGGCGCCGTTTCATGACCGCTAGTCCCACAGCTTTTTTCGACGTACCGACTGAAATGCCACACGCTTCACTTCGGAGCGGCCGGACCTTGATTGACAAAGTCCACCACGACTCCTGGCTTGACCATTCCGGCCAGCTCTTCGGCGTCCCAGTTCGTCAGTCGCACGCAACCGTGCGATCCAACCTTGTCGATGAGTTTTGGTTCAGGCGTCCCATGTATTCCATAAGTCGGTTCAGTCAGGTCGATCCAGACGCTGCCGACCGGACCGTTCGGCCCCTTTGGTATCGTCAAAACCTTGTTGTTCTTCCCCTGCCTGAAGTTGCGCCTTGGGTCGTACCTGTACACCGGCATCCTCGCGACGCCTTTCACCTTGTGCTTGCCCGACGGGGCCGGATTGTCTTCGCTTCCGATCGTCGCGGGATAGACTGCAAGCAGCGATCCGTTTTCGGCATAAGCCAGGATCTGCCCTGTCTTCTTGTTGGCCTCGATCCTCTCGACCTTTCCTTCTTTCGGAGGGCCGGGCGTCACGACCCAAACCGTGTCTCCAGGAGCGAACCGCGAAGAGGGATTGAGCGCTTGCATAAGGCCGACGTCCATGTGAAACCGCTCGGAAAGCTTCTCGGCAACGCTGGTGTATCCCATGCTGTGCATCTTCGCCTTCTCGTCGTAATCTTCAGGGATCTTGTCGACGAGGCCCGTGGCATCCTCTGCCGAGACGACATAGCTCTCAACGATGGGCGAATTGCCTTCCAAGCGGGCGACCACCTCCGGATCCGGCTTACCATCGGCAACAAGGCTCATCATCATCTCGAACCCGGCCACGGCTTTGCGGACATTCTCGCCGTAGAAGCCGTCGATCACACCTGGAGACGAGCCCGCTCGGTCGAGCAGGACCTGAAGACGCACGACCGCTGGATCTGGATCGGTAGGCGCCTTAGTCGGCATTTCTGCAACGATGGAAGCAATCGAAGCGGCATTGACGGCTTCGCGCCGAAGTTCCTGCGCGCCAACACCACCAACGGTGAAGACCAGAGCGAGCAGCGACATCGGCAGGGCTGTTTTCATGGACAACAAATGGCCGGTACCGGCAACTTGTTCCACAACGCTGCAGGGCCTGGCGTCTTGATAAGGCCAAGAAAGCAAACTGAGCCAAACGGCCGATCCGATGCAAGCTGGAACCAGAGGGCAAAGCTGGTGCCGGGACCGCTAGGAGACTCATGGAGAAATAAGCTGGTCCACCCGCCGGGTCGGCGAAGAAATAGCAGAGCCCGCACATCACATGGGGGAGCAAGCTTTAGATTGCTCGCGAACAGGTGATCTTGCTGGCATCTGGGGCATCTTCCCTTGAAGCCAGTCAATATGGATTGGACGTCGGCTGATGGTCCCCATTATGTTCCATCGCGTCTCAACTCTGCATAAGCGCAGATGTTCCGCTATCGCCACTGCACATGCACGCGATCCGGCACCGGCATCGATCGCGCTATTCGCACCTTGCGTCTCGATGGAACCGACACCGCGCCTATCCCCGCAGCGAGTTTTCCACGATCAGGAAGACGGTTGGCAGTATGGGTCGTTTGCGGCACGGGCGAAGTCGCCAAAACCTGAGCGAGCTTGGTCTCTGGTCAATTTAATATGGGGCGTTTTGACGGAAGCGCAGGTTCTGTCTTGTGAGCTGATCGACGGATGTGCATCCCATAAGCTTCATATCGCGCGCGATTTCGCTCCGCATCAAATCCAGCGCGCGTTCGACACCCGCTTGCCCCGCGGCCGCGAGTGGGAATAGGTAGTATCGACCTAGACCGACAGCTTTCGCGCCCAATGACAATGCTTTGAGCACATGGGTGCCACGCTGAACGCCGCCATCCATCATCACGTCGATCTTGTGGCCGACCGCGTCGACGATTTCGGCAAGTTGGTCGAATGCGCTGCGCGAGCCGTCCAGCTGGCGGCCGCCGTGGTTGGAGATCACGATACCGGTACATCCTATCTCCGCTGCTCGCTGAGCATCTTGAACCGACATGATGCCTTTCAAGCAGAACTGTCCGTCCCAATGCTGTACCATTTCGGCGACATCGGCCCATGACATCGCAGGATCCAGCATTTCGGTGAAATAGCGGCTGATCGACATGGCGCCGCCGCCCATGTCGACGTGGCTGTCGAGTTGCGGCAGACGAAAGCGTTCATGCATGAGATAGTTGATTGCCCAAGCCGGCCTGACCGCGAACTGCGTGAGACCGGCAAGGTTCAGTTTGAACGGAATCGAGAAGCCTGTGCGCTTGTCGCGTTCGCGATTGCCGCCGGTGATGCTGTCGACGGTCAGCATCATCACGTTCACGCCGGCTTGCTTGGAGCGTGCCATCATTTCCCGGTTCAGGCCACGGTCCTTGTGGAAATAGAACTGATAGACTTGCGGCCCGTCGCTGATCTGACGTGCTTCTTCTAAACTGATAGTTCCCAGGGACGACACCCCGAACATAGTGCCGTATTTGGCTGCTGCTGCAGCCACCGCCCTCTCGCCTTGATGATGAAACAGCCGCTGCAGCGCCGTCGGCGAGCAATAGACTGGCATTGCTAGTCTTTGGCCCATGATCGTCACCGACATGTCTACATCGCTCACCCCGCGCAATACGCTAGGCACCAGGTCGCAGTCACCGAAGGATGTCGTATTGCGACGATAGGTGACTTCGTCGTCAGCCGCACCGTCGATATAATTGAAGATCGGCCCGGGGAGGCGCCGCTTGGCCAATTGGCGGAAATCATGGAAATTGTGGCAGTTCTTCACATTCATATTCTAGCTCTGATATCTTGAATTACACTGAAGACCGAGCTCTGATTTTGCCCATTCAACCGTCGTCGGAATGTCTCGGTTCCATCCACCGCTAAGCCCAGGACGTTTCCATTGCCCTAGAGTTCGCCCGTGCGTCCCGATGCAGGGGTAGAGGGTGCCGCGTTCGATGGCAAGTTCCTGCAAAGATCGGAAACGGGATATGTCGCGTTGTGACATGACGGCCTGGACAAGTCATCCCTGTGCTTTGGATACCTACGGCGGGGGCCTCAGCGATTACTTTATCCAGCGACTGCGCGACAAGGTAATGCAACATTTCGGGTTCTGGGCTCACCGCCAGCTTTGCCGTGATCTTGCCGGACGAGAAAGGGCGCTCCACGACTTCATGTCGGAGCGCCCGTAGCATGCGGGTCGACGACGTTTGCGGCGGAGGTCGACAGCAGGCACCGACAAAATGAAGAGATTCGGAACGGATAGGCAACATGGGATTGGATTTGGGGACCATGTCATGCGCTGACTGATTGCGTTATCCACCGGTTATCCACAGCTTATCCACAGCGACGGCGGCTACGACCGCAGCAACTTCAATGACATTTGCGTGACGGCAATCACAACACAGAATTGCTATGTGACCGTTGGATGACACTATGCATTTGTTTGTCGGCCTCGATACAAACCGAGGGGCCGCCGCGATAGATTCAGCCTCTCTCTCGAGCGCGTGGCGGCGGACGCTCGGAGGCGGGGGGCGGTGGGCAAACATGAGGGCCCACCGCCTTCTTTTTAACCGACGGCCGCTCGCCTGGATCCGCCCAGCTCACGCGGCGAGTCTGACAATTCCATATGGATTGAACTTGAACTCATCCACCTGGTACGTTGAATCAAAGGAAAGTGTTGCATGACGTGTCTTAAGATGTCGGCTCGAGCCCCCGCTTCGCGATCTCGTCAGCCACCGCATCCATCGTGGCGACAGCCTGCCTTCAGTGCCAACCGATTCCGGCACATACACTTCCGGCAGCCCCACGAGATGAAAACCAACACTCTCCAGGTATCCCCGAGCTGATAGCGGACGTTTCGCGAAAGTCAGGCGTCCAACCCGCCGTTGAGCCAAAAGGTCGGCGGCCTTGAGCGCTTCGGCTCCTTGGCGTAACAGTTCTCTCCATCGACAAAGCCCATGGGCGACGCCAGCGCTTTCTCCTTTTACGGCAACCGCTTCCGCGTCGATCAACCGTTCGACAAGACGCAGGGCAGCCATCGAAACCTTCACAGTCTCCACCTGGGCCATGCTCGGCCCAAGGACATAGAGCACGGATTGGTGATTGGCGACGGCTTCCTCGTCTGCCGGGTTCCACGCTTTAAATTCGACCCGATCCCAGCACACGGCGAATGACTGCTCCATACGATCATCCGGCTCGGCCTGAGAATAGCCCTCGTCGACGCTGAACCCGTGGCGAAGTCACGGATTGCTTGCGTTGCCGCACGGGACAAAGGCGTCAGGTCGCGCTTCTTGCCGAGAAAACAGAGAACATGCCGGGGCGTTACTGACGATCCTTTCGCCTCGGTTTGCATCATTGTTTCCCCGTGAGACGAATCTCGACCGGATTGCTGCGCCAATGACGGCTTCCAGCCGATCACGGTCCACATCGATCCCAAGAGCACGCGACGCGTAAGATCCAAAGGTATATGCCTCCTGATCGGTCGTACACTCATCACAGCCTCGGCGGAAACCTGCGGCACAAACGCGGCTTTGCAGCATTCGCTCATACAGCTTCACCCAGCCAGGGTCTGCTTAAGGCGATGGATATGCCTGGCACCAATGCCGCAACAACCGCCGATTATTGTTGCACCGGCCTCCGCCCAAGAGCAGGCAAAGCGCGAATAGCTATCATCGTTCAGATCGTTGCGGGTAGTATGGAGGCCTTCATTCGCGCCGGAATCATTTTGCTCCCCTTCGAAAGCATTGGCATAGACACCGATCTCTACCGTGGAGCACCTATTCTTGAATGCACGACATGCTGTTTCAACCGCCGCCCGCATGACTTCTGGCTTGCTGCAGTTGAACAAGAGTGCCTGCGCGCCGGACGAGGCTGCCCAATTCGCCGCATCGTCGACCCGCTCGCCGGAACGCAGCTTCGGTTCACCTCCTCTTACCTGTGCCTCGTCATCGGCCAGCGTGAACGAGATCCAGAACGGCTTCCTGTCTGCGGCGACTGCAGTGCGCACAGCCTCGCCCTCGGCGATCAGGCTGAGGGTTTCCCCGAGCCACAGATCCACAAAGGGGCTGAGCTGTTCAACGAGCACCTTGAGATAGTCCTGGACCCGCAAAGGATCAAAGTTCTGGGGTTCGTAGGACCCGAAGATTGGCGGCAGCGAACCAGCAACCAGAACGTTCCGATCCTTGACGGCATCGGCGGCTTTGCGTGCCAATTGGCCTGAGAGCGCGATTAGCGCCGCCCCTTCCTTCTGAAACCGCTCCTCGCCGATGTGGAAAGGCACCAGCGCATAGCTGTTGGTGGTGACGACGTCCGAGCCGGCGGCGATGAATTCCTCGTGGACTTTTCGGACTATGTCTGGCGAATTGACTAGCGCCAGTGCCGACCATTCCGGCTGCTTCAGTTCGGCACCGAGGCGCAGGAGTTCGCGGCTCATGCCGCCGTCGAGAATGCACAGTCTGCTCATGGATAGGTCTCCGTAAAGGGAATTGAATCAAAGCCGGCAGCAAAGCCAGTCCGCAGTTGGCGATGGTGTCGTCCGCAGCGAGCCGATCGACAACCGAAAGCGTCTCTGGCGGATGGCCTTCAAGCACTCATTTCTGCCAGCACGGCGAAACAGTCCGGAAAGGTGTGGCGTCATGACCGTTCATTTCCCCGTTGGCGTTAGCGTCGCGATGGCATCTGCGTCTCGAGGAGGCGGAAGGCGCGAGCGATGATTGCCGTGAGAATGAGATAGAAGACGGTAACGACGATCAGCGGCTCATAAACGAGCAGCGTATCCTGGCGCACCTTGCTCGCCACCGCGTAGAGATCCATCACTGTGACGGTGAATGCGAGCGGCGTCGCTTTGAGCTGCATGACGATTTCGCCGCCGATTGTCGGCAATGCGATGCGAATGGCCCGGGGCAGCCATATGCGCCGGACCAGCGTGAAGGGCCGCATGCCGAAGGATCGGCCCGCTTCCAACTCGCCCTTGGGCACTGCGAGCAACGCGCCGCGCAGCACTTCCGCCTCGTAGGCGGCATAGTTTAGCGTAAAGCTCACGGCCGCGAAGAAAAAGCCCTCACGCAGGATGGGCCAGAACAGGCTCTGGCGCAGGCCTGGGATCATTGGCAGCAGCGAACCGACGCCGTAATAGAAAAGCCAGAGCTGGATGAGCAGCGGCGTGCCGCGGAAGAAGGTGCAGTAGCCGCGAGCGAGATATTGCGTCAGCGGGCCGCCGCTCACCTGCGCGAAGGCGAGGCCGATCGCCAGGACGAATCCGAAGACGACCGAGATCACCAGCAGCAGCACTGTCTGCGCGGCGCCCGCCAATAAAAGCGACCAATAGGAGGCTATCCACGAGAAGGTCATGCCGTGTGCTCCTTAGGCAAGCTTCGGCTGTCCGCGCCGCACATGGCGCTCGATCAGGTTGAAGACGATATTGGAGACGAGCGTGAGGGCGAGATAGAGAAGGGCAGATGCGAGGAAAAAGATGAAATAATGCTTGGTGCTCGCGCCAGCCAGGCGAGTGGCGAGCGCCAGTTCCTGATAGCCGACGACGGCAACCAGCGCGCTGTCCTTGGTGACCGACATCCACAGATTGGCAAGGCCCGGCAGGGCATTTGGCAATAATGACGGCAGGATGACTCGGCGGAAACGCAGCATCGGCCCCATGCCGAAGGCTTTCGCCGCGTCGATCTGACCAACGGGGATGGCGAGGATCGCGCCACGCAGCACTTCCGTCATATAGGCTCCCTGCACGAAGCCGAGCACGACGACGGCGACGACGAAGCCGTTCACTTCGATCGCAGGCAGCTTGAGCCCGGCCAAAAGCCGGTTGAGGCCGTCCATTCCCGCATAATAGAGCCCGACGATCAAAATCAGTTCCGGAATGGCGCGGATGGCTGTCGTATAGACATTGAGCAGCAGGCCGAGCGGCCTGTTGCCGGAAAGCTTGCCAAGCGCACCTCCCGTCCCGAGCAAGATGCCGATCAGGAAAGCGCCAGCTGAGATGGCAATCGTGGAGGCGGCACCGACAAGCAGGGTTCCGCCCCATCCGGGCGGATAGGGGGAGAGCAGGTCCAATATGCCTCGTGGTTCGGTTGCCATCGTCCGGCCGGGTCCGGGATCGAGGTCAGTTCGTACCGTAGATGTCGAAGGCGAAATATTTCTTGGTGATTTCACCGTACTTGCCGCTGGCGCGCACGGCAGCGATCGCAGCATTCAGCTTTGCCTTGAGCTCGGAATCTTCCTTTCGCAGACCGCCGGAAACGCCGGCTCCGAGAATCTCCTCGTCGTCGGCGACGTCACCCATCTTGACGCAGCAATCCTTGCCGGCGTCGCTTTTCAGGAATGCATCAAGCGCAAGCGAATCCCCGAACACATAGTCGATGCGGCCGGCGGCAAGATCCTGGAATGCCTCGTCCAGGGTCTGATAGGTCTTCTCGTCAGCGACATCAGCGAAATACTTCTTGTAGTATTCCGATTGGATGGTCGAGACCTGAATGCCGAGAGTCTTGTCCTTCACGTCATCGGCCGTCGCGCCCGGCTTCTGGTCCTTTGGGCCGATCAAGGTGCTCGGCGTGTTGTAATACTTGTCGGTGAAGTCGATGACCTTCGAACGCTCTGCAGTGTTTGACATCGACGACCAGATGACGTCGAACTTCTTGCTCTGCAGCGCCGGAATGAGCCCATCCCAGGAGACCTCGACAATCGAGCATTTCTCCTTCATCTGCTCGCACACGGCGTTCATCAGGTCGATTTCCCAGCCCTGCCACTCACCGGAGGCATCCTTGGCAAAAAAGGGGGGATATGATTCGTTCATGACGCCAAAACGGACTTCAGCCTGAGCCGTGATGGCAGAAATGGCAAGCGTGGCGCCGGCGAGCAGCAGGGGGAGCAGTTTCATTCGTGGATTTCTCCTGTTGGGGGTATCTGTGACCAATCGGCGGGATCAATGATGGGCGAGCATGCCGGTAAATTCCCGGCAACGGGCGCTGAGTGGAGCGTCGAAGATCTGCCGCGGCGATCCCTCCTCCTCGATCAGGCCCTGATGCAGGAAGAGAACGTGGCTTGAAACGTCGCGGGCAAAGCGCATCTCATGGGTGACAATCAGCATTGTGCGGCCCTCCTCCGCGAGCTCACGGATCACCTTGAGCACCTCTCCGACCAACTCGGGATCGAGCGCCGAGGTCGGCTCGTCGAACAGCATAACGGCCGGGTCGACACAAAGCGCCCGGGCAATGGCTGCCCGTTGCTGCTGGCCGCCGGAAAGAAAGGCGGGGTACGCATCGCGCTTCTCGTAGAGCCCAACCTTGTTGAGGAGAGCGTCTGCCTTCTCGATGGCCTCGCGGCGCGCAAATCCCATGACCTGGACCGGTGCTTCGATGACGTTCTCTAGCACCGTTCGATGGGCCCAGAGATTGAAGTTCTGGAAAACCATGCCGAGGCCGGTGCGCAGTCGCTCGATCTGCCGCCAGTTCACCGGCTGCATCTGCCCGCTGCGGCTGCGTTTCAAGGCGACTTCCTCGCCGTTCACGACAATGCGGCCCCGATCGGGCATCTCCAGCAAATTGATGCAGCGCAGGAATGTACTCTTCCCGGAGCCCGACGACCCGATGATCGAAATCACGTCGCCTTTACGGGCCGTTGTCGAAATGCCCTTGAGGACTTCATGTGGGCCATAGCTCTTGTGAAGATCATCCACACGAAGTGCCTGGAAAGACGTTTTTGTCATGCGCGGTACCGGTTCAAATAGTGTTCGGAGAATATCGCGAATAGCTGCGGTTTTTGCGCGCAAATTCTGATTGTTTTGCATTAATTATGCAGAAATCTGTTTCTGATGCGTTTAATATGACAGAATACCGGTATCGCCGGGTAATTTCGCCGCCGGAGGCGGAGGAGCACATGGAAAGATTAGATGGCTTTGATCGCGATATTCTCGATATCATTCAGCGCAATTGTCAGCTGACGGCGGAAACCATCGCCGAAAAGGTCGGGCTTTCGACCTCGGCGGTGCAGAGGCGGCTGAAACGCCTGCGCGATGACGGCATCATCAAGGCCGAAGTAGCCGTCGTCGATCGCAAGGCGACGGGCACGCCGATGGTGTTCATCGCCGGGTTGGAAATCGAGCGTGACAACTACGATGCGCTAGCGAAGTTCCGCCTTTGGGCGGAAAAGCAGGATCACATCCAGCAAGTTTACTATGTTACCGGAGCGGTGGACTTGATCACCATTATCACGGCACGCGACGTCGAGCATTATGACGACATCGCGGCCCTGATCATGAAAGAAAACCCGCAGATCCGGCGCATGCACACGAATGTAGTGCTGAAGGACGTCAAGTTAGGCCTATTGGTTCCGCTGAATGCTGGCGATGATCCCAGCAGATGAGTGCGCGCTGCTCATGTTTCTTTGGCCGCATCGGGAAAGTCTCCGCAGGCCTTTCAGGCGGCTCGAAAGCAGGCGCCTATTTCGACCCTCCCTTGCGCACCTTTGTCTTGGCACGCGTTTTTCCAAAGGATTCCAAGGCATCGTCAGCACATCGGCGTCGAGAGGAGTGCACAAACCGTCCAGCCCCAGGCTGCGTCAGGAAATCCACAGCCATGCGACGCCAGCGATTAGAGTCGTCACTGATGCACCGTCGCTTGTGCCCGGAACACGGGATCGCGACGCAGCTGCGCGCTCGTCAACCGAGAATATTTTTTCGTCCGCTATTACGCAGCAGAGATCCCTTACTTCATTGCCGCGTCGAGTTTCTCTTTCCATCCACCGCTTTCCAGTTGCTTGCGCATGAAAGCGTCCACCGCCGCCTTCAAGGCGGGATCTTCGCGCAGCAGATAGGCATTTTGGAAATGCGTGAACGGCTCTTTGACGGCGACCGGGCACAAGACGCTGGCATGCAGCTTGGACTGCAGGTCCACCTCCACGCCGTCCGTGACCATCACATCGGCCCTGCCCGACGCAATCTGGTCAAAAATTGTCTTGTTGTCGGGAAATACCTCGATCGACGCCTCGTCGAAATGCTCGTGGGCGAATTTGTCGTTGGTCCCGCCCGGATTGACGATCACCCGCACGGAGGGCCGGTCGATCGCATCAAGCGTGGTATATTTTTCCTTGTCCTCGCAGCGGGCAATCGGTCGCTTGCCGTCGGTCACATTGGGCACCGAGAAGTCGCCCACTTCGTCACGAGCGGCGTTTACGGTAATGCCGCCGAGTGCGATGTCGAACTTGCCGGCCTTGAAATCGTCCAACATCGTTTTCCAGGTCGTGGCAACGAAATCCGCCTTGACACCGAGATCGGCGGCAAGATCCTTGGCCATGGCGATGTCGGCACCCGTAAGGGTGCCATCAGCAGCCTTGTAGCTGAAGGGCTTGTAGTCACCCGTCGTTCCTATCTTGATCACGCCAGCCTTCTTGATTTCCGATAGAGCGTCATCCGCCGCGAAGGTCAGCGCCGATGTCAGGCTCCACGCCACCACCAAGGTGACCGCAAAACAGGTTCGCTTCATGGTTCCTCTCTATCAGGGTTGTTTTCGTTGTTGCAGCGGGATTGCCGGCTAGTCGCGCGAGATTACTGACGCAGCCAGGGTTTGTCACTCCCTGCGCCTGCACGAGCTGGGCGACCAAGAGATGCGGTTTCAGTGAGAAATTGCGGCGGAGAGTCCGCTTTGCCGCCAAGAACCAACGTTATTCGCCTGGAAAGCGCGGTTAAGCGAGCATTTATAGGACCGCTGCCTTCCTCGTCGCTGCTTTAATCGGTTGAACGCATGCGAAGATGGCTCCCCGCAAATATCATACTGTTTGTGATATTGTTATTACCGCTTGTTACATTCCTCCTCCTATGCCATTCTGCCGTTTAAAACCGGGAGCGCGCGCCCGGGCTCTACTTTCGACAGGATGGCGGCGTTCCGTTCGACCATCGATATGGGGAAATCTTGGATGGCACGCATCACGCTGAGGCAGCTGCTCGATCACGCTGCGGAGGAAGGCTACGGCGTTCCCGCTTTCAACATCAACAACATGGAGCAGGCGCTCGCCATCATGGAGGCCGCTGACGCGTCTCATGCACCGGTTATCATGCAGGCGTCGCGCGGAGCGCGCGCCTACGCCAACGACATTATGCTGAAGCACATGATGGATGCCGTCGTTGAGATCTATCCACATATTCCGGTCTGCGTTCATCTCGACCACGGCAACGATCCGTCGAGCTGCATGACGGCGATCCAGGCAGGCTTCACCTCGGTGATGATGGACGGTTCGCTGAAGGCGGATGCCAAGACACCGGCTGACTGGGCCTACAATGTCGACGTCACCAAGATGGTGACGGACATGGCGCATCTCGGCGGCATCTCGGTCGAGGGCGAACTCGGCGTTCTCGGCTCGCTGGAAACCGGCATGGGCGAGGCCGAGGACGGCCACGGCGCCGAAGGCAAGCTGTCGCATGACCAGCTGCTGACAAACCCCGACGAGGCCGTAAAGTTCGTACGCGAAACCAAGGTCGATGCGCTGGCGATCGCCATGGGGACGTCCCATGGTGCCTACAAATTCACCCGCCAGCCGGACGGATCCGTACTGGCGATGAGCGTCATCGAAGAAATCCATCGCAAACTGCCGAATACGCACCTCGTCATGCACGGCTCGTCGTCAGTCCCGATCGAACTGCAGGAGATCATCAACAAGTACGGCGGCCAGATGAAGCCGACATGGGGCGTGCCGGTCGAAGAAATCCAGCGCGGCATCAAGAACGGCGTGCGCAAGGTGAACATCGATACCGATGGCAGGATGGCGATGACCGGCCAGATCCGCCGAGTGCTGCAGGAAGATCCAAGCGAATTCGACCCGCGCAAATATCTTAAGCCGGCGATGGCCGCGCTCGGCAAGCTCTGCAAGGAGCGCTTCGAACAGTTCGGCACGGCCGGAATGGCAAGCCGGATTACGCCGCTTCCGGTGTCGGAAATGGCCAAGCGCTACAAATCCGGTTCGCTCGATCCGATCTTCTCTTGAGCTTGAGCCTATGCTGACGCGGGGTGCTGTGCCTGCTCGGGCCCGGCGGCAGGCATCCTGCTTGCGAGCGTCTGGCCATGGAATTTTTCAAGCTGGTTGACGACATCCTCGATTTCGCCTGCAATGCGTTCGGCGTTCCAGCCGAGCGCAGCCCCGGCGACACCGGCGATTTCCCGCAAACCTTCGAGCTTCAAGCGGCCTTCGATAGCAAGCGTCGTGCGCCGAAAGACGATATCGGAGAGGTGTACGACGAGTTCGTTTCGAGCAATCCAGTCGACTTCCTTGAAACTGTAGTGCCCCGCGCCCGTCAGCCGCTGTTCATCGGAATATGCCGACGAGAAGGAGAGCACGGCCGCAGCCGTTGTTCCGTAGCGGCCAAGCAGTTCGTCCACGCGCTCGACCGGTGCGCCGGTCCGCACCGCGATCTCCCTGATCCACACGCTTCGTTGCTGCACATCCATTGGGAAGGCCTTTCCGCCACCGATCGGCAGGTAGCGGGTCGATTGCTTGCGAACATGCTGCAGGCGCGCGAGAACGGAATCGGCAACCTCTTCGGCAAAACCGCGGAACGTAGTCCACTTTCCGCCGACCAGCGAGATGATCGGAAACGGCCTGCCTTCTTCCGGCTCCTTCACCGGTGCGGAATGATCGCGACTGATCAGCCCCGGGGCGGTCGCCTCGGAGGCCGGCAGCGGACGGATGCCGCTGTAACTGTAGACGATCTGATCACGATCGAAGCGAAGCGTCGGTAGCAGCGAGCGGACGCTATCGAGAAAATATTCGGTTTCCGGTTCCTCGCAGCGGACATTATCCGGGTCGTCGGCAGGGATATCTGTGGAACCGACGAGCGCCATCCCGAGATAGCTGTAGACGAGGCAGATGCGCCCATCGTCGGCCTCGAAATAGATCATGTGGCCGTTCAGGCCGCGAACCAGCTCAGGATGATCCAGAAGAATGTGGGAACCCTTGGTACCGCCGATCATCCGAGAGGGAGCGCCGAGCGCCCCATTGACATGATCGATCCAGGGACCGGCGGCGTTCACCACCAGTTTGGGAGAGATTGCAAATTCGCCCCCGTCCGGTTGCCTGAATATCAGGCGTCCGCCGGAGACTGCCGCAAGCGTCGCGAAATTGGCGGCAAGGCTCTTCGCATTTGCCTCGAGCCCGTCCATGACGAGTTCGTAGACGAGCCGCTCGGGCCTGCTGATCTTGGCGTCGTAATAAATTCCGCCGGCGACGATTGCCGGGGTGAGGTGCGGCATTTCCTTGCGCGCCTGCTTTTTCAGGATCAGCCGATGGCGCGGCATGACCTGGTCGCGTGATCCAAAGAAATCGTAGAGCCTAAGCCCGATCTTGATGAGAACGGCCCCCCGGCTGCGTGGCGCAGTCTTGGAGCCAAGCAGCGTGCGCAGCGCTGCCCAAATACCCCGTGTCCAGGAGAATACCGGTATGAAAGTAGGCAATGGCTCGACGCAATGCGGAGCGTTCTTCAGCAGCAAATTGCGCTCCAACGTCGACTGGGCGACCAAGCCGAACTCGCCCGTCTCGAGATATTTCAGGCCGCCGTGAATGAGGCGCGATGGCGCAGCACTCGTCCCGGAGCCGAAATCGGCCTTGTCGACGATCACGCAATTGACGCCTTGCGCCGAAAGGTCGCGAAACAGTCCGGCACCATTGATGCCCGCTCCGATGATCAGAACGTCGATGTCGCCCTCTCCAAGGTTCGAGAAGCGTTGCTGCATGTCGGGAGTCATGATTTTGTTCGTCCTAAATCGCCCACACATCAGTGCCGGGGTTCTGCCTCGTCGGTTACCGATTGCTCCGGCGCAAGGCCGGCAATTTTCGGCCAAAGGGGCGTCATAGCGTCGGCGATCTGGCGGAAGACCCGGTAGCGTTTGTCGTAGTCCGCGCTGCGTGCCGCATCCGGCTGGCACGTCTTCGCGATGCGGGTGATGTCGCGCGGATCGCTCTGCGGATCAGCATAAACGCCGGCGCCCGATCCGGCGCAAAGAGCAGCACCCCAGGCGGCGGCCTCATCCGTTTCGGTCACGGTCACCGGTATGCCGAGCACATCGGCGAACATCTGAACGACCAGCGGGTTGCGCGAGACACCCCCGGCAAGCCTTGCCTCTTCAAATTCAAAGCCGTCGCCAAGTGCATCGACATGGATGCGATGATTGAAAGCGATACCCTCAAGCACGGCCCGCAGCATGTCGCCGCGATCGTGCCAGCCGCCGAGACCGAAGAAGCCGGCACTTGCCGAAGCACCATAGGGCGAACCGAACAGATAGGGATGGAAGAGCGCCGTCGATGGCCGATCGAAAGCCGCATCGATTTCCGGCGCGAGCAGCGCGTGAATGGAGCTGCCTTGCGTCTCGCCCTTCGTCCGCTCGCCGGCGCACAGCTTGTCGAGAAACCAGTCGTAATTCGCGGTCGATGCCGGCGAGATCGACATGTTGTTCCAGATGCCCGGCGCGATGCCGTTGCGGCAGAACCAACGTCGGTCGACCCGCGGTTCCGACGATAGCGTCTCATTGATCGAATAGGTACCGGCAATGACGGCGACGACGCCCTTGGCATAGCCGCCTGCCCCGAGCGCGGAGGCCGTGACGTCATGCAGCCCGGCAACGACCGGCGTTCCGTTGGCAAGGCCGGTCAGATGCGCCGCCTCAGGTGTCACCCGCCCGATGATCTGATCGGAACGCGCGGCCGGCGGCAGCGCATGGGCAAGTTTCTGCAGCCCAAAGAGCCTCAGGGCCTCCTGGCTGTATTCCTGTGTCTTCACATCGGTAAAGGAGGTACTTGCCTCCGTGCGATCCGTACCGACGATGCCTGTCAGGCAAAACCGCAGCCAGTCCTTGCAGCTCAGGAAATGACCAATGCGTTTGAACCGCTCGGGTTCCATGTCGCGGATCCAGGCAAGCAGTGCCGATGGTGCGGAGACATGCGGAATCTGACCCGTGAGCTCGATGGCTTGGTCGGCGACAATGCTTTCCATCCACCGATCGATGACGGCACCGGCCCGGCTGTCCAGGGACAGGATGGCCCGGCCCAAAGGTCTCCGCTCGTGGTCGAGCAGATAGATGCCATCCCCGTGGGCTGTTGCGGCGATGCCCTGGATGTCGCTTGCCGGCCGATTGCTGAGGGTGATCGCCTCCCGAATCGCGTCTGCCGTCGCGCTCCACAATTCGTCCATGTCCCGTTCGATATGGCGGGCCTTTGGGATAAACTGCGTCACGCGGCGCCGGGCGACTGCGAGCGGCGTGCCGTCAATATCGAAGATGACGGCCTTGGTGACCGTCAGGCCACTATCGATCCCGAGCAGACTCGGCATTCGCTTTTACCTCGCTATCAGCAACGGCTTGTCCGGTCACGAGCGCCCTCCGGCGCCCTTGGCGATGACAACGTTGATATTTCTGGACCGCATGCGGTCGATGTGCACCGGCTGCGTCTTGTCGTCGACGATGACGACGTCGAACTCGTCCAGTGCCGCGAAACTGTGAAGCGCCCGCTGCTCGAACTTCGTGTGATCGGCAAGCAGGATGCGCTTGACGGAACAGTCGAACATGGCACGCTTGGTATCGACGGTCTCCGGGGATTGGTGCAGCACCGTGCCGTCGCTGATCGCCGACATGGAGATGAACGCGACATCGGCCCTGAGACCTCTGATCTCGTTTATGGTCATGCGACCCATGAAGGCGTTACACCAGTTGTAATACTGTCCACCGAGTGCGAGCAGCGTCACGTCGTGCATGCCCTTCAGCGCGTTCATGAGCGTCAGCGAATTGGTGATGGCCGTGACCGGTACCTTCGACGGCAGATGCGCCGCCATCTGTAGGACCGTGGTCGAATCATCGAAGAAGATCGCCTGCCCCGGCTCCACGAACTGCATCGCCGCTTCGGCGATCAGCTTCTTCTCCGCCGACTGGCGGTTCGAGCGATAGACCTCGCTTGATTCTATGAGATTGGTGGCAGCCGCAGTGACGATGCCGCGCGTCTTCCTGAAGAGACCGCGGCTGACAAGTTCGTCCACGTCGCGATGAGCAGTCATCAGGCTGATCCCGAAACGGTCGGTGAGGTCTTCTATCCGCATCGAGCCTTCATTCATGACGGCTTCGGCAATCATGCGCCGGCGAGCGATCTGGCGCGTCTGGCGGCTGTCGCTTGTAAGCTGGTCCAACAGATCGTCGCCCTGGCTCGTCTTCTGTGTCACGGGTCACCCTTGTCGCTGAACTCTGGATCCCAGCTTCGTACAGTGATTGCCGCCCCAAGGCAAAAAGGCGACATGAAACGGGCGATTGCGGCCCGCAAGTTAGCGTTTCCGGCATCCGAAGAGCCGAGCCTGTGCCGCCGTCGCTGAAAGGGGCGCCTTTTCGAGCGCCCCTTCGACGATTACTGCGACAAGACGAACGGACCCGTGTACTTATCCACATTGTCCTTGGTGATCAGCAGGCAATCGAACAGCTGTTTCTCGCTCTTGGCACCGGTGTTGCCGGTCTTGATGATGCTGTCTGCCTGCTTCACCGCTTCTTCGGAGAACACGGCAACCGGCTGCAGGACGGTGTACTGGAGTTCACCTGCCTTGATGGCCGCAACAGCATCCGGAGAACCGTCAAAACCGCCGACCTTGATGTTGGCGAGCTTGCCGGCTTCCTTGAGAGCGGCGATGGCGCCCAGCGCCATTTCGTCGTTGCCAGAGATGACGCCGACGATGTCCGGGTTTGCCTGCAGCATGGACTGCATCTTGTTATGGCCCTGAGTACGGTCCCAGTTGGCGACTTCCTTGGAAGCCTTCTTCAGGTCCGGATACTGCGAAAGCACGGTCTCATAGCCGTTGGAGCGCGTCGCGGCATTGTTGTCCGACGGTGCGCCGAAGAGTTCGGCATAGTTGCCCTTGTCGCCTATGGCTTCGACCCACTGCTGGGCACCGAGTGCTGCACCCTGGGCGTTGTTGGAAACGAGCTGCGCCTTCGCCAGGCCTTCCTGGTTGATTTCCGCGTTGACGAGGATGACCGGAATGCCTGCGGCAACGGCCTTCTTCACCGCACCGACGGAACCGTCAGCATTCGCCGGATCAAGGATAATCGCAACCGACTTGTTGGTGATGGCCGTATCGATCAGGTTGCTTTCGGTGTTGGTATCACCCTTGTGCGCGCTGACCGAGGCGGTATAGCCAAGCTTTTCGGCGGCGGCTTTGGCAACGTTGCCTTCCGTCAGCCAATACGGGTTCGACGGGTCGTTGACGATGATCGTCATCATCCCGGCCGCCCAGGCCGAGCCTGCAAGAAGCGGTGCCACAGTCGCGGCGGCAAGAAGAATGCGCATGCCTTTTTTAAACATAGTCTCTCTCCCATTAGTGAGCTCAGTCATTGCCGGAGACCCGGCGGTGCTTTCCCCAATCGGCGTTCATGGAATCCAGCCTGCCGTCGCGGATAAGTTCATTTGAAGCCGTCAGGATGATTTGACCCGGCGGCCGTATTGGATGCTGTTCATGAGGACGGCGAGAACGATCACCGCCCCGGTGAAGACGGTCTGCCAGTAGGCTGAGACCCCGATGATTACGAGGCCGTCCGAGAGGAAGCCGATGACGAAGGCGCCGAGCATGGTGCCGCGAACCGTACCGCGGCCGCCGGTCAGCGCTGCACCACCGATGACGACGGCTGCGATCGCGGTCAGTTCGTACGTGGTGCCGGCAGTCGGACCGGCGGAGGTCAGCTGCGACGACAAGACCAGGCCGGCGATCGCGGCACAGGCACCCGACAGCACATAGACGACGATCTTGACGCGCTTGACGGGAACGCCCGAAAGGTCGGCCGCACGTTCATTACCACCCGAGGCATAGAGCCAACGGCCGAAGGCCGTGCGGCTCAGCACGATGCCGCAGACGATTGCCAGAACCGCAAGCACGATCACGCCGATCGGGATGCCTCCGAGCCGGTTGAAGCCGAGCCAATCGAACCCGGTATTGCCGAGCTCCGGCCGGCCGCCGAGATTGTTATAGGTCAGGCCATTGGTCATCAATAGCGCAATACCGCGGGCTACATAAAGCACACCCAGTGAAGCGACGAAGGCCGGCACCTTGAGGTAAGCGATCAGCACGCCGTTGACGGCACCCACCAAAGCACCAAGCGCACATGTGATGATGACGACGGCCCAGACCGGCGGATAGAGGATGACGCCGAAATAGTTGAGCGTGACGCCTTGCATCATGAAGCCGGCGATGCAGCCTGCGAGCCCCAGCGTCGAGCCCACCGACAGGTCGATGCCACCGTTCAGGATCACCAGCAGCATGCCGATTGCCAAAATGCCAAAGATCGCGACATGCGACGCCATGATCAGGAAGTTGTTCAGCGTGAAATAGTAGGGTGACAGGAACGAGAAGACTGCGATGATGACGATCAGCGCAAAAAATGCCCGGCCTTCCAGGATGAGACGCACGACGTTGGTATTGCGCTTCTGCCCGGTGGAAACTGACTTCTTCTCGATGATGTTTGTGACTGACATACTCAGCGCTCCATAATTCCAGGCTAGTGCGCGACCACGGCTTCGCCGGAGGCTGCCATGATCTTTTCCTTGGTGACGTCCGAGCCAAAGTCGGCCGATATCCTGCCGCGGTGCATAACGATGATGCGGTGCGCGATGCTCAGGCATTCATTGACTTCGGACGTCGAATAGACGACCGCCAGTCCCTGCTTGGCACGCTCCGCGAGCAGCTTGAACACTTCGGCCTTGGCGCCGATATCGATCCCACGGCTCGGCTCGTCGAGCAGGATCACCTTCGGCTGGGTTGCCAGCATCTTGCCGATGACGACCTTCTGCTGGTTGCCGCCGGACAGCGAGCCGATAGCTGCCGCGCCGCCATCGGTCTTCACATGCACCCGGCGGATCGCATCGTTGACGAGATCGCGCTCCCGATGACCGGAAGTGAACAGCCTCTTCGTAAAGGCGCCGATGCTCGCAAGCGACAGATTGGATCCGACCGTCATCGTCTGGACCAGGCCATCGCGCTGGCGATCTTCGGGTACAAGGACGAGACCGCCGGCGATGCGCCCCGCGATGCTAAGCCCGCCGACGTCCTGGCCTTCGAGCAGAACCTTGCCGCCGTTCGAACGCAGGCGACCGGCGATGCATTCAAGGAGTTCCGTCCGCCCGGCCCCCATCAGCCCGTATATGCAGACGACCTCGCCGGCGCGCACCTGCAACGATAGGCGGTCGACCGCATTGTAGGCAGCGCCGGAAGGACCGGGAACACTCAGGTTTTCGATGGAAAGCGCTACAGCGCCGAACTGATGGCCTTGCGGTGGATTGCCGAGGTCGAAGTTCTCGCCGACCATGTTGCGGACGATCCATTCGAGGTCGATATCCTTGCGCTCCGCATAGGCCGTCATGTTCCCGTCGCGGAGGACAACGGCGTGGTGGGTGATCTGCAGGGCCTCTTCCAGATGATGCGAGATGTAGACGATCGAGACGCCGCGGCTGGTTAGGTCATGGATGACCTTGAAGAGCACTTCCACTTCGGTGGCGCTCAGCGCCGAAGTCGGTTCGTCCATGATGAGGATACGCGAATTGATAGAAAGGGCGCGCGCGATCTCGACGATCTGCTGCTGGCCGAGGCGGAGATCTTCGACGCGCGTCAGCGGATCGATGTCTTCCTCGAGCTCTTCCATGAGCGCACGTGTCTGACGCTCTTCCTCGGCGAAGTCGACAACCCCACCCTTGATGATCTCTCGACCCATGAAGATGTTGTCACGGACGCTGAGATTGGGTGCCAGGCTGAGCTCCTGGTGAATGATAGAAATCCCGCACCCGCGCGCATGGGTCGACGATGCAAAGCTGACAGGCGAGCCGTCGAGGATGATCTCCCCGGAACTCGGCTGGACCACCCCCGAAAGGATTTTCATCAAAGTCGACTTGCCCGCGCCGTTCTCTCCGAACAGAGTCGTGACCTGGCCGCGGTGGATGTCAAAGTTCACTCCTTTCAGGGCGTGAACATTGCCATAGGACTTGGCGATGTTGCGAGCGGCAAGAACAACCTCGCCCCGGCTTCCGGAGTTGCATAGCGGCTGGCTCATTTGACCTCGACCTTCACTGGCGTGACGAGCCAGTTTTTCGGGTTGATGAGCTTGAAGACACCCACCACGGTCGCCGTCTTTCCATCCAGCGCGTCAGGATCGAGGCCTGCAAAGACCGCCTTCTTCATCTCGTTGTTGATAGCCGAACCGGCATCCTGATACTGGATCTGGTTGGTAAACTGCCCGAATTCGATGGTTCCGGTCGCGTCACGGAGGTCCGTGCCATTGACCGCAGGACCGGTCTGGACACGGACCACCGTCTCGGGAGGCAACCCATCGACTTTTAGCTCACTCATGTTCGCCTTGCGGGCGCCGAAGACACCCGTCAGCGTAACAGGGATCACCGGTCCGGTGCTCGTCGCAGTCCCGTATTTGTCGGCGGCTGCCTTCTTGTCGGCAGCGATTGCGGCCGCAAGCTCGGAGACCGCAACGGCCCGATCCTCGACATTCGCCTTAATCTTCGGGAACTGCTCTGCGCCGAAAGTCTCCGCGGAAAATGCCTGTTGGCGGACATCGTTGGCGGAGCCCATCTTGACGACCGTGGTATCGAGCGCAATCGCCCCAAGGACGATGACGGCAAGCGCCGCGCTTGCCATGAGCTTGAAATTGCCGCTGCTCGGCTTTGATGCTGCATAATCAGGCGGTGTACTCATGTCCGGACGGCCTTTGACTTGAACGGTTAGGAAAGAAGGGCGCGCGCGGAAGCAATCTCAGACCGGCGGACCCGTTGCGTGCCGCACCAGAGCAAACAATCGGCAGATCACCGGCAGGACCGCAACCGTGGACAAAAATCCTCATCTGGAAGCCTCCTCAGCACGACCGGCGACTGTCTCCTCCAACCGCCTGGGCTCTCGATCCGGAAGCGCACCTCCGTGATAGAATTGTGTTATTTACGTCGAAAACCATGTTATATTTTTCGGCACGTGTCAATGGCCACTTGATGAGAACGTGAGCAAAAACGCGTGACTTTGCGTTCAGTTTTTCCCGCTGCAGCGCGGAATAATTGGAAGCAAACGCACAAACTCGCCTCTGCGCTCCCTGCCCGGCATACGCATATAACCCACTGTATAGATTGCGTATTATTCAGATCCGACGCAGCAGAGACTGGCGACGATGGCCTTGCAGCCCATCATTTCGCAAGAGGCTCTCTTCACTCTTATGGGATTTATTTTAGCTGAAAAAAATTGCAATGCCAGCAAAATCTTACTGGTCTTATGGTATCATTATGTTATGTTCCGCAACGAGGCGCCTGTCTGAGGTTCCGCTACATATTTCATCGAGGATTTGCAAAAGGCAGAGCGTTGCCGCAGGCCACAGAAGGACCGAAGCAGTTGGCAGCCGGATGCCGAATCCCCAACGAATCTTGCCGATCGGGAGGACTTCAGATGAATTGGACGCGCGTAACAGCCGCCGAGGCGTTCGCAATAGAGGCGAGATAGTCCTGCGATGACATCGACTGAGAAGATCATCATCGGGATCGATGCCGGTACCTCCGTCATCAAGGCGGTGGCCTTTAATCTGTCCGGACGCCAGATCGCCACGGCCTCCGTACGCAACAGATACACGACGGGAGACGACGGCTCCGCAACGCAGGCGCTCGGTCAGACTTGGCTCGATTGCGCCAGCGCGTTACGTGGCCTTGGAGAAAAGGTACCCAATCTCGCATCACGCACCGCATCCGTCGCGGTCACCGGCCAGGGCGACGGCACCTGGCTCGTCGGCCGCGGCAATATGCCGGTCGCTGATGCCTGGCTATGGCTCGATGCGCGCGCCGCACCGACCGTCACGTCGCTTGCCGGCGGAAATGAGAACCGTGCCCGCTTCGAGGCAACAGGCACCGGCCTCAACACTTGCCAGCAGGGTGCACAACTCGCCCATATGGATCGCTTCACACCGGACCTTCTCGACCGAGCGGAGACGGCGCTGCACTGCAAGGACTGGCTTTATCTCAACCTGACAACCGTGCGGGCGACCGATCCGTCCGAAGCGAGCTTTACCTTCGGCAACTTCCGGACGCGGCAATATGATGCGGTGGTGATCGATGCGCTCGGCCTGAGCCATAGACGGGCGCTTCTTCCTGAAATCATCGACGGCACCGAGATCACTCACCCGCTGACATCCGAGGCGGCGAGGGCCTGCGGACTTCTTGCCGGTACGCCGGTCTGCCTTGGTTATGTCGACATGGCGATGACGGCGCTGGGTGCAGGCGTGCGCAGCGGCGCTCGCAATGCCGCCTGCTCGACGATCGGTTCGACGGGCGTGCACATGCGTGCCAAGGCTGTTGCTAACGTTCAGCTCAATCATGAGGGTACGGGATATGTGATCGCTCTGCCCGTCCCCGGCATCGTCACCCAGGTCCAGACCAACATGGGCGCTACGATCAACATCGACTGGATCCTGGACGTCGCCGCCTACTTAATGGCCGAGGCGGGCAAGCCTGCTTCGCATGCAGACCTGATTGCGCGCATCGACGGCTGGTTTGCGGAAAGCCGGCCGGGTTCGGTGCTTTACCATCCCTACATCTCCGAAGCTGGGGAACGTGGGCCCTTCGTCAACGCCAATGCACGCGCGGGCTTCACGGGGCTTTCTACGCGCCACGGCTTCCCCGACCTGCTGCGCAGTGTGGTCGAAGGGTTGGGGCTTGCCACCCGCGATTGCTACGCGGCAATGGGCGCGATGCCCGACGAGTTACGGATCACGGGCGGCGCAACACGCTCGGTCGCCCTTCGCCGTTCACTCTCGGCCGCCGTTAACGCACCGATCCGCCAGTCGCGCCGCGATGAGACGGGGGCCGCCGGCGTGGCGATGATGGCCGCAGTGGCCGTCGGCGTCTATTCTAGCATGGACGAATGCATTGCCGACTGGGTGACGCCGCTGCTCGGCGACGCGGAGATTCCGGACGTAAACGAAGCTGCCCGGTTCGACCGGCTATTTTCCGCCTACACCGATGTGCGCCAGGCAATGGCGCCTGCCTGGGGCAAGCTCGCCCGAGCCGCAACGACATCGCCGGTAGACGAGTAAATCAAGGTTTGATGCAGCAAGCATCGAAGGAGCATGACATGACTGAACCCGACCTCCTGGATCTCTTCGTTATCGGCGGAGGAATCAATGGTGCGGGAATCGCACGCGATGCTGCGGGCCGCGGCCTGAAAGTCGCGCTGTGCGATAAGGACGATCTGGCACAGGGAACCTCGTCTCGTTCGGGCAAGCTGGTGCATGGCGGTCTGCGTTATCTCGAATACTACGAATTCCGCCTGGTGCGCGAGGCGCTGATCGAGCGTGAAGTGTTGCTCAATGCCGCGCCTCATATCATCTGGCCGATGCGCTTCGTCCTGCCGCACAGCCCGCAGGATCGTCCGGCGTGGCTCGTGCGGCTCGGCCTTTTCCTTTACGATCACCTTGGCGGCCGCAAAAAGCTGCCGGGGACACGCACGCTCAATCTGCTGCGTGATCCGGAGGGAACCCCGATCCTCGATCAATACACGCGCGGCTTCGAATATTCCGATTGCTGGGTCGATGACGCCCGCCTCGTGGTCCTGAATGCGGTCAGCGCGGCGGAAAAAGGCGCTACTATTCTCACTCGATCGGCAGCCGTCTCGGCGCGTCGTGAGAGCGGCAGCTGGATCGTCACGACGAAAAACAGTCTCACGGGAGAGACGCGAACCTTCCGTGCAAAATGTCTCGTCAACTGCGCCGGCCCCTGGGTGATGGACATTATCAATCGTGTCACCGGCTCGAACTCCGACCGCAACGTCCGTCTCGTGAAGGGTAGCCATATCATCGTGCCGAAGTTCTGGGCCGGCTCCAATGCCTATCTGGTCCAGAACCACGACAAGCGCGTCATTTTCATCAACCCCTATGAGGGCGACAAGGCGCTGATCGGGACGACCGATATCGCCTATGAAGGCCGCGCCGAGGATGTGTCCGCCGACGATGCGGAAATCGATTATCTTTTGAAGGCGGTCAATCGCTACTTCAAGGAGAAGCTACGCCGGGAGGATGTGCTGCATAGCTTCTCCGGCGTTCGTCCACTTTTCGACGACGGCAAGGGCAATCCGTCCGCCGTTACCCGCGACTATGTCTTCGATCTCGACGAGACGGGCGGCGCTCCTCTACTCAACGTCTTCGGTGGTAAGATCACCACATTCCGTGAGCTTGCCGAACGGGGCATGCAACGTCTCAAGCATATTTTTCCGAATATGAGCGGAGACTGGACGGAGAAGGCGCCGTTGCCCGGCGGCGAAATTCCGAATGCCGACTACGAGACCTTCGCCAACAGCCTGCGCGATGCCTATCCATGGATGCCGCGCAAGCTCGTGCATCACTACGGCCGTCTCTATGGCGCCCGCACGAAGAATGTGATTGCGGGTGCGACCGGCATCCAAGGGCTCGGGCGGCATTTCGGCGGGCAGCTTTATGAGGCCGAGGCCCGCTATCTCGTTGCGACGGAATGGGCCGCGACGGCCGAAGACATCCTCTACCGCCGCACCAAGCATTACCTGCATCTGAGCGAAGCGGAACGTGCAGCCTTTGGCGAGTGGTTTGCTTCAATCCGCCTTGCCGCAGCGTGAAGGATATTGCCATGCCGCTGACCCTTTCGCTCAATACCAATCCACTTGTGAATCGCTTCGCAGACCCCGACGACCTCATCGAGACGGTCGCGCGAGACTTGAGGATCCGCGACCTCCAGCTGACCCACGAGTTCATCAATCCAAGCTGGCAGGCGCCCGTGATCCGCCGCCTGGCGCGCACGATGAACGCCGCGCTGAAGCGCACGGGTGTGCGGGTCACATCAGGCATGACGGGACCTTATGGTCGCCTCAACCACTTCGGACATCCAGATGCCGATGTGCGCCGCTATTACATCGACTGGTTCAAGACTTTTGCCGACATCACCGCCGATCTCGGCGGCCACTCCGTCGGAACGCAGTTTGCAATCTTCACCTACAAGGACTTCGACGATCCGGTCAGACGCGAGGAACTGGTCAAGATCGCGATCGACTGCTGGGCACAGATAGCCGACCACGCACGCGCTTCAGGCCTTTCCTACATCTTCTGGGAGCCGATGAGCATCGGCCGCGAGTTCGGCGAGACGGTTGCCGCATGCCTGTCGCTGCAGAAGCGGCTGGCAGCCGCCGGATTGGCCATCCCGATGTGGATGATGGCGGATATCGATCATGGCGACATCACCTCCGCCAACCCCGACGACTACAACCCCTATGCCTGGGCACGCGCCGTCCCGCCGGTATCGCCGATCATCCACATCAAGCAGAGCCTGATGGACAAGGGCGGACACCGGCCCTTTACTGCAGAATTCAACGCTAAGGGCCGCATCCAGCCCGCGCCTCTGCTTCAGGCACTTGCCGAAGGTGGGGCGAAGGACAATGAAATTTGCCTGGAACTCTCCTTCAAGGAACGCGAGCCCAACGATCGTCAGGTCATCCCGCAGATCGCCGAAAGCGTCGCCTTCTGGGCGCCGCATATCGACACAGGCGTCGCCGACTTGAACATCTAAGGCGGGCATCTTTAAAAGGCAGCATTGCGATACGGCGAAATCGCCACCTGTGACATACGAAAGGGAACCGTGATGACGGACGCCGATAATACGCTAGCCGTGCGTGCTGCCTGGCTTCACTATGCGGGCGGGCTAACGCAGTCCGACGTCGCCCGGCGCCTCGGCGTGCCATCGGTAAAGGCGCATCGCCTGATCGCGAGAGCGGTTGCCGATGGCGTCGTCAAAGTCACCATCGACGGGGATATCGTCGAATGCGTCGAGCTGGAGATGCGGCTTTCCGAACGGTTCGGGCTCCAATATTGCGAGGTCGCACCCGATCTCGGCGAGGAAGGGTTGCCGCTTCGCGCGCTCGGCCATGCGGGCGCCGGCTATCTCAAGCGCGAGATCGAGCGCGGCGACAATACGGTCATCGGCCTTGGTCACGGCCGCACGCTTTCCGCCGCCGTCCAGTATATGCCAAGGGTGAACGCGAAGGGCCTGCGCTTCGTCTCGTTGCTTGGCGGCCTGACACGAAACTACGGCGCCAATCCCTATGACGTGATGCACCGCATCGCCGAAAAGACGGGTACCCATGCCTATGTCATGCCGGTTCCATTCTTCGCCAATACCGGCGAGGACCGTGAAGTGTTGAAGGCGCAGCGTGCCGTCAAAGAAGTCTTCGATCTGGCCAACAATGCCGATCTGAAGCTCGTTGGCCTGGGAACTGTCGATGCAGAGGCGCAGCTTGTTTTGTCCGGCGTGGTTGAGCCCCGTGAAATGGAGGACATTGCCGCCGCAGGCGGCGTCGGCGAAATCCTCGGGCACTTTTTCGACGCCGACGGCCACATCCTTGAGACGACGCTAACAGCGCGCACGCTTTCCGCGTCATTCCCTAAAACCACGAGGGAGCGGCTTGTGGCGCTGGCGGGCGGACAGGCGAAGGTGCCGGCCATCCGGGCAATTCTCAACAGCCGCCGCCTTTTCGGGCTTATAACGGACGAGCGAACCGCGCAGGCCCTGTTGGAGTAGCATATCAAGACAACAAGCTTTCATCGCAAAATAACACAATTCTTGTTGATTATCACGAGATAATCGTTATTTTGAATCAGAACGAGGGCGGAGAACGGGGATGAGACGGGAAGAACGGCAGCAGTTGATCGTCAACCTGCTCGTCGAAAACAAGACCGTCGATCTCGACGACCTTGCCGATCGCTTCGCCGTGTCGAAGATGACGATCCATCGCGATCTCGACGATCTCGAGCAGGCGGGTGTCCTGCGCAAGGTTCGGGGGGGCGCGACCATCGATGCCGGAATGCAGTTCGAAAGCGACTTTCGCATTCGCGAGCGCCAGGGCACCGAGGCCAAGCTCGCAATGGCGCAGACCGCGCTGGAACTGGTGGAGCCGGGAATGACCGTGATGGTAAACGACGGCTCAATGGCGGCCGTACTCGGGGAAATGTTGCTGCAGAAGCGTCCACTGACGGTGATCACCAACAACGCGGCGATCATGGAGCGGCTGAAGGGCGAAAGCGGCATCACGCTGATCGCGCTCGGGGGCATCTATTCGGCGAAGTTCAACGCCTATCTCGGCGTCGTCACCGAAGAGGCACTGTCGCGACTGAGGGCCGACATCGCCTTCATTTCGACGCCGGCCGTCCGCGGCAGGCTCGCCTACCATATGGACGACAACGTCGTGCGCGCCAAGCGGGCGATGATCGCGTCGTCGGCCAGGACCTGCCTCCTGGTCAACCACCAGCGCATTGGCCACACCGCACTGCACGTCATGGCGGATCTCGCCGACTTCGACGCCGTTATAACCGACGTCGCACCGGATGCTGCTTTCCTGGAGGAATTCGAGCAGGCGGGCATTACGCTCACCATCGCATCAACGCAGGATCCGACATGACCGAAAAACCGCGCTTCTGGATTGGCACCAGCTGGAAGATGAACAAGACGCTTGCGCAAGCTCAGCATTTCGCGCGTGGCCTCGAAGCCGCGGATGCCGCGCGCGACCCGCGCATCCAGCGCTTCGTGATTCCGCCCTTCACGGCGGTACGCGAGGTCAAGACACTGCTTGCCAAGACGTCCGTGAAGGTCGGTGCGCAGAACATGCACTGGGCCGATGAGGGGGCGTGGACGGGCGAAGTCTCGGCGGTGATGCTGAAGGACTGCGAACTCGATCTCGTCGAGCTCGGCCATTCGGAGCGGCGCGAACATTTTGGAGAGACCGACGAGACAGTTGGCCTGAAGACCGAAGCAGCCGTTCGCCACGGTCTCATTCCGTTGATCTGCATTGGCGAGACGCTCTCCGACCGTGAAAGCGGGAAGGCTGCCGACATCCTAGCGGCCCAGGTTCGTGGCGCACTTTCGAAACTTTCGAGCGCCCAGAAGAGCGCCGAGATCCTGCTGGCCTACGAGCCCGTCTGGGCGATCGGCGAAAAGGGCATTCCGGCGACTGCGGATTACGCAGATGCCCACCAGTCTGAAATAATCGCCGTTGCCGAAGCTGTGCTCGGCCGGAAGATCCCCTGCCTTTATGGCGGGTCAGTCAACCCACAGAACTGCGACGAACTGATCGTCAGCCCGCATATCGACGGGCTCTTCATCGGCCGTTCGGCCTGGAATGTCGAAGGCTACCTCGACATCCTGGCAAAATGCGCCGCCAAACTCTGAGGAGAAAGAACCATGAAGCTTGCCATTGCAGGAGACAGCGCCGGCGAGGGCCTCGCCAAAGTTCTGGCCGACCATCTAAAAGACCGCTTCGAAGTACACGAAGTCTCGCGCACGAGCGCCGGTGCCGATCCTTTCTACGCCAACCTCTCGGACCGCGTGGCCTCGGGCGTCATCGACGGCACCTACCACAAGGCGATCCTCGTTTGCGGCACCGGCATCGGCGTCTGCATCTCGGCCAACAAGGTTCCGGGCATCCGCGCTGCCCTGACGCACGACACCTATTCTGCCGAGCGCGCCGCGCTTTCCAATAATGCGCAGATCATCACGATGGGAGCCCGCGTCATCGGAACGGAGCTTGCAAAGTCGATCGCTGATGCGTTTCTTGCCCATACCTTCGACGAGAACGGTCGGTCTGCCGGAAATGTCAAAGCCATGGAAGAACTCGACGCGAAGTACAAGGCCCGTTAATCCATGCTGACGATGGAGCCGGGTCCGGACATTGCCCAATCCCATGATCGTCAAAGCGGAACAGATGCGCCATGGGCATTGTGCGACGATCGGCAAGCCCTGCTTTCCACTTCCACATCCACATCCGCCTGACCGACGATCGTTGCAGACAATTTCAGAAGCAGCTCACAGGCCGCGTGGCCGGCGCGGCCGAAGAAGATGACATCAGCTCGTTTGCTCCGCGACTGCTCACGGCAGAGCCGGCTGGAGATCGCCAGCAGCTGTTCTCATGCCCGATCGTATGTAAACGAGGTCAGCAGGGTCGTAACGAAATTACTCGCCCTTTCCTTGACCAGGACTTCCGTCCATTCATCTGTCCCCCGCAGCCTCAGGTCCGTGTAAATGCTGTCCACGGCTGCCTCTTCGATACGCTTGATATGCGTTTTGAATGATGCCTCGCCGCCGCCGTGATACATGTCTCTGATAACCATGCGCAGAATTTCCTGGATAGCGATCTGCCAGGCCGTATTGATCGACTGAAGTTCCTTCGTATCTGGTACCATTGAAGCTTCCTTTGGTGTGAGTGAACTGTCAGCACCCCTCTGGCCAATGCCGTTGGTGCCCCTTCAACCGCACAAGTGCATCTCCAGGGTGCTTCACGTTCAGGACACGGGCGCTCGGCTTGCCTTGCCAGCGATCGGGCTCGGCCACAGTCTTTGCGACACGGTACGCGTTAAGCTGAGCTGACTTGACCACCGCAGCCTCGGCGCGCCGGTCTGAAGGCTCGTTATTTCTGGCGTTCTTCCATTCTTCATCCAAATGGGGTGTGATAGCGGTCATCTGGCCTTGGGGCGTTTTGCAAGCAGGGCGGAGGTTCCCAACACGCGGTCATTGAGTTCCCTTGCAAGGCGTGCCTCACGAAGCCGTAAGGTCTTCGCCTCTCGGGACTGGGCAACGGAGTCGAGCTCTTCGACCGCCTTGTTCTTTGCGAAAAACTGCGTCTGGATACTACCGAAGGCGATCTCCGCCTGTTGGCGAGATTTGCTGTAGGTCTCTGTCATCTTGGCTCCGATAGGGCAGGCTCGACGCGCGAGCGAATGCAAAAAGGCCAGGCAAATCGCCTGGCCCCGAATTGATAACCTGCTTCCGGCAGTGCCAGTACATCCGTGGTCAAAGGAAAGCAGACATCGATTTAAGCGTTCTGAAGATTGCAGGCCGACATCTTGCCCGACTTGCTGTCGCGCTCGAGATCGAAACCAATCTTCTGGCCCTCGACGAGTTCGCGCATTCCGGCACGCTCGACGGCAGAGATGTGAACGAAGGCGTCAGCGCCGCCGTTGTCCGGCTGAATGAAGCCGAAGCCCTTGGTGGAATTGAACCATTTAACTGTGCCAGTGGTCATGATGAACCCTTTCATAGCAATATTGAAGAACCACAGCGCCAACGCGATGCGGACGGGATAGCGATTTTTGAAAGGAAGTTCGTTCAGGCCGCGGTGCCAATCGCGCGATAACCAAGCTAGCAAGCAAAATTCGACAATCAGTCATATAACTGACCTAAGCCGCGTCGTCAACTATTAGTTTTTCATGATGCGCGCATCATCTTTTAGTTGTTCTCGCCACCCCTACACATGATAGGGCGGCCTTCTCGGAGAACATCGTCCTGTGAACTGCCGAAGGGCGTTCAGGAAGCAAGCCAGGGCTCAGGCAATCGTCGCAGATTCCGCAGCCGTCCGGGTCCATGAGCTGGCTTCGGAGGCTGCGCTGGCAACACAGACAGATAAAGGAGCTCTGCGACGGCCTGCGTCGTTGCGGCGGAAATATCTCGATTTCGTAACAGGAAGGTTCAACTGATGACGGGGCCATTCTTTCACTCCTCTTACGCTCCCGCAATTGAGATAGGAACGGCAGTCCACTCCTGCAAGCTCCAATGGAGCCGCACGAGCGGATGCCGGGCGGACTAGTTCCTGCTAGTCTCTCGGTCAGATCATGTGCCGGCGGGTGATGCCGAGGTCGAGGCCGTCGCAGACGAGGGTGACGACGATCCGCGATCCGTCTGGAATATGCGGAGAGCGGCGGCTTCGACTCCCCGAGCGTGATCCCGCGGGCGGTCACGAAGCGGTTGCCATAGTGCCGCGCCGCCTCGATTTCGGTAAGACGTGAGCTGCCGACGCTGCAGATGGCGCCCGATAAACTGAAGATCAATGTCGATCAGCGTCAAGTGCTGGTCGACACGAGCAACCGCGGCGGTGTCGTCAAGGCCGGCGACACCGTCGAACCATTCAAACTGATTAACGTCGGTCGAGATTGGCGATCGCCACAAGTTCGATTTTCCGAACGCCAGCGATACGGACAATAGGCTTGGTCACCGCTTCGGTATCCTCTACACTCTCAACGAACCATCGAAGCGGTCTTCGATCGCCAGTGGTTCTCCTATCGGCGAGGTGAAGGTGTACCACCGGCCCTGGGAACTGCCGATGCAGGCGACCATTGTAATCGATCGGATGTCAGACCCGACTGGCTGGTCCGCACCGAGCCTGCCGATGTCATCGACGCTGTTCGCAACTCAACGTATGGGCGGCCGCCTGATCGAGCAAACCAGATCCCAAAACAGACGAGAATCGAGAATAGAGTGACTCACGACCACAATCACGACGACGACCAGCACCACCATGCGCAAGATCATTGGCGCGAGAATGGCGTCAAGGTCATTCCCGGCAATTCGCTCGATCCGAATACGGCACAGACACCTGGCATGAACCGCGCTACCGCCGTCAGCAAGGCGCGCGCCGGAGCGGAGAAGATCTGGGCCGGCACCGTGACGATCCATGCCAATGCCAAGACCGGCGCTCACCATCATGGCGATCTCGAAAGCATCATCTACGTGGTCAAGGGCAAAGCCCGGATGCGGTGGGGAGAGGAGCTTCAGTATACGGCTGAAGCTGGTCCTGGCGATTTCATCTACGTACCGCCATTCGTTCCCCATCAAGAAATCAACGCCAGTCGGGACGAGACCCTGGAATGCGTCCTCGTCCGCTCGGGCCAGGAACCGGTGGTCGTCAACCTTGATATCGAACCGGTCGAAAAGCCGGAAGAGGTCCGCTGGATTGATCCAATCCACCGCGAGTGATTGATCGGTAACGCGCATGGACGGAATAATGTCGAGGAGTTTCGCTTTGTTCGGTCATCCGCGCGCTTAAGACGCATCTCCAAGCTGACGTCAGTCTGCTCAGTCGAATCCGGCGATTCAACTTGCGATCCGTGGTGCTTTCCTACCTGATTTTGGTCAGCAACTCTCTGATTCCATCGCAATTTGAGTCCAACACGTCTCTACTTGCCCGCGAACAAGCGCTGATGATCGGCAGGAATAGATATTGCCGGGCAGCCTGGGGTAGCACTCAAATCGTTGCTTGACGCGAGGGACCTGAGGAGTAGTTAGGTCCTCATGCAATAGCCCGTCATCGCTGCCGCCCCTCACGGCCCCCCCTTTTTTTCTGAAGAGCCATCTATGTCTCAAAAAACTTCCCATCGCGGGCTCGTTGTGGTCGCGATCATGGCAAGCATGGCGATGATTGCCATCGAAGCAACGATCGTTTCGACGGCGATGCCGCAAATCGCCGCCCAGCTGGGGCAGATCAACCTCTATTCCTGGGTGTTCTCGTCATTCCTGCTGACGCAGACGGCGACAACCGTTGTATTCGGCAAACTCGCGGATATTTATGGCCGCAAACCGATGATCCTCCTGGGTATCGGATTGTTCCTGTTCGCATCCGTGCTTGCCGGCTTCGCATGGTCGATGCCGTCGATGATTGCTTTTCGGCTGCTCCAGGGTATCGGTGCAGGATCGATTCAGCCCGTCGCCATGACGGTAGTTGCCGATCTTTTTCCCGGAAACCAGCGCGGCAAGGTCCAAGGCTACCTCGCAAGCGTGTGGGCGCTGTCGGCCGTCGTCGGCCCGCTCCTCGGCAGCATGATCATTCACAATCTCCCATGGGCCTGGGTATTCTGGATCAACGTGCCAGTCGGACTTCTCGCCGCATTGGGGTTCATACTGTTTTTGCACGAGGAGAAGCGGAGCCGAATGGTCGCTGTCGATGTGCTCGGCGCTGCACTTTTCGCCATTTCGATTTCCTCACTGATGATTGCTTTGACGGAAATGGAAAGTGCCGTTTCCGGGCAAGCCATCGCTGCCCTCGTCGTCTTTATCGTCACTCTGGCCGCTTTCATCTGGCAGGAGCGTCGTGCCGAAGCGCCCATGGTCGCTCCGGACCTGTGGCTGAAACGGCCGATAGCGTTCGCAAATCTGGCGGTCTTTTTCGCAAGTATGTCGATCATGGGTCTGACGACCTTCCTTCCGATGTACGTGCAGACGGTTCTCAACCGCTCGCCTCTCGTGGCAGGTTTCGCATTGACCATGTTGCTGCTGGGTTGGCCCTGCGGTGCAACGATCGCATCCCGCCAGTTTGCCCGCTTCGGTTTGCGATCCATCATGATCGCCGGCAGCGTCTGCATTCCGGCGGGCACGTGCCTGCTGGTTCTGCTGACGCCCTCGAGTTCGGCTGTCCTGGCTGGCGCCGGTTCATTGGTGATGGGTTTCGGCATGGGATTGCTCAACATCTGTGCCTTGATCCTCACTCAGGAAAGCGTGAACTGGTCTGAACGCGGCAGTGCTACCGCCTCGAACGTCTTCTCGCGCAATCTCGGTAGCACGCTCGGCGCAGCCGTGCTCGGTGCAGTACTGACATATGGCCTGGCGCACACCGCCAGCGGCCAGGCGATAACGCCGGAGCAACTTCGGGCGCTTTTGAATGGCACGGGTGCCGTCGTCACTAGTGCAGAAGAGCTCCGGCTCGTCCTTCAGCATGCACTACATTCTACCTTCTTGGTCATGCTGGTGACTGCCGTATTGATCGTTCCAGCCTGCCTTTTTGTTCCGCGACCCTTGGAACGTCGGGAAATGCAGCAAGAGACCTGAGGCAGCAATCTCCGGTCGTGCCCCCGTTTGGTCCGCAACGACGAAGTCGATCACGATCCGAAAAGACGCCACCTGTGGCGAAGTTTCCGCCATCGCAGGAAGAAAGGCGACCAGCTTGCTTGAAGCCTTCGCCTCTCATTCGGTTATCATCAGATGAAAGAAGCCCCTGCTCTCCTCCGGCAAAGGTCTGCGTATCGACGACCACGGAAACCGCTGAAGACGTAGAGGTCCCGGCCTCGCTTTTGCGGGAACTTCACCCGTACGCCCGAATCCAGCCGCATCGTTTGACTCCTGCGACCTGCTCCGCCAACACCTCATTGACGGGGAGCGCGTGAAAGCCATTGATCAAGCGCGGACCGTTCCCTTCCGGCGCCCTGCTTATAACTGAGACCTCTTGCCGCGATATGTCTTTGGTGGCGGCAGAGTTTCGTGTGCTTGCGCCAGCGTCTCCAACCAAGCTGCAAGACCCTCTGGAATTTCCTCGTTTCCCGCTTCAAGCGCCTCGATCCATGACAACTCGCATTGAAGCGCGGACGCAATGTTGATCGGCGTCCAACGGATATGCAGGAGGCATTCGGAAAATCGTTCGGGTGTCATGGTTGCGGACATTTTCTGGCAAGTGATTCCGGTTCGCGCACAGTCGCACAAAGGTCGTCGGAGTCAATCGCGCATCATTTAAGAGCGAAGTTACCTCACGCGACGCAGATTGCCCTTGTTTCACGCAACCCCTAATCCAAACCGGAAATCAATGCCCCTCACCAGCTTCAGCTCGAAGGCCCGGTTCGGCGGGCCTTCGGTTCACTCCGACACCGCTGGAACGGGAACTCGGCCACAACCTTGGCCAACTCTTGAGACGGTGCTTTCTGAAGACAAGCTCCTGGGCGATGGGCATAGGCGAGATTTGGCAGCGTGTCGGGCGGCTCGTTTGCACCGGCTCGGTTTCGCGTCCCAACGAGGGCGCATGCGTCCGCGCCCCGCGTCCGAGATGATACGACGTGCGCCTCGCGACATTCCATTCCGCCATAGAGTTGCTGAAAGCCGTTGCTCGGCGAAGTCCACAACGACTGCCGGTGGGCGTCACTCTATTATCGGCTGCGGTCGACGCTTTGCAGACCCTCGGCAACGTTCTAAAATCGCGGTAGCAGCCCGAGACGATCGAGATCGGCC
The DNA here is from genome assembly GCF_000419765.1 of Rhizobium mongolense USDA 1844. Classification (GTDB taxonomy): domain Bacteria; phylum Pseudomonadota; class Alphaproteobacteria; order Rhizobiales; family Rhizobiaceae; genus Rhizobium; species Rhizobium mongolense. Next base: position 383,474 of record NZ_ATTQ01000003.1, on the reverse strand, counting down.
ATCGCCTCATCGGGTTCGCCAGTTGCCGCCGATATCACGGAGACCGTATGCTGACGACACGTCGAATGCTGGTGCAGGCCTCCCTAGCTGTGATGGCCGCAATAAATTTCCCGCCGCTCTTGGCACATTCCCAGGATCAGCGGCCTGTCGCGCGCCGCATCCCTTCGACGGGCGAGGCGATTCCGGCCGTCGGACTTGGGACTTGGATCACCTTCAATGTCGGCGACGATCCAACGCTTAGGGACGAATGCGCGGACGTCATGGCAGCCTTCTTCGAGGCTGGCGGACGCATGATCGACTCTTCGCCCATGTACGGGTCATCGCAGCCAGTCGTCGGCCATGGCCTGCAAAAGCTCGGGCAGCCGGCGGCGCTTTTTTCGGCGGAGAAGGTCTGGACGTCCTCGGGAGCTGACGGTCCAAGCCAGATCGAGCAATCCCGCCGTCTCTGGGATGTGCCGCGCTTCGACCTCATTCAGGTCCACAACCTCCTTGCCTGGGAGGCGCATCTGCAAACCCTGTTCGCAATGAAGGCGGCTGGCTCCGTGCGCTATGTCGGGATTACGACCTCCGAAGGGCGCCGTCATGATCTTCTTGAACAGATCATGCGGCACGAAGCCATCGATTTTGTGCAACTCTCCTATAATATCATCGATCGCGAGGCGGAAGAGCGGATCCTGCCGCTGGCGGCGGAACGTGGAATTGCCGTGATCATCAACCGGCCCTTCCGGCAAGGCGCGCTGACTAGTCGGCTCGACGGCGAACCTATGCCCGAATGGGCGGCCGAACTAGGTGCATCGAGTTGGGCTCAGTTCCTCCTGAAGTTCATTCTCTCCCATCCGGCCGTCACCGTCGCGATCCCAGCAACGATCCGTGTCGACCATGTGCGTGAGAACGTCGCGGCGGCGACGGGCCCCTTGCCAGACGCCACCACTCGCGAGCGCATGGTAGCCTATGTGCAGGATCTTTGATGTCGGAATGGTGGACCTACAGTCTTGAGGATTTTCTGCTCTTTTCGCCACGCGTCTACTGGCGGATGTTCGAATTGCACAATGCGATCCTCTGGCCGCTACAGGCGCTCACACTGGCTTCCGGCTTTGCCACGGTTGCCCTTATCGTGCGACAGTCTTCTGCTTCCGGGCGCTTCGTCGCGCTCGTTCTCGCGATCCTTTGGGCCCTCGTCGGATGGTCTTTTCTATGGAACCGTTACGCGACCATAAACTGGACCGCCGCCTACGTCGCACCCGCATTTGCCGTTGAGGCCCTACTGCTCTTCGTCATCGGCACGCTGCTTAACGGTCTTGTCTTTTGCCCGCGCGGAGCCGCCGCCTGGACGGGATTTGCGCTCCTCGCCTTCGCGCTCGCCGGGCAGCCTCTGCTTGCGCCGCTGCAGGGACGGGTCTGGACCTCGTCCGAGATCTTTGGCGTCGCGCCCGATCCGACAACGATCGGAACGTTGGGCTTTCTGCTTCTCGCCCGCAGCAAGTTCTTGCCTCTGCTCCTTCCGATCCCCCTCCTCTGGTGTCTCTTGAGCGGCCTAACCCTCTGGAGCATGAGAGCGCCGGAGGCATGGGCATCTTTTGCGGCCGTAGCGCTCACGCTTGCAGCCTGCATCGGACCGATCATCGGCCAGCGACAACCGACCGCGTGATTATTGCGATGCCGCTGCGTGAAGGAAGGCGCTCTCCGGCACCGCCCGCCAGCGCAGAGCGCCTTCTGCAAGCCACTGCCGCGACAGCTATGCGGAGATGTTGGAGTGATCCTCTCGGAGCGTGGACGTCGTGATATCTCTGCCATCCAGGACAGCCGGTTTGTCCGGGCAACCGCCAGGGGTATGTAGGCTCACGATCCGTCGAATCGTTCAAGCATCCTTACAAGCTGAACATTCTGCAAATGCAGCTTTTGCGCCAATTGGCTTCTCAGTTGCCTGATCTCCTCGTCCAGGCTTGCCACCTCATCGAAGAAGGCTTCTCGAGGGGACGAGGATTGCGCACTTTGATTGCTATTTGGGATGGCAGTGTTCCCCGAAACCATGTCGGCGCGGGTTTTCTTCGGGCGTTCCGGCCGCTTTGGCCGCAATGTTCGTAGAGATTTTTTTCTTGGCTTGCTTTCCGGCACCAACGCATGCGCATTGGCACCGGGTCGGCTAATCTCATGACGAGTGGGCCTCTGGACCTCTTCACCATCGTTTGGCGGCGAGATTGCCTGGGGAACATCGAGATCGCTGTCGGGTTCATCTGAAGTCGTCGTTGCCACTAGATCAACAGCAGGCTCAATGTGGTCAGGACGACCGGATACTTCCGTTGAGTCTGACGAAAGTGCCGACGCGCGTCGTACGCCGCTTTCGCTCGCCTCGGTATCGGCATCATCCCCAACCGAATTCTCTGGTGTTTCTGTCGGCCGTCTTCGCGACGCTAACTGAGCAAGGAATTTCCATGGTGTTTTCATAGTGCTTCAACCTCGAGCAATCCGCAGCAGGGCGTTGCCGCAGCTTTAGATCCGGGCTCGCGATTGAGGCCGGCGAGTTTCTCTACCGTCGATCGCCCAATCGCCCCCATCCTAGTCGATTAGACGAGCCCGAGCCGCTTGCGCAGATCGGTATTTTCCGCGCGAAGCTTATCTGCCAGGGTTTTGCGGAGCCTTTTATTCTCTTCTTCAAGCTGAGTTAGATCTCCCAACGCATCGAGAGCTGGTAGCGGCGCCTTGGCTGTTTGCGCGGTTTGCTTTGGCGCCTGCTTTCTACCGATGTCCTTGATGGCGTCCTTGGTCGTGCTCTTGCCAGTGATTTGCGTTTCTTGGGGCGTCAGCTTTGCCTGCCCGGCTCCTTTACCACGCTTCGTGCGACCACTCGGCAGCTGCGCGGTCTTCGCAAGTGATGCAGCTACCGTTGCTCCGGCAGATGCCTTCTGGCCCCGTGGTGCGCGCGGCTTTTTAGGCGCCGGCACTTTTGCCGTTGCATCCGTCTCTGCGACTTCGGCAATGGAGCCCGTGTTGTTCTCGTCAGCCATCAGTTATCTCCCCTCTGTAGGCAAGAGTTCTTTTGAGCTGAGTGAAAGACGGAGTCAACATGAGCGCGCCCTGGATAGCTCACGCTGAGACGCGGCGCAAAGGCTCGTGTAAGAAGATCGGCGAAGCAGCTGACGCTCCCGCGCTCGCCTTGAGCGTATTCGAACCACGGGCAGCGATCTGAATTGAGCTGAGTAACGCCGCCGATTTATGGAACGCGTGCGTTGCTCTCAAGTAGCCTCATCGCGGTTCCGAATCCAGTGTTGCCCGGCTGCCCAGAGCTTGAGCCGGTTTTGCGTAGGTGGCGGGAACGGGACTTAATCCTCTTTCGACGCAGGAGAGGTGCGGGCTAGCTTGCCCTCTTCCGCCTTGTAGAAATATTGGCTGGCGACCAACCATCCCTTCAGCGGCCGCAAGGGCGGGATACAAGTAGCCAGCATGAAGGGACCGGTGACCAGCAAATGAACCCACAAGGGCGCGCTATACTGGACTTCGAGCCACACGCCGAGCAGGACACTTGGCACGCAAGCGAAGCAGATGACAAAAAAGGCCGGACCATCCGCCGGATCGGCGAAACCGTAGTCGAGGCCGCAGACTTCGCATTCGGGCCTAATTTTCAGGAAGCCGTTGAAAATGTGCCCCTGGCCACAGCGCGGGCATCGTCCTTTGAGCCCGGTGGTCGTCGGTGGAATTGGTGGCCACTCCGTTTGCATGACGAAAGATCCTTATACAGTACATGCAGGTATGCACGTATTGAATGAATTCATTGACTGCATTCAATATAGGTACATTTTTCCAATTGGTGCGATATGGCATATTGCCGCGGAGCTCTCACCTCGGATCCATTGACATGCGGACCAATCTAGAAGAAGGACGCCGCGAGTTCAGGCGAGCCTTCAAGTGCGTGCCCCATGAATTCGAGACTACCCCGCAGCTTTTCGCGCTCGATAGGGCCTCCAAGGCAGACGCGCACCGCTTCCAGCGCCTGACCTTCGACCGTGAACGCATCGCTGGCGACGACGCCAATGCCCGAGGCGCGCATGTGGCTGCCGAAGGTCGACCGCGTCCAGCCGTTCGTCAGCGGCAGCCAGATGTTGAAGCTGATGGGATCGCCACGATAGCTACCGGGCGGAAGGATGGCTGCGACCAGTTCCTGGCGTGCCGCTGCCTCCTTGCGGATGAATCGAAGCATGACATCGGCGGTGCCATCCTCGATCCACCGTGTGGCAAGCGCCATGTTGAGCGGCGACGCCATGACATTGTTGGCACGCATGGCACTGACGAAGGGCCAGATCGCCTTGGTATCCGGTGCGACGACATAGGCCAGCCGGAGCCCGGCGCCGATGCATTTCGCCAAGCCGCCGATATGCCAGGTGAGGTCCGGGGCCATTGCTGCAAACGGCGGCGGCGCATGCAGCGGAATGAAGCCATAGGCGTCGTCTTCGATGATCGGGACGTGATATTTGCGCGCCACCGCGGAAATCTCTTCGCGCCGCCGCTCTGGGATAGTCAGGGTAAGCGGGTTCTGCAGGGTCGGGTTGAGGTAAATGCCCTTGGGTTTCAATTTCTCGCAGGCTTCGGCAAAGGCCGCCGGCAAAATGCCATCAGCGTCCATCGGCAAACCCGAAAGATTGATGCGCAGTTGCGCCGCAATCGAGCGGATGCCGGGATAGGTGATGCGTTCCGACAGGATGGTTTCAGAGGGCTTTGCCAGCAGGCCGCAAATCGCCAGCAGCGCCGGGTGAGCGCCGGGCGTCACGAAAATACGCTCCTGCGACGGAACAAGGCCGCGACGGCTGAGCCAAGCGGCGGCGGCCGCCTTGTCCATGCCCGAGCCGCCAAATCCTTGATAGCGCAGAAGCGGGATAAGGCTGGAAGCCACCGTCGAGATTCCCTCGCGCATCCGCATGATCAATTCCGGATCGGTTGGCTCCGGCGGCATATTCATCGAAAGGTCGATCGCCGACATACGGCGCGGATCGGGGGCGGTGTCGGACCCGAAGTCCCGGCGCTCCTTGTCGGCCCCGCCGGTGACGAACGTGCCGCGGCCAACGTGCGAATCCACCAGTCCGCGCTTCTGCGCCTCGGCATAACCACGCGCGACGGTGGTGAAATCGATATCCAGATGTTTCGCCAACTCGCGCTGCGGCGGCAGACGATCACCGATCGCCAGACGACCGCTGCGCAAATCCATCTCGATAAGGTCGGCGATGGCCATGTAGCGGGGCTTGTTGCTGCGGCTGAGGTCGGGTCGCCAGTCTTTCATCGAAATATCACAATGTCCTTCTTCATCGGCATTGACTGTATATTGTTGCAACGATCCTCTGTCACGAAGAATCTCTCAGACACCGATGCGAATTTCGGCCAGTTCAGCCCACTCAAGCGATTGGCAGCCAAGACCCAGAACTAAGCGGTCGCCGCGGCTTGCAAAAATTGGCCGCTAGCTGCATCCCAGGGTCCCGCAGATCACCAGGCATCAAGCTTTTTGCCGTTGGCATTCAGCCTCGACTTTCCGCTGCATTCAAACGGCTTTCGGGGCCGAACATTGGCTTAGCACCAAAAGTTGCCCCGCTGAGATACGAGACAACGATCTGGACGTCCTGCAGAAACAGAAAAAGAAATAGCGCGGCCACGATCGGCGCCTGCCGCATCTGATCTTGCCAGTTCAAAACACTTATAAGGAAGAGAAAAGCCGCCCAGAGCAGCGGCTTTTCAGGTGCGCGATGATAGCGGTCAGGCGTGGCGGGCCTCGCGTGAAATCGCTCCATCGAGATTGGCGATCTGATGCTCTATCACGTGATAATGAAACGCGGATATCGTGCCGTCGCTCAGAGCCATCTGGATGGCTTGCCTGTGAATCGCGGCTTCTTCCGAACGGAGATCACGAACTTCAGCGGCGCTGAGCAGCCTTCGGCCCCTGTCAGCCGCGATACGGCCGTCGGCGGCACGGATCTCAGCAAGTATGGTGTCCAATCGGCTGTCGGGGATGAACATCGGCATTGGATCCACAAGCGGGTCATCGTCGCCTGGCTCGGTCCGAGCCCAATGATCGCGACGATCATGCTCGCCGGCGTGCGCACCGTGTGAAGCACGGGAAGCATGGGACGCAGCGAAGGCGGTTGCTAGTGGGACAGATATAAGGATGGCGGTGAGCGCCGTCTTAACAATCAAAGAGCGCATTTTGCATCTCCCGAATGTGGAGGACGATTGTCTTTTCATCCTCCCGTCTGCAGTGCCGTCCAGTTCCGTCGTGTCGCGGTGGTCACTCATCGCCGGCGGTTCTCGACCTGCAGCGAGACAGGATAGAACCTTGTCAGCGAGACCTGTAATTAACAAAAGATAATTTTTGCCGCTTCTGGACGTTCCGCAATCCAGCCTACCTTTGCGTCATGGCGGTGGAATAGTGGCGGAGAGTGGCGAAGGTTCTGCCCGCTATGACGGAAATGACCAAAAAGTGCCCCCCTGACGAAACTCCGCCCACGTTCGACGAGGTGCTTTCGAGCGTTCAGAAACGCCTGAATGACGGCTCCGCCGCGAAGGCATAATTGACGAGTGTCTTTCGGCGCATAGAAGTTTGACCCCACCGTGTGCATTGAACATTGACCCCAACAGCCCGCTAAATTCAGCAATCGAAGAAATGAGATACCCTGCCTCCGCCAGGGTCAATGTTGTGCGCCGAAAGGGGTCAAACTTCCGTGCATTTTTCTCATGCGAGCAGGCACTGGCGAAAGTCGAGTGTAGTGGCGGTGGATCCTTTTGGTCAGCCATGTTCTTTCGCCCATTACAGCAGTGATGACGAATCTGGGGAACTCGTAGAGCAACGGACTCATGGTTAAGTGCATCGCCTCATTTCTTCGGCGATCCATGATCGGAAATGCTTCACCTGGATCTTAGTCGCACTAGAGGAGGCAGTCAGCACCCTGTAGCAGTAGGACGACGGAACGAACAGATCGGCAGCCATAACAAGTCTGCCCGCCAAAATGTCATCAGACGCGATCGCTGCAGATACCAGTGCCACCCCGTCACCCGAAACCGCCGCCTGGACGAGCAACCCGGCATGGCTAAAGGCTCGGGTGAAAGACAATGTCTTCCCGAGCATGCCTCGCGCTTCCAGCAACAGCATCCAAGGGTGCGTTGAACCTTCATAGATTATTGGAAGGCCATCTATGTCATCGATCAAGAGGTCCGGGCGCCCCGACCTTTCAAGAAGGCTTGGGCTCGCGACCATCACGAAGCGATCCGGGAACGTCAAGTCGTCTGCCGCATGCGGTTCATACCTTGCATGTCGGACCACGACGTCACATTTGCCCGAGTTTAGCGGTACCGGCTCATCTGTCGCCTCCAGCCTAAAGTCGACCTCTGGATGGGCGAGGTTGAAGCGCGGAAGTCTTGGGATGAGCCATTTCATTGCGAATGAATGAGTCGTCGAAACCCGTAGCACCCGGTCGACGCCGCCATCAGCAAGGTCGCTTATTTTCTGGTCGAGCAGCAGAACTGCCTTGGCAACAGTCTCGGCAAGTTCTTTGCCCTTATCGGTAATCGTCACACCGCGCGCGTGCCGCTCGAACAGGGGGAAGCCCAGAGTTTGTTCAAGAGTCTTGATCTGCTGGCTCACGGCAGCCGGTGTCTTATGAAGTTCAAGCGACGCAAGCTTGAAGCTCTGCCAGCGCGCGGCGCATTCGAAGTCAATAAGTCCCCCAAGGCTGCGCATTTGTCAGTCCATAATGACATAGAAATTCTAATTCATCAGCTTAGTATTTGTCGGTTGCGCAGTCAATAGATGCATGGGATTCAAGGGTTCATCCAGGAGCTACAATCACCATGCAAAAAAATGCCTTAGTCATTGGCGGAACCCGCTTTTTCGGCCGGCTGTTGGTAAGGCGGCTTCTCGAAGCTGGCCTCAACGTAACCGTGGCGACCCGAGGGATCACTTCGGACGACTTCGGGTCTGCCGTTAGCCGTGTCACGGTCGACCGGCGCGACAAAGTTGCCATGGAGCGTGCCTTTGCTGGAAGAGGAGACTATGACGTCATCTTCGACCAGATGTGCTACAGTCCGCTCGACGCTCGGATATCGGAATCTGTCTTCGCCGGGAGAGTGGGCCGTTACATCATGGCGTCGACCATCGAGGTCTATGCACATTTGCTCTGGGCCAAAAGAGCTCCGTTCGACGAAGATCTCATCGATCTAAGCAACGAGCGTACAAATCCCGATTTTCCCTGGCACGACGAGGCATACTCCGAAAGCCTCTATGGGGAAGCCAAACGCGCTGCTGAGGTTTGGTTTCATCAGTCCGGCATACTGCCGGTCGTCAGCGTTCGGATAGGGCATATTCTGTCTGGGCCGGACGATTTCACCGGCCGGCTTCGAAACTATGTTGATCGGGTATCCAGCGGCCGGCCGCTCTTTTATTCGATCAACAACGGCAAGAGTTCGTTTTTCAATCCCGCCGGAATTGCCGATTTTCTTTACTGGGCTGGGCAGCAGACCTTTACTGGTGCGATCAATGCATGCGCGAACGGCACGTTGACGGCTCTGGATATCCATCAAGCCGTCGCATCAGTCATGGGAAGAGAGGCTCAATCGGAGTCCATGACCGGGATTAGCCGCGCCGCAGTACTCAGTCCATATGACTTCCCCGCCGACTACGCGATGTCGAGCGCCAGGGCTGTCTCTCTAGGCTACAGAGCGCCAGATGTTTCCCAATGGTTGCCCGGTGTTATTGCCGCACACCTCGAGCACGGACGGTAGGCCCAGCATGTTCGCAATGGAAACGATCGCTTCGTTCGTGCTTGCCTCTAGCCTCGTAATCCTCGTGCCAGGCCCAGCAACCTTTTTTGTGATGGGACAGGCCGGACGGGGCATGGCCGCCGCCGCCGGAGGCATTGCGGGAATTGTCGTTGGTGACATAGTCCTTATTACATGTGCAGGCCTCGGTTTTGCGGCCCTCGTCGCCCAATGGCCTTTTCTAATTGATGCAATCAAGGTCTTTGGATCAGCTTATGTAGCCTACATCGGAATAGGGCTGATCAGGCAGGCGTTGACTTCCCAGGGCAGCATGGAAAATCACGGTCAGGTTGTTCCGCCTCGGCGCCAATTTGCCAAGGGAATTGCGCTGACGCTTTCCAATCCCAAACCGATTATATTTTTCGCAGGCTTCTTTCCCGCATTTCTACCGCTCGGCCACCAGCCGACCTTACTGGGGTTCTATGCGTTGGGCGCGATTTTTCAGGTAGTTAATGTGTGCTACTTTGCTGCGTTGACGCTCTTGGTCCGGTTCTTCAGCCGGAGCCTCTCAAGGGCAGTTTTCCAGGCAGCGACCCTCAATCTGCTGAGCGGCATCGCCTTGTTAATTTGCAGCGGCATCCTCCTCGCTACCCTTCTGTGAGCTGAGGCAAGTTGGACGAAGGTAAGAGATCCGGTGCGCGAATGCGCTCACAGCCGAGTGGAACACCGCGAGACTTGCGCAATTGCATTCAGCGGGGCTGAATGTGCAGATGAACGCTTCGAACCCGTCGCCTGGTAGGTGGGGCTCTTCAACGCTATCTCGACGTCTCCGGCCTGAGGCGCGACATAAAGTTCGGCCGCGCATATCGCGGCCGATCATCGTTAGTATCCCGTCATTTCCAGATAGCCATGCCCCCCGGCACTTCCGTTGAATGAAATTGGACCTTCCCAATAGGGCGTGGTAGTCGCCATCCACGCATGGTCGTTCAAAGGGCTAGTCGTGATGTCGAAGCCGCGCTCGGGGATCTGGACGCGCCATGCAACCGGGACATCCCGGTCGCCGACGCGTGCTGTTCGCAAAGGGGCTATCTGCAGAGATCCAGGCGGCAGAGGGGTAGGCTTGCCATCCGACGAAATCCAGTTCGCCGACGTGTAGCCGCCGCGGCCGTCGCGGAGCCGAAACGCCATGACCTTTTCGCCGGAATCCAGATGAAGCGAAAACCAATCCCATCCGGTCTGATCCTTGGCGAGGGGCTGCGAAGACCATTCCCGATCAAGCCATGCCTTGCCGCTGACCCGAACGATCTTACCGGCAATGTCGAGAGAACCCGACACCTCGTAGAACGGCTGCGAGTAATAGTAGCTCGCCTGCCTTTCGGCCGACTTCACCGAATAGCCTTGGTCTCCCTGCAGCACGAGAGGAGCGCTGGCCGAGAGTTCGAGCGTGTAGGCGAAATCTTTTCCGGTTGCGTGCAGGCTAACCTTGTCTAGCTGGTCGGCGCCCGGTTTGGGCAGGCCTTTCATTTCCCAATCATCGATCCAGGCAGAAAAGGGTACGGCCACGACACCTGCTTGGCCGACCCCTCCGCGGGCGAGTTTTTCAGCCAAGAGATGCCGATCTTTCGCGGTGATCGCGGCATGGCCCATCCAGACTTGAGGATCGGACCAGCCGCCCTCGGTCTTCGGCGCCAGGGCGGCGCGGAAAAGCGTCCATTGTACGCCGTACTGCGTCCCGTCCTCACTCTCAAGGTTTGCAGTAATGTACCACCATTCGATGCGGAATTCAGGATGGGGGCCGTGATCTGCCGGAAAGCGGAGTTGTATGCCGGGGCGTGGAACAGCGAAGCCCTCGGCGGTCGAGCCCAGTCCTGCAAACCCTTGCGAAATAGCGGCGGCAGGAACGGAGATTGCCGTGGCTACGGAAACAACGGCGGCCAGAAGACCTCTAGCGTTCATTGGCAAACACCCTCAGCAAATCCGATGGCGCGACCGTCGCCAGCCGTCGGAGTGGAATAAAGACCGACATGACCGCCGCAGCCAGCGCCACCAACCCTAGGACGAGCCAGTCCATCGGAAAAATCCGCAACGGCAGCCGCCAGCCGAAAGCCTCGACATTGACAATCGACAGCAGCACCCAGGCAAGCGCAAGGCCGACAGGGACCGCGGCAACGAAGGTCGCGAGCCACAGTGCCAGAGTGCGCAGCACTTCGAGCAGGGCAAGATCGCGCCGCCTGATTCCCATCGCCCAGACAGGTGCGAGCTGCGGCAGCCGAATGCCCGACAAGGTCAGCAGGCTGGAGAACATCGCAAAACCTGCAACGCCGAGGGTGAAGAGATTGAGCATTCCGGTCACGGCAAACGTCTGGTCGAAGACCGCCTGAGATTGCCGCTTCAGGGAAGCCTGGTCGATGATGTTTTCAGAAGGCAGACCGAATTCGGTCGTCAGGCGTTCCTTCAGCGCCGGGGCGTCGGCCGGCGGAACACGCACGCCATACCTCAGCTTTGGAACGTCAGTGTAATGTGCCGTCAGGGCTTCGACGCCGACGATGACCTGTCCTTTTGGATTGCCGTAGTCGGAATAGACCCCAACGATCGGGAGTTTCCATTCGCCGGGCAAGACCAGACTATCGCCAATTGCGAGCCCCTTGCGACGCCAGAGCTGCTCGTTGACGAGCGCCCCTTGCCCTGCGGCGACCTGGTCCCAGACATTGATCGTGCCCGACAGGAGCGGCCAGGTGTTGCGATAGGTCGGATCGCCTGCTGCCGCGCCGAAGATCTGCAGCCTGTCTCCGAGCACCTCACCCTCGACGCTCCAGATGGGAAGAACCGACGTCGAATGGTCCAGCAGCCATGTCCGCAAGCGCATCGCTTCGTTCTCCTCTCGCGCCGTGACGTAAAGTTCGGCCGCCAGCCGTTGGTCGAGCCAGCCGATGAAAGTCAGGCGGAAGCTGGAGACCATCGTGCCGACACCGACATTGGCGGCGAGCGCCAGCAGCAGCGCCATGAGGGCCAGTCTAAGCCCGGGCAGCTGTTGCCGCGTATCGGCCCAGAACCACGTGACGAGGACGCGTGTCGAGTTTCTCTGCATGATGGCAAGAAACGCCGACAGCATGCCCGGCAGCATCAGTGCCGCTCCGAGCAAGAGGCAAGCCAGGACCGCGAAACCTGCGATCAGCCCGTGTCCGACACTCGCCAAGGTGGCCGATGTGATCAGCAGAGCCAACCCGCCCAAAAGCTGCAGTCGGATACCGATTGCCGTCGCACGGGCCCAGGCACGAGGCTGCGCTGCAGCCAGCAACGGCATGCGCCGGACCCGCCAGAGGCTTTGGGCCGACGACACGATCGTTCCGCCGATCGCTATCCCCAGCCCCGTTGCCCACCATTCCGGCCGGATGGTCAGCGTACCCGGGACGCTCGCTCCATACAGCCCCTTAAGGGTTGCCGCCACACCGGGGAGCAACAGGGAGGCCACGAAATATCCGATCACGACGCCGATAAGCCCGGAAAGGAAGGCCAGAGTCAGAAGCTCCGTCATCAGCAGGAGGTTCAGCGTCGACATGGAAAGCCCGAGAGAGCGCAAGGTCCGAAAGGTCGCTCTGCGCTGCTCGAACGCCAGGCCGACCGTCGCGTAGACGATGAACAGACCGACGGCAAACGCGAGGAAACCGAATGCCGTGAGGTTGAGGTGGAAGCTGTCGGTGAGCTGGGCGACATCTGGCCGGTCGCCCGGTGGCTTTAATGCGACCTCGGGTGCGAGAATGTCAAGTGAAGGCAGATTCGGTCGCTGTTCCGGCGCAACGACGAGACGGCTCAACTCACCGTGCCTTTCGAGAACCTGCTCGGCGACGGCGATATCGGTGAACGCTGCTCCGTCCGGCAGATCCGGCGACACCTCGATCTGCATCTGCGTTTGCCCCTCGAGCCTCAGGGCGGTCGCCTTGGAAACCACGAGGGTACCCCGATCCGCCATGAAGGCAGCCAGGCCATTCCACTTTTCGGTTTTAAAGCCCCGCGCCTGCGCTGGCATCGTCAACGGATCACCGCCGATAAGGCGCACACGGACATTTCCGAAGCGATGGTCGCCTTCGACAATGGGGGAGACATTCCAGCCTGCCCTTCTCAATCTGGAATACGTGCTTAGGGGAACGGAATGGCCGTTACTCGGCACGAGTTGCGTCAGTTCGTTCTGGTCGAGCACGGAGGCTGCCCGCGCATAACTCGCCCGTGCCTCTGCGTTGATCGCCTGGACACCCGACCAAAGCGCGGTTGCTAACGAAAGACCGAGGATAAGTGTAGCAAGCTGAAGAGGCCGACGCTGCCAATGCGAAACGAGAGCCGTTGCGGCGGTCCACATCATCAGGCGATCTTTCCGCCGCTGAGATGAACGCTGCGGTCGAGCATCTGTGCCAGCCTCGAAGAATGCGTCACCATCAGCAGCGCAGCGTCTGCACTCTTCGTCAACGCCAGCATAATGCCGAGCACCGCGTCGCCGGTCGCTTCGTCGAGATTGCCGGTCGGTTCGTCGGCGAGAACCAGGGGCGGCCGCGCGGCAAGCGTTCTGCCGATCGCCACCCTCTGCTGCTGGCCGGCGGAAAGCTGCTCGGGGTATCGGGCGAGAAGTGCCTCGATGCCAAGATTTTCCACGAGCTGCCGCTCCCAGGCAGGATTGTGCCGGCCAGCAAGCTTTGCATGAAAGGAAATGTTGGCCGCGACATCGAGCGACGGAATCAGGTTGAACTGCTGAAACACCAACCCGACCGCCGAACGTCGATACTGGGCCCTTTCCCGATCATCCAGAGCGGCAATATCTCGGCCCGCTGAAAGGATCTGCCCGACATCGGGATAGTCAAGCCCGCCAACAAGGTGAAGCAGGGTGCTCTTTCCGCTTCCGGACTCCCCAGTCAACGCGACGCTTTCGCCAGCATTGAGATCGAATTCGATGCCTTTCAGGATCTCAAGAGGTCCTTCTGCGGTCAAATAGGATTTTCTGACATTGCGGAGTGAGAGTAGCATCTGAGTTCGGGATCGATGAAGATGTCAGAGTATTTAGGCCTAACCGTCGGCTTTGTAACCGTTCTTGCATGGCGATTTTGGGCAGGCAGGATCAATACTCGGCGCCAGCGCATGAATGCCCAATTCCGCACACCGCGAAAGAGGTTGACGATCGACATGCGAAGTGAAGTGTCTACCACGGAGACCGGCCCATCGGCGACGATCAGCTTCGGCTTCGAATGAGGGCTTACGCGACGGGACAGCGTCGTAGCGGCCGACGCGAGCGCGGAAGCGATCGCAAGATCGCGCGCTAATGCTACGACGCGATAGTCCCATCGCAAGGCACGCGCCAGCCGCTTCAGCTCGTCCGCCTTCACCGATCATCTCTTCGCCGGCATCAGCGCCATGCTCGGATATCGGCTTGTGCTGCGCATCCGCGATCTGCCCTCGAAGCGGCCTTGCGTGTTTAATCCCGCCGGGACGCCCAAGGACGCAAGCTTGTTGATGGCAAGTCCGGGAGGACCCGATCATGGCGAACTGGCCCGATTTTGTTTCGCTGCGCTGCGCCGTGCTTCGGGCACCGCCGGTGGAGTAGATAAGAACGGGGCTGTCTGCAGGCGACCACGGCTCTTGAGGACGTTTAAGGTCGACACTCCCCAGGCGGGGCCTTTACGCCGCAAAGACCATGGACGCCATCAAGTTGAGCAGAACCGCGGTTGTGACGATCGTCGCCGATGCGAGCAGCAGCCCAATCAGAGTGACGAGGCCGTCGCCCTCCATCATGGCAACTGAAAGGATCACCAGCGACAACACCGGCAGCACGTTGCCAAAGGGGATCGGCAGGGCAATCACCACGGCGAGCAGGAAGATGGGGAGGCCGAGCAAGGCCTGCGCCGTCGGCCCGGTGAGGACCTCCATCCGATCGGCGCGCACGACTTTCTCAACCCTTGCGATCATCGGAATCGCGTGACGGACGATAAGATCAAACGTCGCAAACGTAACCTGACGGTTTCTGACGAGGGCAGGCAACCACACCGTCCGACGACCCGCGCTAATCTGGAGCGAGACCAGAGCAAGCGTCGTGCCGAACACCATGCCGAACGGGCCAGGTATCGGCGTCAGGGCCGGGATTGCCAGAAACAGGACCGTGAAAGCGATGCCGGCCGATCCCATGGATTCCAAAGCCTCGCCAATGGAGAGGCCGCCTTTCGCCCTGGCGAGTTCCAGCATCTTCCTCAGTCGCGCGGAGGCTACTGCGCGCGACTGTTTGTGCTCGTCTTGTTCGAACATCTTACTCAAGCCATTTCAAACCCGAACCGCGCATTACGCATCCTTGCCGGCACCCCCCAAAACGCGAAGGAGGGCTGCACATTGCGGGTCTTGGCTATCGAGAAGCTCCGCCGGCGATGTACGGCCGATCGCAATGTTGACGACAGTAGCCGCCGCCCAGCCGTAGTCGCCGGCGGCACGCTCGATCAGCTGCGGGCTCTGGGAGGCGAGGCAGGACTGGGACTGACGAACGATCTCCACGGGAAGCTTCGCGCGCTCGGCTTGTTCCACTATCTGAGCCTGCAGCGGATCGACGACGAGAACGGCAAAAATCCAGCCGATGAAATCCGAGAACATATCTGTTTCCTTCCTGTTCGGTAGCTAACGGTGTTCCTATGAGCAGCGCCGATCATGCAAGCTGCTGCTGGTTCCGCGTCTTGAGGAGGCTCCAGACCACCCCGGCGACGATGATGGCGAAGGTGATGCCGAGCGACAGCGCGGCCGGGAACTTTTCAAGACCGAGAAGATCGGCGACGAAGATTTTCGAGCCGATGAAGATCAGGACGACGGCAAGCGCAGGCTTCAGATAACGGAAGCGATGGATCATCGCCGCGAGGGCGAAATAGAGGGCTCTAAGACCGAGGATCGCGAAGATGTTCGAGGTGTAGACGATGAACGGATCCGTTGTGATTGCGAAAATCGCAGGGACCGAATCCACGGCGAAGATGACATCGGCCACCTCGACCATCACGAGCGCCATGAAGAGCGGCGTGATGAACCAGGTCATCTTACCCGTCTTGGAATTTGCCTTTCTGACGAAGAAACGCTCGCCGTGATGTTCGTCGGTGACGTTGAAGCGGTTGCGCATGAAGCGGACGAGCACGTTCTTCGAGACGTCGGGCTCGGCATCCTTGATGACGAGCATCTTGATGCCCGTCACGATCAGGAACGCGGCGAAGATATAAAGAACCCAGGCGAATTCGGCGACCAGCGTCGCGCCAACGCCGATCATGATGGCACGCAACACGATGACACCAAGAATGCCCCAGAAAAGCACACGGTGCTGATAGATGCGCGGCACGGCAAAGAAGGAAAAGATCAGAGCGATGACGAACACGTTGTCGAGCGCTAAGGTCTTTTCTACGACAAAGCCCGTCATATAGGCAAGGCCGGCGTCGGAGCCGAGATGCCACCACACCCAGCCGCCGAACGCAACGCCCAGCGCGATATAGAGAGCGGAAAGCTTTACGCTTTCACGGACGCCGATCTCCTTGTTCTGCTTATGGAGAATACCGAGGTCGAACGACAGAATGGCGATGACGAGGGCGAAAAAGCTCGACCACATCCAGAGCGGCGTTCCCAGCCACTCGACAAGCAAGAACGAGAGATCCAAAGGTAATCCCCTATCGGCACTGGGTTGTCGGAAAACGGTCCGACATCGCAAGAGTGCCGAGGCTCTCGCCAGAGGGGCCCGGACCAACGGGTTAGCCCGCAGATGGGGATTCACTTTTCGGTCGTCAAGGGCAGCCTGAATTCGCCTTCTCCATCGGAACGCGACGGCGAGCCGATCCGAAAATCTGTGAGTGCCGAGGACATCTTCGTCTAGGATATTGACGAGCTCGACGTCGCAACGGCGCAGCTGAAACCGCTTACCGAAGGTCTAAGGCACCTGCGAGCGCTGATATCAGCGGCAAGACGGTGACCGTGAAAATCTGTACTCGGATTTTATCCGGGCGACGCGCAGCCGAACAGGCGCGGATGGCCTTCCCAAACACGACAGTATTTTTCGACGCAGCGTCACGCCCGCTGACAACTATCTATCCGTTAAAGTGATCCTTGCGTTTGTTGGTTGCAACCTCCTAAGTAACGCCAAACGAAACAGATGCAGAACAGCCGTAACTCGACCACGGTCTTTCAGCAGGAACCGGAATTTTCTGTTGTGGCCAATTCAAAATCTGATTTACTGACACTTCGCTGTTTGGCTTTGAGGGGGATATTGCCGATGGTGTGGACACGCAGGGATGTGTTACTTGGTGGTTTGGCTTTACTTGGCACCGGCGCGGTCCAAAAACCGGCATTCGCCCAGGCGTCTTCCTATTTTGCCGGCACCGCCGTCGACAATGGCGTAACGTTCCGAAGGACCAACTTCGCCAAGATCGATAAGCGGTGGCACCGCCAGGTTGTCAAATATTTCAGCAGCGAGCCGATCGGCACCGTTGTTGTCGATACAAGGCACCATTTTCTCTACTTGATCATGGAGAACAAGACAGCCATCCGCTACGGCGTCGGCGTCGGCCGCGAGGGCTTCAAATGGTTTGGCCGCGCCACGATTGATCGCAAATCACTTTGGCCGCGCTGGACGCCGCCGCCGGAGATGCGCAAGCGCCATCCCGAACTGCCCGAATTCGTGGGGGGAGGCTCACCGAAGAATCCACTCGGCCCCCGCGCCATGTACCTGCTTCGCGACGGCGTGGACACCGGTTATCGCTTCCACGGCACGCTGGAGCCGGGAAGCATCGGCAAGGATGCCTCCAGCGGCTGTATCCGCATGTTCAACGAAGACGCCATCGATCTTTACCAGCGTTGCCCCGTCGGCACCGCTGTGCAGGTTCTGCCGCATATTGCCGACCAGGCTGAAAATGCCGTTCAGGTTGGCGAAATAGCCCCGGTCCAATAAGGAATATCATCCAGATGTCTTCAACGATCGGATACACGAGGAGCGTTGTTGCCGCGGCCATGCTCTTGGTGCTCGCCGCCTGCACCACCACCAATATCGCCTCCATGGAAGAACCTGCCGCGGCCCCGATGACCGGTCAGACCAACGATCCCGCGCCAGGTTTCGAGAACATCACGGCTGGCAGCGAAGAAGATTTCATCCTCAATGCCGGCCGACGGATCTACTTCACGCAGGATTCCGCCACGCTCGATTCCGTCGCCATGGCGACGTTGGATAACCAAGCCACTTGGCTCAACAAGAACCCGAATTGGCTGGTCAAGCTGCAGGGATTTGCCGACGATTCCGGTTCCGCGTCCAAAATGGTGGCGCTGTCGCAGAAGCGCGCCGATGTGGTGATGGCCTATCTCGCCTCGAAGGGCGTGGACGCCAGGCGCATGTGGGCCAAGGGTTACGGCAAGGACCGCGAAGTCCGCGACTGCGCGGAGCGCTCGTGCAAGGTGCAGAACCGGCGCGTTGTCTCCAATCTGCGCACCCAGCGCGATGATGAAGGAGCTTGACACCGGACCGGGCCTTTTGGCTTCGCACCTGCCGCGTGACGTGATCGCAAAGGAGACCGGCCGTGGCCAGCAAGCCGAAATGCCGTTCTGGATGGGCGGGTCGTCCGGCGGACCGGATATCCTTTGAAACGAAGCCACTTCGAGGTCGTTTTCGAACTAACAGCGCGAATATGCTGCCAGACCTCTCGCCTCTGTCGTGACATCGGCAGCTTGAGCCCGGATAGTATCTCTTGGATCAACAGTTCAATCAGGCGCGAGCGGCAACGGGGTCGCCGCGAATTCTTCTCGAAACTCGTCCGAACCATCGATCGCTGCGCGAGTTCAGGTTCGAACCCGCCTGCGATGCCTGTCGCGCGGGCTTTCATGCAATCCATCAAGCCACTCCTGCACCTCTGCCTCAGCCCGCTCCAGAGCGCTGTAGTTCAGGAGTTTGCGCAGGAAAGCGACCGCAACGGCGCGGGCGCGGAGATTGAAGCGGCCGTCCTCGTGGTCGTCGCCGGCGGCCTGGTAGACGTCCAGCTTGTCGTAGAGCTGCTGCAGGCGGTTCTGCACGCTGCGCAACGAGAGGCCCCGACGCTTGGCGATGGCCCGGTCAGTGAGGCCCAGCGCGATGTCGACGAGGATCTCGTATTCGGAGTCGGTGAAGCCGTTCGTCTGGCCGAGGCTCTTCTGTTGCAGGCCCCGCACCTCGCGGTCGATGACGCACTGGCTCTCGATGAAGATCGACCGTAGCGCAAGCTTCAGCCGCTCGTCGGAGGCGGATTTGAGCACATAGCCATAGGCGGCGCCATCCGGCACGATGCGGGAGACGCCGCGCACATAGGCCTCGTCCGAGTAATTCGACCAGAACAGGATCCGGGTCTCCGGCCGCTCCTTCCAGATCGTGCGCGCCGCCTCGATGCCGTTGCGGCTCGCCATCTGCAAGTCCATGACGATATGCGCCGACTTGTGGTCGCGGGCGAGCTTCTCGCCGACGGTTCCGTTTTCCGCCTCGATCACCGTGTCGCATTCCGGCAGGGCCGCGTTGACCGCCTCGTGCAGATAGGACCGGTGCAGCGGGTCGTCCTCGACGATCAGAACCTTCATCGTGCCCTTCTCCTCAGTTTGACCCGCTCGCCGGGTCGTGCGGCACGAGCGGCAGCACGACGCGCACCACAGCCCCGCGATTGTTGTGGCCAGGCCCGGTCGTGAAGCGCGCCGAGATGAGCCGCGCACGGGTCTTCATGTTGTCGATGCCTCCGCCGATCCGTCCCCGCGTCTTGGCGAGCCCGCTCCCGTCGTCGGAGATTTCGATCGACAGCCGGTCGTCGTCGACCTCGAGCCGAACCATGACAGCCAGCGGGGCGGCATGGCGCACCGCATTGTTGATCGCCTCCTGCGCGATACGGAACAGCGCGACGCTGACAGTCGGTTCCAGTCGCTCCAGCGCGCCGTGCGTCTCGTCGACGAGGCCCCATTCGATGCCCGATCCCGTGTCGCGGGTCGATCGGTCCAGATGATGCTCGATCGCTTGGGCGAGGCCGAAGAGCTGGAGCACGGAGGGTTTTGCCTGCTCGATGATTTGCCGCAGATCCTGCATGCAATGCTGGAGGGACCGGGAGACGGGCTCCAGCGCCTCGGGCGCCACCTCGGCGTTGCGCGACAGCCGATCGATCCGGCGGGCGAGCCGCGTCAGGTCGGCGAGCGTCTGGTCGTGCAGGTCCATGCCGATCCGCTGGCGTTCCTGCTCCAGTGCTTCGGTCAGCTTCAGCGCGCCTTGTCGCAACCCCTCCTCGCGGGCGCGGGCCTCAGCCTCCACGATGGCGGAGCGCTGCGCCTGCTCGGCCGCCTGCAGCGCGAAGAAATAGGGCGTCAGCAGGTCGGCGATGATGCGGGCGCGTTCGATATCCTCCATCGTATAGACATCTGCCCTTTGCGACGAACAGGAGAGCGCCGCGATGATCGTGCCCTGCACCTTCATCGGTACATGCAAGCGGCTCCTCAGCGACTGTTCGACGATCGGCCGCTTGAACGCGCCCTCGAAATGGAAACGCGGGTCCGTCATGGCGTCGTCCGCCAGGAGAAAGTCCACCTCGCCCCAGAGCAGCGAGCGGATGGGGCTGTTGACCACCGGCGCGCCGGCAAGGTCGCCCCAGGCAGTCTCGATGCCCGTCTCGTAGGCCGTGTGGTAGTTGCCGCCCTCAAGAAGCACACAGACATCGAGATGATCGTGCGGGATGATATGGGCGACCTCGGCCGCGACTGAACGGATGGCCGAGCGGAAGTCGAGCTGGCCGGCGAGCAGCCGGGAAATGCCGAGATAGTGGTCGAACATGGCTGCGGGTGCGAGATGCAGCATTGTCATTTCCTCCCGAGACGGCAGCAGGCTCCTCAACCCGCCGCGATCGCTTCGCAGTAAGCGCCCGCGGAAGCGCCGCCGTCTTGCGGAAACCCGCAGCTTGTTGCGCAAAACCCGCAAACGACTTGCCGCCTTGCCCCTATACAGGCCGGTCGATCTCCCGCATCCTGCCCTTACTGAGAGGAGGATGCTCAGTGCAAGAACAATTTTCACTCGAACCCATTTTGGGCAGACAGGAGTGAAGCGATCCGCTGACCGGCGCGATCATGAGGGAGAGAGACATGACAATCCGTAAGATGCTTCTGGCATCGGCCGCTATAGCTTGCGCCGCGATGCCCGTTTCCGCCTTTGCCGAGACGTCGGCAAAGAAGATCGCCCTGTCCAACAACTATGCCGGCAACTCGTGGCGCCAAGCCATGCTGACGAGTTGGGGAAAGGTGACGGGCGAAGCCGTGAAGACTGGCGTCGTTGCCGCAGCCGACGCTTTCACCACCGCCGAGAACCAGGCGACGGAACAGGCCGCGCAGATCCAGAACATGATCCTGCAGGGCTATGACGCGATCGTGCTGAACGCCGCCTCGCCGACGGCGCTAAACGGCGCGGTCAAGGAAGCCTGCGACGCCGGCATCACCGTCGTTTCCTTCGACGGCATCGTCACCGAACCCTGTGCCTGGCGCATCGCCGTCGACTTCAAGGAAATGGGCCGCAGCCAGGTGGAGTACTTGTCGAAGAAACTCCCAGACGGCGGCAACTTGCTCGAGATCCGTGGCCTTGCCGGTGTCTTCGTCGACGACGAGATCTCGGCGGGCATCCACGAGGGCGCAAAGCAGTTTCCGCAGTTCAAGGTAGTCGGCTCCGTTCACGGAGACTGGGCGCAGGACGTGGCGCAGAAGGCTGTTGCCGGCATCCTGCCAAGCCTGCCCGACATCGTCGGCGTGGTGACGCAGGGCGGCGACGGTTATGGCGCGGCCCAGGCGATTGCCGCGACCGACCGGAAGATGCCGATCATTGTCATGGGTAACCGCGAAGACGAACTGAAGTGGTGGAAGGAGCAGAAGGACGCGAAGGGTTACGAGACCATGTCCGTATCCATTGCGCCGGGCGTCTCCACGCTCGCCTTCTGGGTCGCCCAGCAGATCCTCGACGGCAAGGAGGTCAAGAAGGATCTCGTCGTGCCCTTCCTGCGCATCGACCAGGACAATCTCGAAACGAACCTCGCCAATACCCAGGCCGGCGGCGTCGCCAACGTCGAATACACGCAGGAAGATGCAATCAAGGTCATCGAGTCGGCAAAGTAAATCTCCCGGCGACTGCCGCGCGGCCGCAAATGGCCGCGTGGCATTCTTTGCGAGCAGGCGGGCAGTATGAATGACGTATTGAAGGCCGTGATCGCGGTCGATGGCGCCAAGGTGAGCTTCGGCGCGGTCAGGGCACTCGACGGCGTGACGCTCCATGTCATGCCGGGCGAATGCGTCGGGCTCGTCGGACATAATGGAGCTGGCAAGTCCACGATCGTCAGCGTGATCAACGGCGGCCTCACACCGCACGAAGGAAGCGTCACAAGCGACGGCGAGCGGCTGGAGCGCTATGGCATCAACGTCGCACGTGCCCGCGGCGTGCGCTGCGTCTTCCAGGAACTTTCGCTCTGCCCCAACCTTTCCATCGTCGAGAACGCGCGCATCATGCATCGCGATCTCGGTGGCTTTGGCTGGCGGAGGCGCGCCGCAAAAATCATTGAGAAGAGCCTCGACACCATCTTTCCCGGCCATGGCATTGATAGCACTCGGACCGTGGGAGATCTCGCGATCGCCGAGCGGCAGATGGTCGAGATCGCCATGGCCTTTTCCGACGCCGGCACTCCGCCGCGGCTAGTGATCCTCGACGAACCGACCTCGTCGCTCGATGCAAGCCTTGCTCGCCAGATGCTCGACCATGTCCGCCGCTTCGTTGTCGCGGGCGGGTCCGTCATCTTCATCTCGCATATCCTGCACGAGATCCTCGAAACCTCCGACCGCATCGTCGTCATGAAGGACGGCCGCGTTGTCGCCGAACGTCCGGCGCACGGCTTCGACCATCATGGCGTCGTGGAAGCCATGGGCACCGTTGCGAAAGAGGAGACCGGGCAGCGCTCGGCGCGCGAACAGTCCACCGCTCCGCTCATTCTGTCTCATCAGGCAGCGGGTCTTCCCTTCATGGCGCGCAAGGGCGAGATCATTGGACTGGCGGGTCTGGCGGGCCACGGGCAGACCGAGCTCCTGCTCGCCCTGCATGCCTCCCAGTCCGGCAACTGGCTGCCCGAGCGTGATCCACTCGTCACCTTCGTCGCCGGCGACCGCCGCCTCAACGGCGTCTTCGAGCTGTGGAGCATCCTGCGCAACTTCTCCATCGCATCGCTCGGCGACCTGTCCCGGCGCGGCCACATCCTCACAAGCGAAGAGGCGACGAAAGGCGCCGACTGGAAGCGGCGGATCGAGATCCGCACGCCCGATATGGACAACCGCATCCTGTCGCTTTCCGGCGGCAACCAGCAGAAGGTACTCTTCGCGCGCGCGCTTGCGACGCGCGCTCCGATTGTCCTGATGGACGATCCGATGCGCGGCGTCGACATCGGGACCAAGCAGGAGGTCTACGCGATCATCCGCGAGGAAGCGGCCCACGGCCGCACCTTCATCTGGTACTCGACGGAGATGGACGAGGTCCGCCTCTGCGACCGCGTCTACGTCTTCCGCGAGGGCCGTATCGCGGCCGAACTCGCCGGCGACGCCGTCAACGAGACGAACATTATCGCCGCCTCCTTCGAGGGGGTCGCCGCATGACGCTCCGGCTCTCGTCCGACGCCATGCGTCTTGCCATTCCCGCCCTGTCGCTGACGATGCTGCTCGCCGCCGTCTTCTGGCTGCAGCCCCGCGCCATGAGCTATGTCGGGCTCAACCTGCTGTTCAACCTGGCTGTGCCCATCGCTCTCGCGACGATCGCCCAGATGCTCGTGATGGCCGTGAACGATCTCGATCTATCGATGGGCACCTTCGTCAGCTTCATCGCCTGCGTAACCGCGACCTTTCTGCGGGATGCCCCCGTGACCGGCGTTCTGATCCTTGCCGGCGCGATCGCGACCTATGCGGGGCTCGGCGTCGTCATCCATCAGCGCAACCTGCCGTCCATTGTCGTGACCCTCGGCATGAGCTTCGTCTGGGGCGGCCTTGCCGTACTACTGCTGCCGTCACCGGGCGGGCAGGCGCCCGACTGGGTGCGCTGGCTGATGACCGTCAAGCCCCCGTTGGCGCCGATGGCTATCGTCGCCAGCATCGTCGTCGCCGCCGTCGCCCATCTCGTCGTCATGCGGTCCTCGCTCGGCGTGCTTATCCGCGGCATCGGCGGCAACCAGCGCTCTGTCGAGCGCGCCGGCTGGTCGATTGTCGGGGCGCGCGCCGCCGCCTATGGTCTCGCCGGCTTTTTCGCGGTTCTTGCTGGCATTGCCCTCGTCGGCCTGACCACCTCAGCCGATGCTAATATCGCGCTGCGCTACACGCTGCTGTCGATCGCCGGCGTGATCCTCGGTGGGGGCGAGTTCATCGGCGGCCGAGTCTCCCCTATCGGTGCCGTCATCGGCGCGCTGACGCTGACGCTCGCCGGCTCGTTCCTGTCCTTCCTGCGCATTTCGCCGGACTGGCAGATCGGGGCTCAGGGCGCGATCCTGATCATTGTGCTCGCGCTCCGCCTGATGCTGAACCGCCTCGAGAAGCGGGAGAAACGCCGATGATCCCCCTCCTGCGCCTTTCCGGCAAACCCTGGATCTGGTCGTGGCTTGCCGCCTTTATCGTGTGGTTCCTGACGATCATGGTGACGCTCGGCGCCAGCACGCTCGGCCTGTCGCAGGCCGCGCTCACCTTCGCGGCCTTCTCGGTCATCGTCGGAATCGGCCAGATGTTCGTCATCACGCTCGGTCCCGGCAACATCGATCTCTCGGTTCCCGCCACCATGACGCTTGCCGGCACGGTGGCGCTAAAGCTTATGAATGTCGAAAACGGCATGATCCTGCCTGGCCTTCTTGTCGTCATCGTCATCGGCTTCGTCGTCGGCCTCTGCAATTACGCGCTCATCAAGGCGCTGCGCATTCCGCCGATCATCGCGACGCTTTCCATGAGCTTCATCGTGCAGTCCGCCGCGATCTGGACGAATCGGGGATTGCGCATCAAGCCTCCGAGCGTGCTTGCGGAGTTCACCACGTCGAACACGCTCGGCGCGCCGAACGTGGCGATCGTCGCGCTCCTCATCTCGATCCTCGCCTGGTTCCTGCTCGAGAAGACGATCTACGGGCGCTGGATCTCGGCGATCGGCCAGAGCATGCCGGCGGCGCGCATGGCGGGCATACCGGTCGACGGCACGCGCTTCGTAACCTACCTGTTCTGCGCCGTGCTCGCATCGGTCGCAGGCTATCTGCTCGCCTGCTTCTCCGGCGGCGCAGCGCTCAACATGGGCTCGGAATATCTCCTGACGTCGATCGCCGTCGTCGTCATCGGCGGCACGGCGGTCGCCGGCGGCGATTCCAACGTGCCAGGCATCTGGGGCGCATCGCTTTTCATGTTCCTGGTCGTTTCCATGCTCAACACCTACGGGCTCGGCGCGGGCATCCGCCTCATCATGACCGGCCTCATCATCATCAGCGTCATCATGCTCGCCGGCGGTCGCCGGCCTGGCATGCGATAAACGGAAAGACCGCCATGGCCGAGGCCGACATCTACGAAATCCACGACCCGCGCTTCCGGCAGATGATCGTGATGAGCGCCGGTCTCGACGAACTCTATTCCGGCTGCCGCTGGGCGGAGGGTCCCGTCTGGTTCAACGACGCGAACCAACTCCTGTGGAGCGACATTCCCAACCAGCGCATGATGCGATGGACACCCGAGAGCGGCGTCTCCGTCTATCGGCAGCCGTCCGACTTCACCAACGGCCATACGCGCGACAGACAGGGACGGCTCATCTCCTGTGAGCATGGTACGCGCCGCGTCACACGCACCGAGGTCGACGGCTCGATCACCGTACTCGCCGACCGTTTCGAGGGCGCGCAGCTCAATTCGCCGAACGACGTGGTGGTGAAGTCCGACGGCACGATCTGGTTCACCGATCCCACATACGGCATCATGTCAGACTACGAAGGCCATCGCGCGGAGCCGGAGCAACCGACCCGCAACGTCTACCGGCTCGATCCGACGACCGGCGAGCTTGCGGCGGTCGTCACGGATTTCATCCAGCCGAACGGCCTTGCCTTCTCGCCCAACGAGACAATCCTCTACGTGGCGGATTCGGCAGCAAGCCATGACGAAAGCCTACCGCGTCACATCCGCGCTTTCGACGTGGTCGATGGCAGACGGCTCGCGAACGGCCGTGTCTTCTGCCTCATCGACAACGGCATTCCAGACGGCATCCGCACAGACGTGAACGGAAATCTCTGGTCGAGCGCCGGTGATGGCGTGCATTGCTTCGACCCGACGGGCAAACTGATCGGCAAGATCCGCGTACCGCAAACCGTCGCGAACCTCACCTTCGGCGGGCCCAAACGCAACCGGCTGTTCATCGCGGCAACCCGCTCGCTCTATGCACTTTACGTCGCTGTGACCGGCTCTCAGCTGCCGTAGGATCATGATATTGCCTTGCCCGGATTTGAACTCAAGACCCGTCATTCCCGATGACGATGGCGGACCGGATCGTTATCATGCGTAAGGCCAGCGGGTAGCACACGTCAAAATAAGATACAGTCATCGACTGGCGTAAACTTCGGCGGCAACTGCTGCCTTACTCATCGACTTCAACCAGACATCACCTTGGGCAGAGACACGGACGCCCGCAACCCGGGCCACTTCTGCGCCGGCCGATTCTGGGAAAGTACGATGTCTCCACCGTGGTGGCGGACGATGGCTCGGGCGATCGAAAGCCCCAGCCCGACGCCGCCAGTCTCGCGGCTGCGCGACTGCTCGAGGCGAAAGAAGGGCGCGAACACCTGTTCGGTTGCGTTTTCGGGAATGCCGGGGCCGTCGTCCTCGACGACGATGTCGATCGTCGTCGGCGTATGAAAGAATTCAAACAGCTGCCGTCGCTGAGCCGGACGGCAAGCCCCATTCCGTTCGTTTGATCGAAATAGAGGAACCTGGCCGGATGCGGCAGAGACCATGGCCCAGACGCCAAGGTGGTCCAGTCATCGGAAGCGTTTGCGGCCGGCATGAGAGCCTCCTTGCGGAACCTATCCTCTGGAACCAACCAAGCGAGTTTGTCATGCACGACGGAGACAGAGATCAAGAGCCGGACTATCCGGACGAGCATCTGGAGCGCACTCGGCATCCTATATCCGACTATTTCGTCGGCCTCGCACTTTTCGCATTCTCCATTCTGGCGATGGCTATAGGCCTGGACTCCGCGCCGGCGCACACAGCGCCGGCCTCCGACCGACCCCTGTCGGCATTCGTCATCGCGATGCCGGCGACGCCCTGCATCGACGACAGGATGCCGGCGGGAGGCAGCTCGGAGGCAATGAGATTGCGCCATGTTCTGGACCGGAACATCAACACGACGCTCGCCCTTCGCAAAGGGTCGTCGTGATTGACCGCAATTACCACGCTGTAGGGCTGGCGATGGATAAGTGAATGAGCGCGAAACCTCAAATTAACTTCGGGTTGAACCGACCACCAAGATTTAATGAAATCGTCGATGCATGCCAACAGTGTGAAACAAGTTCATGGATGTCGGCAGACTAGAGCCGATTGGCGCGTAACAAGGTGTCACGACACAAATATCCCGCAAGCGTTCCGTCGGCGGCTCTGACGTGCAGGCCCGGCATCTCGCCGGAGAGGATGAGCGCCAGGGCGTCGTGAACCGTGGCATCAGCGGCGATCTCGCCGTCCCCCTTGAACGGTTCCGGTGTGGTCATGATCATCGATACGGGGATCAAGCTCAACCTTTTTATGGCTCGGTCGGGGCCGAGGAAATTCTCGACAAATTCGTTGACGGGACGCGCAAGGACCTCTTGCGGGGTGTCATATTGAAGGAGGCGGCCATCCCGCATGATCGCAATGCGATCACCCATCTTGATTGCCTCGTCGAGGTCATGCGTGACAAGGACCACCGTCTTCTTCACCTTCTTGAGAATATCGCGGAATTCGTCCTGAAGTCGAACGCGGGTGATCGGATCGATCGCGCCGAACGGTTCGTCCATCAGCATGATTGCGGGATCGGCGGCGAGCGCGCGCGCGAATCCGACGCGCTGACGCTGCCCGCCTGACAATTCGTGTGGCAGGCGCTGCCGCATGATGGCCGGATCAAGGCCTACAAGATCCAGGAGCTCGTCAACCCGGCGATCGCTGCGCGCCTTATCCCAGCCAAGAAGGCGCGGCACGGTTGCGACATTGCGTGCGATCGACATATGCGGAAACAGACCAACTTGCTGAATGACATAACCGATGCTGCGCCGTAGCTCTTTCTGATCGACGCGGGCAATATCTTTGCCATCGACCAGCACGCGTCCCGTCGTGGGCGTCTCCAATTGATTGATCATGCGCATGGTCGTGGTCTTGCCGCAGCCCGAAGGACCGATCATGGCAACCGTCGTACCGGTCTCGATCAAGAGATCGAGATTGTCGACCGCACGCTGGCCGCTTCCGTCGTAGGTCTTCGTAACATGATCGAGATGAATCATACTGATATCCGTTTTCGGCCGCTTAGCGCCGTTGAGTGAAGACGCGCTCCAGAGCGCTGAACGCCAATTCCGCAAAGATTGCGAGCAGGGCTATCGGAACCGCTCCAACAAGAAGGCGCGGCATGTTCATGATCGCAATGCCGGCATTGATGAAATCGCCAAGTCCGCCCCCGCCAATGAAGGAGGCCAGTGCCGCACCGCCGATGACTTGGATGGCACTCGTCCTGACGCCTGACAGAATCGACGGAACGGCCAGAGGAAGTTCGATTTCCCGCAACATCTGCCCGGTGCTCATGCCCATTCCGTTTGCTGCATCGATTACGGAAGTGTCGATCTCGCGGATGCCGATGATCGTGTTCAACAACAGCGGCGGCACGGCAAGGACGACGAGGGCGATCATCGACGGCAACAATCCGATGCCGAGAAACGGCATCGTCGCCGACAGGATAGCAAGGCTCGGTATAGAGCGCAGAGCGCCGGCAATATTGACCACCGCAAAGGCGGCGCGAGGTGCCCGTGCGACGGAAAATCCGAGCGGCACGGCAATGACAAAGGCTATGCCGAGCGATAGGACGCACATCAGAAGATGGCGATTGAAAGCGTTGATGAAGGCGCCGGAGTTGTTGACGATCCAGCTGAATGCATCGATGACGATCATGCTGCTTTACCTCCACTGCGACGGCGCAGCAGCTTTTCGAACGATGCAAAAAAATAGTCGGCAAAGAGCGCCAGAAATGACGTCAGCAGCCCGCCTGCGATGATCTTTTCGGGAAATCGCTGATCGATGCCTTCGAAAATGATGACGCCCAGGCCGCCGGCATTGATATAGGCGGCAACGGTACCGATGCCGATTACCGTCACCATGGCAATGCGGATGCCGCCGACAATATGGGGCATCGCCAGCGGCAGCTCGACTTCCCATATCCGGCGCGCCGTGCCGTAGCCCATGCCATCGGCGGCTTCTAGTATGTCGCGCGGAATAGCCTGGAACCCCATGCCGATGTTGCGGATCAGGATCATCAGCGAATAGGCGGCCAGTCCGGTAATAGCGGGTGCCGCCCCGATACCCATGACGGGAATGAGAAGCGCAAACAGCGCCAAGCTCGGCACCGCGAACAGGATACCGGTCAAGACGACGATAGCTGCAAAACTCCGCGGCCGCCTTGCAGCCCATATCCCGACGATCAGCGAGATCACCAGGGCAATCGCAACTGAGGAAAAAACGAGATACAGGTGCTCCAGCAGTGCTTCGAGTAGCCGGTCGAGGTGTTTAGGGACCCATTTCATCGTCGAGACCTCCGTGTCCGGGCGCTCGTTCGCCACCGGCTACCATGTGATCCCCAATCTGCGATCGGCGGCGTCGGCTCTCTGCGGTAGAACATCGTAGGCCGACGGCGCGACCGCTGAAAATCGCCTGAGGCCGAGTGCCCCCAGAACCGCCGTTCCGTCGGGCGTTTCATGCAACGTCACGAGGCTGCGCCGTAATGCCATGACCATGTCCCCGGGCAATGTTTGTGCGGCAACCAGTAGAGGAGCGGGAAGCGGATCGGTCGTCGCAAGAATGCGAAGACCATCGATCGCGTCGGGCTCATGCATCGACAACAATTGGAAGGCGTAGGCGTCGATCGCGCCCGCCTCGATCCTGCGATCCTTGAGCGCCGCAACGATGCCTGAAGGGTTGAGCAGTGGTCCGACCGCCGCGCTCTGCTTCATCTTGCCCGTGAACTGGCCGGCGAGGTAGGAACGCGCCGCGTGATAGCCCGATTGGGAATCGCGAACGGTCCAACCCCAGCGTGCCGCAGCGAGATCCGCCACCGCGTTTACCGGCCCGGTGGAGGCGACGAGGATGTGGCTGGCATAGAGCGGCTGGTCAGAAGACCATGCCTCGCTCGAGACGGGTGCGGCAAGGGCAGTCGGTCTTGCGCCCTCCGGCATGCGCGAAAACGGATAGCCGCACATCAAAACCACTCCCATATCCAGCCTTGTCCATAACTGCGACAAGGGTGCTGGCGCTGCGTGAGCGATGATCTCGAGCTCGATTCCGGAATGCACGCTGACGAGCGCAAACAGCGCGTCCCAAAGCCCGCGAATGCGCGGACTGAGATTATACATTCTCGAACAGGCGATTGGCTTGGACATGACCATGGCAGTTTATGCGAACCGCAGACGCTGGCCGATGTTCATGTCTCTTGCCTTGTTCACCATAGCGGCGCCGAGCGCCACGTCCGTCGTGCTAAGGCCGCGGTGCCAGAACAGGATCGTCTCCTCGTCATTTTCCCGGCCGGGTTTCATGCCGCAGATGATCTGGCCGATTTCGGCATGCAGATTGTCGGCCGTCACCTTGCCCTCGTCGACGTGACGGCGAAGCGCTCCGAAAGGCTTGCCCGGGCCGCATTGTCCCCAATCGTCGACGACGACCTTGTCCATGATGTCGGTCAGATCGAATTCCAGCGCGCTCATCGTGCCATAGGGCACGACGAAAGCTCCCTTCTTCACCCATCCCGTCTTGAATAGCGGCGCCGGTTCCGGTAGGCGGCTTGCCTCGACCATGATGTCGGCACCCTTGAGGCAATCCTCCCAGTTGTCGGTGACGATGATCTTCTTGCCGAGATCCGTCTCAAGCCGCGTTGCGAAGGCATCGCGGCTTTCCGGGCGGCGCGAATGTACGCGGATCTCATCGAAGTCGAAGAGATGATCGAGAAGGCGGACATTCCAGTAAGAGGTTCCGCGGGCACCAATATGCCCGAGTATTTTGCTGCCCTTGCGGGCGAGATATTTTGCACCAAGGGCGGTCACGGCGCCGGTGCGCATGTCGGTGATTGCCGTTGCATCGATGACGGCCCTCGGCACGCCCGTGTTCGGATCGAACAGGTTGAGGACCGCAAGCTCTGAAGGCAGATCGACCTTGTAGTTGTCGACGAAATCGCCGACGACTTTGACGCCGGCATAGTTCAGCGCTTTTACATAGCCGCGAAGCACGTTGAAATGGCCTTTGTCGGAGCTCTCCGGCACAAGATGAACACGCGGCTCGATGACGGTTTCGCCCCTGCCCTGTGCGTCCAGCGCCTTCGACACCGCATCGAGAATCTCGTCATTCGTCAGCGCCAGAGACTTGGCATCGAGGGCGTTGAGATAGTCGATCCAGATTTCCTGCATTTCCGCTTCTCCACATTCCTGTCCGGCTGCTGAACGGAGGAATTTTCGAATAAGTATTGTGAAAGGGCGGCCGCGCCAGGCAGCGGCCGGATTGATACCCCGCACGCAGGGCGTCACAATTATTTCGGCAGCAGGCCGTTTTCCTTGAGGAAGTCTACCGCCACGTCCTCGGATTCCTCGTGATCGGTCTCGACCTTGGCATTGAGAACCCGCATTTTCTCGTTATCCAAATGGGCTCCGACCGCTTCCAGGAGTTCGGCAATCTTCGGATTGACCTTCAGCACGTCCTGGCGGACAACAGGGGCCACGTAATAAGGCGGAAACAGACCTTTGTCGTCTGCCAGCGGCACGAGCTTCTTCGAGCCGATCTGCCAGTCGGTCGCCGCGCCGTTGGCGACGTCAATGTCCTTTTGTTCCAGCGCGTCATAACGAAGACCGAGCTTGGCGAACTGCTTGAACTCCTTGAACTCCGCGTCGTAGACGCGCTTTAAGCCCGGCAGGCCATCGGCGCGATCTGGAAATTCAGCACCGCCGCCGAAGACCAGGGTCTTGGAAACCTTGGCGAGATCCGACAGGCTCTTCAGATTGTTGGCCTGCGCCGTTTCCTGCCGGACCACAATGACGTAACCATTGTTGATGCCGCTTGGCTTTAGCCATGTGAGGTTGAACTGCTTGGCGTAGAAGTCCCTGACCTGCGTGTAGACCTTGTCGGTGTCGGTCGACATCTCACCCTTGACGACAGACGCCAGGGCCGTGCCGGTGTACTCCGGATAAAGATCGATCTCGCCTGCCACCAATGCCTGATGAGCAATCAGCGTGCC
This sequence comes from Rhizobium mongolense USDA 1844, assembly GCF_000419765.1. Taxonomy (GTDB): domain Bacteria; phylum Pseudomonadota; class Alphaproteobacteria; order Rhizobiales; family Rhizobiaceae; genus Rhizobium; species Rhizobium mongolense. The sequence continues at coordinate 351,247 of NZ_ATTQ01000003.1, read as the reverse complement.
ACCGAGGTTAATCTTGCGCTCGACGGTGAAACCGGCATTTTCCAAAACGGCGGCGTACATTTCGGCCAGAATATACTGCTCGGTGAAATTCTTGCTGCCGATCTTGATGGTTTGTGCGGATGCAGACTGGAACATGGCGACGGCCATGATGCCTGCTACAAGGATGCCTTTTGTCCAATTTTTCATAATCATTCCCTCTGGTTGACTTTTCAACGAACGGACTGACGGCATCTCCAGATTGACCGTCAGCATGACCACTCGGCGCCCTGCCCTTCTTGCCGTGGCAGTGGCGAACCGGGCTTATTGCGGGCCGAGCCCGATCAATGCGGCAATCGTCGCAAAATCCGGCGCCTGCGCGCGATCCTCTTCAAGCGCGGGGACATAGTTGCGCACAAAGGCATAGGCTTCTGCCGATCCCTTGCCCAATTCGCCTGAGACGCCTCGCAGCTCGACGGCCTGTACCGATGCGATCAGTTCGATGGCCACCAGATAACGAAGGCGCTCGACGATCGCCTGTGCCTTTGCCAAAACGCTCGGAGCCATCGACGCCTGGTCTTCGACGCCATCGGCAACAGGAATGGGCGAGAGCGAAACCGGCATCGCCAGATGGCGAATTTCGGCTTCCATAGCCGAGACAGTCTTTTGCACGGTCGCAAAACCGGTGCGGCTCTGGCCCATTGGCGTCAGGAAGCGTGGGAGGTCGGACATGCCCGGCGACATGATCTTCATGATCCGATACGCGGTACCTGCCGCGCAATGCGCCATGGCTTGGCCCAGCCTTTCCCAGGCGAGCACAAAAGCGGTCATGTCAAAATTGCCGTGGGAAAGGATGACACCCTCAGATGCGATGACAACAGGATTGTCGGAGGAACTGACGAGCTCGATTTCCGTCGCCTGCCTTGCCTCATCTATCGCATGCCTCAATGCGCCCCAGACCTGCGGGGCGCAGCGGTAGCTCAAGGGGTCCTGGAGACGCCTTGCTGCATCGGCAGCAAGCAAGGAGCTGCCCGAAAGAATCTCCATGAGCTCAGAGGCGACACGGCGCTGTCCAAAGGCCGGTCTGGCAGCCAAAGCACGATCGTCGAAGGCGCTGACATTGGCCCGGAACGCTTCAAAGTTAATGGCAATCGCCTTAAGAGACCAACCGAAGAGCCGCTCGATGTCTTCGAGCGCCAAGCAGGCAAGGCCGATGGAGAGGCTGTTGGCCACGACGAGCGCATGCCCGTCTTTCGGTGCCAGTTCGAGCGGCTTCAGGCCCGCTTTTTCAAGAGCGATCCCGGCCGGCAGCACTTCGCCGCCGAGCTCGACATCGCCAAAGCCTAGAAGCCCCCGGCTCATATGAGCAAGCGGAGCTAAATCCGCTGCACCGATCGAACCCAGTGACGGGACGACAGGGTGAACACCCGCATTGATGGCGGCGACCAGACCGTGGAAGACGCTCGGCGAAACGCCGGAACCGCCCGCCGCCAGGCCGACTGCCCTAACGGCCATCATTGCGCGCACGGATTCCTTTGCAAGCGGCTTTCCGACACCGACCGAGCGGGCTTGCGGCACACGCATCTGGAACGCCACCAGATCGTCCGTTGCAAGTCGCGTATCGACACCCGCTCCAAGGCCTGTTGTCAGGCCGTAGACCGGCAGATCGCTTTCCGTATAGCGATCGACGACGGCTCGTGCGGCCGCAATCCGGGCCTCAACATCGGCGGATATCTCGATCCTTGCGTGACGACGGGCCACCGCTGCGATGTCCTCGATCGTCGGCGGTGCCGCGCTGAACGTTATGGATGGAGAGTTGATGGCGCTCACTTTTTCTCTCCGAGAATGGCGACGGGCTTAGGAGGACCCTTGGTGGACCGTGCTTCCAGCCGGTATTGCGCGCCGGGATAATACAACAGCGCACAAGTCACGACGGCCTCACCCGACCAGGTTCTTCTAAAGACCCGCAGGCAAGGGTAATCGTTCTTCAGGCCAAGATATTTGCGCACCGCCGTATCCGGTTTGACGGCCTGAACGATATGTTCGAACGCCGTTATCGGAGCCACCTTCGTCAGATATTCGTGCGGCGTCATGCTGTGGAAGTCGGTCGACAAATAGTCAGGCGCGACCAAGGGATTGACGTAGCGCTCCTCGACCTGGATGGGTTGGTCGTTTTCCATATGCACGATCAGCGAATGCATCACTTCGGCGCCGAGGGTCAGTTCAAGCGCGTCAGCAACGTTGGCATCCGCCTTCATCAAGCCGACCGCGACGATCGCCGCCTTATGCTTGTGACCCCGTTCAAGTATTTCGTCGGCTATGTTGCGGATTTGCAGGAGATCCACGTCGAGGTGCTTTGGCGACACGAACGTTCCGATCCCGGCCGACCGCTTGAGAACACCCTCGAACATCAACTCCCGTAGCGCCCGGTTCGCAGTCATGCGGCTGACCCCGAATGCCGCCACGAGTTCGCTTTCAGAGGATACCCGGTCTCCCGGCTGAAGCTTGCCCTCGGCGATCTCAGCCAGGATCTGCTCCTTGATCCGTATATAGTGGCGCGCCTCGCCGGCTGTCGGTTTGACCGCTTTCGTCATGACAACCTCGCGATGCCATTGTCGAGAATGGTAGCGCCTCGTAGAGCAACGAGGCCCCTGAAGCGGACCTCGGCATCGTTACGCCACATCTGCAAGGTGATCGTTTCACCGGGAAAGATCGGCGCGCTGAAACGTGCTGCGATCGAGCTTAACCCCGTAGCCATGCTTGGATCGATCGCAGCGACAATGGCGTAACCCGCATAGCCGAAGCTGCATAACCCGTGCAGGATCGGCCGGGCAAAGCCGCTCTTGCGGGCTGCCTGCGGGTCGACATGCATCAGATTGAGATCGCCGTTCAGGCGGTAAAGCAGAGCGGCGTTTTGCGGGATGTCGACATTGAATTCGAAGTCCGGCGGTCTGTCCGGCACCTTGGACAGCGGTTCAGGCGTAGATCCAGCCGATCCGCATCCACCGTCGCTCCGGCACGCGTTTGTCTGGACGATCGTCGCAACTGGCTGATCACCGTCAGCGGTTGCGATCAGGCGCTCGAAGCTGACAAACATCCCTTTTTCAACGCCCCGGTCGAACACCGACAAAACGCGTGAACGAGAGATTAGGGGCACATCGACGGGAACCGGCCGGTGGATCGTCAGGCGATGTTCGGAGTGCACCAAACGCGTCCAGTCGACGCCCGTCTGCTGCATCCATGGGCCGGGGTGCGCCACGATATTGGCAAGGGTCGGCGCGGTCACGAGATCGCGTTCATAGACGTACTTCAATTCCTGATCGTCAAGCGCATCGGTGCCGTAGCCAACCGACAGGGCGTAAAGGATGGCATCCCTTGCGCTAACCACTTGTGTCGCTTTCGGGATTGCAAAGTCGAGGATGGATTGAGCCGAAATCGTCACTTTGCGGCTCCCCCGGATGTATCGGGTTTGCGAACGCCACCTGACAGGCGGATTCCGCCGTCAACGGAAAGCAGTTCGCCGGTGACAAAGTCCGCACCCTGAACAAGCCAGACAATGGCTCCTGCAACCTCTTCCGGTGTTGCGACACGGCCGAGCGGCGCGGTTTCCGAAAATCGCTTGGCAACGGCTTCATAGGTATCTGGCCCGAGTGTGTCGCGCATCCAGCGCGTATCGATGATGCCGGGACAAACCGCGTTCACGCGGATATCGGGACCGCAGGTGCGCGCCAGGGCCAAGGTCAGCGCATTGAGCGCGCCTTTGGAGGCCGTATAGGCAAGCGAGCTGCCTCCTCCGGTAAAGGCAACGTTGGATGAGACATTGACAATCGCACCGCCGCCGCTGTTACGCATCGCGGGCACCGCCGCCCGACACATCTGATAAGCGCCGATGACATTGACACCGAAAACGTTCTGAAAATCTGCGGCCGACAGCGTCTCCAGATCGAAAGGATCGGACTTGACCGTCATTGCGGCATTGTTCACCAAGGCGTCGAGCCGCCCCCATCGATTGACGGCGGTCGCGACCATCCGGCGGCAAGCCGTGTCATCGGCAACGTCGGCCTGGACGACCTCGACCTGAGCGCCCAGACTGCGGCAGATATCGCCGGTCTCGTCGGCCTCTTTTCTGCTGCGGCTGTAGTTGACGACCACCCGGGCACCGCCCCCAGCGAATTGCTTCACGCATGCAGCCCCAACGCCGGTTGCCGAGCCCGTGACAATGATGGCTGCTCCATCGATTTTCATGGGACAAAATCCTTCATCGGGTGGATCGAAAACAGGCGCGCATCCATTTGCCTGAGTTGGTCCGACACCGCGACGCCCTTCGGGAGACGGTCGAGAACATGCGCGGCAAGATCGATACCAGGGGCAAACTCCGTCAACGTCAGGCGTCCCTCGATCACACGAAAGACAGCCCGCTCTGTGACGACGAGCTGCGACTGGCCCTCCAGCGCAAAGGCTGGGCTCGAACTGATCTGGTCGACATCATCGACAATCTTGCAAAGGCTTCCGTCCTGCACGATGTCGAGCCTTCCGTCGGTGACAGTAATTTGCGCGCCACCAGCCGAAAATGTACCGAGATAGACAATACGCTTGGTCGTCTGCGAGATATTGGTGAATCCGCCGACCCCGACGATAGAGTTATTGAAGCGGCTGACGTTGACCGCGCCATGTCTATCTACTTCGGCCATACCGAGAAAGGCGATATCGAGACCACCGCCATCGTAAAAGTCAAATTGCGATGCCTGCGTGACGATGGCGGTCGGATTGATGGCGGCGCCAAAGGACAATTCCTCGGCCGGCACGCCGCCGATGACGCCGGATTCGATCGTCACCGTATAATCGCCGAATGCCTCTTCGCTCGCGATGCGGCCGATCCCGGCGGCAATGCCGATGCCGAGGTTGATCGTCGGAAAATTCAGCGGCGCCAGCTCCAGGAAGGCACGTCGCTGAATAATTTTATCGACCGACAGCGGCGCCGGCTGGAGGCGGCTCACCGCCATCCGGACGCGCCCTGTATAGGCGATATTGTCGGTCTCGACGAAGCTGATCCCGTGCTGGGCCGGATCTTCGCAGACGACGACATAATCGACCAGCATTGCCGGGATACGAACATCGTTCGGCTGCAGCGAGCCACGCGCAGCAATCCGCTTGACCTGCACGATGACGATACCACCGGAATTTCGGCCTGCTTGTGCCATGGCGAGCACGTCGAGTGGGAAGGCCTCGTCCTCGAGGGTGATGTTACCGTCTTCGTCGGCTGTCGTTCCGCGCAATAGCACGCAGTCGAGTGGTATCGACGGATAAAGCAGCCATTCCTTGCCGCGCATCGACACACGCTCGACGAGTGCACGCGGCGTCGTCGCATTCATGCGACCGCCGTCATGAAGCGGATCTATGAAAGAGCCGAGCCCGATATGGGTGACCACACCGGGCTGACCGGCGGCGATCGCCCGATAGAGCTGCGCGATGACGCCCTGCGGCCAGCAATGCGCTTCGATCTTTCCCTCGACCGCAAGCCTTCCAAGACGCGGCGTTCCGCGCCATCCCCCGGCAATCACGCAGGCGACCAGGCCTTCATAGCCAAAGTGCCCCATGCCGCGCGTCTGACGATCGCCCGTACTGGCAGCAAACAGAAGGGTCAGGTTGCGGGGCTTTCCAGAGGCGAGGAAGCGTTCCTCGACAGCGGCCGTGATGGCCTCAGGATGGCAGCATCCTCCAAAACCCGAAGCCGCGACAGTCATCCCGTCTTCGAGAAGATCCGCAGCTTGTTGTGAAGAGATGACCCGCATGAACGATCTTGTTTCCGCCCCACCTGTATATACAGGCTAGCCGCTGATCGTTTCGAAGGCAACCGGAATCTTTGCATGTATTTTGGGCATGTTGCCTCGATCAGGCAACTTTCAGCAACCCAATCAGACAAAGACCAAGAGCCGCCAGCGCCAACAGCGACAGCGCCGCCACCGCCAGTACCCGGCTGCCGGTCTGGGCGCTGGACCGAATATCGACGGAGAGACCCAAAGCGGCCATGGCGGTGACGGTGAAGGCGGTGGAGGCAGCCGACATCCCGGAAAGCAGCGTGGCCGGGATGGCATCCAGGGAGCGAAGCGCCGCCATGGCTGCAAAACCGATGATGAACCATGGGAGAATATGGCGAAGATTGACTGCGGAGTCGCCAAGTCGGCGGCCATGAACTGCGCCAAGCAGAAGGATGACGGGTCCGAGCATCATCACGCGGATCAGTTTGACGAGCGTGCCCACCTGGGTACTGACGGCTCCGGCAGAGACCGTGGCCGCCAATACTTGCGGGACCGCATAGGCCGTCAGCCCTGCGAAAACGCCATATTGTACGGCGGTGAGACCAAAGAGCACGTGAAGAACTGGCAGCGTTAGAACTGCAGCGACGCCAAGCAGCGCGGTAAAGGCGATTGAGGCCGCGATGTCGTCCGGTTTGGCGCCGATCACGGGCGCTGCGGCGACAATCGCAGAGTTGCCGCAGATTGAGTTGCCGCAAGCAACCAACGTCGCCAGGCTGGCCGAGAGCCCCAAGAGGCGCCCTATGAGAAAGCTGCCTGCCAAGGACAGAGCAACCAGAATGGCAATTCCGCCGACAAGCGGCAGTCCAGCCTGCCGGACTGCAGCCACGCTGAGCGACGCGCCCAGCAACACAACCGCAATCTCGAGAAGCGTCTTGGCGGCGAATTGGATGCCGGGAATGAAACTCTGCGGCAGGCGGACCGAGGAGCGAACGGCAATGCCGACCAGAATGGCAAACACGAGGCTCTCAATCCAATGCAAACCGAAAATCATCATCTGCAGTTGCTCAACGAAATGCGCAGCGAGTGCGACCGCGGCACAAAGGACGAGTCCTGGGAGGGCTGAAGGAAGCGATAGGGAGCGTGAGGCTGACGTGAGCATCGGTAGGACCTTGCGGAATGGCTACACTGTCACACACTCGATCATCGACTTCTATTGAATAGTTCAGTAGAGTTCGTTCGGGAAAATCGAACGGATGGAATCATGACTTTCGAGCAGCTTTCCATTTTCGTCGCTGTTGCGGAACGCGAGCATCTGACCAAGGCCGCCTTCGTGATCGGCCTCACGCCATCGGCCGTCAGCTCGGCAATCCGCAATCTCGAGGCCTCCTATGGCGTCGAACTTTTCCATCGCGTCGGACGCCGCATAGAGCTCACACATGAAGGTCGGGTGTTTCTCGGAGAGGCAAAAGCTACGCTCGCCCGCGCAAGGGCCGCAGCCCTCGTCTTGTCCGATCTCGGCGGGTTGCAAAAGGGTGAACTCGTCGTTTTTGCAAGCCAGACGATCGCGAGCTATTGGCTACCGGCGATGCTGATGCGGTTCAAGATCCGCTACCCGGGCATCGACCTAAAGCTCATGATCGGCAACACGACCACGGTGGCAAGGGCGGTTGTCGATGGATTGGCCGAAGTCGGTTTTGTCGAAGGCGGCGTCGAGGAGCCGGCGCTGTCTTTTCAGTCTCTCGCCGAGGACGAACTTCTTGTTGTCGTCGGTCCGCGCCATCCTTGGGCAACTGGCAAACCGGTTGCACCAGCGGACCTGGTTTCGGGCACAAAATGGGTCATGCGAGAAAAGGGGTCCGGAACCCGATCGGCTTTCGAGACCGCGATTTCCAATGCCGGAATAAGCTTTGCAGACCTGGCTGTTGCGCTTGAGCTGCCGTCGAATGAGGCGGTAATATCGGCGGCAAGAGAGGGCATCTGTGCGACAGTCGTGTCGGGAGCCGTGGCCGCGCCCCTCTTGGCGCAAGGTCTGCTGGTAAAGGCGCGCTTCCCTCTGCCGTCCCGCCAATTTGCAATCCTGCGGCATAAACAACGGCACTCTAGTCGTGCCTCGCTGGCGCTGGAAACGATTTGCCGCGAAGATAAAGCTGGCGAAGTCCAAAGTTGGGAGGACTGGACGCTCTAGCGCATTGAACATCGATGAAAGCGCCATCGCGGACCATCTCAGCAGTATCTGCCGAGGTTCCACATAATGAAGCGCGAACGGGACCGTGAAGGTTTTTGATTGTTCGGTAGAGGACGAACGCGGGGCCGCAGTGCTCTAAAGGGATGCAGTTAGCCGCCGACTCATAGGATCCTGACTTTCTTCACGGTTGAGAAAATTTCACTACGGCGATAGGATTTCCGGGGAGAGGAAAACGCGAAAGGTCGATGCATGAAGGCCAAGCCCGATGACAAATTGAGCCAAGCGGAGCAGCCGCACGGGAACCGGATCGCCCTTTCCCAGGATCCGCATGCTGTCCGCGAACCGAAGGAAAACAACCTCGAAATGGCCATCGGCCACGAGGTTCGCGCCTATCGCAAGAGGCTCGGCATCACGGTCACCGATCTTGCCGCCGCAACCGGCATCTCACTCGGCATGCTCTCGAAGATCGAAAACGGCAATATCTCGGCATCGCTCACTACGCTGCAATCGCTTTCCCGCGCCCTCGGCGTGCCCCTCACCGCCTTCTTCCGGCGTTACGAGGAGCCGCATAATGCCGTCTTCGTCAAAGCCGGCCAAGGCATCGAGCTCGAGCGGCGCGGCACGCGGGCGGGACATCAATATAATCTGCTCGGACATATCGACAACAATTCCAGCGGCGTCATCGTCGAACCCTATCTCATCACGCTGACGGCCGATTCCGACGTCTTCCCGACATTTCAGCATGAGGGCATGGAATTTCTCTACATGCTGGAAGGCGAAGTCGTCTATCGCCACGGCGACCAGCTTTTTCCGATGCAGCCGGGCGACAGCCTGTTCTTTGACGCCGATGCGCCGCACGGGCCGGAAGTGCTGGTCAAACTGCCGAGCCGCTACCTCTCAATCATCTGTTATCCTCAGCGTGGCAAGACGGAATAGGTTACTCCAAAAGAACAAATTATTCTTACAAGTTTACCACGAAGCCCCGCTGGTCCTTTCCGAACGCGAACGAAATCCGATCCTCCCGGCAAGCCCTGGCAGCTACGAGTCAAGCCGGTTCGCCGCGGTTGTCGACGCCCGGCACCAACCCTGTTGGCGCACCGGACAAGGGCGAAGGCCCCGGCTCGTCGGTGACCTCGCCGTCGAGAAATTCCCTCAATGGTCGCAAGCACCATCACCCGCTTCCGGGCAACCTCGGACCGGTGACCATCGCCATGCTGATGGCCAACATCGTCATCGCCGCCCACGCGCGGTAGGGCAGACGCCGCTGAAGATTTGAAGGAATCCCTGCTCAGGCAGGCTTGCCACGACGCAAAAGACGAATATAGTGAGGAAACAAATATTCCGTAGAAGAAATAAAAGGGAACGAGAATGGCTTTATCTTGGCGTTTCTCCGCCTTGGCGGATCGGCATCGCGCTCTCGGATCGAAGCTTGAGGACTGGAGCGGAATGGGAACCGCCTGGACCTATGAGAAGGACATGTCGGAAGAGCACGTCGCCGTCCGCACCAAGGCCGGCATCATGGATGTCTCCGGCTTGAAGAAGGTGCATCTGGTCGGCCCCCATGCCATCGCCGTGCTTGACTACGTCACCACCCGCGACATGACGAAGATCTATCCCGGACGCTCGGTCTATGCCACGATGCTAAATGATCGCGGTCATTTCACCGACGATTGCATCGTCTACCGCACGGGCCCGAATTCCTGGATGCTGGTGCATGGCTCCGGGTCCGGTCACGAGGAGGTCGTCAAGCAGGCGGCGGGCCGCAATTGTGCAGTGCTCTTCGACGACGATCTGCATGACCTCTCGCTCCAGGGACCTTTGGCGGTCGACTACCTCGCCAAATATGTGCCTGGTATCCGCGACCTCAAATATTTCCATCACGTGCAAGGGACGCTCTTCGGCGCTCCGGTGATGATCTCGCGCACCGGCTATACCGGTGAGCGCGGCTACGAGATCTTCGTGCGCGGCCAGGATGCCGTCATGGTCTGGGACCGCATCGTCGAAGAGGGCAAAGAAATGGGCATTGTTCCCTGCTGCTTCAGCGTGCTCGACATGCTGCGAGTCGAAAGCTATCTGCTCTTCTATCCCTATGACAATTCGCAGATGTATCCTTTTGCCGATCAGCCGCCCGGCGACAGCCTCTGGGAACTTGGCCTCGATTTTACCGTCAGTCCCGGCAAGACCGGCTTCCGCGGTGCCGAGGAGCACGCGCGCCTCAAAGGCAAGGAACGATTCAAGATCTTCGGCATGCTGATCGATGCCGATGGCCCGGCTGATCTCGGCGATGAGGTGTGGGCCGACGGCAAACGAGTCGGCATCATCACATGCCCTAGCTATTCGTCGCTGACGAAGAAATCTATGGCGATCGCTCGCCTCGATGTCGACAAGGCTGTTCATGGCACGGAGCTCGAAGTGCGCGGCAAGAGCGTGAAGGCCATGGCCAGCGCGCATACGCTTCCCTTTGACGATCCGGAAAAGAAGAAGCGAACCGCCTTGGGTTAGGGAGCGCGCCATGCTCGTTGCAGGCATCAAGAGCCGTCCGGTCTACAAAGGTCTGACCATCGAGCCGCATGCCAAGCGGCATATCTTCGCGCTCGAGGGTGAGGGTGCGACAGCGCTCACCGACCAGAAACCGGCCCTCGACGAAACGATCCTGTCACGGAGCGAAATCCTCTATGTCGCGTGCGGGTCGAAGGGCAAAGGCCATGACACAGCGCTAGTCGAGCTTGGCACAGATGTCTTCTGGACGGCGCCGACGATTGCGACGCTCCTCTTCCGGCTGAAGGGATTGCTGGCAAGCGCCCACATGGGCATTCGCCTCTATATCGCTGGAACGGAAGGTTTCATCGGACAGGCAATGACGGTGGGGCTCGAACATGGCATGGATTACGCCTCGATCATCACCGAACATCGCGGCTCGCTGGCGCGGCGTGTCCAGTGCGTGCATTGCAAAGGGATCACTGACGACGTGACTGCCAGCCCTTTCACCTGCAGCCATTGCCGATTGACGCTTCTCGTGCGTGATCATTATTCGCGACGGCTCGGTGCCTTTCAGGGCGTCAACATCGATGCGGAAGAGCCGGGCAGCGCGCCCGATCCTGAGGAGTTGTTCCTTTGAGCGGTGGTACTGAAGTTCCCGTCCGCGTGACGAAGGTGACGCCTGTTGCCGAGCGCATCAAGCGCTTCCGCTTCGAGCGGCTGGACGGCAAGCCGATGCCATATTTCTCAGGCGGTGCGCATATCATTGTCTCGATGAATGATGATGGCCACCTGCGTCGCAATGCCTATTCGCTGATGTCGCCGCCGCATGATTGCGCGGCCTATGAGATCAGTGTCCTGCATGTCGAAGATTCGCGGGGCGGCTCCGCCTTCATGCATGAGAAGGTCAAGGAAGGCGACAATCTGAAGGTCAGCTATCCGGTCAACCTTTTCCAGCCGGATTGGCGCGCCCGCAAGCATCTGCTGATCGCCGGCGGTATCGGCATCACCCCCTTCATCGCCATGATGGAGCAGTTCACCCGCGCAGGCGTCAAGTTCGAGCTGCATTATGCCGTGCGCACGCGCGATCGCGGTGCCTATTGGAAGGAACTGGCCGAGCGCTACGGCTCGCAACGGATCAAGATCTATTGCGACGCCGAAGGCATAACGATGCCGCTCGGCCGTCTGCTCGACAGCCAACCGCTCGGCACGCATCTTTACGTCTGCGGCCCATCGGGGATGATCGACGGCGTTTTAAGGGCCGGGATGGAGGCCGGCTGGCCGGAGCAGAACCTACATTCTGAGCGCTTCCTTTCCTCGTTGCCGGGCAAGCCCTTCACCGTCGAGCTCGTGCGCTCCGGCAAGACCGTGAGGGTTGGCCATCACGAAAGCATGCTGGAGGCCATCGAAGCGGCGGGCGTCGATGCGTCTTTCCTATGTCGAGGTGGTGCCTGCGGTCAGTGCGAGACGAGGGTCGTCACCTGCGATGGCAAGCTGCTGCATCACGACGTCTACCTGAACGATGAGGAAAAAGCAGCCGGCCGCAAGGTGATGATCTGCGTCTCACGCTTCGAGGGCAAAACGCTGCATCTCGACCTCTAACGGCCCTGAAAGCGGAACAAGGAGAACGACATGGCAATCGCCTTCAAGCAGGAAAGTTTCCGCGACGATTTCTGCTACCGGAACAGCCCGGAGAACATCAGCCGGTTCCCGTTTCCCTTCGATCGCGACGAGTACATGTATTCCGTCAACATGGAGCCGCACGTGCGCGGCAGACCGGGGACCGTCTTCGAAAACCTGATTGACGTCGATGAGCACTATGTCGCAGAGATGCATGACCGGATGCTGGTGCTGAAGGAGGATCCGCTCCGCTATCAGGCCCTCCCCCATATGATGACCGCGCAGTGGGATACGCTCGAGCTTCTGATGGAAGAGCAGGCAGCTGGCTATCCCGAGCACTTCACCCTCACGAGGAATGGCGACGAGTGGCGCTGGATCAATCGGCCGCTCGGCATCGACGACACCTTCACCTTCGGCGATGTTTCGACGCTGCCCTACGAGCCCTTCGAATATATCACGCGGCAGGCGCAGGGTGATTTCTGCATCGTAGACCAGCGCCATGGCAATCTTTGGATGGATGCCGGGATGGTGACGACCCAGGCCGACTGGTCGCTCGATTTCGACATAGGCATGAATTTCATGGAGTGGCACGGACCCGTGCCACTCGCCCACCAGATCGGCGTCTTCGACCGCGCGTTAAAATTCCTCCTGAACCTGCAGCAGGGAAAGCCGACGCGCCGATTCAACTGGACGATGACGATCAATCCACGGCTCGATACCAGCCCAGAAAACTACCACAAATGGGGGCCGGATCGCACGACCGTGACACCAGAGAATGTTGGCGAGAAGGTGCATCTGCGCGTCGAGCTGCAGAGCCTGTGGCGCCTGCCGCGTTCGAACGCCATCCTCTTTGTCATCCGCTGCTACCTCATGAACATGGGCGAGCTGGTCACCGTGCCGAAATGGGCGCGACGCATGCCACGCGTGCTGAGAACCTTGCCGCCGGAACTGATCGACTACAAGGGGCTCACCCGCTACCGCGAGGACACGATCAACTGGCTTTCGAAATATGATGACGGGGCGCCCACCAGCCCCGGCATCTTCCCGGATTAACGCGCAACAATGCGCCGAAGCAATGCAATATATCAAGAGGGGAATGCTTCATGACAAAAGTTGCCGTTATCGGCGCCGGTCCCTCGGGACTGGCACAGTTGCGCGCCTTTCAATCGGCCGCCCAAAAGGGCGCTGAAATCCCGGAGATCGTCTGCTATGAAAAGCAGGCAGATTGGGGCGGGCTTTGGAATTACACCTGGCGCACGGGGCTTGACGAATATGGCGAGCCGGTCCACGGCAGCATGTATCGCTACCTCTGGTCGAACGGACCGAAGGAGTGCCTGGAATTCGCCGATTATTCCTTTGAGGAGCATTTCGGCAAACCGATCGCCTCCTATCCTCCACGCGCGGTGCTTTGGGATTACATCAAGGGCCGTGTCGAAAAGGCGAATGTCCGCCATTGGGTGCGCTTCAGCACGCCCGTGCGCATGGTGCGCTTCGACGAGGAGACGAAGAAATTCACGGTGACGGCCCACAACCGCATCGAGGACCGCATGTATGACGAGGAATTCGATTATGTCGTGGTTGCGACCGGTCATTTCTCGACGCCGAACGTTCCCTATTTTGAGGGTGTCAGGACCTTTAACGGCCGTGTCTTACATGCGCACGACTTTCGTGACGCGCTCGAATTCAAGGGCAAGGACATCCTTATCGTCGGCCGTAGCTATTCGGCCGAGGATATTGGTTCGCAATGCTGGAAATACGGCGCCAGGTCGGTAACGACGAGCTACCGGTCGAAGCCCATGGGCTTCAAGTGGCCGGAGAATTTCGAGGAGCGGCCGCTCTTGACCCGGCTCGAAAACAAGACTGCGCATTTTCTCGACGGCTCAATGAAGGAAGTCGATGCGCTGATCCTCTGCACCGGCTACCAGCACCACTTTCCGTTTCTGCCGGACGAATTACGGCTGAGGACTGCCAACCGGCTCTGGGCAGACGGCCTCTACAAGGGCGTTATTTTCGACAAGAACCCCCAGCTCTTCTACATCGGCATGCAGGACCAGTTCTACACCTTCAACATGTTCGACGTACAAGCCTGGTGGGCGCGCGACGTCATGATGGGCCGCATCAAGCTGCCGCCGGAAGAAGAACTAAAGGCTAATTTCGACATGTGGCGTGCCCGCGAGGAGACGCTCGAAGATGCCGAGCAGATGATCTGGTATCAGGGAGACTACGTGAAAGAGCTGCTCGGCGAGACCGACTACCCGAGCTTCGACATCGAAGGCACGAATAGAACCTTCATGGAATGGGAACACCATAAGGCGGAAAATATCATGGGCTTTCGTGATCACGCCTATCGATCACTAATGACCGGCAATATGTCGCCGAGGCACCATACGCCCTGGGTCGAAGCTCTCGACGATTCGATGGAAGAGTATCTGCGCAACTGAAGCATTCCAAGCCCTCCCTTAACCGCGAAAAGGTCGTTCATCGCGACCGTTTCGTGGGTTTTTGAAATGAGACGAAGCAATTTCACCTGCAACTCACTTCGAACGTGGCCTTGATGGATTTTCAAACGAGCATTCTTAGCCGCATGAGCGGATTTCTCTACCGCTGCCGTGCCGACGAAAACTACACTATGCTGGAGATGACGAACGGCATCGAGCGCATCTTCGGCCATCCCGCGGACGAGATCATCGGCAACCGGACGCGGACCTTCACCTCCATCATGTGTGAGGAGGATGTGCCGATCATGGACCAGGTCGTCGGCCTGGCGCTCGCACGGCGTACCGACTGGACGATGGAGTACCGGATCCGCCATCGGGACGGGAATTTCATCTGGGTGACGGAAACCGGCGGCGGTGTTTGGGACGAGAATGGCGAATTGCTCTACCTCGAAGGCAGCATCATAAACATTGAGTCCCTTTACCAGCGTATCGACGAGCAGACGGCTGGTATGCGCGTCACGGCGTCCAAAACCAATGAGATCCTGCAATCACTGCGCTACTTGAAACTGCTCGCCGTCAATGCTGGCATCGAGGCGGCACGTGCCGGTACGGCAGGGTCAGGCTTTGCCGTGCTTGCAGCCGAAATGCGCGCGCTTGCCAACGCCTCTGAAGAGGCCGCCCGCGCGATCTCGAACGCCCAGCTCAAGTCGGGCTGAAGCTTAAGAGCGCGGCCGCGTCTTCTGAGGATCATAATGCGAGAGCGGTACTATGACCGCCGGCAAGCGTTTCTGGTGGCCGTCCAGCTTGCCGATTTCCACCGCCGTTCCAACAGACGCATGCGTGACGTCGATACGGGCGAGAGCGATGGTCTTCCCAAGGACTGGTGAGCGGGTAGCGCTGGTGATCACCCCCACCTGAGCGCGGCCGATGTGAACGCAATCTCCATGGCCAACCGCCTCATTGGCCTGCACGTCGAGCCCAACCAGCAGATGACGCGGATGCTCCTTGCGCCGGATCAGCGCTTCGCGGCCGATGAAGTCATCCGCCTTGGATTTCAGCGGCACGGTGAAACCAATGCCGGCCTCGAATGGATCGGTTTGGTCGGTGAACTCGTGATGGGCGAATATCAGTCCCGCCTCGATGCGCACCATGTCCAACGCTTCGAGACCCATAGGCTTCAAGCCATGCGGCTCACCAGCCTTCCAAACCGCGTCGAACACTTTAAGCGCGTCCTTCGGATGACAGAAGATCTCGTAACCGAGCTCGCCCGTATAGCCGGTGCGCGAGACGACGACAGGCGCGCCTTCGAAGTCCCCGATGCGCCCAACCGTGAACCGGAACCACTCGAGTTCGCCGATCGCCGGCTGGCGCGGCGCCGTCCAGATGATTTCCTTCAGGATGTTGCGGCTCTTCGGTCCCTGCACAGCGATATTATGCATCTGGTCGGTTGAGGAGCGGACCCAGGCCCTAAAGCCTTTCTTTTCTGCTTGCTCCCGCAGCCAGATGCCGCTTGCATCATCACCACCGATCCAGCGGAAGTTTTTGTCGCCAAGACGGAAAAGCGTACCGTCATCGATCATGCCACCGTTTTCGTAGCACATGGGCGAATAGACAACCTGTCCGGTCGACAGCTTACGCACGTCGCGCGTCAGGCAATATTGCAGCAGTTCCTCGGCATCGGGACCAGTCACTTCGAATTTTCGCAGCGGCGAGAGGTCGATGACGACTGCCCTCTCCCGGCAGGCCCAATATTCTTCGACGGCGCCCTCGGAGGAAAAGCGGTTCGGCAGCCAGTAGCCGCGATATTCCGCGTAATCCCTCGTGAGTGCCGAAAGGCGTGGGTGGAAGGCGGTTTCGCGCGTCAGTTCAGCGTCGGAGTCAGGTGTCATGCGATAGGCTACCGCTCGTGAGAATTTCTCTTTTCCGGAAAAGGTTCGGACATGGATATCCGTCGGATCCCAGCCGTTGGCGGCATCGATATCGTCTGGACATGAAGAGGATACGCAGACGAGATCGGTCAGCGCCCGCATCATCACATAATCGCCCGGGCGCGACCAAGGCTCATCGAGGTACAACTGATTGTTGTGATCGATGTTTGTATTGTAGAAATAGTTGAGCGCTTCCCAGCCCTTGCGCGGCGCAATCCCGTACGGCGCCAACGCGGCGTTGAAGTTGTCCGTGCAATTGACGTGGCCGGGATAGCCCATATCGTCATAATAGCGAGAGTTGCAGGCAGTCGCGAAGGCGTCGTGACGACCGACCGTGTCCTGGACGATCTCCACGAGAGGTTCGAAATCGCGATCGAACGCCTTTGACGGCAGGCCGGGGATCGGGTAGCTGCGGCCGAGCAGGGTGCGGGTGACCGTCGAATCCAGGGCCAGATCGAGACCTTTGTCCACCTTGCGGGCGGCGAAAGCCTGAAAATCTGTGCATTGCCGCCCATAAACGTCGATGATCTGAATAAATTCGCCAGCGCGGACGAAATAGGCTGAAGCTGTTGCCGCCTTGATGCGGATATCCTCGATCGGATCGGCCATCGGCTCGGGCAAGGCCGAGGAATAATCGTGAGTGAGCTGGCTCCGCCTGATCGTAATCTCGATCGGCGTCGACGTATCCTGCGCCTCCGGCAACATCACGCCTGCGGGAGCAGCGATAATCAAGAGACCTTTCAAGGTGATGGTGAGTTCAGCGGAGCTTCGCGGCGTCGCTGCCGCTCCGAAGAGACGTAGCGCACCAGCCGCCGCAAGATCAGCGCCGCGACGGGCAAGCGCAGCGCGGGTACGGATAGCGCTGTCTTCCCCCGTCGACAGGATGGCCTTCAGCCCCTCGGCGGCATTGGTGAACGTCGCGCCGAGACCTGCCGACAAGAAACGCCCAGCCTCATCGACAAAGGAAAGTTCACACGGTTGACCGCCTTCCATGTCGGTGACGGTCACGTGGTCACCGACCTCGACGCGCACGACCAACGAGCCGCCGCCCTTGACGCGGTGGCGCTCCGTGCCCTGCGGCAACGCTCGAATGCCCGGATAGCGGACGATGCTCGGGGAAGCCGGCCGCACACCGGTCATCGCCAAATGGAGATCTCGCATTTGACCCTCGTGGGGTTGGAAGCGCGAGCTTTCGCCCGCTAAACAACGTTACAAAATGCCGTCGGAAAGTAAACCCATATTGACTAAAAAGAAAATATCTTCACTATGCATCAAGGGTCAAAGCTCAGAATCCGTGCGGGAACGCGGATCGCCAAAACCAGGCTGGCCCCGGAAACGCCGGGAGAGGCACGTTCAGGGAGACGCACGAAGAGACGTCCGGAACAATCGAATGGGGAACTTCAGCAATGACAGACGTAGTGGACGCCGGGATATCGGCCGGCACCGAAGGTAAGCTTATACGTGCCCTCGACTGGAAGGGTGCATTCTGGGTAGCTGCGGGCGTGCCGCCGCTCGTCCTTTTCTCCATTGGCGGCATCGCAGGCACGACAGGCAAGCTCGCCTTCGTCGTATGGATCATTTCCATGATCATGGGCTTCCTGCAATCCTTCACCTATGCAGAGATCGCCGGCATGTTCGGCAATAAATCCGGCGGCGCTTCCGTTTATGGCGCGACCGCCTGGCTGCGATATTCGAAGTTCATTGCGCCGCTTTCGGTCTGGTGCAACTGGTTTGCCTGGTCGCCGGTGCTTTCGCTCGGTTGCGCCATCGCCGCCGGTTATATTCTCAATGCATTTTTTCCGATTCCGGCAGCTGACTCGCAAGCAGCCCTCGACTGGATTGCCGCGCATGCCGCTTCAATCACGGCGGATAGCCCGCGCGTCGCAGAATACATAACAGCCCATGCCGGCACGGCGCCCGACGATGCCATCAAAGCCTTGCTGAGCACGGATGCAGTAGCGGCGCTGACGCCCGCGGTCCGCAATTGGTCGCTCGCAAGCTTCAGCATTCCGTTCCTCGCTACCGCCAACATCAACGCCACTTTCTTCATCGGCGGCATCTTGATGCTGATCATCTTCGCCATCCAGCATCGCGGCATCTCTGAAACCGCAAGCGTGCAGAAGTGGCTGGCGATCATCGTGCTCGTGCCGCTGCTTTTGATCGGCATCTACCCTATCCTCAGCGGTCAGATCGTTGCTGCGAACGTCACGGGCCTCCTTCCGCCAACGGCAGCATATTCAGACGCGGACGGTACATGGAGCAACGGCGGATGGACACTCTTCCTCGGCGGCCTCTATATCGCCGCTTGGTCTACTTACGGCTTCGAAACCGCCGTCTGCTATACCCGGGAACTGAAGAACCCCAAGACCGATACTTTCAAGGCGATCTTCTATTCCGGACTTGCATGCTGCTTGTTCTTCTTCCTCGTGCCCTTCGCCTTCCAGGGTGTGCTCGGCCATGCCGGCATGCTGGCACCTGGAATCGTCGACGGTACGGGTGTAGCGGAAGCCCTCGGTGGGTTGATCGGCGCGGGCCGCATTATCACCCAGCTTCTCGTCGTCCTGATGATCATGGCCCTCTTCCTGGCGATCATGACGGCGATGGCGGGATCCTCACGCACGCTCTATCAGGGCGCCAAAGACGGCTGGCTGCCGAAATACCTCGATCATGTGAACGAGAACGGCGCGCCGACCCGCGCCATGTGGACGGACTTCGGCTTCAACCTCTTCCTTCTGGCGATCGCATCGGATGTCGGCGGCTACTTCTTCGTGCTCGCCGTCTCGAATGTCGGCTACATTATCTTCAACTTCCTCAACCTGAACTCCGGTTGGATCCATCGCATGGATTCCGGCCACATCGAACGTCCCTGGAAGGCGCCGAGCTGGCTGATTGGCCTCAACACGGTTCTCGCCTTCGTCAATGCCCTCTTCCTAGGCGCCGGCGCAAAGGTCTGGGGTTATGCCAACGCACTTTGGGTTGGTTTCGCCTTCGCCGCCGTCATCCTCCCGGTCTTTGCCTATCGCCATTATGTGCGGGACGGCGGCAAATTTCCTGCGGGAGCGATGGACGATCTGGGCCTGACTGGTCAGGACCTTGGTACGAAAAAGGCGGGCGTCCTTCCCTATGTCGCACTTGCTGGCGGTCTGGCGATAGTCCTGATCGCAAACTGGATCTTCCAACTGCCGGCCTAACGCCTAAGACGATTCATTTTATCGCCGCTCTCCGTGAGGGCGGCGATCCTTGAGGAAGGGTGCGAGCGCCAAATGTGTTTCGGCATAGCGTTTGACCCCACCGTGTGCATTGAACGAGAGCACGCTAAATTCTGCAATCGAACAAATGAGACATCCTGCCTCCGCCAGGGTCGATGCTCTGTGCCGAAAGCGTGCAAACGTCCGTGCATAATCACACACCAGTTTGCGCATCGTCTTGCCTGTTCGCCATTCGACGCAACCCTCCGGTGTCGCTTAACGTGCGAGCGACGCAGACCAAGTTGGCCTTGTGATATTGCTGCGACAGTTGTCGATTGGTGGTCGCTATTACGCATGCGAGCGCCGACATGCGGAAAATCCGCTTTGCATAGCGCCCTACCCCTCCCGGTCCTTCCATGCTGAAGTAGTCGTTCATACAAGCCTTGTGGGAGGCATCATGCAGCGTGCTGCGGTGGATTCAAATGTTGGACAATCTTGCTCGCTGCAACAAAATCCACCTTTCCCGAACCCAGCACTGGCACTTTGCCGATTTTGATTTCCGCCGGAACCATCATATCCATCGCTCCCTTGGATCTGGCAAAGGCAGCGAATTCGGCGCGAGTAGCGTTTGGCGCATCTGTCAGCAGCACCAGTCGCTCACCCTTCTTTGCATCCGGAATAGATGAAACGACCGAAAGGGCACCGGCCCACAACTGGCCGGCAAGCGCCTCGACGGCAGCGAGCGAAATCATCTCGCCGCCGATCTTGGCGAAGCGCTTGGCACGGCCGCGGATCCTGACGAAGCCATCTTCGTCGATTGTGACAATGTCACCCGTGTCATGCCAGCCATCCGGGAGCGGCTCGATAACGCCAGGGTTCTCAGCGCGGAGATAGCCGGCCATGACATTGGCGCCGCGGATGAAAAGGCGACCACCCTCATCGATACCCGCAACCGGCTCGAGCTTCCACTGCATGCCGGGCATGATTTTGCCGACGGTGCCTGAGCGGTTGAACATTGGCGTATTGAGGGAGATCACGGGTGCCGTCTCAGTAACACCGTAGCCTTCAAGGATACGCAGGCCGAACTTCTCCATATAGGTCTCGCGGGTCGATGGTTTGACGGGCTCTGCACCCGAAAAGATGTAACGGATCGATCGGAAGTCATAGGGGTGCGCAGTTCGGGCATAGCCGTTCAGGAAAGTATCGGTCCCGAAAATGATGGTCGCGTTGGAGGTGTAGATCAGTTCCGGCACGATGCGGTAGTGAAGCGGCGACGGATAGAAATATACCGGCACGCCCGAGACCAATGGCAGAACGGTCCCCGCCGTCAGACCAAATGAATGAAACACCGGCAAGATATTGAAGACTTTATCCCCGGAATGGAAGTCGATGCGCGAGGCCGCCTGGGCGGCGTTTGACAGAATATTGCGATGGGTGAGAACAACACCCTTCGGCGTTCCCTCCGAACCAGATGTGAACAGGATCACGGCGGCATCATCGGCCTTGCGCTTGACCAGCGGCGTGTACCTGTTGAGGAAGCCCCGAACTTTGTCCACGACGGTAACTGTCGTGCGCAGTTCGTCGAGCCAGACGATCTTCATCTCTTTTTCGAGCTCGGCAATCACGGGACCAAGCTTGCCCTGCTCGACGAAGGCGCGTGAGGAAAGAACCTGCTTTACCTCTGCCGCCCTGCACGCTGACAAGATATTGGCGGCGCCGGCGGTGAAATTCAGCATCGCCGGAACCTTGCCCGCTGACATCACAGCGAGAACAGTCGCAGCAGTGCCATTGGCGTTTGGAAGCAGGACGCCAAGCGTCTGTTCATCGGGAAACAACGCCTTGAACTTGGCACCCAGAACCGAAGCGCCGGTGAGAAGCTTGGCATAGGAGAGCTGGCCGCTAATCGGATCCTCGACTGCAAGTTTTCCTCCACCTCCTTCCAAAGCCGTCTCGATGATGCGGTCCAGGACCGTCAGATTGGTGTTCGTCGTACGGAACATCAACATCGACATGACCTGGTAGAGGGCCGCCCCTGCGGCGATACGGCGCTTGCGACCCTTGATATCCGCGGGAACGTCGAGCTTCACCGGCTCGAGGATCGTCACTTTGACCTTAGGAAAGAGGCGACGGCGCACTTGGCCAGCCGAAAGGCGCGAGAAGTAGCTCTTCTCAAGCCCGTCGATACGGACGGGCACGATCATCGATCCTGTCTTGTCGGCAACCATGGCCGCGCCGTCGTAGACCTTCATCAGCGTCCCGGTCACTGTCAGGCGTCCCTCGGGAAAGATGCCGATCGCATTGCCCTCGTTGACAATCTTGATCAGCGAACGTGTCGCCATCGGCTTCGTCGGATCGAGCGGAAGGAATTTGCACATCTTCAGGAAAGGACGAACCCACCAAGCCTGAGCTATCTTGTAATCGACGGCGAAAACGGGCTCTTCCTCTGTTATTGCAAGCGCCAGCGCTCCATCAAGGAAGCTCACATGATTGAGCGCGATGATCGGTGCCCGGCCAGCCTTCTTGATGTTCTCCAAACCTTCCACCTCAAGGCGCAGGAAGGCACGGAACAATATGGAAATGAAATCACGGAACGGATTGGTGGGCAGCGCCTTCAACATCATCCAGGCAACGCCGACATTGATGAGCGAAAGACCCAGAATGATCATCGGAACGGAGACACCGACGGCTTGCAAGATCGCGACCAGCGCGAGACCAGTTGTGATAAATAACGCGGACAAAACGTTCGCAGCTCCGATCACACGGGCACGGCGGGCTTCGTTTGCCCAGGCTTGCATCGCCGCGAACGTCGGCACGGCCATGAATGCGCCCCCAACGGCCATACCGGCGAGATCGATCGCCACACGCATGGTCTTTGCGCCCGCAAAGAACGCGGTGATGGTTTCAGCATGAGAGGCGGACCGCAGGCCCCACAGATTCCAAGCGAGATCTATTCCGAAGAGTGCAACTATGACGGTGCCGACTGGCGCCGGCAGCAAGACGACACGGCCTGCCGACATCCAGCCGGCGATCGCTGAACCGACCGCAATGGAAATCGCGAAAACGGCAAGATAGGCGGGGACGACGATCTCCGAACCGCCAAGGATTTCCGTAACCATGAAGGGCAGCATCGACATGACGAATGCGCCAACGAACCAGAACCAGCAATTCATTAGCGCCGAGCGCCAGATTCGCTTGTCTTCCCGCAGTTCATTGACGAGTGTGACGCTCGAGCGGAAGACATTCCTGTCGATAACGAGATCGGGCGCTTTTGATCCCGTGGCGGGGATCATGCGAGCGGCGAACCAGCAAAGCACCGAAAGCCCCATCATCATCGGTCCGAACACCCGGACATTCTCGCCGTTCGTGAAGGCAAGCGCTGCAACGATCGTGCCCGTCAAGATGGCGATGAAGGTGCCGCCCTCGATCCAGGCGTTGGCCTTTGGCAAGTCCTTGCGTTCGAGATGATCGGGAAGAATGCCGTACTTAATCGGGCCGAAGAGCGACGAGATGACGCCGAAACCGAAAAGAGCCAGCAGAAGGACCCAGATCGACGACAGCGCGATACCGATGACGGAGATCGCCGCGACTGCGATCTCGCAACGCTTGAGGATTTCGGCCATCTGCGCCTTGTCATATTTGTCGGCAAGCTCGCCGCCCAGCGCCGAAAGCAGCAGGAACGGAATGATAAAAATTCCGCCAGCGAGCGTCACGAGCCAAGCCCCCTCGGCAGCCATCTGCGCAAGGATCAGGAAGATAAGCGTCTGCTTCAGGAAATTATCGTTGAAGGCCGAGAGAAACTGCGTCCAGAATAACGGCGCGAACTTCCTCGATGTCATAAGATTGCCGTGCATGGCTGTTCCCCTGTTAGGTCGCAAGAGAAAGTCACAGAGTTGTTTCGCAAAAGTTGCAGACAGAAACAACTCTGTGGTGTGGTTAAGAAGTCTTAGCTTTCGTTGCCACGATTGAAATTGACGAGGAGCTTTTCAGTCTTGGCGTCCTCGATCTTGCGGATCAACTTCTCCGACTCGGCGTTATCGCGCAGCGTCTTGGTGATGTTCACCGTCGTTTGTACCAGCATCAGTATGCCCATGGCGAGATAGCCTTTGCCCCAGAGGTCGAGCGGCATCATGTAAAGGCCGGCTGCAAGCATGAAAGCTGCCGTGCCGAAGGAGATGTATGAAAAGCTGACCCAGCTGGAGGAATGCTTCTGGAAACTGTCGTTCATCATCGTGTCCTTTTGTTAAGTGAAATGCGTTTCAGGCAGCGTTGTTGATACGAGTGCGGAGCCTCGCCAACACATCATCAGCCGATGACCGCAACGGCGCACCACAGCCGGCATTGGCAAGCTTCTCGATGATTCCGGCAGAGCGAGGCGTGCTGTCCATCTCCTTAAGCACGGAGGCAATCGTATCGTTGTGGCTTTGACGAGCGCGAAGGCGCGCAAGGGTCTCCTCAGCCTCGTCGAGTGTGGCAAGACCAGATCCGGCAGCGGCGAGATCAAGTTTCTGGGCTTGTTCCGTTGCACGGGCGAGCCGCTCGCCGCGCTGCAGATCCTGCAATCGCGCTTCAGCGGCACGCACGATCCCCTTCAGCTTGGCAATCGCCGTTGTGAACTGAGCTTGGGCCTTTTCCGACGCATCCCGCTCGGCTTCGAGATAAGCGATCGCGTCGGCCGCTTCGCGGGCGAGACCCTCACTGCCTTTTTCCAATGCTACAAGAGTGCGGGTTTCGAGATCAGCGATCCGGGACAGGATCATGGCGTGCTGGCTCTTTTCCTGCTCATTTTGTGCAATTGCCACCGCCACTGCACGGCGGGCAGACTGGATGGCGTGGGCCGCATCGCGAGTTTGCTGACTGAGCAGAGGTATGGCGTTGCGGTCGGCGAAAGCACGTTCGGCGTCATGCGCCCTGCCCCGCAGCAGGGTGACAATTAAGTTGAACATTTCGAGTCTCCCATTTATGAACGTTGTTCACGAAGTGGTTTTGCCACAACCGTGAACATTGTTCAAGCTTTTTTGAACAACGTTCACGAATCAAATTGGAGTGGTTAATGGCCAGTCGAAGAGAAGAAAAACGCGAGGACCTGAAGGCCCGGTTAATCGACGCTGCGCGCAACAGGATAGCCAACGAAGGGCTCGCAAACTTGCGTGCACGCGACGTCACGCAGGATGCCGGTTGTGCGTTGGGAGGTCTTTATACAGTCTTCGCTGACCTCAATGAGCTCATTATCCAGGTCAACTCCTCAACGCTTAAAGCTCTGGAGGAATCGTTAGCCCTTACCGAAGTCAAAAACCGCACCCCGACCGATCGACTGCGCAATTTGGCACAGGGGTATCTTAAGTTTGCGCTTGCCCATCGTAACCTGTGGAAAGCACTGTTCGATCACTATCCGCCCGAAGGCAGTCCAACGCCCCAGTGGCATCTCGATGAACATCTTTTCCTGATGGATGTGATCGCTGAGCCCCTCGCCGAACTGCAACCGGATATGTCTACAGAGGATAGAGCAATTCGTGCTCGCACGTTGTTCGGGGCGGTGCATGGGGTGATCAGCATCAGCCTGGAAGCGCGTTTCGTCGGCTTGCCGTCTGATCGGCTAGAACGCGAACTCGATGAATTCGTCCTGACCATCGCGGCTGGGGCGGTCGCAGGACGGGCGCCATGGGCCTGACGGGAATGTTGGTTTTTAAAACGCTGCGTAATTATTCCAACTAAGTCAGTCTCGCTCGCCCCGCCTACCATTAGCGGTGCCCCATAATTAGTTCGGAACGGAAAGGCGTTTCAGATCACAGCGGAACTCAACACGCTGACATCCGCGAGCGTCCCAGGGAGATTAAAACAACACGCGAATGTGAGGCAGCTCGGGCTGCCCACTCGGTTTGATTGACGATGTTTACGGCGGCGAGATTTTTTCGGGCAGCGCTACCACCGGCCCGTCGACACCGCACTCAGACCGAGCCATCATCCGCCTGGGAATCATGCCGTCAAGGTAGTTGTAGGGTCGTGCAATGATCCCGTCACCTCAGAAAAACCGATTGTTTCATATTCGAACCGGTGACGGGACCCCATGCCGATTCACACAACAGTGAAGCATTGCTCCCGCCCGGTTGCGCACCGCCTCAGCTCTTTACCGACCCGGCAGCCATGCCCGCAAGGAAGTAGCGCTGGGCAATCAGATACAGGACCAAAAGCGGGAGCGATCCTAGCACGCTCATCGCCATCATCTCGTTCCATTCGAAGGCATGTTGGCCCATAAGCAACTCGATCCCAATGGGAACAGTCCGCATATCCATCGACTTCGTCAAAGTCAGAGCAAAGAGGAATTCGTTCCATGCCAGCAGAAACGTATAGACTGCGGTCGCGACGATGCCAGGCACTGACAGTGGGATGATCACACGCCACAGCGCCGTCCAACTTGATCCGCCATCGACGAGTACCGCCTCGTCAAGCTCCCTTGGTAGGGTATTGAAGTAGCCAGTCATCAGAAGGATCGCATAAGGCAGGGTGAAGACCATATACGTCAAAATCAGCGCAAAATAGGTGTTAAAAATGCCGAAGGCGACAACCATCCCGAAATACGGGATCAAAAGCGTGATCGGCGGAACGGTCTGCGTACTGATGATGAACACGTTCAGCGTGTTCTTGAACCGAAATGAATACCGGCTGAAGCCATAGGCCGTCAGAATGGCGATCAGCAACGTCAGAAGTGTTACCACTCCTGCGACGAGATAGCTGTTGAAGAAGAAACGAATCTTCGTTGGGTCGTTGAAGATCGAGAGGTAGGCGACGTTCGTGAAATGGTCGGGCAGCAGCCGCGGCGGCAGGGCAAAGATCTCGGTGTTTGATTTCAAAGAAGTGAAAAACATCCACAGGATCGGAAAGCCGGCGAAGACCAGACCAACCGCGAGCCCGAGATATGTCAGTAGGGTCGGAAGTATGGTGCGACTGAGAGAACGCTTTGCCATTGCCGGTCACCTGGCCTTCTGATGTTTGATGTAGAAGTATGTGGCGCCCATCGAGATGATCAGAATGAAGATTGCGCTCGCCGACGCACGGGAGAATTCGTAACTCGAAAAAGCAAGTTTGTAGGTGTAGGTGCTAAGCACCTCGGTCGCGTAGATCGGACCGCCTCCCGTCGTCATCCACACGAGGGGAAAGACCTGCATTGTCCAGATGAAGTCCAGCAAGGCAATGCTGATGATAATCGGCATCAGTTGCGGGATCGTGATGTAGCGGAATTTCTGGAACTCGTTAGCGCCATCAATGCCGGCGGCCTCGTAGAGATCCTTGGGGATGCCCTGAAGACCAGCGAGAAGGCTCACCATATAGAGTGGGTATCCCGCCCAGATATTCGCGAAGGTCAAGGCGTGCAGCGCGGTTTTCGTCGAAGAGAACCACTCGACCTTGAAGTTAATGATATTGAGCGTCATCAAGATGCTGTTGATCACCCCATTGGGATCCAGCAGCAACCGCCAGATGATGGCGATGATCACTGCAGTGAAGAGCCACGGCATAATGTAGAGAACCCGCAGGATGCTTCTGATCAACGGATCGACACGCTGGCTGTTCAGCAAAAGGGCGAAGGCCAGACCGATCAGAAGATGGAAGATGACGCTCATCACGGTGAAGTAGAGTGTCTGCCCGACCGACTGCCAGAAAACCGGGTCTTTGAAGATCGTCACATAGTTCTGCAATCCGACGAAAGCCGCGTCCTTTTTCGTGATCGCGCCGTCCATCAGCGAATAGCGCAGGACGGTGATCATGGGAAACAGCATCAGAAGGCAGAATAGAAACGTCGCCGGAGCAACATAGAAGAAGGGAACAAGCCTCTTTCTCGTTTTGTAAGACAGCATGCCACGCTTGCGCGTTTTTGCTTGCGTCCGGATCATAGTTTCTGTGGCGAGGCTCATGAGATGTGATTTCCGCCTATCGTGAAACGCATCAATTCGTCCTGATGCAGCGGCAGCGCGATGAACTCTATCACGCTGCCGATGATTGTCGGTGGCGTCCTTACTTGTCGAACTCGACCAACCACTGCTTTTGTGTGTTGGCGGCCGCCTCCTTCGCGGTTTGCTGACCGTCGAACATTTTTTGAACTTCAACGTTCATCTGCCGCATGAGATCTTCGGCCACCGGCAGGCCGACGAATTCGTTGGCCAGCTTCCCACTTTGAAATATCTTGAAGGCCTCTTCAAATAGCGGGTCCGCTTTCGAGAAATCGGGTTTGGCGTGGATATTGCCCGGGAAGGCATTGGCGACCGACACGAGGCGGCTGTTCACTTCGGGGCTCATCAAATATTCAACGAGCTTCCAGGCTTCTGCCTTGTGTTCGCTTTTGTCGCTGATGCCGATACCCCAGGAGGCATAGGGCAGCCCGCGTTTGCCGGTATAGCCGTCGACAGCTGGAAGGGCGGAGATACCGAACTTGAGATTGGGGTTCCGCTGGCGGATGAGATTGATGTGAGCGAGTGAATCGATCATCATACCCACTCGGCCATTGACGAACTCTTCGACCTTGTCCTGTTCCTTCTTGGCAAAAATGCCAGGCGCGATGACGCCGGCGTCCTGCAGCGACTTGATATATTCAAGTGTCCCGACCACGGAGGCGTTTTCGAGGTCGGGCTTGCCATCCTTCAGCATGGATGCTCCGGATGCCCAGACCCAGGACATCACGTCATTCTGGATGCCGCCGGGATTCTGCAACGAAAGCGGTAGCACCCAACCGTATTGGTTCTTGTCCGCATTGGTCATCTTCTTCGCGGCATCGGCGAATTCTGTCCGGTTCGTCGGCGTCTTGTCGATGCCGGCGGCCTTTGCCAGATCGAGATTGACGAAGACCGGATAGACGAACGAGGCAAGCGGGAACATGACGCTTTGCCCGTTGACCTTGATAATGTCGGCGATCTGGGTCTGATCATATTTGGCGTCAGCCATCAGGCTATCCATCGAAGCGATTGCGCCCTGCTTTGCCAAGCCGTTGACCCATGCTCCGTCGAGGCCAACGACATCGCTGAGTGTCCCCGACGCGGCACCAACGACGATCTGATCATGGGTGGCGGAATAGGGGCCGCTGACGAGCGTCACTTTGATGCCGGGGTTTGCGGCCTCGAAATCGTCCATGATACTGCGCAGAGCACCGGCGGGCATTTCGGGCTCCCACCATTGAATGAACTCAAGATTGGTCTGAGCAAAGGCGCAGGTGGCGCATAGGGCCCAGACCGCCACAGCGGACTGAGCCGCCATGATATATCTTCTGACGTTCATGTTTCCCTCCCATAGAAACGATATTTTGCTCGATCCTCCCGATCGAGACCGAAGTAGGTTCCTTTCGGGGTCTACCTGTCAATGAAGAACTGCGATCGGAGAAAGCCTGCAGGCCACAGGACGGAACAAACAGCCATCAAGCCATTGAACAATATAGGCTTTACCCGTGAAACCCGAGACGATTTTTTCTAACCTGCACCTTCCTCGTGTCGCATTTTTTCTTTACTTTCGTAAACAAATGAAAGCCACCTCGCCCAAAGGAAAACAAATGAAAGGCTCGTTGATCGAAGAAAAGCGGAGTTCAGCGGGGGAACCTACGCGCCATCGACATCGCAAAAAATGCCCTTCGACCGGCTGATGGTGATCAGCTGCGCTCGGGTTGGGCCATCGAGCAGCAGAAAAGGACCCAACGTCCGGCTGTAAGTCACCGGCTTCCAAGACGGCGTGAGATCTTGGGCTCTTGATACGGGACACGCCAAGCCGCTCAGCGAAGAGCAAAGAGCGAAGAGCGAAGAGCGAAGAGCGAAGAGCGAAGAGCGAAGAGCTTGGTGGCAACAGTTGCGAGCAACAAAGCAAGCGTGCGTTCTTGCGGCTGCCCACTAACCATGCCCGCTATCGCGGATCATGCTAGATTGCCAAATGCGTTTGTGGGTCGAAGAAGTGTAACTTCGCCGCATCGATCGCCAGATCAATCATTGCGCCCGGCTTGACCGAGCTGACGGCTTCGAATTTCGCTACGGCGTTTGCCGCACCGCTTAAGTCCTCGACGGCATCGGGGTCGCCGGAGTCGATACGCACCGCTTCGATATTCAAATGAACAATCAGTTCGGAGCCCAATTCCTCAATCGATCTTACAGCGGCCGGGATCGTCGCGTAGCGCGATCCGGATTCCAGGCTGCTGTCGTAAAGGTCTTCCGGGCGGATGCCGAAGATGATCGTCTTGCCCTCGAACGTCGCCAGACCGGGAGAGCGCTCGAACGCGGTCGTCGACAAAGGTATCGAAAAGGTGGGCAGATTGATCCTGCCGTTCTGCAAACGGCCTTCGAACAGGTTCATGGACGGTGAGCCGATGAAACCCGCGACGAAGGCGTTGACTGGCCGACTATACAATGTCTTTGGCGTGTCGACCTGCTGAAGGACGCCGCCCTTCAAGACCGCAACCCGGTCGCCCATGGTCAAGGCTTCGGTCTGATCGTGCGTTACATAGATTGTCGTGACGCCCAGCTGTCTTTGCAGGCTGACGATTTCGGCCCGCATTTGCACGCGCAGCTTGGCGTCGAGGTTTGACAGGGGCTCGTCCATGAGAAAAGCCGCCGGTTCCCGCACCATTGCGCGTCCCATGGCGACCCGCTGGCGTTGGCCGCCCGACAGCGCCGCCGGTTTGCTGTCGAGCAGCGTATGCAACTGGAGCGTCTTTGCTATTTCATGGACCCGCTTCGTGCGCTCCTCCTTGCTTTTCCCCGCAAGCTTCATCGAGAAGGCAATGTTGTCGAACACTGTCATATGCGGATACAGGGCATAGTTCTGGAAGACCATCGCTATATCCCGGTCCTTTGGCGCGAGATCCTCGACATTCTCCCCACCGATGCTCAGGGTTCCGCTGCTGATCTCCTCCAGACCCGCGATCATGCGCAACGCCGTCGATTTTCCACATCCCGAAGGGCCCACGAGGATAAGGAACTCGCCATCATTTATCGTCAGGCTAAGATCCTTGATTGCGTGGAATTTCGTTCCGAAGGTCTTGCAAATCTTGTCCAGTACAACAACAGCCACGGCACTCCCTCCCTACTATCACCGCCATCCAATCCTCCGGACAGCCCTCCCGGCGCGACTGCAGATCGAACCGAACCGTCATCTGCGCAGCGCTATTCCGATCTCCAGGGCACCAGTGTAGTGAACTCTCAGTCTGGCGGCGCAATCGGTCTGGGCACGGGCGCATTATCCTTCGCCATCCACGCGAGACAGGCGCTTTGATCGGGCAGAGCCATACGGCCACCAGGGCCGGTCACGGAAATCGCCGCAGCGGCAGTTGCAAAAACGGCGCAGGCGACAGGCTGCTTTCCCTGTGTAAGAGCAAAGGCATAGGCGCCGTGAAAGCAATCTCCGGCGCCGGTGGTGTCGACTGCTTTGACCTTATAGGCCGGAACATGCCACAAAACGGCATCTCCGGTCTGCTTGATATAAGATCCTCGTTCGCCGTCGGTCAGAACGACTGCGGTCCGGTCATCAGACCACAGCTTGCGCAGGATCAACGTTGGGTCGGTTTCGCAAGAATAAGTCTGCGCAAATTTCAATGGCAATACCAGGTGATTGGATAAGCTCATCAATCGTGCGGTCGCAGGCCCGATCGCCCATTCAATGTCTGCCACCACCGCCAAGCCCAGCTTGCGGGCGCGCGCAACAACCATGTCGGCGTTGACGGCATAGCCGTCGATCAACAGCACCTCGGCTTGCGCAAGGGTGCTATCGGTCAGCGCCTCGGAGGTTCCGTGCGGCACATCATCGTCATAGGCGATAAACCTGTCGCCTTCAGGTCCGACCGTGATCACCGAACGTATGGGCCTGGCATCTGGGCGACGCGGCGCAAAGGATATATCGACTCCGTGCCGCTCAAGCTCGCGGGCGCTGACATCGGCGAGGGGCTGATCACTCAACCAGCCGATGAAACCGGCCCTCCCTCCCAGCTTTGCGACCGCAACAAGGGCCGTCGCTACATTGCCGCCGTGGTCCTGAGTGCGATTAATCACCTTCCCTTTGCCGGCGCTCAGCGGTCGGTCGACATAGATGATATCGTCGATCGCCATGGCCCCAAAGCCCAGAACCTGAAGGTTGCGTGTCACCTCAACCGCCCGCGGCCGCGAGCGCCTCTTGCGGCGCCATACCACCGTGAATGACCAGCTTGAAGGCGCGCGCCGCCATCGTCGTGTCGCCGTGCCCCCAAAGGTTTCGCCCCACCACGGCACCCTTTGCCCCCGCGCGCAAGGCATCGGAGGTCTGTGTCAAGGCTCCTAGCAGATTATCCGCCTTCGGACCGCCGGCGATAACGATGGGCACCGGGCAAGTGGCGACAGTCTCTTGGAATGAAGCGAAGTCTCCGGTGTATCCGACCTTGATCACGTCGACGCCGGTCTCAAACCCGATCCGCACGGCATAGGCGATTTCGTCGGGGGTGAATACGATCTTGCCGCCGTCTGAATAATCGCGGGGATAGACATGCGCAACGACCGGCATTTCAAAACGAGCAGCGGCGTTGACGGTATCGGTGAGCCAGCGAATGTATTCGCCTTCGGTATTGCCGCGCACCGGAATGGCAACGGCCAGAGCATCGGCTCCGTAGCGCACCGCATCTTCAGGGGTCGCAATCAACTGACGGATTCGATCGTCCGGCGTAAAGCAGCCGGCTTGAATAACCAGCGCCGCCTTGCCGGCATAGGCCGGCCACAAGTGACGCGCCGCCCCCGGCTGAATGCTGATATAGTCCGGCTCTCCGGCCATCACGCGTTTCAGGGCGCCCGGCAGATCCGCAAGACCGCCCTCGCGGACGTTGCCATAGCCAACGAAGTGGTCGACGGCGCCACCGAATAAATGCCCCGACGGATGAGAAAACAGCCGTGACAGGCGAATTTTGGTTCCGAGGCCCATTTCAATGCTGTCCTTTATAAGGTTCGATTTCGCGGGGAGACCCTAACTCGAAAGCAAACGAATATTCAATATTTCGATTTCTTTCGTTTTCATTTAAGTTTAAGGCTGTGCGTGCTGACCTATGCCGGCATCGGCTTTATTCTCGTTCTTTAATCACCGCGGTCGACGACGCATTTTCGATTTTCGAAAGATTGGCAGCGCAACCTGTTCGGAAGCCAATTCGGGGCTCACACATGCTTGCAGAACAACGGCGACATCAGATTATGCTGGAACTTCAGCGGACCGGCCAAGCGCGCACCAGCCAGCTGGCTGAAAATTTCGGCGTGTCCGAAGTGACCATCCGATCCGACCTGGAAATTCTGGATGCCAAGAAGCTGCTGATCAAGACACATGGCGGTGCGATAGCTTTGCCGGCCAGTTCGCCCGCTGCAGCCTTCGAAGAACGTATGAACCGCAATTTCGATGCCAAACGACGTATCGCTCAGATGGCGGCGCGCCAGATCATCGACAACCAGTCCGTGGTGTTCGACAGCGGCTCGACGCTGCTGCAGGTCGCCATGCAAATGCCCCCGGTCAACAATGTCGTGGTGGCCACAACCGCCATGAATATTGCGCAGCATCTGATGTACCGGCCAGGCTTGGACGTGCACATGATAGGCGGTCGCGTCTTTCCCAGCACTGTCAGCACGATTGTCTCGGATTCAGACAAGGCCGTGGGCGGTCTTGTTGCCCACCAGGCGTTTCTCAGCGCTCATGCAATCGATCACTCATTCGATGTCGTCGATGTCTCGGAAGACATTGCACGGACCAAACGAAATCTGGTGCGGATGGCGAGGCGCGTAATCCTTGTGGCGGATTCGAGCAAGTGGGATATTGGCGCCTCATCCAAGGCATTTTCGCTTTCACGGGTCGATTTAATTATCACCGATACGGGCATGCCGCATGGGATTCGCAGTCGATTGGACAAGCTGGGAGTCGAAGTGCGCTATGTATAGAGGCGGCGATACGCTGCCGATTGTGCTTTGTGTAACAAAAAATTTTGCGCATGCGATATTGTCAGGCTACAAACGCAGTTCGAAAGCCCTCACACTGACTGCCTTTGCGACATCAGCTGACGCAGATGTTCCTTGGCGCAGTGCAACCAGAATTGCCAATGGATAAGATGACGATCAAAACCATGGACGATTTCGCACGGTCCTGCGGCGTTTCTCGTCCAACGCTTTCGAGGTATTTCGATAGCCCGAACAGCGTAAAGCCGGTGACGCGCAAACGCATCGAGGACGCGCTGTCGGCATCCGACTACCGTCCCAATCTCTATGCCCGCAACCTCAATCGCAAGAGGACACGGAACATTGGCATACTTGTGCCTGTCCTAACGGATCCATTTTATGCCGAAATGGTCAACCGACTGGAATTACTCGTCCGCGGCGAAGGTTACTGGCCAATCGTAATCTCGTCCCACGGCTTGCCAGATCTGGAAGCCGAAGCCGTGAACACATTGTTGTCATTGAAGGCTGCTGGCGCGATCATCGCGCCTCTAGGCCACGCTTCCGAGCCTGGCATGTTCGAAAAACTTCGGGAGAGCATTCCCATTGTCTACTTCGATACGTTCATCGAAGGCAACACGCCGTTCATTGGCAACAACAACGCCCAAAGCGTTGCGACAATTGTCGACTATCTTTGTCGATCGGGCGAGCCGCCTGCATATTTCGACATTCCGCATGTCAACCACAATTCCGGAGAGCGGCTGGCAAGCTATATCGCCACGATGGAGTCGCTCGGATTTGAACCGGTCGTATTTGGCGACGCTGAGAATTACAGCTGGAATTTCGAACAGATGGGGTATGAGCAGACCGATGCAATGATCACGGCTGGTACGCTCCCGGGCAGGACAATTCTTTGCGCGAACGATCGCCTCGCCTTCGGCGCGATGGCAGCCGCCCATTCGCGCGGTCTACGCGTCGGGCGCAGAAGCGATAGCGATCTTCGCATAGCAGCCCATGACGACCACCCCCTCAGCCGCTATACTTGCCCGCCATTAACGACAATGGCACAGGACTTCACGGCCATGGCGCGCAGCAGCGTCGACACGCTGCTTTCCATGCTGGACGAATCCGATGATTCCGCACAGGTCGTTGCCCGAAAAATCATATTCGACGGAACATTGGTGATGCGTCAGTCGGCGTGATCGACAAGGCTGCTCCATCCGGCAACTGCCTCTTCCACCGCCCGCCGCGCCGCCGAAATGTGCCGCCCCATGGAAACGAAGCCATGAATCTGATCCTGCCAACGCCGCAGGATTAGAGGGATACCCGCCTCGGCAAGCCGGCGGGCATAGGCCTCCCCTTCGTCTGCAAGGATATCATGGCCCGCAATCGCGATGAAGGCCGGCGGCACACCCGCGACATTCTCGACGATCAGGGGAGAGACGCGCCAATCACCGACATCAGCCGCATCGCGGATGTAATGATCCCGGAACCAACGCATCGTCGAGGTGGTCAAACCGTATCCTTCCGAAAACCTGACATAGCTGTCGGCTGTCTGTCGGGCATCGGTGTTGGGATAGAGCAGAAGTTGCGCCGAGATTTTCCGCGCAGCGCCATCTCGCGACAGAAGCGATAAGACAGCGGCCAGGTTGCCGCCGGCACTATCGCCCGCGACCGCGATCCGATCTGGATCGATACCAAGCCAACTTGCCTGCTCCACCACATGGGCAAGAGCCGATACGCAGTCCTCCAAGCCCGCCGGGAACTTGTGCTCCGGCGCCAGCCGATAGTCGGGGCAAAATACGATACAGGCACCGATATTTGCAAACCACCGGCAAATCTCGTCATGCGATTCAAGCGTGCCGACAACCCAGCCGCCACCATGAAGGTAGAGAAGCGCCGGCGCATCCGCGATCGGAGCACCCACGCCGCGATAGATCCGGAGCGGGATCGGGCCACCCGTCCCAGCGATAGTCCTGTTCTCGATGGCGGCAACCAGTTCGCGATCGCCCTGCAATATCGGGCAACCGGCGTCATAGGCAGCGCGCGCCTCGTTCGCTGTCCCGAGTTCAAAGGGTGGCTGGTTGGCGGCGCGACCGAGCGCCAGGACATGCACGGCGCCGGGATCTACTCGATGTTTCATCGCTTCACCTCAAGCAAGCAGGCTGCGGGCCTCATCTTCGACGAGCAATGGTGGTCGCGCAACTGTTCCCGCAACCGCAACCGCGCTCCGGCTCTCGCTGGATGCCAGGGTCGCTTCCATGATCTCGAGAACATGAAGCGCCAAATCGCCGGAGGCGCGCGGCGCCCTGCCCTCGCCAAGCGCGCGGACGAGATCGGCAACGCCCAGCATGCGATAATTGGCGCGATCGGGAGCGTTATACGGCCAGTTCGGCGCGCCAAACAGCTCGCCCTCGCTTTCGAAATCCTTCCATTCGGCACCGCGCTCGGAGAGCGAAACTGTTCCGCCGAAGGTATCAGGATCGGGCAAGCGCAACGAACCTTCCGTGCCATGCAGTTCGATCGGATGATTGGAGTGCCGAAAGATGTCCCACGACGCACCGAAATTCACCGTCGCACCCGACTGAAACTCGAGAAGCGAGAGCACGTTGGTCGGCGTCCCGACCTTGAACGTGGTGTTCTTGAAGGGGCCGTCGGCGGTGATCAACCGCTCTTCCTGGCCTTTCGTCGCCATCGCCATGACGCTTTTCACCGGGCCGAGCAGATTGACGAGCATTGTCAGATAATAGGGGCCCATGTCAAAGAGCGGGCCGCCGCCGGGTTGATAGTAGAATTGCGGATTGGGGTGCCAATGCTCCATTCCGCGGCCAAACATAAAGGCGGTGCCGCTGACCGGTCGGCCAATCGCACCTGCATCCATCAGGCTTCGCGCACGGCGGCCGGCGGCGCCGAGGAATGTATCGGGAGCGGAACCCAACAAAAGACCCCGACTTCTGGCTTCGGCCACAAGCTTGCGGCCCTCGGCAGCCGACGTGGCGAGCGGCTTTTCGGTGAAGACGTGCTTGCCCGCAGAAAGCGCCGACATCGTCACGTCGAAATGGACGGCCGGGATCGTGAGGTTCAGGACAAGGTCGACTTCGGGGTCGGCCAAAAGCGCGTCGACCTCCATTGCCCGGATGCCGTATTCCTTTGCCCTCAGCGCCGACATGTCCGATGAGATGTCGGCGCATACCCTCAATTCGACTCCGGCAAACAGGACAGCGTTGCGCAGATAGGTCATCGAGATATTGCCGCAGCCGACAACGCCGATGCCTAGCCTGGTTCCCAAATATGCTTTCATAAATTGGCCTCCCCCGCCAATTCAGATGTTTCGACGATTATAGATGGGGCATCGCTGCCACGAACAGGCGCTATAGAACATTTTATTTCTTGACGCGCGATAATTTTTTATAAAACATGCGGAAATAGAAGCCCGGCAGGTACGCGTGGCTCGCCGTGGAGGTAGACGTTACTAAATTGAGAGGGCAACGAACGTCGCTTAGCGAGCCCGTTTTTCAGTGCGCATCCTGCTCTTTGTGGTTTTGGCTTTCAGCAGCGGCGCCAGTCGATCTCCGCTGGCATGGTGGACACATCAGATATCACTTTCAGAGCGTGGAGTTTCGCCCCCATCTCACCCATCATGCTAATAGCGCCGATCATCCCGGTACAGCGGCATATCATCGAAGGCCTGACGCGGGACGATATCAAGGAATAGGGCATGAGTATCAAAGACCTGAAAGTTGGCTGCCAGACATTCACGTGGGAAATGCTCGGAAAAAACTGGAATGGCGGTCCGGACGATCTGCTGGAAGCCATTGCGGAGGGCGGCTACGCGGGCATCGAGATTACCGACACGATGATCGGCCACTACGCAGATAGCCCCAATGATTTCGCCGCGAGCCTTCAAAAACATGGGCTGACGCTCGTGGCTTTCGCGATGGGCTCGAAAAGCGGCTTCACCGTCCAGGAAGAGATCGAGAACGACCTCAGGACCACACAGCGCTGGATCGATTTCGCGGCCGTCTTTTCCGGTGCCCTCGTTTCGATCGGCTCGGCAACAGTGATCTACGAAGGACCACGGAAGGCGAAATTCGAAATCGCCGCGGAGTTCTACAATCGGGCCGGTCAACTGGGTAAAGCTTCGGGCGTGGATATCGCCCTGCATCCCAGTTCGCACCACAACACCCTTCTGTTCGACCGTGCCGATTATGACCGGATGTTCTCGCTTATCGACAAGAACCTGGTCGGCTGGGTGCCGGATACCGGCCATATCCTGCGTGGCCATGGGGATGTGATCGATACGCTGCGGACCTATCAGGACCGGATCCGCTATCTGCATCTGAAGGATGTCGATGCGAACGGCAAATGGGCCATGCTTGGCAAGGGGGTCTGCGATACGCCCGCCGTGATCGACATCGTCGCTGCGGCGCCGCGCTTCAATGGCTGGCTGGTACTGGAAGAGGAATCGGACACAGCCGCCGCTGACCCTGCGACTGCCGTCAGGACGAACCGTGAAACGATGCGCCGCTACGGCGCCTGAGGAAGAAGTCATGATCCGCAAGGAAGACCGTCGGCTGCGTGTGGGCGTGCTCGGGTGCGGCCCGATTGCACAGTTCGCCCATCTCGAATCCTGCGCGAAGGCCAGGAATGCCGACCTTTATGCAATTTGTGAGGCAGCGCCCGACCTGCTTGCGCGCATGGGCGCGACATATGAGCCTCAGAAGATGTATGCCGATTATGACGCAATGCTTGCCGATGCGGAGCTCGAAGCCGTCATCATCGCCACATCAGACGCCTATCATGTGCCGATGTCGATCAAGGCGCTCGATGCTGGAAAGCATGTGCTCTGCGAGAAGCCCACCGGTGTGACGATCGAAGAAGGCCAGGCGCTCGCCGACGCCGTCAAGCGATCCGGCAAAGTGCTGCAGGTCGGTCACATGAAGCGTTTCGACCCAGCGCTGGAGGCTGCACGGGATTTTGTCCGTGACGACATCGGCGCGATTTTCGCGCTGAAAGCCTGGTACTGCGACTCCACCCACCGCTACACAAATACCGACGCGGTCCAGCCACTGCCGATCACCAGCAAGTTCGCCAGGAAACCGGCCGGAAATCCCAAGGCTGACCTGCGCCAGTATTTCATGCTGGCGCATGGCTCGCATCTCGTCGATACCGCCCGTTTCCTGTGTGGCGGGATCGTCGCGGTCCGGGCCCGCC
Source organism: Rhizobium mongolense USDA 1844 (assembly GCF_000419765.1). Lineage (GTDB taxonomy): Bacteria > Pseudomonadota > Alphaproteobacteria > Rhizobiales > Rhizobiaceae > Rhizobium > Rhizobium mongolense. The sequence goes on along the minus strand of NZ_ATTQ01000003.1, from coordinate 312,572 downwards.
TTCTCGAGCGCGCCAACGCCTATTGCTGGTTCGTGGAGACCGAATTCGCCAATGGCGCGCTCGGTCATCTCGATCTGACGGTCGCGGTGCGCATGGACTGGCATGAGGGCTTCCACCTCTATGGTGAAAATGGTTCAGTGATCGCCAAGACCTTCAATCCCTGGTATCTCAGGGCGAGTGAGGTCGAGATCTTCCACGAGAAGGACGCCACGACCCGCAAGCCGCTGGGAGCCGATGGGCACTTCTTCCGCAGGCAGCTGGAAGGGCTTGCCGATACCGTGCTGAACGGCGCACGGATGCGCGGGGCCGATATCGAGGATGGCATTGCCTCCATCCGGGCCATGGTCGCCATCGCCCGCTCGGTAGAAACGGGCGAACGTGTGGAACTCGCAACCGTCACGGGATCGGTCTGATGCAGCTCGGCATCTTTGCAAAGACCTTCCCCGGCACCGATCCCCAGCGGGTGCTGTCGGCCGTGCGTGAAAGTGGCTTTGCGACGACGCAGTTCAATCTCACCTGTGTCGGCCTGCCGTCGATGCCGGATGCAGTGGCACCGGAAACGATTGCCGTGATCCGGGCGGCATCCAGGGAAACCGGTGTTTCGCTCGCGGCCCTTTCAGGCACCTATAACATGGCCCACCCGGACAAATCCGTGCGGGATATGGGGTCTAAACAGCTCAGGATAGTGATCGAAACAGCAGCGGCCTTGCAGATCCCGCTGGTGACGCTTTGCACCGGCAGCCGCAATGTCCAGGATCAATGGATGTATCATCCGGACAATGCGCATCCATCTGCCTGGGCCGATATGGCGGCCGAAATGGAAAAGGCGCTGGGGTTCGCCGAGCGGCACGACATCGCTCTTGGCATCGAGCCGGAACAAGCAAACATCGTCACGTCCGCCGCCGATGCAGTGCGGCTGATCGGAGAGATGGGTTCGAAGCGCCTGCGCATCGTGCTCGATCCGGCAAATCTCTTCGAGCGGGCGACGCCAGCCGAAGTGTCCGACATAGTTCAAAGGGCGATCGATATCTCGGCTGGTCATGTGACGATGGCCCATGCGAAGGACCGCCAAGCCGATGGCCGCTTCGCGACAGCAGGTCAGGGCATCGTCAATTTCCCTGCCTTTATCGACGGTCTGCGCGTGACCGGTTTTGACGGTCCGCTCGTCACGCACGGCCTTGCGGCAGTGGAAGCACCCGCCGTCGCCAGGTTCCTTTCGGATCTGATCCGATGAAGACGCACATCACTTTCAGACAAGACGGTACCGACCTTTCAGTCCACGACTGCGGGACAGGCAACGCCTTGGTCTTTCAACACGGGCTCGGAGGCAGCGAGGCCCAGGTCGCACAGGTTCTCCCTCAGGGGCTCGACTGGCGGCGGATCACCACTGAGTGCCGCGGGCATGGCAGCTCGACACTTGGCACGCGACGCCCCTTCTCGATTGCGATGTTTGCAGCCGACGTGATCGCTGCTGCAGACAAAAGGGGGATAGGCCGGTTCATCGCCGGTGGCATCTCCATGGGCGCAGCCATCGCGCTGCATCTGGCAAAAAAACATCCCGAACGCGTCAAGGGCCTCATCCTGGTACGCCCGGCCTGGTCGTTTGCCTGCGCCCCCGAGAACCTTGCACCGATCCGCGAGATCGCGGCATTGCTTCGATCCCATTCGCTTGCCGATGGCCAGGCGCTTTTTGCAAAGTCGGCGACGGCGCAACGTCTGCGTGTGGAAGCGCCGGACAATCTTGCTTCCCTGCTCGGCTATTTCGAACGCCCGGATGCGGCAGCCTTCGCCGACGTGCTGGGCGACGTCGCTTCGGATGGAACCGGCGTTTCGCAAGAGGACGCGGCAAACCTCGCTATTCCCGCCCTCGTCCTCGGCAACCGGCAGGATGCCATCCACCCTCTCGCCGTCGCACAATTGATGGCTGACACGCTTCCAAATGCGCATTTCCTCGAAGTGCCTGCGAAGGCTACGGCTACCGAAGCTCATTTCGCCGCGGTCCGAACAGTCATTCTGCAATTCCTCAACACAGAATTCAAACATCGGAGCGTTGCTCACCCATGACGTCGAAATCTCTCTCGGGCGGCGCCATCGCCGCATTGCCCCGGCACAGACTGCTCGGCGAGTTTTCGCTCTGGTCTGCAGATCTTGCCAACATGGAGCGCGACCTTCACCGCATCGAGCCCTATGTCGATCTTCACCATATCGACGTTGCCGACGCGCGCTTCACGCCTGGCTTCCTGTTCTTTCCCGATTTCGTCGCCCGCATCGCCAAGCTGACGGAAAAACCGATTCATGTGCATCTGATGGTCGAGGCCGAGATTGTCGAGGAGCAAACACGCCAGTTCATCGAGGCGGGCGCCGATCTCATCAGTATTCATGCCGAGACCGGCGAAGCCGGTTTGCGCGCGGTCGAACTCGCAAAACAGCTTGGGGCCGAAGCCGGCGTCGTACTGCGGCTGGAAACTTCGGTCGCCGAGGCAGAACCGTTCCTCGCTGAGGTCGCTTTCTTCACGCTGCTCGGGACGTCGATCGGCGTCAAGGGACAAGGCCTTTCGGGTAACGCCTGCGACCGACTTCGCGAAGCGCGGTCGTTGATCAGGCGTGTCGGACGCGAAAAGGAGATTGTTCTTGCGGCAGACGGCGGCATTCGCGAACAGACCGTTCCACTGTTGCGGGCAGCTGGGGCAGAGACAGTCGTGCTCGGATCGCTGGCGTTCGGCGACAAGGATCTGCCGGGCCGGATCGCTTGGCTGCATGCTTTGGAGACCCCGCCCTGATGAGCAGGATTGCACTTGCATTCGATCTGGGTGGAACGGAGTTGCGCGCCGCGCTGGTTGGCGACGGCGGCAATTTGCTGGCGTTCGCGTCCATGCCAACGCTTGCGAAGGATGGACCGGATGCGGTCATCGAGCAGATCGCGATGCTCGCGGAGAGAACCTGCTCGGAAGTTCCCGACGCCCAGCCGCTTGGTATCGGCATCGGAGCGCCCGGCCCACTCGATCCAGTCGCGGGCATCCTTACCGCACCACCGACCCTCTCGGGCTGGCGTGAAGTACCCCTCGCGAGCCGTCTTCAGGACCGCCTAAACCTGCCTGTGCGGCTGGAGAACGATGCGAACGCCGCCGCTCTCGGCGAATGGCGTTTCGGGGCCGGCCGCGGCGCGGCCTCGCTGGTTTTCGTCACCGTGTCTACCGGCATTGGCGGCGGGGTGATCTCCGATGGCCGGATCGTGCATGGGCGCCGTGGGCTCGCAGGCGAAATCGGCCATATGACCATCACGAGCGAGAGCGAACGATGCCTTTGCGGGGCGGTGGGCTGCTTTGAGGCGGTAGCGTCGGGTACTGCGCTCGGCCGGCGTGCTACTGCTTTAACAAAGCCAGGCGACGGCTCGGCGCTGCGAACGCTGTCCCACGACGGCGACGTGACGGGCCGACACGTCGTCGAGGCGGCGCGCAGCGGTGACGAAACAGCACTTGGGCTGATTGACAGGGAAGCCCGCTGGTTGGGCATCGGCTTTACCAATCTGCTCCATCTCTACTCGCCCGACATGATCGTCATGGGCGGTGGAATTTCCTATGGCTATGATCTCCTTCGAAAACCCATCGAGGCCACCATTCAGGAGCGAGCGATGCCCGCTTATCGTGACGTGCCGGTTGTGCCGGCGCAGCTCGGCAGGCATGCCGGCTTGGTAGGCGCCGCTAGCTTGATCTTTCTCAATTGAAAGATATTCGCAATGGTCTTATTCGACGTGGAGAGTTTCCAGGGCCTGGAGTGCGACTTCGCAGATTGTCGCGCACAACAGCGAAATTGATGGATGCGTCATCTTCAGTGCCCATCGGTTTGCTCGAAGATGAGCCAGGCGGTGCCGTGCCCTTTTCTGCGATTCGTGTCCTGCGAGCGTCTTGAACCCGCTCTGCCTGCCGTTTGGTGTAAGGCCCCATTGGCTGAGTCCTTTGTTTGCCGCAGCGAATCTGGCAGTACCACTTATTGTCATCGTTCGAGAAGATATCGACCGAGGTAGATGTCTCGTGGGGCTCATGCTTGGCGACCTCGTCGATAAACTTAATGAGCCTTGAGTAGTGCTTGGCGGGTGCAACTTGCACGCCAGAACCGAGATTGTGAAGTACGCTCGACATAGTTCAGCTCCATTTCCATCACTGCGCCGGTGCGAACGTTTGCACCTGTGCATCGTCAGCGGGCTGCCATTTCACGCTCCATGGCCACCTCGATCGTCAGATTGTCTATGTCACGGGAAATCGAAGCGGCAGCCAATAAATGTCCGTCACGCTTGAAGCGCAGCAGACAGTCCCTGCCAGCGATGTCCCCTTCGACCGTGATCTTATCCCATCGTTCGGCGTGGCCGACATAATTGATCCTGACGTCGTAGTGCTGGCTCCAGAAGAACGGCACGGCTGCGAACTTTTCATTCTGACCGAGCATATTAAGCGCCGCGGTTTGCCCCTGCCTCTCGGCGACCACCCAATGCTCGACGCGAATGTCCTCTCCGCTATAGGGATCGGGCCATCGCGCAATGTCACCGGCCGCGAAAATTCCAGGGGCGCTGGTTTGCAAAAAGCTGTTCACGACGACACCGCGATCAACAGTCAGCCCTGCCATTTCCGCGAGGCCGGTCCGCGGTCGTACGCCGATGCCGGCGACAACGAGATCAGTGGTTAGCGTTTTGCCGCTGCGAAGTACCACCTCGTTGCCATTGATACTGCTCGCGATGTCCTCCATGTGGAAAACGACGCCGTTCTTCTCGTGAAGGGCCTGGATAAAATCGCCCATCTGTGGACCCATAACCCGGCCCAGTGGCTGCTTGTCGGGTGCAACGACTTGGACGTCTATTCCGCGAGAGAGCAGGGCGGCGGCGACCTCGAGGCCGATAAAACTGGCGCCAAGCACGACGACGCGCTTGGCAGTCTTGGCCTGCTCAATTATGGCCCGACAATCGGAAAGCGAGCGTAGCGTATGAACATGGGGCTGGTCGGCGCCTGGAATGGTCAGGTGAACGGGTTCTGCACCGGTCGCAAGCAGCAACCTGTCATAGGGAATCGAGCCTCCGCCAGCGAGGATGACCTCACGGGTGTGCGGATCGATGCGAACCGCTTGCGTACCGAGACGGAGGTCAATCTGGTTTTTCGAATAGTAGCTCTCTCCCCGCAGTGGGACCCAGTCCTCCGGCGCCTTACCGGACAGGAAGTCCTTTGAAAGGTTCGGTCGGTCGACAGGCGGCGCTTCGTCGTCGCTGAGCATGACAATGCTGCCCGGATACTGCTCGCGCCGCAGCCTCTCGGCCGCGGCAAAGCCGGCCGCACCGCCGCCGACGATGACGATCTTCCCCGGCATTGCTTCCGCAGACGGCTCGCGTGTTGTGGGTTCTGTACGCTTGCGCTTTCCGACTACGAAGATATTGCCGTCGCGTTGCTCCACCGACCAGCATGCCAGCGGCCTGAAAGCCGGTGCGCGCAGAGCCTCGCCAGTCCTCAAGTCGAAACATGCGTGATGCCAAGGGCAGCGAACGGTGTCGCCGGAGACCAGACCGTCGACGAGGGGACCGTTGTAGTGCGTACAATGTGCGTCCACGGCGAATATGTGCGGCCCGCGACGCATGAGCAGCACCTGCGCATCGCCGCAATGGCCGACAAGCTTACTGCCGTCGGGAAGATCGGCAAGTGAGATACCTCGCACCAAATCTGGCCCAATTGTGTTTGTGTGCTTAGGAGTCATTCGTCTTCTCCTTGGCTTTAGAGGTCTCCTCGGCGGGGCGAAGGGCGAACTCTGTTTCGCGGTGCCTTTGATCTCAATGTTGCGGCTGCCGGTCGCCATCTATGCCGGGCAGCTTGCTGTCATTGGACGCGGTAAGCAAACGAATTTAATAGCTTGTTGCGTGCAATTTTGTTGCTGGATGTTTCGTTCAAGCACCGATCGGCAAGGTGACAGAATCGCCTTGTGGCCGCGCGGTGAAGAAGACCGATCCGGCAATTGGCTATTGGGCCAAGGAACTTGCGCCAATCGAAACCGTCATGGATTTTGAGCGCAAGCTCGCCGAACCAACTGATGATGAAATGCTTGCCTTGCAATCAGCTTTGGAAAACGCCGGCGCTGTGTTCATTTCTGACAACGGCCGTGGCATCGGTGTGCGTCTGAAGTTTACAAAATCTGAAGCTAAACGTATCGCCATACCGGAGAATGAAGGTGGCATAGTTGCACCTGACCGCGTGCCGTAGTCTCGCCCTGCGGATTGTTTCATTAACCTGCAGAGTTCCATCCACCCAAAAACGATCGCCCCCGACATCGCCCTGCTCGCAAGCCCATCGCGATCCTCGGAGACCAGGCCGGACCTGTGGCTCTCGTGGCCGGCCCGATTTGGGTGCTGATAGCCATCGCTCACTGGCGGTACGCCACCGGTAAATACCAAGGTGCCGGCGGCTGAATGGCCAGCGGGGCACAGGATCGGCCGGTTTGCGGCAGGAAGAGCAATTTGCGGCTTCGAGAAGACGCGCCGGGTTCGGCCATTCAAGGAACGGTGTTTCGACCTAGCGTTCGAGCCCGCAGTGTGCATCGAACATTGAGCCCCGAGAGCACGCTAAATTCCGCAATCGAACAAAATAAGATATTTTGCCTCCGCCAGGGTCAATGTTCTGCGCCGAAAGGGGACAAACTTCCGTGCATTTTCACAGAAAGTGGTCGCGTTGTAGACACGCCACCATGAAGCGGGCAGGAATTGGCATGGGTGAACTCTTATCTTGACGTGAATATCTCGGCTCGGCCAGCCTCAACGGTTCTGCTGTAGGGCGCGTCGGCTTCAAAGCCGGAGGGGCATTGCCCGCCTACATCAAAGTAAACCGCAGTACGCGCCCATGCCAAATGTCGAAAACCTAAGAAGGCAAGCCAAGCAATACCTGCGTGGCACCGTGAACGGTATTATCCTGTCGCGGCGCAGATCAGGTCGTTTCTAGCTCGGTTCGGGGAGCTGCCCGACACCGAAGTTCTGGAGACGATGATTTGTGGCGATATTTTTCAAGGATTCCAATTTAACGAAGTTGTCTCGATCAGAGGGGAAACTATCCCCGCGGGCGTAAATGCCAAAGGCGTGCGAGGCTCTTTCCTGTCGCCGGCGGGCCTTTCGAAGGAGAAAAGAGAGTGACCCAAGTATCTGAAGCCGAAGTTGCTGCCCGTTGGGACGACAATGCCGATCAATGGGCACATGATGTCCGGAACGGCTACGACACTTATCGCGAGCTATTTACCTTTCCGGCGTTTCAAGCCTTTCTGCCAAGTATCGCAGGATTGGACGTCATCGATTTTGGCTGCGGCGAAGGCTCCAACACCAGACGGTTCGCCGAGTTGGGTGCACGAATGACCGGCATCGATCTTTCCGAGAAAATGATTGGACATGCACGTAAGGCTGAGCACCACGTCCCACTCTGCATCCGGTATGAGGTCGCATCCTACACCGGAAACACCGGTTTCGAGGATGCCTCCTTCGATGCCGTCGTATCGACGATGGCCTTGATGGACGGGCCGGATTTTCCAGCGGCGATGCGGGAGGCCTTCAGGCTCTTGCGGCCGGGTGGATTCATTGCGTTCAGCGTTCTGCACCCCTGTTTTATTACCCCCGGATTACAGTGGCAGAGGGATGTCAAAGGAAAGCCGACTGGCTTGGTCGTTGCTCGATATTTCGACCAAACCAATTTTGTTGAGAGTTGGCGCTTTGGTGACCGGCCGAGCGATGAGGACGTAGCGCTGTTTGAGGTGCCTCGCTTTCCGCGCACCCTCTGTGAATATCTCAATGGCGTCGCCCATGCAGGGTTTCGGATTGTTGACGTCCGCGAGCCACAACCGACGCCGGAGGCGTGCGTGGCCGCACCGCGTTTCGCCAGATGGCGTGATCTGGCCGCGTTTGTGCTTATGATCCGGGCGGTACGCGCTTGATCACGGCATCGTGCAATTGGAACTGGCTGTGAGCGCCGAAAACCCAGCGGCCATACGTTTCTACAACCGTGAGGGATTTTCTCAGGTGGACCGATATTCCCAAGCGCGTTGCGCACGTGGGGAAAGAAATCGATGATGTCATCTGGTGCGTCGGCTAGTCCGCTAATTGCCATCAACCGCAAGAAGCCACGCGCAACAGGTTGCGATCCTGCTGCGCGTGCGGGGCTGCCAACTATCGACCACACGCGGCCATCTCGATGGATACTCGATCATTCAGCTCGACAACATCGAGTACCAGCCGCGCCCCGGTCCTGACGCGCCGTCGCAGCATATCTCTCCCATCGGTATCAGATCGGAGCGCAGAAGCGGCCCAAAGCGACTGCACGCGATTGCGGGACAAGCCAAACTCGGAGGCAATCAGCTTGTCGACGCGAATGCTTGCTAGCATCGGCACGACCAGGTTGATTTCAACCGCGGACCATACCGGCGTCATACTGAGAACGACCTTGCGCACATCAGCATCATCGAACTCACCGATACGCCGGGTCCTTCGTCTCAGTGCGACAAGGTCGAAGGCTCGGGCCCTGATCCAGGTGGGATCGTTGCTCTGGAGGGCCTGTAGCGTTTTGGCGTCAATGTCGCCGATACTGCGGCGTTCGAAAATAGGCCGGTTCCAGGTCTTGCTGCATGCTGAGCACTCATAGATCAGCCAGGCATCAAGCTTTTTGCCATTGGCATTCAGCCTCGCCTTTCCGCTGCATTCAAACGGCTTCGGGGCAGAGCATGCGCTGCAGTCCAGCCACGGCTGCGGCGGAATTTGCGGGATAATCGTCCATTCAACTCTAAGAAGATTGCTCATGTCGTCTTGGTCTTCCTGAAGGAAGCTCATCAAGACGGTGGCGAGACCATAGCGGGCACGGCGTGGCGATGTTTCGGGTGCGAGGGAAGAGCTGAGACAGCAGAAGCTGGCGCATGGCACATTTCAACAATGCCAAACCGGTCTCATACCACCACCCGACGAACGTGATCATAGCCAGGATGAGCGCGAAGCTATCCTGTCCCATGAGGGTGAAACGGATTGAGACCGGTGTTTACGACGGCAAAGTGGAACCTCAATGTGCGCAAGCTCTTCGTCTCAAGCCTATCAAATGAAATTGCACTTTAAAAGAGACATTGTTGCGATTTCTGCAATCAATCAGTCTAAGCCCCGCTAAAGCTAGTATTGACGTTTCACCTGTCGCATCCTCGCCCCGGCGGCATTGTTATAACCGTCGGCGAGGGGTCCGAAACCCATCACAACAGCGGTCGTTGCGATAGCTGCAAAAGGTCCGACATCGCAGATATGGGAAGAATTGAGACACGGAACCTGGATTACACCATGACTAGTTTAAGCTGCCCAGACTTAAGCGACATTCATCGGGGCGACTGGGTAGATCCCCGGTTGCCGACCGCATGGCGGCCATATACGCGGTTGGCACGATTTGATCGCCCTGTTGGAACATGGCTGACTTATTTTGCCCCTGTACGGAACAGCTCGTTTTCGGACAGAACCCGTTCAACGTTGCCCTTCAAGCAATGCTATCAAACACCTCGCAGGACATGACCGGTGGACCGATCCCGTCACGCAGCAAAGTGAGCAGCCTGGCGATACCGGAAACTGCTCAGCTGTCGCAAAACTCCGGATGACTTGTTGATATCGAGGGGATCCGCCGACCGTTCTTATCGAGGTTGTCTCGGCGAGCACTGGACGAAATGTGCTGGCTAAAGGCTGACGAGTGAAGCGATCTGCTTTTTGATGAGTTTGGCTTGTTCGATCAGCGCGCTCTCGAAAATCTCCACTAAGCGCGACGGCGGCCGATGGATTGGCCGCACGATGTTAACAGAAAACGGTATCGATACAGAGAATGGGCGAATGTGCACGCCGTTGTGCGCATAATCCAGGGCAGTCAGGGGATTGACGATCGCAAGGCCGATGCCTTCACGCACCATGGCGCAGATGGAGGCGGCGCTATGAGTGTCGATGACCATTCGGCGTGTTGTACCGGTCTCCCGAAATATCCTGTCGATCTGCTGCCGGTAGCTGTCCGTAGCCGACAAGCTGACAAAAGGTTGTCCCTCGAAATCGCCCGGAGAAAGGATTGTCTTTCTCAAGAGAGGGTGCCCGTCCGGTAGCACGCAGACCTCATCCAGCATCACCAGCGCGGTTGCTTCCGTAGCCTGCGGTGCATGCCCGATTTCCGTCAGCCCGAAGTCGTAGCGCTGAGCCGATAACCATTCCTCCAGCAAAGGCGATTCCTGGGGGGTGATGCTTATTCCCACATCGGGGAACCGCTCGGCAACGAGCCTGCATGTTTGCGGCAGGAGTGATTGCGAAAATACCGGAAGACACACGATTGAAAGCTGGCCTTGCTCAAACCGGCGTAGCGACGTGGCGGTGCGGACAATTCGATCCAGCCCAAAATAAGCGCGCTGCACTTCCTCGAATAGTTGCAGCGCATGCGCAGTCGGTCGCAGCCGCCCCCGTATGCGCTCAAACAGTTTGATTTGAATAAGATATTCGAAGCGTGCCAGTTCCCGGCTCACGGTGGGTTGGGAAGTCTTCAGCATGTCGGCGGCACCAGTGACGCTCCCGGTCGTCATGACGGCGTGGAAGACCTCGATATGCCGAAGAGTGACGGACATTCATTTGGCTCCCCGGCCTTGCACGTATATCAAATATGAAAGGATCGCGGAATTATTGATATTTTGAATATGACGATATTCGTGGTGAAACCAAGCTGAAATTGTATCCCCACAGACGCAATCACCAAAACGCAAGCTTGGAGGCTCATCGCGCACATCTCTTATAATATCGTCGGCGTTGGGCACTGGGTTGTTCAATCTCAGCGAAGCACTCGGCCTGGCCGTTTTTCCCGAAGCCTGCCTCATCATCTTGTCCTGTCACCTTTCCTCAATCCTGCCCTGACTGCGCACGCTGCCAGGCCGCCTATGAGAAACCCGCGCCATGAAGAATATTCCCGCAAACCTCCTGACCCGCCTCGCGAACGAACATGCAACGCCTTTGTGGGTCTACGACGCCCCGACGATCCGCGATCGGATAAAGCAGCTCGGCGCCTTCGACGTGATCCGTTACGCCCAAAAGGCATGTTCCAACATCCATATCCTTTCCCTCATGCGCGAGGCGGGTGTGCATGTGGATGCGGTATCGCTCGGGGAAATCGAGCGCGCGCAACGTGCGGGCTTTTCCACCGCCCGCACGGCCAGCGGCGCGGCGGGTATCGTCTATACCGCTGACATCCTCGACCGCTCGACACTTCGCCACGTCGTGAAAGACAAGGTGGAGGTGAATGCCGGATCGACCGACATGCTGCACCAGCTCGGGGAGATGTCGCCCGGTCATCGCGTCTGGCTTCGGATCAACCCCGGCTTCGGCCACGGCCACAGCAAAAAGACCAACACCGGTGGCGAGAGCAGCAAGCACGGCATCTGGCATGACGAGCTTCGCCAGGCCGTGGAACTGGTGCGGCGCTACCACCTGCACCTTGTCGGATTGCACCTGCATATCGGATCCGGCGTCGATTACAGACACCTGCAGCAGGTGTGTCATGCTATGACTGGTCTGCTGCGTGATCTGGATCATGATCTCGAGGCGATCTCGGCGGGCGGCGGTCTCTCCGTTCCCTATCGTGAGGATGAAAAGGCGGTCGACACGGCGCATTATTTCGAGCTTTGGGACAAGGTCCGCAAGGAAGCTGAAAACCGGTTCGGCCACGCCGTGCGCCTGGAGATCGAGCCAGGGCGCTTCCTCGTCGCGGAGGCCGGATTGTTGCTTGCGGAGGTCCGCGCCACGAAGCAGATGGGCCGCAATCACTTCACTCTTTGCGATGCAGGCTTCAATGATCTGATGCGGCCAGCGCTCTATGGCAGCTATCACGAGATTTCCGTGCTGCCGCGCGACGGGCGGTGTTTCTCGTCTTCCAGCCTGCGCCCGACAGTGATCGCCGGCCCGCTCTGCGAGTCTGGTGACGTGCTCACCCAGGGACCGGACAGCGTTGTCGAAACCCGAAACCTGCCGCCCGCCCAGGTCGGTGATTTCCTGGTTTTCCACAATGCTGGGGCTTACGGCGCGTCAATGTCGTCGAATTACAACAGCCGCATGCATGCCGCCGAATATCTCTTCGACGGCGCGGCGTCGCGGCTCATCCGCCGGCGTCAGACGATCAATGATCTTTGCGAGGCGGAGTTCATCCCAGAAAAAACCGCCGGAGTGGCGGAAGCCGCAAGAAAGCTTTGCGAAAAAATGCCCTGATGCTAACCGCAATTGCATTTGAAATAGGCACACATCCACGGAAATGAAACTAGAATCACCTGTTTAAAGCCTAGCACATCGGCCCACGACACAGCTTGGCTGAGGTCCCGAGTGGGTCAGAAGGAAACCGTAGACGTCGTCTCTCCTCCCGGAACAAGCGGTCACCCATCTGCCAGGGCCATGTTTCAATTCATTCCTCGTGCCTCGACGAAACTTCCCCGCGGTTCTTTTCGCACATAAAATCCGTTCGGAATTGTCTCCTGCACCAATGGCACGTGAGAAATCAGACCCACCACGCGCCTCTGACCTACGAGATTGGTAAGTACCTGCAGGACCTGATCGAGCGTGCCGGACTCATTTTGGGTATCGAGACTCCCAAAACCTTCGTCGATGAAAATGGTGTCGAGCCGCACCTGCCCGCTCACGCTCTCGACGATATCAGAAAGACCAAGCGCCAAGGCCAAGGCGGCCATGAACGTCTCGCCACCTGACAATGTCGACGTAGGACGCGCCTTACCGGTGTGTACATCAAACACCCGGATACCAAGGCCGCGGCGCGAGCGGCCTGCTCCACCTTCGATTTCACGTTCGAGGCTGAAGCGACCGCCGCTCATAGGACCAAGCCGTTGGTTTGCTGCGACCAGCACCTGGTCGAACATCGCACCGATCGCATAGGTCTCAAGGTCCAACCGCAACGGATTTTCAGCATTGAACAGGGCCGCAAGCGTTCGCAGCGAGGCCGTCTCTGTTTCGATCTCGTCGAGGCGCTTCAGTTGACTGGCGATATCGAGCTGGAGCTTGTCGAGTTGCCGCAGCCGCGCCTGCGCCTGGGCACGCGCCGTCTTGGCAAGATCGAGCATCTCGTCTGCCGTGTCATAAGCCTCTTGCAAAGTACGGGTATCTGGCCGTTCGCGGCCCTCCACCGCGCGTCTCGACGTCTCTTCGTTGCTATGCGCTATCGCCAATGCATTGCGGTAATCTGCGATCTCCTGAGCATCAGCCTCGATCGCGCCGATCAGCTGCTTGAAACCGTTGAATTGAGGTTCCGTCAAGCCGCTCTTCGCCAGGCGGGCCCTGAACTCCGCTTGCGCCTTATCTCGGCGAACAATGGCATTCTCATACGCCTGCCTGGCCGCGTCTGCTGCTGTATTGGCAATGATCGCGGCTTCACGGGATCGGCGTGCAGCATCCTCCGCAACTCTTGCCGCATCCATTCGAGCTGCGAGCTGGCGTTCATGTTCGGAAAGCACGGCAGTCAGTGCGTCCGGCGTCCGCAGTTCCTGGGGAACCGTCGCGATCGCCTGCTCGAACCTATCGCGCGCGAGCGCTTCATTGGTTTTCGATGTCTCGAACGCCGTGCGGAGGCCATCGCGCTCCTGTTCCGTTGAGCCAATCTCGGTCGCTAATGTGGTCAGTGCGGCCTCAGCCTGGACGAGATCGATTGCCGGACCGAGCTCTTCGATCTTCCGGCCCAAGCCGGCAATCGCGGTGCGGAGATCGGCGGCCGGCTGTTCAGGCTTAGGGAGTGCGCCCAGTCTTTCCTGGCGTTCCTGCCATTTCGCTTGCGCGGAAGCGAAATGGCGAGAAGCGTCCTGCTCGGACCTTTGCGCTTCCTCCCATTGGGCCTTCGCATCTCTAAACGACTGATCGAGACCGGCATGCTCGGCCCTGCCGACAGCGGGCAGAGGGTGCTCGGTCGACCCGCAGACAGGGCAGGCCCCGCCCGCTGCAAGCTTGGCAGCCAAATGAATAGCTTGGGCCTCAGCAAGGGCGGCCTCTGCAGCGTCAAAGCGCAACCGCGCGGCCTGTGCCCACTGGACCGCCTCTTCGTTTTTTGCTTTCAATGCCTGCATTTCGACGCGCGCCCTGTCGGCGACGTCGAGAGCAGCCTGATGGAGCTCGGCTGTTTTAAGCTCATTTTCAACGAGCAATCGCTGATGGACGAGCCGCTGGCGCGCGGCATCCTTCTCCCGAATGGATCCAAGTGCCCGCTCCTTTTCGAGTTTCCGGCCACGCATTTCCTCGATACGCGCCTCGACGCGATTGAAAGCCTTCTTCGCCTGCTGAACGGCCTTTAAGGCTGCATCCGCCTTGTGGGCGTAAAGGCTTGCGTCGGAAAGGGTCCGTTGATGGCGTCCAAGCGTACCGACCGCTTGCCGCAGGGCCTCAATTTCTCCCGATCTTTCCCGTTCCTCTTCGTGCGTTCTGGCGGCGACTCCAGCTTCTTCCGCCGCTGCGTTGTTTGCCTCCGCGGCCGCTCTCATTGTTTCCTCAGCTTCGAGACTTTCCGTCTCAGCACCTTTCGCGTGGCGCTCGACGTCCAGGAGCGCTTGGGCACGCTTGGCATTGTCGACGCGCTCCTGCAGTTCACGGATATGCTCAGCCTTTCCAATGAGGGCTTCGACATCCGACCTGGCTTTCTCGGCGGCTCGAAACTGGTCCTCGAGCTGACGGGCGGCAGCAAGTGCCGTGCGTGAAGCATCGAACGTCTGTGCGGCCGCCATCTCCTTCAGGGTTTCCGCGTCATGGACGACTTGCGCCTCGTCAATACCGGCCGCAAGTGCGTCGGGACTCTCAAAACCCTCGGCCGAAAGTCGCCCTGCGCACACTTCACGTTCGTGCCGAACCCGCCGCTCAGCTGCCGCCGCATCCTCCTTGAACTTTGCCGCCATGCGCCGATACATGGAAACATCAAAGAGCTCACGCAGGATCTCAAGCCGCTTATCGGTCTTTGCCGCCATGAACGTCTCGAACTTACCCTGTGGCAACAGCACGATCTGCCGGAATTGTTCAGCACCATAGCCGAGGAGCTGGACCACAGCCTCTTTGACTGGACCGGTCTTCTTTTCCGCAATGACCTGGCCGGGGTTCGCGTCGGTTATGTCCTCGAGTGGAAGTCCGGTGGCGTCAAAAAGCCAGGCTTCATGGATATCCCTGGTCTCACCGTCACCACGCTGTTTGGGCCGGGTCTGCTCCGGCCGTCGGCGCAGAACATAGCGCTTGTCAGCGATATCGAATACGAACTCGACTTCGGTCGGAACGCCGGGATCAGCATGATCGGAGCGAAGCGACGCTGTCTCTTGTTCAGCTTTAGCTGCCTCGCCGAACAGCGCGAAGGTCATGGCACTGAAGATCGATGACTTGCCGGACCCTGTCGGCCCGTAGATGCCGAAAAGGCCTGAGGCAATTGCGTCACGAAAGTCTACCACGACCCTGCCGGCATAAGGACCGAATGCCTGAATCGTCAGTCTGACCGGCCTCATGCCTTCGCCTCCACGCTTCGAAGATCAGACAGGGCAGACCCAATCAACGCCAGCTCCGCGTCGACCGGGTCTTCGCTGCGAACCTGCATCAGGAACTCCCGAATGACCTTTGAGGGATCCTGCAGGGTGGCTTGCACCTTGATTTCGGACATGATGTCGAGCGCCCGCTCATCTCGTGTATAAGTCAGTTGACAAGCGTTCGGGTACAGCTCGCGAAGCCGCTTCATCGGATCGATCAGCGGCACATCATCCGTCAGCACTGCCTTGATGAAATCGATCGATGGTTCCCCGTGCAGCAGGTCAGCGAACTTGCCGCGCAAGATCCTAACGCCCCGGGTAGGCGCGAATGGCAGTGCAGTGATCGCTACCCTGCCCTGTTCATCGAGATCGACGAGGCTCATCGACTTTACGCTTCCAGCCTCGTCAAAACCGAAAGCCAACGGCGCACCGGCATAGCGGATGTGCGGCATGCCAACCGAATGCGGCAGATGCAGGTGACCAAGCGCCACGTAGTGGGCACCATCGAACATGTCGTGGCGAACGGTCTCAATGCCACCGACCCGTGCCAGAGGCCGCTCTCCTTCACTGGAACTGCCGCCCTCTACAAAGGCGTGGGCAACCACGACCCAGCGCGCTCCTTCCGGAAGATGCCGCCGCGCCGCGGTGACCTGGGCGCGAATGACATGTTCGGGCATTGCGATCGTCTCATCGCCAAAGCAGTCGCGTGCGGCGAATTCGTAGCCGAATGGCAGTGCGGAAATGGCAACCGGACCAGCTGCGTCATGCAGGATCAGAGGTGTTTCGTCCGCCAAGAGCGGTCCGCGGATCAATGCTCGCCGTACGTCCGTCAGGACGGACATGGCGCCGATCCTGTCACCAGAATCATGATTGCCGGCAATCATGACCACAGCCGTTTCCGTCTCTCGCGCCACTCGGCCGAGAAAGGCGTTGAATTGCCGCACCGCGGTTGCGGGAGGAGACGCGCGATCGAAGATGTCGCCGGCGATTATGAAGACGTCGGGTCGGTACTTGTCTATCGCTTGCAGGATCTGGTCGAGGATCGCCGCATGGTCATCCTCAAGCGACATGCCATGGAACTGACGCCCGAGATGCAAGTCCGCAGTATGAAGCATCCGCATAATTAGATCCGTCTATTTTTTACATGTATAATTTTTAGATGGACAGTTCCCCGCGAGTCAAGCTACTTTTCCCGCTATGCAATTCGACGACCTGAAACATGCTCAGCGCGAGCGACTGATCTTTCTCGATCAGTGTCTGACGTGGCGTGGCATGGCCAACCGGCGCGATCTGATCGACCGCTTTGACATCTCTACCGCTCAGGCAGCCCTCGACTTCCGCCTTTATCTTGAGCGTGCCAGGCATACGCCTCCCACCTACGATCCTGTGCGGAAGACATATCTGGCAGCCCTCGACCACAAGCCTCTTGTCCCTTCCACGTTGAACGAGGCTTTCGCGACCGTGCTGGCTGAAAGCAACCTGCCCCTCTCTGTCGCCCTACCTCAGCCAGAACGTCGCGCTGATGCTTCCGTGGTGTCGCGTCTTTATCAAGCGATGAGAAACAGGTGGGCGATTCACATCCAGTATACGTCGATGACGTCTGGTGCCGATGCCGGACAATGGATTGTCCCCACACATTTCGTGTCAGATGGCGAAAAGGTTCACGTGAGAGCCTTCAGCTTCAAGCATGAGGCGTATCGAACCTATCTACCCATTCGCGTTAGCACCGGCAGTAGTTTTGAGACGCGTGCGCCGTCAGAGCAATTCCCCGACGACACGGATTGGAACACGCGGGCAAGGATATGGCTTAGGCCAAAAACCGGCCTGACGCCGGAGCAGGCGGCCGTCGTGCGGACCGAATACGGCTTCGAAGGTGAATTGCTCTGCGTCGAGACACGAAAAGCTCTCGAATTCTTTCTCGACCGTCGATGGGGTCTGGACCAGGAAGACGCCCGACTCGAGCGGGTGAGAACGGAGTACGATGACGACCTGGAGAAGACCGGGGGCCGGTCAGTCACAATCGGCTGACCGGCTGGATGCGACCGAACGACCATATGGGTCGTCGCGCTCAAGCGCTGTGTTCATTTATCCTGCACGTCGCGGCCTTTCGGGCAGGCGCGCCTCGATCGGCACTTATGCATTCTCGAGCACTTGAGGCAGCGCAAATCGACCGGTCAGCGGTATTCGCGGGAGCACAAGTTGATCTCGGTTACATCCTCGACACGGCCATGATGGTCGGATCATGTCAGCCTCTGTCGGGATCGATCATGTCCAGGAGGCGCGAAACTGTATCCTCGCCTGCCACTGGCTCGCTGCCGGCCATTACCGCGACGGAAAAGCCGACGAGCGAGGAAACGGGGTTATGGGTCGTGGCGCCGGCACGCAGGTTCATCACCAACGTCGGGCAGAGGAAAAGGCCCAGCCGGATGACCCGGCGCCAGTCGGCCGGGAGCATGCCCCGCGCCTTCAGTTCGCCAAGCAAGGGACGCCAAAGAGCTTCGGCCTTTACGTCCAGAAGGGAGCGTCGGACCGGGCTCGGCTCGAAATCGGTCGTGACCCGCAGCAGATCGCCGTCAAGCACCACGCTGGCCTTGTGGTGCTCGGCCGCCATGGCAGGATCATAGAGCCACAGCGGATGGGCGAGGATGTTGTGGAAGGTCGTCTTCACCTCGGCGAGCAGCGTTGGAATGTTCTCGCCGGCGAATGCGGGGTCGAAGAAGGACAAACGCGCCTCGCCGTCGTGCTCCTCGTACCAGACATTCGCGTTATGGGCGTCGCCATGTGCAGTCACCCCGCCCGCATCAGCCAGCCGCGACGGGTCGAGCCGCTCGTGCGCTGCATGGAAGAGGGCACCGATGCTGTCCCGGTATTCGATGCCGTTGACCGAAATGCGGCAGCGTGAAAACGTCTCCCAGTCGAGCGTCAAGTCGGGAAAGACGAAGTCCTTGCCGACATAGAAGCTTGCCATGCGCCCGCCCGGATAGGTGCCGGCGGGCGGATCAATCAGCCGCTCGGAGAACAGCCGGTGGATCGGCTCGGCCGCAACCTCATCGGCGCTCACCGGATGTAGCGTGTCGAGATAGACCTTCAACACGGCTTCGTTCAGCCTGCGTTCGGCGTCCACAGCCCTTTTTCGCGCCGCGGCATCGTCCTTCAGGTCCAGCGTCCGCAGAACATCGGAGAAGCGGGGATCGGTCCGCCGGCGATAGACGAGGATCTGTTCACCCGGAAGCGCCGACATCAAAAGAGGCTGGTCCACCGGCAGGCCAGCCCGAGCCAGGATGTCGGCGCGGTAATATTCGCCGCTCATGGCCTCCTCCCCCTCTTCCTGGTGGAACTTGAAGAAGAATGCACCATCGGCGGTCTCGAAGAAGCCGTTGAGCGAATTGAGGCTGTACTGATCGTGATTGATCACGACATTCTTCGGCTCGATCTCGAAAAGGTCGCGCAGCAGTTCGGCCAGTAATCGTTCCGCCTTGTCGTCCCCGGCTTTGGCTATCGTCCTGATTTCCGCGGTGCGGCTCATGGTCTGGCTCATGACATTCTTTCCGGATGGATCGTTCTCAGTATGGGGATCGGCGGTCACTTGCCGCCGTGCAGATAGCGGCTGCCGAGCGAATAGCGGCTGCCGACATAGGTGAACGTGTTGACAGTAGCGACGACCGGCCCGGTCCAGGTCTTGCGATGCAGAACCAGGCAGCAGTCGGCGGGACGAATGTGCAGCAGGCGTCCCTGATTCTCGCCGGCCGGCAGGGCACTGATGAGGTGCTCCACCTCGGTCAGCGGGGTGGCGTTCTGCAGGTAGTCATAGGTGGCAAGCGTGCTGAAATCCTGGTCGATATAGCCGGAAACGAGATCGGGATTGACATAGCGTTCCTCGAGTTGGACCGGTCGGTCGTTCTCGAAATGGATCACGAGCGAATGGTCGACGGGTTTCACCGTTTCGAACTCGAAGGCGAGCAGAAGCTCGGCTTCCGGTCGTTCGATACGCTCGAGCACGACCACCTCGGCCCGATGCCGGCTGCCGCGCGCCTTGATCTCGGTGATGATGTTGCTGATCTCGATCAGCGTCGATTGCGGCCTGGGCGGAGCGATGAAGGTGCCGACGCCCTGTATGCGGCGCAGATGCCCCTCGGAGGTGAGTTCGCGCAACGCCCGGTGGACGGTCATGCGGGAGACGCCCAGCGTCGAGACGAGTTCGTTCTCCGACGGAAGGCGGCTGTTTCGGGCCCATTTGCCGCTGCCAATATTGCCGAGGACAAATGCCTTCACCTTCTCGTAAAGCGGCGATGCGGAATCTGAAAGTGCATTCATGGTTCACTGCCTCTTCCGCCGCCTCGACAGGCTGGCATCCAAAATCATGTGACGGACCGGACTAGCCCGCCACCTCGATGATCGTCTTCAGCGCCTTGCCCTCGCCCCGCAACAGCTGTTCGTAAGCCTCGGGCACGTCGTCGAGCGCCGGCAGCACCTCGATGAAGCGTTGAAGCGCGGGCGCGAGCTCGACGAGCAGCCCGACGGCCTCGGGCAGCTCGCCGGCGAAGGCATGGCTGCCGATGAGCGATATCTCCCGCTCGACCAGGATGTTCGGGTCGAAGTCGAGCTTGCCGTGAGCGATGCCGACGAGCGCAAGCGCTCCACCGCTCGACATGATGTCAAGCGCCAGTTCAATCGCCTGGATACTGCCGCTGGCATCGAGGGCATGACGCAGCCGTCCGCCGGAAAGTGCTGCTTCGATCTCCGCCTTGTGAAGAGAAACGACCGTGCCGCCGGTCACCTCGGCAACGAGAGCCGACCTTTCAGCATTGAGATCGGCCAGCAGCAGCGGGCCGTCATGCAGCCGGCAGAGAAGCAGGGCGCTCAACCCGCCGATCGCGCCGCAACCGATCACGAGAACCGGTTCCCCGGCCGGGACGGCGAGACGACGCACGGCGTGCAGCGCTACTGCCAGCGGCTCGGCCATGGCGGCGATATGCGGCGAAAGCTGCGGATCGTGACGGACGACCAGCCGGGCTGGTAGTTGCACCGCTTCGGCAAAGCCGCCGTCGCAAACCTCGCCGACGAAGCCCAGCGTCTCGCAGACGTTGCTGCGGCCGCTCATACAGGCTGGGCAGGTGCCGCACCACATGCGCGAATCCGCGGAGACGACATCTCCAACCGCAACATGGCTGACGCCTTCTCCGACAGCCGTCACGCGACCGCAGAATTCATGCCCCGCCGTGGAGGGGCGACGCGAGATCCACTGACCGGTACGGTAGTTGTGAAGGTCGGAGCCGCAGATACCGGCGGCCCTGATCCGGAGATTGACGAAGCCCGGTGGCGGGGCCGATGGCTCGGCCATTTCCTCCACCCGCAGAACCTTTGTATCGTGGAGCCGCACGGCTTTCATGTTCGGGCCCCCTTCTTCAGGTAGGCATCGCGTACCGGCGAGACGGCCAGCGCGTGAGAAGAGAAGCCCTCGTAGATTGCGAGATTGTGCGAGTGCCGGGCAAATTCCGGATAGGCGGATGCCGTTACAAAGCCGACGGAGCTACGCTTGACGAAATCCGCAACCGACAGCGGGCCGAAGGTGCGCGCCCAGCGGCTGGTTGGCAGTACGGCATTTGGGCCGAGCGAGAAATTGGCGATGCTGACAGGCGTATGGGTGCCCATCAGGATTTCGGAAGCCTCGGTGATGTGGCCGAGATGGATAAATGGCTCTTCCGACAGAAGCTCCAGATGCTCCGGCGCATAGGCGTTGACGAACTCGTAGCTCTCCTCGATCGAGGAGGTGAGCACCACGCCGCCCGTCTTGCCGGTGAGCACGGCCTTGGAGAAAGCGACGCGCTGCTCGGTCATCTTCGTCCAGTGCTCGGGAAGCGCTGCGAGCGCCTCTTCGGCGACGCGGCGGCTGTGGGTGACGAGATAGGCCGACGAATCCGCGCCGTGTTCCGCCTCAATCAGCAGGTCGAGTGCGGCAAGTCCACCATGGACCGTATCGTCGGCGAGGATCATCACCTCGGACGGACCGGCCGGAAGGCCGGTGTCGATGACGCCAGAGAGCGAACGCTTGGCAGCGACAACCCACGGGCTGCCGGGGCCGACGATCTTCAGCGCCGGCTTGACGGTTTCGGTGCCGTAGGCAACCGCCGCTACGGCCTGGGCACCGCCGACCTTATAGACGGTCTCGACGCCGGCAAGTCGTGCTGCGACGAGGGTTGCGCCATCGACGGAACCGTCCCGCGCCGGTGGTGTGACGATGGCCAGGTTCGGGACGCCTGCAACCGCGGCCGGAACCGAGGTCATCATCGTCACCGACGGGAAGGAACCCTTGCCACGCGGCACGTAAAGCGCCACCGACTGGATGGGCGTAAAGCGGTCGCCGGCAAAGGCGCCGGGACGGATTTCCTTCAGCCACATGGCTTCCGGCTTCTGCTCCTCATGGAACTTGCGGATATTGTCGATGCCGAACTTTATGGACTCGATGACGCTCGCATCGACCAGCTTGAAGGCCGCATCGAACTCCGCCTCGGTGACCTTGAGATTGGCCTCGGTGATATCTGCCTTGTCGAATTCGCGGCCGAACCGGGCAAGCGCCTTGTCACCTTCTGTGCGCACGGCTTCGAGGATCGGCGCGACCCTTTCGACGAAGCTCGAGATGTCGGTTTCCGAGCGGCGCAGCAGCGCCGCCTTTTCCTCGACGTTTAGCTTGGAATAATCGTAGAAAGACACGTTGGTCATCGTCTTGTCCTTGATGTCTGGCCCGCGCGGGGGCCGAAGGCGTCATTTCGATTTGAGGAAGATGTCGAGACCGACCAGGCGGTCGAGCAACGCGATCGCAAGTCCGGCGCAGGCGATGAATACCACCGAGATGGCAGCCAAATCGGGCGTGATGATCGAGCGGATGGAATTGTAGATCTGCACCGGCAGCGTCACACTTCGGGCATCGACGAGCAGCAGGCTGACCAGGAACTCATTGAGCGCGAGGATGAACATCAGCAGCGACCCGGTGATCACGCCCGGCAGCACCGCTGGAAGCGTTATGTAGAGGAAGCGCTGCAGCGGCGGGGCCCCGCAATTGGCCGCTGCCAGCTCGAGATCCGGCGACAGGTTGCTGGCACTCGCCGTTACGGCCCAGATCATGAAGGGCAGGTTGATGACGCAGCACGCGATGCCCACCGGCCACAGCCTGCCTAGGACGTTCATCTGACCGAAGACGAGCATCATGCCGATCCCGGAGCCGATCAGCGGAATGGTGAAGGGCAGCAGTAGGTAGATCTGGATGGAGCGAGCAAACCGTACCCGGTACTTCGCGAGTGCGATGCCCGCGAGCGTGCCGACGGGGATGGCGGTCACGGTGCAGATCGCGGCGACGATCAGCGAACGCAGGAAGGCCTGCCGGAGATCATTCGCTTGCGCGATTGCGCCGTACCATTTCAGCGACAATCCGTCCGGTGGGAAGGTGATGATGTTTCCGGCCGTGAAGGAAGCCCCGAGCACCACGATAGTGGGCGCTGAAAGCATGACGAGCGCAGTTGCGACGAATGCCCAGATGACGATGAACTTGCTTCGGCTGCCGGTCATTTGCGGTCTCCTCCCATAGCAAGCGTGCCCGCGCCGAAGAGCATGAACACGACGCCGACGAGGATGGAGCCCACCGCGACAAGCATAAGCGACAGAGTCGCCCCTAGACCCTGGTCGGAGGTGCGGAAGAACTGGTCGTAGATCGCGTTGGCGATGAAGTCCTGAGTGCCGCCGCCGAGGATGGCGGGAATGGCAAAATCGGTGAGCGAGAGCGTGACGACCACGAGCCCAGCGCCGACGAGCCCTGGCCGGGAGAGCGGCAGGACAATATGGTGGAAGGTGCGAACCCAGTCGGCGCCGAGGGAGGCCGCCGCCGCCTCGAGCTCGCTCGGGATCGCGGTCAGCGCAGGTGCCAGCATCAGGACGGCGAAGGGCAGCATGTATTGCACAAGGCCGAACAGAACTGCAGGGTAGTTGTAGAGCAGTCGCATAGTCGGCACACCGACGAAACCGAGCGCCTCGTTGACCATGCCCTGGTTGCCGAGAATGATGAGCCAGCCATAGGCGCGCACCACCTGGCCGATGAAGAAGGGCAAGAAGAGCGCCACGAGTAGGAACTTGCGAAGCGCCGACGACGGCGTGCGCACCATCAGGTAGGCGTATGGAAAGGCGAACAGCAGCGTGATTGCCGTGACAATCACCGCGCCCATGAGGCTGCGACCGGCCACCGTCGCGAAGAATTTCTCCGTCAGAACGCGCTGGTAGTTGGCGAGCGTGTAGGTCTCCGACATCAGGAAGGTATTGGTATCGAGTGTTCTCAGGCTCGTGTCGCCGATCTGGACGAGACCGAGCACCAGCAGCCCCACGAGCACAACCGCCGGCATCAACATGAGATAAGGCAGGCCTCGCCGGAAACTCGATGGCCAGACGATGGCCGCAAGGCCTTCAAGCACATCCATGACGCGCCATGTCAGAGGATACGCGGCACGGGGAGCGCGCATGATACCGATCCTGTTTCACGAAAGAAGGAGTGCCCGCCGCCAGAGGACGCGGCGGGCAGACAAGGCTTCAGCCTTGCATGATTTCCTTGAACTTGGCGAACCACTGGCTCTCGTTCTCGACCTGAACCTTGGACGAGATGCGGATCAGGTGCTTGAAGTCCTCTTCCTTGGTCGGATAGGACGGATCGCCCACGAGATCGGCCGGCGGATTGACGCCCGGGACGACCCCTGGCAGACCGAGACCGTCGAGCCAGATCTGCTGGGCTTCCTTGGTGAGGGCGTGGTTGATGTACTGCTTGGCCCAGTAAAGCTCGTTCTCCGGCAGGCCCTTTGGGATCCACAGGCCGTCAGTATCGAACTTGGCACCTTCCTCCGGCACGACCCACGCGATCTCGATGCCGTTTTTCTTGGCTTCGCGCGCGTTGGTTGAGATGGTGCAGGCGGCGTCGATCTCGCCCTTCTGGAACCAGGTGGTGAAATCCGGGTCCTCGCCGAGCAGCGGCTGCTGTTCCTTGATCTTGGAAATGAAGTCCCAGGCCGGCTGCATGTTGCCCGGAATGTCCTCGAGCTTGCCGCCGCCAGCAACCTGGGCCGGGAAGTGGAAGCCGATGCCGTCATTGTAGAGCGCGATGCGACCCTTGAGTTTGGGATCGAGCAGGTCCTTCCAGGACTTCGGCGCACCGTTCGGGAAGGCCGACGGGCGATAGGCGAGCACGTAGACATAGCCGTATGTGTTGACGATCGGATAGCCCTCGAGACCAACCGGCTTGGCAAGATCGGTAGCGTCTTTGAGGTTCGGCAAGTCCGACAGGTCCTCGGTCACCCCGCGCAGCGCCGACTTGGTCGCGTTCGTCGTCGTGTCCCAGTTGATGTGGATCGGCGGGACACGCTTCTGGGCAACAGCGGCCCAGACCTTCGGCTGGATCTCGTTGTCCTCGGTCAGGTCGTGGCGAACGGCGATGCCGGTGATCTTGGTGAAGCTGTCGGACACGCCGGCCTTGAGCGCATCGACCCAGCTACCACCCCAGGCGCGAACGATGATTTCGGCCGGCTTTTCCGGCTCCTGGGCAAAGGCGCGGCTGACGCCGAACGTCGAGAGGCCGGCCGAGGCGCCGGCCGCGGCCATGGACGCAAGCAGCGTCCGGCGGCGGATCTGCGCGGACAGGAACTTTTCATGCGACATTACACATTCTCCTCTGGCTAGACCTTCTCGGGGTCATTTTTGAAAGACATGCATATCTCTGGCGTTCCAGCCGAGACGAACCTCTTCGCCAGGACCGAACTGCAAGTGGGATTCGGGATCGTGGTCGAAGACGCGCATCAGCACGCCGGCCAGCGCCGGAACCCGAATTTCGTAGACGACACGCTCGCCTTCAAAGATGCAGTCGACCACCTGGCCGTCCACCACCGTTTCGAGACCGTCGAGGCTCCCGCTCCTCGGTGCGATGCGGATCTGCTCGGCACGAACGGCAGCGGCGCAGGGCAAACCTGCCGCAAGCGCGGCGTCGGCAACCACACCGGCAAGGCGCAGGCCGTTCGCCTCGAACACGACGCGTGAAGAAGTCAGATCGACGACCTTGCCGTCGACGAAATTGGTGACACCGATGAAGTTGGCGACGAAGGCATTGCACGGCGCGCGATAAGCGTCGACTGGACGGGCCTTCTGCTGGATCTCGCCGCCGCTCATGACAATGACCTCGTCGGACACCACCAGGGCCTCGCGCTGGTCATGGGTGACATTGATCGTAGTCACCCCGAGTTCCTTCTGGATGCGGCGGAACTCGAGCTGCATCTCCTCGCGCAGCTTGCGGTCGAGCGCGGCAAGCGGTTCATCAAGCAGGAGCAGGTCCGGCTCGAACACCAGGGCGCGGGCGATGGCGACACGCTGCTGCTGGCCGCCGGACAACTCATTGATGCGCCTGCTGCCATAGCCACCCAGTCGGACGAGATCGAGATAGCGCTCCACCTTTTCCGGGATCATGCGCGCATCATGGCGGCGCATCTTGAGCGGAAAGCCGACGTTTTCGGCCGCCGTCATGTGCGGGAAGAGTGCGAGCTTTTGGAACACCATGCCGATTGCGCGCCTGTGGGGCGGCACGGCACTGACCGGCTGACCGTTGATGAAGATTTCGCCGCTGGTTGGCCGGTCAAAGCCAGCGATCATGCGCAGAAGAGTCGTCTTGCCGGAACCGGACGGGCCGAGAATGGTCAGGAACCGTCCCTTCGGCAGGTCGAAGACGACATTC
This sequence comes from Rhizobium mongolense USDA 1844, assembly GCF_000419765.1. GTDB lineage: Bacteria > Pseudomonadota > Alphaproteobacteria > Rhizobiales > Rhizobiaceae > Rhizobium > Rhizobium mongolense. The sequence continues at coordinate 286,291 of NZ_ATTQ01000003.1, read as the reverse complement.
CTGACGGCATGGACATCACCGAAGACCATGCCGACATCCTTGACTGAAACAGCGATCTGACCGGTTGATTCAGCCGGACGGAGTTCCGCAGCAACAACGCCCATGACATTCCCCTGTCTTGCCCCGTTCGACGAACGAGGCCGACGCGAAGCTTCATTCTAATCGTCCCGGTCGACAGGCAACCGACCGAGTTTTACGTTAAGTTGTCTATACATATTTGTACAAGTACCGTCAATCAAGTTTGCGTATTTTTTGCGCCATAAAGCCGCCTGACCAATATTTGTGCAGATGCGAAAAGCAGGCTCAACGACAGTCTTGTCGTCCGCGAATAGAAAGGCAAGCACGCCCAACGAGTGTTCGGTAGGGCTTGCACCATCGGACGAACCATTCGTGCGACGCTTGGCGCCCCATCTCAGATCGAGGCGAGATAGCCGCCGTCGACTGGAATGCAGTGGCCGGTGACGTAAGCCGCAGCATCACTGCAAAGGAAGACCGCGACGCCGCCGATGTCGCTCTCCTTGCCAAAACGGCGCTGCGGGATCTTGGCCAGCATGCGCGACTGCCAGTCCTCGTTCTCATAGAAGACCTCGGTCATGGCCGTGCGAAAATAGCCGGGCGCAATGGCGTTGACGCGGATGTTGTGCGCTGCCCATTCGGTGGCGAGCGCCCGCGTCACCCCGAGAAGGCCGGACTTCGAGGCGCCATAGGGTGCTGCCGTCGGAATTCCGACATAGGAGGTCAGAGAGCAGAGATTGACGATAGCTCCACCGCCCGCCTCCGCCATGATCCGGCCGGCCGCCTGGGCACAGAAGAAGGCCCCCTTCAAATTGGTCGACAGGATCGACTCCCAAAGCGCCTCGTCCACGTCGAAGGACGGCCGAACATTCTCGAACCCGGCATTGTTGACGAGAATGTCGAGGCCGCCCAGCATCTCGGCCGCCGCTCTCGTGACGCTTCTGCAGGCCTCGACGTCGCGCACGTCCTGGGCAAGCGTCACCGAGCGACTGCCGCACTTCTCGATCAGTTGCCGGGTTTCGGCCAGCCCCTCGACCGCCCGCGCTGTGATCGCCACATCCGCACCGGCCTCCGCCAATGCAATCGCGATTGCCTGACCTATGCCGCGGCTTGCTCCGGTGACGAGGGCGCGGCGGCCGGTCAGATCAAAATTCGGGTGGGTCATGATGGCTCCTTGTTCTCGTTCCCGACGACATGTCTATACATTATATAGCATGATCCCGACTTATGAATGTCGCGAACGCACCCATGGAGACTGCAAATGGCGAATCGTTCAAGCCCTGTCCTTAGGGAAATTCACGCGATCTCTGCTTGCAATTCCGGACTGACGTGCGGGCGAAATACCACGTCGGCGACATCGCAAAGCTTGGCTTTAACGAAAACCTCACGGCACGGCCAGCGACCGCGCAATATCGACGATGTCATCGCGCGAGGCAGTCGGATCCTCCTGTTCCAGGCAACGCCCTGCACGAACCGGATGCCGTTTCTGCAAACAGGCCAGTTCGACATCCCGCATGTTCAGCGTCGAAGCCGGTTCACACCGTAGTCTTTTTTCAGAGGTCGATGCGCCGAGAGTCAACCGGGACCCCGTGTCGGCACGGTCGCTCCTGCCCGGCAGCAAAGGTTTGACGCGACGAAACAGCCACTTCCGCTGTCCGGTCCCACTGAATTATGTGTATGTGCGGGCCGAAAACACCTCGCTCAAAGCGTCCGGGTTCGACCGAATGTCCGAAGCAGTAGGTTGATCGAGACAGCGACCTTGTCGATGTCACGAACGTCCTGGGAGTAACCCCCGGTATATAGCTTGACGATCATTTTATCGCGGGCCGACCCGCTAAGATCGAAATGGAGGTGCAGGTAGAAGGCCTCCTTGTCGCCATGGCGAGCAACGCTCCTTCGTCTTTGAGTGACCATCCTCAGTTCCGTTTTGAAGGGTGAAAAACCCTCGAGCGACAGCGTGACATCGGCAGATGCAAAGCGCGTCTCCGTCGGCACGGCAACGACTGCCTTGTCGAGCGCCAGACTGACCATGCGGCCGGGAACGCCGTCCACGTGAACCGCCTCATCAAGTTTGAACGCATTGAAGAGCCGTCGCGGTTTCTCGAAGCAAATCAAGGACGCGATAGCGAGAACGAGAATGTTGATGCCCGACCAGCAAGCCGCAATCGGCGAGAACTGCGCTTCGACTTGGGAGGTCTCAGGCACAATATTGATGACAAGACCGATGGCCGTCGCCAATATCAACACCGCTATCCAGGCAAAGCTGTATCCATCAAAACCAATGGCCTCGTTGCCGCTGCCCTTCGGGGTTACCCTGAACGGTTTGCCGAAGGGACGCACCACACTGGAAATGACGGTTGGCAACATCCGAAACGTCGAAAAAGCTCCGACGGCACTCGATACGACGGGCAAATACCGCGTCGGTGTTATCCAGAGCATCAAAAGGAAATAGGCCGTCAGCAACGGCACCTGATTGGAGATATAATCCGCAGCGTTGGTGAAGTAGAGCGGCAGCAAGCCGAACCAGAGATATATGATCGGGATGATCAGTATCGTAAAGCGCACCAGATACTGGACCAACCACGACAGCGGAAGGAACATGATGCGTTGAAAAAGTGAGAGACCAGGGCCGCGCAGCGGGCCATTGTGAAGATAGAGTGTTTGAATTCCCCCCTGGCACCAGCGCTCACGCTGTACGAAATAGCCGGTCAAATTCTCTGCTGCCAATCCCATCGACAGGCGCTCATTCAGGTAACGGGTCTTGTAACCCTTGTTGAGCATGGAAAGAGTGGTCAACAGATCCTCTGTGATGGATTCCGTCGGAAACCCCCCTATCGCATCGATCGCCTTGCGTCGCGAGATCGAGCATGACCCACAGCAGAAACTGACGTCCCAGATATCTCGGCTCGGTGCAATTTCATCAAAAAACAAACGCTGCTCGTCCGGCCAGATATTTTCAAGACCGAGGTTTGTCTGCACCGGATCGGTATTGAAGAAATGCTGCGGCGTTTGAACGATACCGATGGTTGCATCGGAAAAGAAGGGAAGCGTGCGGCGCAGGAAGTGACGATAGGGCACGAAGTCAGCATCGAATATCGCGATGAAGTCGCCGGAGCTGACCTTTAGACCGTTGTTCATATTGCCGGCTTTTGCATGGCTGTTGTCGGGCCGTGTGACGTGGATTGCTCCCCTCTCCTTGCAGTACGCCTTGAGCCAATCACGACGCTGATCGTCGAGCACGTAGACTTTCAGCTTGTCTTGCGGATAGTCGAGCGCAAGCGCCCCTATGATCGTCCTTTCCAGGACGTCGAGCGGCTCGTTGTAGGTGGGAATGAACACATCCACCGTGGGCAATTCATGCTCGTCACCTCTAAAGAAGTCTCGCGCAAGCCTGTCCGCTTCTGCGCTCCGGTCCACGTATCGACTCATCAAGACCAGGAAGAGCACGACTTCAAAGAACGCGAGAATTTCTACGATGAACAGAAACCAGACCCAGTAGAAGTTGGGGCCATCGTTGGGATAAGGAAGTACCGTCTCGAATAACCGCCAGAGTATATAGCGCAATCCAATGCCGCCAACCACAGCGCATGTGATCGCGCGCGTCCAGCTGTGATTACGCGACCAGTTGAAAGGCCCAAGCAAAAAGAACGCCAAAACCAAAAAAGTCGGCGCCAGTGCTATGAGATACTGAACCACAGGCCTTCCACCCAGTTCCATATGCGGATGTCAGGTTTGGGCAGGCGCACCTGAACAGAACGCCCCACCTGGCAAAAGTTCGCAAAATCCGTATTGAGAGCGGAGGGAGCCAGGCCCACGCGGATTCGATCGTTGCGTTTGGTTGTTTCGGGCTGATTGGCTGCCAGGGTATCCTTCTCGGCGACCGCGGCGCTGCCTCTTACCGATAGGACCACGCCTTTGAAGACGTCGCCTGCGCCTAACAAGCGCACCTCTGCAGTAAGGCCAGGATAAATCTCTTGGTAATCGACCTCCGGAACAAGGATATCGACGAACAGATCGCTGCAATCGAGGATGCGCATCAGCTCGTTATTGAGGATGAGGTTCGAGCCGTTGACGACGTTGCTACTCCATACGACTCCATCGAAAGGCGATGGAACTGATGCCGAAGTGAGACTGCGGACGCGGTTTTCCTCCTCAATCAGCTGCTTTTGCGCCTGTGCGGCCCGTGTTTCGTTTTCGGCGATGCGCGTGTTGAGATCGTTGATACGAACAATCACCTCATCCTGTCGCTGGCGGGAATAGGGCACGTCGTTCTGGCCGTCACCGAGAACGAAAACACCCCGGCGAACGGCTTCCAGCTTTTGTTCGAGCTGCGCAACGGTCAAGCCACTGATTTCGAGTTCGCCCCCCGCCGCTTCCCAGGCGGCTTTCGCGGACTCGACCATCTTGGTGGAGAGGATACCCTTCGCCTCGAGCGCCAGCCGCCGGTCAAAGTCGACCTGCGCGACATTGTCCTGCGCCTGGGAAACCTTGACCCGCTTGTTTAGAATCTCAACTTGTCGCTCCAAGTCGGCAATGGTTGTACGCGTAAAGACTTCCATGCGTACAGCCAACTGATCACGAAGCCCTACAAGCTCATCGCGTTCTCGCTTTAGCGCCGTAACATGTTCGACGGCAGTCATATGGTCGGCCTGCAGCGACGTCAGTATTGCGCGGTTCACGCGGGCATTGTGTATCAAGGCGAGCGGCTCTCCTGCCAACACGCGCTGACCAACTTTTGGGGGCGTTTGTGCGAGCTCGCCGTCGATAGGAGCGTTCACGATCGCAAATCGCGCATTCACTGTACCGTCGAGGCTGGTAAAGCCAGTCAGGCTGGGCAGCATAAGAACGATCACAAGCGCTAGCAGTGATATGCCGACCAGAATACGGGTGATGCGGTGGTTCCAAATCATTGGCACGTCCGAAAATTATCAACCGCAAGGCACTCATGCGAGGCTAGCGTAAAGTGAATGCAACCCCTTCTTGTGGTGATCTAGGCGCATCATAGCCATGGACAAGGGGGGAGAGCTGGCTGCGCGCGATACGTGCAGTAGAATGTTGCAATAAGGCTAACCTTGGATCAGCTGTGAACTGCAGCGGAGGCTCGTTTTGTATCATGATGGACCGTTGACGTTCATCGCTTGCCCCGCCGCTGCCGGCCGTCACCGCGGCCTTCCACCACATCCTCGACACCTTTGCTGCCTGAGCAGCTTCATCGGGAGAAAATTATGGGCAAGACACTCCTTAACATCGGCCTGATCGGCTCCGGATTCATGGGGCAGGCCCATGCCGATGCCTATCGCCGCGCGGGCGTGCTCTACCGCGACCTGCCCGCCATTTTGCGCCTCTGCCTGCTGGCCGATGCCACCGAGGAGCTGGCGGCCGGGGCCGCTGCCCGCTACGGTTTCGAGAGGAGCACGGGCGACTGGCGCAAGCTGGTCGAGGACCCCGAGGTGGACATCGTCGACATTACCTCGCCCAACGCCATGCATCATGAAATGGCGCTCGCCGCAATTGCGGCCGGCAAGCATGTCTATTGCGAAAAGCCTCTCTCGGTTACGCTGGCGCAAGCCGAAGAGATGGCCGCCGCCGCAAGGCGCAAGGGCGTCAAGACCATGGTCGCCTTCAACAATATCAAGACGCCCGCCGCCATGCTCGCCAAGCACTTGATCAACAGGGGCGACATCGGAGTGCCGATGCGGTTCCGGGGCTGGTTCGACCAGGGGTTCTTCAACGATCCGGACCTGCCGTTTTCGTGGCGCTGCTCGCGCAAGGACGCCGGCTCCGGCGCGCTCGGCGACCTCGGCAGCCATGTGATTTCCGTCGCGCAGTATCTGATGGGCGACGTCGACAATGTCATCGCGCAGACGCAGACCTTCTTTCCGACGCGGCCGATTCCGCAAGGCGGCTCCGGCTACGGTGCAAGGGCCGGTAGCGACGCACCGCGCGCGGTGGTGGAAAACGAGGATCAGATCCAGACGCTCGTTCGCTTCAAAAGCGGCGCCGGCGGCACGATCGAAGCGTCGCGCGTGGCAGCGGGAAAGGTCTTCGGCATCTACTGGGAAGTGTCGGGCACGGAAGGCACGATCATCATGGACGGCGAGCGGTTCAACGAGCTGAAGATCGCGCGCTTCAGCGATGCGAAGCCCGACCGCGGTTTCAAGACGATCTATGCCGGCAGTCAGGTTCCGCAGTTTTCCGCCTTCTTCGGCTTCGACTTCGCCGGCGGTGGCCTCGGCTACTTCGACGTCAAGGTCATCGAGGTGCGCGACTTGATCGAGGGCATCGTCAACGCGCCGGACTGCTTTCCGAACTTCGAGTTCGGCCTTGCCAACGAGCGCATCATCGACGCCATAGAACGGTCGCTGGAGAAGAAGACCTGGCAGCGGATCGCCGGCTGAGCGACGGGCGCTCACTGATCATGGGAGGATAAAAAGACATGTCGTTTCCGCAAACCCTGCCCGCCGCGCGGACCCTGCCCGCCATGGACGCCCCGCCGCTTCGCTGGGGCATTCTCGGCTCCGGCTGGATCGCCGCCAAGTTCGCGGAATCGGTCAAGGCTCATACGCGGCAGGATATCGCCGCCGTCGGTTCGCGATCGCGCGCCGCGGCGGATGCATTTGCCGCGCAGTGGGGGATCGCACGGGCCTATGACAGCTACGAGGCGCTCGTCACCGCCGACGATCTTGACGTCATCTATGTAGCGACGCCGCACAATCTGCATCACGCACATGTGCTGTTGGCGATCGAGGCGGGGAAACATGTGCTCGTCGAGAAGCCTATGGCACTCAACTGCGCACAGGCCGAAGGCATGGTCGAAGCCGCCCGCCGCAAAGGGGTTTTCTTCGCAGAAGCCCTGTGGACCTATTTCCTGCCGAAATTCGATGTGCTGCAACAGCTGCTGGATGCTGGAGCAATCGGAGACATCCTGTCTGTTTACACCGAGTACGGCGAATATCTGCCGCGCAATCACCGTACTTTCGACGCGCGCCTTGCCGGCGGACCACTTCTTGACCTCGGCACCTATCCGGTCTCGCTGCTGGCAAAACTTCTTGGCGTGCCAAAGAAGGTCGTAGGCATCGGACAGGCCGATTCCGCCGGCGTCAACGGGCAGCTGTCGGTCGTTCTCGCCAACGCCAGAGGAGCGCTTGGCACGATGTCGACCACGCTCTACGGCTTCACCCCGACGAACGCTGCCATCGTCGGAACCAGTGGGTCGATCCGGTTCAATACGGAATTCCACCTGCCTGGCTCCTTCGAAGTCTGGTCATTGGATGGATCCGCCCGGCTCCAATATGGCGAGCCCAGGGGCGCGCATTTCGAGGGCCTCTACTATGAAGCTGCGGCCGTCGCATGGGCGATTTCGGAAGGACAACTGGAAAGCGTCTGCCGGCCGCTGGATGCATCGCTTGGGACGATGGAAACACTCGACGCGATCCGGAATGCTATCGGTATAAGCTTCACCGAAGCGGGGCTGACCGAATAAGACTCAAAGAAGCGGCGGGTTGTATAGTGTTCGCTGCGTTCTGTCGGGTCTGTCGCGTGCAGATTGCCAAGGCTTCGCTGAGCGCGATCCCAGCCGTGGCGAGCAAGAGCCCATCATGGCCCGACTCGACCACCCTGAACCTCACCGAAGCGAGTTCCGACAATGGCGAAAAGTTGGTGTCCGTCAGACTTGTTCATTTCTTCCTCCGGCCCCCGGCTGCAATTGCCTAACGTGCATGCTGCCCGCGCCGCTCGAGGCGCGGGCAGCGGGTTGTCGGCTCAGAGCTTGCCCGAGACGTAGCTGATGCTCTCGCGCACGGCGGTTTCCGGATCTGCCAGTGCATGCACTTCCTCGGCAAAAGGCTCGAAGCTGTAGGGGCCGTCGAAGCCTGCGGCGATGAGCGCCTTGATCTGCGGAATGTTCTCCAGCCGATCTTTGGCATCGACGAGCACGCGGTGGGCGTCGAGCATGTCGTCCACGGCGACATTTGGATCGACGACGCCCGAGATGTGGACCAGACCCGTCCTTTCCGGGAAGAACTCTATCTCGCCGGCCAGGTGGTGATGGAAGGTATCGTGCACGAGTTTATAGATGCCGCCTCCTTCAGCCGCGTCGATGGCGCGAAGAGCTTCCTTCTTGGTCCGCAGCGAGGAGATCGGAAAGCCGAGAGGTTCGACCAGGCCCGTCAGTCCGCGCTCCTCAAGGATGGGCTTCATGGCCTTCAGCGCCGCGACGAGATCATCGAACGACACCTTCGTGCCGTCGTTTAGCGGGCACATGACAAGCGCCTTGGCGCCGGAAGCGGCCGCATAGTCGGCGAACGCCATAGCCTTCTTCGGTAATTCACCCGACCAGACGTTGAATGGATAGAGCGCGTTAATCGAGATGATCGTGACGCCGGCGCTCGCTGCGGCCTTTTTGACGACTTCAGGCTTCACCGTCCCGACGATGTCGGGAAGATCGTTGCGGATCTCGACCTCCGTCAGACCGAGATTGCGAGCCGCCGCAAAGAAGTTTTCATGCGACAGCTTGGGCGCGGTGATGTGGTTGATGGCAAAACGCATGGAGGACCTCAGTTGTAAAGCGCAGAGCGAGTGGGAAGATTAATCGCGACTGCGCCACCCTCTGCCTCCTGCGCGGCTACGCAGGCATCGGATGTGATTGCCGCCACATAACCGTCCCAGGAGTTCGGGCCAGCCGCCGTGCCTTTGGCAGCGGCGTTGATGAAGTCCTGCAGCTCAACGTCGTAGCTGGCGATGAAGCGATCCTTCCAATCGGTGAGGATATCGTTTTGAAGCTTGGCGCCGAGACGCGTCTGGATTGCCATCGGCTCAGGCAGAGTGGCGACACCGTCTTCGCCAACGACCTCGCACTGAATGTCGTAGCCGTAGTGGCAGTTGACGAAGATTTCGACATCGATGATCGTTCCCTTCGCAGTCTCCAGAATGACAATCTGGGGATCCCTAAGCTTGGCATGACTGCGCGCTGCCGAACGCGGAAACAGCACACGAGCGGAAATGTAGTCGTCATCCAACAGCCAGCGCAGCACGTCGATTTCGTGAATCATCGTGTCGTGGATGGCCATCGGGGTAACATACTGCTCGGGGACGGCTGGGTTGCGATGGGCGGCATGAACCATGATCGGCGCACCGATCTTGGTATCCACGAACTGCTTCAGGGCGACATAACCCGCATCATATCTGCGCATGAAACCGACCTGTACAAGTCGTTTGCCGTGCGCCACTTCGGCATCGACGATGCGCTTGGCGCCGTCGGCGGTCGTCGCCAGAGGCTTTTCGCAGAAGCATGGCTTACCGGCAGCGATCGCCGCCAGTACATATTGTTCGTGAGTGGCACCCCAAGATGTGACAAGCACAGCGTCAACATCGGGTGAGGAAATCAGTTCCTCCCCGGTGGTGAAAATTGCAGCATCAGGCGCAATGTCGCTTTTCACGGCTTCGGCCGAGGCGCGGTTCACGTCACTCAACGCGACGACTGTCGCCCCCCCAAGAACCTGATTGATACGGCGTGCATGGTCTCGGCCGATTGCACCGGTGCCGATGACACCTATTCTAACAGTCATTTGGAAAGCCTCACTTTCGGTACTTTTTGATGTAATTGTTCATTTCGCTACACATGAACCGTCCGGACTCGTCCGCCTTGTCCTCCCAGGCGAAGACGCAGGAGGTCATAATACCGTCGAAGCCGATATCGGCGAGCGTGCCGAAGAAGTCGTCCCAGGGAACCTCGCCTTGGCCGATATTGAGATGTTGGTGAACACGCGCTTGGGTACCCGGCGGGTTGAGAATATAGCGCAGACCCGAAGACGCTTTGTGATTGAATGTATCGCCCACATGAACGTGCGCGAGAACGTCCTTGGCCTCGCGCAGCATCGCCTTGGTATCATCGCCAAAGTAAAAGGTGTGCGGGGCGCAATAGAGGAACTTGACGTTCTTCGAATTCACCGTGCGGATGATGTCGAGCGCGGGCTGCAAGGTTTCGCACCAGTCTTCGGGATGCGGCTCGACGTGTAAGTTGATGTTCTCACGTTCGAAGATCGGTACAAGTTCCTCCATCGAGCGCCACCATGCGTCTTCACAGGCCTCGATCATCGACCCGGTGTGGCAGCAGTAGCACGAGCCCTTGTCGGGGTGCGGACCACGCCCGAATTCCGAGTTCATCGTATCGACTTCCATCTCCGCCGCGATTTCGATGGCGCGCTTCCAGTGACGCACAGCGGCCTGACGCTCGGTCTCGTCATTCGAGGCCCAGCGATACATCGGCAAGAGTGAGGCGATCTTCACGCCCTCGGCGGCCAGCGCTTTCTTGAAGGTTTTGATACGCTGCGGGAAAACCCGTGGAGTCTTGAACCACTCCAGAAAATCGGCGCGGGGGCTAAGTTCAATCCATTCATAGCCGAGCTCACGGACCTTCCGCGGCAGCTCTTCGAGGCTGAGATGACGATGCATAAACGGGTCAAGGGCGATACGCATATGTTGGTTCCTTCGTGTTTTAGCGACATGCCTTAGAAGGCGTCGATTGGTGGGGCCGCGGGATCCGGGAGGAGATCGACCGCGGCCCGGCCGTCATTTTTGGTAGGCGGCCATGTTGTCGGGGGTGACGAGTTCGAACGGTACCCAAAGGGTGCGCTCGCTGGCCTGCTTTCCTGCCAACTTGACAGCCGTCTGGACTGCGGCTTCGCCTTGCTTTGTTGCGTTCTGGAAAACTGTCGCGTCGATGTCTCCGGCCTTCATGGCGGCCAGTCCATCTGGCGTAGCATCGATGCCGGTGATGACAAGGTCGTTCATCGCGACGCCAGCCGCCTTCAAAGCCTGAGCCGCGCCAATGGCCATCTCGTCATTATTGGCAACCACCGCATCGAACTTCAGCCCAGCCGTCAGCCAGGAAGACACGATATCCTGCGCCTGGGTCCTGTTCCAGTTCGCTGTCTGCTTTTCGACGATATCGATCCGGCAATCGGGTTGAGAAAAGACGGCCTCTACATCCTTTGTGCGCACAAGGGCTGCATGGTTTTCAAGCGGCCCCATCAGAATTACGGCGCGACCTTTGCCGCCCAGAAGCTTGCAGGCGGCTTTCGCTTCCATCGTGCCGGAATCGAGTTCGTTGGAACCGACAAAGGCTGCCCCTTCCGGCAATCCCGAAGCGAGTTCGGCCGGCGGATGGTTGACGTAGACGAGCGGGATCTTTGCATCAGCTGCCGCCCGTGTGATCGCGGCCGTCGAGTCGCCGTCAACGGCATTCACGATGATTGCATCAACACCGTTGGCAATGAAGTTTTGGATTTGGTTGAGCTGTTTCGCAGGGTCGAGTTGGGCGTCCTCTGTGAGGAGTTCGACATTTTTCTCCCGTTTTGCTTCATCGCGGATTCCGTTCAGCAGAATCGTCAGAAATGGGTTATCGAACGACGTCATTGTCACCGCCACGCGCGTCCCAGCAAAGGCCGGCGCGGCGAGAAGGCAAAACGCGGTCGTTATGAGCAGCTTCTTCATTTCGGGTCGTCCTATCTTCGCCTGTCGAAGACAGAGGGCGGCAGGGGCCGCCCATCCGTCAGCTCTTCTTGATACGCTTGCGTTGGCGATAGACGTCGGCGACGACAGCCGCCACAATGATCGCGCCCTTCAGCATTTCCTGGTAATAAGCGTCCAGCCGCAGGAAGGTGAAACCGGAGATAATCACGCCGAAAATGACCATTCCGATCATCGTGCCAATGACCGATCCGCGGCCGCCGGAGAGCGAAACGCCGCCAATGACAGCCATTGCAATCGCATCAAGCTCGTACATAGAGCCCATGCCGGCCTGCGCGGTCAGACCTCGGGCAGCGACGACAATACCAGCAAGGCCAGACAACAAGCCGGCTACGGCATAAATCTTGACGGTGTGACGTCGACGTTGATACCCGACACCCGCGCCGCGTGGGGATTGGCGCCGACGGCATAGGTGAACTTGCCGTAGCGAGTATAGCGCAGAACGATGTGCAGGATCGCTGCGACCGCAAGGAAGACGAAGATGGGGGCCAAACCTTTTCCGAGTGCAGCGAAACTGTCGGTGGGAAAGCTGATCGGCTGCCCCTTCGTGTACCACTTGGCAAAGCCTCGAGCCGTGACCATCATACCGAGTGTGGCGATGAAGGGGGGGATTTTCGTGTACGCTATCAAAAGGCCGTTGATCACGCCACAGAGCAGACCGACGACCAAGCCCACCGCAACCGGCAGGATTACCGGCAGATCGGTCAAGTGGGGGTAGACTGCTCGATCATACGTGCCGACCTGTGCCAGGCTCATGGATATCATGGCAGTCGCACCGACGATCGAGCCGGAACTCAGGTCGATCCCGCCAGAGATAATGACCTGGGTCACGCCGATCGCGATAATGCCCACGACCGATACCTGGAGGATCATAATCGAGAGGCGTTGAGTGTTGGCAAGAAAGCTCTGGCCCTGCAGGATCCAGCCCAGAATCTCGAATGTCAGCGAGATGCCGACAAGAATCAGCAGGATGCTCAGTTCCGCCGGCACGCGTCGCCGGGGTTGCGTGGCCGGCAATGCCGATTGTGATGTCGCGTTCGTCATAAGATCTTCCTCCCGTAATGAACACTAGCGTGCTGCGAGGTTCATTATCTTCACTTGAGTTGCCTCGGCGCGATCAAGAAAGCCCGAAACGTGCCCTTCATGCATGACCATGATCCGGTCGCTCATCCCGAGGACCTCCGGCAATTCAGATGAGATCATCAGGACCGCCACACCTTCGGCGGCAAGGGCCGTTATCAGGCGATGAATCTCCGCTTTGGCGCCGACATCGATGCCGCGAGTTGGCTCGTCGAGGATCAGAATCCGCGGTTTGGTCAGAAGCCAGCGTGCGATCAGGAGCTTCTGCTGGTTTCCGCCCGAGAGATTCTCGACGGTCTCCTGGAGGTTCGGCGTCTTGACGCGAAGCTTGGCGGCCATTTCCTCCGAGAGTCGTGTCACCGTAGCTTGATCGACGAAGCCGGCTTTGACGTGCGACCGCGTGATCAGCGCGGATTGAATGTTTTCAAGGCAATTCAGTATCAGGAAGCAGCCCGTTTCCTTTCGATCCTCGGTCAGAAAGGCCATGCCATGGGCCATGGCCGCGCTCGGACTGTCGATCTTGACCGGCGTGCCATCGATCACGATCTCGCCTGACGCTGCCGGTTGAACACCAAACAGCGCTTCAGCGACGTTCGAGCGCTTTGAGCCCACGAGACCCGCAAGGCCGAGGATCTCCCCTCGCCGGACCGAAAACGATATGCCATGGAAGACGCCGGGAATCGTCAAATTCCGAACCTCAAGAGCGACATCGCCGATCGGGCAGTCGATCTTGGGAAACATGTTGGTGATCTCGCGCCCGACCATCATGCGGATGATATCGTCGCGCGTGACATCCTTTGAGGAATGTGTCCCGACATATTTCCCGTCGCGAAATACGGTAAATTCGTCGGCGATCTCAAAGAGTTCATTCATTTTATGGGTAATGTAGACGATGCCTATGCCGCGCGAGCGGAGGTCACGTATGATCGTAAAAAGATGCTCAACTTCACGATCTGTCAGCGCCGATGTCGGCTCGTCCATGATGAGGACAGAGGATTCGTAGCTGACTGCGCGCGCAATCTCGACCATCTGTTTTTGAGCTACTGTCAATTCGGACACTTGAGCTCGTGGATCGAGTACGATGTTCAGGCGAGCAAAAAGCTCCTCCGTCATCGTCACCATCTTGGAATGGTTGATGAGTCCAAGGCGGTTCTTGGGCTCGCGTCTGATCCAGATGTTCTCCGCCACTGTCATCCAGTTCATCAACTGGAGCTCCTGGTGGATCATCGCGATCCCTTGCTCCAGCGCGTCAAGCGGTGACTTCAGCACTGTCGGGACACCGCGAAGACGTATTTCACCAGCGTCTGGCTGGTATATCCCGGCGATGATTTTCATGAGCGTCGACTTGCCAGCACCGTTTTCGCCCATCAATGCGTGGACAGTTCCGGGTCTGACGCGAAGCTGTACGTTGTCGAGCGCCAAAACGCCCGGGAACTCTTTGCGAATACCCTCGATTGCAAGCAGGCCGTCGGCTTCCGTGGCCTCGAGTACGCGCTTGATAGCTGCCGCTGTGGTGGGACTTACCATGGCTTATCCTCCATCGCTCGGAAATCGAAAGAGGCGGCATATCCGCCTCCTTCGACGCTACGATCTGTTTTAGTTCTTGGCCTGGTAGTCTTTGAGATTTGCCGGCGTAACGAGTTCGAACGGCACATAGCCTTTCTTCTCGACCGTCTCGCCGCGCGCAACCTTCAGCGCCGCATCTACAGCGCCTTTCCCCTGCCCGGCAGCATTCTGGAAGACGGAGACATCCAGGTCGCCAGCAGCCATGGCAGCAAGCGCGTCTTGAGTGGCGTCCACGCCGGAGACAATCACGTCTTTCATGTCTTTTCCGGCAGCTTTCAGCGACTGGATCGCGCCAATTGCCATCTCATCGTTGTTGGCAATGACAGCGTCAAACTCCACGCCGGCAGATAGCCAGTTGGTCATCAGGTCGGCGCCCTGTGTGCGCGACCAGTTGGCGGTCTGCTCCTCGACGATCTTGATGAAACTGCACTCGGGTGTCGCAATCACGTCCTTGATGTCCTGCGTGCGCATGCGGGCGGCCTGGTTGGAGAGCTCGCCCATCATGACGACGGCTTTCGCCTCGGTCTTCCCAGCCTCCTTCAGAAGGCGGCAAACTTCCTTGGTTTCGAGCGTACCGGACTCTTTTTCGTCGGAAGCCACGAAGGCCTGCTTTTCGGGAAGCTGGTCCACGTTGACTGGCTGGCGGTTGACATAAATCAAAGGAATACCTGCCGCATCGGCAGCCTGCGAGAGCGCAACGGTCGCATCCGTATCAACTGGATTGACGATAATGGCGTCGACGCCGGAGGCGACAAAGTTCTGGACCTGGCTGAGCTGCTTGCCAACGTCGTTTTGCGCATCCTCGATCTGAAGTGTAACGCCGTCCTGGGTCTTGGCGTAGTCGGTCATGCCGTTTCGAAGAACCGTGAGAAAATTGTCGTCGAAGAGCGCCATCGAGACGCCGATCGTCTCGGCCGAGGCGGTCGTCGCCAACATGCTGGCGAAAGCTGCAATAATCAGTTTCATTTCATTCTCCTCCAGAGGTTATCGCGGGGCCAAAAGCCCCAGGTCAGTCATTTGGCAACAAGAATTCGCTGACGAAGATCAATGATCTCCATCATCGGTTGGTCAGGATTTTAGTTATCCCGGTGGGGCAGCCTCCTGTCTCCACCACCCGGCAGGACAATTTCCTAGTGGAGGGCCTTCGTCAACGTCGCTTGACGGCTACCGGCTATCAGCGCTGATAGAAACAATGCAGCTATGTATGATAGAATCCATCAAACCATCACAGACTCTCAGGCACCCACAGCTGTGCAGGGAGGAAGCGTTGTCCCGGCGTTTCTGCCATGCCGTGTTCGATCGTATGAACCATGGTGGCGATGAGGTCAGCGCATAATTCACGCAGGGGCGTCTGAAATACGCCGGTGATGCGCCGTTCAAGCAGCGCCTGTCGTGATTCCGGCGTCAGTTCATTGACGAGGCAGCCGATCTTTTCGCCTTTGTTCGTTTCCTGCAAGGCTTCGATTGCGCCTTCCATCCCGCCTCCGATGCAGTAAACACCCACCAGGTCATCGTGGCGAGAAACGGCGTCCATCAGCAGTTCATACGTCAAGCGCCGGGTTTCAAGGTTGATAAGCGCATCCAGCACCTCGAACTCCGGAGCGTATTCCCGCATATAACTGCGAAACCCAGTCTCGCGTAGCGAATGCCCGTGAAATCGGTGACCACCTAGAAGCAGGAGCAGTTTTCCGGGCGAATGCGACAGCTTGGACAAGAGCCATGCGGCGGTACGCCCCACTTTCATGTTGTTCGTGCCGAGATATGCCTCCCGCACGCCCTGGGCAAAGTCGGAAAGCAGCGAGAAGGTGGGAATACCCTTGGATTTGAGCGCGCTCACCGCCGATGTGACGTCATGATGGTCTGGTCCGATAGCACCGACTGCCTGTACCTTTCCCTTCATGCCGAGCAGCAGCTCTGAAATCTCACCGGGCTCGCCGGACTTTGCAAACTGCACATGCACTTGAAGACGCCGGTCCTTGACCGCACGTGCGGCGGCCTGCAATTCTTCTGCAAATGCCTGATAGAACGCGTGGCGTTCTTTGCGCAGAACAACGCCCAGATTGTAGGAAGGCAAATCTGCCAGCATTCGCTGCCGAATTATATTTGCGCCGTGAAATCCGACCCGCTCGGCAGCAGAGAACACCCGTTTTGATGTTTCTTCGCGCACGGGGAGTCGGGCATTTAACACGCGATCGACTGTTGCAACGCTCACGCCAGCCGCTTCTGCGACGTCCGCAATCGTGGGACGCTTCATCGAGATCACCTCAGGGAAAGACAGGGTTTCTTCACAATCTGACATAGATTGTCATGCGGATTGAGAGAAACCAATCAGCAATGCAAGAAATATCTGTCCTTGTTCCAGCTGCCGGGCGATGTGGTCCCTTCGCTCACGGTGCAAGTGGAGTTCGATGCGTCAGGCCGCCTCGCCGCGGGCGTTCAAGTCTAGAATCGCGAGGTCGCTGCAAGGTCATCGTTTGGACGACGATCCGCCGAGCTCCGATCACACAGCTACGCGGCATAATCCTCGCGGACACGGCCGTGGGCGGGATGGTCCGGCAATCGGAACTGACCAACGATCTCCATAAGGGTTTCGGCCTTGTCGACTGCAGGCACTTTAGGTTCGCAAGGCGGCGTTGACTCGACCTGGCTAACTCTGCGCTCGGTTGCAAAGCCCGCCCGGTTGCAAGTTTCGCAGCACGGCAAGACCAGATCGGGCCGGTTCGCAGGTACGAAAAACCGCGACTCTATTATCCCTGGTCCGTTGAAATCGATGGCCCGCCGGAGCATGGCTCCAACCCGGCTACCAGAGGACCTCAATCGGGGCAGCTTACCAAGTCCGCAGCCGCCGCCTTTCAGGATCGGGGCGTGCAGATTGCCTGGCGTGATGCAAGGATCGGAACGACCTTATCGACGAACCGTGTCGATCCGCGTCCGCACGCATTTAATCCTCTTGTACTTCAGAGCGTAGCCACTCCTGAAACTCATCGGCGATGGGAAGGCTCTGTTTTTCCTCAGGGCGGACGACGTAATACGCGTTTTCGGTTCTCATCGTGCTGGACGTCAGGGGTAGAAGCATGCCGGTCTTTAGCTCCTCCTCTATCAGATAAGTTGGCAGAAGCGCCGCACCGAGCCCGGCTATCGCTGCTGCCACCATCATCGAAAACTGGTCAAATCGGAGCCCGACATATGCATTGTCTACTATCGAACCTTGTAGTCGAAACCAGTCCGACCACAGCTTTGGCCGCGTCGTAAGGTGTAGCAACGGAATGGTAGAGAGATCGCATGCTGCCTCTTGCCTAGCCCGTTTGGCGAGTGCTGGACTTGCTATCGGCATAACGGTCTCATGGCAGAGGAACGTCGGGGTGCCACCTGCCCATATAGGTTGTCCGTAGTGGATGGCGAGATCGAAACTATCCTCCATGAAGCTGAAGGGCTTCGAACGAGATTCTATCGTTAGCGCAACATCTTGGTGCGTCGCGAGGAAACGTCCAAGGCGGGGGACGAGCCATTTCGCGCCGAAGGTTGGAAGTGTCGCTATCTTTAGCGATGCGCGCGTCCGACCTGCTGCGGCGGCATCGATCATAAGCCGTTCCGATCGTGCAAGAAGATCCTTAACCTCCGGCAGTAGCCTTTGTCCGGCCTCAGAAAGGATTACACGTTGACGAATGCGCTCGAAAAGCTTGAGGCCAGTCTGTCGCTCCAGATCTGCAATCTGGCGGCTAATCGCGCTCTGGGTCAGGTTTAGCTCTTCTGCTGCGCGAGAAAAATTCGCGTGGCGGGCCGCACATTCAAACGCTTGAAGGGTCACAATGTCTGGCACTAGGCTTCGGCGCATACCTATTCCATTTTCGCATAAAGTTAGCCGCACAAGTCACAACACGTGGATTCCATAGAAGAGTATATTGCATTTCCAGCATCAAGTCACAAACTCTTCAAAGGTCTAAAACAATGTCGAAGCATGTCACGTCGAGCGACATCCGCGCCGCGTTTTCTGGAGCGATGTCGGCCATGTATCGCACGGAGGTCCCTGCTTACGGAACTCTGATGGATCTTGTGGCCCGGGTTAACAAGGAAGCACTTGCCGCCAAGCCCGAACTTAGAGCTCGCCTTGAAGCGACAGACAATCTTGATCGAATATCTGAGGAGCGTCACGGCGCAATCCGCTTGGGAACGGCGGACGAGCTTGCGATGATGCGGCGCGTCTTTGCGGTCATGGGTATGTATCCGGTTGGCTACTACGATCTATCCACGGCAGGCGTGCCCGTCCATTCAACTGCGTTTCGACCGGTCGGCGAGGAAGCGCTTAAGCGCAACCCTTTTCGGGTCTTTTCGTCTTTGCTTCGCCTCGACCTTATCGCGGACGAGGCCTTGCGCAAAGAAGTGGCCGACATTCTCGCCAAGCGGCAGATTTTCACCATGGGCGCAGTCGAGCTGACCAAAAAGGCGGAAGTAGAAGGTGGGCTGTGCAAAGAGGATGCGGATCGTTTCGTTGCGGAAGTGTTGGAGACATTCCGCTGGCATGACAAAGCTATAGTCGATGCCGACATGTATCATCGTCTGCACGATGCCCATCGCCTGATTGCCGATGTCGTTTCGTTCAAGGGACCACACATCAACCACCTCACGCCTCGCACGCTTGATATCGACCAAGTGCAGGCGCTCATGCCCGAATACGGGATTTCCCCGAAAGCGGTCGTTGAAGGACCGCCGACGCGCGACTGCCCGGTCCTGCTTCGCCAGACCTCTTTTAAGGCACTTGAAGAAAAGGTGTCATTTGAGGACGGTCGGGGAGGGTGGAAAGCCGGCTCCCATACGGCGCGCTTCGGCGAGATCGAACAGCGGGGCATTGCCCTTACCCCAAAAGGCAGGGGTCTTTACGACAAGCTTCTCGACCAGTCCCGCAAGGTTGTGCGTCCGGCTGCGGATGGCTCGAATGCCAAGGCCTACGAAGCGGCGCTTGCGCAAGCTTTTCATGCGTTCCCCGACAACTGGGCGGCCATCCGCGCCGATGGGCTAGGGTATTTCAGTTACTCGCTTACGGAAAAAGCGATGAAAGGCCTTGTGCTGCCGGGTGCAAGCATAGAATCCCTCATTGCAGACGGCCTGATCCAGTTTGATCCCATCGTCTACGAGGATTTCCTTCCCGTCAGCGCAGCCGGCATTTTCCAGTCGAATCTTGGCGACGGCGCTCAGCAGGAATTCGTGGCGAGTCCAAATCAAAAGCGCTTCGAAGCAGACCTCGGTGCGCAAGTGCTGAACGAATTTGATCATTATGCGGGAATTGAGAAAGCTTCACTGGATGCCTGCATCTCGCAACTGAAAATTCGTCCGGCCGCCGAGTGACCCGTCACAGAAATCGCGCAACCAGAAGCCGACCTGGAGTCCCAAAATGAACGTTTCCGTAAAGACTGTTTCCGTTACTGAAGAAGCCGCCGCGATACTCGACCGCCTCGGCGTGGCAAGATCACGTTACAGCGAAGGCGACATCGTTGCCTTCTCTCCGATTACCGGCCAACAAACGGGCAAGCTGAAAGCGATGAGTTCGGCAGAGGCGACCGAGGTGATCGAACAGGCTCACGAAGCCTTCCTGACGTGGCGCCTCGTGCCGGCTCCGAAGCGTGGCGAACTTGTTCGTCTCCTCGGCGAGGAACTACGCGCCGCCAAAACGGATCTGGGCCGCCTCGTTTCGATCGAAGCAGGCAAAATTCCTTCCGAGGGATTGGGCGAAGTGCAGGAAATGATCGACATCTGCGATTTCGCTGTCGGCCTTTCCCGCCAGCTTTACGGTCTCACAATTGCGACCGAGCGCCCGGGCCACCGTATGATGGAAACCTGGCATCCCCTCGGTGTCATCGGCATCATTTCCGCTTTCAATTTCCCGGTCGCCGTTTGGGCCTGGAACGCAGCATTGGCTTTGGTCTGCGGCAACAGCATCGTGTGGAAACCATCGGAGAAGTCGCTGCTTACGGCATTGGCGTCGCAGGCGATTCTCGAACGCGCCCTCAAGCGTTATGGCGAGGCTCCCGAAGGCCTCTCGCAGGTTCTGATCGGCAATCGAGCGATCGGTGAAGTGCTCGTTGATCATCCGAAGGTTCCGCTCGTGTCAGCGACGGGTTCCACTCGCATGGGCCGCGACGTCGGCCCGCGGCTGGCCAAGCGTTTCGCTCGCGCCATCTTGGAACTTGGCGGCAACAACGGCGGCATCGTATGCCCGTCAGCTGATCTCGACATGGCGCTTCGAGCCATCGCCTTTGGCGCGATGGGCACGGCTGGCCAGCGGTGCACGACATTGCGTCGCCTGTTCGTCCATGAAAGCATCTATGATCAGCTCGTACCGCGCCTGAAAAAGGCCTATGAGAGCGTCTCTGTTGGGGATCCGCTGCAGTCGACGGCGTTGGTCGGACCGCTGATCGACAAAATCGCTTTTGAAAACATGCAGAAGGCACTTGTTGAAGCCAAGGAGCACGGAGGCACCGTTTTGGGTGGGCAACGTGTGGATGTCGGTCACGATCTGGCATTCTACGTCAAGCCGGCGCTCGTTGAAATGCCCAAGCATGAAGGCCCGGTTCTGGAAGAGACCTTCGCACCTATTCTGTACGTCATGAGATACAGCGATTTCGATGCGGTCATCGCCGATCACAATGCGGTGGGTGCGGGCTTGTCTTCCTCGATCTTCACCCTGGACATGAGGGAAGCCGAGCGATTCGTAGCTGCCGATGGCTCCGATTGTGGTATCGCCAACGTGAACATCGGCACGTCGGGTGCAGAGATCGGCGGTGCGTTCGGTGGCGAAAAGGAAACGGGAGGCGGCCGTGAATCCGGCTCCGACGCCTGGAGAGCCTACATGCGCCGTACGACGAACACGATCAACTATTCGAAGTCGCTGCCCCTGGCACAGGGCGTTTCTTTTGACATCGAATAGGAAGGGCGCGTTTCATGACGATCTCAACAAAAATCGAAGAAGCGGGCTTCAAACCGGCTTCACGGATCGCCTCGGTTGGCGTTTCGAAGATTCTCCAGATCGGCGCACGCGCCGCTGCAATGAAGCGCGATGGTCTGCCGGTCATAGTGCTGGGGGCCGGCGAGCCTGATTTCGATACGCCGGAGAACGTCAAGGAGGCGGCTAAGGCCGCCATCGACGCTGGTGAAACGAAATACACCGCTCTGGACGGCACGCCAGCCCTGAAGAAGGCGATCGTCGAAAAGTTCAGACGGGAAAACGGCATCGACTACGATATCGACGAGGTTACGGTTGCGACAGGCGCCAAGCAGATCCTCTTCAACGCCTTTATGGCGACGCTCGATCCCGGCGACGAAGTGATCATTCCGACGCCTTACTGGACTTCCTATTCCGACATCGTCGAGATCTGCGGTGGTGTGTCAGTCCTTATCCCGTGCGACGCCAAGGCCAACTTCCGTCTCCAGGCCGAACAGCTGGAAAAGGCAATCACATCAAAAACCCGCTGGATTCTTCTTAACTCGCCGTCCAATCCATCGGGCGCTGCCTACACCGCCGAAGATTACCGCCCTCTCCTGGATGTTTTGATCCGTCATCCGCATGTCTGGTTGATGGTCGACGACATGTACGAGCACATCGTCTACGACGATTTCGCATTTGCGACACCTGTCGCGATCGAGCCTCGACTGAAGGATCGCACCTTGACGATCAACGGTGTATCGAAAGCCTACGCGATGACGGGCTGGCGCATCGGTTATGCGGGTGGCCCGAAGCCCTTGATCAAAGCGATGGCGGTGATCCAGAGCCAAGCGACGTCCTGCCCCTGTTCGGTCAGCCAGGCTGCCTCGGTTGAGGCTCTGAACGGCCCCCAGACGTTTCTGATGGAGAGACAGGAGAGCTTCCGTCGTCGTCGCGATCTTGTTGTCGAGCGCCTGAACGAAATCGACGGGTTGGATTGCCGTACTCCTGAGGGTGCTTTCTATACTTTTTCCAGTTGCGCCGGCGTTTTGGGCAAACTGACACCGAAAGGGAAGAAGATTAAAGCCGATCATGACTTCACCGACTATCTTCTAGAAGAGGCCCACGTCGCGGTCGTTCCTGGCTCGGCCTTTGGCCTCTCTCCCTATTTTCGGATTTCGTATGCGACTTCGGAAGCCGAATTGATGGAAGCACTCAATCGTATCAAGCAAGCTTGCTCTGCTTTGCAGAACTGATGTCATTGCCTGGTTCGGGCTGCGTATAAACTCATGATACCGCGTCTCCATTCCGCTTTTGGAAAACAGTTGCCGCCGGGCTTCGTCGAGAGGCTTTGCGAAGTCGGGTTCAATGGCGACGTGGAACAGCGCGCAATGTCGCGCTCTGTCTTCGCGACTGACAATTCTATCTACCAGGTAACCCCGACAGCAATTCTGTTTCCACGAGATGCCGACGACCTGAAGAAGATTGCAAAAGCGCTTTCCGATCCCCGTTTCGCGGATCTCACCATCGCCCCGCGTGGGGGCGGCACGGGGACGAACGGCCAGTCGCTCACCTCCGGTATCGCGGTGGACTGCTCACGGTACATGAACCGGATCCTGGAAATTGATCAGGCGAGAAAGGTCGCCCGAGTTCAGTCAGGTGTTGTCAAGGACCAGTTGAATCGAGCCTTGAAGCCACACGGATTGTTCTTCGCGCCGGAGCTTTCAACCTCGAACCGGGCCACAATCGGCGGCATGGTTTCGACCGACGCCTGCGGCCAAGGGTCGTGTCTTTACGGCAAGACCTCGAATCACGTGCTTGGGCTTCGTATCGTGCTCATGGACGGCTCCGACTGGTGGTCGCGTCCGATGGACGAAGAAGCGCTTGCCAAGACCCTGGCGAGGGGTGACCGAATCGGCGACGTTCACAGGACGGTTGAGCGCATCGCACGAGAGAAGCGCGATCGCATAGAGGAGGTTTTTCCCAACCTCAATCGCTACATGACAGGCTACGATCTCGCTCATATCCGTCGCGCCGACGGCCGCTTCGATTTGAACGCCGTTCTGTGCGGCTCGGAAGGCACCCTTGCCATGATCGCCGAGGCAGAAGTCAATCTTCTGCCGATCCCGGCGCAGGCTGCCCTCGTCAATATCCGTTACAGCGACTTCAACGCCGCTCTGGAAGACGCTCGCACCCTAAGCGGCCTCAATGTCGCCTCTGTCGAGACGATCGACGAGAAGGTGCTGGGGCTTGCAAAGAACGATATCGTCTGGACCGACATAGCCCGGTTCTTCCCTGAGAACCCAGTTGCCAACGGCATCAATCTCGTCGAGGTGCTGGCTGACGATGAGGTCGAACTCCAAGGAAAGCTTGCCGCGGTCACGGCGGTGCTCGATGAGGGACTGGATACCAACCGCCTCAGCTATACTGTGGCCCGCGGACATGCCGACGTCGAGGCGATATGGAATATGCGCAAGCGCGCTGTCGGATTGCTCGGCAATGTGGACGGCCCCGTCCGTCCTGTCGCCTTCGTCGAGGATACAGCGGTCCCGCCCGAGAATTTGGCTGCCTATATCCGTGAATTTCGCGCGCTGCTTGACGGGGCGGGCCTCTCCTACGGGATGTTCGGTCATGTCGACGCAGGGGTGCTGCACGTACGGCCGGCACTCGACTTGACCCGTGACGATCACGTACCTTTGCTGCGCCACATCAGCGACGCCGTAGTGGCGCTCACGCGCAAACACGGCGGCGTTCTGTGGGGCGAGCACGGTAAGGGCGTGCGCTCGGAATATGTGCCGGAATTCTTCGGCGACCTTTATCCTTGCCTCCAAGACATCAAACGGGCTTTCGATCCGAACAATCGCCTCAACCCGGGCAAGATCGCCGCGCCGTCCACCGCGTCACTGCTCAAGATCGATGAAGTGCCTTTAAGGGGCGCTTTCGATCGCATAATCGGTAACGAAATACGCGCAGCCTTCGACAATGCCGCCTATTGCAACGGCAATGGCGCTTGTTTCGACTTCGACGAGACGAGCCCCATGTGTCCTTCCTACAAGGCGACCCGCGATCGGCGATACTCGCCAAAAGGGCGCGCCATGCTTATGCGGGAATGGCTGCGACTGCTTGGCGAGAAGGGCATTGATCCACGCAGAGAGTCCGTACGTCTGCGCCTGCGACACCCACTCTTGAGCCTGACGGCACGGGTTATAAACAGCCTTAACCCGAGAAACCGCAACGACTTTTCCCACGAGGTGCGAGAAGCAATGGACACCTGCCTTGCGTGCAAGGCTTGTGCCGGGCAGTGTCCCGTGAAGGTCAGTGTGCCGGCGTTCCGCTCTAAGTTTCTGGAGCTGTATTATGGCCGTTACTTGCGTCCATTAAAGGACTCTGTGGTTTCCGGTATCGAAACCACCCTCCCTTTGATGGCGCGGATCCGTCCGCTCTACAATCTCGTCGCCGGCACATCGCCTGGCAAGCGGCTGATGCGAGCGATTGGGTTGACGGCGCTTCCACTTCTACCGTGGCCCTCATTTTCAAAGGAAATCCGCCGGTTGGGTGTCGAGATCGCTCACGCGAGAGAGATCGAGAAGCTATCGCCAGATGAAAAGGATCGGGTTGTCGTATTTGTTTTCGACAGCTTCACATCCCATTTCGAACCAAACGTACCGATTGCAGCCATTCGCGTTGCTCGTAAGCTGGGCTTGATCCCGTATCTCGCCGCATCCCATCACAATGGTAAAGCATTACACGTTCATGGGTACCTCGGTCGTTTCGAGAAAGCTGCCGCAAAAACGGAACGTTACCTCCGAGCCCTAGCAGACGCCGGCGTTGCCCTGGTGGGGTTGGATCCCTCAATGACGCTTGTTTACCGCAGCGAGTATCACGGAATATGGGCGAGTGGTCGCAAGGCGACCGTTCTTCTTCCGCAAGAATGGCTTGCAGAGAACTTGAGCAGGCTATCGATTAAACCTATTCCATCCCCGTCACGCAAATACAGCCTCCTTCCTCATTGTACCGAGCGTAGCAACCTTCCGTCCGCCTCAAACCAGTGGAAGGAGGTTTTTCAGGCTCTTGGCGCAAGTGTGCATGTAGAAAATGTAGGATGTTGCGGAATGGCCGGGACCTTTGGCCACGAAGTCCGCAACCGCGGCACCTCGGAGCAGCTTTACGCCATGAGCTGGGCGACAGCTGTAGCTGAAGCATCAGAAGACAAGGTCGTCATGGCCACAGGATATTCGTGCCGGTGCCAGGCAAAAATGATCGATGGTAGGTCGCTACCTCACCCGCTGGAGGTGATCTACTCTATGCTCGACTGAAGTGTTCTTCCGCTTCCTCCAAAGCCAATCGCGGCCGTAAGACCCGCGATACCCATGAAGAAGGTACTGGCTGTGAGTGCGGTGTTACAATTGAAAGTGACATTAACCTGCTCGCAACATATTTTCTATGGATTTAGCATATTACAGGATAGCAGTTTCGCTCTCACTTTGAAGAGAGGATGCGATTGCTCGTGGCAAAGGAGGGGCTCCACTAGGTTCTTGATCGAATAAAGGAGTCCCAGAATGTCGTCCACCAATCTCACAAAATTACTCTTCAGACTTGCTCTCTCAATCTCCGCACTAATGTCGACGCAGGCGTCTGCGGATGCCACGCTGGACCGCATCAAGGGCCGCGGCACGCTGACCGTCGGCGTGATCCTATCCGGTGCGCCATTCGGCTATATCGACCCTAAGACCCAGGCGCAGAAGGGTTTCAACCTGGACATCGCGCAGGCGCTGGCCGACGACCTCGGCGTCAAACTGGAGACCGTCACGGTGACGCCGCCGAACCGCGTGCAGTTCCTGCAGCAGGGCAAGGTCGACATCCTCATCGCCAACATGCAGTACACCGAGGACCGTGCCAAGATTCTCGACTACGTACCAACGCCCTATGACCGCAGCGGTGGCGCCGCCGTGGTGCGCAAGGACAGCGGTCTGAGGGACTGGGTGGACCTGAAGGGCAAGCCGGTCTGCGTGTCGCAGGGCTCCAACTACACGCAGCCTCTGATGGAAGATTACGGCGCGGTGGTGAAGGCGCTGCCGAGCCAACCGGAATCGCTCCTCGCACTGCAAGGCGGCAATTGCGTTGCGGCCGTGCATGTCGGCGCGACCGTCGGCCTGCTGCTGCAGGATCGATCGGAAGAATGGAAGGACTATGCCATTCCCTTCCCCACCGAGCTGATCCCATCGGATTCGGTGATCTGGTTGCGCAAGGGCGAGAAGAACACGCAGGCTGCCCTAGACGCCGGCGTCAAGAAGCTACACGCGTCGGGCAAGCTCCTGGAGTTCGCTAAGGTCAATCGCCTCCCCAACATCGAATACCTGCAGCAGCAGAACAAAGTGCTCTCCGCCAGCAAGTGAACTGGAGAGAAACCGGTAGAACGACATGCAGGACACGAACCTGATTGACCTGTTCGTCAGCCTGACTGGCAGGCTCGGCCTGAACTACGAGTTTCTGGCGACGGGATATGAGGCGCAGATCTGGCGTGACGGCTTCATGACCACGCTCTATCTTGTCGTCCTGCTTATCCCGGTCAGCCTGATCTTCGGTCTGCTGTTTGCTGCTTGCCTGACGTCTGGGAGGCCGTGGCTTTCGGCGCCGGTCAGGGCCTTCGTGGAGATCACCCGCAACACGCCGACGCTGGTGCAGTTAATGTTTAGCTTTCTGGTCCTCAACACGTTCGTCTCCAACCTCGTTGGCGGGGCGCAGAATAATCCGCTGTCACCTTTCTTCTGGGTGGTCGCGGTGGTCGGCCTGCATATCGCCGCCCTGCATGCGGAGGCAATCCGCGCCGGTATCGAGGCGGTGCCAGCCTCCACGGTGGAGGCAGCGCGGGGCATCGGCTTCAGCCAGCTGCAGATTTTGCGATACGTCGAGGTGCCACTGGCCTTGCGGGCCTCTTTGCCGGCAATCGTCAACAATTTTATCAATCTCGTGAAGCTGACGACGGTGGGCAATGCGATCGCCGTAAGCGAGATCACTTATGCCTCGATCATGGTGTGGACGCAACGCGACAATGTCGTGTCGATGATGATCGTCATCCTCGCCTTCTTCAGCCTTATCAATCTGGTCGTCGCCCGCGTCGGCCTTTGGGCGGAGCGCAAGCTCGCCGTTCCGGGATATGGTTTGTGACGACAGCAACACTTCTTGAACCGCTCAAGGGCAGCGATTTTCTGCGCACCATCGGCTTCGTGGCGCTGCCGCTCGTCGTCCTCGTCTGGTCGCTGGCCGACCTGACGCTCGGGCGCGAACTGGTGGAGTGGGTTCCCTATCTCGCCTCCGGCTTTGCGATGAACATCGTCATCAGCCTTTCCGCGATGGCACTCGGGACCGTCGTGGGTACCATGTTCGGCATCCTGGAACTCGTGTCCTACCGGCTGATACGCTATCCGGTCGTCGTCTATGTGCAGGTCTTCCGCAATGCCCCGCATCTCGTGCTGATCTTTGGTACGACCTACATCTTTCCCTTTGAGATCGTCATCTTCGGCAACTACCTGGCCTTCCCTGACTGGGTGAAGGCCGTGATCGGCCTTGCCATTCCGGCGAGCGCCTATGTGGCCGAGATCACGCGCGGCGCCATCCTCTCTGTTCCGACCACGCAATGGGAGGCGGCGCAGGGGTTGGGTTTTTCACGCGTACAGGCGCTGCGCTGGGTCGTCCTGCCGCAGTGCCTGCGGCGCGCTCTCCCACCATGGATGAATGTGCTCGCCTCGATCACCATGGGCACTGCGCTCGCCTCGCTGGTGGGCGTGCACGAACTGCTGCATGCGGCCACCGATGCCAGCACGGCAGTACGCCGGCTCGATTTCACGATCATCGCCTATATCGTCGTGATGGCCGCCTTCTTCACGCTTTGCTACCCGATCGCCAACCTGACCCGCCGCCTGGAACGGCGGTTCAACGCGGCCTGAGGATTTTAGATGAACACATTCAGT
This sequence comes from Rhizobium mongolense USDA 1844, assembly GCF_000419765.1. Classification (GTDB taxonomy): domain Bacteria; phylum Pseudomonadota; class Alphaproteobacteria; order Rhizobiales; family Rhizobiaceae; genus Rhizobium; species Rhizobium mongolense. The sequence goes on along the minus strand of NZ_ATTQ01000003.1, from coordinate 258,214 downwards.
AACAACGCGATCGTCCGACTGGAAGACGTGCACCTGTCCTTCGGCCAGACTGAGGTGCTGAAGGGCATCGACCTGACCGTCAACAAGGGCGATGCGGTCTCCATCATCGGCCCGTCCGGCTCGGGCAAATCAACGATCCTTCGCTGCATCAACGCGCTGGTGACGCCGCAAAGCGGCTGCATCACGGTCAACGGTACCCGCGTCGACCAGTTGACCAAGGAGAGCGAGCGCATTGCGCTGCGCAAGCGCGTCGGCATCGTCTTCCAGCAATACAATCTCTTTCCGCATCTGACGGTGCTGGACAATATCGTGCTGGCGCCGACCCGGATTCTCGGCGTCGAGCGTGGCGAGGCGGAGAAACTCGCCCGCGAACTGCTCGATAAGGTGCGCCTTTCGGAGAAAGCCGGTTCCTATCCAGGTCAGCTGTCCGGTGGCCAGCAGCAGCGCGTGGCGATCGCCCGGGCGCTGGCGATGAAGCCGGAACTGGTATTATTCGACGAAGTCACCTCGGCCCTCGACCCGGAGACGGTCGGCGAAGTATTGTGGGTGATCCGCGACCTCATCCGCGACGGCATGACCAGCATTCTCGTGACGCATGAAATGCGCTTTGCCGAGGAGATCAGTGACACCGTCGTGTTTACCGAGAATGGCCGCATCGTCGACCACGGCTCACCCGAGCAGATTTTCGATACTTCCGACAATCCCCGCATCCGCCAATTCGTCGGCGGGCTTTCCGGAAGACGCGGTTCGGTGCGCAACGGAGAAGGTATCTAGAAATGACGACCGTAGGCGCCCCGCTGACCCATGCCTTTGCCCAGGCGATCATCACGTCGGATCCGACGAAGGATGCTGCCGCGATGGGTGCGGCACGCACGGCGATCATCGATTTTCTCGCCTGCACGATCGCAGGCGCCGGTGACCGCACGACCGACCTTCTTGCCGACGCCGTCGGCGCCACACTGCCAGGTGACGCGATCCTAGTCGGCAGTACGCGCCGCACCGATCCGCTGGTCGCGGCCGTCGTCAACGGCTATGCCGGCCATGTGCTCGACTACGATGACGTGCATGCCAGCGTGCGCGGCCATCCCACGACGGTGATCATTCCGGCCCTGCTGGGGCTCGCCGCCGAACGTGATTTTGCCGCCGAGGCGCTACTGGCGTCCTATGTCGTCGGGCTTGAGGCAATGGCGCGCCTTGGTTTGTCGCTGGGTTCGAAGCATTACGAAAACGGCTTTCATGCGACGGCAACGCTTGGTACCGTCGGCGCGACGGCTGCAATCACCCATCTGACGCGTGCCTCGGTAGAGGAAACCACCATCGCACTTGGTCTTGCGGCGACGCAATCATCCGGCCTTCGGCTGCAGTTCGGTTATGACGCCAAGCCCTACCATGCCGGCATGGCAGCTCGTTCCGGGCTGTTATCGGCGCGGCTGGCAGCCGCCGGTTTCGGAGGTGCGCCGGACTTTCTCGACAATCCGGTCGGTTTCCATTCGGCTTACTCCTTCGGCGTCGATCGGCTGCAAGCCGTGACGGAGAACTGGGGCGCGCCTTGGCAGATCGTGGCGCCGGGGCTGACGCTAAAGGCCTATCCTTGCTGTACCGCCAGCCATCCGGTTGCATCGCTCGGAATCGAGCTTAATCGCGAGGAGCTTGCGGCGGATGCAATCGAGCACATCACCTTCACCTATCCGCCAGGCGCCGATGCAGCGCTGGTCGTGACGAAGCCGAATAACGGCATCGAGGCGCGCTTCAGTCCGGAATACGTGTTTGCCGCCGCGCTGATCGACGGCGCGCTCCGGATAGATCATTTCGACGAACGGCCGGTCGAGCCGCGCCTGATGGCGCTTGCCGAGCGTGCCAGCCGCCGCCATGACGACAGTGCGCCGCGCATGTCGAGCGATCCCAAAACCCGCTTCGTGATCCTTGATGTTGCACTGCGCGACGGCACCACGATCACCCGCCGTTTCGATGGTCTTCCCGGCGTGACCGATCCGACGACAAAATTCCGCGAAGCGACTGCCGGCCATCCCTCCTTCACCGACATTCCCTCGCTCGTCCGCACCATGAACAGCGCCGCCGATCTCCATCGGCTGCTGGCGTTACTTGGCCAGGACGCCGTCCAAAACCTCCATTGAAGAAAGACCTCGCCATGAGCCGTAGGAGAGAAATTCATTTGGGCCTGTTCCTGCAGGGCGCCGGTCATCACGTGTCCGGCTGGCGGCATCCGCATGCCGAGGCCGGCAGCGAGAACTTCGACCTTCTGCGCCGTGTGTCGCAGATCGCCGAAAGAGCGAAGTTCGACATGGTCTTCCTGGCCGACGGCCTGACCAGCGGCGTCGACGCGCATCCCTCGACGATCGCTCGCTTCGAGCCGGTGACACTGCTTGCCTCGCTCGCCATGGTAACCGACAAGATCGGCCTCGCCGCCACCGCCTCGACAACGTATGGCGAGCCCTATCACACGGCCCGCGCCTTTTCCTCGATCGACCACCTAAGCCATGGCCGGGCCGCCTGGAACATCGTCACCACCTCCTATGCCCGCACGGCCAACAATTTTTCGAAGGCGCATCCAGAGCATGACGAGCGTTATGCCGTCGCTGAAGAATTCGTCGACGTGGTGCGCGGGCTGTGGGACAGTTGGGACGACGATGCCTTCGTCAAGGATAAGCAGAGGGGCGTCTACGCCGATCCGAGTAAAGTCCACATGCTCGACCACAAAGGCAAGTATTTTGCCGTCAAGGGACCGCTCAACATCCCACGTTCGCCGCAGGGCCACCCAATCCTGATCCAGGCCGGTTCCTCCGGGCCTGGCCAGGACCTCGCCGCGCGAACGGCCGACGTCGTGTTCACCGCGCAGCAGAGCTTCGAAGAAGCACAGGCTTTTTATAAGAGCCTCAAGGAGCGCTTGACCGGTTTCGGCCGGCAGCCGGACGAAGTAGCTGTCATGCCAGGCTTCCTGCCAGTGATCGGCCGCACGGCGAAGGAAGCTGAGGACAAGTTGGCCGAACTGGACCAATGGACTGATCTCAAGAGCGCCATGCCGCTGCTCGAGGAACGTATCGGCCACAGTCTCGCAGCTTACGATCCCGATGGCCCCTTGCCGGACCTGCCGATCTCAGACCAGCTGCGCAGCCGCGCCGAACTCTTGACGGCTCTTGCTCGGCGCGAGGGCCTGACCATTCGCCAGTTGGCCCTGCGCGTCGCCGCGGGCCGTGGCCACCACATCGTGCTCGGAACGCCCGTGGAGATTGCCGAGCGCATGCAGCAGTGGTTTGAAGGTCGCGCCGCCGACGGCTTCAACATCATGCCGCCCTTCTTCCCGGAGGGGTTGGAGGACTTTACACAGCTGGTGGTGCCGATCCTGCAGGAACGTGGACTGTTCCGCACCGACTACAGTGGCTCGACGCTGCGTGACCACCTGGGACTTGTCAGACCTGCTTTGCTTTCAGCCTAGCCCTACGAACCGCCGCCTTGACAGGATCCGAACAGGCCCCGCCAGCTGAGCTTCGATTGAACCGCCCTTTCGCCTTGGGACAGAGGCCTGCGTGATTGAGTCTTGATAACGAGAGTCTAACGACTTGATATTACTCACGAAGAGAGCGAATTCCGACTACGACGCACGCCGCAGGGCCTGATCGAGATCGCAGATCAGATTATCGACATCTTCAAGACCAATCTGCAGGCATAGCAGCGCCCCATTTATACAAAGTCTCTAGTACTCGACGATCCTTGAGTTCGCCGTTCTGATCACTGGGCTTAGGGCCTGTCGCCGCCCAAGTGACGCTCAAGGAAAGGCAGATTGTCCTGTCCCCAGTAGATCTCGCTTTCATAGAGGAACGTCGGAAAACCAAAGACACCGCTCTTCACGGCATGCTCCCGGTCCTGAGCCCATTTGCTCTGCACGTCATGGTCCGCTTGCCGCTTCGACAGGCCCGCGCCGTCAAAACCGGCGGCGTCCGCAACGGCTTCGCGGATGTAAGGCTTGCCTATATCCTTTGCTTCACTCCAATAGGCGCGCTGCAAAGCACGCGTAAGGCCGATCCAGTCTTTGCCGTCGAGATAGGCGGCAATAACGATAAGAGAGGCAGGCGCCGGGTCGCTCAGTCCCGGACGGTTTTCCAGCCACAGATCTTTGGCGCGCACGCGCGCCCAACGTTTCAGGTCTCGCATCCAGTACGCACGGCGGATCTCTGGACGATTGCGCGAAAAGATACCGCCATTTTCTTCGACGACGGTCGTCAGATATGGCCTGATCTCGACGTCGCTTTTCGTTGCGACTTCGACGAAGGCGTCGAAGCCGATATAGGACCAGGGCGATCCGATGGAAAAGAAGTATTCAACAACTTTGGTCAACGTTTGTATTCCTATTCATAAACACTATCGGCGGCGTCTTTAGCGTGTGTCGAAATCGCCGCTGCTTTCCGGTCTTTCCTGGGGCTACTCTGGAAGGGCAGCGGTGTCGGATTGCGCACGGCGCCCAGCGCTACAAATTCCGCAATAAAGGACATCTGCTGGTTGCCGGTCTTAAATTGCCTCCCTGTGGTGGCGCGCTCAACGAGCCCGCTCCCAAGTTCAATGGACCGTAAATCTCGCCATCTCTTGTCGGTGCCGTTCCAGCGTGCGCAGAAGCAAAGCGATTTCTTCGACGATCGCCGAGAACGTCGCATCGTCAGCGTCGGCAATGCTGCTTGTCATTCCTTCGATCACGTCAATGAGCCGCAGGACGGGAATGGGCGACTGGCGGTCGTCATTGGGAGCGAGGACTGTCGCCGTCTCCATTAATGTGCGAATAAGTCGATCAATAAGCTGGCGGCGGCGTTCTTTGGCATCCGTCCCTTGATCATCTGATAAATGCAGCAGATCACTGACAAGATCGGACATGTGCTGGGCTCCTTGCGTTCAAATGGCCGGCGCTGCGCGTTCGCACAGCAGAGACCATCTTCGATGCAGCAGCAGTCTGGACATCAGAGGACACCAACCACCAGTGCCAAAATGAAAGTGAACGACGAAACTATGGAGCCGACCGCCATGCAGTGCACGGCTTTGGATTGGATGTTCTTGGTATCCAACTTCTGGATTGGCCGACGAAGATCAAAAGCGAGTGCCATTGCCGTTTCCTCAGTACCAGGGTCCAGGCGCGGCACTCCAGTAATAGAGTTCATACTCGCGCAGTTCGCGGTCGCCTTCGTCGTGGTTTCGGGGCGCCTCGCCCGTATTTTGGCCGCGTGGCGTCGCATCCGATTTACTAGCAAAAAGGCTATCGAAGAGCGCTTTGAGATGGTTGACGAATTCCTGCATCATACGATCCTCCGTTTTGCGCAATTGCGATTGTATTGACCCGTCTCAGGAAATGAGCGAATGCCGGCGCGCATTCGTGAGCAAGTCATGGGCTGACGCGTACGGGCCGAAGAGCATGAGGAGGCGGTTTTCCTCCCTTTTCTCCAGGCGGTATCGCCGCGCAAAGTCGAAAACGCTCCACAGCTCTTCCGACAGAATTGCCGCATTGGTCTTGTCCATCTTTGCCTCCTTGTCGGCTTGAGCGGCGTTCGCGAGCGGATACACCCGGTCAGCTATTCGGCTGCGGCTAGAATTGGATTTTCTGCGGGGAAGAAAGCTGCGAGCTCACCGACCACCTCCTCGATCCGATTTGAGAGCGGCGCGGAAGAAACACGATAGTCTGTGAAATCACGATCGGATGCGTAAACAGCCGTCGGCAGGGTATGAGACATGAAGAAGCCGAACAGCGGCCGCAACTGATGTTCGACCATCAACGCATGACGGTCGCCTCCCCCTGTCGCCGTTATGACGATCGGTTTAGCCCGCAACTCATGCGGATCGATCAGGTCGACCAGGTGCTTGAAGAGGCCAGGATAGGAGCCCTTGTAGGTTGGCGCGCCGACAATAAGAGCGTCCGAGGTAACGATGGCATCGATAATCTCTTGCGCCTGATCATCGAGTTCCTTGCGCCAGATCGCACGGCCAAGCGACGGACCAACATCATGAAGGTCGTAAATCCTGCTTGTGAAGCCGTAGCGCTCGGTGGCGCGCTCTGCAACATTCTGAACAAGAGCATATGTCTTCGACGGACGATTGAAGCTGCCGGCGATGCCGACCAATTTGGGAGCAGCCATTTTGGTTCCTTTGCCTTCAAAGCGCGCGGACGGTCGCGCCAGTCTTCAATAATAAAGTCTATAAATTTACTCGATTAAAGAAACGGCAAACCCTGGTGACAGCCAAGAGAGAAAAATCTTTTCGCCGAATGCCGCGTCGCCAAGGCAGCTCGGAAGTCGCCACCAGGCATCGATCGGGCATTTGCCGAATAGCCTTGTTGCGTCGTGTGACGTGCCATCAAGCCCACCGGCCGACGTCTGGCTCATTTAGAACTGGATAATTGCCGCGGAGAAAATACCGATGTCGGCGGCCTGCAGAAGAGTGTCGGCGGCATATTCGGAAAAGCCGGCGCCGGCTAGAGGACAGCCGATGTCATGCGAGAGCGCTCACTGCCGGATCGCAGCAATGGCCACTGCAACCTTTCTTGCCTGCGCACGAATATCAGGGACCGCTGTAATTTCCCAGAATTGTCCCGCGCTCAGCGCTCCAACGACATAGATGAGTACGGAGCTTCCTCAGGGCGTGGTACGCGCGATTGCGGGTCGACGGTGATGCCGAGGCCGAGCGGATCTGCTTTTATCAGTCGCTGTCGCTGCATTTCGCGCAGTAACGGCGAATGGGCGATACCTGCCCGTTCCATGCCCGTGCAGTTTACGACCCAGTTCGCGCAAAGAGACAGAATGTCCTGGCGACCTCTGGCCCTGTATCGGAGATTGAGCGCTTCGTCCTGCTCGACCATATCCAAAAGGTAGCCGGCATGTATCGACACCTGACCGCCCCGCAGGAGTTCCTGAAAGCGCTCGAACACATCCGACGCGGTGCCGGTGGATATTCCACCAAGGCAATGCGTGGCGCAGGAACCGACTTCTCTCAGCGTTGGGCAACCGGTTCCAGAGCGTCTGGGTTTGCGGGCTCTTCAACGACGTCGACGTGGCGTTCACATGGCATCCGTGGGACGAGAACCTCGCATATAACGCCCGGATGCTGGCGACCAATCAGTTATACTTTACCTTCCGGGGCACCAGCGCCCATGCCGGATTCGAGCCACATCTTGGTCGTTCGGCGCTGGATGCGGTGGAACTGACGAATGTCGGTTGCAACTATCTGCGTGAGCACATCATTCAGGACGGCCGCATCCATTATGCGATCACCGACCCGGGTGGGCGAGCACCAAATGTGGTTCAGTCTCACGCGCAGGTGCTCTACAAAGTACGGGCTCCCCGAATGGACCAAGTGCGCGACATTACCGAGCGGGTGAAAGACGTCGCCCGCGGCGCGGCACTTATGACGGGGACGGAATTGGAGATCACCTTCGACGCCGCCTCAGCCGGTCTGGTGCCGAACGTTACGCTTGCCCGGATGATGCATCAGGAGTTTGAGAAGCTCGGCGTCGCCAGGTTTTCGAACAGTGAAAGAGACTTTGACGGGAGCATTCAGAAAACCTTCTCGGCCGAGGTGCACCCGCGGATCGCCAAGCACGGTAAAATCCTGTCCGAGGACCTGAACCCATTCGAGGAAGATCCGACGTTCCTGCATGGCTCGACCGACGTTGGAGACGTTAGCTGGCTGGTTCCAACCGGCCAGGTCTATGTCGCGACCGAGGCCTACGGAACCCCCACACACTTGGCAGATCGTCACGCAGGGGAAGTCGGGCTATGCCCACAAGGGAATGCTACAAGCCGGCAAGGTCATGGCCGCTTCGGCCGTACGGGCGCTGACCGATCCGGCGCTGGTCAACGCCGCGAAAGCCGAGCATCGAGAGCAACTCGGCGGCGAGAAATATGTGCCGCTGATTCCTGCGGATGCAACGCCGCAACGTTTGCGCTGACGGTAACGCAGGGGTTCACGGTCCTGCGCCCTCACCGCGATATCTCGCAGGCATCATTGGCAATGAAGGCGTGCAATGCCGCCGCTATGGGTGTGCCAACGACGGCGAGATCGCGTACCGTGCTCATGTGATCTCCGTCAGCAACGCGCGATGCTCGCACTTCAAGCCCTTGGGCGGCAAGAAGGTTCTTGAAGGCATTTGCCTGGGTTTGGAAGGGGTTAGTCTCCAGTTCGCCGGTCATGATAGCCACGCGCGTTGCAGGGTCGTGCTCGCGATTCATCGGCGTAAACCGTCGCACCTCCTCGTCGCTCAAGGCGATCTCGTCACGGAGGAAAGACGTCTGCAAGGGTTCGAGATCGTATAGCCCGCCAAGCAGGAAAGCAGCAATTACACCCGAGGGCGCTACCGAGCGATTGAAGAGAAAGGTCGCAAGATGTGCACCAGCGGAGTGGCCGCTGACCGAGAATCTCCCGGGCGTGGCGCCAAAGCGATCGGCATGCGCCAAAAGGAAAGCCTTGGCTTTCAGGACCTGACCGATCAGGACCTCCATCCTGGCGATGGGCATCAACGAATAATCGACAATAGCGGCGACCGCACCTGCGCGGATGATGGTCTCGGCGACGCAGGAATAGTCTTCCTTGGAGAACATACGCCAATAGCCGCCATGGATGAACATGTGGATCGGCACGCCCGAACCGGCACTATTTGGCAGGAAGATATCGAGCGTCTCGCCCGACTGGCGACCGTAGGCGACGTTGGCCTCCATGGCGACGGTGCGGCGAGTGACGCTGCTGCGGGTGCGGATATCGTCGACAATGTCGTCGAAACTTGCGACATGGTCACGAATACGGAACGGATCGGCGACCACAGGTTCCTCCTTCAGAAACTTGTCGCAATGTACTTGGCTTCCATGAACTCCGAAATCCCGTGATGCTGCCCTCCTTCACGTCCGAGACCGCTCTGCTTGACACCGCCAAAGGGGGCGGCGGGATCGGAGACCAGTCCACGATTGAGGGCGATCATGCCTGCCTCCACCTTCGAGGAGACGCGCATGCCACGGCCGATGTCGCGGGTATAGATGTAAGCGCAGAGGCCATATTCCGTATCGTTGGCGGCGGCAACGACCTCTGCCTCGCTGTCGAAACGGTAGAGCGGCGCCACGGGACCGAAAATCTCCTCGTGGTTCATGTCGGAGGCCGGGGAGACATCTGCAAGCACGGTCGGCGGATAGAAAAAGCCGCGTCCTGCCGGTGCCCGTCCGCCGCAGAGCGCGCGCCCGCCCCGCGAAATGGCGTCCGCAACGAGCCGGTCGATCTTCTCCACCGCCTTGCGCGTGATCATCGGACCGCATTCCGTGTCCGAATCCACACCCGGGCCAACCCTGAGAGCGGACATGCGTTGGGTAAATTTTTCCGCGAAGGCATCGTGGATACCGGACTGGACATAAATGCGGTTTGCGGCCGTGCATGCCTCGCCCGCATTGCGCATTTTCGCTACCATCAGGCCCTCGATCGCCGCGTCGAGGTCCGCATCGTCGAAAACGATGAACGGCGCGTTGCCGCCGAGTTCCATGGAGCAGGAGACGACATTCTTCGCCGCTTCCGCCAAAAGCGTGCGGCCGACGCCCGTCGAGCCTGTGAAGGAGAGTTTTCGCACGCGCGGGTCGGCCAGCATGGCGGCGGTGACAGGGCCTGGCGTCGACGTTGTCAGCACGTTGACGACGCCCGGCGGCACGCCAGCCTCCTCGTAGATGGCCGCAAGCGCATAGGCCGTCAGCGGCGTCTCGCTTGCGGGCTTCAGGATGACAGTGCAGCCGGCGGCAAGGGCTGGCGCGATCTTGCGGGTCGCCATTGCGGCCGGGAAGTTCCACGGGGTGATGAGAACGCAGATGCCGATAGGCTGGTAATCGACGACGATTCGGTTCGCGCCGGACGGGGCAATGCCGAACTCGCCGGAGATGCGCACCGCCTCCTCCGCGTTCCACCGGAAAAATTCCGCCGCATAGGCCACCTCGCCGCGCGCGTCGCGCAAGGCCTTCCCGTTCTCGAGCGAAATGAGTGTGGCAAGCGTTTCGGAGCGTTCCACCATGAGTTCGAAGCAGCGGCGCAGGATCTCGGAACGCTTTCGCGGCGGCGTCTCGCGCCAGCCTTCTGTCGCGCTTGCAGCAGCCTGTACGGCCGCCGCCGCATCCACGACAGTCGCATCGGGCACGGCGACAATGACGGCCTCGGTCGAGGGATCGATTACCTCAATCCGACCCCTGCCCGCGGCCGGCCGCCAGGCGCCGCCAATATAGAGGCCGTGGGAGAACGAGCGGAACCCGAAACGATCATGATCGGGATGCGAAGGATGCTGGTTGACGTTCATGATGTTTCTCAAGGTCAGAGGGCGGAAGCGGCCAGGTCGCCGTCATAGGCGGCGCGAACGAGGCTGCGCATGGCGGCCGAATCGAAGCAGCGCGGATTGTTCTTGATCAGCCGGCCGATGCCGAGCGCCTGCTCGGCGGTCCAGTCAAGCCGGTCTTCCGGCAGGCCGAGCCTGGCGAGCGTCGGCGAGATGCCGATCGCGGCGAAGAGGCGCCTTACCTCGCCGATCGCCGCATCGGCAAGCATCTCCTCGTCCTCCACGCCGGCTGGGTCGAGGCCGAGCGCCCTGCCGACAACAGCGATTTCCCCGGCGGCGACGCGGCGATTGTAGGTCATCACATAGGGAAGCATGGTGGCGACCCCGAGGCCGTGCGCCGTATGGGTCACGGCACCGACCGGATATTGCACCGCATGGGCCGCAGCGGTGCCCGCCGTGCCGAAGGCGCAGCCTGCCGCGAGCGCGCCCATCATCACATCGGTGCGCGCATCGATGTCCGAGCCGTCGACGAAGGCCTTTTCCAGGCTCCGGCTGAGGAGCCGGATGGCATGAAGCGCGAACTGATCGGAGAGATCGCTCTTGCCGACGAAGACATGCTGCTGCGCGAGTTGCGGATCGCCGGGGCGCCGCATGGCTGTGAAAGCTTCGATCGCATGCGTCAGCGCATCCGCACCTGCAGTCGCCGTGAGGCCCGCCGGGCAGGAGAGCGTGAGTTCCGGGTCGCAGATCGCCGCTGCGGCGATGAGATAGGGGCTCGAAATGCCGACCTTCAGCGTGCGGTCTGGATCGGAGACGACCGCGACGGGTGTGACCTCGGAGCCGGTGCCCGCAGTCGTCGGCACGGCGATGACCGGCAAGACAGGTCCTGGCACCTTGAACTCACCATAGTAATCGCCGAGCCCGCCGCCATGGGCGAGCAGCAGCGAGGCGCATTTCGCCATGTCGAGGCAACTGCCACCGCCGATGCCGATCACCATGTCGGGCGCAAAGCCGCCCGTGGCCTCCACGCAACCCGCGACCGTATCGCGCGGCACGTCCGGCAGCGTCTGGTCATACACCAGCACCGCGATGCCGGCGGCTTCGAGCGCGGCGATCATTTCCGCGAAGACGGGTGTCGCGGCAAAACGCCCATCCGTGCAGACGAGTGCACGCTGGCCGGTCCTACCGGCGACGCTCGCGAGCGCATGGCGTTGGCCGATGCCAAACAGGATTTCGCGTGGCAGCCTCAGGACGGCAAACAGGCTCATGATCTTTATCCTTCGAAGGCCGGTATGCGAGAGCGGGAAATCGCGTTGAGGTCTTCCCAAAGGCGTGGGTCGATATCGAAACCGTCGCGGCTCGCCGCCGCCCGCCGCCGGCGGGCACGATCGCCCGGCACGAGGACCGGCTCGCCGGCCTCGGCCGGCGGTGAGGCGCGGACGGCATCGAGATAGGCCGACAGCCGCGCTGGCAGTCCCGGTGCCAGACTGGGCTCGATCAATATGAAGACGTCGCCCTTGTTGCATGGCGACTGGCTGTCCAGGGTGCCGCGCACATCAGGCGCGAGCGCCGAGCCCGCAAGGGCCGCCACCAGCAGTTCCATCGCAAGGCCGAGGCCGTAGCCCTTCGCGTCGCCGAAGGGCGCGATCGCGCCGGCCTGGGCACGAACCGGATCCGTCGTCGGGTGACCCTCAGCATCTCGCGCCCAACCTTCCGGAAGGGGCCTGCCGACCACCGCGTGGTGATGGATCCTGCCCATCGGCACGAGGCTGGTGGCGAGATCGAGCACGAGCGGCTCCTCGGCGGTCGGCACGGCGATCGCGACTGGGTTGGTGCCGAGCATGGCCCGCGTGCCGCCGAAGGGATGAACCAACGACTCGCTCGACGAGAGCGCTATGCCGACGAAACCCATCGCGGCGATGGCCTCCACATAATGCGCGAGCATGCCGAGATGGTTCGCATTGCGCACGGCGACGAGGCCGATGCCCAGATCGGGAATGTGGGGTGCCAGCCGCTCGATCGCCGCCATGGCGACGACAGGGCCGAACCCCGAAGAACCCTCCACCTCCATCACCGCATCAGCCCGCCAGCGCTGCATGCCCTTCATCTCAGGGTCAATGACACCGCGCTTGATCCGTTCGACCAGTCGCGGCAGGCGGTGCAGACCATGCGAGGGGTGCCCCTTCATCTCGGCCGTCACCAGGACACGAGCCTGCAGGATCGCATGGTCACGCGGTGCCCCGTGCTCTTCCAGCAGGCGAGTGGCGAGCGCAAGGGCTGCCGCTTCGGATATCCGCATATTCCCTCCCTATATAAAATCGTATAGGATATAGGATTGTATTTGCCTCAGCATCGTGCTAGCGATCGAACCTGTCAAGAGGCAAGACAGCAGATGATTTTGACGAGACCCAACGAACCTTCAGCGGGCACGACCCAGATACAGCGCGCCAACAGCCTGGCCGGCGACGTCTACGAAGCGATCTTCAACCAGCTTATGTCCTTGAAGATCCCGCCGGGTGCGCGCATCACGGTCGACAGCCTGGTCAAGGAGTTCAACGTCTCCCACACCCCGATCCGCGAAGCACTCGGCCGGCTTGAAGGCGAGGGTCTCGTCGTCAAGCAGCATCTCGTCGGCTATCGTGCCGCACCCCAGATCACGCGCCACCGCTTCGACGAACTCTATGAACTCCGCTTGCTGCTTGAGCCCGCCGGCGCTGCGAAGGCGGCCCAAGCGATGAACGACGAAAGGCTCGCTATCCTGAGAGAGGCCGCAGGCGTGATGACGCGTAGCGACAACAGGGACGAGCGGGCGAACTATTCGAGCTTCGCCCGGCAGGACGCCATCTTCCACGACCGCATCATGGAATTTGCCGGCAACGAACTGATCCGCGAGATGCTGACGTTCCAGCACACGCATTTCCATATATTCCGACTGATGTTCCATCGTCGCGTGACCGAGGAGGCGCTCGGCGAGCATCAGACGCTGCTCGATGCTTTCGCGGCTCACGACCCCGACGCGGCGGAGAACGCAATGCGCATCCATATCGAACGCTCGCGCGACCGGCTGCTGCCGGCATTCGACGAAATCTGAGGAACCCGGCAGGCCAGGACGTGCCTGCCCGACCTGACAACGAGGAGGAGAACCCATGCCAGGCAAGAAAATCCTGATGCTCACCGGCGATTTCACCGAGGAGTACGAGATCTTCGTCTACCAGCAGGCCATGGAGGCCGTCGGCCATACGGTGCACGTCGTCTGCCCCGATAAAAAAGCGGGCGACATTCTGAAGACGTCGCTGCACGACTTCGAGGGCGACCAGACATATACGGAAAAGCTCGGACACAACGTCGTCATCAACAAGACCTTCTCGGAGGCCGAGGCGCAACTCGACGGATACCACGCCGTCTACTGCGCGGGCGGTCGCGGGCCTGAATATATTCGCACCGACAAGCGCGTTCAGACGATCGTCCGCCACTTCCATGAAACCCAGAAGCCGATCTTCACCATCTGCCACGGCGTCCAGATCCTGATCGCCGTCGATGGCGTCGTGCGCGGCAAGAAGGTGGGCGCGCTCGGCGCTTGTGAGCCGGAAGTGACGCTGGCCGGCGGCACCTATGTCGATCTGTCGCCGACGGAAGCTTATGTCGATGGCACGATGGTCTCAGCCAAGGGCTGGACGGCGCTCGCCGCCTTCATCCGCGAATGCCTAAAGGTTCTCGGCACGGAAATCCGTCACGCCTGAGACGACGGGACAAAAAGAATGGCCCGGCAGGTGACAGCAGCCGGACCTTTTTTGCGGTGGGGCCTGCAATCACGCGCCGCCGCGGTTCCAGCCCCGACCCGTGCTGCCGAACATCTCGTAGCCCGTCTCTGTGACGGCGAGCGTATCCTCGAGCTTGATGAAGCCGCGCTTCGGATGCAGCATGGTCGTCTCCACCGACAGCACCATGCCTGCCTCCAGCGGCCGGTCCGCATCGATCCCCTCATAGGCGACCGGGTGATTGGTCATCAGGAACGGCGCCTCGTGGCTGATCAGGCCCATACCGTGACAGAAGAAATCGGTGAAGACCGCAGAAGGCGACGCCTTCAGTTCCGCCTCTGCCGCCTCGATCATCTCGCGGCCGAAAGCGCCAGCCTGAACCCTGGCAAATGCCTTATGCTGGATCGCGTCGACCTCGGCGAGCAAATCCTCGAGTTCGTCGTCCGGCTCGCCCAGCACGCCCATGCGGCAAAGGTCGCCAATATAGCCGTGGTAGTTCCCGCCGGAATCAATCGACAGGACCTCGCCCTTCCCCCAGGCCTGCGGCGAGGCTGCGCGATTGTGGCTGGAGCCGAGCGTCAGCAGGCAATATTCGAAGTGGAGCCCGCGTGTCGTCTCCTCGCGCCGGAGCTGCTCGATGATCTCCGTCTTCGTCGAGCCTTCCCGGGCGCTGGCGATCGTCGCGTTCATCGCTTGCGTGATGAGTTCGGAAGCCGTCCGCAGCTTGGCAAGCTCGTCCGGCGTCTTGATCGCGCGCAGGCGTTCGAGCGTATGCGTCGCATCGATGAAACGCGCGCCCTCGAGCCCTGCCCCAAGCGCATCGCGGGCATCCGACGGCAGGAATGCCGGCTCGATGCCGATGCGCGTACCAGCCTTGCCGATCTTTTTCAGATGTTCGATGGCAAGCGCTGCGGCATCGATCGTGCCCCAGGTCGCCGTGTACACGGTCGGTGTCCAGAATGGATTGTTCTGGTGCTCGCCGCCTTCCATTCGGTTGCCGAGATAGGCCGCGTGGTCAGGTGCGCCCCTTTCGTAGACGACGACGGGCAGATACCGGCTATGGCCGATGGCATCCATGGCCGCAAAGAAGATGAACTTGTAGCCACCCATCAGATATTGCGTGTTGTGCTTAGAGGTGGCGACGATGACGTCGATACCTGCCTCCTCCATGAGCCGGTCGAGCTTGGCCGAATCGAACGGCGCCACGGCGGGCGTTTCCCTTGCGTTGATGTTCACCGTTTTTCCTCCCAGAAAATCTATGCCCGGCTTCACGAGCCCGGCGGCAGAAGGCGGAAGTCCGGCAGCTCGCGGAGCGCAAGCTCCGGCCCCGCCGGCGAATAGACGACGAAGAGCTGCATGGGCTCCGCGCCGGTATTTTTCGTCGAGTGGAAGCGGCTTTCCGGCACATAGACCGTGCAGCCGGGCCCGACCCTCGTCGTGATCGGATCGCCGTTCTCGTCCTCAACCATCTGCTCGCCCTCGCCGGAGATGACGAAGATGATCTCCTCTGCACCCGGATGATTGTGGCGGGCATGGCCCTTGCCACTCGGCAAGTCGACGACACCGCCGGAAAAACGGCTGGCGCCGTTGACCTCCGGCGCCACCGTCAGCGACAGCTTGCCCCAGTCGAAACCGAAGGCGCTCACATCCTTTGGATAGATGAAATACGCGTCCTTTGCCATGAAACGACCTCCTCCGTGTCCGTCCTCAGACGACCGCGCCGATGGCGAGCGCCTTGAATTCTTCCGTCTGCTTGCGGATCGCCGCCTCTGCCGGCAGGCGCTCCATCGAGCTTGCGCCGTAAAAGCCGTGGCAGCCGGGGCAACGCTCCAGGATGTAGCGCGCATCCTCAGGCATGGAGATCGGGCCGCCGTGACAGAGCACGATGACGTCGTCGCGCACGGAGCGCGCGGCCTTGGCAATCGCCGTGATCTCATCGACGCAGTCATCGAGCGACTTGCCGGAGGTGGCGCCGATCGTGCCGCCGGTCGTCACCCCCATATGCGCCACGACGATGTCGGCGCCGGCAACCGTCATGTCGATCGCCTCGCTCTCATTGAAGACATAGGGCGTCGTCAGCAGGTCGAGTCCGTGGGCGGTGGCGATCATCTCGACCTCCAGACCGTAGCCCATGCCCGTCTCCTCGAAACTCTGTCGCATCCGGCCGTCGAAGAGGCCGATTGTGGGGAAGTTCTGCACGCCGGAAAAGCCCATTGCCTTCAGGTCGGCGAGGAAGCGCGGCATCAGCACGAAGGGGTCCGTGCCGTTGACGCCGGCAAGCACCGGCGTCGTTTTCACGACGGGAAGCACCTCGAGCGCCATGTCCTTCACGATCTCGTTGGCATTGCCATAGGCGAGCAGGCCGGCCGCCGAGCCGCGGCCCGCCATGCGGTAGCGCCCCGAATTGTAGATGATGATGAGGTCGATGCCGCCCGCCTCCTCGGCTTTGGCGGAGATGCCCGTGCCGGCGCCGCCGCCGACGATCGGCATGCCGGCTGAGATCATGCCGTGGAATTTATCGAGGATGGTCTTGCGGGGTATGGCTGGCATTGATGTTGTCTCTCAGGGGTTGGCGATGTCACGATAGGCCGCGACGGCGGCCTCTGCGAATTGCGGGTCGTTGATATGGAGCGGCAAGCGGACGATGCGTCGCGCCGCAGTCGGTTTCACGGTCGCCTCCAGCGCGGCAAAGAGCGCGGCGTCGGCTTGCGGGTCGAAGAATGCACCGCCTTCGATGTCGAGGGCCGAGACGCCCTTCTCGGGAATGAGGAAGCGTACGGGGCCGTGGCACAGATTGAGCTTCTCGCCGATCCAGCGCCCGGTCTGCGCGCATTCGGCGGGCGTCGTGCGCATCAGCGTGACGTTCGGGTTGTGGCGGTAGAAGAGCCGGTCGGCATAGTGCACCGGCACCGTCTCCGGGGCCCAGAAATTAACCATGTCCAGCGCGCCGACGGAGCCGACATAGGGCAAGCCTGTGCGAGCGATCGCGCCGAAACGGTCCGGGGCGGCAGGCAGGACGCCACCGAGAAGCAGGTCGCAGACCTCGGTGGTCGTGATGTCGAGCACACCGGAGACGAGCCCGCTGTCGGCAAGCTTCTCCATCGTGCGCCCGCCCGTGCCGGTGGCGTGGAAGACCAGGCAATCGTAATCCGCCCTGAGGCGCTCGACCATGGCGGTTACTGCAGGTGTCGTTACGCCAAACATGGTAAGCCCGAGGGCCGGCTTCGACGCCGTCACCTCAGCGGGCCGGCTGGCCATGGCCGTGATCGCCTGGGCCGCATTGTGCAGGATGACCCGGCTCAGCCGGTTCAGGCCCGCCATGTCGGTGACCGAGGGCATCATCACGATGTCGGAAACATCGACATAGGGGGCGACATCGCCGGACGCGAGCGTCGAGACCATGATCTTAGGCAGGCCGAGCCGCAATTGGCGCATGCCTGCGGTGACGATCGAGGTGCCACCGCCTCCGCCGATACCGATGACGCCGGCAATGTCGTGGCGCTCGGCGAGGAAGCGCGAGAAGGCAATGCCCATCGCCTCGACCGCCCTGCCGCGGTCGTCGCAGGCAAGGACGGCTCCAACGCCCTGCGGATGGAAGGCCGCAACCGTCTCGGCATTTATATCGACGGCGGTCGCAGGCTGGCGTGTGCCGACATCGACGCGCACGACACTGCCGCCCGCCGTCTCGACGCAAGCGGCCAGATAGGCAAGCTCCTCGCCCTTCGTGTCGGCCGTTCCGACTACGTAGATGTGCTTCATTTCTCCTCCGCGACTAGGTGAAACCCCACCCGCCATATCTCGCTTTCACAGCCACTCCATCGGCTCTTGCAAATTTATGAGACGAGCGTATCATAAAGATATGCATGTCTCACGTCAACAGAACGAAACCGCCAAAACCGCCGAGCGAGGCCCGCGTGCCCGCACGCGGAAACTGATGCTCGAAACGGCAACGCGGCTCATGCAATCCGGCATCACTCCGTCGGTAAGCGAAGTCGCCGAGGCGGCCGAAGTGTCGCGTGCAACCGCCTACCGTTACTTTCCGAGCCAGGCTGCGCTCGTGCATGCCGTGGTGGACGAGGCTCTGGGGCCTATACTCGACTGGTCGTCCGACAGTCCCGATGCGCGCACCCGCGTTGCCGACCTGCTGGCGACCGCGATGCCGCGCATCGACGAGTTCGAGGCCACCTTCAAAGCGGCGCTGAAGCTCTCGCTGGACCAGTGGGCACAGCGCCAGGCCGGCACGCTCGGCAACGAGCCGTTGTTCACGCGCGGCCACCGCGTCGATCTCCTGAAGAGCGTGACTAGGCCCCTGCAGGGCACCGTGCCGCCCGAGGCCCGGGAACGCCTTGCACAGGCACTCTCCCTTGTCTTCGGCGTCGAGGTGCTGATCGTGTTGAAGGATATCTGGGGACTTACCTCCGAAAGCGCACAATCTGTTGCCGCATGGGCGGCCAAGGCGCTCGTTGAAGCTGCGGTACGGGAGGCGGGGAGCGAAGCATGACATTGACAACCCTTCGACCTGGAATGAAACTGGTTCGACCAGTTTAATGAATATCTTTTGTGTTTTTTGTCCGGATCGGCCACGATCAATCAGACTGCCCGACAAGACGACATCCAAAAATGCGAGATTATCGGTGAGATCTAGACACTTTGAAGGCGAGTCGCGGGCGGAAGCTCCGCCGAAAGTTGCTCTTGACGGCAATTATGTTTGGTACTACCAGATGAAGGAACCAGCATTCAGGCTAGAGATCTGAAACGGGCCAAGGGTCGGGGAGGCCCCACCAGAGCGAACAACCACCCATGAGGATCGGAAAGTCGGATCGGAAGGCCTGCAACGAAGCGGTAAGCGTGCATAAATGGGAGGAAACGTTATGCGCAAGACTATGACCGGTCTCTTGGCCGGTGTCGGCTTGATGTGGGCCTGCGGAACGTCCGCACAAGCCCAGGAACTGACGATCTTCTGGGCCGAGTGGGACCCGGCGAACTACCTTCAGGAGCTCGTGAACGAATACGAGGCTGAAACCGGCGTGAAGGTCACTGTCGAGACCACGCCGTGGGCCGACTTCCAGACCAAGGCCTTCACCGAGTTCAACGCCAAAGGCTCGGCCTACGACATGGTCGTCGGCGACAGCCAGTGGATCGGCGCTGCGTCCGAAGCCGGGCACTATGTCGATCTCACCGACTTCTTCAACAAGCACAAGCTCAAAGAAGTCATGGCGCCGGCAACGGTGAAATACTACGCCGAATATCCCTCGAACTCCGGAAAGTACTGGTCGATCCCGGCTGAAGGCGACGCCGTCGGCTGGTCCTACCGCAAGGACTGGTTCGAGGACCCCAAGGAGATGGAGGCCTTCAAGGCCAAATATGGCTACGACCTCGCCCCGCCCAAGACTTGGGCCGAGATGCGTGACATCGCCGAATTCTTCCATCGTCCGAACGAAAAGCGCTACGGCATCGCGATCTACACCGACAACTCCTATGACGGCCTCGTGATGGGCGTCGAAAACGCGATCTTCTCCTATGGCGGCGAGCTCGGCGATTATCAGAACTACAAGGTCGACGGCATCATCAATTCGGAGAAGAACGTCAAGGCGCTCGAAATGTATCGCGAGCTCTACGGCTTCACGCCTCCCGGCTGGGCCAAGACCTTTTTCGTCGAGAACAACCAGGCGATCACCGAGAATC
This sequence comes from Rhizobium mongolense USDA 1844, assembly GCF_000419765.1. Lineage (GTDB taxonomy): Bacteria > Pseudomonadota > Alphaproteobacteria > Rhizobiales > Rhizobiaceae > Rhizobium > Rhizobium mongolense. Next base: position 238,489 of record NZ_ATTQ01000003.1, on the reverse strand, counting down.
TGGCGGCGATAAGCATGAACTACTTCGCCTTCTTCCCGGCGCTGGTCAACGAGGCGTCCAATCCGAACGCCAAGGTCACCGGCTTCTTCGCCAACCCGGCAGGTCCGGGCGGCGAACAGTTCGCAGCGCTCGGCGGCCAGGGTATCTCGGTCGTTTCATACTCGCAGAACCAGGAAGAGGCGATGAAATTCCTGGAATGGTTCATCAAGGACGAGACCCAGAAGCGCTGGGCCGAACTGGGCGGCTACACGGCAAGCGCCAAAGTGCTTGAATCGCCGGAATTCCAGAATGCGACTCCCTATAACAAGGCCTTCTACGAGACCATGTTCAAGGTGAAGGACTTCTGGGCGACGCCTGAATATGCCGAACTGCTGATCCAGATGAACCAGCGCATCTATCCCTTCGTCACCGCCGGCGAGGGCACGGCGAAGGAAGCGCTCGACGCGCTTGCCAAGGACTGGAACACGACCTTCAAGAAGTATGGCCGTCACTAGGCCTTGATGCAGCACGGGAGGGTGCGTAGCTCCCTCCCGTTTTTCTGCACCCGAGAACCAAACGACGCATGGCACTTGTTCATGCTCGGGTAATGCGCAACCGGATGCCATCACTGCGTCCAGCGCTCGGCTCTTTGAGGAGGAGCACATTGGCAACCGTCGTCATGACATCCCTGGACGCGAAATCGCGTGCCGCCTCGCGCGGCATGAGCGATATCAGTATCCGCAACCTGTTCATCATCCCGACGATCCTCTTTCTGATCGTCTTCAACATCTTTCCGCTGATCTATTCGCTCGGCTATTCCTTTACCGACTTCCGCGCCTCGTCAAACGCGCGGGCCAATTTCGTCGGCCTGCAGAATTATCGCGAGCTGCTCAACGATACCTTCATCTGGTCGAATTTTGCCATCACCGCAAAGTATGTGATCGTCTCTGTGACGGGGCAGGTGATCGTCGGCTTCGGCACCGCAATGCTGCTCAACCGCGACATTCCGCTGAAGGGTCTGCTCACCACGCTGCTCCTGCTGCCGATGATGCTGTCGATGGCAGTGGTCGGCCTCTTCTGGAAGCTGCTCTACGATCCGTCCTTCGGCATCATCAACTACGCGCTCGGCCTCGGCTCCTTTGAATGGCTGTCGAACCCCGACATGGCGCTCTACGCCGTGGCGATCACCGACATCTGGATGTGGTCGCCCTTCGTGATGCTGCTGTCGCTCGCCGGCCTTTCTGCCGTGCCGAAGCATCTCTACGAGGCGGCGGCTATCGACCGGGCAGGCCCGTTCTACACCTTCTTCCGCATCACGCTGCCACTGGTGGCGCCGATCCTGATGATCGCGATCATCTTCCGTACCATGGAAGCCTTCAAGACCTTCGACCTCGCCTATATCCTGACGAGCCAACCGACGACCGAGGTGATCTCGATCCGGCTCTACAAGATGGCCTTTCAGGAATGGCAGACAGGGCGCTCCTGCGCGCTCGCCTACATCGTGCTCATCATGGTGCTCGCCATCACCAACATCTACGTCAAGTATCTCAACAAGGTGAAGGAGCGCTGAGATGGCTGCCGTCCAAACCCGCTCCGAACGCGCGCTCAACCGGGTGGCGATCGCCGCCGTGCTGGTCATCACGCTGATCTTCCTGGCGCCGATCTACTGGATCACCTCGACGGCCTTCAAGCCGCGCAACCTCGCCACAACCATTCCGCCGACCGTGCTCTTCGAGCCGGAAATCTCGCCCTTCGTGAAACTCTTCACCAAGCGCTCACAACTGCGCGGAGCGCCGACTCCTGAAGAATATGCCGCCGCCCCCTGGTGGGAGCGCATGGTGTTCGACGGGGGCGAGAAGATCGTCCGCTCCGGCCGCGGCGAAATCCAGCCGTCCGGCTATCCGAACCGCTTCATGAACTCGCTGATCGTTGCCATCACGTCCACGGTGCTGGCCGTCGGCATGGGGACCTTCACGGCCTACGGCTTCTCGCGCTTCAAGGTAAAGGGAGAAGCAGACCTTCTCTTCTTCATCCTGTCGACCCGCATGCTGCCGCCCGTCGTCGTCGCCATCCCGATGTTCCTCATGTACCGCGTCGTCGGCCTCAACGACACGCACTGGGGCCTCATCATACTCTACACTGCCTTCAACCTCTCCTTCTCGGTCTGGCTCATGAAGGGCTTCATCGACGAGATCCCGAAGGAATATGAGGAGGCGGCACTCGTCGACGGCTACACCCGCATGCAGGCCTTCTTCAAGATCGTGATCCCGGAAGCCGCGACAGGCATCGCCGCCACCGCTGTCTTCTGCTTCATCACGGCCTGGAACGAATATGCATTCGCGCTGATCATGACGAACCGGCGCGCGCAGACCGCACCGCCCTTCATCCCCAGCCAGGTCGGCTCGGGCCTGCCGGACTGGACGGTGATTGCGGCCGGCACATTCCTGTTCCTGCTGCCGGTCGCCATCTTCACCTTCCTGCTCAGGAACCATCTCCTGCGCGGCATGAGCTTCGGAGCGATCCGCAAATGACCTTGCGCACCCTGAGCCAGAAATATCTCGAACCCGGTTCGCAGTACCTGATGATCTTCGGCATCATCGCGCTCTGCCAGCCCTGGAACCTGTTTCTCCACCGTTACGGCTTGACGATGACACTCGTCGGGCTGATCGCCTTCATGGTGACGACCAAAATCCCGCGGGACGAGCAACGAGACGAAGGCGGCCATTCATGACGCAGATCGAACTTCGCGGCATCCAGAAATATTTTGGTGCCGTCCAGGTCATCAAGAACCTCAATCTCGCCATCGCCGACAACGAATTCATCGTGCTGCTCGGACAATCCGGCTGCGGCAAGACGACGACCTTGCGTGCCATCGCGGGCCTGGAAACCATCGACGAAGGCGACATCCTGATCAACGGCCAGCCGGTGCAGCACATGAAGGCATCGGACCGGGACATCGCCATGGTTTTCCAGTCCTTCTCACTCTATCCGCACATGACGGTCTACGAAAACATCGCCTTTCCGCTGCGCGCGACGCGCATGAGCAAGGGCGACATCGAGACGGCGGTGCGCGAGATCGCGCGCGTGCTGCGCATCACCGAGTTTCTCGGCCGCAAGCCCTCGGCGCTTTCGGGCGGCGACATGCAACGCGTGGCGATCGGCCGGGCGCTCGTGCGCCGCCCAAAGGCCATGCTGATGGACGAGCCGATCGGCGCGCTTGACGCAAAACTGCGCGAGGAGATGCGCGCCGAAATCAAACGCCTGCATATCAAGCAGGGTTCGACCACCATCTACGTGACCCACGATCAGGTCGAGGCCATGTCGCTCGCCGACCGCATCGTCATCATGCACGAGGGAATTCTCCAGCAGGTAGGAAGCCCGTCCGAGGTCTATGCCTATCCGGCGAACATGTTCGTCGCGCAATTCGTCGGCAGCCCCGTCATGAACATGGCGCAGGCGACCGTCAGCGAAACGGGTGGCCATGCCAGCGTGCAGCTCAGCGGTGGGGCAAAGGGCTTCGAGTTCCCCGCCGCCCTTGCCAACCGCCTCTCGGACGCAAAGGCCGAAAACGGCAAGCTGACGCTCGGCGTCCGGCCAGAGGGAGTACTCATCTCGCGCGAGGCCCGCGAGGGCTTCATGCAAGTCGAGGCGCATATCATCGAACCGCTCGGCTCGCACGACATCGTCGACCTGAAGGTCGGCGACCAGATGATCAGGGCCCGCACCAAGAGCGGATTCGTGCCCGGTCCGGGCGAAGCCGTCTGGGCGCGCATCGACCCCGGCCAGGCGCATTTCTTCAACACCGCGACCGGCTCGTCGCTCGGGATCAGACTCTGATGGCGCATATCGAACTCAAGGGTATCACCAAGACCTTCGGCAACCACGTGGCGCTGAAAGACCTGAACATCGAGATCGCTGACGGCGAGTTCTTCGTGCTGCTCGGCCAGACCGGTGCCGGCAAGACGACGACGCTGCGCCTGATCGCCGCTCTGGAAAAGCCGACGGCAGGGCAGATCCTCATCGACGGGCAGGACGTCGCCGACTGGGGTGCCGCCGAGCGCGACGTGGCCCTGGTGCTCCAGCAATATTCGCTCTATCCGCGTTATACGGTGCGGGAGAACCTGGAATTTCCACTGAAACCTCGCATCCGCCGCGTCGAACCTGCAGAGATCAAGGAACGCGTCGACCGGGTCGCGAAAACCCTGCGCATCGAGCACCTGCTCGACCGCAAGACGGACCGGCTGTCGGGCGGCGAGATGCAGCGCGTCTCGATCGGCCGAGCCATAGTACGCAAGCCGCGCGTCTTCCTGATGGACGAGCCGCTGTCGGCGCTCGACGCGAAACTGCGCGAGGCGCTGCGCACCGAGCTGAAAAACCTGCAGATGAACCTGGGCGCGACTTTCCTGTTCGTCACACACGACCAGATCGAGGCCATGTCGATGGGCGACAAGATCGGCGTGCTGAACAACGGCCATCTCGTGCAGACGGGCACGCCACATGAAATCTACAACAAGCCGGTCAACACCTTCGTTGCCCGCGCGGTCGGCTCGCCGCCGATGAACCTGATCGATGGCAGGCTTGAAGGCGGCGAGGCCGTGGCCACCGAGGGCTACCGGCTGCCGCTCGGCAACGGGCACGGGATTGCGACGGACGGTCGCCCGCTCACCTTCGGCATCCGCCCCGAGGACCTCTTCCTCGACAGCGGTGCGCCGGGGGAAGCACGGGTGCACGACGTGGAGAACCATGGCGTCGAAAAGATCGTGACGCTGCGAACCGGCAACGGGGAGCTGTTGCAGGCAACCGTGCCGGCCCGCACCGAGCTGGAGATCGACGAGTCCGTGCGCTTCTCTTGGAATCCTGAAAAGGTCGTGCTTTTCGACGGCAACAGCGGTGTGAGCCTGCAGTACGCGAGCTGACCTGATAGATCCGAAAGATGCCAACGGCCCGCGTGACACCGCGGGGGCCGCTAGCGTTTCGGATTATCGCGGAGGGGCTCGGAGCTATCCGGAAAGCGCCGGCGATAGTGTTCGACCACCTCGGGATTGCGCAGATTGACTGGCAGTTCGCCGTTCATGATGCGCATGGCTTCGCTGGCCGCGCCCATTCCCATACGCATCATGCTCTCTTGCGTTAGACCGGCAAGATGGGGAGTGACGATGACATTGTCGAAGCCGAAATAGGGATGGTCGAGCGGGAGCGGCTGCGTTGCGAAGACGTCGAGCGCGGCTCCGCCGATGCGGCCATCGTGCAGCGCCTGGATCAGCGCCGCATCATCGATCACCGGGCCGCGCGAGACGTTGACCAGAATGGCATCGGGCTTCATGCGGCCGATGCGCTCGGCATTGAGCAGGCCGGTCGTCTCCGGCGTCAGGGGACAGCAGAGCACGACGACGTCGGCTGTCGCGACGAGGTCGTCGACCGGCAGGTAGCGCGCACCATGTGGCACGCTTTCAGGCGACCGGCTCGTGGCGACCACCTCCACGCCGAAACCGAACTTCGCGACCCGGAAGATCGCCTTGCCGACATTGCCCATGCCGACGATGCCTATGGTGCGGCCGCCGAGGTCCACAGCCCCATCCGACTGGCTGCGTCCCGCCGCCCAGCCCTTCTGCCGCAGTTCCCGGTCCATCAGGCGGAAGCGCCGAAGCAGGGCCATCGTCACGAGGAAGACGTGCTCGGCGACCGTCGGCGCATTGACGGCCGGCACGTTGGCGACGAGCACGCCGGCACGGGTCGCCGCATCCATCGGCACCATATCGAGCCCGGCGCCGTGGCGGATCGCAGCGCGAAGCGCCGGCGCATCCTGAAAGAAGGCCGGCGGGATCGGCGCGCGCACGACGATGATCCCCGCGCCCCGCCCTTCTCGAAGCAGCGTTTCGGGATCGGGGGCGGACGCGACGCGCAGATCGCTCGCAGCCTTGAGCATGGCCTCGGCCGCTGGATGCAGGGGATGCGTGGAAAAGATGAAGCTCATCGGCCCTCCCAGTCAGCTACGTCTATCCGGCGACCGTCGCTGGCGCCGATGAGACCCTTCCAGTAGCTTTCCGCACCCTGGAGATGCGCGTTCATCAGCGCTTGGGCGAGATTGCCGTCGCGAGCAATAAGCGCCTCGTAGATGCGGATATGTTCCTCATGCGAGCGCCGGCTGCGGGCGATGTCGGCGAAATAGATCGGCAGGCGCTGCTCGCCCATCACGTAGTAGACACTGCACACGCGATAGAAGACGCTATTCTTGGTCGCGCGGACGATCTCCAGATGGAAATCCCGGTCCTCGCGCGCCAGCCCCTCGCCAGCGGCAAGCTTCGCCTCGGACGCGGCGAGGATATCGCGCAGGCGCTGGTAATTCTCTTCCGTCGCCCGCAGGCAGGCGAGTTCGGCGGCCTTGATCTCATGGATCTTGCGAAGCTCCACCGTCTCGTAGATCAGGATCGGATCAAGCGGCACGCCGGCGCGGGCAAAGAGTGCCATGGCCTCGACGCTCGCCTCTGTGGTCGTCAGGTAGATACCGGACTTGGCGCGGCGCTCGACGATGCGCATAGCCTCCAGGATCGCCAGCGCCTCGCGAATCTGGCCGCGGCTGACGCCGAAATGCTCTGCAAGCTCCCGCTCTGAAGGCGTGCGGCCGTTGTCGCTCGAATTCGAGAAAAGATATCCTGCAAGATCGGAGAGTAGGGAGTTTTCTTTCATCGTCACTATCTTTGCGCGTGAGCCTCCAGGACCCGCTGATTGATCGTGAAGCCCAGGCCGGGTCTATCAGGAATCTCTATCATGCCGTCCTTCACCGACACAGTATCCTCGACGAGATCATGGATCATCGGATTGGCGCCGAGCGAATACTCGATGACGAAGCTTGCCGGGGAAGCCGCGCACAGGTGCAGGCCCGAGAAAAAACAGGGCGCACCGGCCCACAGATGCGGTGCGAAACGAAGGTTGAAGGCGCTGGCGAGCGAACTGATGCGCATCGCCTCCGTGATGCCGCCGCAGAAGGCCGGATCGGGCTGAAATATATCGGCGGCCCGCAGCACCGCAAGATCGCGGAAGGCAAAACGGGTCGCCTCGCTCTCGCCCGCGGCAATCGGTACATTACCCGCCGCGCGTACCTCCGCCATGCCCGGCTTGTCGTCGGCTATCACCGGTTCCTCGAACCAGGCGAGGTCGCAATCCGCCACCATCTGGATGAAGCGCTTCGCCTCGGCGACCGTGTAGGTGCCGTGCGCATCGACCATCAGGTCGATGTCGGGGCCGATCGCCTTGCGAGCCGCCCGCACCCGCGAGGCCGAGACATGCGGCGCACGGTCCATCGCGCCGACGCGCATTTTGACCGACTTGAAGCCGTCCGCCGCGATATAGGACTGGAGCTGCTCGCCGATCCTCTCCACGCTCTCCCAACCACCCGAAGCATAGGCAGGCAATCTGTCCGCCTTGCGGCCACCCAGCAGCTTCCAGACGGGGACGCCGAGCGACTTGCCGAGAATGTCCCACAGCGCCATGTCGACCGCGCTGATCGCCGCGACGGATAGACCGCGCCGCGCGAGCTCCGGCATGGCGTGACCCGAAATCGCCGCCATCTCGTGGCGTACGCCGTTGTAGAGCATCTCCCATATGGCGGAGATGTCGGCAGGGTCACGGCCGATGAGCGTCGGCCCCACCTCGTGGTTCAGCATATGCACCAGCGTACCATAGGTGCCTGCGCTGCCGGCGGCATTCTTGCCCTCTCCCCAGCCGACGATGCCGTCATTCGTCTCTATACGCACGATCGCGGCGTCGAAGGACGTCAGTCGGCCGAAGTCGCTACGGTGTTGGCGGCTCGCCTCGATGGGAATTTTCACCCACCAGGCCTCTACGGTTTTGATACGCATGTGTCGGATCCCCCGCCCTCACGACCTCGCGGGCGCGAGGGCATATGCCTTTGCGTTCGTCATTTGATCAGCGGCAGGATCGTCTCGGCCGTGATCCGCATCTGATCGTCGTAGAACTTCTCGGTGAGAAGGCTCGAGCCGTGGTCCTGGATGAACTTCAATTGCTCCGGCGGGATATCGACGGGGCTGCGCTCCACCATGTCCGGGTACTTGGCGGCCGGCGTGCGATCGACGGGAGCGACGAACTCGTTCGTCACCGCGCCCTCATAACCGATCTCCTTCAGCGTGCCGATGATCTTAGACCAGTCGAGCTGGCCGAGGCCGGCGGCGAAGCGATTGTTGTCGGCGACGTGGAAATCGAAGAGGCGCTTCCCTGCCAGCCGGATCGCGTCGTACATGTCCTCCTCCTCGATATTGAGATGGAAGGTATCGAGGCAGACGCCGCATTGCGGGCTCACCGCATCGGCCAGCGCCAGCGCCTGAGCGGCGCGGTTGAAGAGATAGGTCTCGAAGCGGTTGAGCGGCTCGATCGCCAGCCGCACGCCCTTCGTCTGCGCGTGGGTGAAGCACTCGCGGGTGGCGTCGACCACCCACGTCCACTCCTCGTCTTCGGTCGCGTCCGGCACTACCTTGCCGACGGTCGCCGGCACAAGCGTGACGATCTCGCCCTCGAGTTCGCTGACCATGGTGATGACGCTCTTGACGTAATCCACCGACTTGGCGCGCTGGCCCTCGTCCTTGGCGGCAAGGTTGCGCTCGCCTAGCGTCAGGGTGACGGCGCCCCAGCAGCGGATGCCGTGTTCCTTCAGCAACGCGCGCGTTTCCTTCACATCGTACTGTGTCGGCTCGCCCGATATCTCGATGCTCTCGTAGCCGTATTTCTTGATGCGCTTCAGCGTGACGGCGAGCGGTTCCGCCCGCATCCAGTTGTGTGTTGAAAGATGCATGAGGTCCTCCCGGGCTGTTGCGGCTCGCTCGACCGCCGAGGGCGGCAAACGGTCACCTTCTCGTCGGCCAGTCCCCCGCCATTTCGATAATCTGGTTCGGCCAATTGTCGCCGCTTGAAAGATCTAGCGCAATTTCTCACCCTCTGCAAGGCGGAACGAGAAACGGCAATATATCTTATTATACCGATGTTTAATGTTTAAGTCCGGATTTTGCGCTAATCCAGCAGACGAGCGATGCCGAGAATTGGCTTGACTGGATACCCGATTTTGGTACGACCAGATTGCGGTGGAAACACGCAGCGGCCGAATGGCCCGGAGGGATGAGACATGAAGATCGGCATGTGCATGTTCCTGTGGACGACGAGTGTCGGCAGGAAGCACGAGGGACTGTTGCGCGACATCAAGGACACCGGGTTTGATGGCGTCGAGATTCCGATCTTTTCGGGGACGCCCGACGACTACCGTCGGCTGGGGGCCCTGCTCGACCGGATCGGCCTGGAACGGACCGCCGTTTCCGCCATGGGCGACCCCTCGATGAACCTGATCGCTCTCGACGCCACGACCCGCAGACGCGGGATCGACTATATGAAATGGGCAATCGACTGCAGCGATGCACTCGGTGCCAAGATGCTGAGCGGGCCGCTGCATTCGACGCTCGGCCAATTTTCCGGAAGCGGGCCGAGCGCGGCGGAACTCAAGCGCTCGATCTCCTCGCAACGCGCGATCGGCGATCATGCAGCAAAGCGCGGGGTCACAATCGGGCTCGAGGCGCTGAACCGCTTTGAATGTTACCTATTCAACACAATGGACGCCCTTGCGGCCCATGTCGACGCGGTCGGGCATCCAAATATCCGCGCTATGTACGACACGTTCCACAGCAATATCGAGGAGGCCGATCCCATCGGCGCCTTCACGCGAAACAGGGACCGCATCGTCCATGTCCACATTTCGGAAAACGACCGCGGCGTACCGGGGCGCGGCAACATTCCCTGGGCGGAGACGTTCAAGGCGCTACGCGCGAGTGGTTACGACGGCTGGCTGACAATCGAAGCCTTCGGCCGGGGGCTCAAGGACCTTGCCGCCGCGACAAAGGTCTGGCGCGACTTTTTCGAGACACCGGAAGCGGTCTATCGCGAAGGCTACCGCCATATCCGCGAAGGATGGCATGCGGCGGCATGAACGCGATGCCGCCAATCAGTCCGAATTTCGATCCGGGAGCGACCGCACGTCATTCCGCTCTCTCGGGGTCGACATTCGCAAGCGAAGGACGGCACATTCGATTTTCAAGTGCGACATGCCCTAGATCCAAAGGCTTCCTTTTCCCTAGCCTGCCGCGAAACTCTTGAGCGCCTCCCCAGACAAACGATAACGGATCCATTCGTTCATGGGTTCAGCGCCGATTGCTTCATAGAGGCGGATCGCTGGCTCGTTCCAGTCGAGTACGCTCCATTCAAACCGACCACAGCCAGTTTCGAGAGCGATTTCAGCCAGTCGTTTGAGCAGGGCCTTGCCCGCGCCCAGTCCGCGCGCCGCTGGCGTCACATAAAGGTCTTCGAGATAGAGCCCGTTTTTTGCCTGCCAGGTCGAGTAATTGAAGAACCAGACAGCCATGCCGACCGGCCGGCTATCCTGTTCGCAGATCAATGCGCTACTCACAGAATTCGTGCCGAAAATCGACTCTTCGATCTTCTGAATGGTAGCGGCGACTTCGTGCTCAGCTTTTTCATAGATCGCCAGTTCGCGAATGAAACCCAAAAGCGTCGCCGCATCTTCACGGACAGCCTCACGTATGGTCAACACGACAGAAAATCCCTTAAATTCACTGGCGGAGGCTATGTGTTTAGACAGGCGCTGATGTCAAGTCGGCGGCATTCGTTCTTTTCGGCTCCGGCGAAACCGCGGCTGAACTCGGCTCCGGGTCACTACGTCTCTAGTTACCGCCAATTCGTGAAAGGTCTATTCGCATCCCGCCCTTGCCCAAATCCGTTTCCTCAGCGGTGTGCTCCTGAACTTCAACCTCCGGCTGATCTCAGATTGAGTTTCAGCCCTTCCGATGGAGGCCGGCATGCTCTTTCTGCGAAGCGGCCTGGGCAGAGACCAGGTCTGAGATATTCAAGTTCGCAGGCCTCGCCCATAGCTTGATTGATTGTCGAGTTCGCGGCCCCCGAGCCGTTCGGCAGCCCGGTTGACTTTCGGCTGGCTTCGTTTGCCTTATGGGGCGTCTAAGCGTACTGTGGTTTATCGGCCCGATAATTCAACGGGTACCTGGGCCGCTTGAGAGACGATCTGCTCTTGCCTGAAACAGGAGAGCTGGCATGTCTCTTTTCGAAACACATCTCTTTACCGATGATCAGAATGAACTCGTAACGTCCGCGGTCGGCCGTTGGTCAGAGAGAAATCATGTCGATGTCAAGAGTGAACACGGCCAGGCCGCGCTGATACAGGCCATTGCCCTCGTCGGTTCTGGCATGAGGTCGCCGGATGACATCGTGGCGAGGCTCGATGAGGTTTGCGCGCCGCCGGCCCCCGAATACCCTAGGTCTCTTGTTGAAGAATAAACGCTAGCGGCGAAGAGGTAGCCCTCCGTCGTATGGCACTAACGTCCTTGGATGATCGCACCGGCGGACAGGGAGCTCATGCCCGTGCTTGCGGATCGAGATAGATAAAGCCGCCCGCCATTGTGCTGAACGGAATCGAGAAGAATGTTGTCGATGTCCAGGACAGATAAGGACGGTCATATCTGAGCGCGGCGGCGGATCGCGTCAGGGGAGGTTTCCCTGGCTGCCGGTCACACGGCCAGGAATCGCAAATATAGTCTGCAGTCTGGTCGGACCTCGTAACGGGTCCTGCGGTCGAGGGATCGCGTGGATAACGTTGGTGAGCGCCCGCGTTTTCACGCTTGAGGCGCGGGAACGGTCTGGCGCTCAATTGCTTCGGGTGACCGAAGCCCGCTTCCGTTTGCTCGCATTTCCGGAACTCCCATGCCGGCGAAACCAGTGCTGCTGCGACGAAGGCCCTTTTGATTTTTGCGACTTATGAAGGCCCATCGCACATTTTGTGCAATATCCGTTCTTGCATCGCAAGCGGACATCGCGGTCTTTGTATTTGCTTGCGTACAAAGCTGCCCTTGACGTTTGCAACGCACCTGAGGTTGAAGCCCTATGGATGAAAGCAACAAGGATCCCGTCATGGACGACGTCGTCTCCACCTCCGTTCCCGAGCGCAAACGCGGCTCCGGCGTGAAAATGGTCTATGAGCTGCTGCGCGACGAGATTCTCGACCTCGTATTGCCGCCCGGCAGTCCTATCGACGAAGTGCAGCTCGCCGAGCGGTTCGGGATGTCGCGCACGCCGATCAGGGAGGCCCTGGTGCGCCTCGCGGGCGAGGGGTTGATCGACACCCTGCCCAACCGGTCCACCATGGTATCGAATATCGATTTCCTCAATCTACACACCTTCTTCGATGCGCTTGTGCTGATGTACCGGGTTACGACGCGGCTTGCGGCGCAGTATCACCGTGCGGAGGACCTTCCAGTCATCCGTGCCCACCAGGCGCGTTTTGCCGCTGCCGTGGAAGCCCAGGATGCACTGGCAATGATTGCCACCAACGCGGCGTTGCATTCGGCGATCGCCGAGGCCGGGCGAAACCCCTATTTCATCAGTCTCTTTAACCGGCTGCTCTCTGAGGGGCGGCGCATCCTGCGGCTCTATTATCAATCCTATGGCGACCGGCTGCCGCAGCAGTTCGTGGATGAGCACGAGGACATGATCGCCGCGATCGAGGCACGGGATATCGAGGCGGCCGACAGGCTGGCCAAGGAGCACGCCGAACAAATCGTCCGGCAGATTCAGACGTTCTTTTCCAGAAATGAGCGGCTTGACATGAAACTCTGACATTGCTGACTTCTTGTCGACAAATAAAATACAACGTGCTATGACACTCCTCGCCGGGAACGACTAGCCATTTCCCGCACGACATTCAGTCATTGGAGCAACCATGAAGGCCAAGATTTTTTCCGGCGTCATCCCGGCGCTGATGACCCCTTGCAATCAAGACCGCACCCCGGACTTCGACGCGCTTGTCCGCAAGGGCAAGGAACTGATCGCTGGCGGCATGTCGGCCGTCGTCTATTGCGGTTCGATGGGCGACTGGCCCCTTTTGACGGACGCCCAGCGCATGGAAGGCGTGGAGCGCCTGGTCAAGGCCGGCGTGCCGGTCATCGTCGGCACCGGTGCCGTCAACACGGCTTGCGCCGTCGCCCATGCGGCGCACGCGCAGAAGATCGGCGCTCAAGGCCTGATGGTCATTCCGCGCGTTCTCTCGCGCGGTTCGGTCATTGCTGCCCAGAAGGGGCATTTCAAGGCGATCCTGTCGGCCGCGCCCGATCTTCCGGCAGTCATCTACAACAGCCCCTATTACGGCTTTGCGACGCGTGCCGACCTCTTCTTTGCATTGCGCGCCGAGCATCCCAATCTGGTCGGCTTCAAGGAGTTCGGTGGTGCCGCCGATATGCGCTACGCCGCCGAAAACATCACCAGTCGCGATGACGACGTCTCGCTGATGATCGGCGTCGACACGGCCGTCTTTCACGGCTTCGTCAATTGCGGCGCCACCGGCGCCATCACCGGCATCGGCAATGTGCTGCCGAAGGAAGTCATCCACCTTTGCAACCTCTCTCAGGCAGCGGCTGCCGGCGATGCAGATGCCCGCCAGCGGGCGCTGGAGCTGGAGCAGGCGCTCGGCGTCCTCTCCTCCTTCGACGAAGGTCCGGATCTGGTGCTGTACTTCAAACACATGATGGTGCTGAAGGGCGACAAGGAATATACGCTCCACTTCAACGAAACGGACGTGCTGACCGACAGCCAGCGTGGCTACGTCGAGGCACAGCTCAAGCTCTTCAACACCTGGTATGCCGAATGGAGCAGGCTGAAGGGCGCCGTGGAAAAATACAAGGCCTGAACGCGACTCGTCGCGACCAGTTACGAAGATGGTGGTGCCCGGAATATTTGATCCGGGCACCGCAATCAGCGGCGACGGCATTCGCAACAGCGGCTTTTCGAGGCCAAGACTTGCCGCGCCAGTCCAGATACGATCCAGCCAAGCTCGACCTCGCAGTGGGAGAGCCGATGATGACATTCAATCCGAAGGGTAGGCATCTGATCGCCGGCGAATGGGTGGAGGGAACCGACCTGTTTGCTTCGCAGCCACCGTGGTCCGTGAGCTATGGCTAATCGGCCCGATCGGAACGCGCTGCATTCTTGCTTGCTATCGCAGACGAGATCGAAAGCCGAACGGACGCAGTCACCGAAATCGGTACGCAGGAGACCGGTCTTCCGTAGCGCGCCTGCAGGGCGAGCGCGGACGAACAACCGGTCAACTCCGGCTCTTTGCCGATCATGTCGAACAAGCGCTTGTCTGGTCTGCCGTTTCGACGCCGCCCTGCCCGAGCGTCAGCCACAGGCGCGTCCGGAGATCCGTCTCATTCAGCGGCCGATCGGCCCGGTCGCCGTATTCGGTGCTTCCAATTTCCTCCTCGCTTTCTTCAACCGCCGGCGGCGATACGGCCGCCGCACTGGCGACCGGGTGCCCGGTCGTGGTCTAGGGCCATTCACCTCATCCGGGCACCCGGTCGTCGCTGAGGCGATCGAAGCCGCGATCCGCAGGATCGGCGTTCACCCTGGTGTCTTTGATCGGGCTCATCTGGTCCTCACAAAATGGCCGGGCCGCGTCAGCAGCCCGGGCCAAAGTCAGCGGCTGATCGTAGCCTGTAGCGCATCGATGGAGGACTGGATGCCGGCGTCGGTGGACATTGTGAAGTCCTCCATCTCGAGACTGACCCAGTCGTTGTAGCCAACCATGCGAACGACGGAGAAGAACTCCTTCCACCACTGCAGATCATGGCCTGCGCCAACGGCGACATAGTTCCAGGTCCGATTGGCGACGTCTGTCACCTCCTTGAGCTCGAGGAGGCCGTTTACGTCGGCCAAACCACGCTCGATGCGCGTGTCCTTGCCATGGCAGTGGTGGATCGCATTGCCCAGCGCGCGGGCGGAAGCGATCGGATCGGCGCCCATCCACATCAAATGCGACGGGTCGAGGTTCATGCCGACCATCGGACCGACTTCGTTTCGCAGGCGGAAAAGCGTCTCGGGATTCCAGACCAGCATGGCCGAGAAATTTTCGAGCGCGTATTTTTCGACGCCGGCCTCCTTGGCCAGCTTCACCAGATCGTGCCACAGCGGAAAAGCCCGGTCCTCCCACTGATACCGGTCGCGCTCCGGCATCTCATTTGGCCAGCTCTTGGTATAGACAAGCCAGTTCGGAACCGTATCGCCAGGGGCTGCTTCGGGCAGACCGGACATGGTGACGATCGTCTTCACGCCGATTTCGCCGGCGAGACGGATGGTGTCTTCCATTTCATTGCGGTGACGCTTGCCCATATCGCCTGGATCAAGCGGGTTGGCCGAGCAATTCAGGGCGGCAATTTCCAACCCGCGGGCTTCGATTTCCTTGAGCTTGGACTTGAGATGGCCCTTGTCGGCCAGGAGCTCGTCGGCGCGGAAGTGAGGTCCGCGCGACCATCCCCCGCCAGTCATCTCGATGCCCTCGACACCGAGTTTCACGCATTTGTCGAGCATATCAGTGAAGGAGAGACCGCCCATCACGTCCGTGCAGATCGAAAGTTTCATCGTTTTATCTTTCCAAAAAAGGGGTGTTGGGGACGCGCTTGGGAGGAGGATGGAGGAGATCCAGCGCGCCCCCAGTCCGGTCACTTGAAGTCGACCCAGGCCGAGCCTGCGTCGGCAGAGCGGACGCAGTTCTCCAACCAGCGCACGCCTTCCGTGCCGGCTTCGATGCCGGGATAGTGATGGCTCTTGAGGAACGAGTTGTCGCCACGGCGCTTTGCATCGATTGCTTGTGCGATCCAGAGATAGATGTTCGACCAGCTATCGCCGAGACCTTCGGTGTGCAGCGCGCCCATGCGATCGCAGGCAAGGCTTTCCTCTTCGAGGTAGGGCATGCCGTGGTGCAGGGTGCGGTTCGGTTCGCCCTGAACTTCATAGATCAGTTGGTCAGGGTGGGCGTCGGACCATTCGATTGAGGCCTTGGAGCCGACGAAGCGATAGCGCTGTGATCCCATATTGCCCGCGTTCACAGAAGACACCCAGAGGCGGCCCCGCGCGCCGTTGTCATAGTGCATCAGAACGGTCGCGTGATCTTCGAGTGGCGCGCGCGTTGGGATGAAGGCCTTCCGATCGCAAAGCAGCTTTTCGATCTTCATATGCGGCAGCACGACTTCTGACAGGTAGTAGAGATGCGTGCCGATATCGCCCAAGACAAAGGTGGGGCCTGCGGTTTTGGGATTCGTGCGCCATTTTACGGCCTCGCCTGCGCCGACATCGTCGCCCGCGTTGAAGCCGTGGGTGTACTGCAGGTCGACGATGCGAACATCGCCTAGCATGCCTTTTTTGACCATGGCGGCCATCTGATGCACCAGCGGATGGCCGGTGAACCCATAGGTCACACCGACGATCAGGCCCTTCTCCTCAGCCAGCCTGGCGACTTCGTCGCATTCAGCGACGGTGAAGAACAGCGGCTTTTCGCAGATTACATGCAGCCCCGCCTCCAGGCAGGCCTTGGTGATCTCGAAATGGGTGAAGTTCGGCGTTGCGATCGAGACGACCTCGACCCCATCCTCACGTGCCCTTTCCTTGACGATCAGCTCCTTGTAGTTCGCGTAGCAGCGATCTTCGGCCACTCCCAGCTTGGTCCCGAAATCGCGTCCGCGCGCTGCATCGAGATCGAATGCACCAGCAAGCAGCCGGTAAGTACCGTCCCTGAGTGCGCCCGTGCGGTGCTTGTAGCCCACCTGGCCAGTACGGCCGCCGCCGACCATGCCCCAGCGCAAGGGGTGAGTTATGGTTCTTTCTCCGTTTATCATGCTCGTTTCTCCTCCGGCACCGTGCCGGTTAAGCAAAGCTCCGCCCTGCGGCGGGAACCCCGTCGCCTGCGTCGCTCTTTTGTTGAAGTGTCCGTACCCTAGTTCATGCAGGCTTCTTCAGCCCGACGGTCCTATTTCTTCCAATACCTGTCCACGTAACGCTGCATCTCGGAGCGCATGAAGCGCCCGGATTCGTCAGCCTTGTCCTCCCAGGCAAAGACGCAGGCCGTCATGATCCCGTCAAAGCCCGCTTCGGCCAGGGTGCCGAAGAAATCATCCCACGGAACTTCGCCCTGGCCGATGTTCAGATGCTGGTGAATGCGGGCATTGGTGCCGGGAGGATTCAGGATGTAACGGAGACCCGATGACGCCTTGTGATTGAAGGTATCGCCGACGTGGACGTGGGCGAGAACGTCCTTCGCCTCGCGCAGCATCGCCTTGGTATCGTCGCCGAAGTAGAACGTATGCGGCGCGCAATAGAGGAACTTGACGTTCTTGGAGTTGACCGTCCGGATGATGTCGAGGGCCGGCTGCAGCGTCTCGCACCAGTCTTCCGGATGCGGCTCGACATGGAGGTTGATGCCTTCGCGTTCGAAGATCGGAACGAGTTCCTCCATCGATCGCCACCAGGCGTCCTCGCATGCCTCGATCATCGATCCGGTGTGGCAGCAGTAGCAGGAGCCCTTGTCCGGATGCGGTCCCCGACCGAATTCGGAGTTCATCGTGTCGACGCCGAGTTCGACGCAGATCTCGACGGCACGCTTCCAGTGTTTAACTGCGGCCTGCCGCTCTGCCTCGTCGTTGGACGCCCAGCGATACATGGGCAGAAGAGACGCGATGCCGACATTGGCGTCTGAAAGCGCCTTCTTGAAAGCCTTGACCCGCGATGGGAAAACACGCGGCGCCTTGAACCATTCAAGGAAATCCGCCCGCGGGCTGAGTTCGATCCACTCATAGCCGAGTTCGGCGACTTTCGAGGGGAGCTGCTCGAGGGAAAGGTGGCGATGCATAAAGGGGTCGAGCGCGATTTTCATGACTTGTCACCCAGAAGATTGTTGCACTTGGAGGCCCCACCCGCCGCGGCGGATGAGCCGATGTCGTTGTCTTGTCGTGTCCGACCGGCGCCGGTCAGACCGCTATGGGTTGTCCGCTATTGGCGGACGAGTGAGCTTCGATCTCAGCCTCAAGTTCGGCCATCGCCTCGCCGCCAGCCATGAGGTCGGTGATCTCCTCTCGGGTCTTCTCGCCTTTGCGGAAATCAGCAGCTTTCTCGCCCTTGATCAGGACGGCGAAGTGGTCGCCAACGGTCATTGCATGGATGACGTTGTGGGTGATGAAGATCACTGCCAGGCCGCGACGCCGCGCCTCGAGCACAATGCGCAGAACGTGCGCGGCCTCCTTGACGCCGAGCGCCGCCGTCGGCTCGTCGAGAATGAGCACCCTCGCCCCGAAATGGACCGCGCGTGCGATGGCCAGCGATTGTCGTTCACCGCCAGACAACCCGCCAATCAGGCGGTCTCCGTCGTCGATACGCGTGATGCCGAATTCCCGGACGGCCTTCACCGCGATCTCGTTAGCCTTCTTGCGATCGTAGATCTTGAAGGGGCCGAAGCCCTTGGTCGGCTCCCGGCCGACGAAGAATGAACGGCCGATGCTCATAAGGGGGAAGGTACCGCCGAACTGGTGGACTGTCGCAATGCCCATATCGGCGGCTTCGCGCGGATTGTTGAACGCAACGGCCTTTCCTTCGAACTTCACCATGCCGCTCGTCGGCTTGTAAACGCCGGCGAAGGTCTTGATGAGCGTGGACTTGCCTGCACCGTTGTCGCCGAGCAGACATAGGACTTCGCCTGGATGAACCCTCAGCGTGATGTTGTGCAGGACGTCGATCGGACCGAAGGACTTATTGACGTTCTCAAGCTCGAGAATTGGCGTTTTCATATCTTGTCCTCACTTCTTCTTCGGCGAGTAGGTCAGGGCCATGTGACGGAACGTGTTGTTC
The DNA here is from genome assembly GCF_000419765.1 of Rhizobium mongolense USDA 1844. Classification (GTDB taxonomy): domain Bacteria; phylum Pseudomonadota; class Alphaproteobacteria; order Rhizobiales; family Rhizobiaceae; genus Rhizobium; species Rhizobium mongolense. The sequence goes on along the minus strand of NZ_ATTQ01000003.1, from coordinate 219,760 downwards.
ATCAATACGGCAATCAGAAGCATCACGCCGATGATCAAGCTCGACCAGTTGCGGTCGAAGGTGGTGAAGTAGATGCCCTGATTCACGACCGCGAAGGTGATCGTGCCGAAGAAGATGCCGATTATGGATCCGAAGCCTCCGGTCAGCAGCACACCACCCACGACCACCGAGATGATTGCGTTGAAGATGAAGGTCATCCCGCCGGAGACCTGCGCCGAGTTGAAGAGGATCGCCTGACACATTCCAACGAACGACGCGCTCGTGGAGGAGAGAACGAACAGGATGACCGTGAGCCCCGCCGTCGGAATGCCGGCGTTACGGGCGCTGACCCTGTCTCCGCCCATCGCGAAGATCCAGTTCCCATAGGGAGACAGATGGATGAAGAAAACGAAGAGGGTGGTAATTGCAATCCACCAAATGATGATCACCTGGAAGGAGCCGAACAGGAACTGACCAAAGAGGAACTTTGCCCATGGATCCGCCGTCAAGGGAACGCTAGTGGTTCCTGTTACGAGGACCGATACGCCGAGCATCAGGCCCTGGACCGCGAACAGCGTGCCGAGCGTGACAATCAGTGAGGGAACCGCGGTTCGTACGACAAGATAGCCATTCACTAGGCCCACTATGAGCCCTATGCCGATCGAGCCGAGCATGCCAACCCAGATCGGGAGGCCATAGAAGCCGGCGATGATTGCGATGGTCATCGATCCTGCGGGGATCATGGCCCCGATCGAAATGTCGAGGTCCCCCGCGATCATCAACAGTCCGATCGGCAGGGCGACGATGCCGAGATTGGCGGCGACGTTCAGCCAGCTCGCTGCTCCGGCCGGTTCGAGAAACTTGGTGCTTCCAAAGATGATGAAGAACGCAAGCACCCCGACGAGCCCGAGGAACGCGCCCGCCTCGGGGCGCCGCAAGAGGTTGCCTACTGACAGAGTGTTCATGTGCAAAATCCTAACAAGGCTTCGAACCGAAGCGCCGTCGTCTTCGACCCGCAGCGGTCCTGCGGGTCGAGCTTGACGAGAACCGATTATCGGGCGCCGCTTTTGACGCCGGCCATGGTCGCATCGATGTTGGATGCGTCGACGATTCCTGGGCCGGTGAGGACCGGCGCGGTCGGAAGGTTCGTTCCATAGTCGAGGTGCGACGCCAGCAGCGTCACACTGAGGATCGACTGCAGATACGGCTGCTGATCGATGGCGAAGGTCTGCGTGCCATCCTTGATGCGGGCCAAGCCCGACGCGTTAAGATCGAAGGTACCATGCGATACCTTGCCGACCTTTCCCGCCTGGTTGATCCCGCTTGCGGCTGCATCGGCATCTGTCGCGCTGACGTTGATGATACCGTCAATGCTGTCGTCCTGGATTAGCGTGGCCTTCACCGCCTCCGCGATGGCCGTTTGATCCCCGAAGCTCGTCGCAGGAAGGGGAAGCTGCTTGCCCTGTCCACCTTTCGCAGTGATGCCGTCGATCACTCCTTTGCAGCGGGCTTCCTGATTGGCGGCGCCGGGAACCGTGTTGACGCAAATGACATTTTTTGCGCCTTTCGATCCGAGATATTCACCGCCTGCCTTGCCTGCCACGTACTCATCGGAGCCAACATAGTTGATCGCGCCTAGCTCACGCGCCTTTTCAATGTTGCCGGCATTCATAAGAATGACTTTGATCCCCGCCTGGACCGCAGCCTTGATCGCCTCGTCCTCAGCTTCCGGAACCCAGTCCGGCACAACGATACCCGTCACGCCCTGGCTCATTGCAGTGCGAACGAGCTGCGCGGCGTCAGGACCAAGATTGTCGTAGGTTTGAAGCTGAAGGTAGCTGACCGAGCCGCCGTTCTTTTCGACAACCAGACGAGCATCATCCACGCCCTTCTTGATCCGGCTCCAGAACTCATCGTCTGTCTTCCCGCCGACGACTGCGATGTTTGCGGCTTCGACGCAAGTCGCACCAAGCATGATTGCGGACGTCGCAAGAACTGCGGCGGCAATGCGCTTCAATCGTTTCATGTCATTCCTCCCATTCGCATCACCGCTCTCTGCGACAATGCATCAACTAATGCGCCATAATTTGTAGCGCTTGAAATGCCAATGCAAAACGATAATAGTTCGAAGTAAGACATTTTCTGCCAAGAGCGGCATTTCATAAATGAAACAAAGAGCGAGCCTTCGATGAGCAAGCCTACGATAGCCCAACTCGCCCAGACCGCAGGTCTGAGCGTTTCTACAGTCAACCGGCTCCTACATGGGACTGGCGCCGTTAGACCTGAGACGATCGAGCGCGTTCTGGATGCGGCAGGCGAGATCGGATTTTACGGCCTTGGAGCCCTGCGCGAACGCAAGCGGGAAAATCTGACACATAGAAAGCTCGGCTTCCTCATGCAGCAGTCGCATAGGCCGCTCTACAAGATGTGGGCAGATGCGATTGTTGCGGCCTCATCCCGGCGGGCGGATGTTGTCATTGAGCCAGACGTAGTCTTCGAGGACGACCTTTCCCCCGAGGCAGTCGCTGCCAATCTCCGCAGGATGGGCGAAACGAGCGATGCCATTGCGGTTGTCACTGCCGACCACCCAGTGGTCAGTCAGGCGATCGATGAGCTGCGGTCGCGCGGCGTTCCGGTGATTGCTTATGTCACGGATCTATCAGCTGCCAGTCGCGCGGGCTTTGTCGGCACCGATAATTGGAAGCGGGGTCGCACCGCTGCCTGGTTCATCAGCCAGACGGCGACGGGACCAGGCAAAGTCATTCCCTTGATCGGAAGCAACCGTTATCAGTGTCAGGATATTTCAGATGCAAGCTTCCGCTCTTACATGAGAGAATACGCACAGGACTTCCACGTCAGCGAAACCTTTTTGACCCATGAGGAACCGGAGAATGCCTATGCGATCGTCCGCAAGCTGATCGCTGAGGAGCCGGATATCAAGGGAATATTCGTCAACGGTGGCGGAATTTCGGGTGTCCTGCGCGCCGTGCGAGAGCAATCCCCGGAACGCCAGCGCGAGGTCCGTATCGTATGTAGCGACGTCGGACCGGAAACGCGCAGAGGTTTGACCGAAGGGCTCATAACCGCATCACTGTGCCATCCGCTGGACAGAATGCCAGAAGAACTGCTCGATGTTATGCTGCGGTTGATCGAGCGCAAAGATACACCGTCAGTCGAGCAACGGATCGTGCCGTTTGAGATTCTTACACCTGAAAGCATTTGGACCTGAGGGGCTTCGCCTCACCTTTGCCGACGGCTACCGCTTCCAGAGCGGCCGCCGGCCCGGGAAGATCGCCGATTCACGCAGGGAGGCGCTTTGTTGACGCGTTTCAATGCGACCGGCAAATAGGCTTTCCGGGAGGCCAGTACATCATTGTCTTACCCGAGCTTGATCTCGTCGAAACCGAAAAATTCCAGGACTACGGGATAAAGCGCCTTGCGAGTATGGCGGCATCGAACGTTGTTTTCTGAAAAACCCGATCTCGCTCGCCAGCGTCCAGAGCTTCCCGCAGGATTGCCTCCAAGGAGGTACCGGTCGGCACCTTTTCGACATCGATGCCAACCAGTCTTGCTTCGTCAGCAACGACGAGGCAGACACATTTCCCGTACGAGTGGCTAATCGAGCCGGAACCCCACTTTCCGATGGCTATCGAAGCACTCGGTTGATGCAATCTTTCCAGTGCGGCGCGAGAAAGAATACGACCGGCAAGGAATTCGATCTGGCGTTTTGGAACCGCGTTGATCAGCGTCCGAGGGACGTCGATATCGTATGTCTCGAAGAGCGATGGCATATATGCATGAACGTCGTAATGTGCTTGCGCCAGTCGGCCTGCAGCTCGGCACCAACGGCGACCCTTGTGAAAAGTTTGAGTTGACCGCTTTTAATGGCGAGGCGACATTCTGAACCTGTAGCGAGCCAGGAGGAAAAACGATGGACGAGCCAGACCGTTGGCGCCATATGGCAAGCGCACCGAAAGACGGCAGTCGAATCCTCGTCACGATCCGACCGTCCGAACAGGGTCCGGCGGAAGTTGACCTCGCCTATTGGTCGAATGGCGATCAGTTCGGCGGAGAAGGTTGGCGTGCGTCTGATTCCTCGCCCGGGCAGATCATCGGATATGCCGAACCGGAATTGAAGTGTTGGATGCCGATGCCCTCGGCCAACCTCGGTCGCACCTCGATGCCCTTGCCCTGGGAAGGCGACGACGACGAGAACTTCGACGGGTCAGGGATTTAAAAACGCGCCGGAATCAGGGTTCGTCGCGTCGCAATTAGCGGGGCTACAGGTATCGGCGCTTCCCAGCTGCGGCATCGAAACAGAGATATGCTATCCGCTTTGCGGCAATGGCCTACGGCGACCGAGCAGGCCGCCCGGAAAGTAGCAAGGACCGGGTGGGCCTGAGTGCGCTCCCAGTCGTCATCTCTGCTTCGGATGGATTTGCGCCACCTCGCGCGCCGACGGTTCGCTAGTCGGTCATACCAGCGGAAGGAATGAAGTTTCCTTGGTGAAAAACCAACGCCTTCGCGCCATCGAGTTCTACGGCCAGCTTCGTTTTGGTCGCATTGGGGATTGATCTAGGCTCGCGGCAGCCTTCTTCAGGCAGTCGAGATAATGGTCCCGGTTCGCAAGGCCGTCGTCGCGCGGCGTGACGAGGCAGAGCGTTGCGGCTGCATGACCTTCTTCGCCCCGCACCGGTACGGCAAAACAGTGGGTGAAGCTGTCGACGATGCTGTTGAACGTGAAGAGACCTTCACGCTCGGCCTGGCGCACCTCGGCGATGAAGGTTTGCGGATCGAGCCACTCGCCCGTCGGCAGGCGGAAATCCTGCGGCGGAATGAAGTTCAGGATTTCCTGATCCGACAGGTTCGCGACGAGCAGGCGGCCCGACGCCGTCCATGGTATCGGCACCGACTGCCCGACATCCGTAGAAATGCGGAATGGGCGTGCGCCTTCGCGCATGCGAACGACCGTGTATTTGTTGCCATCCAGCATGCAGAACTGCGCCGTCTCCCGCGTCTCGTCGGCAAGCTGTTCCAACGCCGCCTCGCATTCGCGGGTGAAATCGAAATGGTTCTCATAGGCGGCGCCGAGGAAATACAGCTTGCGGCCGAGATAGACACGCCCTTCGCCGCCCGTGAATTCCAGAATGCCATTCTGCAGCAGCAGGTTGACGAGCTCGTAAACCGATGAGCGCGGCGCGCCGATCTGCGTGGCGATTTCATTCGGCTTCAGGGCCTGCCGCTTCTGGCGCAGGAACTCGAGGATCTCGAAGGCGCGGTCGAGCCCTCGGGCGCGCTTGCCGGCTGCTTCGTCCTGAACTGCATCCATTGCTGTCGATCCTTTTTTGTCCGGCCGAGCTTTTCAAGCCGTCTGCCGCATCTGTCAATCGATCCCGTCATTCATCGCGAATGAAATTTTCCCACCCCTCTTGCGAGGTAAAAAAATCGGCATAAGATCACTTCGTCCGGTATATAGATCACATGTACGGTATATTGGACATCGATGGCAAACCGTCAACGCCGCCGTACACAAAAAAGGGGATCGACATGAACAAACTTGAAAATGGCATTTGCGCTTCGCGACGCCGCCGCCTTCTTGCGGGTGCCGCCGCCGCAACAGCGCTCCTCGTCTTTTCGGCCGGCACGGCCTCAGCCGCCGCCAATTGCATCAAGGGTGACAGGAAGGCGCCCTATACGATCGGCTGGGCGAACATCTATTCGGTGCCGACCTGGATGAAGCAGACCGAAGGCACCATCACGGCTGAAGTGGAGGAGCTGAAGAAGGCTGGCCTCGTGAAGGACTTGATGATTACGGACGCGCAGGGCAACGCCCAGACGCAGATCCAGCATATCCAGTCGATGATCGATGCCAATGTCGACGCCATCGTCGTGATCGCCGGTTCCTCCAATGCGCTCGACCGCGTCATTTCCGATGCCTGCGACAAGGGCATCGCCGTCGTGAATTTCGACAGCCTCGTCAACACCGACAAGGTGACTGCGAAAATCAATACCGATTCCAACGAATGGGGCGCGACCGCTGCCAAGTGGATGGTCAGCCAGCTCGGCGGCAAGGGCAAGATCATCATCATGAACGGCCCGGCCGGCATTTCGGTGAGCGACGACCGCCGCAAGGGTGCCCAGCCGGTCCTCGATGCCAATCCCGGTCTCCAGGTGATCACCGAGACGAACACGGAATATAACGTCGCGCCGGCACAGGAAGCGATGACCAGCCTGCTCTTCGCCAATCCCGAAATCGACGGCGTGCTGTCGCTCGGCGGCGCCCTATCGGCCGGCTCCGTCCTCGCCTTCGACCGCCAGGGCCGCGACCAGGTGCCGACAACAGGCGAAAACGCCCGGCAGTTCCTGGAGCTCTGGAAGGAGAAGGGACTGAAGAGCTGGGCGACCATGCAGCCCAACTGGCTCGGCGCACTTTCCGTTTACACGGCTGTACAGGCGCTGGAAGGCAAGGACGTTCCGGCATTCGTCAAGGTGCCGCTGCCTGTCATCGACGACAGTACGATCGGCAGCTACCTCGCACGGGCCGACAAGTTCCCGGCTGACGGCTATATCTACTCGGACTACGACAAGGCGCTCTTCGACAAGCTGCTTGCCAAGTAATCCGCGTTGAGGGAAGCCGTCATGACGGAAGAAAGACCCCTGCTGGAAGCCAGGCAGGTGTTCAGGGGATTTTTCGGCAATCCCGTTTTGAAGGGCGTCGATATCGCCCTTCTGCCGGGCAGGGTTCACGCCCTGCTCGGCGAAAACGGCGCCGGCAAGTCCACGCTGATCAATCTCCTGTCCGGCGCTCTCCAGCCGGACGGTGGTTCCATCCTTGTCGACGGCAAGTCCGTCGGGCGCTTCAGCCCGGCGGCTGCGCGCGCGGCGGGTATCGCCGTGGTTCAGCAGGAGCTGAGCCTCACGGCCAGTCTCTCGATTGCCGAAAACATCGGGGTCGGCGCGTTTCCGCGCCGGTTCGGTCTCATCGATTACAGAGCGCTCCATCGCGGCGTTCGGGATGTCTGCGACATGGTGGGGCTCACCGAGCCGCTCGACATGCCGATCGCCGATCTCGCGCTTGGACGCCGTCAGATGGTGGAAATCGCCAAGGCGCTGTTCCGGAAGCCACGCGTGCTTATTCTGGACGAGCCGACTTCGTCGCTCTCCGCTCACGAAGCCGGCATCCTTGCCCGCCTGATCGAGACGCTGAGGGACCGCGGCACGGCACTTCTATATATTTCCCACCGCCTCAATGAGGTGCAGGCGCTCTGCTCGCATGTCACGGTGCTGAAGGACGGCTTGGTCACCGCGGACCAGTCGCTGTCCGGCATCGACGGCGAAGGCCTGGTGCGCCTCATGGTCGGCCGCGAGACCGGGGACCTGTTCCCGCCGCGCCTGGCCGCAGCACCCGGCGCGATGCGCATCAGCGTCGAAGGCTTTTCCGCCGGCATGGTGCGTGACGTAGGCTTCTGCGCCCGCGCCGGCGAGATCGTCGGCATCGGCGGGCTCGTGGGACAAGGACAGGAAGACCTGCTGCTTGGCCTCTACGGCGCAATTCCGGCCGCGGCTTCCAGAGCGCAGGTATCAGGCAAATCCGGCCTGCCCGCCCATGTCGGCGAGGCGAATGCCGCGGGCATCGCCTATGTCCCGGCCGACCGCAAGCACGAAGGGCTGGTGCTGCCCCATTCCATCGCGTCCAATCTCATCCTGCCCTCGCTTGGACGGCTCGCCGGCAAGGGGCTGCGCGACCGGCAGGCGGAATGCGGCCTGGTCGCCGATCTCGCACGCCGGCTGACGATCAAGGGCGATACGGACCGCCCGGTGCAGGCGCTTTCCGGCGGCAATCAGCAGAAGGTGGCGCTCGCCAAATGGCTGCCGCTCGATCCCTCCGTTCTCCTCCTCAACGATCCGACGCGCGGCGTCGACATCGAGACCAAGCGGGAAATCTATCTCATGCTGCGTGCCTTCGCCGCCGAGGGGCGGCTCGTCATTCTGGCCAGTTCCGATACGCCGGAGCTCGTGCATCTCTGCGATCGTGTCGTGGTTCTGCGCGAGGGGCTCGTTGCGGCGGTGCTGTCGCAAGATGAAATCAGCGAAGGAGCGATCGTCGGCGCGGCCATGGGCATCACCACCACGACGCAGGGAGCGGCGGCATGAGCACAAGTTCGTCATCCCGGCTCTACGGCTCGATCCAGCTTCGCCGCAACCGCGGCCTTGCCGGCCTCTATCTGGTTGTCGCCGCCTTTCTCATCCTCTATGCGCTGCTCTTTCCCGGCATCCTTTCCATCGGCGGCTTCTCGAAGTTCACGCAGAACTGGTTCCCGCTCGCGCTCGTCACCATGGCGCAGGCGCTTCTCATGCTGAACGGTGGCATCACCCTAGCGATCGGCCCGCTCGTCAGCCTTGGAGCCGTGATTGCCGCGACGACAATGGAAGGAGCGCTCGGCGTGCCGGGCGGCATTCTTGCGGTCGCACTCGCCGGTCTTTCGATCGGCGCCGTCATCGGTGCCATCGTGACGCATCTGAGGCTGCCTGCGATCATCGTCACGCTCGCCGGCTCCTTCATCATCGGCGGGGTCGCACTCATCCTGCTGCCGCGGCCGGGCGGGTTCATTCCCGATTGGCTGTCGACGACGCTGGCCGGCCACACACCCGCCGCCTTCCTGCTGTTCGTCGTCATCCTGGCGCTCTGGAAGGCGTTTCTCGCAACGCCGCTCGGCCTCGGCATCTACGCGGCTGGCGACAATCCGGTCGGCGCATTCCGCTCCGGCGTCCCGGTCGAACGGGTAAAAGTCGTCGCCTTCGCGCTGTCCGGTCTTCTCGCAGCACTGAGCGGTCTCTTCGTCGCTGCCCAGACCGGCTCGGGTGATCCTGTTATCGGTACGCCTTTCACGCTGAATTCGATCGCCGCCGCCGTGCTCGGCGGAGTGGGTTTCCTTGGCGGCAAGGGCACGATGCGCGGCGCGATCTGCGGCAGCCTGCTGCTCTCGGTCATGATCAACGTCATGTTCTTCCTGGGCTTCCCGCCGGTTGCGCAATATGTCGCGCAGGGCCTGATCATCGTCGGCGCGGTCGCCGTTCCGGAACTTCTCGCGCAATGGAGGGCAAGGCGATGAACACGATCAGGTCCGCGTTCCGCAATCCGCCGCTCCTGACCTTCCTTCTGGTCGCACTCGTCTGGATCGTCGCAAGCTTTACGCTGCGTGGTTTCGGCGCCTATGGCCACCTGCGCTACCTGCTCGAACTCGCCGCGGTGATCGGCATTGCGGCTGCCGGGCAGACCCTCGTCATCCTTATGGGCGGCATCGATCTTTCCGTCGGCGCGGTCATCACCGTCACGGCGATCCTGCTGCCGCTTATTTCGCCGGCCTGGGACCCGACCGGCCTCGTCGGCATCGCTGCGGCCCTCGTCATCGCCACCAGCATCGGCCTCATGAACGGCGCGGGTGCTGCCTGTCTTCGCGTGCCGCCGATCATCATGACGCTTGCCATGGCGACCTTCCTGCAGGGCTTGCTCGTGATTGTCGCCGGCGGCAGCGCGGTCACCGTCAGCAACCCGGCGGTCATTCTGCTCGGGCAGGCGCGGCCGCTCGGCATTCCGGCCGGCATCATTTTGTGGCTCGTCGTCTCGATCGTCATCCTCCTGCTCGTCCATCGCATGCCGATCGGCGCGCGTTTCCTGGCGCTTGGGGCAAATCCGCTGGCTGCCCGGCTTTCCGGCGTCAGCGTCATCCGCAACACGCTGATCGTCCATACTCTGTCGGGTTTTTTCGCAGGGCTTGCGGGCATTCTCGTGCTGGGCATGAACCGGCAAGGCTATGTCGGCATCGGCGACCCCTATCTGCTGACGTCGATCGCCGCCGTCGTGCTTGGCGGCACCTCCATCCTTGGCGGCCGCGGCACCTATGCCGGGACCATTCCGGGGGCAATCCTGCTCGTCACGACGACGGCGCTGATCACTGTGGTCAACGCCTCGCCCGGCTGGCGGTCGATCATGTTCGGCACGCTGATCCTTGCACTGCTGCTCGTTTCCGGCCGCGAGGCGCGCAGATGACGAGGCGCTACGAAGGGCCGGTGATCGACCCGCACCATCATCTCTGGGACCTTGGGCTGCAACGTCATCCCTGGCTTCAGAAGGCGCGAGCTTCCGGCGAGGAGATGGTTTTCGGAAGCTTCGCGCCGATCCTGCGCGACTACGGCATCGACGATTATCGCGCCGATGCCGCGCGCCAGAACGTCGTTGCAACGGTCCATGTGGAGGCCGGCTGGTCCGATGCGCACCCGCTGGAAGAAAGCCGCTGGCTGGATGGCCTCGACCGCAGCTCCGGCGTCGCGCATCGCTATATCGCGCGCGTTCCTCTCGACGGGCCGGATGCCATACGCTTGCTCGAGGCGGAAGCGGCAAACCCGAATGTCGTCGGCATCCGTGATATCGTCAGCTGGCATCCGGAAGCGGTAAAGAGTTTTGCTCCGCGCCCGAACCGCATGGGCGATCCCGCCTGGCGGGCGGGGCTTGCCGAGGCCACGCGGCTCGGGCTGGTCTTCGATCTGATGCTATATCCCTGGCAGATGAGCGAGGCGCTTGAGCTCGTACAGGCTTTTCCGGAAACGCTTTTCGTGCTCAACCACGGCGGCAGCCCCACTGATCGGACGGAGGACGGCATGGCGCTCTGGCGCCGCGGACTGCGGGCGCTCGGTAGCGAGCCGAACGTGCGCCTGAAGATTTCCGACCTCGTCGCCTACGACAACGAATGGACGCTCGAAAGCCTGCGGCCGGTGATCGAGCATTGCCTCGATTGTTTTGGCCCGGCGCGCTCCATGTTCGCGAGCGACTTTCCGGTCGCGGGACTGCACGCCTCTTTCGACGGGGTTTATCAGGTTTTCCGCACGGTCGCCTCGCAGCTGTCTCTCGAGGAGCAGCGCGCCCTGTTCTTTGCCACTGCCAATGACACCTATCGCCTCGGCATCGCCGATCCGGTCGAGATCAGGAGGGGCTGCCATGTCTGACCTTCATACCGCGACGGAAAACGTCTTGATCGACGAGCGGGTGCGCGGCTTTCCGCCAGGCAATCCGCCGCTCCCGCTTGCTGCAATCGGCAAGCAGGGATGGAAACCCTATGACGGCAGGATGGCCCTGCCGCTGATCTCGCTCGACCGGCAGGCCTTCGCCTGTAATGTCGAACTGATGATGGCCTATGTGAAGAGCCACGGCGCCGAAATCGCTCCGCACGCCAAGACGCCGATGTCGACGGCGCTGTCAGAGGCGCTTCTGGCGGCAGGCGCCTGGGGCACAACGGTCGCCGACATCCGCCAGGCCGCCGTCCTGCTCAAGGCGGGACAGCGCCGCCTGATCCTTGCCAACGAGATCGGCGGGACCGCTGCCGCCCGCCGGCTTGCGGCCCTGCTCGCCGATTATCCAGATGCGGAACTCTATGTCTTCGTGGATTCGACAGCGCTCGTCGATGCTCTTCACTCAGCCTGGCAGCAGCGTGCAGATCTGCCGCCCCTTGGTTTGCTGGTGGAGTTCGGCGCCGGCCGCGCCGGTGTTCGCAGCGCCGCCGTCGCCGAGGCAATCCTCTACGCGATCCTTGCGGTGGAGACGCCGACCTTCCAGCTGACCGGCATCGCCGCCTATGAGGGTGCGGCCGCGACCGCCGATGCGGAAGAGACGATGCTTCGCATCGACGCGCTGATGGCGGTGACGGCGGATTTCCTGCCGAAGGTGCGCGCCCGCATAGGCGGCGCGCGGCCGCTCCTCGTCACGGCTGGCGGCTCGGTCTTTTTCGACGTGGTGGTTGCACGGCTTTCAGCCGCCGTTGCGGCCGATCCCGCCTGCCGGCTCGTGCTGCGTAGCGGCGCGATCTTCTTCCACGATCACGGCATCTACGAGCGTGGCCTTGCCGGCCTCGATGCGCGCGGCGGTTTCCGCATCGGCGGCGAAACGGTTTCGGCGGCCGCAGGTTTCCGTCCGGCGCTGCGGGTCTGGGCCGAGGTCTTGTCGCGGCCGCAAGCGCAGCTTGCGATCTGCGGCATGGGCATGCGCGACGTGGCGATGGACCAGGGTCTGCCGCGGCCGCTGGCGCTCTATCGCAATGGTGCGTATCTCGCCGATCTCAGCGGCGCCGAAGTTTTCCGCCTCAACGATCAGCATGCCTTCGTCGCCATTGCCGACAATAGCGACGTCGCGGTGGGCGACGTCATCGAGTATGGCATCCCTGCACCTGCTTTGACCGGCATGCCATCCTCTACGGGCTCGACCCGGACCATTCGGTGACGGCGGCCTATCTGACCAGCTTCGGCTGAGCACTCTCCCTCCAAAAGCAAGAAAAGGAAAACCCGCCCATGATCCAGCGTTATCAGAAGGGTTCGCGCATGAGCCAGGCCGTCAGCTACGGCGGTCTCGTCTATATTGCCGGCCAGGTCGCAGAAAATCGTAAGGCGGGCATTGAGGACCAGACCCGCGATGTGCTCGGCAAGATCGATGCCCTCTTGAACGAAGCAGGTAATCGACCGCTCGCACCTCATCGCCGTCAACGTCTTCCTGCCGGCGATCGTCGATTTCGATGCGATGAACAGCGTCTATGATGGCTGGATCGACGTCGAAAACCCGCCGGCCCGCGCCTGCCTTAAGGCACGCCTCGCCGATCCTGATCTGCGCGTCGAAATGACCGCGGTCGCCGCTCTGACGGCACCGCAACCGCCCGCACTGGAGACATCATGCACAGTGGCCTCGTCAATCCGATCGACTTTTCGCGCGAGGGCCGGCAGGCCGACCACGTCGCCATTCCCTATTCGATCGACCGTTCGCCCTATTATCAGATCCGCATTCCGGTCCTTCGCCTGAAGAATGGCGAGGGGCCGTCTTTGCTGCTGATGGCCGGCAATCACGGCGACGAGTATGAGGGCGAACTCCAGCTCGGCCGGTTGATGCGCCTGTTGGAGGTAACGGAAATCCGTGGCGCCGTCACCGTCCTGCCGATGGCGAACCTGCCGGCGGTGATGGCCGGCAAGCGCTGCTCGCCCTTTGACGGCGGCAACCTCAATCGGGCGTTTCCCGGCGATCCCACCGGGTCACCGACGGCGCGCCTGGCTCATTTCCTCGAACACGAACTCTTTCCGCGCCATGACGCGGTTCTCGACCTGCATTCGGGCGGCACGTCCATGGCGCACCTGCCCTGCACGTTGATCGAGCGGCAGGCGGATGGCGCCCGCTTCGAGCGGTCCATCTCGCTTATGCGGGCGATCGGCGCATCGCATGCGTTCATTGCCGATAACGGGCCGACCGCACCGACATCGATGGGGGCTGCCGGGCGGGCGGGAACCATCGGTCTTTCCGGCGAGTTCGGCGGCGGCGGAACCGTGACGCCTCAGACAATGGCCTTCACGGCGGCGGCGATCGACCGGCTGCTCGTGACACTCGGCATCGTCGAGCGTCCGGTCTTGTCGCGCGCACCACTCCCCGAACCTGGGCCGTTGCAGCTGCTTTCACTGTCCCGGCACAGCCAGGGCATCTATGCGAACCGCAGAGGCTGGTTCGAGCCGGCCGTCGCACTTGGCGCCACCGTTTCCGCCGGCGAACTTGCCGGATGGTATCATGACCTGGAACGCTTGGAGCAGCCGGAGGAAGAGCTGCGCTTCGTCGAGAGCGGCATTGTCATTTCGCATAGGCTGCATTGCGACGGCCAGGCCGGCGACTGCCTGATCCAGGTCGCTGAACCGATCACATCCTGAGGAGCGCCATGAGCGCTAATCCGCTTAAGTGATGACGTCGACCGCTGCCTTGACCCAGTCGAGACGCTTTGCCGGTATGAGGCCGTAGTTGTAGAAGTTCACGCCGTCAGCGCCGGCATCGACGGCAGCCTTGGCGCGTGCGGCCAGGACCGCAGGCTCGCCGACCTCGGGATAGAAGACGCGCAGGCCGACCCCGAGGAACTTTCCCGCTCCGATTGCCGCCCGCCCGGTCCGAATGACATTGCCGAGGACACCCGGCGCCATGTCGTAGCAGCAGAGGATCACCCCGTCGCAGAGCTTGCCGGCTGCTGCGAGATCGACGCCGCCGAGCCAGCCGTCCTTCAGGTCGATGAGCACGATGCGTGTCGCCGGATCGGCGGCCGCCTTGATTTCGCCGATCAGGCTGGTCACCGGTTCGGTGCGCCAGGCAAGATAGCCGTGCAGATCAGGATGGTCGCGAAAGGCATCGATGCCGGCCGCCGGGAAGTCGGGAAACTGCCGTTCCGGAACAGCCCGTTCGCAGAGGTCCGCGATGAAGCGCACGACCGATCTGCGCGCGCCTTCGACCGGCACGCCGGCCTTCGTGGCGCGCGCCATGCAATGGTCGCAGAAGCAGAGTGACAGAAGGAAATCGTCTTCGGCGTTCAAGCCGACACCGTCTTTCTCGTGATGGTACTCGTGCGCGAATCCCATGAAGTTCGGGCTTTCGAGTTCCACCATATCGGGCTGGTAGTTCGTCGTGATGTCGCGCACGAGGGTGACAACATAGGCGCGCGCCGCCGGGCTGGAGGGGCAAAGGTTGTAATAGTTGGGATTGCCAAAGGCGTTCCGCGTCACGTGATTGGGATGCAGCATGCCGAGACGGGTATTGTGGAGGCAGACCGTCCAGCAGGAGACCTTGAGGCCCGTCATGTCGCGTCCCCTGACGAGGGCTTCCAGCATGTCGCCGCGCTCGTCCACGTTCCTGGCCATCAGCGGCCGGATCACCTTGTCCTGCCATAGGCTTTCATCCGGCCGGAAGTAGACCGTCCCGTCCTCGGGGAAATAGGCCTTTTGCTGCGGGCTCCGCGGCTGAAGGAACCGGCCAGCATGATAGGAGGTCGCCAGGCTGACCGTTGTGAGGCCCGCACGGCCGCGAAGGTCGGCGGCAAGTGCTGCGAGCCCCTGGTCCTGGATGTCCCAGGGGTAAGTCCACATGGAAAGGTGCATGGCGTACTCGCGTCAAATCTGTCCATTTTATAGAACACGTGTCCATAATAGTGTCTAGGCTTATTGATCCTGACTTGCGGGAGCACGGTCGGTCCAAGGTGGGATGTCTTGCGCGAGCTGATTTTGAAGCAGGCATCACCAGACTCTTGCAAAATCCGAACCAGCTCGCATCCGGGGACGAAAGCGCAGATGCGGTTTTTCATGCGAATGAAGCCGAATGCCGCCCCTGCTAAAGGCTAAGACTTTCCGTGTCGCATTCGCCGGCGAGAGTTGCCTGACGAGCGGCACGCTGCCGTTCCCACGTCACGCCGATGCAGACCGGCCCTTCTCTCGCTCCGCGCATCCAACAGCCGGTTGATTTAGACTTCCCTTGCGATGTTCAATCATGATGAGCGCAGCAAGGCGTTGATGTCGGCGCGCGAAGGCATGGCGGGGGCCGTGCCCGTCCGTGTGACGGCGATTGCCGCGGTCGCGCAACCGAAGCGGACGGCCTCGACCGGCGCACATCCTTCGGAAATCGCCGTCGCGAAGGCACCAAGGAAGGCATCCCCGGCTCCGGTTGTGTCGATGACATTGCCGGCCGAGAACGCGGGTACGAATTCGCTCTGCCCGGTGCTGTGATAGAAGGCGCCGCGTGCGCCGAGCGTGATGATCACCGCTCGCGCCCCTCGATCAAGCAAGGTGCAGGCCGCCGCACGTGCCTGTTCATCGGTTTCGATCGGGTGGCCTACCAATTCCGCTGCTTCGACTTCATTCGGGACGATGAAATCGCACAAGCCGTAGATGCTGTCCGGGATGGCGCGGGCAGGCGCGGGGTTGAAGATCGTCGTCGCTCCTGCTTTTTTCGCCATCGACAGGCCATGTACGGCCGCTTCGAGGGGCTGTTCGAGTTGGGTCATGAAAATGGCAGCGTTTTCGATCTCCGTCCGGTTCGCGTCGACATCGTCGATGCCGATAAGGCCTGCGGCACCCGGTGCGACGATGATGGCATTGTCGCCGCTTACTTCGTCGACGAAGATGAAGGCCGCGCCTGTAGGTACGCCTTCCATCTTCATCACATTGGCTTTGACGCCCGCCGCCGCATAGGCCGCAAGCGCCATCTCGCCGAACGGGTCGTTGCCGACCCGGGAGATAAAGGTCACCTTACCGCCGGCTTTTGCCGCGGCAATTGCCTGGTTGGAGCCCTTGCCTCCCGGCCCAAGCGTAAAGCCCGACCCCATCAGCGTCTCGGCAATATGGGGCAGGCGCTTGGCCTTGTAGGCGGTGTCGGCAGCGAAAATGCCCAAAATGACGATCCCGCTTTTCCCGCTCATCTGACGGCCTCCGCCGCCGGAATGACACCCTTGGTCAGAAGGAAACATCCGTAGAACCGCAGTTCCCCGGTTGCGATCACACAATAGGCCTTGCTGGCGATGTCATAGAACGCCATCCGTTCGACGGGATACATCGGCGATGGCTTGCCTTCGGCGCGGTCGACAATGGCCTGGACTTCCTGTTGAATCGCCGGAATTTCATCGGGCTTGCCGATCACTTCCATGCGGCCCACCGAAGGCTGGATCGGTGTGTCCAGCGGGAAGACGGAAAGGACCGCGTCTATCGCCTGCGGCGCGGGGATGTTTTCCATAGTCAGCAGCTTACCCAGACGCGTCTGGCGGGCGATTGAATCCGACGGAAAGTTCATGTCGGAAATGACGAGATAGTCGCCGTGTCCCATGTTGCAAAGTGCTTGAAGAATGTCGCCGTTGAGTTCGGCCCTGATTCCCTTGAGCATTGATCTTTCCATCCCTTCCTAATGACCGCAGTGCCGGCCTTGCTTCAGTTTTTATGCCCAGCGATATCCGCCTTAGGTTGCGCGGGCGGGCCGCTCGAACCACGCACGATCAGCGACCCGTCAACCATCTCGTCTCCCCTGCCCGATGGCTCCTCAAGGAGAAGGCCGACCGCGCGCCGTGCCAGCGTGTCGGCCGGCTGGCGTATGGTTGTCAGCCGCGGCACGACGAGATTGGCGAGCGAAATGTCGTCGAAACCCGTCACTGACAGCTTGCGCGGCACGTCGATCTTGAGGTCGCGGGCAGCACGCAGCGCACCGATGGCCTGCTGGTCGCTGGCAGCTGCAACCGCCGTGGGCCGGTCCTGCGGCGGACGCGAAAGCAGGTCGCGGGCAATTCTTTCACCGGACTCGTAGTCGAATCTGCCGTAGGCAATTTCGAGTTCAACGGGTTCGCCAGTCTTGCCGAACCGGTCAATTTGGCTGACGAAGCCCTCCTCGCGCATGCGCCCGGCCTCCGTGTCGAGCGGCCCGGCGATATAGGCGATGTGGCGGTGCCCCAGCCCATAGAGATGGTCCGCAATCAGCGCGGCCGCTTGCGCATGGTTGGTCGACACCAGGGGAAAGGTGCCGAAGCGCCGGTCCAGGGATATGATCGGAACCGCTGCCTCGAGGTGGAGCCCCGAACCGTCGCTCGAAGCCACCACGATGATGCCGCGCACCGACCGGTCAAGAAATGCAGAAACGTGGCTCTGCTCCGCCGCGCGATCGTTATGCGAGCTCGCCAGCATGAGGCTATGCCCGCATTCGAGCGCCGCACGCTCGACGCTTGCGGCAAGTTGCGCGAAGAAAGGATTGGTGATGTCGGGAACGACGAGGCCTATGACATCGGTTCTGCTGGTGCGCAGCGCTCTCGCAGTCACGTTCGGACGATAACCGAGCGTAGAAATGGCGCCATTGACCTTTTCGCGCAGCATAGGTTTGACCGCGGCTTCGCCCGATAACACGCGCGAAACGGTGCCCACGGATACGCCCGCATGTTCGGCTACATCCTTGACAGTGGGCATTTTTGACATTTTCGAACGTCCCGCAGCTACTTTACTGCTCCTGCGGTCATCCCGGCGATGATGTGCTTTTCCAGCACGACGCCAACGATGACCAGCGGAAGGATACCGGCGGTGGAAAGGGCGGCCATCGACCACCAGTTGATACCCTGGCTGCCCGTCTGG
The DNA here is from genome assembly GCF_000419765.1 of Rhizobium mongolense USDA 1844. Classification (GTDB taxonomy): domain Bacteria; phylum Pseudomonadota; class Alphaproteobacteria; order Rhizobiales; family Rhizobiaceae; genus Rhizobium; species Rhizobium mongolense. The sequence goes on along the minus strand of NZ_ATTQ01000003.1, from coordinate 201,847 downwards.
CTGGCAATCATTACCGGCAGGGTGTTGGTATTGGTGGAGGTCAGCAGTGCGGCGAAGAAATACTCGTTCCAGCACAGGATCAACGCCAGGAGGAAGGCGGCAACCATGCCCGGCAGAACGAGCGGCACGATGATGCGGGCAAACGCGCCCCAGATCGACAGCCCATCGACCAGCGCGGCCTCCTCGAGCTCTACTGGCACCGTGGCGAACTGGTCGCGCATGATCCAGACGACGATCGGCAAGACCATCAGCGTGTAGACGGCGATCATGCCCACATAAGTGTCCAGCAGCGCCAACTCCTTGTAGAGAACCAGGAACGGCAGGGCGAGGACGACGGGCGGCATAATGAGCTGCGACAAGAAAAAGAAGGAAATGTCGGAGTTGCGCATATGACCGAACTTATAGGAAAAGCGGCTGAGGCCATAGGCCGCGAGCGATCCGAGCACGACCGCAAGGGCGGACGCCGTGACCGAGATGATGACGCTGTTCCAGAGCCTACGCATGAACTCGTCGCGCACCGTCGATATCTGGAAAATCGTATCGGGGGAAAGCCCGAGCGAGCGCCAGCCAAGCCAATTGGGCGAAAAGTTGAACCAGGGGATCAGATTGCCCCGCATGACATCGGCGGCAGTCTTGAACGAGGTCGAGACCGTCCAGAACAGCGGGAAGACGCATACAAATGCCCATATGACGAGCAGGCCGTAGACGGCGAAACGCATGGCCCACCAGCGAATGCGCTGGCCGCGCGCGTATTTTTCGAAATCGATCCGAACCATCAGAGCCTTCCTGTCATACGCTTCACAATGCGGTCGGAAAACTTCATCAGCACCGTCATACCGAAGACGATGATCACCAGATAGACGAGTGCGAGAAGGGTACCGTATCCGACATTCGAACGGTCGCGGTATTCGCGATAAATGAAACTGGTGACGGAATCGGTCGCCCCGCCGGGACCTCCTGATGTCACCGTGATGATGATGTCGGCGAGCTTGAGCTTGAAGATGATGCGGATCATCACCGCCGTTACCGAAGCCGGCAGCATGAGCGGGAAAATGACCTTCCAAAAGCGTTGCCACTTGGTGGCGCCATCGACTTCGGCCGCCTCCAGCACCTCCCGCGACAAGGCCTGCAATCCGGCGAGCAGCATGATCATCATGAAGGGAATGAATGTCCAGGCGTCCATGATCATGATCGAAAGCCGTGCTATCAGCGGGTCGCCGAAGAAGGATGGATTTTCCCAGCCGAGCCAGCGGACAAACCGCGCGACCGGGCCGAAACGGGTCTCCAGCATCGACTTGCCGACCATCCAACTCACCGCGACCGGCGACAGCATCAAGGGCACCAAGAAGGTTACACGCCAGAACTTGCGTGCGATGATTTCCTGGTTGAGGAGCAAGGCCAGACCGAACGCGATTGCATATTCGACCGCAATCGCCAGGCAATAAAGGATCATATTGAGCAAGGCGTTAGTATAGAACGGATCCGCGATCATCCGGCGCACATTGTCGAGCCCGTTGAAGCGGCGCCCGGTTGAAGAGGCGAGGTTCCAATCAGAAAAGCCGATCCAGAGCGCAAAGATCAGCGGGAATACCACCATCGACACAACGAAAAGCGCTGCCGGCAGAACAAAAAGCGCCTTCTTGCCTGCCTCGCCGTAAATGACGACGCGAGTGACGCAGAGAACGGCGGCCCAGAGAAAATAGGCGTAGAGAACCGGGCGCCAGTTCGCGAATCCCCAATCGGTCCAGCCCAGCTCATGGGCGCTCTGTAATACAAACGATGCTACGAATAATATAGCGCTCAGCCACAGAACCGTGCGGCCCCAGAAACGACGGCTCGCGGAAATGGAGCCGGCTTCGACCGTGTGGAGCAGGTCGCCTTCGACTGTCGACATGATATTCCTCACCCGGACAGAATGGGCGCTGGCGAAATCGCTTTTGATGCGCCAGCGCGTTTAGTCAACCGGTCAGAGCCCGAGGCTCGTCCGATAGAGTTTCAGCTGGCTATCGCGGCCGATCTGGTCGGTGATCTTCTCCCAGGCGCCTGCAATCGCATCCGCGGTTTCCTGTGCCGACTTGTACTGTCCGGCAAAGCCCTTCGCCAGTTCGTCCTCGGCGACAGAGTAATATTGGAAGATGCCGGGGATGCGCGGTTCGATGGCCGCGTTCGGGTGGTTGTAGCTGTCGACGTTCGAACCCAGATAGTCCTCGATATAGGCGCGGTCGTAACCTGCCTTTTCCCATTCGTCATAGTTGAAGTTGGACTGACGGTAGGGCTGGAAACCGGAGGGATAGGCCGACGTCCACAGGGAGAGATCCTTGCCGCCGAGATGGGCAGCAGCAGACCAAGCCGCCTTGCGCTTCTTCTCGTCGCTGGAGACTTGTTTGGTAACGTAGATGCCCCAGCCGAGATAGGCCATGTTCGGCGCTTCGTTATACTTGTCTTCCCATTGCCCGGTCTTGCGGTTGAAGACGCGGTTGGAGCCGCGGTTGATGCCGAAGCCGACCACGTCGCCTACAACTGAGGTGTCCGAGGTGCGCGCGCCGGAGCCGACATCGCCCCACCACATCAGCATTGCGCCGGTGCCTGCCAGGAACTGCGAGAAGGCTGTGGTGCCAGGATCAGCATTGATCTGGTCGGCCGGATAGGCCTTAGCCGCGATCAGATCCAGGACGTCCTGGATCGCCTGAACCCACGCGGGGTTATTGACCAGCGGCTTCATGTTTTCAGGATCGAACAGCCAAGCCGGGTCGCCCGGATATTTGGCATAGGCCGTCGCGCGGTTCTCGATGAAATAGAAGCCGAAACCGCCCCAGCCCTTGAGCGGGTCGAGATAACCGTAGGCTGGCTGGCCGGTCAGCGGATCGGTCTTGCCGATCAGCGCCTTGGAAGCTTCGTTAACTTCCTGCCAGGTCTTCGGCGGCTCGGCCATGCCGCTGATCGATCCTTCGCCGAAGTAATCCTTGCGATAGGCGAAGGTGTGGCAGTCGCCGTCAATCGTCACGCGATAGGTCTTGCCGTCCCAGGTGCCGACCGGCGGCTTCAGGTAGCTCACCAGGTCGTCGGCCTCGATCTGCTTTCCAACCCAGTCGGGCATCTCGTCTAGAAGCCCGCGCCCGGCGGTGTCGCCTTCGAAGGGTGCGCCCATTTCAAGGATGTCGAAATCAACCGTGCCGGTTGCGATCGACTGTTGAAGGCGGGCGTTGTAGTCGGCCTGGGCAAGGTCGATCCAGTTGATTTTGGCTCCAGTATAGGCTTCCCACGGCTTCAGGAAACCGCGAAACAGGAAGTTGTGGAGATTCTGGTTGTTGAGCCCCATGAAGGTCAGCTCGACACCGGCGAACTCGCCCTGCTTGACATTCGCCTTGGTCGGACCGAGGCAGAGCTCGCCCACCTTCTGCCAGTCCGCGTCCGTTGGCGAGCCCTTGCCGACACCTGGAATTTGCAGGATTTGGGCGCGCAAATCATCCGCGGCAAATGCGGTGCCGGCAATCCCGCCCATCGCGCCCGACAGGCCGAGCAGAGCCGCGGCACTTGCCGTTCCGCGCAAAACGTCGCGGCGACTTGCCTGACGGCGCATCAACGCATCGTATATTTCGACTTTCATGTCTTCCTCCTCCACGTTTCGTTGTGCTGCCGCCAACCGCTGTTGCCAAGCTGGCTCCAGTCCCATTTTAAGACTGGCCTCGTGCAGAACTATCTGGTAAACAAGAAATGAAACGTTTCATATCTTGCTTGAAACCGCTCCTCCCGGGTCTCGCCAACGAGCATTAGACGGCAGGCGGAAAAAGTCAATGAAAAATGAAACGTTTCATGAAGGAGGTCTGGCGCGTATTTTTGTGGTAGGGCAGAGGGCAGTTTCGTGCGCCCGGATGCCCTGGGAGTACCTGTCAGGAAATGCATACCCTTGGGGCTGCCCGGGGTCGCCGGAAAGCGAGTGGGAGGCACATGGCTGAGGTCAATATTTCGGGGGCGCAGAAGGCCTACGGCGCCTTAAATGTCCTGCATGGTGTAGATATAGAAATTCGCGACGGCGAGTTTGTCGTGCTCGTCGGCCCGTCCGGTTGCGGGAAATCGACTCTGTTGCGGATGGTCGCGGGGCTCGAAAGCATCACGGGCGGCACCATCTCAATCGGCGGAAAGGTCGTCAACAATCTGCCGCCGAAGGACCGCGATATTGCGATGGTCTTCCAGAGCTATGCGCTTTATCCGCACAAAACCGTTGCCGAAAACATGGTCTTTGCGCTGCGCCTGCAGAAGCAGCCGGCCGACGTCATCAAACAGCGCCTGCAGTCGGCGGCCGAAACGCTCGATCTCGTACCCTATCTGGACCGTTATCCGCGCCAGCTTTCGGGCGGCCAGCGGCAGCGTGTGGCGATGGGTCGAGCCATCGTCAGGTCGCCGCAAGTATTCCTGTTCGACGAGCCTTTGTCGAACCTGGATGCCAAGCTGCGCGTGCAGATGCGCAAGGAGATCAAGGAACTGCACCAGCGGCTGAAAACCACGACTATCTATGTTACTCATGACCAGGTCGAAGCGATGACCATGGCCGACAAGATCGTGGTGATGCAGAGCGGCAAGGTCGAACAGATCGGCACGCCTCTGGAGCTTTACGACCGTCCCAGCAACACGTTCGTGGCAACCTTCATCGGCTCGCCGTCGATGAATCTCCTCAAAGGCCGGTACAAGGCCGATGGTGCAATCTTCGTCACGGAGAACGGAGACGAGATCTCGCTCGGCTTCACCCCGGAAGCGTCCGACGGGCAGCCTGTGCTCCTGGGCGTGCGGCCGGAACATCTGTCGCTGGCCGAAAGCAGCCTCACGACGACTGTCAACGTCACCGAACCCACCGGCCATGAAACGATGGTGTTCCTGCGTTACGGGCCGGGCGAGCTTGTCGCGGTATTTTCGGAACGCCACGATTTTGAGCCAGGGCAGGTCGTGAGGGTAGCCCCTCGTACCGGAAAGCTTCATCTATTCGATGCGGGATCGGGCAAGACGTTGCGGCCGGATTGAGCCTCGGACTTTCCGCCAACTTAAGCTTTATGCGTCAGGTTTGCCGCTCACCGCGTTCACCGCTGCGGCCATATCCTTCTCCGCCTTCGCTTGGGTCAGACTGCCGCGATTGACGCATTGAATGACAGTGCGCTCGTCGGGTTGGTCGTCGAACGGACGTGTGCCGATGATTTCGCGCCCTCGGTCGCTTCCCGCTAGACGTGACCGCCCGCGCCTTCAACAGCAATATGCTGGCGATGATCTGGAGACTATTGGCAACGCGGTGCTGCATTTCCTGCAGCAGGATTTCCTTCTGATGTAGCAGCTCTTCTGTCTGCTTAAGGAGCTCTTCCTTTTCCCACTCGATCTTGCGGCGCTCCGTGACGTCGGTGAATGCCAGCAGGATCGTCGAGCGGGAGCTATCTCCGTAGGTGACCTGTCGGGCGTTGAGCAGCATGATCCGGCGGCCGAGATGGGGAAAATCATGCGCAACCTCAAAGCCCTCCATTGAGGCATGTTCGGGAATGATCGTCTCAAGAACAACGCGCAGGGCGGGAATGTCCCATTGACCGTCACCGAGTGCGTAAAGCAGGCGGCCTCTTGTATATTCGGGATCGAACTTGAACGTTTCATGAAAAGAACGGCTGGCAGCCAGCACACGAAACTGGTCGTCGAGGACAATAAAGGGCTCTGGAATGGTATTCACAATTGCTTGCGCCAAGGTCTGCGCGTCTTCAATATTTTGAAAATCGATCATGGGCCGCGGATCACCTGTTCGCAATGAAGGTTCGATCTTTCCCGTATAGTATACCCCTCCTCGGCAATTGTCGCCGCGTGGCTAAGCCAGGCGAGATGCCATATCGGGCTGGCGCTTCTCGGATTGTCGCCAGAATTGTCGCGCGGACTGTCCCAGTGAGGCCCAACACGCCGACCTTTCTCCTGGCTGCACATCGCGTCGTTCGCTGATAATCTGGCCGGAAGCAACGGGAAAGATTGGGCATGATACCTCTCGGCAAGCCAATCGAACAAATTCTGGGGGTCGGCGCCCTTCTTCTGCTTGCGTTCGGTTGCGCTCTCGTGCTTCAGCCCTTCCTGTCAGCCATCCTGTGGGCGGCGGTCATCTGTTTCTCGACATGGCCGGTCTACAGGAGGTGCGAGCATGCAGTCGGTGGCAATAAAAGCGTGGCCGCCGCCATGATGACGTTGCTGGTCGCCCTGGTTCTGGTCGCACCGTTCGCCGTCATGGTGCCGACATTGACGGACAGCGTAGGCAACCTGCTAGCGGCGACGAACCAGATTCTCGAGCAGGGCCCGCCGACGCCGCCTCGTTGGGTCGCAGGACTCCCGTTAATCGGCGAGAAGCTGGCTGCCTATTGGGAGAGCTTGGCCCACAATGCGCCCGCGTTCACCATTGAACTCAAGAAGCTGATCGGACCCGCCACAAACTTGGCAGTAGCCAGCGGAGCGGTGCTCGGCGCTGGGCTCTTGGAACTCGGTCGCTTTTTTCTTCTTCCTTCACGGCCGGCGGATGGCGGCCCACGTGCGCGCAGTTGGCGAAAGATTCGCCGGCCCTCGGGCCCGAGAGCTGCTTGTGGTCGTGGGCGCGACTGTCAAGGGCGTCATTTACGGCTTGATCGCCACAGCCCTTGCCCAGGCCCTCCTAGCCGGCCTTGGTTTCTGGATCGCCGGTGTACCTCAGGCGCTGCTACTTGGTTTCCTTACGTTCGTCCTGTCGTTTGTGCCGGTAGGCCCCCCACTCGTCTGGGGCTCGGTGGCGCTATGGTTTCTTGTTCAGGGAGCCGTTTGGTGGAGCATCTTCATCGCAGCGTGGGGCTTGCTCCTCGTCAGCAGCATCGACAATCTCATCAGACCCTACGTCCTCGGCAAGACCAACACCCTGCCCGTGTTGCTCGGCCTCTTCGGGCTCCTTGGCGGCGTCATCGCCTTTGGCTTCATTGGAATATTTCTTGGGCCAACGCTGCTGGCGGTCGCCTACAGCCTCTTCCGTGAGTGGACCATGGCCGAAGTCGAGGAACGCAGTCACCCACTCGGCCTTCCGACTCCGACTGAGGCGGTGGCTCAGTGCGGCCGTTGGGTGTTGGTGCATAAGCGCGCGGGTGTCGCCATTGCCCATGGCCACATCTTGCCGGTAACGTTATATCTCGACGGGTTTTCTGCCAGCACCCGTCTCCAGGGTGTCGCTTAATACCAGCGTCCTCGGCCGTACCAGCCGCCGCCTAGCAGAACAACGATCAGAACTATGATGAGAAGCGTGGTGATATCCATTTACGTCTCCTAGGAGTGCCTAGCACGGGTATTTTCTCGTGAATGTACTCCGACTTAGTCCAACGTTTAGCGCTGGGTTATGTTCCATTTGAAGGACGCGATGATAGCTGTGACGGGAGTTCGTTCTCCTCGACACAACTGAACTCACGAACGCAGCGTGGTGATCGCTCGACGACTTGGCCCGCTGACGAGCCTTTTGTCGCACGCTGGCAATGATCCGTTCAGTGACTCGCTTTACACCCAAAGGGCTTCCCACGTATCTGGAGCGTATCCATGTGATTGAGCCGGATGAGCTCCCCGAGCACGCCGGCAAAGGTGTCGAGAAGACCGGGCCAACCGCCTTCACTTCCCCGTCAGACGCCATGCTGCGATGGCAATTTTTTTCGCTACGCCTTTCTCGATGGTGAGCACGCTGTCGAAGAAATCGACGCCGCTCGCTGATTGTATAGGCGAAACGTCATGCATGACGGCGATAACTGTCGCCTCTCGGCAATGATCCTTAATCGCGTGGAGGAACGCATGCACCGCCTGAGTATCGAGTGCGCTCGTTGCCTCGTCAAGGAACAGGAGTCCTGGCCGCAGCAGAAGGATTCTGGCAAGGACGAGCTTTTGCTTCTGGCCCCCCGACAGAAGCTGATCCCAGCTCTGGCCGTCGCGGCCATCTCTTGAGAGTTCTTCGATGAACTCGCCGAGCCCCGCCTTGTGCAACGCCGCCGCGACACTCGTGTCCAGGTGCTCGTCGACCGAGTCCGGAAGGCAGACAAGATCTTTCAAGGACACTGCCTGGAGCCTGACGTCCTGAGCGGCATAGAGGCTTCTCACATGCCTTGGCGTCATGATTGCGCCACGGCCGTGCGCCCAAAGGCCGTTTGTCGCCTTGAGAAGCGAGGTCTTGCCGCTACCTGAATCGCCAACAACCAAGGTCCACTCGCCTGGCAGGAAGCGTAGCTCGTCGGCGGCCAGAAAAGGAAGATCGACACCCGCATGCAGGAGTTCGATCTGCCGAACAGTGAGGCCGAGCGCAGTGTCCTGCTTGGCGTATAGGAATTCGTAGGGTCCGGTGCGCGCGTAAAACTCCTGAGGCCGTTGAACGGTTTCGATCGCTTCTGCGAGATCGGTTATTCGGCGAGCATTCGCCCTGAGCGTCGCAATGTCGGGCATGACGTGAATGAACCACGAGCACTCGTTGATCAGTGCGTTCGCGAGTTCGGCACCAGTGACATAGTGCTGCAGGCTGATCTTGTTGTCCACGTACGGGAGTAGGCCGGGTGCGTAAGCGACAATCCGCGAACCGATGAAATTGTGGACCAGCTCGAATCCCATGTAGCCGGCAGTAACGCGGTTCTGGCTGGCCCAGGTTTGGTCAATGTCGATGTACCGGCGCTTGTTGACGGCTTTCTGGGCTCTTTCGCCATGGAGGACTGCAACATGGAAACTACGGTGCAGGAGTGTGTTCAATTCGGTGCGGTAGCTGCCTTCCGCCCATTGCATACGCACCGACAGACGCTGGAGAATCCCGCCCAGCTTCGCTGCGATGAAGGTATTTAGCGGCACATAAATCGCGATCGCCGCGAAAGCTAGACACGCGCTGCCATAACGGCCAAGGAACTCGAGCCCTCTGACTTCGCTCGACGTCTCAATCAGCTTGCTACCCACGAAGCCAAGGGACAGCACGACGCCTGCGATGCCCATCGCGAGTCCGATAGCACCCCCGGTCATGCCTTTAATCGATTCCTGGATGCGTTGGTCGACATTGTCCGGAGCGAAAATAGCGGATCCGTTCGCGTCGGATCCGATTTGCTGTAGATGGAAATGCGTATGGTTGGAATCGAGCAGTGCTTCGTTGAAGCATCGGTCGAGCCACTCACGCCACTTGCGGTGGAGCGTGGTCGAAAAGAAATGGCGGACTGCTGTGAAACCTGCATCCCTCATGATCGCGATCGCGGCTAGCGTCGCCGCAGTGGTCAGCAGCGCTGTGGGCGTGGAAGGCGTTGTTGGATGGTGGAAGTAGGCTATCCGGTTGACCAGTTCGCCCGAGGTGACGGCGAACCAGACGCTGGCCTTGGCGGACAATGCCGTGAGGACCAGAATAGCAAGTGTCAGTCCCCAAGCCTCGCGCCAGCTTTGCGAAAGCCAATAGGCGCTCATCAGGCCCCAGAAGCTGCGCATCGAGGAAACAGGGCTTGCGTGGTGCGGCGTTTCACGGCCGAGCATCCATTTGATCAATTCACCTTTTCGGTGAGCATCACTCCGCATCGCACTTCAACTCTCTAACCCCATGCAAGCAGAATTGGGGGCAAGTATCGGGGTTGTCAAATTGGGATAGCCTGAGGCGAGTGCTGAGCTTTGATATGGGCAGCGCCTATTCCTGCGCGTCAAGTGGAGCTCAACCGCGCCACCCGGCCAGTGCAAGAGGCCTCCATTCTCACTGCCGTGGCGGCTTAGCGTAGGTTCCCGAGGACACGTCATGCGATCCTGCGAGCACAGATCGGAAACGCAGATCGTTCGCTTCTCCTTTGCGCCTAATAGCGGTCTGCGTCTCAATTGCTCGCCTTGATGGGGATCGAACCGCGGATAAGCAAGCCAGGCGATCGATCCAAAACTTTGCATTTGTCGCCACTTGGCACAGTAATTTTGCAGTAGAACTCGTACCTCCACGGCAAAGTCAATATCGACCATTCAACCACATCCGCTTCAGTACGCCACCTCATCGAAATAGCGAAGTGGCATTTCCCATATGACATATTTGAGTTGCTTCTGCTCGTGGAGCTTCTCTTTGAGGAAGGTTTCCATCGGGGCGAACGGCCCTTTACCCTCCTCAGCGAAATTGATGACGTCGACTCTCGCCTCCGCCTTTAACTGGGCTTCGAAGCTCCATTTGGCGTTGGCGCTGTAGCTGGAGCCCACCATCGCCACCTCCGGCCCCTCATTCTCGTCAGATAGCAGGTCGTCGAGGCTGGCATCCGCGCTCATGGCGGCAAGCGACGTGAGAGCATCGCCGGGCATGGGAACGAAAGGCTCAAAGATCGAGAACTTGGCAAACTTGTAGAGGTCACCCATATGCACGATCTCTTCTTCTGGCTTCAAAGTAAATTCCTTGTGCTTCAGCTCTGGATGATGTGCTAGCACCTGAGCGACGGAACCGGCGGCCACACCAGCGCCCTGCACAGTCCAGTGAGTGTCGGACTTCAGGAAGACCGGCTTTTGTTCACGAGCCTGTAGAAACGCCTCCCGCAGATCGGGAACCGGTGCACCCATAGTGATCAGCCGGAGCCGTACGTTTTCATAAAAGTGCTCACGTGACGACGGCACGGTAACATCGCCGAGCTTATCGCGATAAATGTCAGCCTTTTCCGGAATCAATAGTAGAATAGGCTCGATACCGGCCTCCCTTAGCGTGGAAAGCGTGTCCTCTACGAAATTCAGATGCTTCTCAAGCATGCTCAAGGATTTGCGATTCCAGCTGAATTCCTCATCGCTGAAGAACCAGCCGTCGCTCCCCTTGATCAGCCCTTTGCGCGCTTCGCCAAATATCTTGAAGCTTATGAGGTTCAACAGGCCAGTGGAGAAGTCCCGAATCGGGAACACGTCTTTGTATATCCTCTCGACGGCCAATGCCTCACGGCCCTGGATGACGTCTGCGAGGGATCGCTTCGACTGCCGATGATCCGCCATCTCCTTGCTGTTCCAGAAGTGGCCGAGAACGGCAACGCCGCAAGCAAACAGGATGAAAATCGACAGAGCCGGTAGATAAGCCAGTTTCGCTTTCAGCCTAAGCCCGTCTTTTTTTGACGTCAGAGCATCTATTTCGCCGGAAGCGACGACCTGAGTGAACTCGTCCATACCTGGCACTCTCCTTAAAACTGAAAATAGAGGAAAGGTGTATCGCTATCGGCCACTAGCTTGACGATCGCAGCCAAGCCGAGAACGGTCGCGGTAACCCCCAGAACGGGGTTGACATGCGGATAATCGATCACTCCGACGTACACTAGTTCCTTGGTCGTTTTCAGTCCGAAGAACCGGCGCAATTGCGGCTCGCCAAGCGCCGTGAGAACGCCGACGACCATCAGCAGAAATCCAAAGTTGGGAAACTCCCAAGCATAGTCGCTGCGCAAGCCAAATCCATTCAGCCCGACCATGCCGGCGAGCATACTCATCGCTTCGGTCATATTGGCCGCCCGGAAGAAAACCCAGCCGATCACCACGAGCAGCATGGTGAAGAGCCACGAGGAAATGCGAAAGGGCGCATTGGCCGAAACGTTGAAATAGCGCTCCACCGCGAGCCAGAAGCCGTGCCAAGCCCCCCAAACGAGGAAGGTCGTGTTTGCTCCGTGCCACAGTCCTCCAAGAACCATGGTGGCCGCCAAGTTAAAATAGGTACGCCCAACGCCTTTCCGATTGCCGCCCAGCGGAATGTAGAGGTAGTCGCGTAGCCAGTTCGAGAGAGAAATATGCCAGCGGCGCCAGAAATCCGTGATGTTGACCGATCTGTAGGGCGCGTCGAAGTTCTCGATAAAATGGAAGCCTACCATCATGCCGAGTCCGATCGCCATGGACGAATAGCCGGAGAAATCGAAATAGAGCTGGAGCGTGTATGCTATCGCGCCGAGCCAGCTCTCCGCCATGGTCGGATTAGGGATCGAAAAGGCCGCGTCGGCGACCGGAGCGATCGAGTCGGCGATGAGCACCTTTTTCGCAAGTCCCGTCAGGAAGCGCATCGCACCGTAGTTGAACTTCGTCCAGTTGTGCTCACGGCCATAGAATTGCTCGGCAAGATCGGAAAAGCGCAGCACCGGACCGGCGATCTGATGCGGGAAAAAGGCGATGAACGCCGCATAATCAACGAAGGTCCGCGATGGTTCGAGATCGCGCCGATAGACGTCGACGACGTAGCTGATGTTGTGGAAGATATAAAAGGAGATGCCGATCGGCAAGATGACGTGCGGTAAGGACCAGCTGTAGGGCTCGCCCTGATTGAACAAATAAGCACTGCTATCGGCGAAGAAGTTGAAATATTTGAAATAGAAGAGCAGCGCGAGATCGCCGACGACGGTCGCGACGAGGAACAGTTTTCGCCTTTGCGGCCTTCGTGCCCCGTGCACCGCCAGCGCCGCGCAATAGTTGAACGCTGTTGTGGCCAGCATCAGCAGAGAAAGATCCACCCGCCACCAGGCATAGAAGCAGTAGGAGCCGATCAGGATGAAATAGGACCTGTATCGGGCCGGGCAGGCGTAATAGAGCGCGAGGAACAGCGGCAGATAGACGAAAATGAAAATGACCGACGAAAAGACCATGTCCGAAACTCCTAGTCCTGGCGCGAACTCGGGCGGCAGCCCGCGCGGCTCGATGCGTCCGGCGCATCGTCCCGCGACGACGAGTAAACCGCGCATCCGGGCAAAGCTGCGCCCTCATGGTCGGAAGCAAGATCAGTGGCCAAGTTGATGTCCTCATTCGTGATTGCAGACCGGCGGCGAATCATGCCGCTCGGGGCGTCGGGTCGATACAGACCGGCAAAGAAAAGGGCGGAATTCACTGCAACAGTTTCAGGGTGTCGTCGACTTCGTAGATCGAGCAAAGGATGTGGTAGAAACTGCTGGCAGGCGCAGGCTCGTTAACAAACTGCCCGCTCAGGGGGAGCTTATCGTACCAGAGCCCGGGAATGTCTGTGGCGAGGAACTTGCGTAACGCCGCCCCGGCCTTCACCGCCTGGCGCAGATAATAGGTCCGCTGCTCGCCACGACTGATCTGGGCCAGCAGGGCGGAGGCCTTCAGCCATTCGGTCTGCGGCCAGAGCCTTGCGACAGGGTCAGAAATCGAAAAATCGTCATACAGCCCCATGAAGGCCACCTGCCGCTCGTCGCAGACACCGTGTTCGACGCCGATTTCGAAGAGCCGCTCGGCGACCGCAATTGCCTTCGGGACGTTGCGCGCAATCCCCCAGCGTGCCAGGAGCCATGCCCATTCGAATTGATGACCGGGCTCGACGATCCGTCCCTTGTCACCGGGAAACGGTGTCCAGTCGCGGTTGAAGAACTCCCTGAGCGCACCGGTCTCCTGATCGATGAACCGCGTCATCGCAAGATTGGCGATCTCATCGGCCAACGCAGCCCAGGGTATAGGATCAGCAGCCATCGTCTCCCAGGCGAGGCAGGCCTCAAAGAGATGCATGTGCGGATTGGAGCACAGCGGCAGCTTGACCGGGCGGCCTTCCTCGAACCCCGCCTCCGGATGGGCATATTCCGCCTTCAGCGTGGCGAGCAGGACGCGCGCCTTTTGCTCCATCGCGTCCTTCTGTTCGGGGACGGACAGGGCCAACTGGGAAAAAGCGAAGAGGGCGAAGGCCTGATTATAGAGGTCGAAGCTCTCGTCGATCATCTCCCCCGAAGGCGACGCGACACTGCCGAAGAACGCATCGTCCCTGCGATAGACGCGCTCAAACCACGAAAATCCGTGCTGGATCAGTTCGCGCCAGTCGACAAGTACGTTGCGCGCGCCGGCCGCGGCAAAGCAATAGATCTGCCGCGGATGCACCCGAGCCCTCCGATTGTCCTCCAAGCAAGGCGTGCCATCCAACCCGACCCGTTCGAAGAAACCTCCGGCCTGCCGGTCGTAGCCGACCTCGAACCAGAGCGGCAGCGCATTGCCGTACAGCCAGTCGCGCAAGAGAGAGACCTCGTCCGAAAAGGCGGCCAAGGCGCGTGAATACTCAGCGTCCAACATTCGCCAATACTCCCGTTACGTCTTGGATTTGAGATAGGTCAGGGCGAAGAGGTCACCTTGCCCAGCTGCCATGTTGAGATATTGCAGCGCCATCTGCTTGGATTGCGGATTGCCACCATTCTCGTAGAGATCGACGCCGAGTTCGTATTGCGACTTGGCGTCGCCCGCGTCGGCTGCCCGCTGCAGCCACGTGCGGCTCTCTTCGCGATTAGCAGCCTTGAACCCACCGATGCGGTAAAGCGAGCTTAGCGATCGGGCGGCCTCGACATTGCCTTTCTGCGCCGCCTTGACGACACCGTCGAACAGGATATCCGCGGCCTTCTGCCCGGCTTCCGCCCGCATCAGCTGCGAGATCATCAGGTCCAAGGCCTCAGGCTTGCCCTTGGAATAGGCCTTGACGAGGAGGCTGTTGATCTCGCTCGGCTCGCCGCGCGTGCTGATGTAGATGGCGGCCAGTTCATAGGACGCATTGGGATCGTTATTACGCGCCGCTGCTTTCAGCGGTTCGAGGATCTTCGCCCGGTCCGCATTGGTCTGGGCACTGCGATAGGCTTCCAGCAATTGTTCTCGCGACAGGACGTTGACGCCGGCGGTCGTAGCAACGCTGATCAGGTAGGAGCCATCACGCCCGCCCAAGGTGGTGCGATAGATGCGCGCAGCCAGCTGGCCAGCGCCCTGCTTGTCGAGCTTACGCGCCAGTTCGAGCCAGGCGTGACCGAGCTTCGGGTTGGGTCCACCCTCGAGGCCGAGATAGTAAACCCGCGCCTGGCGCAGGGCACGATCTGCCTTCGACGTCTTGTCCGCCCGATAATAGTAATCGGAGGCAAGCGCGACATTGCCGGACTTCTCAGCCCGCTCGGCGAGTTCACGGAATGCCTTGGTAGCACCCGCGGCCGCAGCTTCGTCGAGCCAGGCGTCCGCGGTGCGGAATTCCCCGCCCCGGATCTCGCCGCTGTCAAGCAATTGCGCCAGGAGCAGCCGCGTGTTTGCGTCGGACTTGTCCGCTGTCAGCGGCAGATAGACCGAATGGGCGATCATGGGGACGTTTGCCGGACGATAGACCCCGTCGAGATGGCCCTTGACGAGGCGGCGGCCGGAGCTGGCATCGCCGGCAAGTGCAGCGCGCTCGAAAGCGGCATAGGCCTCCTGGCTCTTGCCGCGACCGCGCACCAGATTGCCATAGGCGCGGTTGTAGCGGACTACGTCTTCCTGTGCCTTCGCATGCTGCGCAGCAAAGGCCAGCAACTGTTCCGGATCACGGCGCCACTTGAAGCCCGCCTTCTCGTAACCGATCTGGGCCTTGGCGTCGTCATAAGCAAACTTAGGCGAACTCGTGCACGCGGCCGCTGAGATCGCCATGGTTCCCACCACCAGCGCCTTACTCAAACTCATCATCTTCTTCATTGTCAGTCCACCCTTGCCCCTCAAATGCATCCAACGGCGGCCCTAACCGATCACGTTGGCAGATCCAAACCACCACCAAGGCCGCGTCAGGCCAGCCTTATCCCTTGTTCAGCACCGATCAGGTGCGTCGAAGCCGCGCAACAATCCCAACCCTGTATCAAGCACCTGCGCCGTCTCCTCGGCGCTGCCGGCCTCGACATAGCAGCGCATCTCCGGAGCATTCCCAGACGGCCTGAAATGGACGATCCTGCCGTTGCTCAAAGTCACCCGCAGTCCGTCGAGCTCGCTGATCCCCGAAACCTGCCCCAGCGGGGCAGTGAAGCGTTCAAGATTAGCGTCATCGGCGCGCAGCCAGGCCATCAATGCGGCACTCCGCTCGGTCGCAAAATTCTCCAACCGATCGGCAGCTGTGAACGGCAGACCGAGATCCAGTTTCAGCTTGGACAGCGCCCGGCCGGTAGCCGCCGCCGTGGCGAGCACGGCCAGAATGGGCAGGAACGCGTCACGCGTTGGCAAAGGCTCGAACAAGCCTGATGCCACCGGAAAGGAGGAACCGGTCAGCGTCCCGCCGTTGGCTTCGAAACCAACGACGCCTTGGTGTGCCTTCAACGATTCTTGCATTCCGGCAATCACGAAGGGGGAACCTACCTTGGTACGGACGACATGACTGCCAAGGGCTTCTATGCCCGAGTTGGAGGTGATCGGCGTGACAATCGCATCGGCGCCGAGAAAGCGGGCCGCGATTAGGCCGCATATATCTCCGTTGATCGGCGTGCCGGTCTCGTCGGCGATCAGGGGCCGGTCACCATCGCCATCGGTCGATACGATCGCGTCGAGGCGAAGCTCGGTGGCCCACTGTTGCAACGCCGCGATGGTTTGAGCGGAGACGGCTTCCGTATCGACCGGAATAAAGACTTCGGATCGGCCTAGATCGAACACCTCGGCCCCGTAATAGTTCAGGATCTCGCTTAGCATGTCGCGGGCAACCGTCGAATGCTGGTAGACGCCGACCCGCATACCGGAAAGGGCACTTTGCGGCAGCAAGGTCTTGTTACGGTCCATGAACAGCGACACGGCATCCGCCGCCCCGTCGGTTTCCTTTGCCGAATCCGTCGCGACAGGCAGCTCCAAATCGACCAGTTCCTGGGCGATCGCGGAAATTCCCTGCTCGTGATTTTTGTCAATTTCTCCATCAGGCAGGTAGAATTTAATGCCATTGCGATCGGCCGGAATGTGCGAGCCGGTGATCATCATCGACGCAGCGCCCGTGCGGATCCCGTAAAAGGCAAGCGCGGGCGTAGGCAGATTGCCGCAATCGATCGGCTGCAGGCCCTGTGCAGCAAGCGCCAATTTGACGTTCGCGGCGATCGCCGGACTGGAGTCGCGGAAATCATAGCCGACCAGAACGCGATCGCCCGCTCTTGCGATCCGGTTCCGCAACAGAAAGGTTGCAAACGCTGCCGAATAGACGAAGGAGGGCTTCCCCTTCAGGTCCACAGATAGCCCGCGCAATCCACTCGTACCAAATTTCAGGCTCAAACCAGCCTCCTTGAAGCAAAAGGCAATTAAGTGTCAGTCTCGTTCCGATAGGTTGTAGAGAACGCTGACGCGCCCTCCGAGATTCGAGGAGAACAACGCCCCTTCGAACAGCTTCCCGTAAACCTTTCTGTCCTCTGGATAATAATGCAGGTAGGCATCCAGCCAGGCGATGCGATCAGGACGGATCAGGCCGTTCTTGTCGCGCGGCAGATTGACCTGCGGTTCTCCCGCCAGCATCTCCATCTTCGACGGGTCGTTGATTGAACCCAAGGCGAAGTGCGCCAGTCTCTCCAGGCCGTTGTCGCATTGCGACAGCGCATCGTATCCGTTGGCCTGCAGAAGCGAGGCCATCATCACGAGAGGCCCCGCGGCATGGAGGTGGTAGTCGCGCGCCTTCTTCTTGCGCATGAGTTCGAGGGGCAGCGCGCCGTCGGCCGTCACCTGACAAACGCCGAGCTTGTAGCTCTCGAAGCCGAAATCCAGGAAGTCCTTGCGCCCGATCGCAACTCCGACCGCGGTCACGGCAAACCCGCCCCAGTAGCGATGATTCTGTTTGTTAGAGTTGCGGTCGCCCGATTCCGTATAGACGGGGATCGTCCGGTCGGCGAGACTGTCAAGCCACTTCTCGATGGCACCGGTATCGAACTGGAGCAGCGCCGCAGCAGGGCGAACTTGAACATAGGCCAGGGCGGCGCCGGCCAGAATTCGCGTCGTGCTCAGATAGCTCTGGCGCGTCTTCAAATCCGAAAGCGCATCGGCCCGCGCCCAACTGTCCAGCGCCTTCAGGGCACAGCTTGCCGCATCCAGCCGGTTACCATCTGTCTCGGTATAGTTGCTCGCATACTTTGTAACGAATGCAGCGAATTGGCGCGTCTGGGATATCGCCTTGTCGTAGCGTTCCTTCTGTTGCGGATCGATCGTCGAGTGGCTCTCGTCGTCATCCTCATAGATGCTGGAAAGACTGAGTGAAATCACCGGTGCCGGTGGGCTGACCGTGCAGGTCTTCTTGCCATTGTTCTTCGCGATATGCCTTGCCAGTTCGAAGGGCACCATCAATGTGGCGCCCTGAACGGCCTGCGTTGTGCCCACCACGATAAGGGCACTCGCCAGGAGGCTAAATCTCGAAAGCTCGACCATTGCCATTCACTCGGTTCATTTCGTTGCGTCGTCTCGCTCCCAGCCCCGATCTCCACGACCGAGGCTGGAAGGCTCTTCATTGCCCCGTAGACAGGGTCTTGTATTTGCTGTCCCAATAGGCAGCCTTGCCAGCATCGGGATCCAGTCCGACAACGCCGACCTTGTAAGCGACGGCCAACTCGCGGGCAGCCTTGGAGTTGCCGGCTTCCGCCGACCTGGTCAGCCAATCGAATGCCTTGGTGGTATCCTTTGCCGCGCCGTTGCCGAAGAAATAGGCCTGATAGAGGCGATACATGGCATATGGCTCTCCGGCCCCAGCCGAAACTGTCAACCAACGAATGGCCATGGCATCATCTCGGCTCCCCAACTTGCCGTCGATATTGAGGCGCGCGATCTTCAGCAGATACTTGCCCGGAGCGCTGATGTCCGGCCCGAGGAAAATCAGAAGCTCGTTCACTTCGGCCGGCGTCGACGCGATGCGTTCGTCGGCAATCTCGCTGATCAGCTTGTTAGCCGCATCCTTGTCGCCGGAGCCATAGAGCGTAAGCAGCTCTTCCTTGGCCTTTTCGGTGGAGGAAACGCTCCACATGCCCTGCAGATGGCCTTCGGCCAAGTCACGTAGGACGGAGATGCGTCCGAGCGCATAGGAACGCAGGAAGAAGCCTTCTGCCTTGGCACGGTTGTCCACGCCGTCCACGCCATCGCGGAATGCTGCGCCGACCGCGTACAAGTCGTCGGCATCCTGATCGGACATACTCTCGGCCAACGACAGCCAATAGCGTGCCAAGGTCTTGGCCTGGGGATCAGGCAACGTCGAATAAACACGAGCCACGTTAACCATGGCATCGACCGAGCACGCCTCGCCCGCAGCGGTCATCTTTGCCAGATCCTGCAGCGCGTTTGGGTCCCCGGGATCGACGAGTGAGATCTTCGCCTTGAAGTCACCGGCATCGGCCGCCTTCTGCAGCCATGCACGTCCGGTCGCGGAGTCCTGCGACAAGTCCGCCAGAAGGATCTTGCCATATTCCCGCATGCCTCGCGGATCGCCCATTTCGGCAAGTTTCTTGTAGATGTCGTTGAGCGTCGTCGGCGTCGCCTGCCCGGCTCGCTGCAAGAGTTGGGCTTTCAGCATCAGCGCATCCGGGTCACCTGTCTCGATCACCGGATCGAGGGAGGCGATCTGGACGAGCTTGTCGCTGAGCTTGGTCGCGACGTCGAAGCGGTTGCTGATGATCGACAACTGCGCCAAGCGCTGTTGCTCCTTGTCATGCAGCGAGGAGACGAAAAGGAGCAGTCGCTGCGCAGCTTCCGGATTCTGCTCAAAGCTGTTGGTACCGGTCTCCCAGCGGGCGACGACATAGCCGATTGCATCTGGGCTGCCCTTGAAGGCCGCCTGCTGGAGATAAACGCGCCCCTTGGCGCGATCAGCCTTGTCCGCCTTGGTGAGCATGTTCAGGCCTGTAACATAGATCGAATAGACCGATCCGAAGATCGCCGCCTTGTGGCGCCAGTCGTTTGCCAATTCCACTGAGATCGGCGCGCCCTGTCCGCAGGCGAACATGCCGGCGAGTTTCGCCGCACCGTCAGAATTCCCGGCCACGGCAGCTTCGTTGAAGAACTGCATGGCTTTATTCAGGTAGTTGGGATCCTTCCTGCCCATCTCCAGGTAGATCTTGCCGATCTCGTCGCTGGCATCGGAGGAGCCAGCCGCGGCGGCAGCCTGCAGGATCTTCAGCGCCTTCTCGATGTCGTCCTTTGAGGCACCGCTATTGGCAAGAAACTCGCCATATTGCACAGGCACATCTTCCGAACGGTCCGGGGCCTGCATGGCGCGCTCGAAATACGTTTTCGCCTTCGCGTCGTTGCGGTCACCGCCGAATTCACCCGAATAGATTCGAGCCAACCACTCGTCTGCCGGGCGAAGCCCGGCCTCGGCGGCCGCGCCTAAATACTTCACGGCCAGCGTGAGGTCCTGCCCCACCGAGATGCCGGTCGCATAAGCCTTGCCGAGGCTGAACTGGGCCGACGACATTCCTCCTTCGGCAGCTTGCTTGAGATAGCTCACTGACTTCTGGATGTCGATCTGGTCGATCTGGTTCGAGCGGTAAAGTTCGGCCAGGTTCTGCGCCGTTTTCGGATCACCGGTCTTAGCAAAGGCTTCTAGCCACTTGAGCGCGGTTTCGACCTCCTTGCTGACGAGGTTGCCGCGCAGATAGAGAAAGCCGATCTGGTTCAGAGCCGAGCAATCGCCCTGCTTGACCTGCGCCACGAGCCCGAGAAGGGCGTTGGTCACTGCACTCTTCTTCTGATCGTCCGCAGCCTGCGGGTCGAGAGTGATGATGCGCGCATATTCGATCATCCCCTGCGGGTCGGATGCCAGCGCCGACTTTTCTAAGTAGAAGCGCGACTTGGTCAGATCACGCATCTCGCTCGGGCCATCGTCGCCATAGAGCTGGCCCAGCGCGAAAGCCGCACGGGTGCTGCCCGAACCATAGGCATCGAGTAGATAGGACTCCGCTTCCCGAAGTTCGTCGACAGTTGAGCCGTTCGCCATCAGCACGCGTGCGAGCGGAATGAGGAAGATGTCGCGGCGAGCCGGATATTTCTTCAGGCCGGCGCGCAAGAGTTCTTCGGCCACGGCAGGCGACTTCTGCACCCGCTCGCTGCCCCGACTGTATTCGAGGGCAAGAGCAACGACATCCTGCGATGGCAGGTTGATGTCGCTGATCGGGCCCTTCGTCCAATCCCGGTCGAGTTTCACGCGCGCCGCCTGATTGGTTACAGGCTTGCACACAGCCTTGTAATCGAGATTCGGAGGGTCGAGCGGGATTGCCGGATTGTCGGCCCGGACTGCGGTCGCAAACCCGGCCGAAGCGGCCACAACCGCGACGGCAGCGACTAAAGACTGATGAAAATGAAATTTGCGCACTCTACTCGTCCCCACTCTCGTGCCCCATCCGTTTCGAAATTATCGGTCGATGCCCGTCGCTGCCAAGAAACCGGCCGGACCGTTCGGCGTCTCAACGACAACGACGTTCTGTCTGTCCTTTGCGGTCAGAGAAACCTTCTCTAGCTCGGTGACCTTCCTGTCCCCCTCAGAGACTGCCAAGCCGATGTCGATGACCGGCAGCTCCTTGGATGCCATGCCGGCCGGCGCAAGATCCTTGAACAGCACCTTGCTGTCGCCGTTGAGGAGCAGCGACAGGTTGGCCGGCTTTGTCGAGAAATTGTAGAAGCTCAAAGCTGACTTGGAGGGATTTTCGACCTCCTTGTCGGGAATAACCACGATGCCTTTTTGCCCGGCGCCGTCCGCGCCGACCGCCACGGTGTAGAATTTGCCGGGCTCGAGCTTAGCCTCGGTGGAGCTCGCATCGTCGGAAATTTTGTAGGAGCCGTTGGCGATCAGCCGATAATTCGACAATGCGACCGGATCGACGTCGAACTTCTGTCCCGAGAAGTCGAGGCTCACTCCGTTCTTCAACTTCACATTAAGGAAGCGAACGAGGCTTTTGTCGGCCGGGATCGGCGCATCATAGAGGCCGGCGTCGTTTGCCAGCACTTGCGTCGAGAAGGTGCCCACGGAGGCTCCCAAGACGAGTGCAATATGGCTTGCTTGGATTTTGCGTTTCATGATCTCATCACCATTCTTCAATTGGACGTTGCCGCATTCTGGAAAATGCGTTCTGGGTAACGGCACAGTTTCACCGAGCCCGCCGATTTTGCCGCTCCCTCAATCTCGAGGCGAACATGGACAGGTGCATTCCGCGTCCCCCCGGGGAGCGCCTGATAAAGCTTGGCAAGTCCGCTCACGCGCGACGGATTTTCGAAGGAAACCTTCTTGGCGGGACCATTTGCGTAGCTATAGCTCGACTGGAACCCGATCAGTGCTTTGTTGGTAAACGTGTAGGCGAGGTAATGATCGGATGCCTTGCCAACCAACGCAGGCAGATCAAGATCAACCGTATCGGTCTCATCAAACGTCTTCTCGGCAAGCTTTAATTTACCGTCGCAATCACCGACAATTGCAGGAACGATCGCCTCGTCAACATAGTCCACGCTTCGCAGCACCGACTGGAGATCCGAGTATTCCCATACCAGTATTTCAGGCTTCTTGGCCAACCCATTGGCGTTCTGCGTCCAGCCGTAAATCGACTGCGTCAAACCACCGCCAGCAATCGAGAAGCCAGATAAATCGTGCTTCAGGGCTTCCCGAAGGAAGCCGTTGAAGTTGAAATCCATCCGCTCATCAGTAAAGGACGTGCCGACGACATGAACGAGTTCTCGGCCCGGCGTGTCGCCCTCGGTCAGCAGGGCATCCAAGTTGTCGACGTTGCGCTTGGTCGAATAGCCGGTGACGCTTTCAGTAGGGATCTTCTCTTGGCAAATCTCATTGAGCGCTTTGCCCATATTGAAGCGTATCGGAGCGGCCTTGCCAGTCAGTTCAGTCTTAAACTCAATGGGGTCAGTAATGTCGCCAGCTAAGCCACTGATCTTCTCCGCCAGAGCCTTGGCGACAACTTGCGCACCCTCCGGCGTCCAGTGAATATCCCGCTTCAGATAATAGGCACTCCAGTCGAAGTCCGGTTTGGTGTCTTTGATTTTAGTAATGTCGACTGCATCGATCCCGACGTCGCGCAAAGATTGAACCATCGCTCGGAACTGCTCGGCGGAGAACGCCGGATCGTAGAACATGTCAGAAAGTATGCCGCCATTGGGGATAAACTGCGCACCGGCAATGCCACGGGGCAGCATCGGCACCAAAATGAGGTGAATGCCTCGATGGCGCAGGGCGTCGTTCACGTCCTTGAATGCATCCAGCGTTTCCGCAGACAGCTCATACATGTTCTCCATGTCGCCTTCGCGGAAGAACCAGCCGCCATAACCTTGATACATCTTTACTGCTATCGAAGTCTGAGGAGACTTTTCCTCGAGCCCCTCGCACTTGTAGAGTATTTCACCGGCCGACGCGGAAGCCGCGGAAAGAGCGCACGTAAGAGCTGCCATGCCGACTATGGAAAGGACGCTCAATAAACGCGCCGTGCTGAAGGAGTTGGCTTGCATCATTTCGAAACTCCTGCACGGGCTTCCTTGACGTAGGAGTTTTTCAGGCGTCGCGCGAACTGGCTGCCCAACTCCTCGGCGTGGTCGAGTAGGGCGAAGATCTCATCCTTGTTGGCGTCCTTGTCGCGGCCGTAGAGTAGAACGGCTTTGCGCAGGATCATGTCCGGAACTTCCGCCGCAACGAGCGCGTTGAGCCAACGTTCGGCCTCGGGGTTCTGGTTGGTCGGGTTCTTGATGAAATAGTAGTAGTAGAGCTGGATCATCGCGTCGGTGTTACCGAGCTCGGCAGCCTTCTCCAGCCAGGCAACGCCCTTTTGCTCGTTCTGCACGGCACCCGCACCGGCAAGATAACTCCTGCCCATCTCCGTCATCGCGGTGACGGACCCGTTGAGCGCGGCCTTGATGTAATAGGCGAAGGCTCGCGATTCATATACGCGCGAACTCGGTCCCTTGGAATAATTGCGCGCCAGCGCCAGTGCGCTACGGTTGGACCCCATGAAGGCCAGATCCCGATAGAGCGCTTCGGCCCGATCGCGATCCATCTCCACATCCTGGCCGAAATAATAATTTGTCGCGATGGTGTTTAGGGCTTCCTCATTGCCCAGTTCAGCCGCCTGCTTCGTCAGTTGGTCGGCTTTGGCGAAGTCCTTGAGCCTGTATTGGCCGTGCAGATACTGCCGGGCAAGGAACATACGCAGATTGCCGTTGGTCGGCAGATGCGCCAGTGCGCCTTCGACTGTGTCGATCAAATAGCGGAAGCTCTCGTCGCCGACCACCTTGGGATTGACGTTGACGGCGACGCGCGTGAGCGGCCCGCCTTGTCCACGTTCGGCAAGGATGTTGCACCAGCCGACCACCTTGCGGAAGTTTAACGCTTGGCTTGATGGCCATTTCTGGCGGAGCTTGAACGCGGCGATGATCGCATTGACGTCACCCCGGTCGGCAAGTTGTGCCAGCTGAACTAGAATCGGTTCGGCAAAATCTTCGCTAAGGCCATCCTCCTGCGTTAGTTGCTGAACGAACCCGAGTAGAGTGGCATCGTCGCCCTTGAAGGACACGACGACATCTTTCATTTGTCGATGCGCTTCCGCCGCATCCAATTTGCCGGCCGCCCGCCTGACTTGGACCAAGAGAAAGCGGCCAGTGGGCAGCTCCAACATTTCCGGCGTGTCCAGCAGGACCTCGGCCTTGTCGAACTGCTTGAGCGCAAAATCGATCTTAGCGAGCTGCACATTGCTTTCCGGCGTCAGGATGCGTGGATCGAAATTTGCGTAGACATCGGCAAGACGTTTGAGCTTGTCGGCGCTGCCGGTCGAAAGTGCGAGTTCGGCGGCATCCGGACCGGCGGAAAAATAGCCTTGCGACAGCGCAGTCAGAAGCAGAGTGAACCCGGCTTCCGGATCGGCTTCGAACTGCGGCGCCCCCTTGGCCAGCAGCACGCCATATTCCTTCATCGCCCATAGATTATGCTGGTCCGCCAGCTCGCGGACCTCGGCATAATAGGGCGAATAGTTCAGCGTAACTTCGAGATCTTGCCGGACCAACTTGGCAAGCGCTTCGCGCAGCTTGAGCTGCATCTCGGGCGAATCCGCATACTGCTGTTTCAATGCCTCGTAGATCGACCGGGCGCGGGCTGACTCTTCCTTGACCAGGCGCCCCTCGCGAAAGATATCACCGAGGACGAGGCCTACCGAAAGATCACCCGCGTCATAGGCGTTCGACAGTTCGGCGACGAGCTGCTCCGGCGGGATGGGCATCGCCGCCTGTGTCGCATAGTAGCCGGCCTTCTCGGCGCTGACGACTATGCGAGCCAGACGACCGATGACCGATGATTTTCCGCCCTTCCAGATGTCCAGGTAGATCGGCAGGGCGTATTTTGCGATCAGGCTATCCGGCAGGTTAATGCGGGCGAAGCGGTCGGCTACGACGAGACGCTCCTGTCCCGCCTCGGCAGCGCCGTCTAGCATCCGGTCCATAGCAGCGGTGGCGCGGGCCAGATCTTTCTCGACGTAGATGCCCTGGTAGTAGAGCTTGGCGATCAGGTAATTGGCTCGGTAGCTTCTGGCCTCGTCGAGCATCGACACGGCCCACTTGGAATCCGCTTCGTCGAAGCCGTAGACGTTCTCATCAACCAAGTCGAGCGCGATAAGCTCGGCTGCGCGGCTCGAGCCGCCGTCGACGAGCTCCCAGATCAGATGACGCAGTTCGTCCTTGCCGAGGATGGAAAACAGCACATCCCGGTTCTTCTCGATGATCCCGGCGGCGCTGTCGCTGCCGTAACCGGCGGCCAGCACTAGCAACGACTTGAGCACATCGGGGTGCTCTTGCGCATCGAAAGACGTGGCATAGCGTCCGGCGAGACGGATAACCGCTCCGTCACCGTCCAGCGCCGATAAGTTGGCCATCAGCACGACCTGGCTGCGTAGCGTATCGGCTTCGACGGAGTTCTGACGATTGAGAAGCAGAAGCAGCTCGAAAGCCGCATCGAGCGAGCCCTTTGACATTTTATCGCGTAGGGCCGCTTCGCTGTTCGTGGCGAGATCCTGTGCCTGTGCATCGACGCCGGGCGGAGTCTGGGTAGCAGCTTCGGCAGGGTGCAACGCGGCGCGCAGAGCTTGCGCTTCGCCTTCGTTTGCCGCGCCGCCCTTGCGTAGCAGCAGTTCGGCAAGCCCCGCCGTCACCTTGGCATTGATATTAGCATCGCCGGCCACCAACAGGGTGCGATAGACGGCGATGGCCGCGTCGATGTCGGCAACCCTCAGGGGGTTGTGATCGTTGGCGATCCTGCCGCGCGCCAGCAATCGGGCATAGCCTAGGAGCGCGCTCGCCTCCGTCGATGTCCTGTAGTCGGCGAGTATCTTCTGCTCGGCTTGATAGGCCTTCTTCGCCTCGGCCGCCAACTGTCGCGGCATTTCAGAAGCCGTCGTAGCCGGCGCCACGCCAAAGATCACCACCGAAGACGCCAATGCGGTGAGCAGCGTCGCGGAGAGGCGTGATTTTCTCGTTGCGAGATTCATCCTCTCACTCCCCTTGTTGCGCGTTGAACGCAGCCGATTGCGGCGAGCCCGCAGCGTTGATGCAATAATTGGTCGAGGCCTCGTTGGCGCTGAATTCCGGTTGCAGGGACTGCGGAATGATGATGCCGTTCTCCGCCAGCGCGCACTGCTTCTTCACCGGAATGCGCGGCACGCAGACCGAGCGCACCAGCACACCCGTCTTCATATTGCGCGTGACGACGTCGAGCCCGAGCGGCTTGAGATCACCCGAAACGTAGCGAGGCAGCTGGTCGACGAACTTGTTGCCGTAGAACATCGCCTCGGACGCTCCGCGGGTCATCAGACCGACGCGGTTATTCTCGAGGAGGTTGTCACGGGCAGCCACCGTTGCGATGGGATAATACGGGTCCTCGACGAAATCGCGGAACTCACTCTGCTCTGCGACCTTGAGGTTGTCGATATAGGCTTCGATGCCGGCCGCCTTATTGTGACGGATCTGGTTGCCCTCCACATGAACGTCCCAGGAATTGCGTACCTTCACGCCAGATCGGCCATTGCCATAGAACATGTTGCTGTCGACGAGAGCGCAGGGACTTTCCATCGCGGCGAACCCGTCGCCTTCGTTGCGGCTCGCATCGTTGGCATAGACGATTGTGCCGTAGCTCTGGCGGTCAAGCATGATGCCGGACCCGTGGTTCTCGAACGAGAGGTTGCCGAGGATGAAGCTGTCGTCGACCTCGCGCGAAATGATGATGCCGTGCTTTTTCTGCGTCCCGTAGGCCGTGTTGTAAGCCATCATCAGGTTCTTCGACCGGTCGTGCGGGTCGAGGCCATAGATCACGCCGTTGACCAGTTCGTTGCCGACGAAGACGATGTCCTTCGCCTCGAACGCGTAGAAACCGTAATAGAGGTTCTCGAAAGAGTTGTTGATGAAATAGCCGGTCGGCGCGGCCGCCTGGACCTTGCGGGCCACTGTGTCGGTCGAACCGGAGGACAGCGACATGCCGTAGGTGCGGCCGCCGGCATAGCCGAGCGCGACGAAGCGGGAATCCACGGCAAGGGTCTCGCTGCCGCTCCAGCTGAGGATGAAGGGACGGAAGAAGATGCCCTTCTCGTGGTCGTAGACATAGCTTGGCTGGCCCGTCGTTACATCCACCGATGAGACGGTCACGCCATCGAAATAGATATTGCCGCTGTTGACGATGAAGGCGCCGGCCTTGGTATTAAGCTTCAGCGACTTGATCTCCTGGCCGCTGACGACCAGCGAGGCACCGTCGTTGACGGCGAGCGGCACGTTCAGCGTAACGTCGTTGCCGTCCAGCGAGATGGCATCCGGATCGGTCGCTCGCACCTGGGCGATGAGCTCGCTCATCGTCAGCACCCCACGCGTGACGAAGATGATGCGTGGAACGGTCGATTCAGAATTGAGGTAGAGATATTCGCGGACGCCGAGGTTGATGATCTCGTCGAAATGCTCAGACGAGAAGCGGATCAGGCGGGTGGCGCGCGTCTCGCCGCGCTTGGAAATGTCGGCAAGCGCCTCGTTCGCCTCCCGCAGCGGCGGCACGGGAATCCTCGAGGTGACCGCTTCGCGCCCGAGCAGCAGGTTGGGCATGAAGGGCCGGCCGGCCGTCGGCAGGCTGGTTTCCTTCGATGAGGACAGGGCGATGCGCCCATCGCTGATGGTTGATGCTCCGCCGAAGTCGAGTGCATCGGGCACAGACTTTGCCGGCGCGATGGCGCTGTTCAGCCATCCCTTGTCGTCCAGCACGCTGGCGCGGGCCTCGGCCAAGCGGCGGAACCGGCCGACGCGTGCCTTGTAATCGGATACTGCCTTTACACGGGTGGTCGCGACGTCGACATTGCCGAAGATGGCGTCCGCCTCGTCGACGGCGACCTTGTCGGCATCGGCGGCGGTGGCAAGCGGAGCCCCGGACTGGCCGCTCGCGGCCAGATAACGCGCGTAGCGCGCCAGCGCCTCGCCCCGCAGCTTGGCGGGCTCGGCTACCCGACCTAAGGAGGCAGCAAGGAGCGCCTGCCCCTCGCCCGAGGTCGACGGCAACAGGTCGCCGATAGCGGCCACGAAGTCGGCACCACTGCCCTCAGTACCACGGAAACCGGCAAAGTCTGTTACGCCGAGCGCGACCGCCTGCCTAAGATCGGCATCGGATCCGCCACGGACGAATTCGGCAAGCAGTTCCCGACGGCCGGCATATTGCCAGAGCCGTGTCGCCACTTGCGACAGCAGGGCAACGTCGTCACCGCTCGAAGCATCGAGCTTCGTGAGAGCCGCCGCATTCGGGAGTTCTCCGTTGATCAAGCTCGCAGCCACCTGCAGAGCCTTCGTCGCGGCCGGCCCGCTAGCGATCGCTTTCGCCCCGATAGGCTGGTCGACGGGAAGGGAAGAGATTGTCCTGATGTCGGCACGCAGTGCGGTGATCTGCGAGAGCTTCGCCGCACCCGGTATGTCCTGTCCCTGCGCCAGGATGAAAGCGGGATCACGAACGATTTCAATATCGCGGAACAACGCCACGACCTGCCCATCGCTGAGCTGCAGCTGTCTCGACTTGACGGCACCAGCAACGAGCTCCACCAGGGCCTTCACGTAATTGTCGTAGCCGGCTATGGAGAAGCTGTGGATGAGCGCGAGATAGCTATCGACGGCGACGGCCGGCGGCAGCGCCAGATTGACCGCCCTGTCATAGCCCACCAGCGGCCGCTCATCCCGGATGTCGGCAGTGACCGCATCCGACACCAGCCGGTTGCGAATCGCCTCGTCCCTTTCCGCCAGGGTCAGAAGCTCGAAGGCACGCGTATCGAGGCTGAGCCGCGCTCGTTCGTGAAGTGCCCCGATATCGCCCCCAGCCTTGACGCCGTGCGCACGTTCCACAGCATCGACCCATGCGGACAGGACGAGGCTGACGGAGTCGGAGGCAGTATCGCGGGCATGCCGGATGACGTCGACATCGATCTGGTCGAATACAAGCTGGGCGAGTTCGACCTTTTCGGCGCGCGGCGACATGCGCAGCAGATCAGTTAGCACCCGGAAGACAGCCGGGTCGGCGACCGCGCCCGCATTCGCGCTGGCGAGCTTCATCAGCTCCTGCCGATCAGTTACTGAGGTCAGACCGTCGAAATAGAGCGGCAGGAAATCGACATAGATATCGAGGGCAAGTTCGTTCAGCTTCGACTGAGCCAGCCGCTTAGCAAGATCGAGGCTGAGCTTGGCCGCGTCCATCCCGGACACGTAGTCGAGAATGAGCGTGTAGCGCACTTTGAACGAATCCGGATCCGTCGTCGACAACGACTGGCCGGAACTGTCGATGAGGGTCTTCAGTGCGCTGAGGCCGGCATCACGTGCCGACAGTCCTTGCGCGTTCATCTGCTTGTGCAGATCGGAGGCCACAACGGCCAGCCGGCTGCGCACGTCAACGCCGGCGATCTTGGTCGCATGATCGAGGCTCTCGATGCGAGCCACTTCCCTGAAGATCTCGAAATAAGCGTCGAAACTGCGTGACTTCTCGTCGTTGCGCAGGGCCTGCCAGCGCGTCAGCGCGAGCTCCGCCCCATATTTCAGGCTGTCCTCGGTGATTTCGCGTTCAGCCGGAGCGAGCTGGTCCAACTGCGGGCTCTGCTCGCCGACCGTCAATTCCTGCGCATGGACGGCGTGGAGGCTCATGCCCGTTGGTACAACCGATAGGAGCGTTGCCAGGACGGTCAGGCCAACAAGGCCCTTGACCACAGGCGTTGCAATCAGTGTCAAAGAGGTGCGCATGCCATTCGATCCTTACGACAGCAGCGAGGAGACGGTCTTCAGCCACTGCGGTAACATCACCGAGGGGCTCCATACCGACCGTTGGAACTTGACGATCACCGGTTCGTCGACAGGAATGTCGACGCCGTCCGGGATCCTGAGGTTAATTTCCGCTAAGGCCTTGCCGTCCTCGTCAGTCAAGACTTTGGTGCTGTTGACATAGTTTCGTGCATCGATCGGAACTGAAACCGTCCGCCCGGATTTGGGGAACTCGATCCGGGCTTCTGCCGCGTTCAGGGCGATGACCGCATCGGCCAGCTTGACATAGGCTGCAACATAGGGCCTCGCGCCCTCATCCGAGAGGCGCACGACAGGCGTACCCTTGCGCACATAGTCCTGTGGCGCGACGGCCTGGGCACTTATTTCACCGCCATTGCTGGCCTCAAGAAACTTCGTGTAGTCCTGCGAGGTCTTCAGTGCAGCAAAGAATTCCCCCTTCGCTACCTTGCCGGCATCCTTCACATAGACGACCTCGCCCGCAGTATGGGAATCGAGCTCCGCGCCCGGCACGGCGACATAGGCCATCTGCGAGGCGGCGCTCATGCCGCGCTGCGAAGTCAGCTGGAAGATCAATCCGATCAATACGAGAGCGACCACGCCGAGGCCGGCCAGCTTGGCGAACCCGCCAAGGTCTGCGGAAGCACTGCGAACATCCGGCGGAATCGTGTCGGCGAACCGATCGGCAAAGGACGGGTTGCGTCCCCTATACCAGTTGAGCGCACTGACCAGCCTTAGATATTGCTCGCGCCCGCCGGTAAGGGCCAGGTTAATCTCGTCGCCTGACTGCTCTGCGCGAACGAGAACATCCCCCTTCCAGGCCATCCCGCCCTTAACCATGGCAACGCGCGCAATCCCGCCAAAGCCCAGCAGTTCCTGCGCCAGCGGCACGATCAGACCACTAGAACTCAGGCCGAGCACGAGAAACGTGCGGTCAGAAATTTCCACTGTTATATCCGCAGGCGCGTTCATCTCGTTCCTATCCCTCGTGCTCAGCCCAGACGGACCTTCGGTGCCTCGACCTCGGCCACCTGGGGGAACCAGTCGTCGATCTTCCAGTTGAGATCAGGGTCCTTGCGGACATAAGTGAACTCGGACAGTCCGGAAGCGTTGCGGATCGTCACCACCTGCCCCCTGCTGAAGGAAACCGGATTGCCAGACACGAAGGGCGTGAAATGCCCGTCCACACCGTACTCGGCACGCTGGTCACCATGCAGGAGCCATGTCTCACGCTCGGCACCGGAGACCATGTAAGTGACAGAGTTCTTGCCTTGGAAACTCACTGCGCAGACCTGGCTGTCACCGTAGCTGCGGTCGATCTTGACCGCTCCCCAGCTCTTCAGCGCACTACGGGTGAAGCTGACCTCTGGGGCGTCCATCTTCTTCAGCGAGTTGACGATTTCCTTCACCCGCTGGGCCTGAGCCTTGGGCAGCACGACGACAGCATCCTCGCTGTCAATAACCATGATGTCCTCGATGTGACTGAGAACGACGCGACGGCCGGACTGTGCATGCACGAGGCAATTACGCGACTGCGAGACGAAACTGTCGCCGCGCAGCACATTGCCGTTCTCGTCCTTGTCGCTGATATCCCAGAGGGCGGACAGCGAGCCGATGTCGGCCCAGCCAATGTCATCACAGGGCACCACTGCGACATTGGCGCTCTTTTCCAGCACCGCCGTGTCGATCGGAATGTCGAGCGGGCAGCGCGCGAAGTGTTCCTCCGCAGGCATCAGCAGCATATGGCTGCCGAGGTCACGGCTCGTGCCGCCGGCGATCGAGGCCGCGACGGCTTCATAGACGGCCGGGGCGTGCCGCTTGAGTTCTTCGACCAGCGCCGATGCGCGGAAGAGGAAAATTCCCGCGTTCCAGAGGTATCCCATCTCGACGAACTGCTTGGCTCGCTCCAGATCCGGCTTCTCGAGGAATCCCCCAGGTTGGTTGACAAGCGCGCCGAGCTCCTCGCCGTCCACGACATAGGGCTCGCCGGGACGGATATAGCCAAAGCCGGTTTCCGGTTCGGTCGGCACGATGCCGAAAGTGACGATCTTGGAACTCTCGGCCAGCGGCACCGCCTTCTTGACAGCCTCCAGGAAGAGGGCCGGATCGTCGATGACATGATCAGCCGGCATGGCCAGCACGAGCGCATCCGCGTCGCCCTCACTCGCGGCAACCGCAACGGCCGCAAGCGCCGCGGCCGTACCGCGCTGGAGCGGCTCCAGAACGATGCCGGCAAATTCCTGCTCCATCTGCCGCGCCTGAACATTGACCATATCGATGAAGGCACGGCTGGTCAGCAGCCAGGGCGCCGAAAACATTGCGTCGTTGACGCGTGCCAGTGTGTTCTGGAACAGGCTGCGGTCGTCGACTAGTTGCAGGAACTGCTTCGGCATATTACTGCGCGACAACGGCCAAAGCCGCGTGCCGCTTCCGCCGATCATGATCGCCGGCGTTATTTTTACAGACTTTGTCGGTATGCTCATTGTCATGCCCCCAGCTTCGTCAGCGACGCAATGGATCTCAATCTTTGCAATTCAGTGCCAAGGCGCCGTGTCGAAGGTCGCTAGCACCGGCTGTCCGACCATGGACGGGTCCAAGCTGCGACCCGGCTGCACCTGAATCTCAAGCTGTGTGGCGGTGTATTCGGTGACCTTGGGAATGGAGAGGATGTCGACATTCTTCGCCTCGACGCCGTCGAGATAGCTGAGCGAGATCTGCGGCTTCTCGGAAATATTGGCGAGACGGCGGAACGGCACGCGAACCGACACGTAGAGGCTCGCATCATGGCGGACGAGCGAGAGCATCCGGCCGCCGGCGCGGCCATAGGTCGAGCCCGGATGGTCGACCGACAACACATAGCAGTCGCAGGCAGACAGAACTTCCACCGTCGACCTGCCGTCGGCGGCCGGCGCATCGAGGGCGATCGTCGCCAGACGGTCCCCCTGCTTCACCTTTTGCGGCAGGTCGGCAAATTCGACCACGCCATCACGTGGCTGATAAACCGTGACCGTCTCGGCAGCAATGCTCGCCGAAACAGCTTCGAACGTGAACAGCCTCTTGTAGACGATATTGGAGAGGAAGGAGAAAGCGGCCAAGCCGATAATGACGAATATCAATAGCCCGAATATACGACCTGCAAGACCGTTCCCGGTCGACGACGTCACACCGACCACCGCAGCCTTAGCATTTTCCATTTCTGCCATCTGAGTTCCCAATACGTAAATTTTTGAACCGCTTTGAACGACCCGGCCGGCGAGATAGAGGTCGGCGAAATGCGCCAAGGGCGCCGTCTTCTCCGCAGGGTCGAGAATTTGTAGGCCGGCGCGTCGTTCGTCTCGATTCACCCAGACGACGCGCGTGCTGAGGGCCAGCTCGAGGCAGGAGCCCTCGGTCTCGACGAGCAGAGTCACGGCGAGGTGTTCGCCTGGAGCCTGCGTGAGCGCGACCTCGGCGAGCCCAAGACCGGTCACCGACCAGTCGCATACCTCGGTGCGCTTTCCGTCGATTAGCGCTGCCAGCGGCAATTTGAAGCGCGGGAACTCCCGTTCACGACGCTTGGGCACAGCAACCGCAGTCATCAGAACACCCTGTCAGTGATTTTCGGCAAGCGTTCCGGCACTTCGTCCGTGAAATAGCTACCGAGATTGGCGAGGAAGACGAGAACCGAGACGAAGACCAGCACGGCAACGGTGTTGACCAGCCGGGACGACCATAATTTGAAGGCCGCGTCGAACCGGGAATCCGTCCGCTTGAAGGCGGTCTTCTGGCGCGTCCACTTCTGCCGGTCGAGCCGGAAAAAGATCAGCACCTTCACTGCCGAGCCGAAGATCTGATTGAAGTAGAGCAGCGGGATATAGACCAGATTGATCGACGGACGCACGGTCAGAAAGGTCAGCGCCAGGATGTAACGCGAGACGATGACCCAGAGGACATAGAAGGCGGCCGTCCACGGTGTGATCATCGCGGTCCCGAGAAGGGCAAGCGTGATGCCCGACAGACTGGTCCACATCGACATGCGTTGATCGAGAATCGACCACCAAGTAAACGCGCCGATTTTGATCGGCCCAAGATTGAGGGCACGAGCATTTGTGCGCAGCATGTTGCCGAACCAGCGGGTCATCAGCACATAGGCGGAGCTAATGAAGCTCGGGCTCGGAGGCTGCTCGATTGTCTCCACTTGAACGTCCGGCACGTAGTACATGTTGTAGCCGTTCTTCAGCAGCCAGAACCAGCTCGACTTGTCATCACCGGTGAGCATGCGGATTCGGCCGAGGCGCCAATGGTCGATATAGTCGTTCTGCACGTGATCGATGAAATCCGGATCGCAGGCAAGCCGCGCGCGGAACATCGACATACGCCCGGTCAGCGTCAGCACCCGCTCTGCAAGACCATGCGACGACATCAGAATCTGGCGCTGCGCAAAACGCATCGAATACCACTGCTTGAAGATTTCCGCGCCCTCGACGGTGCACACCTCATCGGTGGTCAGCGCGCCCAGATTCGGATTGATCAGGAACATGCAGGCGCACCGTTCGACAAGATCGGGCGGCACAATGCTGTCGCCGTCGATCACCGAGACGGTATCGTCGCCAGCCGGGTTGAGCGCCGCGATGGCACGGAAGCCGGCGGCCAGCGCATCGCGTTTGCCCGTCCCTGGAATGCGGACGATTTCCAGCCGGAACGGCAGGCTGTCGCCATACATTACTTCGGCAAGGCGACGAATGAGGCGCTCGTCGCCGATTTCAACGATCGAGCAGACGATCGTTGCACCGGCGGGCGCATTGGCTGCCGCGACGAAAGCGCCGCTATAGACCTTGGTGGTGGTCGGGGCATCGATCCTGAAGCTCGTAATCAGGAAGTAGGCATGCCCCAACCCTTGCGACTTCGCTGCCGCTTCCGCCACTCGACGCATCGCCGGGAACCGGACGAGCCGGAACCAGACACTGCGCAGCAAATGAAGCAGTCCCCAAGACCAACGCCACAGCCCGATGACGCCGACCACCAATGCGGCGTCGCGTGCCTTCTCGTCGAATGCCTGCTGCGGCAGCAGCGCTGCACACAGAGCCAACAGGAGGACAAAAATGATATGCTTGAGGACTCCCAACATCAGGGTTTACCAGACGAGACCTTCGTAGTGCACGCCTGACGGCATCTCGACGGGGATACGGACAAGGTCGATGACCTTAACGCCTTCCCGCGCCCCCTTCAGGGCATCCTTGGTGCCCTGGCCGTTGATGCCGACCACGATGGCCTCGCTCTCCGACACGACCTCCTCGGGCGACGAACGCATGAAGCTCGCCAGGTGCGAGATGTAGTTGCGGCCGCCGTGATCATTGACCGAGACGTTGGAGTCATAGATCGACAGCTCGTAACCCTTACCCATCAAGCGTTCGGCCAGAAGGACCAGCGGGCTCTCACGCAGGTCGTCCGTGTCCGACTTGAAGGTCAGGCCGAGAAGGCCGATTTTCTTGGCGCCGGAGCGATTGACGAGGCGGAAGGCGCGCTCGAGCTGATACTGGTTCGCCTCGACAGTGGCGTCGAGGACCGGCGTCGACACGTTCTGCATCTTGCCGAAATGACGCAGCGCCCGAAGGTCCTTCGGAAGGCAGGAGCCGCCATAGGCGAAGCCGGGCTTCATATAGGCGCGGGAAATGTTGAGTCGCGTGTCGGCGCAGACAACATCCATCACGACGTGGCTGTCGATGCCGACGGATTTGCAGAGATTGCCGATTTCGTTGGCGAAGGAAATCTTTACCGCATGCCAGCAGTTGTTGGTGTACTTGACGATTTCGGCGCTGCGGATCGGGATGACGTGCGGCTTGACTTCGACCGAGGCGCAGAGGTCGTGCAGCGCCTGAACGGTTTTCTCATCGCCTTCGTACTGGCCAAAGACGATCGCACCTGGGCTGTAGTAGTCGGCGATTGCCGTACCTTCGCGCAGGAATTCCGGGTAGTAGGCCAGACCGAAGTCCACTCCGACCTTCTTGCCGGAGGCGCCTTCAAGGGCCGGGATGACCACGTCCTCGACCGTGCCTGGAAGGATCGTCGAGCGCATAACGACCATGTGGAATTCGCTCTTGTCGCGCAATGCAACACCGATCTGCTCGCAGACCAGCTTGACATAGCTCGTGTCCAGCGAACCGTCTTCACGGCTCGGCGTACCCGGGCAGCAGAACGAGATATCGGTCTCGTTGATCGCGGCGATATAGTCGCTGGTCGCCGTCAAGAGGCCGTTCTCGACACCGGTTTCGATCAGGTCAGCCAAGCCTGGTTCGTAGATTGGAGAGTGGCCTTCGGAGATGCACTTGACCTTGTACTGGTCCGGATCGACCGCCACAACCTTGAAGCCGTCTTTTGCGAGACAACCGGCCGATACGGCCCCAACATAACCCGCACCAAAAATACTTACACGCCAATTTTTCTTGCCCACCACTGCACCCTTTCCCGCAATTTTCGTTCAATAAAGAATAGAAATGTCGCTTTTCTAACCGCCGCAATAAATTCAAATAAATCTATATGTTGCACGTGCGAAGAGCGCCCCTTTCGATTTTGCAATACAGCATTTCTTTATGACGTCAACATAACGAGACTCGGTTATCAACATAATCGAAAGCTTATATTTGCATCAAAATTAGGCACACTCGTTTTGAGCCAGTATTAAGTAACCTTATACATAGGAGTGGCTTCCGCTTCATAATTTTATTAACAATATCAACGTGTTATAACATGATCAAAATATGTGCACATGGCGCTCATTTTTTGCGCACCGCAGTATTAACCGAAAATTGATTTATGTGAGTTCTTGACGACTGAGGCAAAGGCGCAACGCTCCGTCAACCGCACGATTGAGAGAGAATCGCCAGACAAAGGCACGCGCTAAGCGTAAGCGCGCAATGACCAGCAACGCCAAGTCGAAGCCCACCGCAAGGCCGCATGTCTACCCGCGACCTACACATATCGCGGACAGCACGATGCCAATCTATGGACCACAGTTAGTCGGTCATCCAAACGCTTTTGCGCTCGCATAGCTGATCATCACTGCTGACATTCATGGAGAACGCTCCAAAACGGACGCAACGATCAGCCAAATATGGCGAACCTCTTGATAGTAAAAATTTACTTAATTCATTCCGTAAATTGCAATCTCTGAAGTCAATATCTTCAATACCAAATAAAAATTAGATTCCATAAAATTTTATACATTACCAAAAGAGAATATTGCTTCGTGTCCTCTATTTTCTCCCTAAACGCGGGAGATAAAGATGAGAGTAAATACGTTCAAAGTCGGGACTATTATTGCAATTCACATATTCTCACCGACCATCTGCGGTGCTCAGGAAGCGTCAGCCGTGCCCGACACGTTTACAATCCAGTCGCCAACCACTCCAGAGAGGCTGACAACCCTATTCTCAGATCTGAGTGGCCGCCTTTTAGGCACTTCTGACCAGCAGGATACCGCGGCATCAGAAGCGACCGCGGCTGTCGCCGCCCAGAAGGATTATACGATCCAAACCGGCAGTATTTCTTCCCTTTCCACCAACGGCTTTAGCAGCGGGGCACCGGGCGCGGAACCCGAACAAGTTCCTCTTTGCGTCAGCATTCCTGCGCCGCCCGCAATGCTGCAGACCCAATCGAAGTACAGGGCTGACGACAGGTCAAAATCCTCGATCGACGACGAGGCCTTGGAAACGCGCGATAGGACCGTACAGCCAATTCGCAACTCTATTCGGCTACTGACCAACATTGCCTATGCCGGATCAAATAGTTCGCTGGTTGCCCAGGCACGGGCAGAATGCGTGCTGCATAATGTCGATCGGTGGGCGACCGCGATGGCGCTGACGGACATGCGCACTGTTGACGCCTATCTTAGCCGCGACCGCTGGGTAGCCGAAATCGCACTTGCGGTTCGGTCGGCCAGCAAACGGGTCGAGCTCTCCAGTGAGCGTAAGGCGCTTTACTCGACATGGTTCAGCACACTTGCCCGCGATACCATGGACGCTTATTCGTTTCGCCTCGGCCCGAAGTCGAAGACGAATAATCACCGTTATTGGGCGGGCCTGTCTGTCGCTGCCGTCGGTTTTCTTCTCGATAATGCTGATTTCAAGACATGGGGCAAAACGAGTTTCGAGATCGGCGCTTGCCAGGTAGATGATCGCGGCTTCCTGCCGGCGGAACTGTCGCGTGGAGAGAAAGCCCTTGACTACCATGTCTATGCGTTGCGCCCACTCGCTGCCATCATCAAGCTCGCCTCGGACAGCGGCGAACCGCTTCAGTCAAAGTGCCTCGACAGGTTCAAACGTCTCACGGCGATGACGCGCGAGGCCCTACAGGATCCCACGGAATTCGAGCGTATCGCCGGTCAGCGCCAATCGACAATCTCCTCGGAAACCAGCTACTCTGCAGCGTTGAAGCTCGACGCGCTTCCGCTGCTCTGAGATAATCCGAAATCGCTGCAAACGGTCGGGAAACAGACATCAGTTGCGCGTTGGTGAAGCGGACGGTAGTTTGACTTGTGCTGCGTCGCGCCATCTTTTCTGAATGGAAGCGCTTGTCGCGGCAGTGCTGCCAAACAGTAACGCGCTGTAGATGACCTGTTTCATGCCGTCGGCGCCGAGCTTGGCGAATTGAACCATGTCCATACCAAGTGCCGCACTCACCCGATCGATATGTCTGGGCGCTGCGAGATTTTCAATATCCGCAAGCGCCGCCTTCAAAATTGCTCTTTGCTGCAAGTTCACAGGATCCTCCCATCCTTGTTCCTAAGCTAATTTTCCCCCAAAAGCCCATTCAATAAAAGCGTGAACGCCTACAACTTCAATTGTTACACGAACTGAAAGATCATACAACTTTTTATATAAAAGCAATGTCGAATTTACAAAATATTGAGAGAAAGCGGACCGGTGCGACCACTGTTGTCCGTCAGAGGATAAAGTCGCTGCTCTGAAGCTGGACGACGCCATCGACGTGGATCGAAAAGTCCGCAGCCCCGTCGCCGTTGACATCGCCATAGATATAGGTCTCCGAACCGGTATTGACATAGCGCAGTTCGCAGACTTGCTGTGAAAACGCAGTAGTCCCGATGAAAACGAAGGCTTGACCACCATTAATGGTCGTGTTCGCATCGATCGAGCTGAGATTGATGATATCGGATTCAGCCTTAGAAAACTGGTAGATGTCGTCGCGGCCGGTGGAAGTTAACGTCGACGGATCGAGCGAAGTGAAGACGAAGGTGTCGGCGCCCGTTCCGCCGTAGAGATTGTCAGCGCCTTCGTCGGCATAAAGTCGGTCGTCGCCGGCCCCTCCGTAGAGCGTGTCGTCGCCGTCACCGCCCACCAGCTTGTCCGCTCCTGCGTCGCCATAAAGTTTGTCACTATCGCTATAGCCATAGAGCGTATCATTGCCGTCTGCCCCGACCAGCCTGTCAGCGCCGCCCTGACCGACTAGCATGTC
Organism: Rhizobium mongolense USDA 1844; assembly: GCF_000419765.1. Classification (GTDB taxonomy): domain Bacteria; phylum Pseudomonadota; class Alphaproteobacteria; order Rhizobiales; family Rhizobiaceae; genus Rhizobium; species Rhizobium mongolense. The sequence goes on along the minus strand of NZ_ATTQ01000003.1, from coordinate 162,448 downwards.
GTCACCGGCTTGGCCGTATAGCCGGTCGGCGCCTTCACCGCCATAGAGCCTATCATTATCCGCGCCGCCGCTGAGGAAATCGTCGCCCTCACCCGCGACGATCGTGTCGGCACCGGCGTCACCACTCAGGTCATCGGTACCTGCCCCACCGTAGACGGTATCGTCTCCATCGCCGCCGGTGATCGTATTCGCGCCGGTTTCGCCCTTGAGTGTGTCGTTGCCGGCACCTCCATCGATTGTATCGTTACCGTCGCCGCCATAGACGATATCATCGCCCGCCCCTGCGGAAACCACATCGGCGCCGTCCTGTCCCAGCACCTTATCAGCGCCAGAGCCACCCACGATCCTGTCGTCGCCGGCACCTGCGCGAACGACGTCATCGCCACCATAGCCGTAGATGACGTCAGCGAGCTCACCGCCCGTAAGCACATCATTGCCGATCGTTCCGGTTGAATCTGCCGAATAGTCACTCGCCCCGTCATCGGCTGTCACGGTACTCACCAGGCCGCCCAACCCGTCGCCTGGTACGTGAGAAAAATCAAACCCATAAAATGATACCTGGCCAGCGCCCGTACTGTTCGTCTCATTGCTTCCAAGGTAGGCACCCGCCTTGAAGTAGAACTGTTCGCCATCCCAGGCGGAACTGACCGTTGTTACCGACGTGTACGTGTCCCCGCCGGCATAGAGGATGACCGTCAGTGTATCTCCGTGAACGTCAATCTCGTAGGAGAACTGCTCCCCAAGAGAAACTTGCGGCGTTTCACCGCTTGTATTGGTGAGCTCGAATCTCAAGGAATCGTCGCCGTCTCCGCCCTTGTCGCTCTTAAAATAGACTTCACCATTCTCCCAATAGAGCCTGACCAGTTCATCTTCCGAACCATGAATCTGGCCGACGACGATACGCCCATCCACGCCGTCCGTCATTTGCGGCGCCTCATCGACCTTCAAGGTCGCGGTCATCGTGCCTCCTTCATCCAAGCTCCAGGAGGCTAACGAGTGACCATCCATCTCGCGCAGCTCTGACCTCGCGCAAGTCGTGCCCTTGGTCAAGGCGCCATCAGTGATCGCGCGAAACACCATCGCCCCATCGTCGGCCATGTAGAAATAGGACGAATGTTCGAAGCCCGTGAGCTCCAGGATCTCCAAAGCCGTACCAATGGTTCCACCATCCTCGTCGATCGGCAGGCAGAGTTTCCAGTTCATTAGATCGAAGTTATCGGAATTTGTCACCACTAACTCATCCTCAAAGAGGGATAATATCTCGTCTCATCAGGAACTTGGATGCATGTGAATCCGACGAGACTGTTCGCCGAAAACGCTAAGACAACTTGTGGGGCCCGGTACGAATGAGTTTCCGAACCGTCCCGTTATCGTTTTGCTTGGCCTTACTATGCGGGAAGAATTGCTACGGGAACGTAAAGGCGCTGGTCGCCTCCCTGGGTTCAGTGGCAAATAGATATCACCGTCGGGGAAGGGCCGGTTCTTCTTTGAAACTCAATTGGTCGACCACCATGCCGTGGGCATTGCCGGTGAGACGCGTGATCTCTTCCGGGATTGGAATGCTCGGCTGCTGAGCGCGCCAAGACGGCTTTAGTATCGCCGACATTGCCGGCCCCATCGAATGTGAACGCAACCGCACCCAAGGACTGTCACTTGACTCAAGGCGTCGGGAACGGACGCCATCGCGAACGCTAATGCAATTTCCCAGCAGCTATGTGTGGCATTCCGTTCTCCTTCGAAGCACGATTAACCGACCTGTCAGCACACCCGCTCGAGTGCCCGAACCACATCCTCGCCCCGATGGCTGAAGCGTGCATCGACCGCAGACGAAAATGGCGAGAAAGCGTCGACCACTGTCAGCACCCGGATTTTGCGCCCCGTGGCCAACTGGTCATGAACAAAGTCCATTTGGTTGGAATGGGACGCTTCCGTGCGATCCGCCCGAAGCTTCCCTTTGACGCGGCGCTTGGGAATCCTTGTTGCGCTGGAGGTCCATCTCCTTGTAAAGGCGATAGATTCGCTTCGGATTGACAGGCCGCCCGTCGCGATTGAGCAGGATGTGAACGCGCCGGTAGCCGTAACGCACCCGCGTCTGGCAGATGTCCTTGATCTTCAGCGTTCGGCCTGCTCGCCGCGCCTGGCCCTGCAGACATAAAGCGAGCGATCGATCTTCAACACCGAACATGCACGCCGGATCGAGACCTTCCAGTCCGCCTTGATCGCGTCGACAAGCTTGCGCTTGCGAGCCCCAAAGCTTTTTTGACAGAACGTCTGGAGCATGGCGATATCCAGTGACAGTTCGGCGACGATCCGCGAGGGCATCACTCTCCGGCAGCTGCGAATACCGCGCTGGCATCGCTAACAATTTCCACATGGGAATATGCCGCCTGCCCCGCGGCCGCGGCATCCGCTCGCATGATCGCGGTCACGATCCGACCGTGCTCTTCATAGGATTTCGCCAGACGCCCGGGCAGACGGAACTGCGCCCGCCGAAAAGGCGCAAGCCGTGCCCGCGTCTGGGTTACCATTTCAAAGACATGATCGTTATGCGCGCCGCGATAAAGCCGGGTGTGGAATTCGGTGTTGTGAACCGAATATTCCTCTTCCGCGCCGGCATGCACCAGCCTCATCGATCCTCGATGCATCAACTCAAGCGCGCGCCGCTCATCGACCGTCATACGGTCGGCCGAAAGCCTGGCGCAGATCGCTTCGAGTTCCGCCATCGCCTCGAACATCGAATGCAGATAAGCCTCGGTGACATTGGTAACGACGGCACTGCGGTTTGGCTCGCGCACGACCAATCCCATGGCGCCCAGCTCGCGCAAAGCCTCTCGTACGGGTGTGCGCGAAACGTCAAAACGGACCGCGAGCGACACCTCGTCCAACTTCGCGCCCGGCAGGATTGCACCCGTGACGATCATATCGGAAATCGCCCGCACCATCTGCTCGACGGTGGTTCCGGCGCGGATGACTTCTCTGCGTCTAGCCTGCTTCACCATGCGAATCTACTTACGTCACCATTCTGCATACAGATGCCGCTCGGGACTCCATAAGTCAAACAGCGCAGCGAAGATATTGTTACATTTTCACTTTTTGAAGCAGTAGACGCGTCAGAATCGCCGATGCGATACTATCGGGGCAGTCATAATGAACAATAAATATGTACTGACTATTTTTTATGCGAATGCGCGATCAATCTGTATGCACTTTCCATGGAGCAGTTCTTTGTTTCATTAATAACGTATACTAATCAGTATATTAGTTTCTGGCACGCACATTGCATGCACTTTTCTGTACCCGTTCGTAAACCTCCCCGCGCCGCAAGGAGCATTCCGATGACCAAACTCCTTTCCATGAACCGCCGCAATTTCCTCCAGGCTTCCGCTGCCGGTCTGCTCTCCGGTACCATGCCGGGCCTGATGAGCTCCCCCGCCGCAGCCCAAACCGCTCTTACCGTCGGCTTCATCTATGTCGGCCCCAAGGACGACTACGGCTACAATCAGGCCCATGCGGAAGGCGCCGCCGTCATCAAGGCCATGCCGGGCGTGACGCTGGTCGAAGAAGAGAACGTTCCGGAGACCGTCGACGTCCAGAAGACGATGGAATCCATGATTAACCTGGACGGCGCGACCCTGCTCTTCCCGACCTCCTTCGGCTACTTCGATCCCCACATGCTGGCCATGGCGGCTAAATATCCCGACATCCAGTTCCGCCACTGCGGCGGGCTTTGGCAGGAAGGCAAGCACCCCGCCAACACCGGCTCCTATTTCGGCTATATCTTCCAAGGCCAGTATCTAAACGGCATCGCCGCCGGCCATGCGACAAAAAGCAAAAAGATCGGCTTCATCGCCGCAAAGCCGATCCCGCAGGTCCTGCAGAATATCAACGCGTTCCTGCTAGGGGCGCGCGCAGTCGATCCGACCATCACCTGCCAGGTGATCTTCACCGGTGAATGGTCGCTCGCCGTCAAGGAAGCCGAAGCCACCAACGCGCTAGTCGACCAAGGCGCCGACGTCATCACCTGCCACGTCGACAGCCCGAAGGTCGTCGTAGAAACCGGCGCCGGCCGAGGCGCCTTCATCTGCGGTTATCACGCCAATCAGAGCCCGCTCGCCCCCGAAAAATATCTCACGGGCGCTGAATGGGCCTGGGGCAACGTCTACAGCGACTTCGTCAAGAAGGCGCAGGCCGGCGAAAAGCTCGGCAACTTCGTGCGCGGCGGCCTGAAGGATGGCTTCGTGAAGATGAGCGCGCTCGGCCCCGGCGTGTCCGAGGCGGGCCGCAAGGCCTTCGAAGCCACGCAGGCTCAGATGATGAAGGGTGGCTTCTCGGTCTTCAAGGGACCCTTGAAGGACAACAAGGGCGATACCGTCGTGGCTGCCGGCAAGAGCTACGCCGAAGACGCGATCGAGCTCGAAAGCATGAACTACCTGGTCGAGGGCGTCGTCGGGTCCACAGCGTAAACCGCGAAGGGAGAAGCGCCATGACCATCGAGGCCAATGATCCCGCAATATCCATCGCCTCCGAAAAACCGGCTTCGCTGCGCCCCGTCCTCGAATGGATCGCGCGGCGAGCCGAGCCGATCGTCATCGGCCTTGCGGCCATCCTCATTGGTCTTTCGCTCTTCTCCCTCTTCATCCTGGTGGTCGGCAAGTCGCCGGCCACCCTCTTCCAACTGATGTATACCGGCGGCTTCGGCAGCTGGTTTTCGGTGCAAAACAGCCTCAGCCGCGCCGCACCCCTTCTCCTGACGGCGCTCTGCGTCGCCCTGCCCGCCCGCCTCGGCCTCGTCATCATCGGCGGGGAAGGAGCGGTCGTGCTGGGCGGCGTTGCTGCCGCGGCCATGGCTCTGCCGCTCGCCGGCACCGCGCCTGTTTTCCTCAGCCTCATTCTGATGGCGATCGCTGCCATGGTGGTCGGCGGTATCTGGATCGGCCTTGCCGGTTTCCTGCGCCACTCCCGTGGCGTCAACGAAACCATCTCGTCGCTGCTGCTCTCCTATATCGCCATCGCCTTGATGAACCAATTTGTCGAAGGACCGCTGCGCGATCCCGCAAGCCTCAACAAGCCGTCGACCGAGCCGCTGCCGGCGGAATACATGCTCGGCAATATTCCCGGCATGGATGTGCATTGGGGTCTGGTCGTCGGCATTTTCGCCTGCATCATTTCCTGGGTGCTGATCGAAGCGACCAGCTACGGATTTGCGGCCCGCATCGCCGGCGGCAACGTGCGCGCCGCGCAGATCCAGGGTTTGGCCGTCGGCAAGCTGATCGTCGGATTTACTGCGCTTGCCGGCGGTTTCGCCGGTCTGGCAGGCATGATCGAAGTGGCGGCGGTACAGGGGAGTGCCAACGCCTCGCTGGCAGCCGGCTACGGCTATACCGGCATCCTCGTCGCCTTCCTCGCCCGCCACAACCCGCTGGCGATCATCCCCGTCGCCATCCTGCTCGGCGGCATTGATGCTTCGGGTGGCCTCATCCAGCGGCGCATGGGTCTGCCGGATGCGACGGTGCTGGTGCTGCAGGGGACGCTCTTCATCGTCATTCTCGTCTGCGAGACCTTCTACGGACGGTTCAAGGTCTTCAATCCCGATCTTTGGACGAGGAGCCTGTGATGGAGGAAACAGCGATCGGCATCTGGGGCGTTCCACTGGCGATTTTCGCCGGTGCCATCCGTGTCTCGACCCCGTTCATCTTCGTGAGCCTCGGCGAGACGATTACCGAACGCTCCGGACGTATCAACCTGGGGCTCGAAGGGACCCTCGTCTTCGGCGCCATGACAGCCTATGCTGTGGCGGTGATCACCGGTTCGCCGACCCTCGGTGTGCTCGCCGCCATGATGGCAGGCGCGATCTTCGGGCTGATCCATGGCTGGATCTGCAAGTTCCCCAAGGTCAACGACATCGCCATCGGCATCGCCATGATGCAGTTCGGGCTCGGACTCGCCTTCTTCCTCGGCAAGTCCTTCATACAGCCGGTGGCGCCGAAACTGCCCTCGATTCCGCTCGGCGGCTGGGCAACCTCTCCGCAGATCCAGGCTGCACTCAACATCAACGTGCTGTTCTTCCTCGGCGCAGCGCTGGCACTCTTCCTCTTCTGGGGGTTCAAGAACACTCGCATCGGCCTGATCCTGCGCGTCGTCGGCGACAGCACGGACGCGGCCCGGGCCATGGGCATCCACCCGGACCAGGTTCGCTTGCTGGCGACGGCCACAGGCGGTGCGCTGGCGGCGATCGGCGGTGCCTACCTCTCGCTCTACTATCCCGGCTCGTGGAATGAAGGCATCTCGTCGGGCCAGGGCCTGATGGCGGTCGCACTTGTCATATTCGCGCGCTGGAACCCGATCGGCTGCTTCCTGGCCGCGCTTCTTTTCGGCGGTGCCGGCGCGCTCGGCCCGGCGCTGCAATCGGTCGGCGTCACACAGGGCTACTATCTCTTCTACGCCGCGCCCTACGTGCTCACCCTCATCATCCTGATTGCCACGTCCTCGCCCACCCGCTCGCTCGCCGGTGCGCCGGGCGCGCTGTCGCTCACGAAATAACGGAGCTTTCCGATGAACGGACTTGGCGGTCTCAACAAATCCGAACACGGCGTCGGCATCGGCCTCGTGCAGCTTCAGTTGCCGGTGACGGTCACCAAGGCCGATCTTGCGCGCCAGACGCAAGTGATCGTCGATCTGGTCGCCAAGGCGCGGCGCAACCAGCCTGGCATGGATCTGGTCGTCTTTCCCGAATACGCCCTGCACGGCCTCTCCATGGACATCAATCCGGAGATTATGTGCACGCTCGACGGGCCGGAGGTCGCGGCTTTCAAGCAGGCCTGCAGGGACAACGCAATCTGGGGATGCTTCTCGATCATGGAGCTCAATCCGGGTGGCATGCCCTACAATTCCGGTATCGTCATCGACGACCAGGGCGAGCTGAAGCTCTATTACCGCAAGATGCATCCCTGGGTGCCGGTTGAGCCTTGGGAGCCCGGTAATTTCGGCATTCCCGTCATCGATGGCCCGAACGGTGCCAAGCTCGCGCTCATCATCTGCCATGACGGTATGTTCCCGGAGATGGCGCGCGAATGCGCCTACAAGGGCGCCGAAATCATGATCCGCACGGCCGGCTATACGGCGCCGATCCGCGAAGCCTGGCGTTTTACCAATCAGGCCAACGCCTTCTGCAACCTGATGGTCACCGCGAATGTCTGCATGTGCGGCTCGGACGGCACGTTCGATTCCATGGGCGAAGGCATGATCTGCAATTTCGACGGCACGATCATCGCCCATGGAACCTCCGGCCGCGTCAACGAGATCATCACCGCCGAGGTGCGTCCTGACCTGGTGCGGGAGGCCCGGCTCGGCTGGGGCGTGGAGAACAACATCTACCAGTTCGGCCATCGCGGCTATGTCGCCGTCGCCGGCGGCGCGCAGGATGCGCCCTACACCTATATGCACGACCTCGTCGCCGGGAAATACCGCCTGCCGTGGGAAGACGAGATAAAGGTCAAGGACGGCACGTCCTGCGGATTTGACAAGCCGATGCTCCGGTACGACGAACCCCTCAAACCTGCCGCGGAATAGGAGAGAGATTGATGGACGCGATCGCCGAATCCAAAGGGCATTTTATCGACGCCGATCCGTATCCGTGGCCCTATAACGGCGCTCTGAGGCCGGACAACACCGCCCTCATCATCATCGACATGCAGACGGACTTCTGCGGCAAGGGCGGCTATGTCGACCACATGGGCTACGACCTGTCGCTGGTGCAGGCACCGATCGAACCCATCAAACACGTACTTGCCGCCATGCGGGCCAAGGGCTACCACATCATCCACACCCGCGAGGGCCATCGTCCCGACCTCGCCGATCTGCCGGCCAACAAACGTTGGCGCTCGCAGCGGATCGGCGCCGGCATTGGTGATCCCGGCCCCTGCGGCCGTATTCTGACGCGTGGCGAACCCGGCTGGGACATCATCCCCGAACTCTACCCGATCGAAGGCGAGACGATCATCGACAAGCCCGGCAAGGGCTCGTTCTGCGCCACCGACCTCGAACTCATCCTCAATCAGAAGCGCATCGAGAACATTATCCTCACGGGAATCACCACCGATGTCTGCGTCTCGACGACGATGCGCGAGGCGAACGATCGCGGCTACGAATGCCTGCTTTTGGAGGACTGCTGCGGTGCGACCGACTACGGAAACCACCTCGCCGCGATCAAGATGGTGAAGATGCAGGGCGGCGTCTTCGGCTCCGTCTCCAATTCCGAAACGTTTGTGAGCCAGCTGCCATGAGCACCGTTCGCGACACGCCCCTCCCCAAGGCCGGCAAGGCGGTCGGCATCGATACGCTCGGCATGACCATGCGCTTCGGCTCGTTCACCGCGCTCGACAACGTCTCGATCGCCGTTCCGGCCGGCTCATTTCACGCGCTTCTTGGCGAAAACGGCGCCGGCAAGTCGACGCTCGTCAAATGCATCATGGGCTTCTATCACGCGACATCCGGCTCGCTGTCGGTCGACGGCCACGAGGTGGCAATCGCCTCACCCAGGGATGCCGCGACCTATGGGCTCGGCATGGTCTACCAGCATTTCACACTCGTTCCGTCTCTGACCGGCGCTGAAAACCTGGTCATCAGCCGCACCGAAGTACCCGCGGTGATCAACTGGGCCAGGGAACGCAAGGATCTGGCGGCCTTCATGGAGCGCATGCCGTTCAAGATCCCGCTCGACAGGCCGGTAAGCGAGCTTGCCGCCGGCGAAAAACAGAAGCTCGAAATCGTCAAGCAGCTCTATCTCGGCCGCTCCTTCCTCGTCCTCGACGAACCGACCTCCGTGCTGACCCCCGCCGAAGCCGACGAGATGCTCGGCATCGTGCGCGGCATGACCGAACGCGGCGAGCTCACCGTGCTGATGATTTCCCACAAATTCCATGAGGTGACGAAATTCGCCGACGCGTGCTCGATCCTGCGTCGCGGCAAGCTGGTCGGCACCGGCAAGGTCGGCGAGCTCTCCACCGCCGAGATGGCGGCGATGATGATCGGCGACGTCAAGCTCGCCGAGCTCGACAGCCGTCTGCCGGTGGCGGAAGCGGCAAGACCGGTGCTGAGAGTAAGCCAGGTGAAAGCCCCGGACCGGTCCGGCCTGAAGACGATCGAAATCGACGAGCTTACGGTCCGCTCCGGCGAGATTGTCGGCATTGCAGGCATTTCCGGCAACGGCCAGAAGGAGCTGACAGAAATTCTCGCTGGCCAGCGCCCGACCGATACCGGCCAGGTCATGGTCAATGGCGAGGCTTACGGCGCCACCCGCGAGGAGACCCGCAAGAACAAGGTGCGTTTCATCCCCGAAGAGCCGTTGCAGAACGCCTGCGCGCCCAAAATGACCGTCAGCGAGAACCTTGCCTTCCGCACCTTCGACTTGAAGCCGGACGGCCAGGACGCGATCTGGCTGAACAGCAGCAGCATGAAGAAGCGTGCGTCGGCGCTGATCTCAGATTTCAAGGTCAAAACGGCCTCTTCCTCCTCGCCGATTGCAGCGCTTTCGGGCGGCAACGTGCAGCGTGCCGTGCTGGCCCGCGAACTGACTGGCGATGTCGATCTGCTGATCGTCTCCAATCCCTGTTTCGGCCTTGATTTCTCAGCCGTCGCCGAAATCCGCGCCCGAATCATGAAGGCTCGCAATGCCGGAGCCGCGGTCCTTCTTCTTTCGGAGGATCTCGACGAGCTCCTCGAGATGTCGGACCGCATCATGGTGATCTCGGACGGCAAGCTCGTCTACGAGACGCCGGCGCGTTCGGCCGATATCGGCGTCATCGGGGCGCATATGGCAGGGCATCATTGATGGTCGCAATTAAGGCAGAACCCTTTCCCTTTGCCGTGAAATCCGGCGCACTTGCGCTGATCGTCATCGACATGCAGCGCGATTTCGCCGAGCCTGGCGGTTTCGGCGCGTGCCTCGGCAATGATGTCAGCCGCATCACCAAGATCGTGCCGGACGTGAAACGTCTGATCGAAGGTTTTCGCGCTGCCGGCCTGCCGGTCATCCATACGATGGAATGCCACCGGCCGGACCTCTCCGACCTGCCGCCCGCCAAACGCGACCGAGGCAGTCCTTCGCTTAAGATCGGTGACGAAGGCCCGATGGGCCGCATCCTGATCTCGGGCGAACCCGGCACGGCAATTCTTCCGGACGTGGCACCCGTCGACGGGGAGGTGGTGATTGAAAAGCCCGGCAAGGGCGCTTTCTATGCCACCGAGCTCGGCGACGTGCTGAAGCAAGGCGGCATCAAGCAGCTCGTGTTTGCTGGCGTCACGACGGAAGTATGCGTCCAGACGACCATGCGCGAGGCAAACGACCGTGGCTATGAATGTCTGCTCGCCGAGGAGGCGACGGAGAGTTATTTTCCCGAATTCAAGGCCGCGGCAATGGCGATGATCCGCGCCCAGGGCGCGATCGTCGGCTGGACTGCCCATGTCGACGACATTCTGGAAAGTATCGCCCATGCCTGAAACGACCCGCGAACTGCTCACATCGGGTGGGTGGAAGGATCTGGAATTCGTCCGCTTCCGCGATGAAGTCACCATTCACTGGATTAGACCTTTCCAAGGCGACCAGCCGGGCGTGGCTCTCCTGAAATACGAGCCAGGCGCCTCTGTACCGCGCCACCGGCATGAGGGGCTTGAAACCATCCTGGTGCTCGATGGGGTACAATCCGACGAGACCGGCGATTACGGCCGTGGCAGCTATATCGTCAACGCGCCGGACACCGAACACTCCGTCTGGAGCGAGAGCGGCTGCGTCGTCCTGATCCAATGGGATCGGCCCGTAAGGATACTGGAAGAGGAAAGGGTATGAACGCGACGAGACCGGCCTTCGATATCACCGCACGCGTTCTACGGGGATGGCGGCAGTGTCGCCGACGTTGTCGAAGCGGTCTTTGCCCGCATCATCGAAGTTAGCGATCCCGGGATCTTCATTCACCCGGTCGAAAAGGACACCGTTTTGGCCGAGGCGGCGAAACTCGGAACGTTCGATCCTGCAAAACCGCTTTTCGGCATTCCTATCGCAGTGAAGGATAATATCGACGTTGCCGGCATGCCGACCACCGCCGCCTCCCGGACTATGCCTACCTGCCGGAAAACGACGCGACTGTCGTCCGCCTGCTGAAAGAGGCCGGCGCTCTGGTGATCGGCAAGACCAACCTCGACCAGTTCGCGACCGGCCTCGTCGGCGTCCGCCCGCTCGCCTACCCGATCCCGCGGAACGCTATCGATCCCAAGCTGATGCCTGGCGGTTCATCGTCCGGTTCGGGGGTGGCGACCGCCCAAGGCATCGTCAGCTTTGCGCTCGGCACGGATACGGCCGGCTCAGGCCGTATCCGTGCCGGGCTCAACAATATCGTCGGCCTAAAACCAAGTGTTGGCGCGTTTTCGACGAGTGGCGTTGTTCCCGCCTGTCGCACGCTGGACTGCGTTTCGGTCTTCGCGCTCACGGTCTATGATGCCTGGAAAGTGTTTTCCGTGCCGCAAAATATGACGAGACGGATCCCCATTCGAAATTCGTTCCCGCACCCCGATTAGGCTCGGCCCAGCCGGTGCTTGTCAGCTGTTGAGACTGACGAGTAGAGCAGCGGAGTCGCGACCTTCACCAGCACAATTCTATTTTCCGAGCCGTCGCAAATAGAGTTTCAGAGCTCGACCTTTACGCCAAGCGTCACTTGCTATATATATTCTGCACAAGGAGAATGATTATGGCCAGCGCCATTCGTGAATACACGCCCGCCGAGGCGGCAGCCGTGAGTGAGATCGGCATCAAATCGGTCCATAACGCCATCGACAAGCGAATCCTCGCGACCCGACTGTCGCACAGTTCCGTCCGAGCGCTCACAGATGATGATCTGCTTCGTTTGAAGCTCTGGTATGGCGTCGGCTCGATCCTGTCCGCGGAGCGTCGCAAGCGTCTGTTCGATACAATTGACGAGAATCCCAATGCAGCCACTGTCAGAGCGGACGACTATCTAATCGTTGATGTTGCCCGAGCAAGGGAGCAACTGGCGGCACGGAGCGAGGCGCTCCGGGAAGCGGACAAGATTATCCATAGCGTCAAAGGCGTGGTTGGCGGCGAGCCCGTCTTCAAGGGCACCCGCGTACCAGTGCGAACAATCGCTGCGATGAAACAGCAAGGCGCTACCACCGACGAGCTCGTTGATGGCTATCCGGCTCTCACAGCGCGCATGGTAGATCTCGCCGAAATCTGGGTCGCCGCCCATCCTGCCAGGGGGCGGCCTCGCAAGCTGTCAGAACAGGGCCTGAAGGTGAAGTCGGTAAACCGTTTGCCTCTCGGCGTCGCCAGTACACGAAAACCCTCAGGCAAGGCTTCGTGAAATTCCTCATCGATGAATGCCTGCACACGCTCGTGGCCGTGGCTCAAGATCACGGGGCACGATTGCTTCCACGTGAATTGGCTGGGTTTAAGCGGCGAGGCCGATTGGGATCTGATGCCTCGGATCGTTGCGGGAGATTTCACCTTCGTGACGAACAATGCCCGCGACTTCAGAAAACTCTATAGCAAAGAGGATCTGCATGCCGGCCTGTTGATCATCGTTCCGCAAGTCCTGCCGGTGCAACAACGGGAATTGTTCACGCTCAGTCTGTCGTCACGGCGAAAGTTCCTCCAGGACCTGGCCCTTGGTCTCAACCGCGAAGAGGACCGTGACCAGGGCGCCAACCAGAAGGATCGCTGCGAAAGCGCCAAAGACATACTGGATGCCCATCGATGACATGACCCAGCCTACAGCGATGGGCCCCGCAGAAGATCCGAGACGCAGCCAGGCACTGCCTGTACCCGTGCCAATGGCACGAAGGCGGGTCGGGTAGATCTCTGCTGAATAGAGGTAGAGCGAGAAGGTCACGGTCTGGACGATGGCGTAAGCGAGACCGGCGAGGATCAGAACCTGGATCGGTGATGTCGCACCCAGCCAGGCGAGCATGACAAGCGGGATCGGCGCGATCAGAAGTGCACCCGCGTACCAGCGCTTACGGCCGACTTTATCGATGAGCAGTGCGCAGATAACGGCCGCAATCACACCGCCGATCGAAGTGACAAAGCCGTAGAAGATGCTGGTTTCAAGCGGCAGATTGAACGTTTGCCGATAGAGGGTCGGAAGCCAGGTGATCGTTCCATTGGCAACCATATAGGCGCAGAACCACATGGCCCAGATCGACAGTGTGCGCTTGAGGTAGATGCCCTGGAAAAGTTCGCGCCAGTCGGATTTGCGGCGGACGGGAGCGGCCACGACTTTCGGCTCCGGCAGTTCCTTGCCGGCAGCGCGGGCACTGTTCTCCAACTTGGTGACGATGCGGCCGGCTTCCTCATAGCGACCGTTGGCGGCCAGCCAGCGCGGTGATTCATGGAGGAACCAGCGCAGCGGGATCATGAGGATCGCAGGGATCAGGCCGACGACGAACATCGCCTTCCAGCCGTAGACCGGGACCATGAAGTAGCCGATCAAGCCCGCACCGACGAGGCCGAGCAAGAACACGACCTCATACAACAGGAAGAAGCGGCCACGCCCCTTCGAGCCGATAAGCTCGTTGATATAGGCACTTGCGACCGGAACTTCGCCGCCGGTTCCAATGCCCTGAATCATGCGGAATGCCATCATCATGCCGGCGCCGGCCGCGAAGAGGCAGGCGACGTCCATGCTGACGAATAGCAGGATTGTGAATAGCAGCACTTTGAGACGGCCGATCCTTTCAGCAAGCCAGCCAAAGCAGATGGCGCCAATCAGCTGCCCGAGGTAACCCATCGACAGGATCATTCCCGTCTGTCCCGGCGTCAAACCCCATTCGCGGACGAGAACCGGCATGGCATAGGCGATGGCGATGACGGTGTAACCGTCAAAGAATGTCGCGGCGCCGACGATGTTTCGGGCCCAGAAGACTTCCCGGGTCACCGGCAGCCGTTCAAGGCGGGCACTGATTTCAGCTTGGGCATCGACGACCGGCGACGGCGCGGTCATCCGTTGTTCCATATTCATGTTTCCTCCCTTTGCCTGACCGCTCTCCCGGCCTGGCGTCGAACCTACGCGTTGGATGTCTTAAACTTCGGGATCCTTTGGCACGGTGTTGCTGTGAATCCGGAAGGCACGGCTCTCCGGCGAGGCAGGCACCAGCGTAACAGACGGTGCGACTGCGGCGCATCACTGGCCGCAATTCTCCTCCCCATAAAAGCGCCTCCGCGTGAAAGGCGGAGGCGTTCTCAATTACTCAGCTGCTGCCATCAGCTGCTCGACCCGGCCGATGCCTGCGGCGTCGAAGGCTGCGAAGATTTCCGCTTCCGCCTTTTCGCCGAGGTTCTTCAGCGGCTCGCGGACGGTGGCATGGTCGAGGACACCACGATGAACGAGGCCGAGCTTCAGGGCCACGGTGCCTTCCATGTGGGAACCACGATGATAAACGGCACGGGTGACCGGAAGGAGACGTTCGAATATCTGGCGGGCTTCCGTGTAGTTCTGCGCCTTTCCTGCCTTGATCAGGTCGATCAGCAGCTCCGGTGCTATATTGCCGTAGCCGACAAGCAGGCCGTCAACATCGAACATGGTCGGCAGCAGCCATTCGTCATGGCAGGTCAGGATCTGCAGGTTCGGGTTGGCCTTCTTGAGCTCCGGAATCTCGACGTACCAGCGCTTCATGTTTCGGACGCCATTTTTGGTGGCAACGACGCCATCCTGGGTCGCGATCGCAAGTTGGGTGTCCAGATCGTAGGAAGCCTTGGTGGCGTCCGGATACTGGAAGAGGATGCACTGCAGACCGGATTCCTGCCAGATCGCCTTGTAACGATCCTGCGGCGCGCCTTTCTGGAACCCGAAGCGCAGCCAACCGTGGTTGGGGTAAACGAGCGCGCCGGTCGCGCCGGCAGCCTTGCACTTCTTGGCTTCTTCAGCGGCGACCTTGGTGCCCTCGCCCGTGATACCGGCGATGATTGGAACCTGACCATTGACGGCTTCGACATAGGTGCGGATGAGCTTCAGGCGCTCTTCCTCAGTCAGGAATGTGCCTTCGCCGGCATGGCCGAGAATGACTAGGCTCCTTACGCCGTCCATGCCTGCGAGCCACTTGGCGATACGGGCATTGGCAGCGTAATCGACCTCTCCGTCGCGAGTGAACGCGGTAACGGGTGCCGGGCTCAGGCCCTTCAAATCCATCGTTGGCATAGGTTGTCTCCTCCTTGATAGCCGCTGTCCGCCTTCGTGATCAGCGATGGGAACGTTAATGGGAACGTTCCCAAGGGGCATTGATCGCGAGAACGCCGTAAATGGAAAAGTGAAATGGATTCAAAGGCCGAAGAAGCGAACCGCCGGACACGGGTGACCATCCTTGATGTTGCGTCGGCTGCTGGCGTTTCGAAATCCACAGTGTCGCGCATCCTCGATGAGCGGCTTCCCCGGTCCGATAACGAAACGGCGCGTCGCGTCCGGAAGATCGCGGACGATATGGGTTATGTCCGAGATGTCTCCGCTGCGAGCCTGAGACGCGGCAGCACGATGACGGTCGGCGTGATCGTGCCCCGGCTGACCGATACCGTCATGGCTATGCTCTACGAATCCCTGGCAAAAGCGTGCAGCAAAAGTGGCCGCTTCGCCATTGTCGCGACGACCGATGACAAGCCCAAGGCCGATAGGCTTGCTGCCGAGTCGCTTCTAAAACGGGGCGTTGACGGATTGATCCTTTCGACCGCACGTGAGGATGATGATTTTCCTGACGAGCTGCTGGCCCGGCGCGTACCTTTTGTCCTGGCTCTACGCACCGACGGACGAAGTCTTTCTTCGATTGGCGACGACAGGTTGGGTGGATATCTGGCGACGCGCCACCTCCTGGACCTGGGTCATCGTCGTATCGGAGTAGTTGCTGGTCCGTCATATGCCTCCAGCGCGCTCGGACGCGTCGAAGGCTACAGGCAGGCACTGGACGAGGCTGGGGTCTCGGTCTGTCCGGATTGCATTGTTCCGTCGACCTTCGGGATCGACGCTGGAGCGGATGCAGCCGAGCAGCTCATGCGCCTGGAAGATCGTCCCACGGCGATCTTTGCCGTGAATGACAACACCGCGATCGGCGCGCTGTCCGGTCTTTCGCGCCTCGGAATTTCCGTGCCCAACGATGTTTCAGTCGTCGGATACAACGATATTCCTATCGTCAGTCATCTTCCAACCCCGCTGACGACACTTCGCGTCCCCTTCGAGCAGATTGCGTCAAACGCTTTGGACCTGCTCGCAAGCGGCGCTATTTCAGCGGACGATCGGATCCGTGTCTCGGCCCCGACCCTCATACCCCGAAAATCGTCCGCCAAGCCCAGGACTTGACAGGAACCGAACCGCTGACCCGCGTTCATCCTTCAGAATCACTGAAAATTCCGGCTCTTGATCTTCAATGTATCGATATGAAGATCCGGCACGAACATATCTCTTGCCCGAAGCCCCGGCGCCGGTCGTTCGCGGGAGTCCGGACTGCCGGGTGAGCCATGTGCGAACTCGTCACCGCGGCCGGTCGGCGGCCGGAAAGCTCCGTCGCGCTCGGCAAGGTTCGACAGATCGGCCGAGAGATCGAAAAGCTGCTGGGCGACCAGGTGCACCACGTCCCCTTCCCGCTGGATCCTGCCATTGATCGCCATCATGCCGGCGCCGAGCACTACGCGCCGCGACCGCTCGAAGAGTTTTGGCCAGACGACGACATTGGCGACACCGGTCTCGTCCTCGATGGTGATGAACATCACGCCCTTTGCCGAGCCCGGCCGCTGGCGCACCAGCACCAGGCCGGCCGCCATCAGCCATTGCCCGTCGCGCGCCGCCATCGCTTCGGCACAGGGGACGATCCGACGTTTGGTGAGGTCGCTCCGCAGGAAACTCAAGGGATGCTGGCGAAGCGTCAGGCCGGTATGGCTGTAATCCTCGACGACGTTGTGGCCTTCGGTCATCTGCCTGAGCTCGACTTCCGGCTCCTGCTGCTCGGCGATGGCTCGCGCCTCCCGTTCCGCCGCGGCAGTGAAGAGCGGAAGCGGCT
The DNA here is from genome assembly GCF_000419765.1 of Rhizobium mongolense USDA 1844. GTDB lineage: Bacteria > Pseudomonadota > Alphaproteobacteria > Rhizobiales > Rhizobiaceae > Rhizobium > Rhizobium mongolense. The sequence continues at coordinate 145,402 of NZ_ATTQ01000003.1, read as the reverse complement.
CGTCGCGCAGGGCCTTGATCGCCCAGAGCGCCTCGCGTCGCTCGAGGCGGAGGGACGGCAGGAAAGCATCGGCGTCGGCAAGCTCGACGAGCGAGGCGGCCGGTACGCCCGACCGCCGCCACACATCGTCGACCGATGCAAAGTGTTCATCGGCGCGAGCGGCGGCGATCCTGGCCGCGTCGGCTGTCGCCAGACCGCGCACCAGACGCATACCGAGCCGCACCGCATGCCGGTCGGTGTTGTCGACCGGCTCGAGCGTGCAGTCCCAGCGCGACCGGTTGATGCAGACCGGACGGACTTCGACACCATGTTTCCTCGCGTCGGCGACGATCTGGGCGGGGGCATAAAAGCCCATCGGCTGCGAGTTCAGCAGTGCCACACAGAAGACGTCCGGGAAATGGCATTTCACGTAGCTGGAGGCATAGGCAATCAGCGCGAAGGAAGCGGCATGGCTTTCGGGGAAACCATAAGAGCCGAAGCCTTCGAGCTGGCTGAATGTCTTCTCAGCGAATTCCGGCGTATAGCCATTTTTGATCATGCCGGAGACGAGCTTGTCTTGGAACCTCGAGACGCCGCCCGTGAACTTGAAGGTCGCCATGGATTTGCGGAGCTGGTCGGCTTCACCGCCCGTGAACCCTGCACAGACCATCGCCACCTTCATGGCCGACTCCTGAAACAGTGGCACGCCCAGTGTCTTGTGGAGGACCGCCTCCAGTTCGGGCGTCGGGTACTCGACCTTCTCCTTGCCTTCGCGCCGCCGGAGATAGGGATGCACCATGTCGCCCTGGATCGGCCCGGGGCGGACGATCGCCACCTGGATGACGAGATCGTAGAAGGTCTGCGGTTTCATGCGCGGCAACATGGACATCTGGGCGCGGGATTCGATCTGGAAGGTTCCGAGCGTATCGGCCTTGCGGATCATCGCATAGGTCGCCGGATCCTCCTGAGGGATCGTGGCGAGGGCGAGATCATGATGCTTGTGGTCCCGGATCAGGGCAAAGGCCTTGGCCATGCAGGTCAGCATGCCGAGCGCCAGCACGTCGACTTTCATGAATTTCAGCGCCTCGATATCATCCTTGTCCCATTCGATGACCTGCCTATCGATCATGGTTGCCGGCTCGATCGGCACCAGGTCGTCGAGCCTGTCATGGGTGAGGACGAAACCGCCGGGATGCTGACCGAGATGGCGCGGCGCCCCCATCAGCTGCTGCGCGAGTCGTAGGGTCAGGGTGAGACGCCGATCTTCCGGATTAAGACCGAGGTCGCGGACCTGCCGCTCGCCGACCGTTTCCGACCAGGACCAGATGCCGGCGGAGAGCGCCTTGATCAGATCCTCCGGCAAACCCAGCGCCTTGCCAACATCGCGAATGGCCCCCTTGGCGCGATAGCGGGTAACGGTCGAGCAGAGTGCTGCCTTGTCGTGGCCATAGGTCTTGTAGATCCACTGGATGACTTCCTCGCGCCGTTCGTGCTCGAAATCGACATCGATATCGGGCGGCTCGTCGCGCTCCTGGGAGACAAAGCGTTCGAACAGGAGATCGTTGGTGTCGGGGTCGATCGAGGTGACGCCGAGCACATAACAGACAGCGGAATTGGCAGCCGACCCCCTGCCCTGGCAGAGAATGCCTTGCGATCGGGCATAACGGACGATCGAGAAGACCGTCAGGAAGTAAGGCGCGTATTTCATCGTCTCGATCAGAGCGAGCTCATGACGAATGGTCTTCTCGACATGCGCCGGCAGACCTTCGGGATAACGCGTCTTGACGCCTTCCCAGGTATAATGCTCCAGCGACTGTTGCGCCGTCATGCCCGGGATCAGCGCCTCCTCGGGGTACTGATAGACCAGCTCTTCGAGCGAGAACTTGCAGCGATCAACAATCTCTATCGTCCGCGCCAGGGCCTCCAGGTAGCGGGGAAAGAGACGAGCCATTTCTTCCGGGGGCTTCAGATATCGATCGGCGTGCCGCTCACGCTCAAAGCCGACATCATCGATGGTGGTTCCGGTACGGATGCAGGTGACGACATCCTGCAACTGCCGGCGGCCGGGTTCATGAAACAGCACATCATTGGTAACGACGGTCTTTACCCGGTGCCTTTCCGCCAGGTTCGACAGTTCATGCAGTCGAAGCTGATCGTTGGGGCGGCGGCGCAGGCAGAGCGAGACATAGGCACGATCGCCAAAGACCTCCGCCATCTTCCTGAGTTGCATGGCGCAGGCGTCATCGGCCAAGTCTGGTACGAGAACGCCGATCAGGCCCTCGGCATACAGCGACACGTCATCGAAATGGAGGATGCATTTTGCTTTCCCTCTGCGGCCCTTGCCCAAGGTCAGCAGCCGCGTCAGCCGCGAATAGGCGGCACGATCGGTCGGATAGACGAGGATCGACATGCCGTCCTGGAGATCGAGCCGGCAGCCGACGACGAGCCGCAGCCCTGTGGCGCGCGAGGCCTCCAGCGCCCGGACGATACCGGCCAGGCTGTTGCGGTCGACGACGCCGAGCGCTTCGATGCCCATGAGTTTTGCGGTCGCAAACAGTGCCTCTGCCGAGCTTGCGCCTCGCAGGAACGAGAAGTGGGTGGTGACCTGGAGCTCGGCGTAGCGCATCACGCAAACACCCCATGCAGGAACCATTTATGCGATCCGGTTTCCGTATCGACGCCGTCACCCGATCGAAAAATCCAGAACCGCTCACCGGTATCATCTTCGACGACGAAGTAATCACGCACCGCGATCCATTCGGCGCTGCGTTTCCACCATTCGCCAAAGATCCGCTCCGGACCGTCGGCACGCTTTACCCGGCGCCGCTTGCCGCGCCAGGTAAACGAGACCGGCGGATGATCCGGAAGGAGCGCAATCACTTCGATCAGTTCGGGACGCGCCAGAAGCCGCGGCGGCCTTAGCCAGTGCATCGGCCAGGTGGCGCCGTCCTCATCGGCCGTCGGGGCGATCCGCTGGACGCTGCGCTCCGGGACATCGCTCGCGACCGGCGCGACACGGAAAATCCGCTGGCCGCCGCGGTTGCCGAGCACATCGATGAGCGGCGTCACGTCTGCGATCTGTTCTTCGATGAGCGACGACGCCGACTGTGCCTCGATCAGCGGCTCGGCAAGGATGGCAGCAAGACTGAGCTTCTCGATACCGAAACCGGGTTCGATCCTCTCGATGCGATCGCGGAACAGTTTCGTCAGCCAGGCGATGTCGCGGACGGGCTTGGCGGTCCCGGCTCGGAGCGCCTGAAGGGTGTTGTCGACGCGGTGGACGATGAGGTCGGCGCGTCGAACCCCAAGCCCGCGCGTTTCGAGTTGCAGACAGAGCTGTCGCACGAGTCGAGTGACGTACTTCTCGATGGTCTCGCGTGCACCGATCGGCTCGGCGAATGATTTTTGAACCTCGACAAGTTCCGCCACCCGGATCGGATCGATCGGCTCGGCGACGCGTCCGAACATCTGGTCGAGACGCCGTCCGACCTCCGGCCCGAAGCGCAAGATCAGCGGCGCCCGTGGTGTGCCGGCGAGATCGCCGACGTTCGCGAAACCAAGAGTCCGGAGGCTCACAACGGTCTCGGACGGCAGTCGCAGCGACGAGAGAGGCAACCGGTTTACGGCCTTGTGGGTCTCGCCGCGCGCGACGATCAGCGTTTCCCGGTTCATCGTGCGCGCCAATGCATGCGCAGCACCCCACGTATCGGCGATCGCCGCACGGGCGGCAAGACCTCGGCCGCGCATGCGATTGACGAGCCCCGACAGCATCAGCTCCTCGCCGCCCTGAAGATGGTCGGCACCTTCCGTATCCATGACGATGCCATCGGGAAGATCGATGGCGACGACCGGAGAATACTGCGACAGTGCCCAGAGCGTCAGACGTTCCAGCGCCGCAAGGTCCGCCGCCGGATCCGCATCGATCATGATCAGGCCCTGCACCAGCGCCTGCGCCTTTGCCGCCGGCATGTCGACGCGAAGGCCGAGCTTGAGAGCTACCTGATCGGCGGCGGAGATCCAGCGCTTCGAGCCGCTCCTGGCGATCAGCACCAGCGGCGCTTCAACGGATAGCGAAGGATCGGCCCGCCTGATCCGGTCGGTCGGCAGCGTCGGAAGAAAGACAGATACGACCCTGGCCATCACATGCTCCGATGATGAATTCACCTCCCTCGCCGGCCCTGACCCGCATCAGCTCTGCCAGCCATCGCGCCCGCCCAATCCCGGGAACGGCAAGCGGTTCGGATGGCAGCACCGAGATGCGCCAGCGGGTTGCCGCAGCCGTCGGCATGCCGAAGTCGGAGGCCTCCGTCTGCCGCCGCCATCGGCGGACCACCAAACCCAATGTCCCTGACTTCTCCGCTGCAAGCTGGAGGCGGCGCGATGCCGTCATCGGCAGGCGCACGATTTCGGCGACGACGGCACCGAGGCCGCCGTAGCGCAAGGCTTCCTCAAAACTTGCGAGCACCGTCTCTTCCTTATCGCCCTCGACGAAGATGACGCGGTCGGGGTGGAGGCCGATCTGGGCGAAGGCCGGGAAGAAGAGGTCAAAGCGCGTCAGGCACCAGACCACCTTGCCACTGGTGCGGGCGGCGATGCCGCCGACGAAGAGTGCGGCAGCCGCTCCATCGATCGCTCCGTTTCCGCCGCCGGCCACCTCATGCAGCGCGCCATAGGCGAGCCCTCCTCCCGGTAGCTGCGCATCGATCTCGCCCACTCCGAACGGCAAGACGCTTCGATTGCGTGAGCCCGTCCCTTCCAAGTTGGCAATTTTGTCGCGCAACTCGGTGAGAACTGCATTTGAAGCGACTGCTGAGGTCATGGTCTCCTTCTGACGGCAACCCGTTTTTGACTTGAGGAACAGGGATATGTTCTGTATTTGTTCTCAAAGTGAAAACGAGTCAATGCGCGCTCGGCCCGCGAGAGTTGAAGGGCGATGTGCTTCCGGTGATTCCGCCAACGGATTCAAATCGATGGCAGAAAAGGGAATTTTTTCGCGTGGCGACCTCGAGCCCAGGAACGATCTGTGGCCAACTAAAGGATCATCGTGAGCGGATCATTGAATTTATTTGCCGATCCGTCGGCGGGCTGCGATCAGTTGACTTGCACGCCGCGCCGCTCCAACTCCTCGAAAATTTCGCGCGTGACCGGGTTCGGGGGAAAGCGGCCGGCTGTTCTGAGCGACGGCAGATCGAGCAATGCCTCGATATTTTCCGACGGGACGTTGATGCTCACCCGTTGAAGGGTCTTCAGCGGAACAAGGGCGCGAATATCGACCTTGTCGATCATCGAGTTCACCGAAATGCTCTTCAGGTTGGGGCAGAAGCGGATGCCTGAAATATCCCTGACATCGAACACGCCTTCCTCGCCGCCCCAGAAATACCAGGCGAACGGATAGATCGCCCCGCTGCCGTCGAATTCGATCCTTTCGACGGCCGCAAGCTGTTCGTCGCTCAGCGGATAGCGGGTGAGATAGTCCAGCGCTTCGGGGATGAGCTCGTCGCCATCCTTCTCCAGATCGACCGTCCGCCCCAGAACATGGCTCGCAAGCTGTTGCGGCGTGCCGAGATCGAGCGCCTTGGCGTAGAGAAGCGACGACATGACCGCAAGCTTCAGGTTCGGGTCCGAGAAAGGTGCGCCGGGAGCGCCGCTCGCAGCAGGGTAGGGCGGCGCGGTGGGCTCCGCATATTCTGCGTCGGGGTTCGAAATCTCGATCTCGTAGACCCTATCATAGGTGATGCGGACGGAAAGCTCGCCCTCCGGCAATTGTTTTTTGCCGAAACGGGTGGCTCGCCGCACCTTGCTTTCCTCGCCGATCTGCATATCCGGCAGGGTGGTGCGAAGATCGTCAAGCGAGATGCCCATGGGCACGCCGGCAATAGTATGCTCGAAGCGGGAGTTGAAGCTGATCTGGCCGACCAGCCCTTTGCGATCGATCCGCACGATGACGCCGTGGGTGTTTTCGACAATATCGATGATGCCGCCTTTATGAGGCGCCAGTGTGCGCCAGGCGGAGCCCATGGCCTTCTCGACCGCCGACATCGGCATACCGGGCCGTAGCGCTGCAAGCGCTGCAGCATCAACCGGTTCGTTCGACGCCGCCATGCCTACACCTCCTGCGGCGACGGACAGGGCCAGAACAGCCACCCCCGTCAGGAATTCCCGTTTTCGCATGTGCCGCGCCTTGAGCAGAACAGACAATCCTTGTGCCTGAAAGTGTATTACTGGCACTTCCTTCTTTTTGAAAGCACTGCCGTCTCGCTCTCATTTGATGACGCAAAGGTGCGATCATAGTCCGCCGACCACGGTTCGACTGTTCATTGCGGAAACGGACCAGTTGCTCAGCGTTCTCTTTTGAGATGGGACTCGAACGAGCGATCAGTTCGATGGCTTTATCGGCGACTTTTTACGCGCCGACGGAAGCGTGGGGACCTCGGTATCGGTGGGCATCCAAATCACTGCTTGCGGTCGCCATTACCTCCTGCCCATGGCCTCGTGTTTCGCGTCGTGGGGCGCATCGGCGGAGAGCGATCGCGAGGAATCGACGCTTTGCTTGAATCTACCTTGCTTGTCGCGCCGGACGTAGCGTTTATCAGCTCCGGTATCCGCTATTGGGCTGCCTCCTCATGTTGATCTCCACAGAACGTCAACGCCTCTGGCCCCTGCTCGTTTCGCGGCGCGACCGTTGCGATCGAGGAAACAGTTGATATGACGGCGAAGCCTGCTATGTTCTCTTTTTGTTTCGGCGCAGATCTCTGAATGACCCGGCCGACCCCATCGCGATCGCTGAAGCCGCCATGAACGACATGAGCTCGACCCCCGTCCGAAAAATCATCCATGTGGACATGGATGCCTTTTATGCCTCGGTCGAGCAGCGCGATAACCGGGAATTGCGCGGCAAACCGGTTGCCGTCGGCTATGCGGCGGCGCGCGGCGTTGTGGCGGCGGCCAGTTACGAAGCGCGAAAATTCGGCGTTCACTCGGCCATGCCGTCGGTCACCGCCAGGCGTAAATGTCCGGAGCTGATTTTCGTGCCGCCGCGCTTCGATGTTTACAAGGCGGTCTCGCGGCATATCCGGGAGATCTTTGCCGAATACACGCCAATGATCGAGCCGCTCTCCCTCGATGAAGCCTATCTCGATGTCACCCACAATCTCAAAGGCATGGAGATTGCCACCGAGATCGCGTTGGAGATCCGCGGAAAGATCAAGCAGGTCACCGGCCTCAATGCGTCGGCTGGGATCTCCTACAACAAGTTCCTCGCCAAAATGGCAAGCGACCTCAACAAGCCGAACGGCCAGGCCGTCATCACCCCAAAGGACGGCCCGGCCTTCGTCGAGCAACTTCCCGTCGAGAAATTCCACGGCGTCGGACCGGCAACCGCCGAAAAGATGCATCGGCTCGGAATCGAGACCGGCGCGGACCTCAAGGAGCAAACCCTCGACTATCTCACCCAGCATTTCGGCAAGTCGGGACCGTATTTCTATGGGATCGCCCGCGGCATCGACAATCGCCAGGTCAAACCGGACCGGGTGCGGAAATCGGTCGGCGCTGAGGACACGTTCGCTGAGGACATCCATTCCTACGAGCCCGCGCGCGAAGGGCTTCAGCCGCTGATTGAGAAGGTTTGGGGATACTGCGAGGCCAACGAAATCGGCGCCAAGACGGTGACGCTCAAGGTCAAGTATGCCGACTTCACCCAGATCACTCGCAGCAAGACCGCTCCCATGCCTCTGCCGGCGATCGGCGATCTCGAGGAGTTGGTCGGCCTGCTTCTCGCGCCGATCTTCCCGCCGCGAAAGGGAATACGTTTGCTCGGTGTGTCGCTGTCTTCGTTGGAACGGAGAGCACCTGTCGCGGAACCGCAGCTGCGTCTGGCGCTTTAGACCGCAAGCTTTGTCTGAACAGGAGAGGTTGAATGGCGCCTGACGCGAAATGTCCCCGCTGACGGGGGTCGAAGGATTTCGTCCTCGGGCACGAGTGCGTCGAGCCAGACCATGCGTTGATCGCGAGTGAGAACCACCATCTGCCGGTCGTGGAACGGCGCGATATCGGCATTCGCCTCGGTCGTCAGCATGGCATAGGACTCCGGCCAATCGGGGGTCGCAGGCCGCCAGATCCCCGCGAAATAGAACCAGTCGCCGTTTACGAGCGAGAAGCTGAAGCTCCGATGGCGAAACTCGGAAGCGGGCACCAGGCATCGGTGGGTCGGAAACGTCCTTCCCTCCGATCGGATGACGTTCACTGCACGCGGCCCCCCCTCGCGCGGACGCAGACCCCATGGCAGTTCGACCATCTCCACATCGCGGTGAAGGCGCCTTATGATGACGCGGCGCTCGTCGAGCGGGGCGTCGGACTGGAAAACCTTCGCGCTCAACATAAATGGAACATATCAGGAACACGTCTACGAGACAACCAGAACCGAAAGGAGGATGCATGTGCAATGATTATCGGCTGATGGTGAATGTCGCCTCGATCGTCGAGGACTTCGCCGATCTCAAGATCAAGATCCGTTTCGGCGAAGGCGCGCCGAACCTCGAGGCGCGCGAGGACATCAAGATTACCGACGTCGGCCCCGTCGTCAGAGCCATCAACGGCGGTCGCAATGAGGCCGAGCTTGTGCAGCGGCGCTGGAGCTGGCCGGGGCCGAACAAGCGGCCGGTCTATAATTTCCGGTCGGAAGGCCGGAAGTTCAATTCCAACCGCTGCCTGATCATTGCCGACGGCTTCTACGAGTTCACCGACCCCAAGGATCCGACGAAAAAGCGCAAGGACAAGTGGCTGTTCACCAAGAAGGACGAGCCGATCTTTTGCATCGCCGGCATCTGGCGCGAGACGCCCGAGGTTGGACAGGCTTTCACGATGCTGACGATGGAGCCCGGGCCGGACATCGCCCCTTACCACGATCGGCAGCTCGTCATCCTGGACCGCAGCGCTTGGGCGGATTGGCTCGATCCGGGCGTCTCCGCGAGCTCCATCATTCAACCTCTGCCGGTAGGTTCGCTAAAGGTCGAGCAGGTGGGGTGAATCGCCGTGTAGGCCCAAGTTTGGATCACCGTTCTTTTCGCGAGAGAACGCCTCTGAAGTCGACGGTTGGGCCGCCGGTGGTGGCACTACCCACCCCAGGGCGCCTCAAGCGGCCACCTGCTCCCTCAGGCTGGCGGATAAATGTTAGAGAAAACATACCGGCCAACCTCATTGCCCTGCTTAATGCCCATTGTGGGCATCAAAGCGCGTCAGAGGCGGTAAAACCGCGCGGCATTATCATGGAACAAGGCGCTGCGCTCGCTTTCGGCAAAGGTCCTCGCAATCTCCTTGAACGAATCGAATATCGCGTCGTAACTCGAAAAAAGCTTGTCGACCGGAAGTTGGAAGCGAACATGCAGCGCTCCACCCGAAAGCAGCGATCGCCTCTTCGACATAGGAAATGGGGATCTATGATGGGAAACTGGTCCATGCTTCTGATTCCGCCGCTATGGGTAAAACGATCGGGTGCAGCGTCGAGGACCCGCACCCGCTTGATATCACTTGGCCGGCGGGAAGACGCGGGCGATCACGGCCTTGGCTTCCGGTGAATCGACCTTGTCGGCCGTGACCAGCGGCATGACCAGTGCCAGATCCTTCTTGACCGGAGCCTTGGTCATTGCGCCCCCAGCTACGCAGCCAAGGTTCTTTCTCCACGTCTGCCTGCGTTCCTGAAGGAAAATCCTGAGGTGGAGGTGCGGGTCGCGTCCAGCACCACATATGCACGCTTCACCGACGGTCTTTTCGACCTGGATATCATCTACGGGGAGCCGCAGAACCGAGAGGATCTCATCGTGATTCCGCTTTCAGAAGAGATCGTGTCGCCTCTCTGCTCTCCGGAGATGGCTTCATCGCTGGGGTCAATCCGCGACATCTTCAGGTTCCCGCTGATCCGCAGCGATCTGAAGCGAATTCAATGGATCGACTGGTTCGAGGCGAACAACCTCGGGAGTCCTCCTGTGCCGACGATGAGCTTCGATCGGAGTTTCATGGCCCTGGATGCCGCGGCGAATGGGCTCGGCATCGCTCTCGAGTCGAACGTCCTGGCGCGCCCCGATCTGGACAGCGGGCGATTGGTCCCCGCGTTTGTTGGAGCCTGTCGAGACAATCGCTACATCGGCCACTATCTTGCCTATCCGAAAACCGGAAGCCAAAGGAGATTGGCGAAGGTCTTTGCCGAGTGGTTGGCAAGATAGTTCATTTTTAGGGCAGTCGAGAAACTAAGTTGGGCCGAATATCGCGTTCAGGAAATCGGCTCGCACAACTACGACAAGACGCGACGATGACAGTGTCCACGAGCAGGAAGCTCGGTGCGACGGGACAGGCTGGAGCAGGCAGCGAGGTCCTGAGCTTCCACAATAGTCCGTCATCGTTCTGACCATATCAGCATGTGATTTAGGCTCAGATCTCGGGGCATCAACGGTGACCGTGTGGGCGGTTGTGGGTCTTGAACCGATTCGAACCTGAGACACACCAAATCCCACAGCTCCATCCGAGGTGCGCTAAATTGAATCACTTGCCCAATCTTCATGCGCGTGGCGAATTCGTATTACAAAAATTGTCTCATCATCTTCGATCCGATAAACGATTAGATGCGCTTTGAAGGGATGAATTCTAACGGGCGGATCAATCTCATCCCGTTCGCGCGCGATGCGTGGATTGACAGCTATCAGATCAACTAATGCGAAAAGTTCATCGTGGTATCGCTTTGCCTGGCCTGCCCCGAACATACGGACACCTTGCTCGGCGATCGCAATAATGTCCTCTTCCGCTTCGGCAGAAAGCTTAAAACTCATGACTTGCTGGCACGAGCCATCGCCTCAGCAAAGAGTTCATCCTTTGATCGGATGCCGACACCACTTTGGAGCCCGGCCTCGACGAAACTTTGCATGGCGGCGATCTTGTCGTTTCGCGTCTGGTCGCGTCGGATCAGGTCGCGCACGTAGTCGCTAGCATTCGAATATCGCCCGGTCCTGGCCTGAGCCTCCACCCAATCCTTCATCGGGCCTGGAAGAGATACGTTCATCGTGGCCATTGATAACCTCCATTTGAAGGCAACATAACCGATTTTGGCAAAGTTTGTCAAAGGCTCGAAGCCTTTATGAGGCGGACCAGTCCATCTCGATAGCATCAACTTCAATGACTTAGCGACGGCTTGAGGCATATGCATATTTATGGAACAGGACGGCGGTTTCGCTGCTGTTGCTTTTTGCACTTAAACCGCCGTTTACGCCGTTGTGGATTTCCTCGATAAAGAGCGGTTACGGCTGTTGCTTTTGAACGTGGGTAGAGGAGCCCGCCCAAGGCTCTTGATCGAGACAGTTCGATGGGCTTCTCGGACCTTTGATCTATTTGTGCCGCCAGACCTTCCATGCGAAAACCAGCAGGATCGCGGCAAGGACTGGAAGAAGCAGTGCGTTCGGGACGATCCCGAGGAGCAGCCCGCCGATGAACGTTCCGACAATCGATCCTGCGGCCATCGTGAGCAGAAACCGCTTGTTGCGGCCGAGGACCGAAAAACTCTGGTCTCTGCTGTATCGGGTGAAGCCGACCAGCATTGTCGGCAGGCTGACGGCGACCGCCAGGCTGCCCGCCAGCTTGATGTCCGCGCCGAACAGGAGGACGAGGGTTGGGATCAGAAGCTCCCCGCCCGCCACTCCGAGCAGGGAGGCGACGACGCCGATGCTGAAGCCCCCTGCGATCCCGGCGATGAGCTGCGCCGTACCCTGAAGGAGCGGCTGGCCTGCGGTAGCGTCATGTCCAAGAACGAGGACAGCCGCGATCACGACCAGAAGGATGCTGATCACCTTGTAGAGCATGTGTGACCTTAGTCTCACCGCCCAACCCGCTCCGAACCATGCGCCCAGCAGGCTCCCAGCCAGAAGATTGACGACCACAGTCCAATGATCGGCGATCATGTCGAACGGAACCGTAGCGGCGCGAAACGGTAGCGCGGACGCCACCACGACCAGGCTCATGGCCTTGTTCATGATGACGGCCTCAAGAGCCGCGAAACGAAAGACGCCGACCAGCAGAGGCAGTCTGAACTCCGCCCCGCCAAGCCCGATAAGGCCACCCAGGGTCCCGATCAAAGCGCCTCCCCCGAAGGATGCCGGTGCGCTGCGGGACGTCGGTTGCACGGCAGGTTCGGCCATTGGGAATCCTTCGGAGCGTTGTAGTCGGCAGAACCTATCGAGCCTTCCGACCCAAGTCGAGATGAACTGATATAACGGTCAAAACCGCAGCTCTACGAAGCAACAAGGGGATGGATTGCGAGGTGGAGGCTTGAGGTTTTCTGTCGCTGGAAGCCGATGGGACTCAGGCAGCTCAAGAGCGTTCCTGACTCCTCCGGCTTGGCACGATATTTTACTATTCAGCGGATTCTTAAACTAAATACTCTATAGTTTCGATAGAAAATAGCCCACCTTCCCGTGCTATTCAGACCACACAGAACTGCAGGCTAACCGCATGAGCAGCAATGCCGAATTTCTTTGGTATATCCCCAACGACGTCAGGCCTGGCCACCGCGGTGATTCCACTGTTGAAAATCACAACAGCCTGGAGATGCTGACCAGCCACGCAAAGGAGCTGGAAGATCACGGCTGGAAGGGCGCACTCATCGGCACGGGGTGGGGTCGGCCCGACACGTTCACCGTCGCAGCTTCGCTCGCCGCGCGAACCACCACCTTCGAGCCACTCATTGCGATCCGCCCGGGCTATTGGCGACCGGCGCACTTCGCGTCGGCTGCGGCCACGCTGGACTATCTCACCGGCGGCCGCGTGCGAATCAACATAGTGTCCGGGAAAGACAATCTCTCTGCCTACGGTGACAGCGAAAGCGATCAGGCACACCGCTATGCCCGGACGAAGGAGTTCATGCGGCTGGTGCGCAGGCTGTGGACCGAAGAGAACATTACCTATGCAGGCGAGCACTTCAAGGTCTCCGAATCCACCGTCATGCCGCGCATCGAGGTCCGCGGCGACCGTCGTCACCCCAAGCTCTACTTCGGTGGTGCCTCAGAAGCGGCCGAGCGGGTGTCCGCCACCGAAGCCGATATTCAGCTCTTCTGGGGTGAACCCCTCGAAGGTGTCCGGGAGCGGATTACGCGGCTCAAGGCGCTGAGTAGGGAATTGGACCGCGACCTCCCTCCGCTGGAGTTTGGGTTGCGGATCACCACGCTAGTCCGCGACACCACGGAGCAGGCCTGGGCCGATGCCGAGGCGAAGGTCGCCGAGATGGCCAAGAGCAAGGGCACCGGCTGGAACGACCACCTGCAGGCCGTCGCGGTGGGCCAGCAGCGGCTGCTCGATCTGCATAGGCGCGGCGAAGTGCTCGACGACAATCTCTATACCACACCAGGCAAGTTTGGCGGGGGCGGCGCCGGTACCACGTGGCTGGTCGGCTCGGCGGCGGACGTCGCCCGTTCGCTGCGCAAATACCAAGAGCTCGGCATCACGCATTTCGTGCTTTCCGACACGCCATACCTGTCCGAGATCAAGCGACAAGGCGATCAGCTGCTTCCGCTGTTGCGCAGCTGAGGGCGACGCCGCGTCTCGGCCTCAGCTTTGTTGGCAGCCGATAACCTTTTTGGCCGCCGATGTTTTTACCTTGGCGTCTGTCCCCGCGGTAATCGCTCCCATGTTACTCTCGTCAGCCATCGCTAATGCGCAGGAACATCTTCGGGCGGATGGACTCCTGCGCCCCTTTGCCAGCCAGATAACGGATCGGCGGCGTGCCGATGAAGGGGGTGAGGTGGGTCGTCGTGCGGATTTACGAAGAAGCGGCGGGCCACGTCAAGGTAGCCGTTGTAATTCCCGCTGGTGAAGCCGAACATCTTTGGTCTTGAAGGGATCCGAACCGACGGCTGCTCTCAATCACCCAAAATACTAGCAATTCTCACCAAGTCGGCGACTGATAATGCGTGCATTTTCCGCATCATGTGGCCGCGATGAAGCTTCACGGTGGCCTCCGCGAGCTGAACCTCAGCCGCAATCTGCTTGTTCAGCTTCCCGGCGACAACAAATGCCATGATCTGCCGCTCACGCTCGGAAAGTTTGGAATACCTTTGGCGCAATGCAGCAGTTTGATTAGCCTCTTCGCGTCGAGCATTATCACTTGCCAAAGCACGGTTTACCGCTTCAAGCAAGTCCTGTTCGCGCACGGGCTTGGTAAGGACATCAATAGCCCCGGCTTTCATTGCTCGAACAGCCATAGCGACATCAACATGAGCGCTGATCAACACCACCGACCTTGGATACCGGTTTTTCGCCAGAGCCTCCTGAAACTCCAGTCCACTCTGGCCTGGCAGCCGAATATCCAGGACAATACAACCTGCACGGTCGGGATCATCCGCAGCAAGGAACTCCGGCACCGAGCCATGGGTTTCAGTGGCAAGCCCTACGGATTCGAACAGTCCTCTCAAAGCTTCGCGGACGCTTTCGTCGTCATCTATAATGATGACGGTCGGCGGTCCTCTTTTGCGATCATCGATCATAGTCGGCTGTGACCTCCGCCATTGGCAATGTAAACGTGAACACCGTGCCAGCTTGGCTGTCTGCCACCGAAGCCCAAATCCTGCCGCCATGGGCTTCGACGATTGAGCGACATATCGAAAGTCCCATTCCGATACCGTCGGCCTTTGTGCTGTAGAACGCTTCGAAAACTCGGTCCAATTCGTCGGGCGGAACACCGCGCCCTGAGTCGGAGACACTCACTCTCACGAATTGCTCCTCGTCCTTAGTACATCTGATGCCGATACGTCTTTCGCTCGAAGAAGCGCCCATCGCTTCGGCGCTATTCATGACCAAGTTCAGAACTACCTGTTGCAGCTGGGTTCGATTCCCAATGACCTCCGGAGACCATTTCGGAAGATCGAGATCGAGTTCGATCTGTCGGTGACGAAGTTCCCCTCTCAAAAGATCCAGCACATCACGCAAGGCGCCCTTCAAGTCAGTTCGCTCCATCCGGGCTGGTGACTTCTGAGCCATTGCTCTGATACTCGCGATGATGTCGCCGGCGCGATGACCATCCTTGACGATCCTCTCGGCCGCGAGCCGGGCCTGTTCGATATCGGTATGTCCCGGTTGCAGCCAGCGCAGGCATGTGCCGGCATTTGTGACGATTGCCATCAGCGGCTGATTAACCTCATGGGCGATCGAAACGGCAAGTTCGCCCGTGGCCGTCATCCGCGTCACATGCGCCAAGTTACTCTGGCTTTGTCGCAAGGACTCTTCCGCCCGCTTGCGATCCTGGATATCGACGACTACCCCGTACCATCTCACGACATTTCCATCAGAATCCAGAAGCGGGCTTTGTCGAAGGTTGAACCATCGATATTCGCCATCCGCGCGTCTGATGCGGGCGTCTACGGGACGACTTTTTTTCGAGGCCACGATATCGTCCCAGGCCACCCGCATCGGCTCGACATCATCGGGATGAAACATGCGGTAAAAACCGAAGCCCACGATCTCCTCAACAGGTAGGCCGACATAATCGATCAAGTTTCGATTGAAGTATTCAAGCCGGCCATCTGAAGTGCAGGACCATGCCATCGCGGGTATCGTATTGATGATAAGATTGAGCTTGTGTTCGCTTTCCCTGAGCGCAGCTTCGCTTTCTCGAAGAGCATTCTCCGCATATTGCAGGTCTTCGATATCGATATTGACGCCGAACCAGCGAACGATGCCGTTGGCATCAACCAGCTTGCGGCCCGAGAAATAAAACCATCGGTAATTGCCGTCTGCTCCGCGAATGCGCCCTTTTAAGACGGTGTGGTCGGAATGCTCGAGGTCTTTCTTCCAGGTGTCCACCATGCCTGGAATGTCATCAGGATGGTAAAGGTCCAGAAAGCCCCACTCGAGGATTTGGTCGGCAGGACGACCTGCATAGTCCAACCAGCTTTTATTGACAAAATCGGCACTGCCATCCGGTCGGGCTGACCATACGAGAACAGGCAGAGAATTGATGATAAGGCTGAGGTTCTCTTCGCTAGCCGCAAGTGCAGTCTTCGTTTCCTTCAATGCGTTTTCGACCTGTTTGCGATCTTCGATGTCGAGGACCACACCATACCATCTCACGACATTTCCTTCGGCATCGAGCCGCGGCTTTTGCCGGAGCGTGCACCAACGATATTGGCCATCTGCGCGCCTCAGCCTGCCCACGACCTCTCTGGCATTCTTCGATGCCATGATGTCATGCCATTCCGAAGCGAGATGTGACGTGTCGTCGGGGTGAAACAGCTTGTAGAATCCCACTCCGGAGATTGCCTCAAGCGGCGCCCCGATGAACTCAAGAAAGTGCTGGTTGGCGAAATCCAGCATGCCATCCGATGTCGCGGACCACACCATTGCGGGGATCAGATCGATAATGGGATCGGTTTCCGGCTCTCTATCCACAACACTCTCCGCCCGGAATTTATGACGCTCCGGCTACCGCGTTCAATCAACAGCAATGCGTATCGATAAGCCTCCGGGGGAACCCGACAGAGCCCAAAAATTCCGCCTCCATGAACAGGACATGTCCAGGCACAGTCGATCATTCGAAGGAAAAGTTACGGGATTTCTGTGAGTTACGTAAGGACAAATCGATATACCAAGGTCTACGCCTGCAATGCCATCGTCTAGTTGCACGTGACCTAGATCGCAATTGAGAGCGATCAGAAACCCGCTTACTCCTACACATAGAGGCCCTTGATGAATGGCGACGTCGGCAAGTCCGTCGTCGCCTTCACATCGAACGTGCATTGAAATTCTACATCACTGCCATCCTGACCTGAGGCAACAGCCTCCGGTGACGTTGTTTATCGCGACGGCGTTTGCTCGGCCTGAACGGCCCAAAGGAGCCCTCACTCGAAACTAATTTTCGTTTCATCGTTTCATCTCGACTTATGGGGAGACTATCATGCGTAGTTTGATTATGTGCCTGACGTTGGCGACCGCCAGCATGACCGCGGCAACAATGGTAGGCGCGCTTCCTGCGCACGCCGCGGACGTTCGCGAAGCTCCGGTTCCCATCCACTACCGAACTGCGACGATCGAGGGCCTCGATATCTTCTACCGGGAAGCCGGTCCGGCCGACGCTCCGGTCGTGCTGCTACTCCATGGTTTTCCGACGTCCTCCCACATGTTCCGGAATCTGATCCCGCTTCTTGCAGACCGATACCACGTCATCGCGCCGGACTATCCGGGTTATGGCCAAAGTGCATCTCCCAATCGTAGCAAATTTGCCTACACGTTTGGCGGCGTCGCCGATATCGTAGACAAGTTGCTGGATCATTTGGCGGTCAAAAGCTACGCGATGTACGTAATGGATTATGGTGCACCGGTGGGCTACCGCGTGGCGCTGAAACATCCGGAACGGGTGAGTGCGCTGATCATCCAGAACGGCAACGCCTATGATGAGGGGCTGAAGGAATTTTGGGATCCCATCAAGACCTACTGGTCCGATGGGTCTGAGAAGAGCCGTGAGGCGCTCTCCGGTCTGGTCACGCTCGAAACGACCAAGTTCCAGTATACCGATGGCATGGAAGACGTGTCGCGCATCAGCCCTGACAACTGGGTTCACGACCAGGCTCTTCTGGACCGACCAGGCAACAAGGATATCCAGCTCGATATGTTGTATGATTATCGCACCAACGTGCCGCTTTACCCTGCGTTCCAAAGTTTCTTTCGTGAGCGCAAACCGCCCACGCTCATCGTCTGGGGCAAGAACGATTATATCTTTCCTGAGGCTGGCGCTCATCCTTATCTCAAGGATCTTCCGGATGCCGAAATTCATATCCTGAACTCAGGTCACTTCCTGCTCGAAGAAAAGCTGGACGTCGCTGCTCCGCTAATCAACGACTTCCTGGATCGCAGCGTCGCAAAGAAGTGACCATCAGGCATGGTTACCGGCGGTGTGACCAAGGTTCCGCCAAGCCGAGGTCGCACCGCTGAACAGCAGTTACTAAATTCCAGATTTTGGAGATCCCCATGCCGTACCATTTTTTGGAAGTTGCAATCACTCCGAATGTGCGGCTG
Source organism: Rhizobium mongolense USDA 1844 (assembly GCF_000419765.1). Taxonomy (GTDB): domain Bacteria; phylum Pseudomonadota; class Alphaproteobacteria; order Rhizobiales; family Rhizobiaceae; genus Rhizobium; species Rhizobium mongolense. The sequence goes on along the minus strand of NZ_ATTQ01000003.1, from coordinate 127,384 downwards.
GCACAAGCTGAAATGGGTTCCGACCAGATTTGGTTAGGCGACCACCATCGAGAATCCGACAGCTTCACCGACAGCGAACTGGCTTTCATCTCTGCACGGGACAGCTTCTACATTGCCTCTGTGTCGGAAACCGGCTGGCCATATGTTCAGCATCGCGGTGGGCCAAAGGGCTTTCTCAAAATCGTCGACAAGAAAACACTGGCTTTCGCCGACTACAGGGGCAACCGCCAATATATCAGTACCGGAAACTTTGCCGCAAATGACCGGGCCTGTCTCTTTGTGGTGGATTACCCGAGACGAGCACGCCTCAAGATATATATGCATGTCGAGAAGCTGACACTCGATGCCGACCCAACGCTGACCGACCTTGTTTTTGACGCCGGCTACCGGGCAAAGGCAGAACGGATTTTTCGGCTGCGGCTGGAAGCCTTCGATTGGAACTGCCCCCAACATATCACACCGCGTTACACCGAACACGAGGTCGAGAAAGCGGTAGCACCGTTGCGTGAACGCTTAGCCGAACTGGAGTCGGAGAATGCAGAATTGCGTACTCGGCTCGAGGCCTTGGGAGGAAAATAATGGACGCCACAAAACCCCCATTGCCGCCCTTTTCAGGGGCTTCTGCAACAGAAAAGGTTCGGCTTGCGGAGGATGGCTGGAACAACCGCAATCCCGAAAAGGTACCGCTGGCTATGGCCATGACAGCCGGTGGCGCAACCGGTCCGAGTCTATAAACGGCCGCGAAGCGATCATCGGCTTTCTCACGCGGAAATGGCAACGCGAACTCGAATACAGACTGATCACGGAGCTTTGGGCCTTTACCGGCAACCGCATCGCTGTTGGCTTTGCCTATGGATGGCGCGACGGCAGCGCAACTAGTTTCGGTCATATGGAACCGAAAATTGGGAGTTTGGAACTGATGGCCTCATGCAAAAACGCCTCGCCTTCATCAACGACACACCAATCCAAAGCCAGGATCGCCGATTCCACTGGCCGCTTGGCCGTCGACCGGATGAGCACCCCGGTCTCAGCGATTTCGGTTTCTAAGGGGGAAGAACGACATGAGGAAACACCACCTATCACCGCGTTGATATCGACGGTCGCGAAGTATTTATCGGCAGGCCGGAGAACCCGCCAAACCGACCCTGTTATTGCTGCACGGGTTTCCATCATCGAGCCACATGTTTCGCGATCTGCTACTCGCGGACCGATTTCACCTCATCGCACCCGACATTGCAGGGTTTGGCCAGTCGGAAGCGCCTGCGCGCGGAAATTTCGCCTACACGTTCGACAATCTTGCCCGCATCATCCAGAGGATCATTGAGGTGCTGGGCATCGGGCGATTTGCTCTCTACGCTTTCGATATCGGAGCGCCTATCGGTTTCCGCGTCGCGATGACGTTCCCAGAGCGGGTGACAGCAATCATTTTCCCAAAATGGCAATGCCTACGAGGAGGGGTTGAGCGACGTCTGGAATCCGATCAGGCGATACCGATCCCACGACCGCCAACCGCGATGCCCTGCGCGAGATCATGAAACCTCTCGCCATCTGCTCGCTTGCCCTTCACAATCAGCGATCTGGTCTCAGGCCGTCTCTGGTGCTCCGATGCAGTAGCGCTTGAAATCCTCCATCGCTCGTCGAGGCTTTGCCACTCAATTGCAGCGTTGGGACCATTTAGCTTGTGCGATCCCGACCCACTTTTGATATCTCACACGGAGACCGGAATGACGTGCGACAGTGGCCGGGCTCGTCAAGCCTCGGTCGCGACAAAAGCCAGGAAGCGAAAAATCCGGTTTCAAGTCTCAATGGAGCTTGAACTCGCCTTCAACGCGGCGCCATTCGTTCGGTCCGATCAGGCGCTGATGCGTATAGCGGACGGAATGCAGCGGCCCGTCAAGGTTGGCCTGCCAGTAGTTGAGGAACTTCTGCATCTCAGGGAAATCGGGAGCCAGATCGTAATCCTGCCAGACATAAGTCTGAAGGACGGATTCGAAATCGGGAATGCGGTAGAGGATATGCGCGGTGGTAAGGCCATAACCGTTGAGCTGACGCTCCAGATCCGATGAAAATCGCATGCTTCATCTCCGTTTTGTGACAGCCTGAAGGTGGCGTAAATTTTTGCGGCCATCAATGATTTTTTGAATGCTCTAGGCCTGGTTGTTGTTCCTTTCCAGTATGTTAGCAGCCGCCGATGAAGAGTGCTAATTTTTTGTTTTGGACCTCTTGAAATCGAAAAACCGCCAAACCAGATCATTTTGCGCAAAACGCTCGAACGGGGTTTTGCACCCGCCCGGACTGGTCATCCGGTCCGGCCAGGGGAACAACGTCATCATTGTTTGTCCATCGGAGGAAAACATGTCGTTCCGACCACTTCATGATCGCATTCTTGTCCGCCGGGTTGAGTCTGAAGAGAAAACCAAGGGCGGAATCATCATTCCCGATACCGCCAAGGAAAAACCGCAGGAAGGCGAGGTCATCGCCGTCGGCCCCGGCGCGCGTAACGATGCCGGCCAGGTCCAGGCGCTCGACGTCAAGGCTGGCGATCGCATCCTGTTCGGCAAATGGTCCGGCACCGAGATCAAGATCAACGGCGAGGACCTGCTGATCATGAAAGAAAGCGATGTCATGGGCATCATCGAAGCCCCGGCCGAGCAGAAGCAGGCCGCGTGAAACCGACCCGTCAGTTAAACTAGCTGCCTATTGAGGAGTTAAAGAAATGGCTGCGAAAGAAGTCAAGTTCCACACCGATGCCCGTGAACGCATGCTGCGTGGGGTCGATATCCTGGCCAACGCCGTAAAGGTGACCCTCGGCCCGAAAGGCCGCAACGTCGTGATCGACAAGTCCTTCGGTGCACCGCGCATAACCAAGGACGGCGTTTCGGTCGCCAAGGAAATCGAACTCGAAGACAAGTTCGAAAACATGGGCGCCCAGATGCTGCGCGAGGTGGCATCGAAGACCAACGATCTCGCCGGCGACGGCACAACGACCGCGACCGTGCTTGCCCAGGCAATCGTCAAGGAAGGCGCCAAGGCGGTGGCGTCGGGTATGAACCCGATGGACCTGAAGCGCGGCATCGACCTTGCTGTCGACGCCGTGGTCAAGGAACTGAAGACCAACGCGCGCAAGATCTCCAACAATTCGGAGATCGCCCAGGTCGGCACGATTTCGGCCAATGGCGACGAAGAGATCGGTCGGTATCTTGCCGAGGCAATGGAAAAGGTTGGCAACGAGGGCGTCATCACCGTCGAGGAAGCCAAGACGGCCGAAACCGAACTTGAAGTCGTCGAAGGCATGCAGTTCGACCGTGGCTATCTCAGCCCTTACTTCGTCACCAATGCCGAGAAGATGCGCGTCGAGTTCGAGGATCCTTATATCCTCATCCACGAGAAGAAGCTTTCGAACCTGCAGTCAATGCTGCCGGTTCTCGAAGCCGTCGTGCAGTCCGGCAAGCCTTTGCTTATCATTGCTGAGGACGTCGAAGGCGAGGCTCTCGCCACGCTCGTCGTCAACAAGCTGCGTGGTGGCCTCAAGATCGCTGCCGTCAAGGCTCCGGGCTTCGGTGACCGCCGCAAGGCCATGCTGGAAGACATCGCTATCCTGACGGGCGGCACAGTCATTTCCGAAGACCTCGGCATCAAACTGGAGAACGTGACGCTGAACATGCTTGGCCGAGCCAAGAAGGTCGCGATCGAGAAGGAGAACACGACGATCGTCGACGGTGCGGGCACCAAGTCCGACATCGAAGGCCGGGTTGCGCAGATCCGCGCGCAGATCGAGGAAACCACCTCTGACTACGACCGCGAGAAGCTGCAGGAACGCCTGGCCAAGCTCGCCGGCGGCGTTGCCGTCATCCGCGTCGGCGGCTCGACGGAAGTCGAGGTCAAGGAAAAGAAGGACCGCGTCGACGACGCGCTGCATGCGACCCGCGCGGCCGTCGAGGAAGGTATCCTACCGGGCGGTGGCGTCGCGCTGCTGCGGGCCGTCAAGGCGCTCGACAATCTTAACACGGCCAACCAGGACCAGCGTGTCGGCGTCGAAATCGTGCGCCGCGCGATCGAGGCACCTGTGCGTCAAATCGCCGAGAATGCCGGCGCAGAAGGTTCGATCATCGTCGGCAAGCTGCGCGAAAAGAGCGAGTTCTCCTACGGCTGGAACGCCCAGAACGGCGAATATGGCGATCTCTACGCACAGGGCGTGATCGATCCGGCCAAGGTCGTGCGCACCGCGCTTCAGGATGCAGCCTCCGTTGCCGGCCTGCTGGTGACGACGGAGGCTATGATCGCCGAAAAACCGAAGAAGGAAGCCGCTCCGGCGATCCCCGCCGGTGCCGGCATGGACTTCTAAGGCAATCGACGGCGGCCCGCCCTGCTCTTAAGGGCGGGCCTCCAGCAGTGGAGGAATAGATGGTTCAAACGATCATCAAGAAGTCGCAAGCGCCGCTCGATTCCCGTGATCTCGAAATCTGCCAGCACGTCTTCGATGACCTCAGGACGATGGCGGACGTGCCTCGCTATTCTGAAGAAGCCGAACGCATCGCGGCCATCGTCGTGGAGCTTTATCGGCAGGGTGTTCGCAATCCCGAACACCTGAAGACCATGGTTCAGGCCGCGCGCGGATTGTTCGAAAAGCAGCCTGCCCAAGCCGCGTGACCATAAGAGAGTCGACAAGGTCTATTGGTCCTATATCCGTGGAGTCGGAACATGAGAAAGGAAACTGATAGCAATTCTGCAGCCAAGCATGCCGTAGCAACAATAAGCGCCGCGCATCTGTTGCACCCGGCCATGCATTTCGATCATCCCCGCGACGTGCTGATGGCGGACAATATCAGCAAGGACGAGAAGCGGGCCATTCTGGCCTCATGGGCGTCCGACATGTGTGCAATCGAATCCATGCCGGCCTGGCGACGCTATCCGGGTACGGAGCAGATCGTCTCCTATGATGAGGTTCTTGCGACCTTGAAGGCCCTCGATGGTGACGATCAAAGCACGTCGGCGCAAAAGACTGTGGCTTTCTTTAATGACAGCAAAAGCCGTCGCCGCAGACCCCGGTCGTACCGATCCGGCGGCGGCTTCAACCTGTGCAGCTACTGGAAAGGAGGGCGTCGCAAGCAACCATTCGAGATCTAGCCAATCCCTCTGAACGCCGCGTGCCTGGTCGGACGCGGAGAAGATTTTTACCGACGACTCTTTGCTCACTTGAGGAGGTTTTGCCGATGAAGATCGCGCAGATCGCACCGCTCGCCGAAAGCGTTCCGCCGAAGCTCTATGGGGGAACGGAGCGGATTGTCTCCTATCTCACCGAAGAACTTGTTGCACAGGGCCATGGCGTCACGCTCTTTGCCAGTGGCGACTCCGTCACCGATGCAAGACTGGTGCCCTGCTCAGATCTTGCGCTACGACTCAACCCGGCGGTCAAGGACCACCTGCCACATCAGGTCGTGATGCTTGAGGAAATTCGCCGCCGCGCCCATGAGTTCGACGTGCTGCATTTCCACATCGATCTATTGCATTTCCCGCTGATCCGGGATTTTGCCGACCGCACGTTGACGACCTTGCACGGCCGTCTCGATCTGCCGGATCTCAAGCCCTTCTACCAAGCCTTCGCAGATATTCCGCTCGTATCGATCTCCAATGACCAGCGCCGGCCTATGCCACCGGTCAACTGGGCCGGGACGGTTTACCACGGTCTACCCGCCGATCTGCTGCCCTTCACGGAAAAACCAAAGGGCAATTACCTCGCGTTTCTCGGCCGCATTTCGCCGGAAAAGCGACCCGATCGCGCCATAGAGATCGCGGCAAAAGTCGGCATGCAGCTGAAGATCGCCGCCAAGATCGACAATGCCGACAGGGCCTACTGGGAAACGGTCATCGAGCCGATGGTGAAACGTCATTCCAATGTCGAGTTCATCGGCGAGATCAATGAGCATCAGAAAGCAGCGTTCCTTGGAAATGCTGGAGCCTTGCTTTTTCCGATCGATTGGCCGGAGCCGTTCGGACTGGTGATGATCGAGGCAATGGCTTGCGGCACCCCGGTCATCGCCTTCGGCTGCGGCTCGGTTCCGGAGGTGATCGACAACGGCGTGTCCGGCATCCTGGTCGACAGCGTCACCGAGGCGGCCGAGAACGTCGAATGGGCGCTTCGGATTGATCGCCGCAGAGTGCGGGCCACATTCGAGAAGCGCTTCACCGCGGAACGGATGGCGAGCGACTACGTCGACCTCTACCGTAACCTACCCGGCGTCCGTACCAAAGCCGCTCCACTTCGCCGGTCGAATGGGCAGCCACTCGACCTGCAGGTGGTCGCCTGAAACTTCAGGAGGAGCAATGTCGATCGCTTCCGCAGACAGGAGTCCAGCGCCCGCATCGGCCGGCCCGGCGACACCGGTCGCGCAATTTTTCATTCCGGCCACCGCATCACTGCAGGAGCGCCGGCCGCGCACTCTCAAGCACGGCGATACCTTCGCCGTATTCGATCACAATGGCGACGCAGTTTCCGGGCCAGGCAGCCCGGAAGGCCTGTTTCATCGTGACACCCGGTATCTCTCGCATCTCCACCTGACGATCAACGGCAAGCGCCCGATGCTGTTGTCGTCGACACTGCGCGACGACAACGCGTCGCTCACATGCGATCTCACCAATCCCGACCTCTTCGACGACAAGGAACGGCTTGTCCTCGGCCACGACCTCATCCACCTGCGCAGGTCTCGCTTCCTCTGGAATGCTCACTGCTACGAGCGACTATCGATAAAGAATTTTGACGACCGGCCGCAGCTTATTCGTATCGAGATTGCTTTCGGAGCGGATTTCGCCGATCTGTTCGAAGTTCGCGGAACGGTCAGGGCGAAAAGAGGGCGCCATCTTTCCCCTGTCGTCGAGCAGGATTGTGTCTGTCTCTCCTATATCGGCCTCGACAACCGAGGACGATCGACGCGACTTTCCTTCGATCCGCAGCCGGACGAACTCGCCACCGACCATGTCATTTATGATCTCCATCTGGCCCCGCATGAGAGCCGGTCTTTGTTCATAGAAATCGGCTGTGATCAGATGGGGTCTCGAAAACCCGGCCACCGTTCGTTTTTCCTTGCCCTGCGGGATTCACGCAGAGCCCTGCGCGCCTCTTCGTCGCGCGCCGCCTCGATCTCAACGTCGAACGAAATCTTCAACGAAGTCGCCCGACGCAGCATCTCCGACCTCTACATGCTGATGACCGACAAGCCGGAAGGCCCCTATCCCTACGCCGGGATTCCCTGGTTCAGCACGGTCTTCGGACGTGATGCTCTGATTACGGCGCTGGAGACGCTCTGGCTCGATCCGGAGGTCGCCCGCGGAGTTCTTGGCCACTTGGCAGCCAACCAGGCAGCGGAGATCGATCCAGTCGCCGATGCGGAACCCGGCAAGATCCTGCACGAGGTGCGCTGTGGCGAAATGGCCGAGCTCGGCGAGGTTCCTTTTCGCCGCTACTATGGCAGTATCGATTCGACGCCTTTATTCGTGATGCTGGCCGGCGAATATCTCAGACGAACCGGTGATCTTGCGACCATCGACCGTCTCCAGCCGCATATCGAAGCCGCACTGACATGGATTGACGACCATGGCGATCGCGACGGCGACGGCTTCGTCGAATATGGGCGGCAGACGGAAGAAGGGTTGGTCAACCAAGCATGGAAGGACAGCCACGACTCCATTTTCCACGCTGACGGTACGCTGGCTAAGGGTCCGATCGCGATCGCCGAAGTTCAGGCCTATGTCTATGGCGCCTGGCATGCGGCGGCCGAGATCTTTCGGCTTCTCGGCCGGCCGGAACGGGCCGCCGGCTTCTTAGCACGGGCGCAGCGCCTGCGTCGCGCCTTTGATACGAGCTTCTTCGACGAGGAACTTGGCACCTACGTGCTGGCGCTCGACGGGGACAAGCGACCCTGCAGGGTCCGCTCCTCCAATGCCGGCCATGCCCTGTTTACCGGCATCGCCTATCCCGAACGGGCCGCACAGCTCACCCTCACTTTGATGAGTGCCTCATCCTTCTGTGGCTGGGGCATCCGCACTATTGCCTCCACAGAGGCGCGTTACAATCCCATGAGCTACCACAACGGCTCGGTCTGGCCGCATGACAATGCCTTGATCGCCAGCGGTCTTGCTCGTTATGGCTATCGCGCGGAAGCCGCGCGGATCTTCGAGGGATTATTTAGCGCTTCGACCTATATCGACTTGCGGCGGCTTCCCGAACTTTTCTGCGGCCTGCCGCGCAGGCGCGCACAGGGGCCGACCTTCTATCCGGTCGCCTGCTCGCCGCAGGCATGGGCGGCGGCAACTCCTTTGTCGTTATTGCAATCGTGCCTCGGTCTCGAGTTCGATCCGAACGCCTTGCAGATCAGTTTGAACGAGCCGCGGCTTCCTAGCTTCCTCGACGAAGTCACGTTGCGGCACCTGCTGATCGGCAATGGTTCGGTCGACATTGCCATTCGACGCTCTGGTCGCAATGTCGTGGTGGACGTGATCGATCGCACGGGCGATATCCGCGTGCTCACGACGGCATGACCGGTTGGATCGACCGCTCCGGCGGTCAAGTCCAAACCATGCTATTTGTCCTGCTCTTCCTCGTCGGCGGACCAGCAGCTCAACGAGCGCGGCAACCGTGCCTGTCGGCAGACGGCTTCCTTCGCCCATCAAGGCTTCGTCGTTGATGGCCCACGCAAATGCCTCGGCGAGTTCGGCCTGGGTTGCACCTGTCGCGATGACCTCGGCCACTAGCGTTTCGTCGGCCCAAGGACCGCGATGACGTCGTCTGAAGTCATGGTCATAGCCATTTTCTCCCCTCTTTACCTCGGCCCGAACATGGTGGCGCCCCGGAAAAATTCCATTTTTTCCACCGAGAAATTCCACTTCCCTTGAAATTCTAAGGCACTGAATTATATCAGTATTAGTCGATTGCCCACCGGGGATCGACACAGGTCCAGGAGACGCCGGTCGCTCTTGGCGTCTCCTTGTATCCATGTTGCTTATAAGGAGGATATGGCTATGAGGACAAACCTCGATTTCTCACCCCTGTTCCGGTCGAGCATCGGCTTCGACCGAATGTTGAACGCTCTCGAGGCTGCAAGCCGCGCGGAGACGAGCGACAGTTGGCCGCCTTACGATATCGTAAAAACTGGCGAGAATGATTACCGCATTGTCATGGCAGTTGCGGGCTTCTCACAGGACGAACTGGCGATGACCCAAGAGCAGAACATGCTCATCGTCTCCGGACAGAAGGCGAACGGCGATGACGTCCAATATCTGCATCGCGGCATCGGCAGCGGCTCATTCCAGCGTCGCTTCGAACTGGCCGACCACGTCAGGGTCATGGGTGCGGGTCTCGTCAACGGTCTACTGACCATCGATCTCAAGCGCGAAATCCCTGAAGAGATGAAGCCGCGCCAGATCGAGATCCGAACCGGCCAGATAATGCCGAAGGCCGAGACCAAGCAGATCGAGGGCAAGCACCAGGCGGCTTAAGCGTTCCCCAGCAGACCGCAAACAAGGCGCCGGGCATGGTCCGGCGCCGGCAGGAAAGTTTCGCCAAACGAACCAACAGAAAGGAGAAGAAACATGAGTGTTCGTGATCTGATTCCCTGGGGCCGCAACAATGGCAACCGGGTTCCAAGTCTCTTGCGCGATGACGACCGTGATCCCTTCCTGTCGCTTCATCGTGAGGTGAACCGTCTGTTCGATGATGTCTTCCGAGGCTTTGCCTCCGGCCTGCCGTCCTTCGGCAACGCCTCCGCCTTCGGGGGTGGCTGGCCGAGCGTCGAGATCTCCGACACCGACAAGGAGATCAAGTTGACGGCCGAAGTCCCCGGCCTTGAGGAAAAGGACATCGAAGTCCTGCTCAATGATGGCGTGCTGACCCTGAAGGGCGACAAGCGCTCCGAGAGCGAGGACAAGGATCGGCAGTTCTCCGAGCGCTACTACGGCCGCTTCGAGCGCCGCATTCCGCTCGGTTTCGAGGTCAAGGAAGACCAAGTCGACGCCACCTTCAGGAACGGCGTGCTGACTGTCACCTTGCCGAAGACCGAGAAGGCGCAGTCGCAGGTCAAGCGCATCACCATCAAGAGCTGATCGAGACGAACGCGCGGCGCCGGCCACCTGGCGGCCGCCGCGCATCCTTCGCCAACATGGGGAGGACAAATGATGGAGACTGTCAGACCCACACATAACGGGAGAATAGCAATGGCTTCCGGTTCGCGTGTCTCGAACGACAACCGGCGGAGCCATCCTTGTTTCGGGCATTCACTGTTTCCCGAGAAAGCCGTTGCCCGGATCTTCAAACCGTCGCGCTCGGTGACAACATCAGGGACCGCGTGGACGAAGGGCTGGCGGCTTGTTTTCGACCGCCGCAGCGCGCCATTCATCGAACCTTTAATGGGCTACACAGGAAGTGCCGACACGCTTACCCAGGTGGAGCTGAAATTCCCCACGCTCGAATCCGCCATCCGCTATGCCGAGGGTCAGGGGCTTAGCTAAGTGGTGCAACGCCCGCCAGGCAAAACGGCTGCACAGGCAAAGCAAGGCACCGGCCAGCGGTCGCACCAACCGTCTGATGCCTTGGCTGATGCGACACTGGAACGGCTTGACCCTCCCGCGCTTCAGCAAAGCGACAGGCGTGCACTGGATGGGAAGACGAACCAGGACCATGCTTCCGGCCCGGCGATGTGGTCATTTCCGATAGGCGTCCTCCGCGATCGAGCGCTGTCCCTTGAAGCGAAGCGTTCGATCCTGATGAACTGGGCCTGGACGGAATATCTAGCCAGTCACGCGATTTACGAATGCACGCCGGAGAACAACCGGCCTTCGCACCTCCATGAGATCGAGGAGGCTTTGCTCGCGCTCGATCGAGAAACCACGAGCAGGCGGGACGATAGTATGGTCGGTCGGAAAGCCGCGTGAGATGCGCCCATGGACCCTCATGTCGTCTTCGATTGCCAGAAGATCCTGCCAAACAAGTTCGTGCTGGCTGTTGCGGCAGCCGCGTGCTGCCGCGCCCTCAACCGTGGTGCGAAGCCAAGGGTTGATCTGCCGGGCATAAATGAGAGCGAACTTGCGCTCCAGGAGATCGCCAGTGGCGTGCTCGCCGGGGCCGAACTGGCGTTGTTCGTGTCCGGACCAGCAGCAACAGCGCCTCTTCCGGATTCCAATTCCACGATGACCGGGCTTCGCGGCGACGGCGGTTCAAATGCCGCCGCCGCACCCGTCTCCTGTTCGCAGGAGGCGGCCTATTGATGATGCAACCAACCGAGAAGGAGAAAATGAACGATGCTGAAGTCCCTATCTTCGAACCACCGGACGGCTTTCGATATCGTCAATATCGTTGCCGGTCTTGGTCTTTTGATCACCCCCTGGCTCTTCGGTTTCGCCGCTGAGACCTATGCCGCCTGGAATGCATGGATTGTCGGTGCGGCCATCGCCGTGGTCGCCGTCGCGGCGCTCTATGCCTTTTATGAGGCAGAGGAGTGGATCAACTTGGTGCTCGGCATATGGGCCGTGGTCGCTCCATGGGTCCTCGGCTTCTCTGCCGTGACAGCAGCCATGTGGGCGCACGTGATTGCCGGCCTTGTCGTCGCGCTCCTCGCCGCAGGCAGCATCTGGTTCAGCCATAACCATCCGTTGTCAACCGTGTGAACCGGGTGAGAACGGGTCCGGGCCCCCGGGCCCGTTCCTTTGGTCCCTGCGCGCGTCATGCCTGAAGAGAAGAACCATTAGATTCAAGGAGCAACCGATGTCCGATCCCGCCCCGAGGTTCCGCACGATCGCCGCATCCGCAGCGATTGCCGCCGGAGCCCTCCTGTTCACGGTCGCACCGGTCGTTGCGCAGACGCTCGCACCAGCTGCTTCGTCCGCGAACCTGCCGACACTTGCGCCGATGTCACGCCGGCCGTCGTCAACATTGCGGTGGTTTCGCGGTCGCCGACCGAAAACAATCCGCTTTACAACGACCCCTATTTCCGACGGTACTTCAATCTGCCTGAGCAGCAACCCCAGGCTCGGATGAGCGCCGGCTCCGGCGTTATCGTCGACGCTGACAAGGGCTACGTGTTGACGAACCACCACGTTGTCGATGGCGGCACGGAGATCTCCGTCACGTTGAAAGATGGCCGGCAGCTGCTTGCTAAACTGATCGGCAGCGACAAGGAGACCGACATTGCGCTGCTGCAGATCGACGCGAAGAACCTCACGGCGATCCAGATCGGAGACTCCGATACTCTCAAGGTCGGTGATTATGTCGTCGCCATCGGCAACCCGTTCGGACTCGGCCAGACGGTCACCTCCGGCATTGTCAGTGCGCTCGGGCGCAGCGGGCTCAATATCGAAGGCTATGAAGACTTCATCCAAACCGATGCCTCGATCAATCCCGGCAATTCAGGCGGAGCGCTGGTCACGCTCGACGGCAAGCTGATCGGGGTCAATAGTCAATACCGCAATCCTCAGCCCGGCCGGTGCGAATGTGGGTATCGGCTTCGCGGTGCCGAGCAGCATCGCGGTGTCCGTAATGAACCAGTTGACCGCCCACGGCGAGGTGCAGCGTGGCAGGCTGGGCATCGGTATCCAGGATCTACGCCGGATCTGGCGGAAGCCCTCAATCTCGGCGGCCTTCGCGGCGCGCTCGTCGCCAACGTTGAACGCGGCTCGGCGGCCGATCGGGCTGGAGTGAAGAGCGGGGACGTGGTGACGGCCATTGATGGACGCCAAGTGCGCGGCGCCACTGACCTCAGGAACCGCATCGGTCTAACGCCCGCAGGCAGCAAGATCAGGCTGACCGTGAAGCGAAGTGATGACCAGCGGGAAATTGAGGTACCCATCGCAAGCGAAGATCGCGCCCCCGCGGACTTCTCGGGCACACCGCTCGACGGCGCGAGACTGCGGGATGCCTCAGCTGCTGAATCTGGGGCAGCTGGTGTTTCCGGCGTCGTCATCGCGAGCGTGGCCGCTGGCAGCGTGGCTGACCGCGCCGGCCTTCGCGCCGGGGATATGGTCGTTGCGGTCAACAGAATCCCGGTCACTTCTGTCGCCGAGTTGCGCCGAGCCATCAGCAAAAAGGCAGCTATAGCCGCCCTTGAGCTTTTCCGTGACGGGGCTCGCTTTCTGTTGGTCATCAGGTAATCCGGACACAGGGCCGCGACAGCGCAACCGACGCTCATCGCCGAGATTGACTATCGTGGCTGGTCGGGGACCTGCCATCCCGCCTACAAGGACCTGCGTGAGGTCCAGGATAACGCGGCGATCTTCGACATCAGCGAGCACGTGATGAACTAAAGCAGGAGCGCTTGACCGCCAATCACAGCAGCCGCCGTCCGACGAGACGGCCGAGCCACGATCACGCTGCCCTGTGTCGGACATCACTTCTCATCGTGGCACTACGGCTGGGGGCATCGTCGAGACGAAATTGGTTGACCAGATCGCGCAGTCTGCTCGCCTCGCTCGACAAGGACGCTGCCGCTGCCGTGGACTGTTCGACCATCGCCGCGTTTTGCTGAGTGGATTGATCCATTTGATTGACGGCGGTGTTGATCTCGGCGAGGCCCGTAGACTGCTCTCGAGCGGATGTCGCGATCGCCGACATTAGCTGATTGATCTGAGACACATGATTGCCGATCGACTTCAGCGACAGGCCCGTTTCGAGGACCAGTCTCACGCCGGTTCCGACTTCGACGGACGACTTTTCGATGAGCCCTTTAATCTCCTTTGCCGCCGTCGCTGCGCGCTGCGCGAGCTCGCGCACCTCCTGAGCGACAACCGCAAAGCCTTTGCCGGCTTCTCCGGCGCGGGCTGCCTCGACGCCTGCGTTGAGCGCCAGGAGGTTTGTCTGGAAAGCGATTTCGTCGATCACACCAATGATATTGGAGATCTGCACCGAGCTGTCCTCGATGCGCCTCATAGCCTGTTCGGCTTCAGACACGACGGCCGCGGAACGGTCAGCACTGACATTAGCCTCGTGTGCGACATTGCGAGCCTCGTCGGTTCGCTTGGAGGCGGTGGCAACGTTGGTGGTAATCTCATCGAGAGCTGCCGCCGTCTCCTCCAGGGAGGCGGCCTGCTGCTCCGTACGCTTGGAAAGATCTTGCGCACCGGACGCGATTTCGCGCGTTCCATTGTCGATGCTGTGCACCGTTTGCAATACAGCGCCGATCGCCGTACCGAGCTGTTTGAGCGACGTGTTGAAATCCTCGCGTAATTGCTCGTATTCCGCAGCGAAGGGCTCCGCCAGCTGGAAAGAGACGTCGCCGCCAGCCAGACGTCTCAGCCCGTCGCCCAGCGTCGTCGTCGCAAACCGCAATTGTTGCGCTTCTCGCTCCGCACGCTCCTGTGCAGCTGCACGAGCGGCCTCTGACTGGCTTCGCGATGCCGACGCTTCCCTGCTCCAAGCGAAGGACATTTATGGCATTTTGTCGGAATACTTCAACCGCTGCCGCCATCGCGCCAATCTCATCGGCGCGGCCGGCAAAGGGGATCTCACTTTGCAGATCGCCGTCGGACAAGATCTTCATGGCAGAGGCGATGCGGCGGATCGGATTTGCGATGCCGAGCACGGCGAATATCGTTCCGGCCAAGGCGACCAGAACTGCGAGGGTTGCAATTATTGCTGTGACTATGAACGCATCGCTTGCGGCGGTGGCTTCATTCGGGTCTCCAGCTCCTGAGGGCGACCACGCGGGTCGAGTAACTTCAAGAATTCGCCACAGATGACGGACAAAACGGCAATAAGGGCCTGCTTGACACTCGGGCGTTGTGCTAATTTAGAATTAACTTCATTCATTTCCGCCCTCACTGGCTTCGAGTTTTGTGTTGCTTACAAACGACACATAGCAAGGCCCATTAGGCATGCTATCCAGGGTGGTTTGCTGGGGGCTCACAGCGAATCGAATTAACAAGCGGCGCTCGCGACGAAGAGTTCGTTCGGGGTGGCAGGATGGCGTTACAGCCGACGAGAGGTTGACGATCGTTGGACTGGCTCCGCGACATAAGCGACTGGCCGCAAGCTTCGATTTTGGTCGTGGCTCTGCCACTTGAATAGCCGGAAGAAACACTTCAGAGATCACGTTGCGCGTGATTTTCCGAGCCGTTTGACCGCCTGCTCTAGCGGTCGCTCTCACAATAGTCCCGCCAGGCGGAGGTTTTTCGCAAGCAGCGCCGGGACATGCGCGCGGCGACAGCGGTGCCACGGCGGTGGCCATGCGATCGTTGCGGATCGAGGAAGATCCGGCCGCCCCTCAGGGGTTGGGTCGGGATTGTCGCGGGCCATCTGCTGGTAGACGTCACGCTCGAAACCCTTCGCCTCTGCCCAGGATAATCGAACCGCCGGACTCCCACTCAAACAGAGCAATCGCAGTGGATTCCTTGATGAAAATTCCGGCCTTTGATTTTCACCGTATCAATACGAAGGACTGAAATGAAAATGTCCCGACCGCCGGGGCTCGCTCTCGTGAATCCGGGCCGGCGAACCACGGGCGAATTCGCCACCTCGCCCCGCCGGCAGGCTCAAAGCCTCATCGCGATCAGTGACACACCAGAACGATCGCCCGAGCGCGGCAAGGGGACATCGAGCCGAAATCAGCTCCTAACTTCCAGACCGTGCAGCGATTACGGCGTCGGCGATTTCCACAAACCCGGCCCCGCCAGGGCCTTCCGTGATCCAGTTGGGTGGCTTCGGTATCTCGGCGAGATAGCGGACGACAGTACTCACGCCAACCGAGTGCCTGAAAAAAGCGAACATCGGCGCATCGTTTGTGGAATCTCCGGCGTAGAGGACTTGCTGGGGGTCCCTGTCGATATCCAGGTTATAGTGTGCGGACAATATCCTCCGGCTCATGGCCAGCTTGTCATAGTTGCCCAGCCAAGCGAGGATCCAGAGATTGTTGACCGTCACATTTGCTCCCGCCTCGCGCAGGGCCGCAACGATGGCGGCGACGTCGGTCGGTGTGTCCGGCTGGGCAAAGGCTAGACTGGTCAATCGGAACGGTTGATCTTCGGCGAGCCTGGCCGTGCCAAACTTGGTACGGACAATGTCGGCGATCTCCTTAAGGCGGTCGCGGGTGGATTCCTGGTCGGCCAACGAATGCCAAAAGTGCCGTTCCAGACCGTGTCCTTGCGGTTGTCGTCGGAAGAAAAATCCGCCGTTTTCCCCGATCACACCGTCCACGGGCCACATGCGTGCCATCTGATCGCACCAGCCTGCCGGAGCGGCGGTTACTGGAATGACTTTCACTCCATTTGCCTGCAAGCGCTCCAGCGCTTCTGTCGACGATGCGACGGAGGTCCGCTTTGAGATTGCATTTCCGATGTTTCATTCCCTTCGTCAGATCCGTGCCCGGCCGCAATTACTGCTCCTTGCCTTCATGATCTTCGTCCAGGGTTCCGCCTATGGCTCGACCCTGCCCTATCTCTCGGTGTCGGCGGTCACCATCAGCGTCTCGCTCGGCATTCTCTCCGACCTGATCGGCGACCGGCGCAGGATCATGATCGCCATGGCACTTATGGGCGCACCGGTTTCCAGTCATCGCCGAGGCGGCACGAAAGCTCGGCGTGGGAACAGCCATCCTCGATGACGAGGCCGTGGTGCTCGATAAAGAGGGTCGGTCTGATTTCGGGGCGCTGCAGCGCTCGCTGGGTGGACGCGGGGGCAAGCGTTCGTCGATGGAATCGCTGTTTTTCGCGTTCGACCTTCTCTGTTTCGATGGTCATGACCTGACGGGAACCGAGCTCTCCGTCCGCCGGCATCTGCTGGAAGACTTTTTGGATGGCGCCACCGGCGCAATCCAGCTGTCGGAAGAAGTGCATGGCGATGGTGCCGTACTTCTGGTGAAGGCCTGCTCGATAGGGCTTGAGGGAATTATCGCCAAGCACCGGATCGTCCCTATCGCTCCGGCCGCACCGGCGACTGGCTGAAGATCAAATGCGTCCAAAGCGAAAGCTTCATGATCATCGGCTATGAGCAGTCGACAGTTGCGCGCGGTGGGATCGGCAGCCTGCTTCTTGCCGGCCGCGAGGGACATGACTGGGTCTATGTCGGCTCGGTCAGCACCGGCTCCAACACCAAGGATGCCGAATACCTGCGCGCCACGCTCGAAAAGCTGAAGACCACACGACCGGCGGCAGTGCTCAAGGGCAAGAATCTGGTCTTCGCCCAGCCGACATTATGGCGCTCGGCTTTGCGCAGTGCGCCCGGTCTAAAACAGGACGACCCCCGAGAAGGGGCCGCCCTGTTGTTTTTGTTTCTGGCGATGCTCAGAGCTTTCCCTTTGCCAGCAGTTCGCGGGTCTGCTTCAGCGTCGACATTAGGGCAGCCTTGTAACCGTTTTCGCTGGCGAACTGAGCCTGCTCGGCCTGCTCCTCGCGACCATTTGGCTCTTTGCCGCGCAGGCCCATATAGCAGTAGAAGCGGAGCAACAGCTCACCTTCTTCATCTTCAAACAATTCGTTGATAATCACTCCCTCGCGCGGACCGGCCGCCTGGAAAAAGGTGACCTTGCTTTCCGGCTCAAGCGTGACGATCTCGCGTAGCTCGTTGCCACCGATTGTCGCTTCGCGCACGAAGTGGGTCGCGCTTTCCTCAACAATCTCACAACGAGTGCAGAGGCCAGGAACGAGAAACAAACGGGCATCGCGTGCTTTGAGTTCGAGCCCCTTCCACGCCTGAGCACGCGTCAATGGGGCTTCGTCTTCCGGGTTCACCGGAACTGTGGCAGTCGAATAGATCATGGTTGATGGTCCTTTCGAGACAGCTGTGCTTCCGTTAGGAAGAAGCTGCGGTTTCCGAGGCGAAGTTACGATATGGGCGCAGCGGACGTCCGAGCAGCGCAGTCAGGCGCTCGACGTCGCCGACCTCAGGCAGCATCCCGTCGGTCAGGAAGCGCTCGCCCATTAGGCGCATGTCGTAGGCCATCCAGGCGGGTACGAATTGTTTCAGATTTTGCTCGAAACCGTCGGTATTGTCGCCGTCGTAGCTGATCGGGCGAGCAAGCACCTCCGACCAGATGGCGGCAATATCCGCGCCAGTCAGCGTCTCCGGACCGACGAGGTTAATCCGGTCGAGCGCAAGCGGCTCTGCGGCCTGTTCGCGGCGCAGCAGCGCAAGGGCGGCGATCTCGGCGATATCACGGACGTCGATCATGGCGAGGCCTTTGGCGCCGATCGGCATTGTGTAGACGCCGTAGCCGGTGATGACGTCTTTGACCATCAGATCGTTCTGTATGAAATAGGCCGGGCGCAAGATCGTCGCCTTGAAGTCCATCTGCTCGATCATTCGCTCGACGCCGAACTTTCCCGCGAAGTGCGGCACGTTCACATAGAGGTCGGCGTGGATCACCGAGAGATAGACGATCCGCTCGATGCCGGCCGATCGGGCAATGTTGAGCGCGATCAAAGCCTGAGTGAATTCGTCTGACACCACGGCGTTGAGGAGGAACAGGGTCGATACGCCCGACATGGCGTTGCGCAGCGAGTCGATGTCGAGGAAGTCGCCCTGCACGACCCTGACGTCCTGCGGGAATTTCGCTTTCGACGGGTCGCGGACAAGAGCACGGACATCGGCGCCGCGCTTGACGAGGTGTTCGACGACTTGGCGGCCAACATTGCCTGTGGCACCGGTGACGAGAATGGTCATGGTATTTCTCCGTATTGGGTTGCTTGACACGTCGAATATGTGTGGTTCACTGGTAGCCCGATAGACGGCGATTTTGGACACACCGTCTCACCGGCGGAACACTCATGGATCTTCTGGCGCTTGCCGATTTCAACCTCGTTGCCCGCCATGGTGGTTTTGGCAAAGCGGCAAGGGCCACAGGCCGGCCGAAGGCAACCCTGTCCCGGCGTGTCGCCGAGCTGGAAAGTGATCTCGATCTGCGGCTGTTTGAACGGGGTGCGCGGAACCTGAAGCTCACAGAAGAGGGACGAGCGCTGTTCGAGCGGACGGGGGCGCTGCTCGCCGAGCTGGACGAGACGGCTTCGGCGATTGCCTCGGGCGGTCAGAAACCCAAGGGGAGATTGCGGATCAGCGCACCTTTACATTTTTCCCAGACCGCGATGGGAAGGATCGCCGCCGGCTTTACCCTCAAATATCCGGAGGTGAGGCTTGAGGTGACAAGTGAGGACCGGCCCGTCGATATGATCGAGGAGGGCTACGATCTGGTCATCCGGGTCAATCCAGATCCCGACGAAAGCCTGGTCGGAAGGGTGTTTCTCCGCGACCGCCTGGTCGTAGTGGCGAGCCCCGATCTTCCCCACCCGACCGGAGACCTCGCTGCTCCCGGCGTTGCGCGCGGTGCAGGCGAAGCGCAAACATGGCAGGTGAAGACAGCCGGCGGCCGGTCGACGATCAGGATCCAACCTGTGCTCACCTTGGCGACGCTCATCATGGTCCGGGATGCTGTGCGAGCCGGCGTCGGCGCAGGACGTCTTCCCATTTCGCTGGTGAGCCACGACCTGGCTGACGGCACATTGGTCAATTGGGGGGACATCGACGGCCCCGAAATTGCGCTCTGGACGCTCTATCCGTCTAGGCGGCTGCTCAGCGCTCGGGTATCCGCGTTCCTGGATTTTCTGAAACAGGCCTTCCCAAATGGGACGCCGAACGAGCTGGCCGCCTATATCGGCAGGTGACGACCGGGGCCACCTTCGCGCCTAAATGCCCTACGGAAGAGGACAAGCGCGTTGAAAATCAGGGCACAGGACAAGGCGACGAACACAGCTTCAAAGGAGCCGGAAAGGTCCATCGGGTGTCTCTTCAATGAGACGGACCGTCTCATCTCGGTGACTTATGGTACGGATTTTGGTGCATACCTTCCGTCCAGAAGGAGAACCATATGAGCCACCTCAAGCACGCCAATTCCACATCCAAACCGATTGGTCCCGGCCGAGCCCTACGTCTTCACGTCTATGGCGGCCCCGAACCCCTCTCGGTCGATCCAGTATCCGTACCTGATCCGGGTCCAGGTAAGGTCCTGGTCGAGGTCAGAGCTGCCGGAGTGAACGGCCTCGACTGGAAGATCCGCGATGGCCATGTCCGCAATATCTTCAAGCTGGAGCTGCCTGCCACCCTTGGTATCGAAATGGCCGGCGTCGTGCTGCAGACGGGACCCGGTGTCACGGGGCGTGGTGCGCGGCGATCGCGTTATGGCCGCGCTCGGTCAATGCGGCGCCTATGCCGACCAGCTGCTCATCGATGCCGAGAAACTCGTCCAGACGCCCGAAGGTCTGTCCGACGTGGAGGCGGCGGCTATTCCGGTCGCCGCAATGACGGCCTGGCAGGTCCTGCAGGTCGCGGATTTCGACCTCTCTGGGCGGCGCGTGCTGATTCATGGCGCGGCGGGGGGTGTGGGGAGCTTCGCCGTTCAATTCGCCAAGGCGGCGGGAGCAATCGTCTATGCCACGGCCTCGACCAAAAGCCTGCCGCATGTGCGGGCCCTGGGTGCGGACGAGGTGATTGATTACCGCCACCAGACCCTGGAACACCTCACGGGCGACATCGATCTCGTTGTCGACCTGGTAGGCGCAGAGGTCCTGGACCGGTCCTGGATGCTCCTGTCACCTGGCGGCCTCCTCGTGAGCATCGCTGCTCCAGACGTCGTATCGCGCGCGCCACAAGACCGCCGCGCTGTCTTTTTGTCAAATAGACCCGACACCGCGCTTCTGGCTGCGATCGCCGAGCAAGTCGCCGCCGGTGTCCTGCGATCGACAGTTGCCGAAGTCGTCGGTTTCTACGATCTGCCCTCGGCAATCGAACGCAATCGCACCGGCCACGCTCCCGGCAAGATCGTCGCAGACTTCGCCCGCTGACAGACAAGAACCTATTCTTCGCCCAGCGAAGATTGATCGCGGAAATCAAGTTTCGTGGATGGACCCATGACGGCAATCTGCGGCACGCATCCTACAAGGGGCCTGCGCGAGATCCAAGACAATGCCGCGTTTTCGACATGAACGAGAAACCGACCGGCTGAAAAAGACAGGGCGCTCGACCCTTGCGGGGAGCGCCCTGTCCGACCCGGACGACCGTGCGCGGCAGCCAAGCTGCTCGGCAAAACAGTCATCGAAACGGGTGATGGGCGATAGATGATGTCCGACCGTCCGGTTTTCAAGGCTCATTGACGCGCTCGAGTTCGAAGAAATAGATCCGCTCGTCGCCGCTGATCGTCAACGCCCCCATGACCCTGTGCTCGTCGATGCGGCGGAGATAATCGACGATCGGCTGGTCGTCATAGACCATCGCCGCGCTCTCGACACCGCCAAACACGACTGTCTTCAGGGAGGCGACCGGCCCCCTCGCCCGAAGCCGGCGCTGCAGATAGGAAAACAGGTTGCGGGCAACGTGGGTCCCTGCCGACCCCATGGAAGCGAAGCGCCAGGCGGAGCGGTATCCATTTCGGATCGATCGCGACCAGGCGCCGCTCACCTGAGCGAAACAGCTAGGCATCCACCCGCATGCCCGGGGTAAACCGCTTGCCGAACCAGCCGAGATTTTCGAGCACGCCGTCAAACAGATGTCCTGACGGTATCCCGCGCCCGCTCCATAGGCCGACGAGTTCGCGCGGCTCGATCAATGGCAGGTTTCGGAACGCCTCAAGTGCTGTCTGCTGTTCTCTCACCGGAAGAGGTCACGTACACCGTGGCCCGTCCACGGACCTAGTCCTGATTGGCGACCACCGGCAGGCTGCTTTCGTTCGAAAGACGAGTTTCGGCCTGCCGGGCGGCAGAGACGAGGCGGCGTTTTGCGCGGATCGCGTGCCATTGTTGGTCGATCAGGACGCCGATGAGGATCACGCCACCCATGACAGCGAAATTCAACGACGAGGGGATACCGAGCAAATTCACGAGATTCTGCAACTCCTGGAGCAGCACCGTGCCCAGCACGACGCCGACGATTGATCCCTCGCCGCCGCGGAGCGAAAAGCCGCCGAGTACGGCAGCGGCGATCGCGTAAAGTTCGTAGAACTGACCATGGCTCGCCGGCGAGATCGAGCGCGTGTACATGGCGAAATAAATCGCCGAAAGCGCCGTGAGCAGCCCGCAGATGACATAGGCCGTCATGACCATGCGGCCGGTGCGGATACCGGAATAGCGGGCCGCCTCCTCGTTCTTGCCGATCGCGTAAAGATAGCGCCCAAAGACGGAGCGATGGAGCACAACCCACATGACCACGGCAATGATGACGAGTGCGATGAAAGTGTTGGGAACGCCGTAAGACCGCCCAGCGGTCAGGAATTCGAGCTCGGGGAAATTTTGGCCAAAAGCAAAACCCGCCGTTCCGTCGGCCGTATAGAAGCGCGCCGCCCCACGATAAATCAGGAGGCCGCAGAGGGTGACGACGAAGGGCTGCAGGTTAAGCCGGGTGATCAGCCAGCCGTGGACGGCACCTATGACCGCACCGAGCACGAGAATGAGCGGCAGCGCCAGCATCCATGACATATCCTGGACCGCGATGAAATCGACGAACAGCACGCCGAGAAGCGCGACGAGCGATCCCACGGAAAGCTCGATACCACCTGTTATGATAACAAAGGCTTGGCCAATCGACAGGATGCCGAACAGGCCGATCAGATTGGCGGTGTTGGCCAGGTTGATCGGCAGCAGGAAGCGCGGGTTGATGATGGCGACGACGATGCCGACGACGACGATCAAAAGCAGCAGTCCGAGATCTTTTTTGATCATTCGAGATCCATCCCCCGATACTTATTTGTATTGGCCGCAGCCGCTATTTTACGCGTTTGCCGACAGCAAGCAAAAGGACGCTTTCCTGGCTGATTTCGTCCTCTTCCAATATGCCGGCGATCTGGCCTTCGTGCATGACGGCGATGCGGTCAGAAACGCCTATCACCTCTTCCATGTCGCTGGAGATCATCAGGATCGCCACTCCGGCATCGGCAAGCGCTCGCATCAGGCCGTAGATCTCGTTCTTTGCGCCGATATCGATGCCGCGCGTCGGCTCGTCGAAGATCATCACCTTGGGGCTCATCGATAGCCATTTGGCAAGCACCACCTTCTGCTGATTGCCGCCGGACAGAGTGCCGGTTCGCGTCGAAACGGAGGGCGCCTTGATACCGAGGCGAACGCGCTGCTTTTCGGCCGCCGCCCTCTCCCGCTCAGCGGAGAGCATGAAGCGGCTGGAGAGCTTGAGGAGATCGGCAAGGGTTATGTTCTGGGCGATCGGGAAATCAAGAAGAATGCCGTTACGCTTGCGATCCTCCGGGACGAGGAAAATGCCACGAGTGACGGCGTCCCGGGCAGAGTTGACCACAATTTGCCGACCGTCCTGCAGAATGGCGCCGCCGTAGCTCCGGTCAATGCCGAAGAGTACCCTTGCAAGCTCGGTGCGGCCCGATCCCACGAGCCCTGCAAGCCCCATGATTTCTCCATACCGAATTTCCAGATCAACGGGACGGCCGGGGTAGGCCTCAGTACGCACGCCGCTTACCTTTAGCGCAACCGATCCGGGCGAGCGCTGCGGTTTTGCGGTCCGGGCCGCAAGCACCCGGCCGATCATCAGCTTGACCATCTGATCGTGGCCGATGTCCTTCTTGGCGAGCGTGCCCACCAGCGCGCCGTCGCGCAGGACTATGACCCGGTCCGCCACGCGCTCAACCTCGTGAAGGCGATGCGAGATAAAAATTACACTGATGCCATCCGCTTTCAGCGATCTGATAATGCTGAGGAGCCGCTCGGTTTCGGCCAGCGGCAGGCTGGACGTGGGTTCGTCGAAGATGACGAGCCTGGCGTTGATGGACAGCGCTTTGGCGATTTCGACCATCTGCTGCTCGGCAAGGGAAAGCGATGCCACGGGTGTGTCGGCGGAAAAATGAGCCCCTACCCGCTTCAGGAGCGGTTTCACCATGTCTCGCAGCCGATCGCGATCGACGAGCTTGAAAGGTCCCGCCTTCAGCGGTTCGCGGCCCAGGAAGATATTGGCAGCAACGTCGAGATTCTCAAAGAGATTGAGTTCTTGGTGCACGAAGGCGATGCCGGATGAGATGCTCGATTCCACAGTAAGGAAACGAAGCTCTGCGCCGTCGAGCAGGATCGTGCCCCGGTCGGGTGCGATCACGCCGCCAAGAATCTTCATCAGCGTCGATTTTCCAGCCCCGTTCTCGCCGACGAGGCCGACGACCTCTCCCGGCATGATGTCGATCGACAAGCCCTCGAGCGCAACGACGCCTGGATAGGTCTTGCCAATGCCGGAAAGCGAAAGGAACGGCGTTGCAAGCGCGTCCGGTGACGGGATGTCGGAGCTGTGGTTCATCGCCTGTCCATGGCTGCTAATGCTGTCGGCATGAGACGTCCTTCGCGGCGGCGGCAAGTGCCCCCGCCGCGAAGGAGGGTTATTTTCCAGCCATGGCCTTCAGGTTGGTGGCATATTTGTCGACGTCATCCTTGCCGATGATCACCGTCGGGATGATGATCAAGCCGTTGCTGGGAACGCCGGACTTGTCGCCCTTGAGGTAGGCCGCCATCAGCTTCATGCCCTGATAGGCCCATTCGAACGGCTGCTGCACGACGGTCGCTGCGATCGTGCCTTCCTTGACGCCGCCGAGCGTGATCGGATCGTCATCAAAGCCGACGACGGTGATCTGGCCGAGTTTGCCGGCGTCGCGCAGCGCCTCATAGATGCGCGGCGTGTTGTAGGAGTAGAAACCGACCATGCAGGTGACGTCGGGGCTGGCCACCAGCGCGTCCTCGACATTCTTCTTTGCGCGCGTCTGGTCGATATCGTCGCCGCGTACATCGGTCAGCTCGATCTTCGTGCCTTTCAGGCCGTCCTTCATGCCCTGGATGCGTTCCTTGGCGTTGTCGGCGCCGAGCAGGCCAACGAATCCAATGCACTTGCCGCCGTCCGGCATCGCCTTCTTGGCGATTTCGGCTGCCTGCAGGCCAGCGTCGATGTTGGATGAACCGATATACGCGACGCGATTGGTCTGCGGCGCGTCACTGTCGGTGGTGAAGAGAGCAGTCTGCGATCCGATCTTGTTCAGGCCGTCTGTCTGGGTCTTGGGATCGACCGCAGAGACCATGATCCCTTTAACACCGGCACTGACCAAGTCTTCCATCAGGCGTTGCTGAACGGCGACCGATGCCTGCTCAGGGTACTTCAGCTCCATCTGGTAGTCTGGCATTTCGCCCTGCGCCTTCTTCACGCCCGCTTCGGCGGCTTTCCAGAAGTCGGACGCTCCGTTGACGACGAATGCAAGCGTCGGCTTGTCGGCGGCATGGGATACCGCGATCGGCGCCGCGCTCAGCATCAACCCGGCGAAGAACAAGGCTGCATTGCGTTTCAGCTGCTTCATAACATACCTCCCGAGGGCCGCGGTTGCATGGCCCGTTTGCGATTTGCGGCCGGCCGGATGCGCGCCCCCTCCTAGGGCCGTCGCGAAAGCGACGAAGGGCATAGGTTCCGATCGCTCCAGCGACGGTATACAATAATCTTAATTAGTAAATAGTATTATCAAAGCACATCAAAACATTTGATCACTCGCTGACTTATATGCAGATTTTTAACTGGAAACTGCTGCAGTCTAAAGCGTTGTAATAATCCATGCCATTGTCAGCGCTTTCGAATGACTGCTAATATTTATTAGCCAACACGCCTGATTGACGAGTGAAATCCATTTATCCTGATCGGAGACAGTTCCACGAATGCGAAAGCCCAGGACCCAAAAGAAGAACAGGCACGCCGTCGATAAGCCCGTCCGCGTCACGATGATGGACATTGCCGCGGCGGCTGGCTGCTCGCAGGCAGCCGTTTCCTTCGTCCTCAACGACACGCCCGGCACCCGTATCTCGCAGCAGACGCGCGACCGGGTTTTGGAGGCGGCGCGTGCGCTCGGCTACGTGGGGCCGACCTATACGACCACGGCCTCTTATTCGGGAACGGACAACGTGATCGGTTTCGCCGTAGATCAGCTTGCCACCAGCCCGGAAGCGATCGTCGCGATCGAAGGCGCGCGGCAAGCCTCCTGGAACGCCGGCAATGTCCTTTTGGTAACCCAGACGCTCAGTGATCCCATCATGGAGCCGAAGGCAATCGAGGCGTTGACGAATGGGGGCATATCGGCACTTATATATATGACGATCTATACCCGCCAGATCGAGCTTCCTTCTTATATTTATAAGCTGAACATCCCGACAGTACTGCTGAACTGCTACACGGCGGACCATGCCTTTCCTGCCGTAGTGCCGAGCGAGATCGCCGGAGGGCAGACCTCGACCCGGCATCTGATCATGCACGGTCATCATCGCATCGCAACGATCACCGGCGAAATCTGGATGCAGGCTGCGCAGGACCGGCTGACGGGATATCGTCGGGCGCTCGCCACCGCCGATATACCCTTCGACCCGGACTTTGTGGTTGAAGGCGACTGGTCGGCGGGAGCCGGCTATGCCGCCACGATGAAACTGCTTGCTCTGACAGAGCCGCCGACCGCGATCTTCTGCCAGAACGACCGCACTGCCATCGGGTGCTACGAAGCGCTGAAAGACGCAGGGCTCCGCATTCCTCAGGACATGTCGGTGGTGGGTTACGATGACGAGGAGATTTCGCGACATCTCGTACCCCCGCTGACGACGTCGGTTCTTCCACATCTCGCCATGGGGCAATGGGCGATCGAACATCTCAACCCGGAAAGTACGCCCGGCAAGCGCTATCCAATTGCGAAGCTCGAATGCTCGCTCGTTAAGCGTCATTCCGTCGCCGTGCCGCGCGCCGAAGCACGGCAGATCCACGATGGAGCACATCCTCAGCCATAGGTCTCGGGTCTGCACCAAGGCAAAACGCCGCCGGCGTTGGCCAGGAAAATTGACCCGCTCTCCCTGGCTTCCAGCGACTACTTTGTCGTGGCCGAACCGGTCACGACAACGGTTGAGAAAGGCGAAAGGGACAACGGGTGCGGCAGCGACGAGAAGTCGACAACCGGCAAAGGTTAACTGCGGTATCGGGGATCGGCATATCGCGTGCCGAGAAAATTCAAGCCGGCTGAGGAGAAGGTTGAAATCCGGGCACAAGGAGCGGTCACGCGTCCGGCCCGCCCGCGAAGGACGGGCCGTTTGCTTGATCCAATACCCACAGGGGCAACGGTTCACTGGAATTTTGCCATGTTCTCAGGCGTCACCAGGGCAGCGCCGGAGTCGATCAAAGACTCGACCTTCTCTCCGCGAATCGATTTTACCAGCGCATCCACACCGAGTTCAGCCATCTTGGTGGGGAACTGTGCCACCGACGCATCCTCCACTCCACTCTTCAGCGCCTCCTCTTCACCGCAGCAGAAGTCGAAACCGACCAGCACAATCTTGTCATTGGCAGTGCCGGCGTTCTTGATGGCGCGCGCCGCTCCAGCAGCGGGCGGGCCGCAAGCGGCATAAATGGCCTTGAGGTCTGGGTTCTTCGTTAGCAGATCCTCGGCGACACTGATCCCGAGTTCCTCGCTGCAGTTTGTTGCGCCTTTGCCGACGATCTTGACGTCAAGACCGTTCAGTCCTTCAAGCATACCCTTCACACGGTCATCCAGCGCTGGCACGCCGGGCACGCCCTCAAGAATCCCCATCGTGTCGCCGGCCTTAAGAACAGCTTTGAGGTATTCGCCGGCGATTTTGCCTGCAGCGAAATTATCCGTCGTGGCAAGCGCCGTCCTGCCATTCCAATCCGGAATATTGTTATCCATCAGCACGACCTTGATACCGGCCGCCACTGCCTTGTCCAGGGCAGTTGACACGGTGGGATCGACGGGCGTGAGGGCAATGCCCTGCACCCCTCGTGTCACCATGGACTCGATCTGTGCAATCTGGCCCTCGATGTCGGTTGCGGACGTACCCTGGCCGTAGATGATCTCTACGCCGGGATTTTTCTTGGCATATTCTTTGGCTGCGTTCTCCATTGTTGCGAAGAACGGTACGGGGAATTTGGTTATAAAGCCGAGTTTCACCGGCTCCTGTGCCAAGGACGGGACTACGGCGACGGCCAGGAGCGTAAGAGCTCCCAGCAGGGATTGCGGTTTCATGATACACCTCCCACGTTTTCGACCGCCCTCCTCTAGAGCGATCTCGTTGTCCGCTGCTCCAACGAAGCAGCGATCTCCCTTAAGCCTCCGCGCCGACAATCATCGCGACAACGTCCTGCTTGTTTGCTTCCGTTGGCTTCAATTCGCCCACCTTGCGACCCTGCCGCAGCACAACCGCTCGATCGGCGATTTCGACCACATGCTCCATGTTGTGCGTGATGATGATCACGGCATTGCCGTCGGCTTTGAGCTGATTGATAAGGTCAAGCACCTGGCGAGACTCGCGAAGACCGAGGGCGGCCGTTGGTTCGTCAAGAATCACCAGCTTGCGCGCAAAAACTATAGCGCGCGCCACCGCGATCGCCTGTCGTTGTCCGCCAGACATCAGCGCGACCGGCGCATCGAATCTCGGCAGCTTAACCTTCAGGCGATCGATGACACTCGCTGCTTCCCGCCTCATCACGCCCGTGTTGAGGAAGCGGAGCGGACGCGGCAACCAAGAGGGAAACGCGATTTCCCGTCCGCAATAGAAATTCTGTACGGGGGTCAGGTTGTCGAAAAGCGCCAGATCCTGATAGACGGTTTCAATACCGGCGCGGCGGGCGGCCGCCGTTGAATGGAGCGATACGGGAGCACCATCCACGAGGATCTCTCCTTCGTCGAGACTATGAAGTCCGCTGATGCATTTGACGAGCGTCGACTTGCCGGCGCCGTTGTCACCCAAGAGAGCGGTTACGTCACCCGAATAGGCATCAAAGCTCACATTTTTCAGGGCATGGATTGCGCCGAAGCGCTTCTGGGCGTTTCGAACCGAAAGTGCCGGTGTGGTGGATGTCGGGTTCATTGTAGGCTCGCCGACTGAAGCACGCGTGCGCGCGCTTCGAGATGGTTACGAAGCACGTCAGCCTCTACGGCGATGACGATAACGAGCCCAATCGCGATCATTTGAAAGAACACGTCGACGCCGAGAAGGTTAAGGGCGTTGCGGATGACGCCGATCAGCACGGCGCCGATCAGGGCGTGGCCGAGATGGCCTCGTCCGCCAAGGAAGCTGGCGCCACCGATAATCACCGCAGCAATCGTGTCGAGCTCCAAAAGATTGCCGTAGATTGGCGAGGCGGCGGCAGTCCGGCCCGCGAGCAGCATCGCGCCGAGACCTGCACAAAAGCCGGAAATAATATAGGTCGAAAGCAGAACGCCCCTTACTGGTATACCCATGCTTCTGGCAGCATTCGGCGAGCCGCCGACCGCATAGATCCATCGGCCAAAGACCATCGACTTCGTCAGGATCAGAAAAAAAAGCCCGAACATGCCGACGACAAAAAAGGAATTGGGCACACCAAGCGTCGTACCGCCGCCGATCGCAGTCACAGCATCGGGCATTCCGCGCATGGTGGTGTGACCAGGCGCCAATGCAAGTGCCAGGCCGCGGCAGATACTCAAGCTGGCAAGTGTAATGATAAAGGGATGTGGCAGCCGCCCGTAGACAAAAACCACGCCGTTGAGCGCACCGACGGCAGCACCGGCAAGCAGCATGGCCATAATGACCACGACCGAGGAATCGCCCTGCTGGTAGACGAGTCCGCCGATGACTGTCGCCAGCGCAAGATTCGAGCCGACAGACAGATCAATTCCGCGCGTCAGGATAACGAGCTGCTGCCCCATTGCCACAACGGCAATCACTGCCGTCTGCGCCAAGATGTTCCCCAGGTTAACAGGCTTTAGAAAAGCCGGCGTGATCAAACTGACGACGGCGATGAGCAAAATCAAGATCAACAGCGGGCCAAGGCTCAATAGCTTCAGTCCCAATGTGATGCCAGATTGTCTCGGGTGGAAGGTTGCATCTTGCAAACCACCAGGCCGGGACGAATTCTGAGGCAGAATCCCGGAGTCTTCCAAATTCCCCTAGCCTCCCCTGTTTTTTATACATAAGAAATATATGATACACGTACGTCAACTTGTTTTTTATGGATATATAACCATACCGGGAGTTGCGTCATGAGAACTGATACGACCTTCAAGCGGGCATTCAATGATATGATAGAGATCATTCGGACGCTCGATCTTGGGGAGGAACTGCCGTCCGAAAATGCACTGCGCGCCCAGCTTGGCGTGAGCAGAACAACGGTGCGGAAGGTACTGGCGGGGATGGCCGCACGTGGGATCATCATATCTGAAGGGCATCGGCGGATCATGTGTGAGCAGCCGCAGCAGAAAGAGCGCTATCCGAAGGAAGAGACCTTAGCAATTTCGGAACAGGTCGAGACGAGCTTCATGGAATGGATGCTGCGCGGTGATGCCTCTCCCGGCACTGAAATCAATGAGACGGAATTAGCTCGGAAATTCGGCGTCGCGACAACGATTGTCCGTGAGTTTCTCAATCGATTTCAGAAATATGGGCTGATTGAGAAGCGTCAGAATGCCGGCTGGGTTTTTAAAGGGTTCACAGCCGGTTTTGCGCTCGAACTGTTCGAGATCAGAGAGATGTTCGAAATGCGCTCCGCACGGCTGTTCGCCGCCCTGCCCGACGGGTCGCCCATCTGGAAACAAATCCAGGTTATGCGGGCGGCACATTTGGAACTGCTCGCAGATATCGACGCTCGCTATCAGGATTTCTCGGAGCTGGACAGCCGATTTCACCGGCTGATTACGGCAGTCGCGCCAAACCGCTTTATCGAAAGCTTCCAAGACGTGATCGCCATGGTCTTCCACTATCATTATCAGTGGAACAAGCGCGATGAACGCGCGCGGAATGAGGTTGCCATCAAGGAACATCTCGCGTTGATCGAAGCCCTTGAAAGCCGCAACGTCGCTTCGATCGATCGCGCTTGTCGGCTGCATCTGACTTCCGCCCGCGAGACTTTGCTTCGCTCGATCATGCAATAGCCTTGCCTGATGAGATGCACGCGGCACTCATGGTCCAATGCGGAACAGGCACGATCCCCCGGCCATGCACTCGGCTGTGACATCGACATATCCGTCGTCCGCTCGACGTCATCGCGGCGTTGAGGGACCTGTCCTGGGCATGCTTCAAAACACTGCCGAACAGATTACGGCGACGGAGACAACGTGGGGCCAGAACAGCGGTTACTCAAGGAGTTGTATTCTGGTGTGACGATCGCGATGGCATCCGACAGCCGGATAGCCTCTGCCAATCAACGACTTTTGCAGGATAAACCTTTGGCCTGCATATCCGCATTGCCGCTCGCCTCGGTTAATCCATAGTCTAACTTCGATTCTCCAAGCGGTTTGTTTTGCGCCACTCTTCATACTCTCCGCGAGCATCGTCATGCAGCGGATAGTAGCGCTGCAACGACCCGCCCTCCATAAGCTTCACGCGCGAGAACTCCTCCCAATCGTGATGCTTTTGCGACTCATCGATTACCTTCGAGGCCATTGCGACGGGAAGCACCACCACCCCGTCGTCGTCGGCGACGATGATGTCGCCGGGGATTACCGTGACACCGCCGCAAGCAATCGGAACGTTGACGGCATTGGGATAGATGCTGGTCTGCACATGGTAGTTGGGAGTCCAGCCACGCAGCCAGAGTGGGAGATCTAGCTTCTCGACATTGGGCCGATCGCGCATGCACCCGTCGATTACGATCCCAGCGCCGCCTCTGCCTTTGAAATAGGTCGACATCATATCGCCAAAGACGCCCGAGCTCATGTCGCCGCGTGCGTCGACCACGACAACATCGCCCTCCTGCACGTGATAGAGCACGTGCCGGTGCAACTGCGTCTCCGGATCGGCATATTCTCCCTCGGTGAAGAGGTCCGGTCGCTGCGGCATGAACTGGAGCGTCAGCGCCGGCCCGACGATCGACTTCCCGCGGTTCTGCGGCACGGGACCCACCATGTGCGGATTGCGGAAGCCCATGTGGCCAAGCGTGCCGGCAACCGTCGCGGCGCCGATTTCCTTCAGTGCGTCGATCAGGTCTTTGGGAGGTCGCGTAATGTCGGGAGTATGCGTCATTTTAGACTCCGGTGGATGAAACTACCAGTTCGTAACCGAACCGTCGCGGCGCTTCAGGTGAGGCGCTTCCCATAAACGAAAGCTCTCCGCCTTGACCGCCTCTTCGTTGACCTCGACGCCGAGCCCCGGCAGATCGCCGACCGGATAGTCGGGGCCGTCGAGCCGTGGTTGCACGGGGAAGAAGTCGGAATTGTCGAAGCCCAGCTTTGTTTCGGGCACCCTGGTCTCAAGCCAAGCGAAATTCGACACCGCGGCGGCGAGATGGATGGTCGCGGCCGTGCAAACTGGGCCAAGGGGATTGTGCGGCATCAGGTCCACATAGTGCGCCTCGCTCCAGCCAGCCACCTTCATCGCTTCAGTGAGCCCGCCAACATTGCAAACATCGAGCCGGTTGAACTGATGGATGCCGCGCTCGATGTAGGGTAGGAACTGCCACTTGCTGGCAAATTCCTCGCCGATGGCGAACGGGATGTCGGTCATCGTGCGCAGGGATTCGTAGGCCTCCGGTGTCTCGTCTCGTATCGGCTCCTCGAGGAAATCAAGCACGCCACGGCCGAGCTTGTTGCAGAAGCTCGCCGCCTCTGCCACCGACAACCGATGGTGATAGTCGATGCCGAGGACGACGTCGTCGCCCAGCGCCTCGCGCGCCTTGTTTAGCATGCTTGCGGTGGCGCCGATCGATTCGCGCGGCTCAAAGATGTCCTTGCTGTTTTGCCCGATGGGAAAGAAGCGGATCGTCTGCCACCCCTGTGCGCGTAGTTCGCGGGCTCGTTCGATGGCAACATCGCCCTCGGCCTCGTCACCGGTCGAGGCGAAGGTAGGAATGCGGTCGCGCTGCTTGCCGCCCAACAGTTCGTAGGCCGGCACCCCCAGCGCCTTGCCCTTGATGTCATGAAGGGCAATGTCGATGGCGGAAATCGCCGCCTGCAGAACGCGCCCGCCTTCGAAGTATTGGCTGCGATAAACTTCTTGCCAGATCCGACCAATCTGCATCGGGTCGCGGCCGATGAGAAACTCGCGATAGTGCTCGATCGCGCCGACCACGGCCTTCTCGCGACCGCTCAAGCCGCTCTCGCCCCAACCGAAGATGCCGTTGTCGGTCTCGACCTTGACGAGCATCTGGTTGCGTGTTCCAACCCATACTGCATAGGGCTTGATAGCGGTGATTTTAAGCTTCGTAGTCATCCACACCCTCGTTCCAGACGCATCGGCTCTGTATCAGTTGGCCTTGAGGGCCATTTCTGTTTCGCCGTCGAACAGATGCATCCGCTCCTGGTCGAACTCGAGCCAGATCGGCTCGTCGGGCGCGACGGCAATGGTCGGCGGCACGCTGACGTTGACGATGGCGCCAGACAGGAACGCCTGTACGAAGGTGACGTCTCCGGTCGGCTCCACCGTGTAGGCCTTGGCAGGAATGCTTCCTGGCACCGCACTCTTGTGCAGCTTGATCGTCGAGTGACGTGCGCCGAGCACGACTTTCTTGGTGGTTGCCCTCGCGACCTTCTGGGCGTTGTGTGGCGAGAGCTCGAGGCTCCAGCCCTCCGCGCTGGTCAACACAGTATTGCCGCCTACCGTTGATGCCTCCAGCGGAACAAGGCTCATCGCCGGGCTGCCGACGAAGCTGGCGACGAACATGTTCACCGGATGGGCAAAGACCTGCGCCGGTGAATCGTATTGCTGCAGGTAGCCGCCGTTCATCACCGCCATCCTGTCCGCCATGGTCACGGCTTCGAGTTGGTCGTGCGTCACATAGATGATCGTAGCCTTGAGGTCCTGGTGGAAGCGCTTGATCTCCGACCGCATCTGCACGCGCAGCTTCGCGTCGAGGTTGGAGAGTGGTTCATCCATCAGGAATACCGCCGGATCTCGAACGAGGGCGCGGCCCAGGGCCACACGCTGCTGTTGCCCGCCCGAAAGTTCGCGCGGCTTGCGCTCGAGCAGCTGCGTCATGTCGAGCACTCGCGCTGCTTCCTTGACCTTCTTGTCGATCTCGTCCCTTGGCAGTTTGCGCATCTGCAGCGGGAACGCCAGATTTTTATAGACCGATTTTTGCGGATAGAGCGCGTAATTCTGGAACACCATTGCGATGTCCCGGTCCTTGGGGTCGAGGTCGTTGACCACCCGGTCCCCGATGACGATGTCGCCCGATGTGATGGGGATCAGCCCCGCTACGAGATTGAGCGTGGTTGTTTTGCCGCAGCCTGAAGGGCCGACGAGCGCAACGAATTCGCCGTCATTGACCGTCAGCGAAACATCGTTGACAGCTTTGAAGCTGCCATAGGTCTTGACAAGATCTTTGAGGACCACGTGGGCCACCGGCAACTCCCTAGTGCTTAACTGCGCCTTCTGTAAGGGCGCGTACGAAGTATCGTTGCAGGACGAGGAACAGGACCACGACGGGCACGCTCATCATAAAGCTGGCCGCCATCAGGCCCGGAAAGTCCGTCGTATTTTCCGAGAAGAAGCGCTGGATGCCGACAGGCAGTGTCAACTGGTCGTTCTTGGAGAGGAACGTGTAGGCGTAGATGTACTCGTTCCACGCGCCGATGAAGGAATAGATCGCCGTGGCGATGATTCCTGGCGCCGAGAGCGGCATCACGATCAGGACAAAGGCCTGGAACCGCGTCGCTCCGTCGATGCGCGCCGCCTGCTCGAGCTGCACCGGGATGTTGTCGTAGAAGCCCTTGAGGAGCCAGATTGCCAGCGGCAGGCCGAATGTGAGGTAGGTGAGAATGAGCGACCCATGCGTGTTCACCAGCCCGATCGCGCGCATCAGGATGAAGAGCGGCACGAGAAAGATCACCGCCGGGAACATATTGCGAAGCAAGACGGCGAAAAACAGAAAGTTCCGGCCCGGAAAGGTGAAGCGCGAAAACGCGTAGGCCGCAGGAACCGCCACGATCACCGAAAGGATGGTCGTGGCAGTGGAGACGAAAAGGCTGTTCCAGAAGAAGCGAAGGAAGTCCTGGCCGACGCTGTTTTGCGGATCGAGCAGCTTCTGGTAGCTGTCAAGGGTGGGCTGGTCAGGCCACCATTGCGGCGGGAATTGCATGGCCGCGAAGCCGGACTTGATCGAGGTGATCAGCATCCAGATCATCGGTAACGCGGTGTAAAGCAGCATGAACACAAGGAAGATGCGTCCGCCCCACCGCCATCCGTCGATGCGCATACGGCGACGCGCCTGGCCTCGAGGAGCAGTCTCGGCAATCGTGCTCATGCCGTCCCATCCTTCCGCTCGTTGCCGCTTAGCGCACGGACGTAGAAGTAGCCGAGCAACATCAGGATCAGGAACAGCAGCACCGAATAGGCCGATGCCACACCCCAGCGCTGGCGGCCGAAGGCGAGCTCATAAATGTGGGTGATCCAGATATGCGATGCGTTCGACGGCCCGCCGCCGGTCATGATCCAGGGGATGATGAAAGAATTGAAGTTGGCCACTGCCAGCAGAAGGATCGTCACCGTCGAGACGTTTCTCAAGTGCGGGAAGGTGACGTGCCAGAACCGCTGCCATGCATTGGCTCCGTCGACTCTTGCGGCGCGCAGCAACTGGTCGGGGACTGTTTGCAGGCCAGCCATCATCATGATCATGGCAAACGGAAACTCCCGCCAGATATTGACGACGATCAGGGACGGCAGCACAGTGCTGACGCTGTCGATGAAATTCGGCGGCCGGTCGGCCAATCCGAGGCCGACCAGCACCGCGCCGATGATCCCAAAGTCCGAATGGTAGATCCACTTCCAGATATAGGACGCGGCGACCGCGCTGATGACCCAGGGAATGATCAGGACGGCGCGCAGGATGCCGCGGCCGACAAAGTCACGATGGAGCGCCAGCGCGCTGGCAAACCCCAGGACAAATGAGATGAAAGTGGATCCCAGTGTCCAGATAAGAGTGTTCGAGGTGACCTTCCAGAACACCGGACTTGTGAGGATGGCGGCGTAGTTGCCGAGGCCGATGAAAATCTTGTCCCGGAGCTGCAGGCCAGGCGGCGTATTAAAGAACGATAGCTCGATCGTGTAGTAGATCGGATAGGCTATGACGATGAGCATCACGGCGATCGCAGGGAGCACGTACGCGTAGTCAGCGCGATGCTCCCAAATCTTTCGCAGCACGCCGGACCTATCGGGTTGCAGTCTTTGGCGAGCCTCTGCCCTGCCGATCAAGATCGTCACTGTGCGTGCCCTTATTCTTCGGAACAAC
The DNA here is from genome assembly GCF_000419765.1 of Rhizobium mongolense USDA 1844. GTDB lineage: Bacteria > Pseudomonadota > Alphaproteobacteria > Rhizobiales > Rhizobiaceae > Rhizobium > Rhizobium mongolense. The sequence continues at coordinate 91,200 of NZ_ATTQ01000003.1, read as the reverse complement.
CGGCTGCACTCTCGGCGCAGCCGGTCCGATCGTGGTCAGGCTTGGACTAGAGTCCGCCGTCCATCAGGTCTTTTACCTTCTTGGCAGCATCGTCCGCTGCTTGGTCGACGGTCATGGCTCCGGTCAGGGCATTCTGCAGCATGTCCGGGACGATGATATTCATGATCTCGGGGGACTGCGGCAGCGCCGGGAACGGGATGCCGTATGGCAGCATCGAGGTCGTGACATCAAGGAACTTGATGTTGTCCAGACGCTCCTTCATCCATTTGGTCTTGAAGCCGTTAAGGTTTCCTGGGTTCGAGCCGGCGTAGGCCATCTTCAGCGACCATTCGGGGCTAGTCCACATGCAGATGATAGCCTTTGCAGCCGGCTCGTCTACCTTGCCGCCCTCGACATACTCGGGCTTCAGGATGTGAATGTTCGAGCCGCCAAACACGACGGCGCGCTTGCCATCGGGGCCAGTCGGAATCAGACCGTAGCGCATGTTGTCGATGACGGTCTGCGCCTTGTCCTTGTCGGTGCCGGTCGCCTTCTTCTGCAGGTCGAGCATGACGTTGTAGTCGGACGGGTGCGAGACCATCATGCCGAGCTGGCCAGCGAGGAAGAGGGGCTGGTTATCTGCCTGCTGGTTGGTGAGTGCCGAAACCGGAACCGACTTGTCGCGAACATACATATCGTACGAGGCTTGCAGCGCCGCCTTGCTCTGCGGGCTATTGAGCTCGACCTGCTTATAGGTCGGGCTCGCGGTGGCTTCGTCGAAGACGCCGCCGCCATAGGCCCACAGCTGCGGCATGAAGCGATACGGCGTATTGCCGGCATTCTTGCGAGCCACGAGGCCGTAACCGGCAATGCCGAGCTTGTCGTGGATCTGCTTGGAATACTTGACGACGTCGTCCCAGGTTGCCGGAGCCTTGTCCGGATCGAGGCCTGCACGCTTGAAGATGTCGGCGTTCCAGATGAACGCCATCGTCTCGTTGTTGGTTGGAATGCCGTAGGTCACCTCCTCCCAGGTCACGGCCTTCATTGCGCCGGGCCAGAAGTCCTCGGTCGAATACCCTACATCCTCGGGTTTGAGCGGCTGCAGATAGCCCTTTGAGGCGAACTCGGTGCCACCCAGGATTTGCAGGCGGACCGCCATGGGCGCTGCATTGCCCAAGAGCGCGGTCCGGAACTTGTCCAGAAGGTCGTTGTAGGTGAGGGCTTGTTCCTCAAGCTGGATGTTTGGATAGGTTTTGCGGAAGGTCTCGAAGAACTCCTTGTAATACTGGCGCAGGAGGTCGGGGTCGCCCTCGAACACGCCCTGATACCAGAAAGTCAGTCGCCCCTTGTAGTCGAGCGGGGTGACCTTGGCGCAATCGCCCGCCGTGTCAAAATCCTGTGTGCCGGCAATGGAGCGCACATATTCCGGCGACCACTTGTTCAAGTCGACCGGCGGCGCACCCAGCGCCGATGCGGACATCAACGATACCATCAAAGCAGTGGAGACAGTGCCGCGCAGGATGGCACCGCCGAGTGAAATCCTCGTCATAGGGTATCCTCCAGGTTCTCTCCCATGCCGCTCTGCATCGAGGCGAGCGGTCTTTCCTCATCGGCGCGGGACGCTTTCAGCCAATGTATCCCTTCGAGATTTTTATACGTTTTCAGATCGCGAATTGTCTGTCAACTAGATAAATCGTACATTGTTTATGGCCATCTCGCGTGATAACGAGAATAATGTGTGTATTGATTTGGGGACAGCCGTGGCCGAAGGAAGCGATTTTAAAGCAAAGCCACCCGAAGGGATCGACGCTATCGGGGCCTCCAGCGAGGGCGCCTCGCTTTATCAACTGATCAGGGAAGACATCATCGAAGGGCGGCTCGCTGCTAACGAGCGGCTTGTGGTCACCGATCTCGCACGGCGCCACGGCACGTCAACCAACCCGGTGCGCGAGGCTCTGCAACTGCTGCGCGGGGAGGGCTTTGTCACCCTCGTTCCCAACCGCGGAGCGCGCGTGCGGCCCATAGATCAGGATTTTGTTCGGGACATCTACGAGATAGGAGTCTTGATCGAGCCGGCACTGACGCGATGGTTCGTGAATATGGCCACCGTCGAGGACATTGCTGAACTCGAACGCATCCAAGGCCTAATTGAAGAAAACAACTTCGCCGACACGTTCAGGCACAGCGAGCTGGACACCGCCTTTCACACCGTAATGTACCAAAAGCACTACAACCGCCATGCCGCCGAGCTTTGGTGGAAGCATCGCGAAGTGCTTCGAGCCGTCAGCCGGCGTTTCAACTTCACGCTCGCCCGGCGTGCCGCGATCCTTAGCGAGCATCGCGAGCTCATCGCGCATGTAAAAGCGGGGAATGCGAACGAGGCAGCCGAACTCATTGCACGCCATGTCGAGGGCTCCGGCCGGCACATCCTCGAACACATGCGTGCGCGTAACGCCGCTCGGGCAGGATAGAATACATAGCCTGAAATATCGTTATCCCGACCACTTCAGATAAAGGCAGCTGAGATGAAAATCACCAGCGTTCGGCCGTGGTTAATCAAGTCCGAGGCTTCTTATTGGGGAGAGTACCTGTTCGTTGAAGTGACGACCGACGAGGGGGTGAGCGGCTGGGGAGAGATCACCACCACGACAAGGCTCGCCAACCGCGCCCTCTGCACGATGCTGCGGCAGATCGGTGCCGCTGTAACAGGCGAGGACCCGGCGCGTATCGAGTATCTGTGGCACAAGGTATTCCGCAGCTTCACCTACATGGGCAGTCGCGGCGCCGCAGTCGAATGCGTGAGCGCCATCGACATAGCCCTTTGGGACATCCGAGGCAAAGTCCTTGGTAAGCCAATTTACGAGCTGTTGGGTGGACCGGTACGCGATGAAATCGCGCTCTACACCCATCCCAAGGAGGCCAAATTTACCAGCAAGGAGGCTGTGGTCCGCGAAATTAGAGACATCGTCGAGTCCGGCCACACTGCGCTCAAGTTCGATCCTTTCCCCCACCAGGGCCGCACCGCCGATGGACAGTCCCGCGAACGGCGGGACGGCTACCTCGATGGCAGCATGACCCGCAAGGACGAGCGCGAAGCCGCCGAACTGACGGCTCTGATCCGCGAAACGGCGGGCTCTGATGTCGACATCCTCATCGATGCGCATGGCCGCTTCGACGTTCCCACTGCCATTCGCCTCTGTCGGGGCCTCGAGGAAGCCGGTCAGATCGACTGGTTTGAGGAGCCCTGTCCGCCCGAGAGCCTCAACGCCCTCAAGCAGGTCCGTGAGAAGGTGAGTGCCGCTATCTCGTGGGGCGAGCGCGGCCACACGAAGTGGGATTTCGTGCCGGTGCTCGAGAACAAGCTCGCTGACTACATCATGCCGGACGTCACCTGGACCGGTGGCATTACCGAACTCAAGAAGATTTCTGCCCTATGCGAAGCCTACTACATCCCGGTCTCGCCGCACGACGCCGCGGGACCGATCAACGTGGTTGCGGGAGCGCAGGTGATGATGACCGTTCCTAACTTCTACAAACTCGAAACGTCGGAGTGGAACCTGGGCAAATACGATCACCTCATCGACAGACCGCTTGATGTTTCGAACGGCAGCCTCAAGCTTACGCCGAAGCCTGGTCTCGGCGTTGAGATGAACCGCGACTACCTTCAGGGCCACGAGATAGAACTGGGCTAGCAACGCTCTATGCCGCCGCAGCCGTGCGCGGCGACAAGCCTCGCCGACCAGAAGGAGGATAAATGATGCCAATGGCAGGTGGAGTCGACGAGGCGCTCAATCGGGTGAACACGCATTCCAAGCCGTCCGACCTTCGCATCATCGACATGCGGGTAGCCGAAATCGTCGGCGCGCCGTTCACCTCAGCGCTGCTCAAGATTTACACGAACCAGGGCATCGTCGGGCTTGGCGAGGTGCGCGACGGCGCCAGCGCCACCTACGCGCTGATGCTGAAGAGCCGGTTGCTTGGCGAGAACCCTTGCAACATCGACCGCCTGTTTCGCCGGATCAAGCAGTTCGGCGGGCACGGCCGGCAAGGCGGCGGCGTATCGGCGGTCGAAATCGCGTTGTGGGATCTTGCCGGCAAGGCCTATGGCGTCCCCATCTACCAGATGCTCGGCGGCCGGTTTCGGGAGAAAGTGCGCGTCTACTGCGACACCGACGCCACCGTGCCGAGCGGCACCGAGACCGGCAGGCGCCTCAAGCAACGCATGGAGCTCGGGTTCACCTTCCTCAAGATGGATCTGGGGCTGATGCAGATCGCGGATGTGCCCGGTGCGGTCGTGTCTCCTGCCGGCTCACTTGAAGGGTACCGCGACCACCCCGGCCGCGGCCTGCTGAACACCATTGAAGAGCGGCGCGTCCGCAACGCTGCGTACGATTTGCATAGCGTCCCGCACCCGTTTACCGGCCTCCACTTTTCCGACAAGGGCCTCGACTTCCTTGAGCAATACATTGCCGAGGTTCGTGAGGTCATCGGCATGGATATTCCGCTCGCCATCGACCACATCGGCCACATCTCAGTGCAGAACGGCATTCGCCTTGCCAGGCGAATTGAAAAATACGTGCCAGCCTGGCTCGAGGATGTGATCCCATGGCAGTACACCCAGCAGTACCGACAACTGCAGGACGCCACTACGGTGCCGATCTGCACCGGCGAGGACATATACCTCAAGGAGGGCTTCGAGCCTCTGCTCAAGAGCGGCGGTCTTTCCGTTATCCACCCAGACCTGCTCACCAGCGGGGGCATCCTCGAGACCAAAAAGATCGGAGACATGGCGCAGGACCACGGTGTCGCCATGGCCATCCATATGGCAGAAAGCCCAATCGCCGCAATGGCCGCGGCACATGTCGCGACCGCGACTGAAAACTTCATGGCACTCGAATACCACTCTGTCGATGTCGACTGGTGGGACGATATCGTCACCGGCCTTCCCAAGCCACTCGTGAAGGACGGCTTTATCACCGTTCCGGACAAGCCGGGCCTGGGGATTGACGACGTCGTCGACGAGGTGATCTCGCAGCATCTGCAGCCGAGTGTCACCGGCATCTGGCAGCCCACGGATCACTGGGACGATGAGTATTCCTGGGATCGTACCTGGAGCTGAGGCGAAAAGAACCGAAGATGAAGATCACCGACCTCCGCTGTGCCGTTATCGGCAAACACCCGATCGTCCGCATCGTTACGGACGAGGGCCTCCATGGCTTGGGCGAAGTCGAGTTCACCAAGTCCTATCTTAAGCCCTGGGTGCTGCATTTCCGTGAGGCGCTGGTCGGCGAGGACCCGACCGACGTCGAGAGAGTGATGCTGAAGATCCGCCAACGCGGCTCTTTCAAGCCGTACGGCGCGGCGGTAAGCGCTATCGAGCATGCGCTGTGGGATATTGCCGGCAAGGCCGCGGGCGTGCCCGCCTATAAACTGCTCGGCGGCAAGGTGCGCGACAAGGTGCGCGTCTACAACGGCTCGATCCGCCGGAGACGCACCGGCGACCGGCCGGAGGATTACGCCGCTGACGTCAAATGGATGATGGAGCAGCCGCAGAACTTCTTCATGGTCAAGCAAGGAATCTCGTTCCATTCGAACATGAAGGACACCATTGAGGACTTCCATTACGGCGTGACGCAGAAGAAGGCCGGCTATCACGGTGCCATGGATCAGGGCGTGATCAGCGAGCGCGGTTTCAATCACATGCTCGACTGCGTGATCGCGATGAAGGAAGTGCTGGGCGACAAAGTCAGCCTGGCGCTCGACTGCGGTCCGGGCTGGATGCTGCCCGATGCGATTAAGTTCGCTCGCGCGGTAGAGAAGTACAATTTGATGTGGCTCGAGGACATGCTGACTGGCGACTATGTGCCGTGGGTCAATCCGCAGGCCTATCGGGAACTGACCATCTCCACCTCGACGCCAATCCACACTGGCGAGCAGATCTACCTGCGGCACAATTTCAAGGAACTGATCGAGACGCAGGCGGTGCGCGTCATCGGCCCCGATCCAGCTGATGTTGGCGGTATTGCCGAACTCAAATGGGTCGCCGAGCACGCCTACATGCACTCGATCCTGATGGCACCGCACGGGACCGCCAACGGCCTCCTGGGCCTCGGCGCGTTGATCAATGTCTGCGCCACCTTGCCTGCAAATTACATCGCGTTCGAATATCCGAGCGCCACCGACCCCTGGTGGGAGGATCTGGTAGTCGGCTTGCCACCGCAGATCGTGAAGGACAGTATGGTGGACCTACTGGAAGCGCCGGGGCTGGGCCTCGATATCGACGCCGAAGCGGCCAGGAGATATCTCAGGGAAGAGGATGCGGGCTTCTTCGACTGAACCCATAAGAGGCTATTGACCTACGGGCCGCATAATGTCCGCGATGTCCTTGCCACCCACATTCTGAAGCAGACCGGTTCCAATTTCCTTCGGCACTATTACGACATTTACTGTCTGCTGGACCACCCGGACGCGCAGGCTTTTATCGGCACGGAAGCATATCTAGCCCACAAACAACGGCGCTTTCCAAAACTCGACAATCCGGATATTAGCAGCAATCCCGCGTTCAGCCTTTCCGCCCCCGAGACCTTTGGGCTTTACGAACCCGCGTATGAGCGGACCGCAGCCCTCTATTATCACGGCAGGCCCAGCTTGAAACAAATCCTGACGCGTGTCGGCTCTTGCGCAGATCGCCTCTAGCCATTCCGCGGCGTTCTGCCTGACCTCATTCACTTCATCGTTTATGTATCAAAGCTATACGTCCCACAAGGGGAGCCATGCCCCATTGCTCGCCTTGATGGGGTTCGAACCTTCGGCCCCTCAGTGAGCCAAGCTGGCATAACAGCCATTTATGAAACTCATGTCATTCGTGGCGGTGATTGCGGCTTTCCTGTCAGCATAGGGTGTCCGCGGCTCGAATCGAGCTCTCCCGGATGTGCTGACGGAAAACCTGTCGGAACTCCCTGAAGTTATCGAACCCGAGAGCAGTGGCCACTCTGACCACGGTTGAGGGCGACACTACGCATCGGTCCGCAAGCGATTGCGCGGTGCCGAATGCTACAATTTCCGGATGGGCGAGAGCCGTGCGTGCGACGCGCTCCTGTTGCTCTGGGAGGCTAAGCCCGGTTGCTACAATCATCTCCTTGAGCTCGGCGATGGTCGTCGGCTTTCGAATGGTTTTTTCCGTGCTCATGATCGTGCTTCCGGCGCATGTTCGGCTATGACTTATTGGGAAGGGTCGTTGGAGGTTGTCATCTAACCCCTGAACTTTGCCTGGATGGAACCACAGGCCTGCGCCATGTATTCTCTCGGAGGCGCGATCGCGGGGTCATGCCCGCTTCGACGACGAGCCATCCGGCACAATCCGCGTTCTTCACAAACCGGACGACCGGATCGAAGTTTACGAAACCGTCCCCTCGGATGGCGAACATTCCCGTCCGCACCATCGTTGAAGCTGATATCCTCGGCCGGTACCTGTAGTTGCAGCAGCTCGTTGATCGAGTCCTTCGCGTCGCACCATCCTTCGGTAAATCAGTAGTATGCGGCGGCTCGATCCGAAGTTCGTGCCGCCGCTAGATCGGACAGGAGGAGTAGTCCGACAGAGAGTATTTTGCTTCTCCGAAAGCTCAGCCAAGAACCTCTACCAATTTCACGGGGGATCCGTTCTTTGCAGACTGGGTTGCAGCTTCCGCCATGGCGAGCGCTGCGACACCATCATCGAGCGTGACCGGCAGAGCCGAGCCTGTGTTCACAGCGTTGACAAATGCTGCCCATTCCGCCGCATAGGCGGGCATGTAGCGTTCAAGAAAGAAATAAGTCGGCTTTGCGCTCGTCACGCCGGACGCGCTGGACTTGATCAACGTGTTCTCCAGCACGTTCTGAGCCTGTAGCAGGCCTTCGGAGCCCAGGAGTTCCAACCGCTGATCATAGCCGTAGAGGGCGCGGCGGCTGTTCCTGATCACGGCAATGCGGCCATCTGCGTAGGAAAGGGTAACGACGGCGGTATCGACATCGCCTGCCGCGCCAATCTCAGGATCGACGACGGACGTTCCGACCGCCGAAATGCTCACCGGAGCCGCGCCCATGATAAAGTTCGCCATGTCTGGAAGAGCGAGTTGAGCTTTCCAAAAAGGTGGTCTCGCTGGCTGGCGGGCGCGTGCCGGTGATCTCGTCAGGACACATCAGCGAGAACCGCGATGACCAGCGCGCCGAACTGGCGGCGATGGCGGAAACAGGCATCGATGCACTTGTCCTGGTCAGCAACAGGCTCGACACTGGGAATGCCGGAACCGAAGCATTTCGTTCCAGCCTCGATGCCATCTTGAGTTGGCTCCCGAGCGACCTGGCTCTCGGTCTGTACGAATGCCCGGCTCCTATCGCCGTCTCTTGAGCGATGACGAGTTCAAGCTGTGCCGCGACACCGGCCGCTTCGTAACGTTGAAGGATGTCTCCTGCGATCTCGAAACGGTCAAGCGACGCGTCGCGCTCTCCGGCGATTCTGGCTTTGCGATCGTCAACGCCAATGCAGCCATCGCCGCAGCCGCTATGCGGGCAGGTTCGAAAGGGTTCTCTGGCGTCTTTACCAATATCCACCCAGACCTGTACGCCTGGCTTTACACGCATGCCTCCGACGACAGCGAGCTTCGCCGCGAACTGGAAATTTTCCTGGCGCTAGCGGCGATGGCTGAGCCGATGGGCTATCCGGGTCTTGCCAAGGTTTGGCACAAGCGTCTTGGCACCTTTGAGAGCGTCCATTCTCGTGTCACAGATTATGACATTGCCGAGCGTCACTGGGCAGTTATGGATCTGCTGGACCATATTCAGCAAGGGACGGCAGGGTTTCGTGACCGGATCAAGCAGGTGTCCTAGCGAATAACAGTCACCGTCAGATTTCGTCGCTTTTTGAAAGGGCGTGGCAATGGAAAACCGCGCCCTCAAGAATGGCAATTATCCGCTGAGCGCGCCGGGCTTTAGTGCGGTCAAGATCGCACGATTCCGAAACTGTCATCTTTCAAGCAACCGCCATCCGAATGACCTTTCAAGAGGCAGACACGACCCATATGCTAGCCACTCCTGATATAATTGCTTTGGCTTATAAACTACGCAGCCTCCGTCATGACGGACGCCAGATTCCGACCGGTCAGCTGGTGTCAGTGCCTTTAGCGCTTGAGGACGCGATAGAGGTACAGAGCCAGTTGTCGAAGCTTGAAGGAGCAGACGTCTCGGCTTGGAAGGTAGCCAAATCGCCCGACGGTAACCCAATCGCCGCCCCTCTGCATCCATACTTAGATAAACCTTCCAATGCGATAGTCGCCTGGCGAAAAGGTATGAAAATTGAGGTCGAAATCGCGGTTCAGCTTAGCCAGGATCTTCCTGTTCGGACGGACAAGGCCTACGGGCGGGCCGATATCGAGGCCGTAGTTTCCGACGTCTATCTTGGCGCAGAACTGGTTTGGAGCGGCATTGCGGAAGGCGGTAGCATTTCCTTCCTGGCCTTTCTGGCAGACCGCCTTGGAAACGCGGGTTATGTTAGAGGGCCGGCCCTACCCTTGGCAGTCCTTCAGCCCGGTTCGAATATTCCCCTCAAGCTTTGGCTCAACAAGCAGGTCGCTTTCGACGATGCTGCTCAGCATCCCACGAAAGACGTTCTGACCTGGCTTTCTGCGATTACGCGAATGTCCGATCCAGGCCCGCCTCGTCGCTCAGAGCAGGCGCAATCATCACGACGGGAAGCCTTTGTGGTGCAGTAGATGTTACCGATCCCGGCGACGTATCCGTCCAATTGGGCATAGACGCTGTTCTGAATTTTACGCTGTGTTAGGGCCCGCTCGAAATTGCAGAAACGATGCTAATTCAATTGAATATCGGGTTCGCATTCTGCGCCCTTTTCGAGGACGACGATCGACAGATCGGTTGACCTGTTTGAGACGGATCGCCAGCCGAAAGCCCTGCAGGCCCGGCCCCAACGATCACAACGTCGAATGCCATCGATTCCCGTTCTGGCATTTGGGTGGCACTCATCGGTAGCTTTCAATACTCATTGCCAGCGCGGTAGCACCTGTAATCGGATCGGACGGTTAATCGCCAAGGTCACACCCGGTGCGACCTCGAATTCTGTCGCCTGAGCATTGCGATAATTGGCGATGCCCAGATAAGCAGCGTGATGACGCCGACAACTGCGGCAATGGGTCGATCGAAAAATGCAATCAACGATCCGCCGGATTTCATCATCGAGGTCAGGAAGTTTTGTTCCACCAGGGGGCCGACAACGATTCCGAGCACGAAGGGCGCGATCGGAATGCCGTTTTCTTCCATGAAATAACCGAGGACGCCGAAGGCGAGCGCCACGCCGACCGCGAGAGGCGCTATTCGACGTCGCTATGATTGCACCTCGGATTTCCCGTTACCCGCAAGAACTCCTCAGCGAGAACAAGGTCAGGCGGTACGACTCCTGCGCCACGCTTCAAATCGTTCTAGCGTCTCCGCGTTCGGAGGATAGATGCCCAGCGTCGATTTGCCGGAGACGATTTCGAGCTTAAGAAACTCTTCCTGCTCCTCCATCGCGACTGCCTCATCGGCGATTTCGCACACATATTCGCGCGGTATGACAATCACGGCTTCGCTGTCGCCGAAAATGATGTCGTCCGGATAGACCGCGACGCCGCCGCAGGCGATTGGCTGGTTCATATCCGATGCGTGGTGCGCCACCAGATTGGCAGGGGCCGCCGGTCCCATGCAATAGGTGGGAAGTCCAAGCTGGGCGATGTCGGCCGTGTCGCGGACGCCTCCGTCCAGAACAAGGCCAGCGCAGCCGCGGTAGACCAGCCGGCGGGCGAGCATCGCACCGATGCCTGCAATCTCTGCCACCGAGCGGCAATCAAACACGAGAACATGGCCTTCCGGAATCGTGTCGATTGCCTTGCGTTGCTGGTTTGACGGATCGGAGCTGTAGGTCGAACCGTCGATATCTTCGCGTGCGGGAATGTAGCGCACCGTCACGGCCGGGCCGACCATCGGCTTGTCGGCGCCGGCGAGCGGCCGCACGCCGCGAACCGCCGTGTTCCTGAGTCCGCGCTTCAAGAGCAGTGTGCTGAGGCTCGCTGAATTTGTGCGCAGGAGTTTTGCGTAAACCGATGGGTCCAAAGCCGTCATGAGATCCTCCGTATCTGCATAGAGGTCTAGCACAACGGGCTAACAGTTCAATATAGAATATCGTATTTCTTATTTGGATAATGGATGAACCCCATTGATAGCCTTCGTCAAAGCCGCGCCTCCTTCTACGACTTCACGCTTGATCGAGCGAGCCCGATCCGGCGTCGCCTCTCCGATAAACGGCACGCTTATCGTTGCCACCAGATGGCCGCCGGAATCGAAAACGGGAGCCGCAAAAGCCCGCAGACCGAGATTGGATTCCTGATTGTCCTCGGCAATGCCATTGCGGCGAATATCGGCGAGCGCTTCCTTCAGCGCTTCGGGATCTGTGATGGTATAGGGCGTCCTGGCTTCGAGCCCGCCGGCGCAGTAGACTTCAACTTCGTTATAGTCGGAATAAGCAAGAGCGAGTTTGCCGGCCGCTCCGACATGCTTTCGAGAACGTCCTCCGACTTTTATGAAAAGCGCGTAGTCGCCGGGGCTGGACGCCGCAAAAATCGTCATCATTTCATCGCCTTCAGGCGCAGCCAACCGAAAAGACTCGTAAATCCGCTCCGCCGCAGCCGTCAGGATTGGCCTTGCGATCTCGATCAGCGTTACCCTGTCCGCGCCAGGCGAAATACGTCGCGCGAGTTCCACAAACTTTGGCCCCAGTTCGTAGGAGGCTCCGCCCTTCACCCGCGCCACAAGCCCATGTGCGGTCAGCGAATTGAGGATGCGATAGACCGTCGAACGAGGCACTCCAAGCTGAGCGACCAATTCGCCCAGGGAGATCCCCGTTTTGGCATCGGCGACCGCCTGGAGCAGGTGCGCGGTCTTTTCAACAACGGGCGATCCATGCTTAGGTTCAATCATGAACTACGAATTCCATATAAGAATTAATCGCCTTGACTTGGACGGACCGGACGCGCATGCTCCAAGCCGCAAGTGTCATATTTGACACTACTCGGTTGCAGGAGGAAGTAAAGGCATTTGATCGCGGGTGGCCCCGCGAACCCGGATGACTTTCAGGAAGGGATCACCGAGGCGCCATATGCGGCTCGTTTGGATGTATTGGAGGGCTTTCATGAAGAAGATCAAGGGTATCCATGCGTTGAGCATGGGGATTGCAATGTCGTTGGCGGCAAGCGTCGCCATTCCCGCTCGCGCGGCCCCGGACAAGCTGACGGTCGTGGTGACGGATGAGCCGAAATCGCTCGACCCGTGCGATACGGACCTCTCGGGCAACTCACGCATTCTGCATAACAATATCACGGAAGCACTCGTCAACCTCAGCCCCAAGGACGGTTCGGTCGTGCCGAGCCTCGCCACCAGCTGGCGGCAGCTCGATAGCCTGACCTGGGAATTCAAGCTGCGCGAGGGCGTGACCTTCCACGACGGCAAGGCATTCGATACCCATGCGGTCATCGCGGCTCTAAAGCGGGCGCAGGATCCGGCCCTGGCATGCGAAGTGGGCCTTGCCACGCTGAAGGGTCTTAAACTCAATGCAGAAGCCGTGAACCCGACGACCCTCCTCATAAGGACGGACGTCGTCGAGCCAATCCTCCCGAACAAGATGTCCGCGCTGGACATCGGCTCGCCGGCAACCCCGGGTGACGCCAAGACGCGCACCCCGGCCGGAACGGGCCCTTACAAGCTGGAGGCTTGGACGCCCGGTCAGTCGGTCGGTCTCGTGGCCTACGACGGCTATTGGGGCAACAAGCCGGCAATTCCAAACGCAACGATCATCTGGCGCGCCGAGTCCGCGGTCCGCGCCGCGATGGTCGACACCGGCGAAGCGCAGATCGCCTATGAGATTGCACCCCAGGACGGCACGACCGAAGAGGATCATGCCTTTCCAAACGCCGAAACCTCGCTGTTGAGGATCGATGCGCAGATTGCGCCCCTCAACGACAGGCGCGTTCGCGAAGCACTCAACCTCGCGATCGACAGGGATGGCCTCGTCGGAACGATCTTCCACAAGGACGCTCAAAAGGCGATGCAGGTCGTGCCGCCGTCGGTCTTCGGCTTCAATCCTGACATTCCCGTTTGGAACTACGATCCGGAAAAGGCAAAGTCGCTGGTTGCAGCCGCCAAGGCAGATGGCGTGCCGGTCGACAAGGAGATTGTTATCTACGGCCGCATCGGCATCTATCCGAACTCGTCCGAAAGCCTGGAGGCCATTCAGGCCATGTTGGCGGATGCCGGTTTCAACGCCCGGCTTGAAATGCTCGAGACAAGCCCGTGGCTAAAGCGGCTGCTGAAGCCATGGAACAAGGATCGCCAGCCCTCCATCCTGCAGACGCAGATCGACAATGCCGAGGGCGACGCAGTGTTCACGCTGCCGAACCGCTTTACCGCCGATGGCAACCAGTCGACCATTATCGACGCCGGTCTCGACAAGCTGATCGCCGATGGCTCGAAGGCGACCGGGGACGAGCGCAAAAGGCTGTTCCAACAGGCGTTCAAGTACATCGCCGTCGATGCGGTCAACATTGCGCCGCTCTTTCACATGGTCACCATCGCCCGTGTCGCCAAGAACGTGAACTATACGCCTGATGTGCAGGCCGGCAACGAGATCAAACTGAAGTCGATCAGCTATCGCTGATCTGCCCGGCCGACGGCTTGTATGTCGCTTGAGGAGAGCGAATGTCCTTCACCTATTTCCTGAAACGTGCAGCCTTCGCAGCGCTCGCGCTTGCAGCACTGATGACATCCGCCTTTTTCCTCGTGCGGTTGACGGGCGATCCCGTCAATCTCTACCTGCCTGTCGACGCTTCGGATGCGGCGCGCGAAGCCATGCGCGTCCGTCTTGGGCTTGATCGCTCGCTCCCGGCGCAGTTTTTCGATTGGGCTTGGGATATTCTCCGGCTCGATTTCGGAATGTCTCTCTGGCACAATCGCCCGGCCATGGACGTGGTTCTGGAGGCGCTGCCGAACACGCTGGCACTTGGCGCCATCGCTTTGGCGCTGGCCTTCACCGCCGCGATCGTCATGGGATCTATTGCTGCCGTCAATGCCGGTGGCTGGATCGACCGGGGCGTCAATGTCCTGTCGCAGGCAGCCGCAAGCGTTCCGGATTTCTGGCTCGGCCTGATGGGCGTACTTCTGTTCGCGGTCACATTCCGCATTTTGCCGACGTCAGGTTTCGGCGGCCCGGTCTACTGGGTGCTACCGGTCGCCTGCCTGTTTGCCCGACCTTTCGGAACTCTCGTGCAGATTGTCCGCGGCTCGATGATCGAGGCGCTGAATGCGACATTCGTCCGCACGGCGCGGGCCAAGGGCGCGCATGACGGACGGGTCACATTCGTGCATGCGCTCCGCAATGCTCTCCTTCCGGCGGTCACGGTGACCGGCGACCTTGCCGCCCAGTTCGCCGGCGGTGGCGGCGTCGTCGAGGTGGTCTTTGGGTTTCCCGGCATCGGCAAGCTCCTGATCGACGGCATTCTGAAACGCGACTTTGCGATCGTCCAAGCATCGATCTTTGCCGTCGCGGTGGTGATCTTCTTCATCAATGTCCTGGTCGACATGCTCTATGCCTCGATCGACCCGCGCGTGAGGGTCGAATGACAGACACGTCTGCCGAATTCCTCCCGACCCGAAAGCGCCGTAGCCGCCGCATCCTGTGGCTCCTGCGTGCGCTCGCGGGTGACCCGATGGCCGTCGCCGCGGCGATCTGGTTGCTCATCGTCGTGCTCGCCATCCTCACCGATTCCCTGTCACTCTTGGGCGACAACCGTATTTCACTGAAGGCGCGCAACCTGCAGCCGTTCGATTTCGGCCAGTCCTGGACTTTGTGGCTGGGTGCCGACGCACTCGGGCGGCCGCTGCTCGTCCGCCTCATCCAGGCGGCTTCGACGACGCTCGGTATCGCCATGGTGACCGTGCTGACAAGCCTGATCGGCGGAACGCTGCTGGGGGTGATCGCCGGTTATTTCGGCGGCATTGTCGGAAACGTCATCATGCGGATCTGCGATATCATCCTCGGTTTCCCGACGCTGCTGGTGGCACTCTTCGGCCTCTATCTGTTCGGTCCGAGCGTCAGCAACCTCGTGATCGTTCTCGCCGTCACCCGCATGCCGGCCTATATCCGCGTCGCAAGGGCCGAAACGCTGGAGGTCCGCGAAAGGCTTTTCGTCGATGCGGCGCGCGTCTTCGGTGGCGGACCGGCCTGGATCCTGCGCACCCACATCCTCCCCAGCGTCGCGCCCACCATGCTGACGCTCGCCTCGGTCAATCTCGCCATGGTCATGTTGTTCGAATCCGGCCTGAGTTATCTCGGCCTCGGCATCCAGCCGCCGTCGGTAAGCTGGGGCCTGATGGTCGCCCAGGGCCAGGGTTATCTGTCGTCCGCCTGGTGGCTTGGCTTTTTCCCCGGTCTGGCCGTTATGCTCACCACCATGTCCTTCAACCTCCTCGCCAACTGGTTCCGTATCGTCAACGATCCGTCGCAGCACTGGCGCCTTGTGAGCCGGAGGCGCTGATGGCTCTTCTCGAAGTCGAGGACCTGCAAGTCAGTTTTGATACGGCGTCCGGCCGCATTCTCGCGCTCAATGGCGTCTCCTTCTCGCTGGAGCGTGGTGAAGTCTTGGCGCTTCTTGGCGAAAGCGGCTCCGGCAAGTCCGTGACTGCATCTGCCATCATGGACCTCGTTCCCAATCCTCCGGGCGCGATCGACCGGGGGTCGATCCGCTTCGACGGGGCGGAACTGTTGCAGCTTTCGCGCAACGAGCGGCGAGATCTATGCGGCAATCGGATCGCCCTCATCTTTCAGGATGCGCTTGCGGCGCTCAATCCTGTCTATCCCGTCGGCTGGCAGATCGCAGAGATGTACCGCATCCACGGCCGCAACCCCGAAGGCGGCCTCGAGAAAGCCGTGATCGATCTTCTGACCGCAATCGGCATTCCCGATCCCGAACGTCGGGCGCGGCAGTATCCGCACGAATTTTCCGGTGGCATGCGCCAGCGCATCATGATCGCCATGGCCGTAGCACTCGAACCGGATGTCATCATCGCCGACGAGCCGACGACGGCGCTCGACGTCACGATCCAGGCGCAGGTGGTTGATCTTCTGGCCACCATCCGTAAACGCAGCGATGCCGGAATGATCTTCATCACCCATGATCTGGGTGTGGTAGCCGAACTCGCGGACCGCGTGGCCGTCATGTATGCCGGCCGCATCGTCGAGACCGCAAATGTCTTCGAACTCTTCGAGGATGCTCGACATCCCTACAGCGTCGGACTGCTCGCCTCGCAGCCGCGCGTGGATACCGACGAAGAGGAACTGGCGCCGATCCCCGGCTCGGCCCCAAATCCCGTCGCCCTTCCTTCAGGCTGCGCGTTCAGGACGCGCTGTCCGCGCGCCGCAGGGCTCTGCGCCGAGGTCGTCCCTCCCCTTGAAACCGTGGGGCCCGGCCGCCAGGCCGCCTGCCACTTCCCGGTATCATCAGCATGAACCAGCCTCTTCTCAAAGTCGAAAACCTTTCCCGCCACTACGGCAGCGGCGCGACCCCCGTGCGCGCAGTCGATGACGTCAGCTTCGAGATCGCCCGCGGGGAGACGCTCGGTCTTGTCGGCGAAAGCGGTTGCGGCAAGACTTCCCTGGTCAGAACCCTCCTGAAGCTCGGGCCAGCGACCAGCGGCAGTGCCGTGCTTGATGGCGTGGAAATCACCAAAGCGACCGGGAGCGAGTTGCATGAACTGCGCCGCAAGATGCAGGTCGTTTTCCAGGACCCCTACCAGTCGCTTAATCCCCGCATGCGGGTCGACCGGCTGATCTCCGAACCATGGGCGCTGCATCCGGGTGCCGTGCCAAGGGCCCGCTGGCGGGAAGAGACGGTCAAGCTGCTTGAATCCGTGGGGCTGCGTGCGGAACATGCGGACCGCTATCCTTCCGAATTTTCGGGTGGCCAGCGGCAGCGGCTTGGAATCGCGCGCGCCCTGGCACTCACCCCGACGCTCCTCGTCTGCGACGAACCGGTTTCGGCCCTCGACGTGTCCGTCCAGGCGCAGGTCGTCAACTTGCTGTTCAAGCTGAGACGTGAACGCAACCTGGCGATGCTCTTCGTCGCCCATGATCTCGCCGTGGTGCGCCATATCTCAGACCGGGTCATGGTCATGTATCTCGGCAAGATCATTGAGACCGGGCCCAAGCATTCTATTTTCAGTGCGCCGGCTCACCCTTACACGCAGGCCCTGCTTTCCGCGGTACCGACCCCGGATCCGAGGCTTCGCGGGAAGCGCAACCGCATCGTGCTGCAGGGTGACCTTCCGAGCCCTGTCAATCCGCCCAGCGGATGCCGCTTCCGAACGCGCTGCTGGAAGGCGACGTCGATTTGCGCCGAACAGGAACCGACGTTGATCAAGAGGACGCCCGCTCCGGGCCTGCTGACAGCATGCCACCATGTCGATTAGCAAGCTATTTCGGCATCGCAAACACAGCGAAAAGGTTCGCTGCGTTGAAAACTAGCTAGCGCCGAGCCTTTTCAAGGCTGAAGGTCTTGACAGGAACCGAACCGCTGACCCGCGTTCATCCTTCAGAATCACTGCGACACCGGTCTCGTCCTCGATGGTGATGAACATCACGCCCTTTGCCGAGCCCGGTCGCTGGCGCACCTGCACCAGGCCGGCCGCCATCAGCCATTGCCCGTCACGCGCCGCCATCGCTTCGGCACAGGGGACGATCCGACGTTTGGTGAGGTCGCTCCGCAGGAAGCTCAAGGGATGCTGGCGAAGCGTCAGGCCGGTATGGCTGTAATCCTCGACCACGTTGTGGCCCTCGGTCATCTGCCTGAGCTCGACTTCCGGCTCCTGCTGCTCCGCAATCACCCTGGCCTCCCGCTCCGCCGCAGCGGCAAAGAGAGGCAGCGGCTCGTTGCGCAGGGCCTTGATCGCCCAGAGCGCATCACGACGCTCGAGACGGAGAGACGGCAAAAAGGCATCGGCTTCGGCAAGCTCGACGAGCGAGGCGACTGGTACGCCACGGCAAGGTTCGAGAGCTGGTGCAGCCGGAGCTGATCGTTAGGGCGGCCGCGCAGGCAGAGCGGGACATAGGCGCGATCGCCAAAGACCTCGAGCCGGCAACCGATGACGAGCCGCAGCCCTGTGGCGCGCGACGCTTCCAGCGCCCGGACGATGCCTGCGAGACTGTCGCGGTCGACGACGCCGAGCGCTTCGATATGCAGCAATTGTCGTTTCCAACGTTTCTCACGGTCTTTAGTCTGGCACGGGGGTCAAGGGACGACGTCTCAGAAATGAAGCCAATTGTTCTGTAACTTCCTCTGGCGCAGAGTCCGGGAAAAAATGCCCACCTTGTACAGCTTGAGCCTCCATGGTCGTGCAGCGATCCGCCCAGGTAGCAGGAAGGTCATAGAGTTTGGCCATCGCGCTAGAAGCGCCGTACAGGATCAGCACGGGAGCTGATATGCGTTTGCCGTGATCCGCCAGATCGTGGGCGAGATCGACGGCCAGTGCCGCGCGATAATCGTTGCAGCTACCCGCAATCGCCTCGGTATCATGCCATGAAGCCCGGTAGGCAGCGAGCTGTTCGATATCGAAATCCTGCGGACCCGCCGCGCCCCAGCCGAAGAGACAGGTTTCATAAAAGAGATCACGGCTTGCTTCGATCATCTTCTCCGGAAAAGGCGCTGGCTGAGCCAGGAAGAACCAGTGCCAATAAGAACGAGCAACTTCCTTCCGAAGGTCGGTGAGCATGACAGCCGTTGGCACGATGTCCATCAGCACGACGGTAACCACAGCCGCTGCATGATCCAAGGCCAGCCTATGCGCCACCCGGGCACCGCGGTCGTGTCCCACGAGATGAAACCGCTCATGCCCGAGGGCGCGCATCAACCCAACCTGGTCGGTCGCCATGGTGCGGAAGCTGTAATTGGCCAGATCGGTTTGGGCGGTTGGTTTGTCGGAGGCGCCGTAGCCCCGCAGGTCAGCGCAGATGACCCGATAGCCGAGCGCCACCAGCCCCGGTGCGATCCGTGCCCAGAGTGCCTTGGTCTGCGGAAAGCCATGCAGCATCAGCACCGGCTCGCCGGCACCCGCAGCGACATAGGCGATCTCTATCCCGTCGACGGCAATCCGGCGGTTTTCAAAACCCTCGAACATACTCCCCTCCCCGCTTTTGCGACGACTACAGCGTCTCGATAGCGAGGGCGATACCCTGGCCGCCGCCGATGCACAGCGTGACAATGCCTTTCGATATCCCGTCGCGCTTCATCGAGTGGAGAAGCCGTGTGGTGAGGATCGCTCCCGTCGCGCCGATGGCGTGACCATGCGCGACAGCGCCTCCCTCCACGTTGACGATGTCCTCCGGCAGGCCGAGTTCGCGCATCACCGCAATCGGCACGGCGGCGAAAGCCTCGTTGATCTCGATGCGCTCGATGTCGGCAAGTGTCCAGCCCGCCTTTTCCAGCGCCTTTCGAACGGCGGGCACCGGCCCGAGACCGAACAATCCCGGGTCGACGGCGGCAACGCCATAACCCGCAAGGCGCGCCATGGACTCAAAACCTTTCGCATCGGCAAAACCCCGCTCCGCGACGATCATCGCCGCAGCGGCGCTGTTCAGCCCCGGCGCGTTGCCGGCGGTGATCGTGCCATCCGGCCGGAAGGCGGGTTTCAGCCGGGCGAGCGACTCGAGCGTCGTGTCGGCACGCGGCGCCTCGTCTCTGGCAAAACGCTCTGTTCCCTTGCGGCCCTTGATCTCGACGGCGACGATCTCGTCCGCGAACCGGCCGGCATCCTGTACGGCGGCAAAGCGCTTCTGAGACCTAGCTGCGAAAGCGTCCTGATCCTCACGGGTGATCCCGAGCTTCGTGACGAGGTCTTCGGTGTGCCAGCCGGAATGCTCGCCGGAGAAGGCGTCGTTCAGCCCATCCGTCAGCATGCTGTCGAGGATCTGGGCCGGTCCCATACGGTAGCCCCAGCGTCCGCCATCCATCAGGTAAGGCGAGCGGTCCATGTTCTCCATTCCGCCGGCAACGGCAGCATTGCTGTCGCCGGCGGCAATTTCTAGCGCTGCGGTCAAGATCGCCTGCGCGCCCGAGCCACAGACCCGGTTGACGGTGAGCGCCGGGACGGAGACCGGGAGGCCGCCGCCGATAGAAGCTTGCCTTGCCGGATTCATCCGGTTGCCCGCCTGGATGACGTTGCCCATGACCACTGTGCCGATTTTGTCGCCCGAAAGCCCCGCGCGCCGCAGGGTCTCCCGCACCACGATCGCACCGAGTTCGGTGGCGGGTGTGCCCTTTAGCGTACCGTTAAATGTGCCGATCGCGGTGCGAACCGGATGGGCGAGGATGATGTCACGTTTGCTCATGGTTTTCTCCATTTATTGATGGTCGAGCTGTCGAAAGCGCATTCAGGCAACGACCTTTCGTGGAGTTACGTCGCCTGCCCATAAACGCGGGCTCCTTACCGGCGTGGCCGGATCGAGGCTGCTGACGGCATCGAGCCGGTCAATTTGTTCGGCAGAAAGCGCGACGGCGATCGCGCCGAGATTGCTCGTCAATTGCATCAGAGAGCGCGGGCCGATCATAGGAATCGCGCCATGGGTTCCCGCCCAGGCAATGGCGACCTGATCGGCGCTGGCGCCGAGTTCGTCGGCAATATCGAGCACGGTGTCGAGGACCTTCGTGCGCTGCGCCGAATTCTCGGGCTGGAACACACTACCGCCCAAGCCTTCGGCACGGCCCTTCTCGCCTTGCCGGTACTTGCCCGTTAGCATGCCGCCGCCGAGTGGCGACCATGTCACGACGCCGAGCCCAAGCGCCTCGGACGCCGGAAAGAGTTCTGCTTCGGGTTCGCGATGAACCAGGCTGTGCTCGAATTGCGCCGCTGCGATCGGAACGGCATGGGTAAGCTCCGCCAAGGTCACCGCGCGCGAAAGCCGCCAGGCCGGGAAGTTGGAGAGGCCCGCATAGAGAATCTTGCCGGCGCGGGCGAGGTCCTCGAAACCCCGGACGATCTCTTCGGAAGGCGTGACGCCATCAGGATGGTGCACCCAGTAGATATCGATGCGGTCCGTCTTTAGGCGCTTGAGGCTGCCCTCGACCGAGGCGACCAGCGCCTTGCGGCTATTGCCGGTTACGAGCCGGTCGGCATTGGGCACGGCGCCGTTGGTAAACTTGGTGGCGATCACGAAATTCTCGCGACGCCCCTGCAGCAGCGAGCCCAGAACCTCTTCGGCCTGCCCGAACTGGTAGATATCGGCCGTGTCGATGAAATTGCCGCCGGCCTCCGCATAGGCGTCGAAGACCGCCCTGCTCGTGTCGGGGTCGGCACCATGCCCCCAGCCTGTGCCGAAGTTTCCGGTGCCAAGGGCAATTTGCGAGACCTGAAGACCGGTGTTCCCGAATTGCGTGTATTTCATGAGCATTTCCTTTCTTTCGAGCCCTGCGAGGCGTTGCCAGCACTCATGCGATCCTTGCGGCTAGGGCGCGCCACACGGAGGTCCAATCGCGCCCCAAAAAGGAGAAGGGCTGGGGAAGTGCGCTATGTCATGAAGTTCCCTACTTGCGCCCGCGCCGGAGTCGAAGTTCGGTTTGCATGGCGTATCTCTCCCAGAGCTTCTACGTTCGCAGGACCGAACCGAGCCTGGATCTCCCGTTGGCATTCATCCCAAAAGTGGTGCGACCTCCAGCACCTGGCTACCGCGAGCCGCGAGTGTGACAATCGTTACTCTTTGATCGTCTCGCCGCCTCCCGTTTCGACCCGGCCCATATGGTCCAGCACGCGCAAATCGCCCGACGGTCGAGCGATTAAGCTGGGCGACACGTCCGAGTTCAGTGAACCTTACCGGCTGACGATGCTCGACCGGAATCCGCGTTGCCCCCGGCGACGATAGTCGTAGTGATCCCCTCGGGGCGGGGTCGTCACATGCGTGCCCATCGTTGATTTCCTACTTGAAGTGTCGGACGCTACGATGATATTCATCATCAAAATAGTCAAGCCACAATGATGAACAACATCATTAATCGGACAGAGCCGTCAAAAGGGGTTTGAAGTGCGGATAACGAAGGAAAAGTACGAGGAAAACCACGAACGGATCGTCGCTATCGCGTCCGAGATGTTTCGCGAACGCGGCTTCGATGGAGTGAGCGTGGCTGAGCTGATGGAGCGCGCCGGGCTCACACATGGGGGCTTCTATAACCACTTCCGGTCCAAGGAGGACCTAATCGCGGAGGCGGCCGCAAGGGGTTTCGGAGAAACTTTGGAGCGTTATGCGGGTCACGATGCCCTCTCCGCCATCGAACTATATATCTCGCGCCAGCACAGGGATGCCCGTGGTCAAGGGTGTCCGGCTGCGGCACTGAGTTGCGAGGCAGCACGGCAGCCCGATGAAACCAGGTCGGCTTTTGCCGCAGGAATAGAGAACCTCCTACGCGCGTTCGAGGGCGACATAGCACGAAATCAGCCGCCGGGAGCTGGGTCACGCGCACTAGCCATCAGCCTCCTCGCCCAGGCCGTCGGAGCCGTCGTGCTTTCGAGAGCTTGCCCGGACGGGTCCTCGCTGGCGGATGAAATCCTGGATGCCTGCCTGGACGATTGCCGCGACGCCATCGCAGCCGTGCGCGAGCAATAGGGCCCCGCGCCTGGGCGGCTCTATGCCAGAACTGCAAGAAGATGTGCCCGCCCGTGGCATGAAAGGCGTCGGTCACCTTGCGCCAGCCGTCGATCCGCGTCTGATTGTGGATGCCAGGCGTGTTCTGATAGCCTTGACCCCGCGAGATCTGGGTTGCCATCCGAAATGATCGATTCAAAGAGTGTCTTGTTGGCCGCTTTCACCCAAGAGTTAGAAACTAATCCTGACGTTCCCAGACTTGCGAACGTCCGAGCATCGAAACGCCAACAAAGCCGCGCACGTTGAGCTTCTTGCCTCCGTTGGTCAGGGAAATCTTGCTGCTATAGATCTTACCGCTATCCGGGTCGAGGATTTTGCCGCCGGTATATTTGTCACCGTCCTTCTTCAGGCCACTCAGAATGACCAGGCCCGTAACAGGAGCGTTCTTGAGCGCGCCTTCGCATTTCACGCATGTCCCGCTCTCGTTCGGGCCGAGAAAGACTTTTCGACCTTGCCCTGCAGGGTGCCATTTGACTCCGTAATTCGGATCAAGGCCCTCGGCTTGCCGCTGACGTCGTCGACGTTCCGCCACAAGCCAACAAGCGAAGAATCGTCCGCCCATGCTGTGGATGACATGAGTGCCGCTGCGGTAGTGAGTGTGAAAACGGCAAACTGTTTCGAGATACGCATTTCTATCGTCTCCATGACGCTGGGTTGGACCCTTGTGGCGGTCAGAAGTTCATGCAGGTGTTGGGAGGGAAGCTCCCTTGCCTCCCGGTTACGAGTTGACGTCGACAACCGTGCGTCCCTGAACCTTTCCTTCCAGAATTTGTCTCGCGATATCCGGCACCGCGGCCAGACCGACCACCTTCGTCGTGCGGGCGAGCTTTTCGAGGTCGAGATCGCGCGCCAGACGCGACCAGGCCTCGATGCGCACCGCTTGCGGCGCGTTCACGGAATCGATGCCAGCAAGTGTGACGTTGCGCAGGATGAAGGGCAGGACTGTTGCAGGAAGATCGAGGCCCTGAGCGAGGCCGCAGGCCGCCACCACACCACGATACTGGGTCTGCGCCAGCACGTTCGCCAGCGTATGGCTGCCGACGGAGTCCACCGCCCCGGCCCAACGCTCACCTGTGATAGGTTTTCCCGGCTCGGAAAGCGTGCGGCGGTCGATGACATCGGCCGCGCCAAGCTCGCGCAGATAATCGGCCTCTTCGAGACGCCCCGTCGAAGCGACCACGCGGTAGCCGAGGTCGGACAGAAGCACGATTGCAACCGATCCGACGCCGCCATTGGCGCCGGTCACAAGGATGTCGCCCCGGTCGGGGGTGATACCGCCCTGTTCGAGCGCCAGCACGCACAGCATCGCCGTGTAACCTGCCGTTCCAAGGGCCATAGCATCCCGCGTTGAGAGGGGTTCCGGAATCTTGACGAGCCAGTCGCCGCTCAATCGGGCTTTTTGCGCGTAGCCGCCGTGATGTGTCTGGCTGAGACCCCAGCTATTGGCGACGACTCGGTCGCCCACCTCGATGCCAGGATAGGAAGACGCTTCGACAGTGCCGGAAAGATCGACACCCGGGATCAACGGAAATTTCTGGATGATCTCTGCGCGACCTGTAAGCGCCATTCCGTCCTTGTAATTCACCGTCGAGTAATCGACGGCGATCGTGACGTCGCCTGGCATAAGGTCTGTGTCATCGAGTTCGACCAGATTTGTCGAAATCTTCTCACCATCGTTGGTGGCTAGCAGGGCTTTGAACGTCATTGATTTATCCTCTGAGTGCATCAACAGTCATGTCGAACGTGATTAATCGATCGACCGATACAGCCGGCGGCATATTGCCGCCTAGTTTTTGGAAGCATGGCTGTTCGCGCCGCGCGATGGTCCTCCCACTGCGCAGCATCGTAAAGCGGCGGGATGGTTACGGGTTCGCGGCGATCGAAGCCGACGAGCGCCGCATCCACCACCTCCCCGTCCGATAGGCGCCAGTACGGCCGCATTCTTTCAAGACTGAGGAAAGCGCCCGCAGGCCGCGCCTTCCATTCATCGAGCGTGTAGCAAAGAGCCAGGCAACGGCGCAGCGCCGACTTATCACCCGTGGTTCGAGGCCACGAAGAATGGATAATCGGTATAGCCTTCGGCGCCACCACCGTAGATGGTCGCCGGGTTCACCTCAGCCAGCGGAGCAGCAGTCTTCAGTCTCTCGACGAGATCGGGATTGGCGATAAATGGCCGACCAAACGAAAAGAGATCAGCATCGCCCTGCGTAAACCGCGACGTCGCGAGTTCCAGGTTGTAGCCACTATTGGCGATGTAGGTGTTCGCGAACTTGGTCCTGAGTTCCGTGTAATCAAAGGTAGCAGCCTCTTGCGGCCCGCCGCGCCCGGCTTCCACGACATGAAGATAGGCAATGCCCATGTGGCCGAGTTTCTCGGCGATGTAGTTGAATTGCGCCTGCGGATCGCTCGAGGTGATGCTGTTGACCGGCGAAATCCGGACGCCCGTCCGGTGCGCGCCGACCTCGGCAGCCACGGCGGCAGCGACCTCCAATATCAGCCGTGCCCGATGTTCGACGGAGCCGCCATAGGCGTCGGTGCGGGTGTTGGAGCCGTCCTTGGCAAACTGTTCCAGCAGATAACCATTGGCGCCATGGACTTCGACGCCATCGAAGCCCGCGGCAATCGCGTTGGCGGCGGCGCGACGGAAATCTGCGATGATGGCCTGGATCTCATCCAGTTTGAGCGTGCGAGGTTCGGACACATCGACGAAGGCATTGTTCACGAAGACCTTGGTCTCGGCCTTGATGGCGGATGGCGCGGCCGGCGCTTGCGCATTCGGCTGCAGATCGACATGTGAAACACGACCCACATGCCAGAGCTGCAGAAAGATGTGTCCGCCTTTAGCATGCACCGCTTCGGTGACTTTCCGCCACCCGTCGATCTGGGATTGCGTATAAATGCCTGGCGTATCCTGGTAGCCCTGCCCTTCCTGAGAAATCTGCGCCCCTTCCGAGATAATCAGGCCGGCTGTCGCGCGCTGGGCATAATATTTCGCGACAATATCGCCCGGCACGAAGCCAGGGCCGGCTCTGTTGCGGGTCAAAGGCGCCATGACGATACGGTTCGCAAGCGTCAGCGCGCCGAGCTTATAGGGTTCAAAAAGTGTGTTGTCAGTCATTTCGTTTTTTTCGTCCGGATTTTAGGATCTCGTAATGTCTCGGAATTTCGCGCCGGAACTCGGCACAGCCCGGCCTTCCGGCACAGCCTGTGTTCGGTCACGGCGCGTTTCTGCGGGAGGCGCTACGAGGCGGAGCGATAGCGTTCTGCCGCGTGGACCTGCGCAAAGCCCGGGATCATCGTCTGGCGCGCGGCCTGATAGGCATCCCATTGGGCGGCGTCGTGCAGCGGCGGGATGGTGACGGGCTCGCGCTTGTCGAAGCCTGCCAAGGCTGCGTCCACGAGCTCGCCCACTTCCATCACGCCCTGAAGCGTATTGACGTCGATGCCGACAAGCTCCCAGAGCTCCGTCCGCGTCGCCGCCGGTAAGACTGCCTGCACATAGATCCCCTTGGGTCCGAGTTCGAGGCTGAGCCCCTGGGAGAGAAACGTAACGAAGGCCTTGGTGGCGCCGTAGACGGACATCCCGAATTCCGGGGCAAGCCCGACGACCGAGGAGATGTTGATGATCGCACCCGAGCCGGCCTCGATGAACCGCGGCGCAACGGCACTGGCGAGACGGGCAACGGCCGTCGCGTTGAGCGCAATCAGTTGGGCGATATCATTCGCAGCCTGATCGACGAATGTCCCTTCCAGGCTCGCACCGGCATTGTTAACGAGAATTCCGATCTGACGATCGTCGCGAAGACGGGTTTCCACCGCCGCAAGCTCATCGGAATTGGTGACATCGGCCGGCAGAATGTCGATTGTCACCCCGGTTTCCTCGCGAAGTCGCGCCGACAGAGCCTCCAGTCTTGCCTTGTTGCGCGCGACCAGTAGCAGATTGTGCCCACGCCGGGCGAAACGTTCCGCATATGTCGCTCCAATACCCGAGGATGCGCCGGTGATGAGGACGGTGGGAGTGTCAGCCATTGTCTTGTTCTCTTTCCAATGAGTGTTATATAATTATGATGACGATCCTAATTACGGCTTTAAAATGATGCGTATCATCAAAAAGTCAAGAGCGGAGATGGAGATTCCCAAATGAAAATCAGCCGTGGACAGATGGCCGAAAACCGCCATAGGATCCTGGAGATCGCAAGCCGATTGTTTCGGGAGAAAGGATTTGAGGCAGTCGGCGTCGCAGAGGTCATGAAGGCCGCGGGACTCACGCATGGCAGCTTCTACGGTCATTTCAGCTCGAAGGACGACCTGATCGTCCAGGCGCTCACGCAGGCGCTTGGCGAGCGCAACGGCGCAACACTTGCTCTTGGCGCCTATATGGAGGAGTATCTGTCGCCGCGCCATCGCGACAACAGGGCCGGTGGCTGCCCGGTTTCCGGACTTGCCGCCGACACGCTACGCCAGACCCCTGAGGCCCGTGCGGCGATAACGGAGGGCGTGCGGGCGCAGATCGACTGGATGAGCGAGAAGGTCGAAGGGCCTGAAGACGCCGACCGCCGGCGCCGGGCAATCGCCAGTTGGTCGGCGATGGTCGGGGCGACGATTCTGGCGCGGGCGATGGTTGATCCCATCTTGTCGAAGGAGATACTGACGGAGACCCTGGCCTGGATCCATAACGGACCCGGCCGGCCGGCCTCCGCACTTTCAGAGCCTCAATGAGGAGCATTTCGGCCGGGTTCCGCGTCTCGCCACCATAGCGTTGTCATGCCATAGCCAGCTTCGACACCAGTCAGCGTCGGTGTGCCAAGCGCCGTCAGACGTGCGCTGGGCGTCGAATACCCCGCCCTCCGCGCGATGGTGTTTCCCTTATCACCCCGCTTCGGACTACCACGACGGGGAAGTTACTGTCTATCCTCAGGCAGCCGAACCTTCCCAGCCGCGCAGCCAGCAATGGCCTCGCTCCGGGCAGCATCGCCCCTGAACAGAGGCAATTGCTTGAAGAGGTGCACCTGTGCGGAAAGCGCGCGAAGAGGAAGCAACCTAAAGACGGGTGCTATCGTTTCATGGTGACAACGACCTTGCCGCTCGCGCGCCCTGTCTCGACGTACGCTAAAGCATCGCCGGTCTTCTCGAACGGGAAAACCTGGTCGACCACCGGGCGGATCACGCCGGACTCAATCAGGGAGGCGATCGCGCTTAACTGTTGACCCTGCGCTCGCATGAGGAGGAACGAATAGCGAATGCCGAGGCTTTTGGCCTTTTTCCGCACACTACGGCTCAGTAGGCGGATCACCAGTCTCAGGAAAAGGTTCAACCCGAGGCGCTTGGCGAATTCAGGGTCGGGTGGACCCGAAATCGAGATGACCAGGCCGCCCGGCTTCAGCACACCCAGGGATTTGTCGAGCGTCTTTTTGTCCTGGCTGTTGATGACTAGATCGTACCCCGAGAGAATCTTCTCAAAATCCTGCTTCTTATAGTCGATGACCACATCAGCGCCGAGGCTTTTTACCAACTCGACATTTTTCGTGCTCGTCGTCGTCGCAACCGTCGCGCCGAGATGTTTCGCAAGCTGGATGGCGAAGATCCCGACCCCGCCGGAGCCGGCTTGAATGAAGACCTTCTGGCCCGGCTTCAGACGGGCCGTTTCAACCAGCACCTGCCATGCGGTCAGGCCAACCAATGGAATTGAGCCGGCCTCTTCCATACTCAGGTTCTTAGGCTTCAGCGCCACATCCGCTTCATTGATGGCAATAAATTCAGCAAATGTTCCTACCCGATGATCTCGCGGACGCGCATAGACCTGATCGCCGACCTTGAACCGACTGACTCTCGGACCTACCCTTGTCACTATTCCCGCAACATCATGGCCCAAAATGAAGGGCGGGCGATACGGCAGAAAGAGTTTGAATTCCCCATCCCTGACCTTGGAATCAAGCGGATTCACAGACGTAGCGTGGATCTCGACCAGGACATCGTCGTCGCGCAACTCCGGCGCTGGCATATCGGCCAAGCGCAGAGTACCCATTTTCTTGTATTTATCGACGACGAATGCCTTCATGGCGTCTTCTCCAATATTAAATTTTGTGACGGCTCAGGCCTCGAGGAAGGTGAGCGCCTTCGGCACGAAGTCGGCACAATTCTGGGAAATCCCACCATGCCCGGCATCTTGGTAGAGCACCAGTTGCGAGCCCGGGATGCGTCGGGCCATATCGGCGCTGTTGGCGGTCGGCACCATGATATCACTATCGCCATTCGCGATTAGGACCGGGATCCGGATGCTGCCAAGATCTTGCGGCGCCTTCTGTCCCCAGGCCTTGATCGCCTTCAGTTGCCGCAAGAAGGCACGGGGTGTAGGTCCTTTATCACGATCAGCCCTGCGCTCCTTCAGCCTGCCTAGGAAGGCTTTCGCCGCTCGGCGACCATTGTTCGTGGATGTGAAAAACAGGTAGAATTTCGGGTCGCGCAGCGTCAACAAGCCTTTAATCATGAGTGGCCAGGACACCGGCCCGACCTTTTCGATACCTTTGCCGCCGGCTGGACCCGTGCCGGCCAGAATGAGTTTCCGCACAAGGTCCGGTGCTTTCAGCGTGATGTCCTGCGCCACAAATCCCCCAAGGGAAAAGCCGAGTAAATCGACCTTCTCGAAACCCAGAGCGCGGATCAGCGCAATCGCATCCCGCGCCATTTCGTCGATCGTGACAGGCGCGATCCCGCCCGAGGCGCCGATACCCCTGTAGTTGGTGGCTATCACGCGATGCTTGGCAGCGAGGCCATCAACTATCCGTGGGTCGAAATTGTCAAGAACAGCGCCCCAATGGTTGAGAAGGATGAGCGGCACGCCGTTGCGGGGGCCGAGGTCGCGGTATGCAAAAGTAACCCCTTGTACGTCGATCGAGAGGTTTGGCGCATCTATGTAGCGCGCAGTAGAAAGATAACGCACAGAACTGGTCATTGTTTGCTCCATCGCGTCGGCCGGATCGGCGAGGTTAGATGGCCGTCGGTCGGATCACACTGCATCATGTTTGCTCATTCTTGGCCGCGGCACGAACTGCACAGGGTCGAAATTATAATGATGATGATCATCATCGTTATCGCTTAATGATGATCGTATCTAACAATGTCAAGAGATTTTTTTGACGGGCGCATTGCGGAGGGCCGGACGACTAGGCAGCCATCTCCGGTGCCCGTTCGTCGTCACTGGCGTCGTCTAACAGTTCCTCGAGCTGTGTGGTTCCATCTGCTCGAGAGGCCGCGCCTTGCGCTCGGTGCGGCTGTGACCCGCAGCGAACCTTCTCGATCTCCTGCTTCAGCCGCGCGATCAGCGCCTCGCAATGCGACCCGAGTGCCTTGCGCTCGCGGCAGGCGCTCCTGCGGCCAGCAGCGCACGTTGGCAAGGCCGCAAGAAGCTCCTCGACCGCCTCATCATGGAAGATTGGAATGATATTCGAAGGCAATCACCGTACCGACGCTGGTGCTACACGGCCAGGACGACGAGGTCGTTCCGATTGCAGAGTCGGCTTCGAAGGCAGTTAAACTGCTCAAGCTGGGCGACGTTTTGATCAAGGAAGGCCTTGCCCGTTCATGGAGTGGCGGGAGACGTGGATGGTGCGGGAGCCAGGTGTCGCGGGATGTTACCAACAAGATTTCGACCTCTCGATCGTCGTTGTAGCGAAAGCACAGGGCCCCATATTGTTGACGAAATGCTCCGGAGAAGAGCTTCTCCGGCTTGGATGCAAGTTGTTTGAGAAGCGACAGCGGCTGCTCGGAGGCGGCATTTTGATTTTTGTTTTTCGGTGCCCTCCGAATTGAATAACCGAGCCAGTGCTTTAACTCAATTTCCTTTCGGTACGCGGTTGGGGACATAGGAAAGGTGCCCGTCGCCGACAGGTGGTTCACGACGGCTTGGACAGCAATCCATCGGCGAGGGAGCGGAAAGCTTCCACAGCTTTCGGCAGCACGTTGGGTGGGTTTTCGCTCGCGGCCACCCAGAGAGCAGCGTTGAGAGCGGCGCCGCTGAGCAACCGGGCCGCAGCCTCTGCGTCAAGCTGCTTGATGATGCCTTGGGCGATGAGTCGCTCTACCGATCGCTTGGTCACTTGCAGGCAACTGTTCTGACTCGGCCACTTGGAGGGATCGCCAAGGACAGCAGGTCCATCCAACAGGACAATGCGTTGGACCTCCGCGTCGAGCGCCATTTCAATATAGGCCGCTCCCTCGGCCAAAATCGCCTGCCATTCGTCGCCCTCGCGCGTCCCAATCGCCTGCGCGCGAGCGGCCATTTCCGAGTCGATTTGCTCAACCACCGCTGCAAGCAGTCCCCGCTTGTCGCCGAAATTATGATAGAGCGCTCCTCGCGTCAGACCTGCCTCAGCAGTCAAGTCATCCATCGAGGCGGCGGAATATCCCTTTTCAGCGAACGCTTTCCGAGCGGCCGCGATTAGCTTCATGCGGTTTTCCTCCATCGTCTCTTTGCGGGGCTTGGGCATGTTATCTCCATTTCAGATACGGTGCGTATGTGGGATTGACATACGAGGCGTAGATGAGTATTACATACGCGTCGTATATCAAATGAAGTCCAGTCTGTGAAGCATTACTCCGCGCTCGCCGGCCACCTATCCAAGAGGAAATCAGAATGACCCGCCAAGCTATTTTCCCCGCAAACAGGCATGCCCTTTACGAAGAGCACGGCTATTCCGCAGCAATTCGATCCGGCGACCTGTTGTTTGTGTCTGGACAAGTCGGCAGCCGCGCCGACGGAACGCCTGAACCCGATTTCGAGCGGCAGGTACAGTTGGCATTCGAAAACTTGAATTCTACACTCGGCGCGGCCGGCTGCACGATGGATGACATCGTGGACGTAACCAGCTTTCACACCGATCCCGAAAACCAGTTCGGAACGATTATGGCTGTCAAACAGCAGGTCTTCAGCAAACCTCCGTACCCCAATTGGACGGCGATCGGGGTAAATTGGCTCGCCGGCTTCGACTTCGAGATAAAGGTTGTCGCTCGCATTCCTGCGTCTGCGCCGGCCTGACAGGACTGCTGTCGCGCTAGCTCCGCCCGGCTGACAAGCTGCTCGGCAAGCGTCATCAAACGGGTGATGGGAGACAAATGAACTGTGGGTGACTGGTTCTAAAGGTTCATCGACGCGCTCGAATTCGAAGAAATAGATCCGCTCGTCGCCGCAGATCATCATCGCTCCCATAACCCTCTATCCATCAAGGCGGCGGAAATAATCGACGATCGGTTGGCCGTCCTAGACCATGGCGGCAATCTCGACACCGTCAAACACGATTGCCGTCAGGCAGGCGACCGGAGCCCTCACACGAAGGCGGCGCAGGCAGGAGAACAGGTTTTTCGCTAGGCGCGTCTGGCCGATCTTATGGAAATAAACGCCAGACGGAGCGTATCCATGCCGGATCGACGGCGACCAGCTGGCGCTTGACCGATCGATGTAGAAGGTATCAGCGCGGACGACCTCTGTCTCGATCATTGCGAAGCCCGTTCCTGGCATGTCTGGCGCCGCGATGTGACGCTGGTCATGGTCACCGCCGCCTTCGGAGCAGACTTGCGCCGGTCGGCTTGCAGCAAACCGAAGGAAAGGGCTCCAAACACATCAATCGCTACCTGAGGTGCAAAATCGATCTCATCCCCCGGAGTCCGCGCTTGATCGTTCGGCTCCTCATGCCGCCACGTCTCAAGCCGGCCTTCGTTTTGGAATGGTCCCTCCGGCGACGAAAACACCAAGCCCAAGCCATGCTCGCACCACGTGGAACTTCCATCGCACCGGATCGTGCAAGGTGTGCGTCCGAGCATTCTGCCAATGCCGGTCGAAATTGTGCCCCTCTCTTGCGGACTGTGTCCCGGCGAGCTCGAAAAGCGCGTTGGATGCGTCGATTGCAGCGTCCGTCGTCAGAACTTTTGCGCCCGCAACTGCGAGCGTCGCGCTCACCGTTGCCGCTTCCAGCTGCACGCGCGCAATATCCACCTTTCGACCTGCTTCTGCAAGCAAAGCAGCCGCGGCCTCGACCTTGATGGCAAGCTGCCGATCCTTGAGACCGCCTGTGCCATAGCTTTAGTGGTCAGTGCAGCCGCATCGAACTACGTCTTGCTCGCCAGCTTAGCAACCGTAGGCGCTACCACGGTATCTGGTCAGTTGCTTGTACCGCTAGCTAGCCTTTCCGTGTCGTTCCTTGATAGGACTTGTCTACACGGTGGTCACCTGCGCCAACTGGTCCAAACCATTAATCCAAACGAGTGCACCGCCTACTTCAAAGCCGCCGGCTATGCTTCCGTCTAACCATGAAACGCTCTAGGAGCGAAGGGACAGATGATGATCCATCATTTCGACAGGGACGAGGATGCGGTCCGGCTGTTTCTCGAACTCCTCCGAAAAAAACGAAATCGCGGCTATTGTCCCCGCGCTGCTGTGCGGTGGTGAAGGAAGGCCCACCGAGGCGAGCCTTGAAACCACCTTACCTTCGCCGGTCCCGGCCGGTCTGGAAGCATACTTCGATGTCGACAAAGAACGAGAGCTTGATGGCCAGCTTCTGGCCGAGCAGGACTCTCAAGATCGGTGCCAGGGGCAGAGACGACACGCCGAAGAACCGGCCACTCGTGAATGTTTATCTTCCCGATAGCCAGGAGGTCAGTAAGATCCTGCTCAAGGAAGGCCTTGCGCGGCCCTGGCGCCCCCGCGAGCATGCAGACCGGTGCAACTAACAAATTTTTCGCACGCAAGCGAGATGCGCGGAAGGCACTCATGGCAACAGCAAATTGCTGTGACTTTTCCGCGGCCGCACCATGTTCGAGAGCACAGGAGGCCCTTGCAGGCACAACCTAGGCGCACCGCCCCGGTTCGTTCACTGGCCCGGCAAGGCTCACGCCTTTGCATCCTCCGGGGCGGCACGTTTCGTCAGGCTCTATTGGCTGGCGCGGTTGCGATATTCGACCGGATGCCAGGAGAACGAGCCCGGGCCTTCAGCACGAATGTAGCCGATGCCAGGGAAGGGAAGATGCGGCGCGGCGACGAGTTCGCGACGCGCGGCAAAATCTGAGAAGGTTTCCTTGCGCGCGGACGCGGCGTCCCGTGGCTTGACGTCGTAGACGATTGTCACATTCGGATCGGGAAACTGGACCGCTGCGACATGGATCACATCACCGATGAAAGTCATCGATCGGCCCTTGCTCGTGACGGTGAAGAAGGCGCTGCCTGGCGTGTGGCCTGGATGTAAGGAGGTCGCGATGCCGGGCAGGATCGTGTCGCCGTCACCAAATGTCTTCACCTTCCCCAGCTTTTCATAGACACCAATCGTCTTCGCCGCCTCGTCGAAATACTGATCCGCATAGCCTGTCTTCTGGGCATTGGAGGGATCGAGGAAGAATTTCAGGTCCGGAGCGCCCACATGGACCGTGGCGTTGGGGAATGCGGGTCGACCGTTGCGCACTAGGCCGCCCGTATGGTCCGTGTGAATATGCGTGATGAGAATGTCCGTCACGTCACCGGCCTTCACGCCGACGCCGGAAAGGCTGTCGAGGAGCTTGCCGCCATTCCCCGGTCCGAAGAGGTCGCCGGAGCCGGTGTCGACAAGGATGGTGCGCGTCCCGTCCTGAATCAGAAAGGCGTTGATCGATGCCTCGACGGGGTTTGCCAGGAATTCCTTGTCGAGGAGATCGTCGGTATGGGCGTGGGATGTTCCGATCAGGAGCTTATAGAGATCCTGCGGGACGGTGCCATCCGAAAGGGCTGTGATCCGCAAATCACCGAGAGGAAAGGAGTAGCTGTCGGTGACCTGCTGGTATCTCGCCGTCGCCGGTGCGTTGTCGACTGCGAAGGCGGGTGCAGAAACCGCGGTCAGAAGGGCCACGGCGGTCGATAAAAGTAGGGTTCTTGCAGTTGTCATGTCTTTCATTCCTGCTTTTTGGACGTTGAAATCCATCGCCGCACAGGTGGTCGGCGAGGAGCGACAAAGAGTGAGCGAGTGGCCTGGATTGCGGGCCGGAAGCGTCAGTGGCGAGAAAACAAGCTGGCTTGCGGCCGCTCATCTGATGCTTGAACTGAACGACGCTCGAAGATGTCGATCGGCTTGACGTCAAAAGCGAGATCCAGCTCTCGGCGGCCAATCTTGCGGCCGTCCCAAAAGTGCCATTCTCCGACGCCGAGGACCAATCGCAATGGATCATGCGACCTATTGCATTGCCTGATGGCTGAATTCCGCCTCAGGACTTGTCAAGCGCCGCTTCAGCCACCATGGACCGCAGCCAGCGATGCGCGGGGTCCGCCGACATCCTCGGATGCCAGAAATATTTCAATGCGAACCTTCCGAGGGCGAGCGGTGGTTCGAAAAGGTCAAGGCTGTGGGTGAAGCGTTGGAGCAACCGCCTCGGCAGCGTGCACAGGCAGTCGGTCGTCGCCACGAGGAGAGGAGCGAGCGCATAGCTTTGAACGGACACCGTCACTCTGCGGCTTCGGCCGTGCTCAGCCAGGGCTCCGTCGATAATCCCCGAAAACATGCCCCCGTTTGACGAAATCAACAGATGGTCGAGCGAACAGAATTCGTCGAGCGACAGTGGCCCGGTTCCGCGGGGATGACCGATCCGCTGGGCGGTTACCAGTTCGTCGTCGAACAGGCTGCGGCCAATCAGATCCTGGGGCGCATCGTCCGGCGCGCCGATGTAGAGATCGAGGTCACCATGCTCCAACAGCTCGCCGATCCTGCTCCTGTCGGGAAAGATGAACGCGATCCTGACGCCGGGCGCCCGATCATGAATAAGAGGAAGCAGGTCGGGAGCGAGAATTGCCGCAGGATTGTCCGACGCTGCGATCCTGAAAGTGCGATCGCTCGATGCGGGATCGAAGAGATGGGCCTTCTGCGCGAACTGCTTCAAGCGCTCGAGAAGTTGCTCCAATTCCGGCTTCATTGCCAGGGCATGCGGCGTCGCCGTTACGCCCCGTCCGGTCGACGCCGGAAGAAACAGCGGGTCATTGAGGATCTGCCGAAGCTTGTTCAACCGACCGGACAAGGCAGATTGGGTGATATTCAGCCTTGCGGCCGCATGCGTGACGTTTTCGTCGCGCAGCAGCGCGTCGAGCGTGAGCAAAAGATTGATTTCCAGATCGCCCACACGATGCGCCAAGTCCAACGTCCTGATTTTGATCCGACCAATGTCCAAAGTAACGGATTGCGCAGCGCTTTTCCAAGGCGAAGTCAAAGCCGGTCCGGCAGGCGACCGTATCTCCTCGTCGGCAACCCCTGCCTCGATCGGTTCCGCAAGCTCGCAATATTCTCCCTCTAGCCGGTCCAGCTCGGCCTGCTGTTTATCGGTCAGCGGGACGTCCTTGGGATAGACCCGTGACATGTAATGCGACTCCTGCGGAAATTCGCAGACGCACTCCACCCATTTCCAGCCATCGGCACGAAGCTTTTCCGCTTCTGCTTCAAGCTTCTCCACCACAAGTCTTTCGACAAGGGCGACATCGAGGGCGTAGCCGCTGTTCTGTTCATCGAAGAGGTCGCGTTTGACCGCTCCCCTTGCGGTTTCGTAGACGTCGATCCCGTCGATGAACCTGATGCGCTTGTCGTTGGCTTTCATGGACTCTGCCTGCAACGCGGACTCGATCGACCGGCCATCGCGGTTCCACGTCGGCAGGCTGTTCCAAGCCTCCACTTGTTTTGCGTGGTCGTCAGCCCCTTTCGGGCGAAGCCTCCCCCTCTGTCCGGGGGAATGGCCTCTGACATCCCCCCGGACAGAGGGGGAGGGCGAAAGCCCGCCCCACGGCGGCGGGCGGGACTGTCAAGTGGCGTGGCGCGGAAGGTGGGGGTCTTCTCGGGTCCGCTTGCGGACTGGTGCGGAAGATTTTCCACCTTCACGGGCCGCTTGACCGGCCTGGCCGGCGCTGTCATGGGGCGGAAACAACAACGTGGCCCGGGAGGGCCTCAGTGCCGGGTGCGCGAGCAGCCGCTGGACAAGCGATCGTTACCGGGATCGGCGGAGACGGCCGCAGGCCGGCTCCGTGCCCTCGCATAAAGCGCGGCGACCGGAACGCGGCGGTGGCCCTTCTCCTGAATCACTGCCCGCGGAGGGCCGTGTCATTCCGTTGCAGATTTCCCGAAGAACGCCTATTTTAGGTGAATTCACGGCGAAATCGCCGGTTTCAGGGCAGTTGGTGCCCGTCAATATAGGTTGACTAGAGGACCACTCGACACTATGTTGAGAGCTAACAACTAACCCAGCATCCTGAGAGACATGGACTCCGGGCGGTTGGGGTAAAAAGCCGGCGCAAGCCGGTTTTTTTATGTCTGGGGGTAGGAGTGCCGGCGTTACGAACACGCGTCTACATCGACGGCTACAATCTCTATTATAGTTGCCTGCGCAAGACAGCCTTCAAATGGCTCGGCGTTCTCTCCCTGTTCGAAACGCAAATTCTGCCGTCGATCCTCTACCGGCCAGGACCGGACGCCGATCCGGCAACGATGACCCTGCATCCGGACTGCGCGATCAAGTATTTCACGGCCAAGATGCTTATGGTGCTACGCAGTCGAACTCAAGACTTATCGCTTTAAGCGCTTCATAGAGCGCAGTCTTCCCAATTTTGACACGTGCGGCAGCTTCTCGGACGGTTAGCCCGGCCGCCGGATGCTTACGAGCTTTGACGAGTTTTTCGGGTATTACGACGGCTTGTCGGCCGCCGCGCCGGCCACGTTCCTGCAGCCCTGCGCGCGTCCTCTCCCGTATCAGACCGCGCTCGAATTGCGCCAGTGACGCGAACAGATGGCAGCTCTTTAGTTGCTCAGTTTCCTTCTGCCCACGTCCCAATCAACATTGTCATGAAGCGCTCGGCCGCGGGCGAAAGCGTCCCACCGCGACGACGCACAATGCCAATCGTTCGTGAGATTGCGGGATTGCGGATCGGTCTCGTGACGAGGAACGGGTGCTCTTCCTGTGGTGTGGCGAGTTTCGGCAGAACCGAAATTCCAAGCCCCGCTTCCACCAAACCAAGCGATGTCGAGAGATGCGTAACTTCGTAGGACCAGCGCAGCTTGAGATTCGATTTCGCCAATGCTGCGTCAAGAAGCGTACGGTTGCCGCTCGACCGGTGGACTGTGATCAGCTGATAGGGCGCCAGATCATCCCATTCGAGCTCGCTCTTCGCCGCCAGCGGATGTTCCTTGCGTGCCGCCAGCACGAATGGATCTTCGATGAGCCTGTCGAAGATGAGGTCGGGATCTGAAAAGCCCATGATATTGATGCCGAACTCGACCTCCCCGCGGGCGACTGCTTGCAGACCGTCGGTGGCCGGCAGGTCGAGGATGCGAAAACGAATATTAGGATACTCGGCACTGAACTGCTTGATGACAGTCGGCAAAAAATAGAAAGCAGCCGTCGGCAGACATGCGATCGTCACAAGGCCACTACGCTGGGACCCGACATCGCGCACGGCGAACAGCGACGTGTCGAACTCCTCGAGCATGCGCCGTACCAGGGGGATCAGCTCCGCCCCTAGGGCGGTTGTCGAGACATGCCGCGTGGTGCGCTCGAGCAAGGGCGCCCCGATTGCCAACTCGAGCTTCTGAATTCGCCGGCTGAGTGCCGGTTGGGACAGATTGAGCGCTTCGGCAGAACGATGGAAGTTTTCCAGTTCGACGACCGCTAGAAACGCGCGCAGATCCAATATCTCGCAATTAATGCTCATGACGCATCATTCCATCTGATATTCGCATTTCACATATCAATCGTTTTGCCGCTTACTGCAACAAAGAAGCTGATTGATATTTAAATCACATCAGTATGCGGACACAACCATGAACGACCTGATTTCCATTCCCTGTGTTCTGATGCGAGGCGGCACCTCCAAAGGACCGTTCTTTCTCGCATCCGATCTTCCATCGGATTCGCGTCAACGCGATCAGATTCTGCTTTCGGTCATGGGGTCTGGTCATCCTCTGCAGATTGACGGTATCGGCGGCGGCAACCCCGTCACCAGCAAGGTTGCCATCGTCGGCCCGGCAACCGTGTCCGATGCAGATGTGGATTATTTGTTCGCCCAGGTCCGAATCGATCAGCAGTTCGTCGATACCTCACCCAACTGCGGAAACATGCTGGCAGCCGTCGGGCCGTTCGCGATCGAGGCCGGCCTGGTCAAGGCGGCGACGGGCGTAACTCGCGTGCGCATTCACAACGTCAATACCGGCAAACTCATCGAAGCCGAGGTTCCGACCCCCGCTGGCCGCGTCGCCTATATGGGAGATGCCTCGATCGACGGCGTGCCCGGCAATGCCGCACCGATCGCGCTAACCTTCATGGATGCTGCCGGGGCACGCACCGGCAAGCTTTTTCCCACCGGCAACCCGCAGGACAGGATCGACGGCATCGACGTTACCTGTATCGATTGCGCGATGCCGATGATGCTGCTCGAGGCCGCGGCGCTTGGTATGACGGGCAATGAATCGGCTGCCGAGCTCAATACCAACGGGGCAATGCTGCATCGTCTCGAAACGCTACGGCTTGAGGCAGGCCGGCGCATGGGCATGGGTGATGTCAGTAACCAGGTGACGCCAAAACCGGTGCTGATCTCTAGGCCCAACAACGGCGGCGATCTCGGCGTACGCTATTTCATGCCGCACCAGTGCCACCCGTCTCTCGCAACGACCGGCGCGGTTGGGATTGCCACGGGCTGCATCAACGACGGAACCGTCGCCTCGCGGCTGATCGGCGACCGCAAGCCACCGGTCGTCCTCGTTCTTGAACATCCAAGCGGTCGTTTGGAAGTAAAACTGGATACCCGCGACGGCAAGACAGTTGCCGGAATCCTGCGGACGGCCCGCCGCCTTTTCGAGGGCCGGGTCTTTGCAAAACCTATCGTGCAAATGGTTTGCGCGGCATAATCGAAAGTGGTTGCCGGGAGGGCGCCACGCATCAGGGAGGAATACACATGCGTAAACTCATACTCGCCCTTGCGGCAACGGTCGCTTTCGCCGGTTCGGCTTTTGCGGAACACGTTCGCATCAGCGTCGGGTCCTACAAC
Organism: Rhizobium mongolense USDA 1844; assembly: GCF_000419765.1. Lineage (GTDB taxonomy): Bacteria > Pseudomonadota > Alphaproteobacteria > Rhizobiales > Rhizobiaceae > Rhizobium > Rhizobium mongolense. Next base: position 51,436 of record NZ_ATTQ01000003.1, on the reverse strand, counting down.
CTTAACAACCTGCCCTTCCCGGTCGCAGCTGGCCTAGGTCTCTATGAGAAGGAAGGTCTTGAGGTGACCGTCGAAAACTTCGCCTCTGGCGGCTCCAAGACGCTGCAGGCGCTTGTTGCCGGCTCCACGGATATCGCTGTCGGCTTCTACGACCATACGATCCAGATGCAGTCGCAGAACAAGGCGGTCGTCGGCTTTGTCCAGCTTGCGCGCAATTCTGGCCTGGTTCTGGCCGGCGGGAAAAACTCATCCTTCGATCCGACCAAACCGGAAACGATCAAGGGCGCGAAGATCGGCATCACCGCACCGGGCTCGTCTTCAGACTTCTTCGTTCGCTATTATCTGCAGCGCCACAGCCTATCGGCTGATGACGTCTCGTTGATCGGGGTCGGCTCCGGTTCAGCTGCTGTTGCGGCGCTCGAGCAAGGGAAAGTCGATCTTCTGGTGAACTACGATCCCGCGGCGACCTTTATCGAGGCCAAGGGTGTTGGAAAGATTTTGATCGACGCCCGAAGCGACGAGGGTGCCAAGGAGATCTATGGCGGAATTTATCCGACCTCCGTCCTCTATGCGACCCAGGCCTATATCGATGAGAACCCGGAAACCATCCAGAAGGTCACGAACGCGACCGTCAAGGCGCTGGCCTGGATGAACACACACAGCGCTGAAGAGATCGTCGAAAAACTGCCGAAGGAATTCATTTCCGGCGACCGGGATACCTATGTGAAGGCCGTCCAGAATGCCAAACCAATCTTCTCGGTCGATGGCAAATTCAGCGAGACCGACACTCAGACGCCCCTCGCCGTCTTGAAGAGTTTCAACGAAAAGGTTGCTGCCGCGACTATCGATCTTTCCAAAACCTACACGAACGCTTTCGTGGACAAGGTAACGGATAAGACCACCAACTGATCCTAGGAGAAGGCCATGTCTTTGGCTGCCGTAAACCCCATGCCTATCCAGACGGGACAGCAAAACGCAAAGTCGATGGTATCGATCGACGCCGTGACAATGTCGTTTGGTTCCTATGTCGCGGTGCAGGACGTCAACCTCACGGTTGCCGATGGCGAGTTTCTCGCCATCGTCGGCCCGACCGGTTGCGGAAAGAGCACCATTTTGAACGCGATCGCAGGGCTTTTGAAACCCGCGAGCGGAACGGTGACGATCGACGATACGCCGGTAAAGGGCGTGCAGAACGACATTGGCTATCTCTTTCAGCAGGACGCGCTGCTGCCGTGGAAGACATCCATCGAGAATGTCGAGCTCGGCCTGATGTTCAGGGGTGTTGGAGCCACTGAGCGCCGCGAGCGTTCGATGAGCTGGCTTGCCAAGGTCGGGCTGAAGGGCTTCGAACACCGCTATCCGCATCAACTCTCCGGTGGCCAGCGTAAACGTGTCCAGATGGCGCAGGCCCTCATTGCCGGTCCGAAGGTGATCCTGATGGACGAGCCCTTCTCGGCGCTCGACATCCACACGCGGCATCTCATGCAGAATGAATTGCTGCGCCTTTGGCAGGAAGAACGTCGCGCCGTGGTCATGATCACGCACGACCTCGAAGAGGCCATCGCGCTTGGAGACCGCGTCGCCATTCTGGCCGCCGGCCCTCGTTCGCGGGTCATCGAAAGTTTCCCGGTCGATCTCGAGCGGCCACGGGATGTGGCAGAGATCAAACTCGATCCACGCTTTATGGATCTGTATCGCAATATCTGGGCTTCCCTGCGCGGCGAAGTGGAGAAAAGCTATGAACGTCGTGACTGAACGAATTATCCAGCTCGGTATGCTGGTTTTTATCCTCGGCGGCTGGCAGCTCGGCGTGACCGCCGGCCTCATCGATGTCTTCTTTTTTCCGGCGCCCCTCGATATCTTCAACCAGATCGTCAGCTGGATCGTTGACCCAGGCTTTTACAAACATGTCACGATAACCCTGACGGAAACAGTGCTCGGTTACATCATCGGCACAGGCCTGGGCGTCGCAGCCGGTGTATGGCTTGGTCTGAGCCGCAGCGCGGCGCGTATTCTGGACCCGTTCATCAAGGGCCTGAACGCCATTCCGCGCGTCGTGCTTGCACCGATCTTCGTTCTTTGGCTTGGACTTGGCCTTTGGTCGAAGGTGGCGCTGGCGGTAACCCTTGTTTTTTTCATCACCTTCTTCAACGCGATGCAGGGTGTGCGCGAGGTTAATCCGGTGGTCCTCGCAAACGCAAAAATCCTCGGGGCCAAACGTTCCGATCTATTGCGGCATGTCTATTTCCCCGCAGCGGCCAGCTGGATCTTGTCCTCGCTCCGCACGTCTGTCGGCTTCGCGGTGGTCGGCGCCATCATTGGCGAATATCTCGGCTCTTCTGCAGGGCTCGGTTATCTGATCGCGCAGGCAGAAGGCAACTTCGACGCGGTCGGCGTGTTTGCCGGCATCATCATCCTGGCCATGTTCGTGCTCATCATCGACCGAATTCTCGATGTTCTGGAAGGCCGGCTCATCAAGTGGAGACCGAACGCCGCAGAAGAACGGGCGGCGTAGCGACCCGGGTTCAGTTTTCGTGCGAGTCAGAATTGGGGTGCCACCATCGGCACCCCGTTCTTTTGGCTCTGTTGCAAATTTTCGATCTGGCTGAGAAAGAGACGCTTTTGGACGCGCGGTCAGAAGGCAGTTGCCAGTGCGCCAGGTCCCGATTTTGACTACACCAAAAGTCAACGGTCTCCGATGCTGTCCATGGTTCGATAAAGATACATCTATTGACCCGAACCCTAATGTAAGCTTCGTCCGCATGCCATTTATCGGTCACAGCCCGCATCCTGCTATTGAAGCGGTCCAGAATAGGAGGCGAGAAGTTCACAACCCAGCGATGGATCGTCGAATGATCTACGCTGTTGCCCCGATCCGGCAACATTTCTTTCAAGTTGCGCACGCTTATGCCGTAAGCCAAGTACCAGCGGGCGCAGAGCAAAATGACCGAGTGGTCGAAATGGCGGCCTTCGAACATTGTCACTGCGGAGGTATTCGAGCGTATATGGACTAGACAATCCTGGACAACGGGAGCCGCGGCCGAGATGTCGCCCCGCGCTGTCACCGTTCTCCATTTGACGGCCGTGAGTTCAATCAGCTGCGGCTTGCGGCAATCAGCGCATGAGCGGCATCGCGGAGCAAGCTGGTAGCCTCGCCGGGTTCAAAGAGTTGCATGCTGACAAAGGCGCCGTTGATCAGGACCGCGAGCTGACCGGCAAGCCGGTGCGGCGCAGCAACCGCCAGCCCCTCGGCCATGGTCTTCAGGCGCCGCCGCAACTCGCGCATGTGGGCCTCGGCGACCTTGCGGGCGGGGTGATCCGCTTCTGGAAACTCGGCCGCCGTGTTGATCTGCGGGCAACCCCTGTAGTTGCCCTTTCTGACATTTGTGTCGGCCCGTTCGCAGGTGCTGCAACACCGCGGTCGCGCCCACAACCAGTGTTTTGCGCAATGCCGGCCCTCGTAATGACACCAAGCCTGACCTTACCCGCAGTCGAATGGTCCTCGGGCGTCAGCCCCATCCAGGCGGCAAATGGCCTTCCCGACGCAAACAACTCCGGCGCCGGCGCTTTCATCACCAGTAGTACTGCGCCAATCGGCCCGACACCCGGGATTTTTGCAAGACGACGGCAGCATTCGTTATTTCGATACCAGGCCATCAGTTTTGCCTCCACTTCCTTCCGGCGTCCATCTAACTGCAGAAATTCGTCAGCGAGAGATGCGAATAGATCGCGTGCCAGGGCTGGAATGGTTTCGTCAATCATGATCCGTTCAAGCAGTAGCGGGATATGGGACGTGCCTTTACCGGCGGTCAGCCCCAACTCAGCCGCATGGCCGCGAATCGTTTTGGAAAGCTGCGTTTGCGCGGCAACAGCGCGCTCGCGCATGCCAACTAGCATCAGCACGGCTTGCTGATCCGCCGATTTCATCGGAACGAACCGTATTGTTGGGCGGCTCATCGCCTCGCATAGTGCCTCCGCGTCGGCTGCATCATTTTTGCCACGTTTGACATAAGGGTTCACGAGCTGCGGGGGGATCAGTTCGACCTCATGCCCGAGTGCGGTCAGCAACCGGCCCAAGTGATGCGAAGCACCGCAGGCTTCGATCGCAATCACAGACGGTGGGCATTCCTTGAAAATAGCCCACCATTTCCTTACGGCGCATCTACTTGCGCAGGATCGGTTGCTCAGCAGCGTTGACGCCATGCAATTGAACGACATGTTTTGGCGTATCCATGCCAATACGAATAATCTGGTCCACGGACGGCTCCCTTTGCTTGAGTTCACAACGACTCACTCTGGCACATTTCGATGCCGTTCGGGGGCCGTCCACCCCAACAGAAGCAAGCACTCGGCGAGGGATTAAGCTAAAATAAAAAGGGATTGACTCGGGAAAGCCCGTTACAGAAGACCCTGTTTAAGCCGACAGATATTTCCTAGCGACCCTCAAAACCAGCGTTTCTGGGGTTTCAAATCCGGTCCGTCCTTCGTTTTTTACAGCCGACACACCTTCCTATTCAGTCGAGTCGAAATCGTGCTCGCTGCTATTGAGCATCGCGGCAAGCGTGTGCAAGCCGCTACCGAGTTGATCCATTGTTGGCGCCGCCAGCGCGAGCCTGACGGCGTTCGGCGCATGGCCGGGCGTCACGGCGAAGGTCGTCGACGGCGTCAACGCGATGTCGCGCCGGGCCGCAGCAGCGACGAAACTCTGTGATCGCCAGTGCGGCGGCAATGTCAGCCATAGATGATAACATTTCGCGTTGGCCTGGATCTCGAAACCCGAAAGACGATCGGCCGCCAGGCTTTGGCGCGCTTGCGCGTCGAGGCGCTTTAGCCTGGCAAGCTCGGCAATAGTGCCGTCGCCCATCATCCGCTCCGCCGCCGCAAACGCGAACCCCGATGCGGTCCATCCACCCGAACGCACCGAGGCCATCACGCCTTCTCGCAGCCGCGGCGGCGTCACGATGAAGCCCAGTGTCAAACCCGGCGCAGCCTTCTTGGAGAGGCTGTCGATGACAATGCAGCGATCCGGCGCGATAGCGGCAAGCGGCGGCTCGTCATCGAGGAAGCCGTAGACATGGTCCTCGATGATTGGAAGATCGAGATTCTCGACGACCTTCAGGAGGTCGACCCGGCGCGCCGAGGTCATCGTCATGCCCAACGGGTTCTGGATCGCCGGCTGAATATAGATCGCCGAGAGATGGGCCTCGTGATGCGCCTTTCGCACAGCGTCAGGCCGTACGCCGCCTTCGTCCATCGCCAGCGGTACCAGCGAAATACCTAGCCGGGCTGCGATGCCCTTAATGAAGGGATAGGTCAGGGCCTCCACGCCGCAACGGCCACCCGTGGGAACGACGGCCGCGAGCGCCGCGGCGATGCTCTGCCGCCCATTGCCGGTGAAGACGAGCTGTTCCGGATCGGGGGACCAGGCGCCCTGCGAAAGGTAGGCGGCCGCAAGGTTTCGGACCGCTGGTGTTCCAGCGCTGGTCGCCTGTCGCAATGCGGCATCGAGCGCAGCCGGCGTCTCCAGACCGTCCAGACTTTTCGCTATGAGCGCGGTCTGACCCGCAAGCACCGGGTAGTTGAACTCGAAGTCGATCCGGATGCCGCGTGGCTCGCTTGGCGCCGCCGCGCCGCGCCTGGCCTCCCCGGAGATGAAGGTGCCCCTGCCGACTTCGCCAACGACAAGCCCGCGGCGCAATAGCTCGGCATAGACGCGGCTCGCCGTCGAGGCGGCGATCTTGCGCTCGTAGGCAAAGCTGCGCTGCGGTGGCAGGCGGTCGCCGGGTTTGAGCGTGCCATCGGCAATCTCAGCGGCGATGGTGTCGGCCAGCTTCAGATATTCGGACTTCGACATTATTGCACCGAGTTCAATGTTTCCATTGCACCGAGACTTTATCGGAGCATACTGTCTACGTCAACCGGATTGCACCCGGCACTACCAACGCCTGCAGTCAATGAGCACCCGGCCGCGCTTCACAAGCGCTTGTGCCGACGGCGTCGCATTGCCGCAGAGTAACCACTGGAGAACAGAAAATGTCTACAATGCTGTCAACCATCATCCGGCCCGCAGAAGAAATCGCTCGCTTTCTCGTCCGCCGCGCCGCCATTGCGAGGCTTTGCGAACTCGACGACGACGCGCTGAAGGACATCGGTCTCGCACGTTCCGAGATCGAAGCGGCGGCCTACGGTCTCATGACCGCTTCCAAGCGGGCGAGGCTATCATGATAGCCTCATCGGTTGCGCCGGACCTGACGGCGGCCACGGTCCTCGTCGCCTTTGCCGGCGTGTTCCTGATCTGCTTCATGAAGGGCGCATTCGGCGGTGGATTCGCCATTGTCGGCATTCCACTGTTGTCGATCGTGATGGATCCGGTGACGGCCGGCGGCCTGCTCGCACCGTTGTTTGTCGCGATGGATCTGTACGCGCTGCGCTACTGGAAGGCCTCGACCTGGTCGAGGCCAGACCTCGTCCGGTTGCTGCCTGGACTGCTGATCGGCATCGGGCTCGGCTATCTGCTGTTCCGCTTTCTGGATCATCACGCCATCGCGATCATCATAGCGGTTGTCACCTTGATGTTCGTCGGCCTGTGGCTTGCCGGAGGCGGGAAGGTGGCGTTCCGGCAGCGATCGACGCCGAAGGCGATCACCGCCGGTCTCACCTCTGGAATTACGACGATGGTGGCGCATTCGGGCGGACCGCCCCTTGCGATGTATCTGTTGCCCCTCGGCCTCAGCAAGGAAGTCTATGCGGGAACGACGAGTCTGTTCTTCACTGTCGGCAACGCGACCAAGGCCGTACCATGGCTGCTTCTGGTGAGACCCGCGGGCAGCGACTGGACGCTGATGGCGATTTGCCTGCTCGCCATTCCCAGCGGCGTTTGGCTCGGCTGGCGGATTCACGGCATGCTGGACCAGCACCAGATCTATCGAGCCTGCTACGGATTGCTGGTGGTGACTGCGTTGAAGTTGTTGTGGGATGGCGTCTCCGGGTACCTCGGGTGAGTTCCTCCCGCCGGATCGTAAACGGCGTCGCGCTTGAAAGCATCATTGCCGGCTTCAACGGCCGGCGATGATACCCCCATCCTGGCGCCGAAAACCAAAACCTTTCATCACTGATACGATCACGCCATGCACATAGAAGTTTCCCGTCCCACCCGCGCGTGTCGCTCCGTATCAACCGCGCAGGCGGTCGCTGAAATCGACACTTGCCGCGATCATTGCCGGCTTCGCCGGCAGGGAGTGTAGGCGAATCGGTTGCGACGATTGCCCCGTCCGTCGCCTTTCAGAACCGCGTACAAACGGGCCGCTCGCCTCGGCGACCCACCGCAGTTCGTTAGTTCATGCCGCCCGGCCGGAGAGTTTAGCCTCCGTTTCGATCGAGCGCGACCAACTCCGTAGCGCTCCTTCAGGTCAGATAAGCCCGAGCGCCAAACCTGGGTCCATTGTTCAGCCCCTGTCTTTACCTTCCCGTCTTTCCGGGAAGGGTGCCCGAGCCTCAAGCCAAAATCCTACTTGCCTTAAGATGAGGTAGTCGCCCGTATGTCCCGAATCGACGGATATACGACATTTGAGACGTGCAAGTCTTGTCCTAATATCGGGGCTAGAAATTCCAACCTGATGGAGATTGTGATGACTGAGCACTCGAATGGTACCGCACTTATCACTGGGGCTTCCTCTGGTATCGGCGCGATTTATGCCGATCGCCTGGCGCGCCGCGGCTATGACCTGATCCTCGTGGCCCGCAACAAGGCGCGCCTCAATGCGCTCGCGGAGCGCCTCACCAACGAGACCGGTCGCGGTGTAGAGGTGGTCGCGGCGGATCTTGGCAACAAGGATGATCTCGCCCGAGTCGAGAGGGTGCTTCGGACCGACGCCAGCATCACCACACTGGTCAACAATGCCGGTGTCGGCGCGACCGCTCCGCTGCTGGCATCCGATGTCGACAAGATGGAAGAGATGATCACGCTGAACGTCACCGCGCTGACGCGGCTGACCTATGCTGCGGTGCCCGGCTTCGTGAAGCGTGGTACCGGTGCGATCATCAACATCGCCTCGATCGTCGGTATCGCGCCGGAACGGCTGAACGGAGTGTACGGCGGAAGCAAGGCCTTCGTGTTGGCCTTCAGCTTGTCGCTCCAGAAGGAGCTTGCTGAAAAACATATCCGCGTCCAGGCAGTGCTTCCGGGGGCTACAGCGACCGATTTCTGGGACATTGCCGGCAGGCCCCTGGAGCATATGCCCAGCGAGATGGTCATGTCCGCCGAGGACATGGTGGATGCCTCGCTTGCCGGCTTCGACCTCGGCGAGCGGATCACCATTCCGTCGCTTCCGGACGCACGCGACTGGGAGGCTTACGAAGCGGCGCGGCAGAAGCTCATGCCGAGCCTCTCCCTTAGCACGCCTGCCGCCCGATATAGAGCTTCGGGCAATACACTCCCAACCGTCAAAGACCGCACGCATTGAAACGTACGTTGACGGCATTCCGTCGATCCTCGAAGCAAGGAGAATGATCATGTCGAGATTCTATTCGATAATTGGCAAGCGCAATCGCCTTTCCGCCTATGCATCGGCTGGAGCGATCGCAATTTTTCTTCCCGCGGTCGTGGCTCACGCCGAAACGAGCTCGCCTGCGCGGAGCGGCGTCGAGTTCGCACAGGCTTCCATAACGGGTGCGTCAGAAGCCCGGCCTGCTGTCGACGAAACCATCCGTCCATTCCAGTTCCATGCAACCGATGAGGCGCTTGCCGATCTCAAACGGCGAATCAAGGCAACCAGGTGGCCGGATCGCGAGCTGGTCATGGACGACTCTCAGGGCGTGCGACTTGCCACGATGCAGAAGCTTGCCGACTGTTGGGCCAACCAGTATGACTGGCGAAAGGTCGAGGCGAGGCTGAACGCCCTGCCCCAGTTTGTGACGAATATCGACGGCGTCGACATCCACTTCATCCATGTGAAGTCGAAGCACCCGAACGCGCTGCCGGTCATCATCACCCATGGCTGGCCCGGTTCGATCATAGAGCAGCTGAAGATCATCGATCCGCTGACCAATCCTACAGCGCACGCCGGCACGGCAGCCGATGCGTTTGACGTCATAATTCCATCAATCCCCGGTTACGGCTTTTCCGGTAAGCCCACCGAACTCGGCTGGGACCCGCAGCGTGTCGCCCGGGCCTGGGCCGTTCTGATGAACCGCCTGGGTTATAAGAAATATGTCGCGCAGGGCGGCGACTGGGGTGACGCCGTCAACGAGCAGATGGCGCTACAGAAGCCTGCAGGGCTGCTTGGCATCCACACCAACATGCCCGGCACGCTTCCCGACAACATTTCAGCGGCGCTGGCCGGCGGTCCGCAGCCGACGGGCCTGACGGGCGACGAGGAGTATGCGTGGAAGCAGCTCGATTTCTTCTACAAGCACCGTGTTGGCTATGCACAGGAAATGGGGGCTCGGCCACAGACACTCTACGGCCTGGACGATTCGCCCATCGCCCTTGCCGCGTGGATGATTGACCATGATCCGGAGAGCCAGAAGCTGATCGGCCGCGTCTTTGACGGGGCTTCTGAAGGGCTGACGCGCGATGACATCCTCGACAACATCACGCTCTACTGGCTGACTAACACGGGGCTGTCTTCGGGGCGCCTCTTCTGGGAGAGCAAGCTCGCATTCTTCGCTCCCAAGGGCGTTACCATCCCCGTCGCGGTGAGTGCTTTTCCTGACGAAATCTACACCGCTCCCCGCAGCTGGACCGAGAACGCCTTCCCAAAGCTGATCCACTACAATCGACTGCCGAAAGGCGGGCACTTTGCGGCCTGGGAGCAGCCGGAGATCTTCGCCCAGGAGCTCAGAGCCTCGTTCAAGTCACTGCGCTAATCGCTTTGAAAAACCACGGCGCGCTCGGCGCCGCTTTCCCAGCCACGAGGAGAAAACCATGACCAGTGCAACCAAAACCTCTACAACCGACCTGAAACTCGAAGTTGTCGTTATCCCCGTCTCGGACGTCGACCGCGCAAAGCGCTTTTATGACGGTCTGGGTTGGAGGCTCGACGCCGACTTCGCTGTCGGTGACACATTCCGGGTCGTGCAGTTCACACCGCCAGGCTCGCCGAGCTCGATCCATTTCGGCACGGGGTTGACGTCGGCCGCACCCGGCTCGGCAAGCGGGCTCTATCTCGTCGTGTCGGATATCGAGGCCGCGCGCGCCGAACTCATCGGTCGTGGCGCCGACGTGAGCGAGATCATCCACCGCGCCGGTCCTGGACAGCCGCCGGTCAGCGGTCGCGATCCCGAGCGGCGCAGCTACCGCTCCTACGCCTCGTTCAGCGATCCGGACGGCAACGGATGGCTACTCCAGGAAGTCACCGAGCGATTGCCCGGTCGCGTGGATACGGACATCACGACGTTCACCTCGTCGACCGAGCTCGCGGCAGCGCTCCGGCGTGCGGCGGCCGCGCACGGCGAGCACGAGAAGCGAACGGGCGGCAGGCATGATGAGAACTGGCCGGACTGGTACGCCGACTACATTGTACAGGAGCAGGCCGGCAAGCCGCTGCCGTCATAAATCTCGGCGATGACGTCTACGGGTACGCAATCTAGCGAAGGCCGGAGTGCGTACCGCCCGCTCCTTCTCACCTGCGTGGCGACCCCGCAACAAGGCCGGAGTGGCAAAGTCGCCGGTGGCTTTACGGCCGCACAGCGCGTCTGAGATTACGACGAGGCCGACGGCATCCGGTTTCCGAAGAAGCGCCGCGCCTTTCTCCGGGCGCGCCATTGCACGATAACGTCATCGAAGATCCGCCGCTGGTGTCAATCGATCTGAGCAACGTCCGGTAGGACACAGGACTTTTTGCGATGGCGTAAATGTGATATATACTGCAGTTACAGACAAGGGTGGTGCGTCATGCACAAAATCGGCTACGTCGTCTTTCCAGGATTCCAGCTCTTGGGTTTTGCAGCGGTAACTGCCTTCGAGATGGCCAATCTCCAGCTTGGAGAGCCGGCCTACCAGATAGAGCTGCTTTCGCAAACCGGCGGCGAGATCAAGTCGTCCGCTGGCTTTGGGGTCAACACCAAAGCCTTCGACGACCGCACGCCTTACGACACCGTGATATTCGGAGCCGGCACGACGATCGAGCCGGTGACACCCGGGCTGATTGAATTTGCGCGTCACTCCCTGCAAACCGCGCGACGGCTGGCCGCGCCCTGTACCGGCGCCTTCATCCTTGCGGAATCCGGATTGTTGGATGGGCGGCGTGCGACGACGCACTGGTTTTTTGCACGCCAACTCCGGGAGCGCTTCCCGGCTGTCAGGGTCGAGGAGGATCGCATCTTCATCGTCGACGGTTCCGTGTGGACGTCGGCGGGGATGACAGCGGGCGTCGACCTAACCCTCGCCATGATCGAGAAGGACCATGGCCAGGACGTCGCTCGCTCGGTCGCACGCAAGCTGGTGGTCTACCACCGCAGGGCCGGCGGCCAATCGCAGTTTTCGGCGCTGCTCGAACTGGACCCGAAGTCGGACCGGATCCAGAAATCCGTAGAGTACGCCAAGGCCAACCTGCGCAGCGTTCTGTCGGTTGAGGAGCTCGCGGATGCGGCGGGCTTGAGCGCGCGTCAGTTCAGCCGAGCCTTCCGGTCAGAGACCGGTCAGTCGCCCGCCAAGGCCGTGGAGAACCTGCGCGTGGAGGCGGCACGGCTGATGATGGAACAAGGTCGCCACTCCATGGACGTGATCGCGGAGGAAACCGGCTTTGCCGATAGTGATCGCATGCGCCGGGCTTTTCTGCGGACGCTTGGACAGCCGCCCCAGACGATCCGGCGCAACGCCCGCGAAAGCGCAATGGCTTCCTGAATGAGGAGAGCGTGAGAAGATCGCCACCGGAGATGGGACGATTTAGCCGCCCTACCGGTGTCGACGTGGAGGCCACGGACCGGTCCGAGGTCAAGAGCATGATGGCAACCGCATGACCCGCTTCGTGGATCGCGAAACGATAGCGCAGATTGATTGGTAAGGGAGGACGGTTGCTCCGGATCCCCTCCTCGATGTCATCGTAGCGGATAGCCCGCTTGCCGCGGAGGCCTTCTTGCGCGCAGACGATGAAAGATCGTTTCGGGCTCAGAGAGTTTTCCGTGTTTGTCAGCGGCCGACTGGGCTATGAGGCGACAATCTGGGAACCAGACCTGGAGGGCCATCTCATCAAGAGGTTCAACGATCATTACGATCTGGTCAGGCAACCACTCGGCATGGGATGGGACTTTGTAAACGGATACGTGGAGAGACATCTCTGAGCGCGGCGGTGCCGCCGCCACTTTGTATGGTCTAGGTTGCATTTTCGCCGACCCGCATGCTGCCTTCTGAGCGTTGATGCTCCGCCCAAACGCGTTTGACCTGGCTTTCACTGCATCCTGCGAGTTTAGCAGTGCGAGCGATGCTGTTTCCGCCCGTTCGCAGGGCGACGATTCTTTCGTGTGTCGCCGTGTCCGCCTGTCGGCCAGCGTATTTGCCGTTGATCCTGGCTCGATCGATGCCCTGGCGCTGGCGCTCACGCCGATCCTCGAAATCGTCACGAGCGACCTGCAGGGCGAGTTTCAGCAACATCTCTTGCACCGACTCGAGGACGATCTTCGCGACCCCCTCAGCGTCGGCTGCGATATCGCTCAGATCGACAATACCGGGCACGGCAAGCCGTGCGCCCTTCGCGCGGATTGTGGCAACGAGCTTTTCGGCCTCTGGCAACGGCAGGCGGCTTATGCGGTCGATCTTCTCCGCAATGACAGCCTCGCCGGCTGAGGTCAGAGATGAGGCGTAGCAGCTCCGGCCGATCGGCGCGAGCACCCGACGCCTTTTCGCGGTAGACGCCGGCGATGTAATATCCGGCCGCTTTGGCTTGGCCTACCATCGCCTCTTGGCGAGCCAGGTCCTGTTCTTCGGTGCTGACCCGCAAATAGATACGCGCGACGACGCAAACTGGGGATTTCTCGCCTATTCATGCCTTACCCGCGACGTGCTCGTCTTCGTATTCCAGCACGCGCGCTGCTTCGGGAATCAGGGCCAGCCGCTTCGAACTGTTGCGGAGCCGCTTCGTTTCGACGGCATTGAATCGGCTCACCGCTATTCCAGCGAACGCAGACGGGCGAGTGCGTGTCTGGCGTCATTGACCATGTCGCGCACGACATCCCCTGCGGGACGAACTTGCTTGATTTGACCGCAGACCTGTCCCGCGTACAGCGCTAGGGGTTCCATTTCGCCGGACATGCCGCGCAACGGTGAGTGAGTGCTGAAGCGGTAGACCGCGTCGTCGCCGTCGCGGGCGATGACTTCGAGCGGAAAATCATCGGGACCATGTCCGAGTAAGTCGTTCTCATATTGCTTGGTGACGCTGTTTTCGATCGTGCGGACCGGGGACTGCGGCGGCCAGCCTATCGCAAACACGTCGTTGTAAATCGCGTCCTCCGAGGCGGCGTCGATGACACGCTGCTTATGATAGTCGTGTGCGTAGCATTCGTCGGTCGCCAGAAAAACCGTTCCGCAATGGATGCCTTCAGCACCCAGCGCGAGGGCCGCGACCAAACTCGCCCCTGAACCGAACCCTCCGGACCCGACGACCGGCACACTCACCGCGTCGACCACCTGGGGAAGGAGAACCATCGACGTCACCTTGCCACGAACGTGACCACCCGCTTCGACACCCTGGCAAATGATTGCATCAGCCGCGGCGCGTTCGGCGGCAATCGCATCGGCGACGCTTCCAACCTGATAGAGAACCTTGCAACCTGCTGCGCGCGCTCGGGCGACCAAATCCGGCCTTACGTCCCAGAAGAACACGATTACCTTGACCCGTTCAGAGAAACAAACCTCCAACTCCTCCTCCAGGAGAACCGGATCGGTGACGGAGGGAACGAGATTGACGCCGAACGGTCGATCCGTTCTGCCCCTCACCGCCTCGATCTCGCTCCTGATCAACTCTGGCTTCTCTTTGACCATGCCGATGCAGCCGAACGCCCCGGCCGAGCTGACCGCCGCACAGAGTTCGGAGCGACCCGGCCCACCCATTCCGGCTTGGATGATGGGATAATCGCAGCCTAGCACCTTGGTGAGACGCGTATGCACCGGTTGAGACATGCTGGGCATCCGGAAGCCCTCCGCTATCAGTTGGCCAAAGCAAGGAATTCGCAGTAAAGCTCCTCGCCGTGGTCAAAAGCAACAGGCCTCGCTCGCCGCACTACGTGGCCTTGGCTGCAATTCATTCTTGGAATTTATGGCGGCTACTTCGGCGGCGCGGTCGGTTTGATGATGATTGCGGCGTGGAGTCTATTGCAGGACATCGAGATCAAAGCCCTCAATCCGCCCCGGATGTTATTGGTGAACGCAGCAAACGGCATAGCTGTTGTGGTCTTCGTGATTTTTGGAGCTATCAGTTGGCAAGACCGCGGCCTGAACGTCCCGAGGCCCTTGCCGCCGAGGAAGCTGGCCAGCTCAAAGGTCAAAGCGCACGCACGAGTATAATGTTCGAATTCACCACCAACCTTGTTCGGGGGGAGCAGCACAATCTCGGCAATGCCCTCTAAATGCTCCCCACAGCGCGAACTTCACTGTCGGAAAACTTAAAGCAAGTTCGGCACCACCGCACGAAATTCGTCAGTCGCTCGCCGCACCTGCGAATAGAGTCGCTCGTTTGGCTCAGTCGCCGAAGCCGGCGAATCCACGACTGCTAGCACGGCTCCATCCCTTAAATCATCGCTTGGGCCTTCGGCCGATCAATTTCGGCGATAGCGATTCTTACCCCGGCAGCTCGACGTAGGGTCCCGGCATACAGGTCCTGGGTCGCAGGCCCAAAGACTATCCACATGCGTTGGAGCAAAAATATTTCCAACGGCACATCCAAATGGAATGACCTGTCTTTCTCCCGAGGGTTAGGCCGCATAGAAATCTGCCTTGCTGCACTCGCATGTCAGAGCGCGCTGTTTCGAGAAGGTTCCGCAAGCAGTTCGATGAAAGCTTCCATTTCAGATCACATCCTCGCGTCTGCCGGCGCGCTCTTCTACCGCGAAGGTATCCGCGCTGTCGGCATCGACCGCATCATCGAAGAAACCAAGGTTGCCAAGGCAACGCTCTATCGGCATTTCCCGTCCAAGGATCATCTCGTGGCCGCCTATCTTCATGACCGTCACGAGCGGGTCATCCGCTCTCTGGAAGAGGTCCTGAACGAAGTCCCGCGCCCGCGGGATCAGCTCAATCTCATCTTCGAGCGGCTGCATGAAAAGGCGGACAGCCCGGAGTTTCGTGGATGCGCGTTCGCCCTGGCAGTGGCCGAGCACGGGGATTCAGAACGCGTTGTTACCGTCGCGCGCGCCCATAAGGCGGCCGTCAGCCAGATGTTTGGCGCGCTGATGGAAAGGGCGGGTCTCGAGACGGCCCAGCCGGCCGCTCATCTTTCCCTTCTTTACGAGGGCGCTCTGGCGACAGTTGCCGTCGGGCGCGATCCCCAGGCTGTGCTGACCGCCAGGGAGTGCGCGCTTTTTGTATTCGACGAAGCGCGTCTTTCAATGAGGTCCTGAACAGGCGGAACATGGCAAAGGTTATTGATTACTTCTTCGGTATCGGCTCCCCTTGGGCTTACATCGGCCTAGATGCCTTTTCGGAACTCGCGTCCAGGCATGACGCCGTGATCCGACCGCACGTCATCTCTCTCATCGAAGACAACGGTGGCATTTATTCGCGCAACAGGCCGGAAGCCCGGCGTGCCTACTGGACCAAGGACCTGAAGCGATGGGCAGTCCTGCGCGGCAAGACGCTGAACTTCGAAAATCGCGTAGCCCTGTCCGATCCCACGCCCGCCGGCTTCACGGTCATCGCTGCCATCGAGGACGGCTTGGACTGGCTCGGGCTCACGCGCGCTCTGCAGACAGCATTCTGGACGGACGCGGCGGATATCGGCCGGAGCGAGGTGCGTCAGGCAATCGCCAATTCGATAGGGATCGACGGGACAAAGCTGGAAGAACGCGCCCAGGCCGAGGCCACCCAATCGATCTGGAGATCCAACATCGAAAACGCCAGGACCGCCGGCGTCTTCGGCCTCCCGACGTTTCGTTACGAAGACGAGCTCTACTGGGGGCAGGATAGCCTGCCCTTCCTTGAGCGCCACCTGAACGGCGAGAAGATCGCCGTCTGACAGCTAGCCTGGTGAGACTTGGTGCCGGTCAATCTGCATCCGTGCCTGATCATGACGGCATGGCACGATTTCGGCTGACACGGTCACCACCGAAGGAGGAGTGAACGATGGGCATCTTATCCGTTGAGCTATCGGGCCAATTGCTGGCAAGGTTCGGTGATCGCTTCTCGATCTCGAAGGCCCTGCGCGAGCAGCATGGCCGCGGCGAATCCCATCACACGCCGGCAATTCCGGATGCCGTGGTATTCGCGCAAAGCACTGACGACGTGGCCGAAGCCGTCCGGCTCTGCGCTGCGGCAGGCGTGCCCGTCATCGCATTCGGCGCGGGAACTTCACTCGAGGGGCACCTGAGCGCGGTGCGCGGTGGCGTGTCGATCGATCTTTCGCAGATGTCGCAAATCATTCGTGTCAGCGCCGAGGATCTCGACTGCACCGTCCAAGCCGGCGTCACGCGCGAGCAGCTCAATGCGCATCTGCGCGACCAGGGCGTGTTCTTCCCGATCGACCCGGGCGCCAACGCTTCGATTGGCGGCATGGCGGCGACACGGGCATCGGGCACCAACGCCGTGCGCTACGGCACCATGCGCGAGAATGTGCTGTCGCTGACCGTTGTACTGCCAACGGGTCAGGTCATTCGCACCGGCGGTCGGGCGCGCAAATCGTCCGCCGGCTATGACCTCACCCGCCTCTTCGTCGGCTCGGAGGGCACGCTCGGCATCATCACCGACGTCACCTTGCGGCTCCAGGGCGTTCCGGAAACCATTTCGGCAGCCCTCTGCTCGTTCGAGAGCGTGGAGCAGGCGGTCGGCGCCGCGATCGCGATCGTGCAGCTTGCCATCCCTATCGCGCGGATGGAGCTGATGGACCGCGCCTGATTGCTGCCGCCAACTCCTATTCCGGCCTTTCGCTGAAGATCGAAGATACCCTCGCCTTCGAATTCCACGGGTCCCCTGCCTCGGTTCAGGAACAGGTCGAGCTGGTTGCGGACATCGTGAAGGATCACGGCGGCAAGGATTTCGAATGGGCGAACGCGCCGGAGGAGCGAAATCGCCTCTGGAAGGCCCGGCATAACGCCTTCTACGCAGTCGTCTCGCAGAGACAGAATGCCAAGGGCTGGTCATCAGATGTCTGCGTTCCGGTATCGGAACTCAGTGGCTGCATCCTCAGGACCCGCGCCCTGTTGCAGGACTGCAGTGTTCCGGCTGCCATTCTCGGCCATGTCGGCGACGGCAACTATCATGTGGTCTTCGCCGTAAATCCCGAAAACAAGGCGGAGCTCGCCGAGGTCGCGGCCATCAACAAGACGATGGTCGAACACGCAATCTCCGTCGGCGGCACGTCGACCGGGGAAACATGGCGTCGGCACCGGCAAGATCGGCTATCTGCGTCAGGAACACGGAGACGCCGTCGAGCTGATGGCCTCGCTGAAGCAAGCCATCGATCCCCAGGGCATCATGAACCCCGGCAAGATCCTGCCGGTGTGAGTGTTGCCGATCTTTCTGCCCTTGTTCACGGGAGACGGTGCGATGGACGGCTTCAAACCCCACAGCTCTCATTGGGGCGCATTCTATGCACGGCATCAGGGCGAAGCCCTCGAAATCCGTCCGCATCCCGCCGACCCCCACCCATCTCCCCTGCTCGGCAACCTGCCCGCAATCGCTCATAGCCCCGCCCGCATCCGGCCCGGCCGTCAGGCGCGGCTGGCTTGAAGGCCGGCCCGAAAACGCCGGGAAACGTGGGAGCGACGGTTATGTCGAGGTCAGCTGGCCGGAAGCGCTCGATCTTGTTGCCAACGAGCTTCGCCGTGTTCACGCCGAAGCCGGACCGCGGGCCATTTTCGGCGGCTCGTATGGCTGGTCCAGCGCAGGGCGGTTTCATCATGCCCAAAGCCAGATCCACCGCTTCCTCAACGTGCTCGGCGGATATGTCAGATCGTTCAATACCTACAGTTCGGGCGCGGCGATGGTCATCATTCCGCATGTGCTCGGTCCTTACGACAGCTTCGACCGAAAGAGCGTCACCTGGGACGCGATCGAACGCAGCAGCGAGCTGATCGTTGCCTTCGGCGGCATGGCGGTCAAGAATACCGATGTCCATGGCGGCGGCATCAGCCAGCACGTCGTGCGCCCGGCGCTGAACGGCGCCCGTGCGCGCGGCGCGCGCTTCGTCCTCATTAGCCCGCTCAAGGATGATATTGCGACCGATCTGGCGGCTGAATGGCTGCCGGCATCCCCGGAACCGATGTCGCCCTCATGCTCGCGATCGCTCTTGTGCTCGTCAAAGAGGGGCGGCATGACCGGGAGTTTCTTGACCGCTATACGACAGGCTATCCACGCTTCGAGGCTTATCTGCTGGGACACGAGGATGGCGTCGAGAAGAACCCGCAATGGGCAGCCGGCATCTGCGGTATCGCTGCCGACAAGATTGTGGATCTGGCACGCCGCATGGCGAACGTCCGAACCCTGATCACCGTCAGCCATTCCCTGCAGCGCGCTGACTACGGCGAACAGCCGGTCTGGATGGGGATCGTGCTGGCGGCCATGCTCGGTCAGATGGGCTTGGATGGCGGCGGCTTCTCCTATTCGCTCGGCGCCCTCGGCAACATCGGCAAAAGCCAGCTCGCCGTTCCCCTGCCGACGCTCAAGCAATTCCACAATCCGGTGCCGGATTTCATTCCCGTCGCACGGATCGCCGACATGCTGCTGAACCCGGGCGAACCGTTCCACTACAATGGCCAGGCTCTGCGCTATCCTGACATCCGCCTTGTCTATTGGGCCGACGGCAACCCGTTCCATCGTCATCAGGATCTCAACAGGCTTCGCCAGGCGACGATGGCGGCCCTGCGCGCGCATTCCGGGCCGATCCGGAGGCCAATCCGCTGCCTACGCCATCGGGCAAGATCGAAATCTTCTCTACAAAGGTCGATGTCGAGCGCTTTGTCGGGGAGTTGCCGCCCGTGCGCATTCTCGACGGAACGACGTTCATCGACGAATAGACCAACAAGGGCGTTACCTTATCGGGCGAACGGCCACCGGAAATCCTGATCCTCCTGCTTCAGATTGCGCTGATAAAATAATCTACAAATTTGGTAGAAAAAGAACAACCAGTCTTTCTCGAAACCGATCCGCTCACATAGGCTCCTCTTCATAATCAGCCCCGGCAACCAAACAGGACCGCTTCATGAACGACCGCTCTTTCCGCCCTTTTCTTTCCCGGCGTCGTCTGCTGACCGCCACCTCTGCACTGGCATTTGCCGCTCTGGTCGCGACAGCGAATGTAACCCCGGCATTGGCTGAAGACGGAGCGCATGATGGCGGAGACGTCGTCTTCCTGATCGACTCCCTCGGGGACACCTGGATTCCTAACAACAGCGCGATCTCCAGCTTTCAGGGCCATATCTGGGGCCATGTGACCGACAAGCTTCTCTATGTCGATGCCGACGGCAAGGTCAGCCCGTGGATCGCCGAGCGCTGGGAGCAGAACGACAATGCGACTGAATTCACCCTGCATCTGAAGAGCGGCGTGACCTTCTCCGATGGCAGCCCGCTCGATGCGGCAGCCGTCGTCGCAAATCTCGACATCTGGTATGCCGGGCGCAAGAGCGAGGGCATCAATCCGATCGGCCTGTTCCCCAAAACCTATGATCATGCCGAAGCCGTCGATGCGACAACCGTGAAGGTCTTCTTCAAGAAGCCGACCCTGGGCTTCATTCCGACGCTCGGCTACCACGGCTCGATCCTCATTTCCCCGAAGACCATCGCCTCGCCGGCAAGCGTCCAGGCGGACTTGAGCAAGACCTCCGGCAGCGGCCCTTATGTCGTCGGGTCCTGGAAGGAAGGCGACTACGTCAAGCTCGCCAAGCGCAAGGACTACAACTGGGGCCCGGCAGCGGTGGGCCAGACCGGTCCCGCCCATCTCGATACGATCACCTACAAGCTCGTCTCGGAACCGTCGCTGCGCGTTGCGGCAGTCCAGTCCGGCCAGGCCGACGTCGCCTACAATGCATCGCCTCAGGAACTCGAGTCCCTCAAGTCGGAAGGCCTCACGGTGGCAACGCCGCGTTATCTCGGCTTCGTCAACGGCTGGGCGATCAACACCAAGCTTGCCCCCTATGACGACGTGAAGGTTCGCCAGGCGCTTCAGGCCGGCATCAATCGCCAGGAAATCATCGACACCATCTATACGCCCGACTGGAAGCTTGCGACGTCGTTCATCCAGAGCAACGTTCCGGGTGCGACCGACCAGAGCGCGCTCCTCGCCTACAATCCTGAAAAGGCGGAGAAGCTTCTCGACGAGGCAGGCTGGAAGAAGGGCCCGGACGGCATCCGCGTCAAGGATGGCAAGCCGCTGTTGCTGACGCTGAACTCGAACCCGTACCTCGCGACATCGAAATCGATCGACGAACTGATTTCGCAGCAACTCGGCAAAATCGGCTGGAAGGTCGATATCCGCGCCTATGACGTCGTCACCTTCGGCCAGAAGGTGAAGTATGGCGGCGCGGGAGTGCCGGCATATGAGGTGACGCGCTCCTTCATCGACGCCGGCACCGTCGCCGGCATTCTGACCAACGCCAACAATGGCGAGAACTGGTTTGCGCTCGACGAGAGCGACAAGACCCTCAACGATCTGCGCGACAAGATCGCCGGCGCCGGCTCCATCGAAGCCCGCAAGCCGCTTCTCGACGAATTGCAGAAATACGTCCTCGACCAGGGCTATTTCATTCCGCGAACGCAGATCGTCCAGCGCATCTACGTGCAGTCGCCGAAGCTCAAGGGCGAGGTCTACAACGGCGTCGCCTATGCCAGCTACTACACCGCGACGAAGAGCGAATAGCCCGGCCATTCAACAGACACAGAGGTGATGGGCATGATCAAAGCCTATTTCAACTATGCCGGAAAGCGGCTGCTGCAGGCGATCGTCGTGATCCTGCTGTCTTATGTCTTCACCTTTGTCGTCGTCAGCATCCTACCTGGTGATCCGATCACCAATGTCCTGAACAACCCGCAGAACGGATTCACGCCGGATGAGATCAAGGAGATCATCGCTGCGCAGGGGCTGGACAAACCGATCCCCGTGCAGCTCTGGAACGCCTTTTCCGGCTTCGTGACCGGCGATCTCGGCCTGTCGATGCGGACCAACAGGGCGGTGGCGACGCTGATCGGCGAGGTTCTGCCGTCGACGCTCGTGCTTGCCTCGGCGGGCCTTGCGGTTGCGCTTTTCCTGGCGGCGATCATCGCCTACGGCACACAGTTTCTGCCTCGGCGGTTCGGCCAGGGTCTGCTGCGCGGCTTCCCCTCGCTGTTCCTGTCGGTGCCGAATTTCGTGATCGGGTTGGTGCTGATCCACCTCTTCGGTTTCCAGCTCGGCGTCTTTCGCGTCATCGAGCCCGACAGCTTCTGGGCAACGCTTTTCGCAGCGATCGCTCTCGGCATCCCGATCTCCGCGCAGATCGCCGAAGTCCTGATTGCCAATCTCGACCATGAGTCCGGCCAGGACTACGCCGCCGTCGCACGCGGACGCGGTCTTGGTCAGATGCGGCTCTTCGTCATGCACCTGCTGAAGCCGTCATCGCTGCCGGTCATCACCGTCGTCGCTCTGACGGTCGGCGAATTGCTCGGAGGGTCACTGATCACCGAGACGGTGTTTGGCCGAAACGGGCTTGGCAGCCTGGTACAGCGGTCGGTCAGCACCCAGGACCTGCCGGTCCTACAGGCGGTCGTTTCGCTCGCCGCGGTGGTCTTTGTCGTCGTCAACCTGATCGCCGACCTGACCTACCCGCTGCTCGATCCCCGCGTAAAGCTTCTCGGCACGCAGCAGCGTCGCCCGACGACCGCTGATGACAGCTCTCTCCCGATCTCCAAGGCGGTGACCCCATGACGCTCGCCTCTATTTCGTCCACACCGCGTGCGACGCTGGTCGGCCGTCTGACGGGCCTGCGTGTGCCGCCCGTCGTAATCCTCTCGTTCCTGGTCGTCGCTCTGGCGATCGCCTGGTCCTTGGCGCCTGGCCTCTTCATAAGCTACGATCCAGTGAACGGCACTCCCGCCCAGAAGCTGCTTGGCCCAAGTGCGGCGCACTGGTTCGGCACCGATCATCTCGGCCGCGACCTCTATGCCAGGATTGTCTATGGCACAGCCTCATCGGTAGCCAGCGCGCTGATCGCGGTCGTGATCGGCGTTGTCGCCGGCGGAATTATGGGACTGCTGGCCGGCTTCTTCGGCGGCTGGGTGGACACGGTCTTTGCCCGCCTCGTCGATGTCTTGCTGGCAATCCCCAAATTCCTGCTGGCGGTGATCGTCGTCACCGCGATCGGTTTCGACACGACGAATGCGGCAATCGCGACGGGCGTCTCGGCCGTCGCTCTTTTTGCCCGGGTGATGCGCTCCGAAGTCATCAAGACGAGGCAGGCAACCTTCGTCGAATCGTCCTTCCTTCTCGGCGGCTCCCGTTGGCACATTCTGTGGCGCCACGTGCTTCCGAACGCATCGCGATCGGTGCTGCCGCTTGCCGTCCTGCAGTTCGGCGATTCCATCCTGGTGATCGCCAGCCTTGCCTTCCTTGGCTACGGCGACCCGCCACCTGCTTCCGATTGGGGCCTGCTGATCTCGATCGGCAAGGATTACCTCAAATGGCCCTGGCTGGTTTACGCCCCGGCCCTCGTCACGATCGCAACCGTTCTCTCTCTAAACAGGATCAGCCGATGGCTCCGCAAGACAGACTGACCACGTTTTTGAATCGTCCATCGTCCCCATTGCTGCGGACTGAAGGATTGTCGGTCGCCTACGGCACCCACAGGGTCGTGACCAATGTCGGCTTCGAGCTTGGACGCGGCAAAAGTCTCGCGCTGATCGGCGAATCCGGATCGGGCAAATCGACCATCGCCCGCGCCGTCCTGCGGCTGCTTCCCGGAACGGGACGCGCCGCGGGCCGCGTCGAATTCGATGGCCAGGAGCTTCTGGGGCTTCCGGAGCGCCGCTTCCGCCCGTTCAGGGGACGCAGGATCGGCTTCGTGCCGCAGGATCCGGGCAACTCCCTGAACCCGGTTCGCGCCATCGGCGCGCAGGCAATGGAAGCTACCGCACTTCTGGACGAACCGGACAAGGCGCTTCGCAAGGCACTCGTTCTGGAGACATTCGCGCAGGTCGGGCTCGACAATCCGCAGCGCGTCTATGACTCCTACCCCCATCAACTTTCCGGCGGCATGCTCCAGCGCGTGCTGATCGGTCTCGCCGTTCTGCCGCGACCCTCGCTGCTGGTCGCAGACGAGCCGACATCCGCACTCGATGTGACGATCCAGAAGCGTATTCTCGACCTCTTGTCGAAGTTACAGGAGGAGCTGCAGATTGGCCTTCTCCTGATCACCCATGACCTGGCGATTGCAGCCGAACGCGCGGATTCCATTGTGGTCCTCAAGGACGGCGCCATCCAGGAAGCCGGCAGTACCGCTACGGCATTCTCCGCCCCTTCCTCATCCTACGCCAGAAAGCTCCATGGCGATGTGCCGGCACTCAACCCGGACCGGTACCGGTCGTTGCGAGAGCCTGGCTTCCGGCATCTCGGCGCCAGGCGCGAAAAGACACCGAAGATCGAGGTCAGCGGCGTAACGAAGAACTTCACCGTCGACGGCAAGGTTCTGACCGCCGTCAACGACGTCTCGTTCGAGGTTCAGGCGGGAACGACGCATGCGCTGGTCGGTGAATCCGGATCTGGGAAGACAACGGCGATCCGGCTTCTGCTGGGGCTGGAGCAACCCGATACCGGGAGGATCGCTGTCGGCGGCGAACAGGTGAATGGTCGGTCACCGGAGCAGCTGCGCTCTGTCTGGCGGCACCTGCAGCTCGTCTACCAGAACCCGTTCACATCGCTCGATCCGACCTGGAACGTCGAGAAAATCGTGCGCGAGCCGCTGGACCGCTTCAAGGTCGGGACACATCAGGAGCGGGCATTCGCGGTGC
The DNA here is from genome assembly GCF_000419765.1 of Rhizobium mongolense USDA 1844. GTDB lineage: Bacteria > Pseudomonadota > Alphaproteobacteria > Rhizobiales > Rhizobiaceae > Rhizobium > Rhizobium mongolense. Next base: position 27,315 of record NZ_ATTQ01000003.1, on the reverse strand, counting down.
GCAAGGCGTTCGCAGATGTCGGGCTGGGGGAGCATCTCTTGTCCCGCAAGCCCGCCGCCTTGTCTGGCGGCCAGCGCCAGCGCGTTGCCATCGCCCGGTCGCTTGTCCTGAAACCTGATGTGATCGTCCTTGACGAGCCTACCTCGGCGCTCGACGTCAGCGTTCAGGCCGATATCGTCGAAGTGCTGCTGTCGCTGCAGGTCAAGCTCGGCCTCACCTACATCTTCGTCTCGCATGATCTGGCTCTCGTGCGCCAGCTTGCCCACACGGTCTCTGTCATGCAGCGCGGACGCATCGTCGAGCACGGCACCGTCGGAGAGATCTTCGACACCCCCCGCCAGCCCTACACCCGCTCGCTGCTGGAATCGATCCCATCAGGTGCCGTGCGTTTTGCGCGCACCCAGCCCCTGCAGCAGCGGCAGATCTTCAATGAGGAAAAGATCGCATGACCGTCGTCGCCCCCGCCCCGGCACCGTCCGCGTCATTCCGTCCGAAGAAGCGGCTCGGATTCAACACGCGCGTCTCGTTCAACGATGAAACCGGTCCAGCCCATGGCTTGCGGGAGGGCATCGAGCTTTTCAAGGCGGCCGAACGTCTGGGCTACCAGTCAGGCTGGGCCTATCAGCGGCATTTCGACCACTATCTATCCTCGCCGCTGCCCTTCTTTGCCGCGGCGGGCCAGCATACCAGTCATATCGTGCTGGGCTCGGCCGTCATTCCGATGCGTTATCAGGATCCCATCCTGCTGGCGGAAGCCGCAGGCACGACCGACCTGCTGATCGGCGGTAGATTGGAACTGGCGATCTCGACCAGCGCCAACGCAGCCTTCGATGCCGTCTTCGGTACGGTCGAGACCGACGCCAGGACGGAAGCCAAACGCCGTCAGGCGCGTTTTCTGTCCGCGATCTCCGGCGAGGTTCTGCACACGGTCGCAGAACCAGGCCAAGGTGCCGCGGAAGGCAGCCAACTGAGGGTGACACCGCACAGCCCGACCCTTCGCTCGCGCATCCGTCAAGGTTCCGCCAGCCTCGGGTCAGCTATCCAGGCCGCCGAACTCGGCATCGGGCTGATCGCCGGAACCGTACAGCACGACCACGCCGAGGGTGAGAGCTTCGGAAACTATCAGGCCCGTTGCATCGAGGCTTTCCGGGCCACCTGGCGAAAGCAGCGGACAAGCGGGCCGCCGCCTGTCGCCGTGGCAGCGTCGATCCTGGTCGGCACGACGCCAGATCTTCGCGAGAGATACGCAGCCTATGATCTCGAGCGCCGTACCCAGGGCATAGCCGCATCGCGGCCGAAGGGCGCTCTCGAACCGAGCTCGCGGACCAACCAGCCGCCGGGAAGCCAGATCTCGCCGGTCTTCCACGGCACACCGGACCAGGTAATCGAAGCAGTGCTGAGTGATCCCGGGCTCGCCGCGGCCGACGAGATCGTTCTCTTCCTGCCACCGGCATTCCGCCTCGCCGAGAACATCCAGCTGCTGACCGACCTTGCCGGGACTATCGCCCCGAGCCTTGGCTGGTCGCCTGACTGGTAGAACCTCCACTGGAATTTGAACGCCGGCAGCCGCCAATAGAGATATTTTCTATAGTTTCACTAGAAATAGAAAGACCTGTCTTCCTTAGCCTTTGTCTGCCGCCTAACTTTCGACCACCATCGACATTCAGAGGAGCTCCCATGTCCGCGGAATTCATCAGCGTCAGCTTTCCCAACGCCTCGAACGATCTCAATCCCATCCCGGACGCCCCGGTCGATCCCCGCTATCTTGAGCGATACTCGCGCGCCCTCGACGACTACGGTTTCAACTATACGCTGATCCCATACTCCTCCTCGTCCTTCGACCCTTTCACGATCGGCGCCACGGTTCTCGCGCACACGAAGAACATCAAGATCATCGTCGCGCTGCGGCCCAACACCGTTTACCCGACGGTCGCGGCCAAATCGCTTGCCACCCTTGACCAGCTGAGCGGCGGACGCGTCGTCGTCCACTTCATTGCCGGCGGCAGCGATGACGAGCAGGCGCGCGAGGGCGACTTCCTCAACAAGGAACAGCGCTACGAGCGGCAGGAAGAGTATATCCGGATCCTGCGCCTTGCATGGACCTCGACCGAGCCCTTCGATTTCGATGGCAAATACTACCAGTTCAAGCAATTCCGCAGTGCTGTGCGCCCGACAAACGGTCTGATCCCGATTTCGCTCGGTGGCTCATCGGATGCGGCCTATCGCATCGGCGGTTCGCTCTGCGATATCTTCGGGCTCTGGGGCGAGCCTCTGGCGGAAACCAAACAGCAGATCGATCGCATCTATGCGGAAGCCGCAAAGGCAGGCCGGACGGACCGCCCGCGCATCTGGGTGACGTTCCGGCCGATTGTGGCCGAAACGGACGAGCTTGCCTGGGAAAAGGCGCATAAAGTTCTGGATCGCCTGAATGAGAACCGCCAGAAGGGCCTCCACCGCGCGCCGATCAACGCCGCGCCGCCCGCCAATGTCGGCTCGCAGCGGCTGCTCGACATCGCCAAGCGCGGCGACGTGCATGACCGGGCGCTGTGGTATCCAACCGTCACCGCCACCAATGCCTCCGGCGCAACGACCGCGCTCGTCGGCTCGCCTCGCACCATCGCCGATTCCATTCTCGACTACATCGATCTCGGCGCCGACCTGATCTCGATCCGCGGCTACGACAATTACAACGACGCCGTCGACTACGGCCGCTACATCCTGCCGCTCGTGCGTGAAGGCATACGCGAGCGGGAAGAGGCGAAGAAGAAGGCCGCAGCCTGATGATCGCGCGCGACACGGCTTTCGATCCAAGCCTGCTGAGCGCGACGACGCGCGCTCTTGCGGACGCAGCTCCCGAGGCGGACCGGACGGGGGATTTTCCCTGGACGGGCATCCGTGCGGTTCATCAAAGCGGCCTGCTCGAAAGCACTGTCGCGACGAGATATGGCGGCGCCGGCGCAAGCCTCTACGAGGCCGCGACGATACTTGCAGCACTCGGGCGGGGTGATCCGTCGGTCGCGCTGATCAGCGCCATGACGATCTTCAACCACCTCGGTCAGGCGACGAAGAGCCATTGGCCTGACGACCTCTACAAAGTCCTGCTTAAGCAGGCCAAGCAGCATCCGCTGCTGCTCAACGCCGCGCGTGTCGAACCGGAACTCGGCTCGCCCGCCCGCGGCGGCCTGCCGGCGACGGTTGCCCGGCGTACCGCCTCCAGCTGGTCGATCACCGGCCGCAAACGCTTCGTCACCGGAGCACACGGCCTGACCCATTTCCTGGTCTGGGCGCACACCGATGAAACGCCGGCCCGCGTCGGAACATTCGTCGTTCCGAACAGGCTCCCGGGCATTCGCGTCATCGAGAACTGGAACAGCCTTGGCATGCGCGCCTCCGGCTCTCACGATGTCGAATATACCGATGTCGAAATCCCACTCGAGAATGTCATTGATCTGGTCGATCCATCCGTTGCACAGCAGGACAACCGCGCCCACGCGGCAATCACGCTGGCGCTGACCGCGCTCTATCTTGGGGTGGCCGAAGCGGCTCAGGAGGCGTTCATCCGCTTTGCTCACGAGCGTGTTCCAACCAACCTTGGCCATCCGATTGCCCGCACGGAACGCTTCGTAACACTTTCCGGCGAAATCGACCTCCTCGTCTCCGGCGCCCGGCAGATCATTTTCGATGCGCTGAAGGACAAGCAAGCCGAGGCCGAAAAGCACATCAGGGCCCGGCTGATTGCCGGCCGGCAGCTGCGCGACGCGGTGCAGATCGCCGTGCGCGGCATCGGCAACCCCGGCCTCGGGAACGAACTGGGGCTCGAGCGCCATTTCCGGGACATTCAGTCGGTGCTTGTCCATGCCCCGCAGGAAGACACGTCCATTTCGATTCTCGGGCGCGCCGCCTTCGAACGTTGGAAGAGCGAAAAGGACACGCCATTGGCTCCTCCGGTCAATCTCACCGTACTGAAGACGGCCTGATCATGACGCTACATCATCATCGGCGCCGGCGCAGTCGGCGCGAGCCTTGCGGCCGAATTCGAAACGCACGGCGTCCCCCCAGATTGCCCATATCGCCGCTCACGGTCTCTCGTATCACCGGCCGGGCGGACACCGCGTGATCAGGCTCCACACCGCCGATACGGCCACGCCGCCGGCGCTACATCCGGGCGATATTCTGGTCCTTGCGGTCAAGGCGCGGGATGTCGAATCGGCCACAGAATTCTGGGCCTGGCGGCAGGTTGAGGGTGCAGGCTTCGCATCGTCCAACTGTATTGTCTGTCCATGGCAAGACCGTCCCTCAAAGAAAAAATCATCGCATCCGGTGTCGCGACGCTTCACAAGCGCGGCTTCGCGGCCGCCGGTATTCGCGAGATCACCGGCGAAGCGGGCGTTCCGCAGGGCTGCTTCACGAACCACTTCAGGTCCAAGGAAGCATTCGCCGTCGTAGTCCTTGACCGCTATCATCAGCGAATCCTAGCCATCATGGATTCGACGCTGCGCGATCAGAGCCGCCAGCCCAAAGAACGGCTGCGAGCGTATTTCGTCGCGATCGCAGAATGGCTTGAGGATGCTGGCTGGAGATACGGATGCCTTGTCGGCAACATGAGTCTGGAAGTGCCGGAGCACAGTGACGTGCTGCGCAGGCATCTCACTGAAATTTGCCGTTCGCTCACGGATGCCTTCGCCGAGACAGTCCGCGCCGCACAGGCCGCAGGTGAGGTCAGGAGCGATCTCGATGCAGATGATGTGGGGACATTCCTGCTCGCATCATGGGAGGGAGCGATGATGCGCATGAAAGTCGAGCGCAGCCCGAGCCGATCAATCAGTTCAAACGTGTTCTGTTCGCAACCGTGTTTACAGACGAAAGTGAGTGGCAGATACCGTGTTGACGCGGTTCGACGAGAAGCAGGAAATTCGGATCGCTGCTGCGCAGCAGGTTGAGGGTGCGCGCAGCCGCGGCCGTTATCGTGATGTCGCCCCGCTCGTTCCGGCGTACGCCGATCCCGAATGAGGGGTGGCCATCGATGATGTCGAACCGGATGCCTGGACATAGCCATCATCGGCTAAACCTGGGCCATGCCCCCGTCGACGCACAATTCTGCGCCGGTGATGAAGCCGCTCTCATCGCTGGCGAGGAATAGCGTAGCAGCGGCCACCTCCTCGGGGCGACCCAATCGGCCCAAGGGAATCAGTTGCGTCAAAGCTTCTCGTACCTCGTTCGACGCAGCATCGAACATGGCGGTGGCGGTCGGGCCGGGGCTGACAACGTTGACGCGTATTCCCCGCTCGGCCAGCTCATTTGCCCAAGTGCGCGTTAACGCCCGAACCGCGGCCTTGCTGGCGCCGTATACGCCGTAGCCCTTTGTCCCGATAAAGCCGGCGATAGAGCCGATCAGCACTACTGCTCCGCCTCTAGGCATCAACTCGACAGCGCCTTGCATTGCGAATATGAGCGATTTGACATTGATGCCGAATGTCCGGTCCAAATGACCTTTAGTGATGTTCCCGAGCGTCGCGTTTTCCGAAATTCCCGCGTTAACCACCAAGATATCGATTCTCCTACGCTCTGCTCTTATCGCGGCAAATATCCGTTCCATCTCAACTAAATCGCCGGCGTCCGCCTTTATGGCGTGAATCACACCGGCAGCCGGCTCCACCGGCCTTTTCTTCTCGACCGCCGATCGCCCCGTCGCATACACCTCCGCGCCCTGCCTGGCGAAGCGTTCGGCAACCGCGCCTCCGATCCCGCTGTTTCCTCCGACAACCAATGCAATCTTGTTGGACAAGCTGTACATGTGCGCCTCTTTTTTCAAAAATGTTGCACGTTAGATATATATTTTATATCTACGGTCAATTACGCACTATATATAGCGTAGATATCATGGAGTATATCGATGGCCGAATTCGCAAACGAAGCCCTGATCGATGCCCGGAAGACACGGCCAATCCTGGAGAACATTGCCAATAAATGGTCTGTGCTCATTCTCACCGTCCTCTGCTCAAAGCCCTCACGATTTAACGAAATTATGCGGCGTCTGGACGGCATCACGCACAAGGCATTGGCTGAGGCTTTGAAACGACTCGAACGAAACGGCCTGATCAAACGAGAGGTATTACCAACCAGCCCTGTCGGGGTTGAGTACACAATCACGCCTCTTGGTCGATCACTACAGGCACCCTTCGAGGCGCTGTATTGCTGGGCTCTCGCGCATGGGGCTGAAGTAGAAACTGCACAGGCTGACTACGATCGGCGCCAACCGGGATAACCTAGACGCAAGTTTCCATTATGGAGTGTCCATCTGAACTCGCAGAATCCCAAAACCACCGCTACAGCTTAGGAACCAGCTACAGGCGTCGCAAGGGTACCGTCATGAACGGTCCGGAGGGGAATCGAACCAATTTTGCCTGATCCGTGCAGGGCAAAGAAATCAACCGCGGCGTTAGGGCCGGCGCCGGGCACGGTCCGGGCGGCCAATCGTATAACGGCCACGAGTCACCATGGTACGGGTCGCGTTTCAGATGAAAAGTTTGCTTGCCCGCGATATTGACGGGGCGAGCACCCAATAACCCGTTTGAACGCCTTGCTGAACGCACTCTCCGATTGGTAGCCCAGCGCTGGTGCGACAACGGAGATCGGATCGTCGCCGTTCTCAAGCCGGTTGCAAGCAAGAAGCATGCGCCATCGGGACAAATAGTCGATAGGTGTCTCGCCGACGCTTGCCTTGAAGCGCTCCGCGAAGACTGAGCGCGACATTCCCGCGGTCTCACCGAGTTCCGCCAGAGTCCAGTTTTTTGCAGGGTCGGCGTGCATGGCTCGAATTGCGCTGCTCAAATGCTTGTCAGCCAAAGCGTAGAACCATCCGGTGCCCTGATGATCCCTCGCCAGATGAATGCGGAGCGCTTGCAGTAGCATCATGTGCGCAAGGTATTGCGCCATGAGATAGCCACCCGGCTGTTGTGAACGCACTTCCTGCATCATGCGTTCGATCGACCAGCGCAGCGCGTCCCGCTCAGCCTCCTGGCTAAGGTGCACGATGGGCGGCAACATTTCCAGCAATATATCGGCGTGATTGCCGCCCACCGCAAAACGCGCACCCACAAGGGAAAAACTGCCACCTCCATTGACGGTCACCATCCCGCCAGCACGGGCGGGCGGAAAGATGGTCGAGGCCGCGACCGAAGGCAGGTTCAGGTCGCTTGCAAGCCGGAAAGAAAGTCCGCGCGGAAGCACGAAGCAGTCGCCCTGTTCGAGACGCACGATGTTACCAACACCATCCACGGCCAACCAACATCCGCCAGATAGGATCACATAGCATTTGATCTGATGGTGCTGGTCGCCGAACTGGATCGACCAGTCTCCCGTGGCGTCAAAGCCTGATGAAATGGTGCTCGAGGGTTTGAGCAGGCTGAGGAACTCGGAGAGGGGATCCATGGCATTTCCGGACGATCGCGACGATAATCGCGACGATAGAGCATGGAGCGTCCGCCGACAATGCCTTACTTATCTTATGAGTTGGCGTTGACCATCAAAGCCACACGGTCCCGCGAAGACATCAGGAGGATGCCATGATTGTAGTCACTGCCCCCACGGGCGATATCGGCCACCAGGTCGTCGAAAATCTGCTCGAGCACGGCGCCTCAGTCCGCGTTATCGTCCGTGATCCTTCAAGGTTGCCGGATGTCATTCATAACAAGGTCGAGGTAGTTCAGGGCTCCCACGCAGACGCCGATACCGTGAACCGCGCATTTGAAGGTGCGGAGGCCGTGTTCTGGCTGGTGCCAGCGGACGCGAAAGCGGAAAGCGTCATGGCCGCCTATGTGGATTTCTCACGCCCGGCCGCGGCTGCCATGAAGGCCAACGGAGTGAAGCGAGTCGTCGGCATCACTGCGCTCGGCCGAACCACGCCCCTCGCCGACAATGCCGGCTATGTGACCGGATCGCTGGCGATGGACGACCTGATCGCCAGCACCGGCGTCTCCTTTCGGGCGCTGACCATGCCGTCCTTCATGGATAATCTTCTCATGCAGGCCGCCTCGATCAAGAATCAGGGTATGTTTTTCTCGCCGATTTCTGGCGATTTGAAACTACCCAGCTGCGCCACCCGCGACATTGCAACCGTGGCGACCCGCTTGCTGCTGGACGAGAGCTCGAGCGGCCAGGAAGAGGTGGCGGTTCTTGGGCCGGAGAACATTTCCTTCAACGACATGGCGGAGATCATGTCGGGCGCTCTCGGCAATCCCGTACGGTTCCAGCAGCTCTCCTTGGAAGCCTACAAGACCCGCTTCCTTCAGTTCGGCTTCTCCGAGGCGATGGCACGGGGCATGACCGACATGGCCGATGCCAAGAACCGGGGCCTCGACCTCGGCATCGAAAGAACGCCTGAGAACACCACCCCGACCAGCTTCCGCGAATGGTGCGAAGAAGTCCTGCGACCGGCGCTCTTGGGCTGACCTTCAAGGAAAATGACATCATGCAGATGACAGGCAATATCATCCTCATTACCGGTGGCACCAGCGACATCGGTCGAGGCCTCGCCGAAGCCTTTCACAGGTTCGACAACCAGGTCCTCATCGCCGGCCGCCGCCAAAGCCGCCTCGATGAGATCACTGAAGCCAATCCCGGAATGCTCGCCTTTCAACTCGACGTGCGGGACCCGGTCGCGATCGAAGCCTTCGCGGCTCGCATCCGCGATAAGGTCCCGGAGCTGAATGTCCTCGTGAACAATGCAGGCATCTCGCGGCCCGAGAGCCTAGCGGGCCGAGCCCGATCTCTCTATCGCGCGCGACATCGTCGAGACCAACATCATGAGCGTGCTGCAAATGACGGTGGCTTTGCTCCCGGCACTGAAGGCGAAGCCGAATGCGGCGATCATCACGACGACCTCCGGCCTCGCCTTCGTGCCCCGTAACAACTTTCCGACCTATTGCGCCAGCAAGGTGTTCCTGCATTCCTGGCTGCAATCACTGCGCGTCCAGCTTCGCGGTTCGTCCGTCAACGTGCTCGAACTGGCCCCGCCGTATGTTCAAACGGAACTAAGCGGCCCGCATCAGCTTAGCGATCCTCATGCCATGCCGCTTGCCGCCTACATCACCGAAGTGACGCAACTTCTTGCCGATCCCAATCCGCCTGGCGGCGAAATCCTTGTCGAGCGCGTCAGGTGAGAACGCTTTGCCGAAAGGGATGGCGGACTATGCGCGGCGTTTTGCGATCTTCAACGGGCCTTAAGCCATAGCCACCGCTCAAAGCGAGTCATCCCGAATATTGAATGCAAGAAAGGACATCGCGCTTTCTGCAGGCGTGGCGCGATCGAGCGAACTCTATCCCACTCTTTTAGGAAGACAGAAAAGAAGGAAGATACTCATGAGCAAAGTCCAAAATCAGCCAACCGCGGTTCACCGCCAGACGCGTGGAAAATTCATTCTCTGGACGGTAATCGCGTCAGTCGTTGCAGCCTTCGCCGCGTGGCTTAGCGCGGCATTAGCGTTGGAGGTCTGGGTCATGTTTGCCGGGTTTATCGCATGGTTCAGCCGACCGACCTCACTGCGAAATAGCCTCGCCGCCATGCTTTGCCTGTGGCTCGGCCTTGCCATCGGCGCTGCATCCGGAGTTCTGACCGTGGCGCTTATCCCTTCGCTCGGACATCTGGCCCTGCCGTTGGTCGTCTTCCTGGTCGCCCTTTTGATTGTCGGATTGCGGACGCAGCGCGTCACCGGCAATATGCTCGCTTGGTTCCTTGGTATGGTGACGTGGTTCGCCGCCGAATTCGACATGACAGCCGGGTCTTTCCTTCACCTGACCGGTGCTACATCAATCGGCGGATTGGCTGGCTACACTTGCCAGGCACTCAACCGACGCTGGGCGGAGTGAAGGTCCGACAGTGATAATTGACCTTCTGTCGGTTTCACGGGCATCAGGATTTGATGTTCCTCTTGAAGCGGACAGCAGGCCGCCCCTGCTCTGCTATTCGCCCTTTTCGATCACCCCGCGGGGAATTTTGGCTTGGATTAAACCCGCAATGGATTCGGGATCGACCGGATGTCAGCATTCAAAGGGTAGACAGGTTTTTCGCGATGTGTCGAGGGCGAACGCGGCTCTGAAATAGGATACCGCTCGCGTTTGAGCGCCACGCCCACAATACTGGGCGCCGGAAACGTCCCCTAATTCTGGGTGTCGTCAGATACTGAGAAACCGGTGGGCGACGGGGAGTTGACTCCGTCGGACATCTTCACCGACTCATTTCGTTTAACCCCGCGGCGGCGGCACGGCATCCGGGCGGTGACCTCCTCGCAATGGACGCCGATTGTATTGTCTTGCTTCAATAGCACCTGCAGACCGCGTTGAGCTTTCGCCATCAACGGCCCCAGTTCAGCCACCGCTGGCTGAAAGATTGGACAGCTCATTGGTGAAGTGCTTGGAACTGATCATGAGATAGCCCGGCAAAGCTGAGTTCATTTCGATGATTGACGAGCCAGCTCTCCATCTCGACCACATGAAATGTTGAGAAGTATCAAAACCACAGCCCCTCTATTCGTCTCGATAGACAAGATGCTGTGGTGAGGCAAACCAGGCTCATGAACAAGGTACTAACTAACTCGCATGGTACTGTCTCGAGCTGCGAAATCAACTTCAGGCAGTAACCCGAATGGCTGTGTTTTCAAGCCTGGGTAGACCGTGCTACCACATTGCCGAGCCTCGTTCTCAGGAGGGACGATATGAGAACAGACGATAGCACTGAAAAGCAATCCTCTTCGATGGATCCCGAGCTTAAGAAGCTCGAGGCCATTCACGACCGTCATCAAGAAGAAATATGGCGCACAAAGGTGGATAGCTTTGAGAATTTACGCCGTTCATTCTCGCAGAAGCGGAGCGAGATCTTGTCATTCGAGCTGCGCGAGAAAATTCGAGCGACCATTCGGGAAGACCAGTCACAGGATCTTCGCGCCCCCGGCAATCGCTACAGATCCTTGATCGCGGCTCGAGATGCGGGCGTCGATTTGTCGGCGCTCAAGGACGTACATGACGCCACATATCGACGGGCGCGATTTGTTACGGCTAGCAATCGATTTCGTTACGCGGAAACGGTGGTCGGCAACAATCCCGACTGGTTTGCGTCGCCGCCGCCGATCATCTGGATTCCCTTGCCGGACCCCGATAAAGAGAAGGTGTTCTACCCGCCGTTCATGGGATCCTGGGACCGCTTTCAGCGAAATCAGGCGACGGGAGACGGAGTCGTCGTAACGAACGCCTCGTACCTCGACGAGACAGCGAAACTGGGCTCGAAGCTTGTCGCCAGAAACCACGACGCATCCGACGTGGATCTTATCAGCGTCGGCCGGGAAACCGGTTATCTGGTCAGGTTCAAGACCCTTCGCACGGGCATCCTGCAAGTCAAGGCAGATCTTTCTGCCCTCTATTGCCATCACAGCATCAGGACCGATGATGAATGGGGCTGGTCCGACTTTAACGCGTCGACGCGGGGGAGGTTGGTGCTGGCAGTGTTCTGGAACTGGGAGGACGTCGATCCAGCAAACGAGGTCAGCGATCAATGGTTTGTCGCGGGGCTTGATTGCAGTGGTGACGGCGAGAGCTACCCAGGCGACACCGTCCAGATGGCGCCGGGCCAACGGCGGATCGTCAATCTGTACACGAGCATGGCGTTTCCCGCCAACAAGAAGATTTGGGTTTACGTTGGGCTCGCTGACGAAATTTGGGCACTGCTCAACGACGTCAGCATCGATATCTCGATCGACTCGGCCTGGTTGCTCAACTCCATAGCCGTCCGGTCGATATAAAACGAACAGGCGGAGAGGCGACCCACTTCTATCCGGCTCGGCGGTTGGATTCAAAGCCTCTCCGCAAGTGTTTATGGCGGAATGCTGGAGAGCAAACTCTCGGACGTTCTCAAAATTAGTTCCTGGCAACGACGCTCCATGTCCTCTTCGACGTCAAGCGAACACCAAAGCAGGCGTATCGCCACGACGACCTGAACCGCCGGGCGGAGTCATTCTTTTCGCGCATCCGGAGAGTAGAGATCAAGCCAGCACAACCACATTGCCGGCCGTTGGGCGAGATCGACGCTTCGTCGACGGCCGCCGACTCTGTCGCGGCAGGCCGGGTTCGATTGCTTTTGACGAGCTCAATTGTTCGGGAGCCTCCCTCGTCATCCGAGTCGACCGAATCCACTATGAACCGGAGGTAAGTTCCGACCGCTTGGATATCGCTCCTGGCTTCGATCATGGCCGCGACGGCTTCCTCTCGCTCATGGGACGTTTCAGCAGATTGCACCCTGTCTCGCAACGTAAATGTGAAGCCTCGTTGCTAGAGGGCTGGAACGACGCGCCTGTTACGCCGTTGAAGCAGTGGAACGCGCCGTATGTCATCCTGGCCGCAAATGGCCAAACAACCGGTCCGAAAACCGGTCACGCTTTATCGATGATCTTTTTCACAGCATCCTTGGCTTTACCTTTGGCCTCCTGGGCCTCGCCCTTCATCTCCTGCATCCTGCCTTTGGCCTGCATTTCCCTGGAACCGGTTGCCTTACCGGCAGCCTGCTTGATATTGCCGGCTGCTTTATTGGCCATTCCGGAAACTTTGTCGCTTGCGCTACCCATTGGGTAGACTCCTTGAAAGCTTCATTCATTAAAAGCTAAACGGTCAACACCTTCATTGGTTCCACTTGGAAATATAGTCCAGCCTATTGAAATAATGTGACAATAGACGGCGCGCTCCGGGCATCGTCGATAGCCAACCTTGTCCCCAAACATAGTTCCGCTAACGCATGTGGTTCATGTTGCTCCAACAAACCGCGTCGAAGATTCGTCCCAAACTTTGAGGCACTCGAGCGAAGATCGTCATGCGGCTCTGACTCGAAAAAATGACCTGGCGACATTCGAATGGCACGGGACTCGGCGTTTGCAGCAACGCGTCTGCATCAATTTCCCCATGCATGTCGATCGTCATCACATTATCGCTGCGATTTAGCTCCGAGGCGACGGTCACTTTTCCGAAGATGGAACCGCTTTCACAACAGCGCGTTTTAGCGACATCCAGCGGGGCATTTCGTTGACCCTCCCGAGACAATATTATGAGAAGAATATTAATCGCCTGAGGCGATGGATGAAGAGAATAAAACAAACGCTTTCCAATGCTCAATTGCACGACTGGGACCAACCGGTCCGCGACAAGCTTCCCCGGTGACGAAACACCGAAGAACGATGATGAGGGCCTTCATTCTTCGCATTGGGATTTAGGCGGAGCGGCCACTGCAGGTGCCGGGACGTATCGTGCTTGAGGAGGCATCGATGAAGAAGTCAATCTTTTCTCGGACTGGTCCTACCAGCAAAGCGACACCGGTCGACATTTCCGATCTCACAAAAGAAGCGGGACCCTTAACCGCCGATCCGAAGCTTGTCATTTTGACGTGCCTCTTGATTCTCGCGAGTTTGACGGCGGCTTATGTCGCCGCGGAGATCTTGCTGCCAATTATTCTTTCGTTCGTGCTAAAGCTTCTGTTCCAGCCGGCAATGCGGAAACTGGAAAGGCTCCGCGTCCCCCGGCCGCTTGCGGCACTCACGGTCATTCTGACCTTATTTGGCCTTATCGTGGTTCTTGGCGCTGCCGTGTCAGGGCCGGCCTCGTCATGGGCAGGCCGTCTGCCTGAAGGTATTGAGAGGCTACAGCAACGCCTTCATTTTCTGAGCAAACCGCTTCAGACCTTCCAGGACTTCATGCATCAGATTGATGGCGGACAAGCCGATGCCGGCTTCAATTTGTCCGCTATCCTGCTCCAGGGAACGCAGCACTTTGCAAGCGGGTTTTTCGAGACCATTTTGATCCTGTTCTTTCTTTTGATCTCCGGCGACACGTTCCTGCGGCGAACGGTCGAAATCATTCCCCGGTTTAGCGACAAGCGCCAGATGGTCGCCCTGTCACAGCAGGTTGAGCAAGATATTTCTGCTTATCTTGTGACCATCACCCTTATGAACGGGTTCGTGGGCCTTGCAACCGGAACCGCAATGTGGGCAACGGGCCTGGGCGATCCGATCTTATGGGGCGTTTTGGCTTTTATCCTGAACTTTGTGCCGATCCTGGGCCCGTTCGCTGGTGTCGCCATATTCGTATTTGTCGGTCTGCTGGGCATCGATGGGACCTGGACAGCGTTTTTGCCCGCAGGGCTCTACCTATTGATCCATTTGATCGAAGGCGAAATAGTTACGCCCATGCTGCTCGCCCGGCGTTTCACGCTCAATCCAGTTCTGGTCATTTTGTCGCTGATCTTCTGGTTCTGGATGTGGGGCGTGCCCGGCGCTATCCTTGCCGTTCCCATGTTGGCAATTCTAAAGATCATCTGCGATGAGATTGCTCCGCTGAATTCGCTTGGGCATTTTTTGGAAGGATAAGCCAACAAGACGAAGTTCACGCTCCGGTTTAGCGCGCCGCCTAGCAGACCCCGGCGCGTTGGGAATGGCCGCGTTAAACTGCTATTAGCACCTCGTCTCATTTGCAGATTCGCCAAGTGTATCGGCAACCACGGCTCCGCGTTTTTTCTTCCCATGGGAGCCGGAGCACCGATGGTCGTATCGAGCGCGGTTTGATGTTCCAGTTCAGCGTTCAGTTCCGCGCCAAGAATGAGGATGATCACCGAGATCCAAATCCATACCATCAGGCCGGCAACCGCACCGAGCGCGCCATAGGTGGCATTGTAATCGGCAAAATTGGCGAGGTAGAAGCCCGCCGATGTGATCAACCACACCAATGTGGAAAGAATGGCGCATTCCAACCCTCCAGGCTAAGCAGCGTCAACACGTGTGGGACAATACCCAGTGCGGTGATCAGGATAGTTCCAAAAAACGCTGATTTTCGACGAGATCGGGCGACGGTCAGCGTGCTCAATCAGCACGTCGAAGGTCACTCTCGCACGGTCCATCAGCGCTTTGCCTACATCGGAACGTACCTTCGCCAGAGCGGCTTCCCCCTGCCCCTGTTTGTGCACAGCAATCGTCTCGTCGGTTTCCGCTAGTTTTCCATCAATCGTTCCGGCGAGTTCTTGAAGTTGCGTGTCCATCACCGGAAAACCCGCAGCCAACTGCTGGGCTTTCTGCAAGGCCGGCAAAGTACCCTGCCTCCCCCAACAGCGAAGGCTAATCCGCTTAAGCGTCCGAGAGCAGATTGTCTGCCCGGAGAACGGCCGGTGGTTGCGTTCCATGCCACTTTCACGACAGCCGCGAGCTGCGACGCTATGGTTCTTCTCAAAGAGCTGAAAAGGGTCGACTTGCTGACAATTAGAACCGGCGTTGACGCAAAAGGTTCCGGTTGAGCCATTCCTCCCAACGGGTTGTTAGATATACAGTCTGGATCACCGATCTTCATCTGAAGTGTTCGCCGAGCCGTCCGCCTCGACTGATCGATTGTCGATAAGAGAGCGGCCTAAGCGGCGAATTCTTGGGGCCCGGTTCACTTCGCCGCCGAATATCCGCACCAGGGCCGCCAGATAGATAAAAAATAATTCGGCAATGACACCGGCCAATCCGGCATAGTAGCTCGCGTAGTTCGCGAAACGAGCTAGATAGAACGAAAATGCCGCGGCTAGGCCGATCCAGGCCACCACGGTGATGAGCACGCCAGGCCACATGTTCGAGAAACGGATCCATCGCGCGGGCAGAAAGGTGTGAGCCCCGAACAGCGCCGCCGTCAAGATGACCGCCGCCGCCGGGTATCGAACAGCATCGAGTGTCAGCAGGTGGGCCTCGAAGGCAGGCAGAAACCGGTGGGCAAATGTGCCTACGATCAGCAGATAACCGACCACGACAAAAACCAGCGCACCGCAGATCACCACCAGAATGTGGAGACCATAGACAGCCAAAAGCGACCGGTTGTCCTTGATGTCGTAGGCCCGGTTCAACCCGACCCGCACGCTGTCGACGCCACCGAGGGCAAACCAGATGGTCAGCAGGACACCGACGCCTGCGACCTCGCCGCGCCTTACTGTCGCCACAGCGCGAACCTCCGCAACCAATGTGTCAACCAAGGGTGCAGGTATAATCGCGATCAGGAACTCAATGAGGTGATCCGAGATACCACGATCGCCGAGGAAGGCGGTCAGTGAACTGACGAACACAAGGAAGGGGAACATCGCCAGAACGGCTCTAAATGCGATATTTCCGGCCAGCGACAAAGCTTCATCATCCCAAAGGCGAAGCATCGCCTCGTACAGCACCGCTCGCGCTGCCCGCCATCCCCGACCCGCCAGCAACTCCGCTGGCTCGTCACTTTGAATGGCGGTTGGACCTACGGCTTCCTTGTCTTTGGCATTCGTTGTCATAGTTCCACACGGTCGTACAATCCCACTACGACGCAAGGAAATTTGTTCGAAACTTGCCGGCGTCCGTAAGCCAGCGAGCGGAACAAACTGTCATCAGAAGTTTAGTTATCGACTTTTCGCGCCGCTTGGAAGGGAGGAGAGGCCGGGGATTGATTTTCCCGGCCTTTTACGCGGAGTTGTGCTGGAACCATTAAAAAGGTTGTAGGCAATCATGAACGTCGCGAACCTGCAGGTCGAAGGGCTACTGATGACGATTGCTTCGATCAATCACGTGTTGGTTCGGCGCGGTCTGCTGTCGGCCGATGATATCGAAATCGCGTTGCGAAAGGCTGAGGCAATCGAAACAAGTGACGGAGCCTGGGAGGGGCTTTCGCCGGCGCATCGTGATGCGATCAGTTTCCCGATACTGTTACTGCAACTCGCTAATCGCTGCCAGCCCGAGGCGGATCTACCATCCTTCTCCGAGCTAGCCGGCATGGTCGGCAGAATGAAAGCGCCGGGCGGCGATCAACGACAGAACTGGTGACGGTCAACGGCGCGACAGACGAACTCTCCGCGGACGAGGTAATGGCTGCGGACAGCATCGCCCTGGGCATGCCGTTCATCCTCGGAGGCAACGGCGCTTCGATCACTACCTCAACCGTTTCCTCCGGTCGTGCCCGACCATGGGGGTATCGTTGAACAGCCTGCGCGCCTATGCGCGGGACATCATCGTTTGGATGCGCTTCCTCGAAGAGCGCCGGAACGGCAAATCTCTCTGGTCGGCCGACCGCGCTGACATTGCCGCATTCCACGAAGCCCGGCGCCTGTCCGAGCCTCCGTTCCGCATATCGGCCTCTTCCTGGACCGGATGATCGCGGCGCTCGACAAGCTTTATCGCTGGGCCGTCGACAGGATTATGTCCGGATCGAGCGGGAGAAGACCAGGTCGATCGAACCCATCCTTCGTTGCCGAGATCGCTCCGTTGGTGCGGGAACGCATTCGCCAGATGGGGCCGACGCCGATCGGACGTTCGGTGCAACGCACGGTGCTCAATCTCCGCCGGTTCTGGTCGTTCCTGGACGCTCGGGAGATTGCCCTCCGTGGACTGAGCAACATCACCGCCGATTGATCAACGATTATAACCTCAGTACATTATTGGGACACAGATATACGGTAGCGGTTACTGACGCAGCTCGACGACGCCGAGTTCGTGCCACGTCTACTCGAAACTGTATGTGGCCATTGGGTCGGCGGGATTCGGGTGCCTTGCGGACTAGTTTTCGAGATATTTGATCCACTCGGCAACCTTCGGGCTGGCGGCTGATTTTGCCGCTGACGTGGCGTCTTGTTGCCGAGC
Source organism: Rhizobium mongolense USDA 1844 (assembly GCF_000419765.1). Taxonomy (GTDB): domain Bacteria; phylum Pseudomonadota; class Alphaproteobacteria; order Rhizobiales; family Rhizobiaceae; genus Rhizobium; species Rhizobium mongolense. The sequence continues at coordinate 9,655 of NZ_ATTQ01000003.1, read as the reverse complement.
ATTCCGACCGGCTGGTCAAGGGTTTCACGATACTGGCGGTCCATAAACTGATGGACGATCTGCTCAGCGATTTCGGGCGGAATGTCGGATGGTGCTTCTGTCTGATCTTGGGCAGGACGTTCAGCCATCATCTGCTCCACGGTGCGGATTTCAGTGAGCGGAGGGCGCACGAGATCACCGAGGGTCTCCTGGATCAGGGCCATTCCTTTGTCTGCGCGCGCGCCGAATTGGGCGCCAAATGCAGGAAGCGCACCTTCAACTCGACATTTCCCAGCACAAGCAAGCCGCTGTCCATGGTGGTGTCGAGAGAAAGCCCGGTGTTCTTCTTGCCTTTGCTTTTCTGTTTATCCTCCAGCCAATTCCAGAATTTTGCGTTTTCCTGCGACATGCCGGGAATGGTGTTCACCCGAGCGGCAATGTCCTTCTGCCTTGCCCCTGAAGCCAGCGGAAACCTGACATCGTGGAACACGAGATCATCGCCGTCGGCATTCTGGAGCGGGGGCATGTCCATTGTCCGCTCAAGCGTGTCGAACAGCCATGAAAAGGTGAACATGGATGCTGCCGCCTGCAGGTCTTCATCCTTGATGACCGGCAGCTTCTTCGCATTCATTTTGCCGAACATTCTGGCGCAGGCCATCGAACAGCGCGTCGGTGGCTTGTGATGTGAACGGCAAGAGGCTGCCGGCAAAGACGTTTTTGCCCATGACGGGAACCACGGGAGGGGTGAATGCGTAGGTATGTGATGCCAGGACGCAATACAATTCGCTCTTGCCGATCTGATTGAAGCAGCAAGGACCGCCGGATGGTCTGAGCGAGAGACGTTAGAGGCCGTTGCAGCTTTGGTGGAATACAGGCTCAGCGAAATTCCAGCGAATATCGACACAGCCGCCCTTCGCGCACTTCTGAAATCGATGATGTAGCCGACCTTCTTGGACCGCGCGGATGGGTCATCCGCCCTCCTCGTCCGATAACCTTTCATACCAGCGACAGGCTTGCGCTGGATGCGCGGCGAACGCCGGTATGATATAACGCTGAGTGCGCCGGTCTTCCGGAAGGCCTAGCGAAGGCAGCGTTCCGTTGGAAACGGGGCAACATTGAGGGGCGCAGGGTGCCCCGCGCTGGGCTGTTCCACGAGTAAGCTCCCATGGAGCCCAATATCCCTCACCCGTCATGGAACACTTAAATGAAATGGGAGTTGTGCCTTCACGGAACCGTGAAAACATAAGGAGGTTCCACAATGTCCCGATCAGGTATCAATCGCCTGCCGCCGGATGATACCGTGTATACGGGCCCGAGCATTACGGCGGCCATCAACAAGATATCGTGGGGAGCGGTGTTTGCAGGCGTCGTTGTCGCACTTGCCGTCCAGATCCTGCTTAATCTGCTCGGCGTCGGTATTGGTGCCGCAGTTCTCGATCCCGGAACTTCGGACAATCCTACAGCTAGCAGCTTTTCCATCGTTGGCGGTCTTTGGTTCGTCGTCGCTGGCATCATCGCTTCGTTCATCGGAGCATATGCGGCAAGCCGCTTATCCGGCCGCCCCAGCACGTCCACAGGCGGGTTTCACGGCATTACCACTTGGGCCGTGACAACGCTGGTCATCCTCTACTTCCTGACAACCTCGGCTGGGGCCCTCGTCGGCGGCGCTTTCAGCGGCCTTTCAACCGCCGTCGGCGGCGTCGGCCGGACTGCGGCAACAGCCGCCACGGCAGCCGCACCATTGATTGCGGCTGCGACCGATCCGATGGGTGACATCGAACGGCAAATCCGCAATTCCAGCGGTGGCAACGATCCTCAAGCACTTCAAACGGCGGCAGTCGCCGCGATGAAAGCCATGGTGACAGGCGATCAATCCAAGATCGAGGAAGCTAAGACCCGCGCCGCCGACGCATTAGCGAAGGCTCAGAACATCTCCGTCGACCAAGCTCGGGCAAAGGTCGACGAATACGAGGCCAGCTACAGGGCATCCGTTGAGCAGGCAAAGCAGCAGGCTTTGGAAGCAGCTCAGACGACCGCCCAGATCGTTTCGAGAGGTGCACTTCTTGGCTTCGTAGCACTCGTCCTCGGCGTGATCGCAGCCTGGTTCGGCGGTGTAGCTGGCACGAAACCTGCTGCCGTCGTTGAGGAATAAACATCCGCAAGACCCCCGTAGTTATCAGAAAAGGAACACGAACATGGCAGGCTCTAAACACCTTGGCGACCTTCTCTACGAGACCATGAAGGACATCTACTTCGCAGAGAAACAGATACTGACAGCGCTCCCGAAGATGGCGGACGCTGCACAGGCGCCCGATCTAAAGGCGGCATTCGAAACACATCGCCGCCAGACAGAAGACCACGTAAAACGTCTCGAACAGGCCTTCCAAATTCTCGGAAAGCCCGCCCAGCCAAAGACCTGCAATGCCATCCTCGGTATCATCGAAGAAGGCAAGGAAGTCATGGAGGAGTTCCAGGGAACGGACGCGCTCGATCCAGGTCTCCTGGCCGCTGCGCAGGCTGTGGAGCACTACGAGATCAGCCGATACGGCACGATGGTCACTTGGGCTAAGACGCTCGGTTTGGACGAAGTAGCTGAGCTACTCGCGCAGACCCTCGACGAGGAGGAAACCACCGATCAGTTGCTGTCCAAGATCGCCAAGGCCACCGTCAACGCAAAAGCTGCTTAAGCGATTGGGCGGGCACGTCGGAGGATGTGGCCGCCCAACTCGAAAACGCCAACTGTGACACCAACTCCCGCCATAACGCTCCCTCAGAACCGTGATCCCGTACGCCGACACATAGACGCCATCTCTCACGTAATTATGCAGTGCATACTACGGCAGATTGATAGATCGAGCGTTACGCAGGCCAGTATTTATCGGATCGAAAATCTTCTGGAATATCATCCTGATTCAGCAGGCACTCGGCGACGAATTCGATTTGAATTTCAAGATAGCGAAGTTTAGCTGGCACCGGGACACCAACTGCCATCTCCCTGACGCGATGCCTGTTTAGGCCAAGGATATCGCGCCGCCGGGAGGCCTCCCGGCGAACCGCCTCAGGCGTTGGCTTTCCGTCTCGTCCCGTGAAATTATAGTCTTTGCTCTTGCCACCTTCGATGACAGTAAATCGCATTACTCGCATCCGATTAGTTTTGACCGTCTGGCGGAACCTGGAGTGGATAGCCTGGTACTATTGGTCTAGCCTTCCGATATGCGCCGGGAGAACAGCTTCAACGGGACCAGATCGATTTCGACGCTCTGTGTCATTGCCACAATCCTCGGCGTTTCTCGTGTCGCACGATATGTTGATCCATGGGGGGCGATTGGGGTAACGGCCCCCCGGGGAGGATGTGCCCTGACCATAACCGTACGCTCCGAGGCCTGACTATTGGCCGCGAGGAGGGATCGGATACCAACGAGGAGGGGATGACCTATACGCGGGTCTAGGTGCTTTTTGCGGCATTAGGTAGGAAAACAATCATGAGCCGCCCGGTGAGAACACGAGGCCCCGTCCGGCGCGGCTTCGGTTTGCAAACCGAGGCTACCCAGCCGCGCTCTGAAAAGTGGGTCATGCCAGATGAACGGCGGGACGTCTTTAGCGACGACGTGACGGAGGATATCTATCATTGCTGGGCTCTCGCGGTCGTGTTGGTCCAGGAGCCAGCCTTCTGACGACTACGTCGGCCCACCCTTCGTCCTTCGGCTAAGAACCAATGCCGCTTCAGATGCGCCCGGACGTGCCGCCATTTCTCAGAGACGAGAATGGCCATATTCCCATGAACGATGAGACGGCCGACTTGCTCGTGATCGTCACCCGCGAGGCGTTGGAAGGCGTGGCGTCGCCGCCGGACGCTTCGGAGGAACGGCTCATGGAGTACGCCGACATCTTCGGAAAGGTCGCGACTTACAAGCTCGAACATGGCCGCGCGGGCGGAGAGGATACTATCTGGGTGCAAATGGAAGACGTCGTCGAGTGGAGAAGCGCGAACTACGTGAGTTCCATCGGCAGGTCGGCCACGGGCCTGCCGGACGACGCGAACATGGCGTGTCTCCGTTTGTTTGAGGGCAGGATTGTGCGTCTTGTACTCCAGTAAGTGACACCTTCCCTCTTGGTGATGCCGCGCGATCCACCCCTCACGGATGGACTTGGTTACCGCTGCGCCCGAATTTTTGGAGGACGTGCCAATGAGTGATCCCAATCGCCAGTCTGGAAAGCCGCCGGAGCGAGGATGCGACGACCTAGGGCTGCTGACTTTGATCGGCTTGGTGCTTTGGCTTGTCATCGTGTCGCTGCTTTTTTGTATGGCTGTTCGGCTTTTGGGGCTAGCACATCGTCTGCTGCAATAATGGCGATCCGGACCGCACGCTCCGCACCGGAACGCTATGACGTTCTGCCCGTTAAGGCAGTGGATGGCGCGGTATGTCATCATAGCCACAACTGCCAGACACCGCGCGTCCAAAGCCAGCAACGCTGGCGACCTGGCCCTGCACACACCCCTCCTTAGCTGCAGGGCCGTTCTTTCTGCTCGGTGCCAGCCGCGCGGTCTCACTTCAGCTGGAAGCAGCCAGAAAACGAGGCCGCAGGCGATCAGGAGCACCGAAGCTCAGCTTTACGCACAGCCTAAGCGGCCGTCGCCCTTGATCTAAATCGCCGACCGTGTGGCGCAAGGAGAGATCGATTTCGATCAGCCGTGGCACACGCCGACCGATAAAGTTTCGGAAGATGCCTTCGCCGCCCTGCGAGACGGCATGCGGAAGTCAAAATCGCTGCTATCGCGCAAACGGTTCTCTTTCGCCGGATGCGGACCGTCCTCATCCGGCCTCTAGTAGGCCTGATCGGCCCGAAGCTGCGATTTTGGCAACTCGCAGAACGGACGCAGAATCCACGTTCGGTGCGACTCATCTCGAGCCCTTGACTACCCATCTGCATTTTCAAGCGCCCGATAAACGGTAGGATATTTTCCAAGGCGCCGTGCGTGCTTCGTCCGGGTCGGAACCCATAGGAAATCGATATCGCGTGCGACGCTGGCCTTGCTGGCGCCGGCGGCAACGCGTCGGATTTTAACAGAGGACGCTGGTAGACGCCTTACACGTCTGAATGCTTGCCCACTGGCGGAGGATTCCGCGCGGTGTATAAAGTTATTGGCTGGTTGCGGCCAGCGAAACAACCTGGGCAAGAATAAGAACTATGATGAGAAGTGTGGTGAGGTCCATGTAGGTCTCCTCGGAGTACCTGACCATCTCCATAGCGCTTACCTGCGCGGTGCGTTGCTCGTGATGGCACTCCAACCTAACTCAACGTACAGAACCGGTTTTAGTTCCTTCAAACCGCCGGTGCGGGTGTTGCCGCCTGAAGTCCGGCATACACAAAGTTTTGTCCCAACCGACTTAACCGGAAATGATCGGCTCGGCCTATTTTCCGGAACCCACGCGCCGTTCCGATATCGCTACACCACCAACAGCAACTGCAATGCAGCCTCGGGAACTTCGGCCACGACGTCATTCAGCGTGAATGCAAACGTTGCTGCGAACTGTCTTGTCGCCATACAGAATATCGACTTCGGCACTAAGGGCGTACTAAACGCTAATGTCGATGCCACCGGCTCCGTGACGGCGACTTGCACGCCCGGAACGACCTATACGATCTCCTTAAACGGCGGCACCACGAACTCAGCGCCGATGGCGCGCAAGATGTCGAGAGGAGCCGAAACCGTCACCTACGCGCTCTACAAGGATGTGGCTCGCTCGCAGCCGTGGGGGGATGCGGCCTCACCAGGCAGCACGGTTGCTGGAACCGGAAACGGCGCGGCTCAAGTCTTGACCGTCTATGGCCGCGTCCCTCCGCAGGACACGCCCAACCCCGGCACCTACACCGATACCGTAGTTGTCACCCTGACCTATTGACGCGAAGGCTCGGCGACATCTTTGCGGATCAGACAAGCGAGGGATTCCCGGACGGTCGAAACGCCGAAGCACCGGGAATCTCGATCAGGACGTTGGAACGGTGAGCTTCGCGATCAGCTAGCGCATCGCGACGACCATTTTGCAGAGCTTGACAAGGCTCGCGTCGAATCCACCCGAGCTCAAGACGTCCTTGCAGCGCAATTTTGCCTTGGCTTTATCTGCCGTAGACATCTCGCTCAAGGCCATGGACGTGCTGCGAGGAATACTGCCCGCCCCCACACCACTCGTGACCGCAGCGCCTTCCGAAAGCGTCCCGAGAGTGGATTGGACAGGAGCATCTTCCGAAACTCCAACCCTTGCTGTTGCGGTGGCCAGGCGCGAGCCTCCGATGCTCGCGTCGACATCAGCGTTGACGCCGTTCGATCCGCCGATGCTGGCGGTTGTGCTGACGTCGAGGGCGGGTCTGCGACGGCTCACGGATGTGCTGCTGTTGATCCCCTTGGAGCCCCCAACCGAGGCGTCCACTCCGAGGCCGCTTCTCGAACTGCGGCCTACACTGGCGTTAACTCCATTGGCGCCTCCAACAGAAGCGTTCAGACCGCTGCGGCTGCCGTTGACGCTGATGCCGTTCTTGCCGCCGATGTCCAATGCGTTTGCGTGAAGCGGCGCGATGAGAGCCGTGCAGCCGATGGCCAAGACGGCAAGGGTCGACTTGTTGTCGCTCATTTCAACCTCCTGACTTATCTCCTGCCGAAGCCAATGTCCGGCAATGAAAACCAATGGAAGCGCGCGTTTCCTGTTGATGAAAGGCTAGATTCCAAAGTGGGGGCCCCGCCTTTCACTACAGTCGCAAATAGAGCTGGTGGCGTGTCCGGTTATGAGCGGTTCCTGGAGATCATCGCCGATCGGGAAGATCCAGAATATGCTGAAACCATTCGTTGGTGCGGTGGCTGCTTTGATCCGGAATGGTTCGACCTTTCGATCGCGGACAAAGATCTCCGCAATGCTCTACGCTCGAACGTCAAACGGCGTCTGTATCAACCGAGACCGAAAGCCGTCCCGAAGGAATGAGTTGGGCGAGGATTCCAGGTGGAACGTCTTGAACGGATACGAACCGACAACCCTTATAGCTTACAGGGGCACCTTATTTCAAATGCACCTCCAGCTAACATCGCCCTGGCCCTAGAGGAATGACCAATTTGGGGCCGAGAGCAGTAGGTCCGCTTGTGGCGCAGGGAAGAACGATAGCGGACTTAAATCTCCAGGATCCGATGTTCTGAGTTGACCCAGGACAGACCTTTGGAGGTCGCTCGGTGGTCGACTGCTTCGCTCACCTCTGCGGACATTCGAAACCATGATGTTTGATTAGTTTGAGATGCAATGCGTTCCAGGATCGGCACTGCCAAGCGGCAAATCAAGCCGAGAGCCGCCACATTCGCACACGACCTGTACCACGCAATTCCGTTTCCTCGAGTAGGTCGCAAGCAAATTTTGGTCCAAGCAGTTGGTGAGTTGCATCCGAAATACGGATCTCATCGGGCTCCGCGGACGTTTGAATGCGTGAGGCGAGATTAACGGTCTCGCCCCACAGGTCATAGGCGAACCGCCTTTTGCCTATGACGCCAGCGACGATTGGTCCCGAGTGAATTCCAATTCTGAGTCTCAGCGGTTCTCCTGCGAAGCGTTCGCGCTTAACCGCCTTCCGCAGTTCAAGTGCATAGTACGCGAGGGCTTCTGCATGATCGGATCGCGCGGTGGGCAGGCCAGCGACCACCATCACACAATCGCCGATTGTCTTGATCTTTTCGCAGCCGTATCGTTCCGAGAGCCGATCCGCCGCCTTGAAGAAGTAATTTAAGATAGCGAGCGTCGTCACGGCTCCGACGCTCCGCGTTCTTTCCGTAAAACCGACGATGTCGGCAAAAAGCACACTCACCTCTGCGTGGTTGTCAGCAATTTTTTTGTGCGCTTTTAACCGCTCCGCGATCGACGCCGGAAGAATGTTGAGGAGTAGGGATTCGGCGCGCTGGTATTCACGCGACAATCCCTCCTGGCTCTTCCTCAACGCCTCGTTCGTCGATTGTAATTTCTCGTTGAGTTGACGCTCCCTCTCTTGCAGGAGCGTCATTTCATAGGCCTTCTGTTGAAGCCGCTGCTTGTTGTCGCGTTCGGCAGTGGCGTCAAGAAAGAGCAGCCACACGCAGGCATTGCCGGCAAAAAGATGAAGGTCCGCGACACGCCCGCTGGGCAGTTCGACCATGGCCATATGATATGGAAGCTCCGGGCAAGGCAGCAAACCTTCCATAAATTCAAGCTGATCGGCAACAGGCTTGCCAATGCGAAGCGATGAGAGCCCGTAATGTTTAACGTTACCGCCCTTCGCAGCTATGCAAAGCTGGGCGTCAATTTTCAGATATGCGACAGAGTGCTCATTGCAGAAGAAATCGTAAATCCAGCTTCCGACTTCTCTTGGCAATCTATGCATGGTCTATTTGGTGACCATCGAAGCAAGCTGACGAAATGCATCATCAACATGTTCACCCGAAAGCGCACTTGTTCGATAGATTTGCCATCCAAGTTGCCTGAGTTCGTTAATCTCACTATCCGATATTGCCCACCGATCGGCCAGGTCGGATTTGTTGAACAGCAATACAAACGGCATAGCGCCGAATTCGGCCTCGGCCCGCTCGCGCAGAGTGAGCGCCACGGGAAGAGTAGCGGCGCGGGTTCCATCGACGACAAGCACGAGCCCGGACGCACCCCGCACATTGCTGACGCGGAATGAGCCGATATCGTCTTCGCCGGCCAAATCCCACAAAATTAGATCCACGGTTTTGTCCGGGAGTGCGACACTCTTCTTGTCGATTTTCACTCCCACCGTGGTCAAGTAGGTATCTGAAAAGATGCTTTGCACAAACCTGCGAACCAGACTCGTCTTTCCGACAGCGAACCCACCCAACATGCAGATCTTTTTTTGCAATATCCTAGCTCCGCACTACTCTAGGCTTACCGTAATCGAAACCCGGCGATTGGTGGAGCTCCCAGTTCGACTATTTTCAGGCACCACCGGCTCAAAGGTGCCAGCGCCCCGAACCAGCAGCAGTTCCGGAGCGACGCCGCGCTTGTTGAGAAGCGCACGAACTGTCTCGGCGCGGGCGGCGCTGATCGACACGTTGGCCGTCTCACGGCCCGTGGCGTCCGCATGGCCGGTCAACATGAACCGCGCTGTTACGCCTGACTTGCGGGCATTTTGGGCCAATTCCTTTATTTGATCCGCCAACCTGTCGAGGACCGGTATCTGCTCTGGTCCCGGCACAGCTTTGCCGGAATAGAAGAAAATATCGGTCGCCTGGATGGCCTCTCTCAAATAATTAAGTTCTGCAAGGTTCAGCTCACTCAGCTGCGAGACATCCAGAACCACTCCGTCCGCCGAAAGTTGTTCTGCGGCGGCCCGCGCCCGGTTGATCCAGTTGGCAGGAGCCTCACCCACGACAACGATGCGACCCTGGACGATCGAAAGCAGAACAGATTTGGGCGGAGCCAGCGACGCCGTCAGCCGCTTCAACACGAACTCCGGCTCAAGGCTCTGATAGAATTGCCATTGCGAATGAACGCGGGCGGGATCGACATGCGTTCCAGACAACAGCGACTGCGGGTCGGCGCCAAGCGGGTCTCTCAGGCCGGAAATGTAGAATTGGCCATCGCGCACCTTTTGTTCCGCAACGATGATGCCCGGTTGGGCCTCAAGTCGCGACACATAGGCCTGCCAG